>NZ_JBFBLC010000003.1:0-360084 GCF_040702505.1 Terrabacter sp. NPDC080008
GGTGGGTCTCCCGCTTCTTTCGGGGGGGGGGGGGGGGGGGGGGCCGGGGGCGGGGGGCCCCCCCGCCTGGCACCGGGACCCGGGGGTCACGGGTTGGTGACGCCCGCCGCGGCGTAGTCGTAGTACGAGTAGCCGTTGTTGACGAAGATGTTCGAGACGGTGTCGGGGCGGAACAGCAGGGCCTTGTTCCAGATGCCCGGGATCACCTCGGCGTTCTCCATGACGACCTTGTCGATCTGGCCCCAGATGGCCTCACGCTTGGTCTTGTCGTTCTCCTGCAGCGCCTGGTCCATCAGCTTGTCCACCTCGGGAAGCTTGATGCCGAGGTTGGTGTTGCCGGCCGGACGGATGACGCGGCTGTCGACGATCTGCTGGAGGAAGCCGAAGCCGTCGGGCCAGTCGGCGCCCCAGCTCATCACCATCAGGCCCAGGCCGTTGGCCTTGGCGAAGTCCGGCTTGCCGGCGTACAGCTTGAAGTAGTCACCCTGCGGGTAGCCCTTCAGGCTGGCCTTGATGCCGACCTTGGCGAGAGCCTGCTGCATCGACTCGGCGGCCGCCTTCTCCTTCGGGCGCTCGGGCCGGTAGGAGATGTTGGTCTCGAAGCCGTTGGGCTGACCGCACTTGGCGAGCTCGGCCTTGGCGGACTCCACGTCGCCCTGCGGCTTGGACTTGGCGTTGTAGAGGTCCTGCTCCTGGAAGCCCGGGACGACCGGGGGCAGCAGGCCGGTGGCGATGTCGGCACCGATGTTGCCGCCGTAGGCGCGCTGGTAGCCCGTCTTGTCGTAGGCGAAGATGACGGCCTTGCGGCAGTCGATGTTGTTGAACGGCGGCACGTCGCTGTTGATCTGCGTGTAGCTCGTGCGCGCGCTGACGACGTCGTCGGTCTTGGCCTTGAGGGTCGGGTCGGCGAGGATCTTGCCCTGCGCCTGGGCCTGGACGCCCGTGCCGGCGAGGTCGATGTCGAGGTCACCGGCCATGAGGCGGTTGTCGAGGTCGGTCGCGTTGACGCCGATCTCGACGGTGATCTTGTCGGGCAGCGCCTTGCGGCCGCTGTCCGGGTCGCTCTTCGGGTCGTACTGGTCGTTGCGCACCAGCTCGATGCGCTTGCCCGGCTGATAGACGGAGAACTTGTACGGGCCGGAGGCGATGACGTGCTCCTTGTACTTCGTGCCCGTGTCCTTGGCCGCCGGCACCGGGGAGGTGGCGGGCAGCTGCGCGAAGTAGTCGAAGCCGGCGAACGGCTTGTTCAGGTGGAAGACGATCGTCTTGTCGTCGGGCGTGTCGATCGCCTTGAGGTCGGCGAGGTTCTTGTCCTTGTAGACCGAGTAGTTCGCCGGCACGTTGGCCAGGAAGTCGTTGAAGTACGTCGGCCCGTTGGGGAACGTGTTCTTGTCGAGCTGGCGCGCGACGGCGTACTTGATGTCCTTGCTCGTGATCGGCGTGCCGTCCTCGAACTTGATGCCGTCGCGAAGGGTGTACGTCCACGTCTTGTTGTCGGCGCTCGGCTTGCCGAGGCCGGTGGCGAGGTCGCCGACGAGCTCGTTGCCCTGGTTGCCCGGGGCCGCCTTGAAGGCCACGAGGGTGCGGGCGTAGTTGCGCAGGAAGTCCCACGAGAGGCCGTAGTAGGTGTCACCGGTGTCGACCGAGTCCCAGTCGCTGGTGATGCCGAAGCGGAGCGTGCCGCCCTTCTTGTCGGAGGGTCGGACGATCGAGTTCAGGGCTGCATCGGCGGCCGGCGCCGCACCAGCGCCACCCCCACCGCCGCCGCCGCTCGGGGAGGTGCCCGGGGTCTGGCTGCCGGCGCAGGCAGACAGACCCAGGGCGAGGACGGCCGCGGTCGCGACCGCCATCACGCGTGTGTTCTTCATGACTGGATGCGCTCCTTCTCTCACGGGATGCGGGTGCGGTGGTTACCGCGACCGCGGGTCGAGGGCGTCACGAAGACCGTCCCCGAAGAGGTTGAAGGCCAGGACCGTCACGAAGATCGCGAGGCCGGGCCACACCATGAACCACGGGTCGATCTGGTACCACTGGGCCGCGTCGGAGAGCATGCCTCCCCAGGTGGCCCGAGGGGCCTGGACGCCGACACCGAGGAACGAGAGACCCGCCTCGAAGAGGATGTTGCTGGGAATCAGCAGCGTCGCGTACACGAGGATCGGCGCGACGAGGTTGGGCAGCAGCTCCTTGAACAGGACGTACGGGGTGCGCGCCCCGAGGCTGCGGGCCGCGTCGACGAACTCGCGCTCGCGCAGCGACAGGGTCTGGCCGCGGATGATGCGGCCGATGTAGGGCCAGTTGAAGAAGCCGATGATGAAGATGATCACGGCGATGCGCAGGGAGTCGCCCTTGAGCCCGAAGGCCTCGTCGGGCACGACGCCGGCCAGGGCGAGCGCGAAGACGAGCAGCGGGAAGGCGAGGAAGACGTCCATCGTGCGACTGACGATGGTGTCGACGACGCCACCGAAGTAGGCCGCGACGACGCCGAGGACCGTGCCGATGACGACGGAGAGCAGCGTGGCGAGGAAGGCGATGAGCAGCGAGATCTGCGAGCCGTAGATGACGCGGCTGAAGATGTCGCGGCCGTTGACCGGCTCGAGCCCGTAGAGGAAGTCCCACGACATGCCGCCATAGGGGCCGATCGGGATCTGCGTGTTGGGGTCGATCAGCTCCTGGTGGAAGTCGTTCGGCGGGTGGCCGAGCACGCCGACGATGAGGGGTGCGGCGACGGCGACGACGATGAGGAACAGCACGAAGATGCCACCGCCGAGGGCGACCTTGTCGCGCTTGAGGCGTGACCAGGCGATCTGGCCGAGCGAGCGTCCCTCGATGCGCTTCTCGCCCCGGACCACCGACTCCGGTTGCGCGGTGGCCGCGCCGGGCTCGAGCTCAAGGGGAGTGCTCATGAATGCGCCACCTCCGGGTCGTGGTCGATGCCGGGGGCACGGGTCGGCCGTCCGTCATTGCTTCTGCGGCAGCCGCAAACTACCGCCCCCACGGCCGCGGGCCCCATCATTCAGTGGCCCGACACGGCGGGCAACCAAGTTGGCCGAATCGTGACTCGCCGGAGATATTCCGGTGTCGGGGTGTCCGGAACAGGAGGTTCGCCCGTCGCCTCCCGGCCCGTCGCCTGACTGCCCGTCAGGCGTCCGTCTCGTCGTCGAACCGGCCGAGGACCTGCTCGAGCAGGTCCTCCATGGTGACGAGGCCGAGCGGCCCCGTCGGCCCCGTCGGCCCCGTCGGCCCCGTCGGCCCCGTCGGCCCGTCGACGAGCACGAGCTGCGCGTGCTCGCGCCGCATCAGTGACAGGGCGTCGAGCAGAGACAGCGTCGCGTCGACGTGCAGGGCCGGCGTCGCGACCGCGGAGACGGGGGTGCCGGGCCGGGCCCGCACCACGTCGCGGACGTGCACCACTCCCACGGGCCGCCCGCCGTCGCGGACGACCAGCCGGGAGCGACCGGTCTCGCGGGAGACCGCCTCGGCGTCGGCGCAGCTCACCGCGGCCTCGACCCCGACGGCCCGTTCCATGGGGACGAGCAGCTCGGAGACGGGTGTCGTGTCGAGGTCGATGGCGCCGGCCAGGACGCGGTGCTCGGGCTCGGCGAGCGTGCCGTGGTCCTTGGAGCTGGCGATGAGCAGCTGCAGCTCCTTGGGCCCGTGCACCTGTCCGAGCTCGTCCTGCGGCGTCACGCCGAGGAGCTTCAGGCAGCCGTTGGCGAGCGCGTTGAGCAGCCGCAGCGCCGGCCGCATCAGCCAGGTGAAGGCGCGGAAGGGCAGCGCCAGCAGCACCGCCGAGCGCTCCGGGTGGGCGATGGCCCACGACTTCGGCGCCATCTCCCCGACGACCATGTGGAGGAAGACGACGATGCCCACGGCGAGCACGACGGAGATGACGTATGCGGCCGCGTCGGGCACCCGGGCCACGGTGAACACCGGGGTGAGCAGCTCCGCGACGGCCGGCTTCGCCAGCGACCCGAGGCCGAGGGTGCACAGGGTGATGCCGAGCTGGGCGCCGGCGAGCATGAGCGAGAGCTCGCGACTGCCGCGCACGGCCGCGCGGGCGGCGGTGCTGCCGCGGTCGGCGAGGTCCTCGAGGCGGTGCCGCTTGCTGGCGACGAGGGCGAACTCGGCCGCGACGAAGAAGGCGTTGAGCACGAGCAGGACGACGGACACGAGCAGGGCGGTGGTCATCGGCGGGCCTCCGGCGCTGCAGTCAGGGCGGTGAGCGTCACGCGCACGAGCGAGGGGACGTGACGCTCGACGGTGTCGACGGTGAGGCGCACCGACACGGGCTCGTGCCGGCCCTCGGGCTCGTCGTCGCCGGTGACGCGCTCGACGGCCCGGACCTCGGACACGACCTCACGCACGGCCTCGACGACGACCTCGTCGCCGACGACTGCGGTGCGGCCGAGACGCTCGAGGACCAGGCCGCTCACGGTCGAGTGGCTGTCGTTGCTCGTCAGGCGCAGCTCGGTGGCGGTGTCGAGCTCGTCCAGACGCAGGTGCCCGGGCACGAGCCAGCAGTCGGGACCGCTCTCGACGACGCCCGGGGACGCCACGTCGTCCTCGTCGAGGATCTCGCCGACGACCTCCTCGGCCAGGTCCTCGAACGTCACGACGCCGGCGAAGCCGCCGTGCTCGTCGACGACGACGGCCAGCTGCCGGTGGTCGGCGCGCAGCTGCTCGAGGACCCGGGGGAGTGGTGCGCTCGTGGGAACGACGGTCGCCTCGGCGGCCACGGCTCCCACAGAGGTCACCGACCTCAGCTCGGGCGACACGGACAGCAGCTCGGGGAGGCCTGCGACGCCGACGATGTCGTCCCCGTCACGGCCGGTGACGGGGAATCGGGACCAGCCGGTGTCGAGCAGGTCGACGAGCTGCGTCACGGGCGCGTCGGAGCGGACGGTCGTGACGCGGACGCGAGGCGTCATGACGTCGCCGGCGTCGAGCTCGCGGAAGCGCAGGCCTCCCTCGAGCACCTCGGACAGGTCGTCGTCGAGCAGGCCGCCGGCGTGCGACTCGTCGATGATGCGGGTGAGGTCCTCGGCGGTGGCCCCCTGCTCGAGCTCCTCGACCGGTTCGATGCCGACCTTGCGCAGCAGCGCGGTCGAGGCGCGGTCGAAGAGCCGCACGAGGGGTCCGGCGATGGTGAGGTAGACCAGGGTCGAGCGGCTGAGGGCCCGGGCCAGCGGGACCGTGCGGGCGATCGCGTAGTTCTTGGGGGCCAGCTCGCCGAGCACCATCTGCACGACGGTCGAGAAGACGAGCACGGCGGTGACCGACACGCTCAGCCGGGCGGCATACGGCACGGAGGGGTCGAGCAGGTCGGCGAGACCGGCGCCGACGAGCGGCTCGGAGACGTAGCCGACGAGCAGCGCGGTGACGGTGATCCCGAACTGGGCGGCCGAGAGGGTGAAGGACAGCTGCGAGGTGACGGTGAGCGCGCGTCGGGCGGGCTCGTCGCCCTCGGCGGCCAACTGCGCCAGGGCGTTGCGGTCGACGGCGACGTAGGCGAACTCCTGTGCCACGAAGTAGCCGGTGGCGGCCGTCAGGGCGAGGATCAGGGCGATGCCCAGGGCGATGCCGAGGGCGGTGCTCACGCGTTCACCACCCCGGTGAGCGGGTGGCGGGTCAGGGGCGGCCGGACGTGGTCCGGCCAGGGACTATGGCCCTCCTGTGACTCGCGACGCGAGCCGGACCGTGAGTGCGATCGCATGAGGCGATCCTAAGTCACGTCGCGCGCGACCCTCGGCGAGCCGCCTCCTGGCTGATCTGGTGGGCCAGCTCGACGTCGAGCTGGGTGAGCCCGCCCTCGGAGTGCGTCGAGAGCGCGAAGGTGACGGTGCGCCAGCGGATGTCGATGTCGGGGTGGTGGTCCATGGTCTCCGCCGCTGCCGCCACGTCCTGCACGAGGGCGATGCCCGCCAGGAAGTCCGGGGCCTCGAACGAGGCGCGGATGGTGTCGCCGTCGCGGCGCCAGTCGGGCAGGTCGCCGAGCTGGCGCTCGATCTCCTCGTCGGTGAGTCGTCGTGCCATGCCCTCCAGTAAAACCGCCGACGTATGCCGTCCGCCCGCTCGGTGCCGTGCCTGGCCCCCACCTGTGGCACCATCGACGACGCCATGACCGCCGACTCCCGCACCCCGGTCCGCCTCGTCGTCGGGGCGGCCATCGTCGACGACCTCGAGCGGCCGACCCGGCTGCTCTCGGCGCGGCGCACCGAGCCGTCGGCCCTGGCCGGCGGCTGGGAGCTGCCGGGCGGGAAGGTGGACGACGGCGAGTCGCCGCTGTCGGCCCTGCACCGAGAGGTGCTCGAGGAGCTGGGCGTGCGCATCCGGCTCGGCGCGCACGTGCCCGGGCCGCGCCCAGGCTCCACCTGGCCCCTCGGCGACCGGTACGAGATGCTGGTGTGGCTCGCCGAGGTGGTCGACGGCGACCCGGCGCCCATCGAGGACCACGACGAGCTGCGCTGGCTGCCGCTCGATGACCTGCGCGCCGTCGCCTGGCTGCCCGCCGACCTGCCGATCGTCGAGACCCTGGAGACCCTGCTCCGGCGGCACCGGCCCGACTGACCGAGCACGACCCAATTGCCGCACGACCGGCCTGCCGCACCACCCACCTGCATCACCGCCCACGACGACGTGGTCCGAAGCACCCATAAAACCCTGAGAGACTGAACCTCATGCCCATGAAGACCCGCGCGGACATCCGCAACGTCGCCATCGTCGCTCACGTCGACCACGGCAAGACCACCCTCGTCGACAAGATGCTCTGGCAGTCCGGCGCGTTCGGTGAGCACCAGCACGTCGACGAGCGGGCGATGGACTCCGGTGACCTCGAGCGCGAGAAGGGCATCACCATCCTCGCCAAGAACACCGCGGTGCACTACACGGGCAAGGCGGCCCTCGACCGCGGCCTGACCGACGGCGTCACCATCAACATCATCGACACCCCCGGCCACGCCGACTTCGGCGGCGAGGTCGAGCGCGGCCTGTCCATGGTCGACGGCGTCGTGCTGCTCGTCGATGCCTCCGAGGGCCCGCTGCCGCAGACGCGCTTCGTGCTGCGCAAGGCGCTCGCCGCGAAGATGCCCGTCATCCTCTGCATCAACAAGGTCGACCGCCCCGACTCGCGCATCCCCGAGGTCGTCGACGAGGCGTACGAGCTGTTCATGGACCTCGAGGCCACCGAGGAGCAGATCGACTTCCCGATCGTCTACGCGTCGGCCAAGGCCGGCCGTGCCTCGCTCGAGCGCCCCGGCAACGGCGAGCTGCCGGCAGGCGAGGACCTCGAGGCGCTCTTCGAGACGATCCTCGAGACGATCCCCGCGCCGACCTACGACGACGAGGCGCCCCTGCAGGCGCACGTCACCAACCTCGACGCGTCCAACTTCCTCGGCCGCCTCGCCCTGCTCCGCGTCTTCAACGGCACGATCAAGAAGGGCCAGCAGGTCATGTGGTGCCGCCACGACGGCTCCCAGCAGCGCGTGAAGATCACCGAGCTGCTCATGACCGAGGCCCTCGAGCGCAAGCCCGCCGAGGAGGCCCGCCCGGGCGACATCATCGCCGTCGCCGGCATCCCGGACATCACCATCGGCGAGACCCTCGCCGACCCCGAGAACCCGATCCCGTTGCCGCTCATCACGGTCGACGAGCCCGCGATCTCGATGACCATCGGCACCAACACCAGCCCCATGGTCGGCAAGGTCCGCGGCTCCAAGGTCACCGCCCGCATGGTCAAGGACCGCCTCGACAAGGAGCTCATCGGCAACGTGTCGCTGCGCATCCTGCCGACCGAGCGCCCGGACGCCTGGGAGGTCCAGGGCCGTGGCGAGCTCGCGCTCGCGATCCTCGTCGAGCAGATGCGGCGCGAGGGCTACGAGCTGACCGTCGGCAAGCCGCAGGTGGTCACGCGCGAGATCGACGGCAAGGTGCACGAGCCGGTCGAGCGCCTCACCATCGACACCCCCGAGGAGTTCCTCGGCGCGATCACGCAGATCATGGCCGCCCGCAAGGGCCGCATGGAGCAGATGACCAACCACGGCACCGGCTGGATCCGGATGGAGTTCCTCGTGCCGAGCCGTGGCCTCATCGGCTTCCGCACCGAGTTCCTCACCGAGACCCGTGGCACGGGCATCGCCCACCACGTCTTCGAGGACTACGAGCCGTGGTTCGGCACCATCACCACGCGCACGAGCGGCTCGCTGGTCTCCGACCGCAAGGGCGTCGTCACCTCGTACGCGATGGTCAACCTCCAGGAGCGCGGTGTCCTCTTCGTCGAGCCGACCACCGAGGTCTACGAGGGCATGATCGTCGGCGAGAACTCCCGCGCCGACGACATGGACGTCAACATCACCAAGGAGAAGAAGCTCACCAACGTGCGCGCCTCCTCCTCGGACAACTTCGAGAAGATCGTGCCGCCACGCAAGCTCAGCCTCGAGCAGAGCCTCGAGTTCTGCCGCGAGGACGAGTGCGTCGAGGTGACGCCCGAGTCGGTCCGCATCCGCAAGGTCGTCCTCGACGCCGGCGAGCGCGCCCGCACAGCCTCTCGCGCGCGGTCGGCGGCGAAGGCCGAAGGCTGACCGACCCGTGCCTGTCGTGGGCCGGTGGGGACGCGGTGGAAGCGGTGGAAGCGGTGCGGGACACGGGGTCGTGCGCGGGTTCCGGCGCTCGGTGACCGTCGCGGCCGGGGCTGCCCTGCTGGCAGTCGCCGCCGCGGCGTGCTCGTCGGCGCCGGCCCCCTCCTCGACCCCGCAGGCGGCCGGCACGGCCTCGTCCTCCGCTGCGGCGCAGCCGCAGCGCGGGGGCACGCTGCAGGTGCTCGTCTCGGGCACCATCGCGACCTGGGACCCGCAGCAGATGTACGTGGGCCCGGAGGCGTTCTTCGCCCAGCGCACCTTCGCACGCGGCCTGACGGCATACGGCACGGGCGCGCACCAGCGCGACATCCAGGCCGACCTCGCGACCGACACGGGCCGCCCGGCCGACGGGGGCCGCACCTGGTCCTTCACCCTGCGGCCCGGCGTCACCTGGCAGGACGGCTCGGCGATCACCTGCGAGGACGTGCGACACGGTGTCGCGCGCACGTTCGACCGGCGCACGCACGTGAACGGCACCAACTACGCGAGCTACCTGCTCGCCATGCCGACGGCCGTCACGCCCGAGGGCGTCGAGAAGCCGGTCTACGCCGGACCGGGTGACACGGCGCACCAGGCCGACTTCGACCGCGCCGTGTCGTGCTCGGGGCGCACCGTCACCTTCCGGCTGCGCGACCCCGAGCCGGACTTCCCGCACATCGTGGCCCTGCCGGAGTTCGCGCCCCACAAGGCCTCCGCGGACCCCAAGAACGACGACAAGGCGTCGTATGCCGTCCTGTCGAGCGGGCCCTACCGCCTCCAGGGCGCGTGGAAGGTCGGGCAGGGCGGCACGTTCGTGCGCAACGAGCACTGGGACCGGCGCACCGACCCGATCCGTCAGGCCTACCCCGACACGATCAAGGTCAGCTCGGGCCTGGGCGAGTCGACGGTGATCCAGCGCCTGCTCAACCAGCAGGACGAGGACGCCTACGCCGTCTCCTGGGTGCAGGCGAGCCCGACGCTGCGCAACCAGGCGGGCACCGCGCTGCAAGCGCGGCTCACGTTCCCCTACACCGGCAACGTCGACTACCTCGCGGTCAACATGCGCAGCAAGGTCATGGCCGACCCGGCGGTGCGCAAGGCGCTGGCCCTGTCGACCAACCGGGCCACCTACGTCACCGCGACCGGCGGCGAGGGGGCAGGCACTCCCACGTGGTCGCTGCTGTCGCCCGCCGTCGACCCGCACTCGGTCGACGTCCCGCCGGGCGCGAGCGTCGAGGGCGACCCCGAGGCTGCCCGCCGCGTGCTCCAGCAGGCCGGGGTGCGACTGCCGGTGCGCCTGCGCGTCGTCTACGCCCGCTCGGTGCTCGGCGACAAGGCGTACGCGTCCCTCGCCGCCGGCTGGGAGCGCGCGGGCTTCCAGGTCGAGCTGACCGGGGTGGCCCCGGAGGAGTACTACGAGACCATCGAGAAGCCCACGTCGGTCTCCTCCTACGACCTGTTCCGCGGAGCGTGGACCCCGGACTGGCCCTCGGCCGGCAGCGTCCTGCCGGCGCTGTTCGACCCGCGCATCAACCTCGACTCGTCGGGGCCGGGCCAGGACGTCGGCTACTTCAGCGACGACGGCGTCAACGCGCTGTTCGACAGGGCCGACACGACGCCGGAGCCCAAGGCCCGCGAGAGCGTGTGGCGCCAGGCGGACCGCACCATCCGCGACCAGGGCGGCTACATCGCCCTCGCGGCCACCAAGGCGCTCTACCTGCACGGCGCCGGCGTCACCGCGTACGAGGACCACCAGGTCGGCGGCATCGTCGACCTCGCCACCGTCGCCGTACGCTGACCGAGAGGATCCTCCGTGCCCCGCCTGCTCTTCGTGCACGCCCACCCCGACGACGAGACGCTGACGTGCGGCATCACGATGGCGCACCACGTGGCGCGAGGGGACGAGGTGCACGTGCTGACGTGCACGCTCGGTGAGGAGGGCGAGGTCATCCCCCCGGGGCTCGCGCACCTCGAGGGCGACCCTGACGACCCGCTCGGGCCCTACCGCCACGGTGAGCTGGGCCGGGCCCTGTCCCGGCTGGGGGTCACGGGGCACGTGCTCGGCGCCGACCCGGGGGAGGGGCGCCTCTCGCGCTTCCGCGACTCCGGCATGGCCGGGTCGGCCGCCGCCGCGCGGCCCGAGGCCTTCGCCGCCGCCGACCTCGACCTCCTCGGCACACTCGTCGCCGACGTCGTGCGCGAGCTGCAGCCCGATGTCGTCGTCACCTACGACGAGCACGGTGGCTACCGGCACCCCGACCACGTCCAGGCGCACCGAGCGACCCGCCGGGCCCTGCAGCTGCTCGCGGACCCGGAGCTGCCGCGGCGCACCTACGAGATCCTCACGCCGCTCGGCTGGGCCCGCGAGGACCGGGCGTGGCTGCAGGCGGCCGAGACCGCCCTGCTCGACACGACGTCCTGGTGGGGGGAGCAGGAGCTCGGGACCGACTCGCCTGCGGCGCCGAGCCTGCGGGTGCCCGCCACGGACGACGCGTTCCCGCCCTCGGTCGTCGACGACGACCTCGTCAGCCACGTCGTCATTGATGACGCCGCGCGCGCGGCCAAGAACGACGCGCTGCGGGCGCACGCGACGCAGGTGATCGTGGCCTCCGAGGACGTGCACGCCCTGTCCAACCTGGTCGCCGCACGCACCACGGCGCGCGAGGGCTTCCGACAGGTCGAGCCCCGCACGTGGCAGCCGACCGGACGCCGCGGGGCGGACCTGCTGGACTGAGCCGCCGGCCCGGCACCAGGAGGCGGCGCCGGCCGACACCACCCCGCGGAGGGCTCCGCCTCGCAGGATTCGGCCGCCCGAGCCGCTACCGTCGTGCCACCTGACACCACGCACGGAGAGCGCATGTCCGACGACTGGCACGACGACCCTCGCCGCGAGCGGCGCTCGACCGTGCTGCGGCTGCTGACGGCGACCGTGGTGCTCGGCGGTGGATACGCGGGCCTGTGCGCCTGGTCGGCGCAGCACGCGCCGGCCACCGCGTCGATCGGCGGCATCCAGGTCGGCGGCATGACCGAGGACGCCGCTCGGGCGGCCGTCGAGCGAGGAACGCGCTCGCTGCTCGCCACCCCGATCGCCCTGACCGTGCCCGGCCGCGCGCAGCCGGTCCAGGTGGTGCCGAAGGATGCCGGCCTCGGCGTGGACGTGGACGGCTCGCTGGACGGTCTCGTCGGCTTCACGCTGGACCCGCGGCTCATCTGGGGCAAGCTGACCGGCACGGTCCGCGGCTCGCTGCTGACCCGGGCCGACGACGACGCCCTGACGGCGTACCTCCAGCGGATCGCGCCCACGCTCGCCGTGGCTCCGGTCGAGGGCCGCGTGACCTTCCCCGGCGGATCGGTGTCGGTCGACCTGCCCGAGTCGGGACACACCCTCGACGTCGCCGCGACGAAGCTCGCCCTGCGCAGGGCGTTCCCGGACTCCACCTCGGCCACGGCCGCCCTGCGTGAGACCGCGCCGCGGGTCGATGCGGAGACGGTGCAGCGGGTCGCCTCGCAGTTCGGCAGCACCGCCATGTCGCGCCCGCTCACGCTCGTGTCCGGACCGACCAAGGTGCTGCTCTCGCCGGCCGACTACGCCCCGATGGTCTCGGTCGTGCCGGACGCGTCAGGCGGCCTGGCTCCGCACTTCGACGAGCGCGGCCTGGCGCGACTGGTCGCCGGCAAGGTCAAGGTGTCGACGCGGGCGGCGAGCAGTGCCCGCTGGGTGTTCGAGCCGAACAACGGCAAGCCGAAGCTCGTCCCCTCCGTCGACGGCCTCGTCGTCGACGAGGCGGCCCTGGGCAAGCGGGTCGTCGCCGCCATCTCCGGCGCCGACCGCACGGTCGACCTGAGCCCGGCGGTGGCGCAACCGCCCTTCACCACCCAGGACGCGCAGCTGGCCGGGGTCACGAGCCTCGTCGTGGACTTCCGCTCGCCGTTCCCGACCGACGACCCCACCCGCACCAAGAACCTCGTCGTCGCGACCGGCCGCATCAACGGCACCTACGTCCCGCCCGGAGGGACCTTCAGCCTCAACGGCATCCTCGGGGAACGCACGGAGGACAAGGGGTATGCCGACGGCACCGTCATCATCGACGGGCGCCTGACGCGCGGCACGGGTGGCGGCATCAGCCAGGTCTCGACCGTCGTCTACAACCTCGCCTACTTCGCCGGGGCGCACTTCCTCGAGTTCAGCCCGCACGCCTTCTTCATCCCGCGCTACCCCGAGGGCCGCGAGGCCACCGTCTACTGGCCGACCCTCGACAACAAGTGGAAGAACGACACCCCGCACGGGATGCTGCTGCAGACCTGGGTCGAGGGCGGCTTCGTCCACGGCCGGGTGTGGAGCACCAAGACGTGGGACATCACCTCGGTCAAGGGGCCGCGGCGAAATGTCGTGCCGCCCAAGACGATTCGCAGCGACAGCCTCAAGTGCTACCCGCAGCAGCCCAACCCCGGCTTCGACGTCACGGTGACGCGCGAGTGGCGCCGCCCCGGGTCACCCGAGCTGGTGAGGTCCGAGCCGGTGACCACGCACTACGTGCCCGAGGACCACATCGTGTGCACCAACCCGAAGGCCACGCCCCCGTGAGCCCGCGTCAGGAAGCCGGGCGCGCGAGGTAGGCGTACTCGTGGTGCACCGTGAAGCCGAGGCTTCGCCAGAACGCCACGCCGGCGGTGTTGTCCGCCGAGACCTGCAGGTAGATCGCCGGCATGTTGTTCTCGCGGGCGACCATCGCCACCGCCGAGACGATCGTGGAGCCGAGGCCCTCGTGGCGGTGGTCGGGATGCACCCACAGCCCGAAGATGCCCGCCCAGCCTGGGTGGATCGCCATGCGCGCCAGCGCGATGATCCGCCGGCTCTGCGGGTCGCTCACCGAGAGGAACAGCTGGCCCTCGCTGCCGGTCAGCACGGCCTCGGTGACGCCCGGCACGATGGTGCGCTGCTCGCCGTAGGTCATCAGCCACTCGAGCTTGAGCTCGGCGTCCGCCGTCACCGGGACCGACTGCTCGGTCAGCGGCGGCACCGCGGCCGACAGGCCGGTCATGACGAGCACCCGCTCCCACTGCTCGCGGCCGCCGCCGACGGTGTAGCCGCGCTCGAGCAGGGCCGCCGCGGCGGGAGCCGCGGCCAGGTCGGAGCCCGCCGGTCCGTGGACCTGGAAGAGCGGCGGGAGCCCGCGGTCGGCGTACCACCGCTCGACGAAGTCGATCGCCTTGTCGACCGGCAGGCTCGGATCGCCCACGACGAGCGCGGAGTTCGCCCGGCCGGTGAAGCCCTCGGCGGCCCGAAGGACCCAGTCGCCGAGGCCTCCCTGGTCGACCGCCTGCCAGCCCTTGGCCATGACCCTCTCGAGGTCGTCGGCCGAGACACGCTCGTGCGCGCGTCCGGGGCGGCTCGCCGGCGGAGGCACGTCCTTGGCCGCGATGACGTCGGCGCGGATCAGCTTGACCCGCTCGGTCTTGGTGTCGACGACCAGGAAGTCGTCGTTGCGGGCCACGAGCTCGCCGAGGAAGTCGGTGGCCGCCGCGCCGGACTCGTCCCCCTCCTGGAGCCGGTACCGCACGACGACGCGGCCCCCGACGGTGAGTCCGGCGGTCAGCCGGTGGCCCGTGGTGCCCCGCAGGGGATCGCCAGTCATGTCCGGCATACTAGGTGGTGCAGCATCCGCCCTCGAACGGCCACAGCAGGAGGCCCGCAACCCATGACCTACGTCATCGCCCAGCCATGCGTCGACCTGAAGGACCGGGCCTGCATCGAGGAGTGTCCGGTCGACTGCATCTACGAGGGCAAGCGATCGCTCTACATCCACCCCGACGAGTGCGTCGACTGCGGTGCCTGTGAGCCGGTCTGCCCGGTGGAGGCGATCTACTACGAGGACGACGTCCCCGAGCAGTGGGCCGACTACTACAACGCCAACGTCGAGTTCTTCAACGACCTCGGCAGCCCCGGCGGCGCGGCCAAGCTCGGCGTCATCGACAAGGACCACCCGCTCATCGAGGCGCTGCCCCCGCAGGAACACGCGGAGTGACCACGCCCGTCGTGCCCCGTCGCGGGCTCGACCTGCCGGACTTCCCCTGGGACTCGCTCGCGCCGTACAAGGCGCGAGCGGTCGCACATCCGGACGGCATCGTCGACCTGTCCGTCGGCACCCCGGTCGACCCGACGCCCGAGCTCGTACGCCGCGCGCTGGCCGAGGCGGCCGACGCCCCGGGCTACCCGCTGACGGTCGGCACCGCCGACCTGCGTGCCGCCATCTGCGAGTGGTTCGAGCGGCGCCGCGGTGTGCCCGGGCTCGGTCCGGACGCCGTGCTGCCGACCATCGGGAGCAAGGAGCTCGTCGCCTGGCTGCCGACGATCCTCGGGCTGCGCGCCGGTGACGTGGTCGGCGTGCCGGCCGTCGCCTACCCGACCTACGACATCGGGGCCCGCATCGCCGGGGCCACCGCGGTCGTGGCCCAGTCGCTCACCAGCCTCGGCCCCCTGACGGCGGCCACCACCCCGAAGCTGCTGTGGCTCAACAGCCCCGGCAACCCCAACGGCCAGGTGCTCGGGGTCGAGCACCTGCGCAAGGTCGTGACGTGGGCCCGCGAGCACGGCGTCGTCGTCGCCAGCGACGAGTGCTACGCCGAGCTGGACTGGCGCGAGGGGCAGGTCGGCACCTCGACGCCGAGCATCCTGCACCCCGATGTCTGCGGCGACTCCCACGAGGGCCTGCTGGCCGTCTACTCGCTGTCCAAGCAGTCCAACCTGGCCGGCTACCGCGCCGCCTTCGTCGCCGGCGACCCGGCGCTCGTCGCTGCCGTCCTGGCGGTGCGCAAGCACGCCGGCATGATCATGCCCACCCCGGTGCAGCACGCCATGGCGGTCGCCCTGCGCGACGACACCCACGTCGAGACGCAGCGGACGGCATACGCCCGCAGGCGTGAGCAGCTGCTCGCCGCGGTCGCGCGCGCGGGGCTGCGCGTCGACCACTCCGAGGCGGGGCTCTACCTGTGGGCCACCCGCGAGGAAGACTGCTGGACAACGGTTTCCGAGCTCGCCGACCGCGGCATCCTCGTCGCTCCGGGGTCGTTCTACGGCGCCGCGGGCCAGCGGCACGTCCGCATCGCGCTCACGGCCACGGACGAGCGGATCGCCGCGGCCTGCTCACGGCTCTGAGGGCTCTCGACACGCCCCGATATCCACCTGCTCGTCCCGGCTCGGGTGCTAGGGGCTGTTTCGACCCCGGCCAGACGCTGGGGTAACGTCGCTCGCGGATATGTCCGGCGACTGTTGTGCCGGAACGACAGAAGGCGAGGAACAGTGACGAAGGCAGTGGACGCGACACTCAAGGTCGCAGACAAGGAACTCACCTTCCCGGGTGTCGGTGCGGTCGAGGGCAATGACGGGCTCGGGGTGGGGTCCCTGCTGAAGGAGACCGGCCTCGTCACCTACGACGTCGGCTTCGTCAACACCGCCTCGTGCAAGAGCGCGATCACCTACATCGACGGCGACCAGGGCATCCTGCGCTACCGCGGCTACCCGATCGCGGAGCTGGCCGAGAAGTCGACGTTCGTCGAGGTCGCCTACCTGCTCATCTACGGCGAGCTGCCGACCCCCGAGGAGCTGACGCGCTTCGAGGACTCCATCCGCCGGCACACGATGCTGCACGAGGACCTCCGCGCGTTCTTCAACGGCTTCCCGCGCGACGCGCACCCGATGCCGGTGCTCAGCTCGGCCGTCTCGGCGCTCGGCACGTTCTACCAGGACAGCCTCGACCCCTTCGACCAGGAGCAGGTCGAGATCTCGACCGTCCGCCTCCTCGCCAAGCTGCCGACCATCGCGGCCATGGCGCACAAGAAGAGCGTCGGCCAGCCGTACATGTACCCCGACAACTCGCTGTCGTTCGTCGAGAACTTCCTGCGGATGACGTTCGGCTACCCCGTCGAGCCCTACGAGGTCGACCCGACCGTCGCCAAGGCGCTCGACCTGCTGTTCATCCTGCACGCCGACCACGAGCAGAACTGCTCCACCTCGACGGTCCGCCTCGTCGGCTCGGCCCACGCGAACCTCTTCAACTCGGTCTCTGCCGGCATCCACGCCCTCTCCGGCCCGCTGCACGGCGGCGCCAACCAGGCCGTCCTCGAGATGCTCGGCAAGCTCCACGAGTCGGGCGACGACCCGAAGAAGTTCATGGAGAAGGTCAAGAACAAGGAGGACGGTGTCCGCCTCATGGGCTTCGGACACCGCGTCTACAAGAACTACGACCCGCGCGCGGCGATCATCAAGAAGGCCGCCGACGACATCCTCGAGAAGCTGGGCCACAACGACCCGCTGCTCGAGATCGCCAAGGGCCTCGAGGAGATCGCCCTGGCCGACGACTACTTCGTCGAGCGCAAGCTCTACCCGAACGTCGACTTCTACACCGGCCTGATCTACAAGGCCATGGGCTTCGAGTCGAAGATGTTCACCGTGCTCTTCGCCATCGGCCGCCTGCCGGGCTGGATCGCCCAGTGGCGCGAGATGATGCACGACCCGGAGACGAAGATCGGCCGTCCGCGCCAGATCTACACCGGCGAGCCGGAGCGCAGCTACCCGGCCTGATCCCCGGTCACACGCTTCACCCGTCGAAGGCCCCGAACCGGCTCACCGGTTCGGGGCCTTCGCCGTTCCCGTTCGTCGTTCGCGGTCACGGTCGGGCCGTCCGGTGTCGGTGCCGGTGGGCCGGTGCGTGCTCGGCGGTGCTGGTCGGCCGGTGCCGGTCAGCCCAGGCGGATCGTGACGGTCGTGCCGTCGCTGCCGGAGGACCAGCCCTGGTCACCGGAGCTGCGGTCCCACGCCCGGTCGCCGACGGTGACCTTGGTGGCGCCGTAGGCGTCGGCCCGCGCGACGGCCCACTGGGCCACGGCCCAGGCGGCCGTCGTCGAGGGGGCCGTGACGGTGAGGGAGCCGGCGCCGGCGCGGACGCTGGTCACGCCCATCTGCTCGGCCAGGTCGCCGGCGACGCGCTTCGGGGAGGCAGCGGCGCCCTTGACGGCGTCGAGCCGGCAGGTGAGGCCGCCGGGGGAGTGGCCCGTGAGCGTGGAGGCGAGCACGCGGCCCTGGCTCTCGTGGTCGCGGTAGGCCTCGGGGAAGCCGCTCTTCTGCACCTGCTGGGCGATCTTGGTGATGTCGGCCGTCTCGTAGCCCTTGTACTTCTGGAGCGCGTCGTAGAACGCGTTGGTCGCGTGCACGGGATCGAGGATCTGCTCCGCAGTGCCCCAGCCCTGGCTCGGCCGCTGCTGGAAGAGTCCGAGCGAGTCCCGGTCGCCGAAGCGCAGGTTGCGGATCTTCGACTCCTGGAACGCCGTCGTGAGGGCGATGGTCGCAGCCCGCGGGGGCATCTGCCGCTTGACGGCCAGCGCGGCGATGAGAGCGGCGTTGCCGGTCTGCTCGGGGTCGAACGTCTCGGTCATGCCGGCGGCCGTGATGGTGCACTTCGGGCTGATCACGCTGCTCACCAGCTGCCGCCCCCCGAACCAGCCGCCGACCACCACGACCACGAGCACGAGGAGGAGGGCCAGGCGACGGCGCCGACGCACGGCAGGCCGCTGCCGGGAGCGGGCGGCGGCCGGACGGGGGCGGGTGGTGGGCATGAGGTCCTTCGGGGTTCCGGCTGGGGGTGAGCCGGTCGGGGCCTGGTCGGTCAGTCGTTCGCGTGGAGCGCGTCGTTGAGGGTGATGCCCGTCCCCTTGCGGTCGCGGGCCTCGACGGCACCCGTCACGCTGTTGCGGAGGAACAGGATGTTGCTGGAACCCGAGAGCTCCCTGGCCTTGACCACGGAGCCGTCCGGCAGCGTCACCTTGGTCCCTGCGGTCACGTAGAGGCCGGCCTCGACGACGCAGTCGTCGCCGAGTGCGATGCCGATGCCGCCGTTGGCCCCGACGAGACAACGCTCGCCGATGCGTACGCGTTCCGTGCCGCCCCCCGAGAGCGTGCCCATGATCGAGGCGCCGGCGCCGATGTCGGACCCGTCGCCCACGACGACGCCCTGCACGATGCGGCCCTCGACCATGGAGGTGCCGAGCGTGCCGGCGTTGAAGTTGCAGAAGCCCTCGTGCATGACGGTGGTGCCGGGCGAGAGGTGCGCGCCGAGCCGGACCCGGTCGGCGTCGGCGATGCGGACGCCCTGGGGCACGACGTAGTCGGTCATCCGCGGGAACTTGTCGACCCCGAAGACGGAGACGTGCTGGCCGGAGGTGCGCAGCCGCATCCGGGTCTGCTCGAAGCCCTCGACGGGGCAGGCGCCGAGGCTGGTCCACACGAGGTTGGGCAGGACGCCGAAGATGCCGTCGAGGTTGAGGGTGTTGGGCTGGACGAGGCAGTAGGAGAGCAGGTGCAGGCGCAGGTAGGCGTCGGGGGCGTCGGCCGGGGCGGCATCGAGGTCGATCTCGACGAGCCGCACCTCGCTCCGCACCCGGCGCACGGTGTCCGGGCCGGCGAGGGACGCCAGCCCCGCGGGCTCAGCGGCGTCAGCGGGCGCCGTGCCCAGCGCCGGCTGCGGGAACCACGTGTCGAGCACCTGCCCGTCGTCGCTGATCGTCGTCAGTCCGTGTCCCCATGCGCTGCGCTCCGACATGGCCGAAAGGATATGGGTCACCGGCGACGCCTGCGAAACGCGGCTCACGCCCCGGGCGCCTCCCGACACGCCTGGCCCTTCCCACCTGCGGCTAGCCTTCCCCGTATGCCGACCACGCCGCAGACCGACCAGCCGACCCCCGCCGGCGCCGACGCGACGACCGGGAGTGGTGGCGCACCCGGAGCCGACGGCGACGTGGTCCTGGACCTCGCGTCGGACGTCACCACGCTGACGGCCGCCGTCTGCGACGTCGAGTCGGTCAGCCACGGTGAGGCACAGCTCGCCGACGCCATCGAGGCGGCGCTGCGGCCGCTCGGGCACCTCGAGGTCACGCGCGACGGCAACACGGTCGTCGCCCGCACCTCCCTCGGCCGGTCCGAGCGGGTCGTCCTCGCCGGTCACATCGACACCGTCCCGCTCACGTCGGTGCCCAACCTGCCGACCCGGCAGGTCAACGGAGAGCTGTGGGGCCGTGGCACGGTCGACATGAAGGGCGGCGTGGCCGTCATGCTCCGGGTCGCCGCGCAGCTGCGGGAGCCGAACCGCGACCTCACCTTCCTCTTCTACGAGTGCGAGGAGATCGAGGCGGCCCACAATGGGCTGGCCCGCCTCGCTCAGACACAGCCGCAGCTGCTCGAGGGCGACTTCGCGGTCCTGCTCGAGCCCACCGACGGCGGCATCGAGGGTGGCTGCAAGGGCACGCTGCGCGTCGAGGTCGTCACGAAGGGCATCGCGGCCCACTCGGCCCGGCCGTGGAAGGGCCACAACGCCATCCACGACGCGGCCACCGTCCTCTCCCGCCTGACCGCCTACGAGGCCGAGACGGTCACCGTCGACGGGCTCGACTACCACGAGGCCCTGCAGGCCGTGGGCATCAGCGGTGGCATCGCCGGCAACGTCGTGCCCGACTCGTGCACCGTCACGGTCAACTACCGCTACGCCCCCGACAAGGACACCGAGCAGGCTCTGGCCCACGTGCGCCAGGTCTTCGACGGCTTCGACGTGGAGCTCACCGACGCCGCAGACGGCGCGCGCCCGGGGCTCCAGCTGCCCGCCGCCAAGGCGTTCATCGAGGCGCTCGGGGTGCCGGTGCGTCCCAAGGAGGGCTGGACCGACGTCGCGCGCTTCTCGGCGCTGGGCATCCCGGCGGTCAACTACGGCCCGGGCGACCCGAACCTCGCGCACATGGACGACGAGCGCTGCCCCGTCGAGCAGTACACGCAGGCCGAGGCCGCCATGCTGCGGTGGCTCGCCTGACCTCTGCGCATAGGGTGGCGCTGTGACGACCGAACCGCAGCCCGTGCCCGTCACCCCCGGGTCGCCTGGCACCAACGGGACCCACGGCAACTCAAGGCGCACCCGCCGGCAGACCGGCCCGGTGACCCTGCGTGGGCACAAGGTGCCGTCCACCACGACCGACCAGCGACTGCTCGAGCGGCGCCAGCGCACCGACTGGCTGCACGCCGACCCGTGGCGCGTCATGCGCATCCAGTCCGAGTTCGTCGAGGGCTTCGGGACCCTCTCGGAGCTCGGGCCCGCGGCGGCGGTGTTCGGCTCGGCGCGCACGAGACCCGACGACCCGGCATACGCCATGGGGGTCGAAGTGGGGAGGCTGCTGGCCGAGGCGGGCTTCGCCGTGATCACCGGCGGAGGGCCCGGCGCCATGGAGGCGGCCAACAAGGGCGCGTACGAGGCCGACGGCACGTCGGTGGGGCTCGGCATCGAGCTGCCCTTCGAGACCGGGCTCAACGAGTACGTCGACCTCGGCATCAACTTCCGCTACTTCTTCGCCCGCAAGGTCATGTTCCTCAAGTACTCGCGCGGCTTCATCGTGCTGCCCGGGGGCTTCGGCACGCTCGACGAGCTCTTCGAGGCGGTGACGCTCGCGCAGACCCAGAAGGTGACCGAGTTCCCCGTCGTGCTCATGGGCGTCGCCTACTGGCAGGGCCTGCTCGACTGGCTTCGCGACACCGTGCTCGAGGGCGGCATGATCGGGCCTGCCGACCTCGACCGCCTGATCCTCACCGACGACCCGAGCGAGGCGGTCCAGGTCATCCGCACCTACGAGGAGCGCCACCGGTGAAGTGGTTCATCCTCTTCGTCGGCGTCATCGTCGTGTGCCTCGTCGTGGCGCTCATCCTGGGGCTCGCCGGAGGCGGCCTGGGGCGCCCGACCTCCTCGCTCTCACACGAGCCGCTGCCCGACGAGCCGATCCACGACTCCGACTTCGACGACCTCGTCTTCGACGTGGGCCTGCGCGGCTATCGGATGAGCCAGGTCGACGGTGTCGTCGACCGGCTGCGGCGCGAGCTGCGCGAGAAGGACGAGGAGATCGCCGTGCTGCGCGGTGAGCCGTCGCGCGACGACGACTCGCCCGATGAGTGAGCTGCTGACTCTCCGTCCTCGGCGCGTCTTCGTCGCCTGGGTGCTGGCGATCTATGCCCTGACGCGCGTCGTGTCGACCACCGTCCTGCTCGTCGTCATGCAGCACCAGGTGCCGAGCGGGATGACCGGCGGCGACGACGTGCCCGTCAGCTACTTCCCGTTCACGGCCCTCTGGGACGGGCAGTGGTACCAGATCATCGCGGACCAGGGCTATCCCTCACCGCTGCCCCGCTCCGAGGGCGGCTCCGTCGAGCAGAACGCGTGGGCGTTCTACCCGCTCTTCCCGCTTCTCGCCCGGGTGGGCATGGCGCTCACCGGGATCAGCTTCCCGGCGGTCGGCTCCACCATCGCGGTGCTGTGCGGCGCGGGTGCCGCGGTGCTGATGGGGCTGCTGCTGCGCGAGCGCATCGGCGACCCCGCGGCGTACCTCGTCGTCGCGCTGTGGGCCCTCTTCCCGGCGTCGGTGACGCTGCAGCTCGCCTACACCGAGTCACTCGCGATGCTGCTGCTCGTCGCCTACCTCTACGCCCTGGCGAAGGAGCGCTGGCTGGTCGCGACAGCCGTGGCGCTGCTGCTGGGGCTCTCGAGACCCATCGCGGTCCCGCTCGGCATCGTGACACTGGTCGTGGTCGTGCTGCGGTGGCGCCGACGGCGCGACCGTCCGATCTCCACGAGCACGTATGCGGCCATGGCTGCCGCGCTCATCGGCTGCGGGGTGGCGGGGCTGCTCTGGCCCGCGATCGCGTGGTGGCGCACCGGGGTCCGCTCCGCCTACACCGACACGATGGCGACCTGGCGTGGCTCCGGCGGCCTCGAGCCCTTCCAGCCCTGGAGGGAGGGCCTGTCGGCCTTCGTGTTCGGTGACACGTGGGGCCCGGTGATGGTCTACGCGCTGCCGCTGGTCCTCGTCGCGATGGTGGCCGGACCTTGGGCGCGCAATCTCGGCGCCGACCTGCGCACGTGGTCGCTGGCCTACCCGGTGTACTTCACCGCCGGCATCAACACGTTCACCAGCGTCTACCGCTACCTGGTGCCGCTCTTCCCGCTGCTCGTGGTGCTGCTGGGCGCCGGCTGGGCCGACCGGCGCGGCAACGGCTGGAAGCGGCTGCTGTGGCGTTTCGTGCCGCTGGCGGTGCTCTGCGTCGTGGGGCAGTACTACTGGACCGACATCCTCTGGCGCTTCATCCCCCCGAGCGACTACCCGCCGTGACGCAGGCGGGGCCGCACGCGGTCGGCTGAGGACGCCGGCATCGGACAGCGTTCTGTTGCAGATGGTGCTGCGTCCGCTGGCCCCAGGACGCCAGCTGGCGCAGCACCATGCGGCACCGCACGGTGCGAAGGAGGGCTCAAATGGCCGCGCGGACGCCGCCGAAAGCACCGGGGTCCGTGGCGAGGCGATCACAGGAGCGCGCGTCCCAGAGCGGCGGGCCGCAGCGTGCGCCTGCTCGACTCGCCGCAGCTGCCTCGCCGGATCACGCCTCAGCGCTTCGGGGGTCACGCCGAGCACCACGACCCGGGCCGTTGAGAGGTCCGATCCGGCGGCCACGGTCGCGTCCCAGTCGAGCCCGTCGGCATGGAACTGCCGGGACTGCACCAGCACGGCCATGCCGACGTCGTCGAACCACACGTCGGGCGACGTCAGCTGCGCCCCCGAAGGGCCGGTGAGAACCGGATTGGCCATGGGCTCGGGCAGGGTGGGGGAGGTCCGGATGAGCGCGAGCAGGTCCGACTCCGGAACGGACCACGCGCCTGACGCCGCCTCGTCGAGCAGGCGTCTCAGCCTCTGGGAGCCCGGCCGTCCGCGGGCGTCGACCCAGTGCTCCAGATCGTCCAGCCTCACCATGCGTCGCTGCACGGCCTCGAGCACGATGCCCCGGGCTCCCTGCTCGTCCGGCGCGTTGGATGCCGCGTCGATCACCGCCCTCGGGAGGCACCCGAGTCGCAAGGGACCTCGCTCGACGACGACCTCACCGGCCAGCGAAGTGGCGCGAATGTCGACCCAGGCGACGCGTCGCGACCGGCGGGGCCTCGGCACGAGCAGCCGGATCGGAGGTGACAGCGGACAGGACCTCAGGCCGTACAGCGCTGCGGCCGTGGTGCTGGCCAACCAGGAGTCCGAACCAGCCAGGAGCTGGGCCGCCACGAGCCGTTGCTGCTGTGACGGAACTCCGGTCTGCAGCGCGTAGACACCGGGCAGCACCATGCGCCAGTCGCGTCCGATCCGCCAACGCAGGGCGTCGGGCGTCACCCCCGCTTCGAGCAGCTGACTCCGGGACAGGACCCCTTCCTGCCTGCTGGCCTGTGCCGTGGCGGCGAGCGAGAGATGCATGGAGAGAGCCTGCCGCGACCCTCGACCTGCTACGCCATCTGTTCCGCGGGCTGTGGATCCACCGGTTGAGCCGGACCGGCCTGTGGACAAGGGGTCACCCGGGACCGGCCCTCCCCACATCGCCGCCGGATGCGCGCCATGATGCTGCGTCCGGTGGGGCTATGACGCCAGCGGAAGCAGCATCAACCGCCGCCCCATCCGCGGGGCTCTCGGGCTGTGCGGATGACAGCGTCGGAGTGCTGCGTCAGGAGCCGGTGTAGGTGGGCTTCTCCTTGGCCAGGAACGCGTCCACGGCGGCCCGGTGGTCGCTGCTGGCGCCGGTCAGCGCCATCAGCTCCGCCTCGTTGGCGAGGGCGTCGGCCAGGTCGGCGCTCGCGGAGTAGGCCACCGCCCGCCGGATCGAGCCGTAGGCCAGGGTGGGGCCGTCGGCGAGGGTGCGGGCCAGCTCGGTCACGGCGCCCTCGAGCTCGTCGGCCGGCACGACCTTCGTCACCAGTCCCAGGGCCAGCGCCTCCTGGGCCGACACGGTCCGCGGCATCATCAGCAGCTCCTTCGCGCGCGCCGGCCCGACGAGACGCGGCAGCGACCACGACGCGCCCGAGTCGCACGAGAGGGCGATCCCGGCGAAGGACGTGTTGAGCCCGGCCTGCTCGGCGGCCAGACGGAAGTCGCAGGCCAGCGCGAAGCTCATCCCCGCACCGGCAGCCACGCCGTTGAGAGCCGCGACGACCGGCTTGTTCATCGTGGAGAGCGCAAGGACGATCGGGTTGTAGTGGTCGGTCACCGTCGTCGCCAGGGTGGAGCTCGGGTCGTCGAGGTTGCGGACGTGCTCCTTGAGGTCCTGGCCGACGCAGAACGCCCGTCCGGTCCCGGTCAGCACGACGCACCGCACGGCCGGGTCCTCGGCGACCTGACGCAGCGCGGCCACGAGGGCGTCCTTGAGCGCGTTGTCGAGGCTGTTCATCGCCTCCGGCCGGTTGAGCCGCAGCCAGGCGACGCCGTCGACGACCTCGACGAGCAGGGGAGCGGTGGCCGTGGAGTCAGGGGAGTCGGGCGTCTGCGTCATGGGCGCCACTCTGTCCCAAACGGCCCCGTGGTGGAAGCGGAGCAGGCTCAGGACGCGCCCGGCGTGTGCTCGGTCACATCCCAATTAGGTCTCGCAAACCAGACACGGAATAATGAAGCCAAAGACCCAGGATTCCTAGGGAAGGGGAACCATGGCAGCAATGAAGCCGAGGACCGGCGATGGCCCGCTCGAGGTCGTCAAGGAGGGCCGTGGCATCGTGCTGCGCATGCCTCTCGAGGGCGGTGGCCGGCTCGTCGTGGAGATGACTCCGGACGAGGCCGCAGCACTGCGCGACGCGATCCAGGGTTGCGACGGCGTCAGCTGACCCTTCCGCCTGACCGGCCGACGGCCCCCGACCACGTGGTCGGGGGCCGTTCGCGTGCAAGGCCGCCCACGTCGACGGGCGAGCGTATGACGTCACGCGGGCGACACGGCATACGTCCTCTCAGCGCTTGACGGCGACGAGCAGGCCCTCGCCGACGGGCAGCAGCGAGACGATGAACCGGCCCTGGTCACGGATGGTGCGCCCGACCTCGCGCAGCGTTCGCGTCTCAGGGTCGCGGCTCGCGGGGTCGGACTCCTTGTCGCTCCACGTCATCACGAGGGTGCCGCCGCGGCGCAGCAGGCGCGTGGCCTGCGCGAGGTAGTCGGGATACTCCTGCTTGTCGGCGTCGACCACGACGAGGTCGTAGGCGCCGTCGGTCATCCGGGGGAGCACCTCGAGCGCTCGGCCGGCGATGACGCGGGTGCGCTGGTGCGCGACCCCGGCGGCCGCGAAGGCCTCGCGGGCGGCGCGCTGGTGCTCGGTCTCGAGGTCGATGGTCGTGAGGATGCCGTCGGCCGGCATGCCGCCGAGCAGCCAGAGCCCGGAGGCCCCGGCACCGGTGCCGATCTCCATGACGGCCTTGGCGCCGGTCGCGGCCGCCAGCGTCTGCAGCACGGCCCCGATCCCGTTGCCGACCGGCGGCGCACCGAGCTCCACACCACGGCGGCCGGCCTCCTCCACGTGCTCGCCCGGGGTGACGAACTCCTCGGCGTGCGACCAGGCGGCGACCTTCTGCGTGCTCATGCCCGCAACCCTACTGTGGTGGTCCGGCACGATTCGGCACGCCGCTCGCGCGGAGCGGGTAAGGATCACGTCATGAGCGAACAGGACGGGCCCACCCCTGACCACCGACGTCCCGAGGGTGTCGACGACGCCACTGTCGAGGCCCTGGGCAAGCTCTCGGAGGCCCTCGAGGTGGTGGAGCACGCGCGCGGCTACCTCTACGGCTTCCACCGCCTCACCGGCATGGCCGACCTGGCCCTCGGCGAGGCCGTCGTCCTCTTCCGCGAGGCCGGTCACGACGAGCTCGCCGACCGGCTCCAGACCGAGCTCGTCGGGCGCAACGTCATCGAGGGCCGGTGGACCTTCCAGATCGTCGAGGACTACGACGACTCGTACTACTCGGTGTTCAAGAGCATGGAGTCCGATGCGCGCGGCGAGCTCGCCCAGGGCCGACGGCACCTGTTCGAGGCCGAGATGAAGGAGGAGCGCCGCACCCACGGGCGCCGCCACCACGAGGCGACGCCGGACGACGGGAGCCCCCAGGCACACTGATGCACAGCCTCCCCACAGGTTCCCGCCACACCACGGACAGTGCCATCCGGGAGCCTGAGGGGAACGAATCCAGATGCGACAGCGTTGTCGACAGTGAATCCTTCGCCTGAAAGGCCCAGCCCCCAGTGAGCACCAGCGTGACGTCCACCTCTCCCACCCCGGTGGAGCAGGCCGACGCGGCATGGACACCTCCCACCTGGGAGGAGATCGTCGAGCAGCACTCGGCTCGGGTCTACCGCCTCGCCTACCGCCTCACGGGCAACCCGCACGACGCCGAGGACCTCACCCACGACGTCTTCGTGCGCGTCTTCCGCTCCCTCAACTCCTACCAGCCCGGCACCTTCGAGGGTTGGCTGCACCGCATCACCACCAACGTCTTCCTCGACAAGATGCGACGCAAGCAGCGGATCCGCTTCGACGCCCTCCCCGACGACGCGGCCGGCCGGCTGCCCAGCTCCGAGAAGGGCCCCGAGCAGAGCTACCACGACGCGCGCTTCGACGACGACGTGCAGCGGGCGCTCGACGCCCTGGCGCCCGAGTTCCGCGCCGCCGTGGTCCTCTGCGACATCGAGGGCCTCAGCTACGAGGAGATCAGCGCCACGCTCGGCGTCAAGCTCGGCACCGTGCGCTCCCGCATCCACCGCGGGCGTGCCCAGCTGCGTGAGGCCCTGGCCCACCGGGCGCCCGAGGTCGCTGCCGCAGCGCGTCCTGCCAAGCCCGAGTCGCGTCCCGCCCGCGCCGGCCTGCGCCTGCCCGGGCGTCGGGTCGCCGCCAGCCAGCGATGAGAAGACCCGAGGTGATGTCGTGACGCCGCATCTGAAGGGACACGTCCGCGCCTACGTCGACCGGGCGCTGCCCCCGGCGATGCTGCACCTCTACGACAAGCACCTCGTGTGCTGCCACGTGTGTCGGGTCGCAGCTGACCAGGAGCGTCGCATCGTGGCCGCGCTGCGCGCCGACACCGGCGTGCCGATGAGCCTGCGCACGTCCCTGATGGGCTTGGCGGCCGCGGCCCCGGGCGACGGTGGCGCGAGCGACCACGGCGGCCATCGCGTACCCCCCGTCCCCGACCGATCACGTATGCCGTCCGTCCCGTTCCACGAGCCCGTGCCCACAGTGCCGCCGACGGCTCCGGCCCTGCACCGCTCACCGATGCGGGCGGCGGTCGTGGCCTCCATCGCGGCCGGCGCCTCCGTCGCAGCGGCCTGGGGCCTGGCGGTGTCCCCGTCGCCGGCCGGTCGGCTGCCCTCCGTGCGCGGACCTGTCGCCAACTTCGGCGGCAGCCCGGCGAGTGCCGTCAGCTTCGGCGGCTCGGTGCTGCCCGCCGACCGGGTCGCGCCGCCCACGGGCGACTCCCGACGGAGCGAGCTCGGCTCCGGGGCCGTGCCGTACTGGCTGGTGTCGACGCGTTCGGCCGCCGAGCCGGGCAGCCCGGGACGGCGACTGGCGCCTGGTCTCGTGTCCGGGGTGGTGGACTCGGTGCGGATCACCACGGTCCGTTCGGCACAATCGACCCCATGAGTGACGAGTCCAAGGCGCCGGAGCCCGCCCCCGGTGCGGGGCCCGCACCGGCCGGTCCCCCGGAGCCCGCACGGGCGGGCGAGCAGACCGGCATCATCGACCTGCACGATACGCGGTCCATCCCTCCGCCGCCCTCGTCCTCGCCGTATGCGGCGCCGACCGGGGCCGCATACGGTGCTGCCGGCGGTGCAGGGCCGGTGCCCGGCCCGACCGCGGACCAGCGGACGCGGCCCGAGGACGCGTGGTTCGACGTCTTCGGCGCGCCCCCGTCCGGAGGTGCCGGCGTGCCTGCTCGCGCTGACGCACCCCTGACGGGCGGCTCGACCGTCGGCGAAGGCGGCTCGCCGCCTCCCGGGACGCTTCTGACCGAGGAGCGCTCCGGCGCTGGTCCCCGTCGGGGCAGGGGGCGGCTCGTCGCCGCCGTCGTGGGGCTGTGCCTGCTCTCTGGAGTCGTCGGAGGGGTCGTCGGCCAGGTCACCGAGGACCGGATCCACCTCGCCGGGTCCACGCTGCCCGAGCCCGGACCCGGTGCCACCCAACGGCCGGCCGGCTCGGTGGCCAACATCGCGGCGGTGGCGCTCCCGAGCGTCGTCACGATCAAGGTCAGCGGCGGCAGCGAGGGCTCCGCCACGGGGTCCGGCTTCGTCCTCGACGGCAAGGGCCACATCCTCACCAACAACCACGTGGTGGAGGCGGGCGCCAGCGGCGACATCCAGGTCGTGCTCAGCAACGGCGACACCGAGACGGCGTCGATCGTGGGACGGGACGCCAGCTACGACCTCGCGGTGCTTCGAATCAAGCGGACCGACCTGACGCCATTGCGTCTCGGCCCCTCGGACAAGGTCGTCGTGGGCGACCAGGTCATCGCGGTCGGTGCCCCGCTCGGGCTCGACCAGACGGTCACGACGGGTATCGTCAGCGCCCTCAACCGGCCGGTGACACCAGGCGATCCCGGGGAGTCCTCGTTCATCAACGCGATCCAGACCGACGCCGCCATCAACCCCGGCAACTCCGGCGGTCCGCTGCTCGACATGTCGGGCCAGGTCATCGGCGTCAACAGCGCCATCGCCCGGGTGCCGGGCACGGGTGGCTCGACCGGCGGCAGCATCGGCCTCGGCTTCGCCATCCCGAGCGACCAGGCGCGGCGAACCGCAGACCAGCTCATCGCGACCGGCAAGGCCACCCACCCGGTCATCGGGGTGCAGCTCGACCGGACGTACTCCGGTGACGGGGCGCAGGTGTCGGACCGGCCCGATGCCGTCACCGCGGGTGGACCGGCCGCCAAGGCCGGCGTCAAGCCGGGTGACGTCGTCATCGGCTTCGAAGGCAAACGGGTGCGCACGCCCGACCAGCTCATCGTGTCCATCCGGGCCAAGGCGGTCGGCGACACCGTGACGCTCAGGGTCAAGCGCGGCGACACCGAGCTCGAGCTGCGGATGACCCTCGAGGCCGATCCGCCCAAGTAGCTCTCGGGCGGCAGCCGTAGGATTGGCGCCGCTGGTACGCGCGGGAGAAGCGAGGGACTGTGTTCGACATCAACGGGTGGGAGCTGCTCCTGCTCGGTGTGCTCGCCATCGTCGTGCTGGGGCCCGAGCGCCTGCCCGAGTACGCCGCGAAGTTCGGCCGATTCGTCCGCCAGGCCCGCGCCATGGCGGACCGGGCCAAGCAGCAGCTCAAGGACGAGATGGGGCCGGAGTTCTCCGACGTCGACTGGCGCGCCTACGACCCGCGGCAGTACGACCCGCGCAAGATCGTGCGTGACGCTCTGTCCTCGCCACCGGACGACGACTACGTCCCCTCACCTGCCGCGGACAAGCCGGTGAGCGCGCCCCGCGGGCACGACCCGGCGCTGCCGACGCCCTGGGACTCAGAGGCGACATAGACCACCCGGAGACAAACATCTGACCCAGAGGCATCTGTGTCGGACCTGGGGTTTATCGTCGGCTTCTGATGCCAGACGAACCCAGCACCCAGCCGCCCGCCTCCGTCCGATCGTTGTGGCGCCTCCGCGGCTACCTCCGACCCCATCGCGGGGCACTCGTGGCCATGTTCGCCGCGTCCATCGCCGGGGTCGGCCTCTCGATCGCCATCCCGCTCGTGACCCGGGCGATCATCGACGGTCCGATCACCCGCCACGAGCTCGGCCCGGTGCTGCCGCTCGGCCTGCTGGCGCTCGTGCTCGGGGTGCTCGAGGCGGTGCTGATCTTCGTGCGCCGTTGGGTCCAGTCCAACGCCGTCCTCGGCCTCGAGACCGACCTGAGACGCGACCTCTACGCCCGGCTGCAGAGCCTGCCGATGAGCTTCCACACCCGCTGGCAGTCGGGCCAGCTGCTGTCCCGCGCGACCACCGACCTGTCCGCGATCCGCCGCTTCAGCGGGTTCGGACTGGTCTTCCTCGTCGTCAACGTGCTGCAGGTCGTCGTCGTCACGATCGTGCTCCTGACGATGTACTGGCCGCTCGGCCTGGTCGTCGCGGCCGTGTCCGTGCCGATCGTCTGGCTTTCCATGCGCTTCGAGAAGGCCTACGTCGTCATCTCCCGGCGCGTCCAGGACCAGCAGGGTGACCTCGCGACGCAGGCCGAGGAGGGCGCCGTCGGCATCCGCGTCATCAAGTCCTTCGGCCGCAGTGACCACGTCGCCCGCCGCTACGACGAGGCCGCGCTCGAGCTGCAGGCCACGAGCATGGACAAGGTCCGGCTCTCCGCGAAGTTCTGGACCTTCCTCGAGGTCATCCCCAACCTCGCCGTCGTCGTGGTGCTGCTGCTCGGGGCCATCGGCGTCGGCCGCGGCAGCCTCACGCCCGGCGAGCTCGTCGCCTTCATCACCCTGATGCTCTCGCTCGTGTGGCCGGTGTCCTCGCTCGGCGTCATCCTCGCCATGGCGCAGGAGGCCATGACGGCCGCTGCCCGCGTGCTCGAGATCTTCGACACCGAGCCCGACATCGTGTCGGGAGCGCACCGGCCGCAGGTCGCCTCGGCGCGGGGCCACCTGCGCTTCGAGCACGTCGACTTCGCCTTTCCCGACGCGCCGGACCAGCTGGTGCTCCACGACGTCAACCTCGACGTCGCCCCCGGGGAGACGCTTGCGCTCGTCGGCGCCACCGGCACGGGCAAGACCGCCCTGACAGCCCTGGTGCCACGCCTCTTCGACGTCACCGGAGGACGCATCACGATCGACGGCGTCGACGTGCGAGACCTGCAGCTGGACGAGCTACGCCGCCTGGTGGCCACGGCCTTCGAGGAGCCGACCCTCTTCTCCATGAGCGCCCGCGAGAACGTCACGCTGGGCCGTTCCGAGGCGCCGGAGGAGGAGGTCCTGGCTGCCCTCGAGATCGCCCAGGCAGGCTTCGTACACGAGCTGCCGTGGGGGCTCGACACGCGCATCGGCGAGCAGGGCATGTCGCTCTCCGGCGGCCAGCGCCAGCGCCTCGCCCTGGCGCGAGCGGTACTGTCCCGGCCGGCGGTGCTCGTCCTCGACGACACCCTCTCGGCCCTCGACGTCCACACCGAGAAGCTCGTGGAGCAGGCCCTGTCCAACGTGCTCTCCGACACGACCGGGCTCATCGTGGCCCACCGCGCCTCCACCGTCATGCTCGCGGACAAGGTGGCCCTGCTGCAGGACGGCACCGTCACGCACGTCGGCACGCACCGTGAGCTGCTCGACACCGTCCCCGCGTACCGCGACCTGCTGGCGGCAGACCCGGCAGACCCGGCAGACCCGGCCGCCTTGGCAGACCTGCCAGACCCGGCTGGTGGCCGCCTCGGCGGCACCGACCCGTCGATCTCCACGGAGGTGTCCGCGTGAGCGCGCAGGCCCAGGACTGGCGCGGCGTCGCCGCCGACGACATCGAGGGGGAGCTGTCGGCCGAGACGTCGGCCGGCCTCGCCACGCGCTCGCGGCGCCTGCTCGGGGAGGTGCTGCGACCGTGGCGGCGCGCCCTCTGGTGGCTCATGGTCGTCGTCGTCATCGAGAACGCAGCGCGCCTGTCCATCCCGTACCTCGTCAAGGAGGGCATCGACGTCGGCATCCCGCCGATCCGTCAGTCCGGCGACCTCCAGCCGCTCCTGCTCATCGTCGGTCTGGTGCTCTTCGCGACCCTCGCCCAGGCGGTCGCGCGCAACCTCTTCCTCGTCCGGTCCGGCCAGATCGGGCAGGACATCCTGCTGCTGATCCGGCGCCGGGTGTTCCGGCACTTCCAGCGACTGAGCCCGGCCTTCCACGACCGCTACACCTCGGGGCGGGTCATCTCCCGCCAGACCTCCGACGTCGACGCCATCTACGAGATGCTCGAGACCGGGTTCGACGGGCTCGTCACCGCCGCCCTGACCCTGGTCGGCACGTCGGTGCTGCTGCTGGTGCTCGACGTCAAGCTCGGCCTCGTCGCGCTGCTCTGCGGTCCCGCGCTGGCCCTGCTGACCAACTGGTTCCGCAAGGCGTCGGCGCGCAGCTACCGCGCCACTCGCGAGAAGGTGGCCCTGGTCATCGTCCACTTCGTGGAGTCGATGAACGGCATCCGCGCCGTCCAGGCCTTCCGGCGCGAGCCGCGCAACCAGGCGATCTTCGAGGACGTCAACGACCAGTACCGCCAGGCGAACCTCGTCGCGTTCCGGCTGGTCGCGTGGTTCATGCCCGGCATCAAGCTCATCGGCAACGTCACGATCGCCGTCGTGCTCCTCTACGGCAGCTACCTCGCCTACCAGGGCGACGTGACCGTGGGTGTCCTGGCCGCCTTCCTGCTCTACCTGCGCCAGTTCTTCGAGCCGATGCAGGAGATCTCGCAGTTCTACAACACCTTCCAGTCCGCCTCGGCCGCGCTCGAGAAGCTGTCCGGCGTGCTCGAGGAGGTGCCGGGGGTGCCGGAGCCGACCGACCCCGTCCCGCTCATCGACCCGCGGGGTGAGGTGCACTTCGACCGGGTCCGGTTCGAGTACGTCCCCGGCTGGCCGGTGCTGCCCCACCTCGAGCTCACCGTCCCGGCCGGACAGACCGTCGCCCTCGTGGGCACCACCGGCGCGGGGAAGACGACGCTGGCCAAGCTCACCACCCGCTTCTACGACCCCACCTCAGGACAGGTCCTCCTCGACGGGGTCGACCTGCGGCGGCTGGCCGAGGACGACCTGCACCGCGCCGTCGTCATGGTGACCCAGGAGAACTACCTCTTCAGCGGGTCGGTGGCCGACAACATCCGCTTCGGTCGTCCGGAGGCCACCGACGAGCAGGTGGAGGCGGCAGCCCGGGAGCTCGGCGCGCACGACTTCATCTCCGCGCTGCCCGAGGGCTACGCCACGCACGTGTCCAACCGCGGCGGCCTGCTCAGCGCCGGCCAGCGCCAGCTCGTCGCCTTCGCCCGGGCCTTCCTCGCGGACCCCGCCGTGCTGATCCTCGACGAGGCGACCTCCTCGCTCGACATCCCGTCGGAGCGCCTCGTGCAGCGCGCCCTGCAGACGATCCTTGCCGGCCGGACTGCCATCGTCATCGCCCACCGGCTCTCTACGGTCGAGATCGCCGACCGGGTGCTCGTCATGGAGCACGGCCGCATCGTGGAGGACGGCGCACCGGCCGACCTCATCGCGGCAGGCTCAGGCCGGTTCTCCGACCTGCACCGAGCCTGGGTCGACTCGCTGGCCTGACGGCCCGACTCGAGAGCGCGCTTGGGCTCACGTACGCGTGGGACTGGTCGCGCTCTCGAGTTGGCGGGCGCGGCAACGGCAGTCGAGAGCACGCCCCGTCACAGTCGAGAGCGCGCCTCGTCCCAACGGCGTGCGACGACACGCGCTCTCGAGTTGGTTGGGGGAGCGGGGCGCAGAGCGCCGAGCGGCTAGCGGCCGGCGGGGGTGAGTCCGAGGGAGCGGCCGGCCAGGCCGCGGGCGCGAGTGCCCAGTCGACGAGCGATGCCGCGCAGGGCCACTCCCGCAGCTGAGTCGGGTTCACCGAGCACGACGGGCGTGCCGGAGTCGCCGCCCTCGCGCAGCCGGGTGTCGAGGGGGATCTGGCCGAGCAGCTCGACCGGGGCCCCGATGCTCCGGGTGAGGGACTCGGCGACCGCCTGGCCGCCGCCCGAACCGAAGATCTCCTGGCGGGTGCCGTCGGGCAGCTCGAGCCAGCTCATGTTCTCGATGACACCGACGACGCGCTGGTGCGTCTGCAGCGCGATCGAGCCGGCCCGCTCGGCCACCTCGGCCGCAGCCTGCTGGGGCGTCGTGACGACGAGGATCTCGGCGGTCGGGATGAGCTGGGCCACCGAGATCGCGATGTCGCCGGTGCCGGGCGGCAGGTCGAGCAGCAGGACGTCGAGGTCGCCCCAGAAGACGTCGCCGAGGAACTGCTGCAGCGCCCGGTGCAGCATCGGGCCGCGCCAGACGACCGGCTGGTTGCCGGGCACGAACATGCCGATCGAGATGACCTTCACGTCGTGGCTGATCGGCGGCAGGATCATGTCGTCGACCTGGGTCGGCCGCTGCTCTACCCCCAGCATCCGGGGCACCGAGAAGCCGTAGACGTCGGCGTCGACGACGCCCACTCGCAGGCCCTGCTCGGCCATCGCGGCCGCGAGGTTGACGGTCACCGACGACTTGCCGACGCCGCCCTTGCCGGACGCGACGGCATACACCCGCGTGAGGCTGTTGGGCTTCGCGAAGGGGATCTCCTTCTCGGGAGCACCGCCGCGCAGCTGCGTGCGCAGCGCCGCGCGCTGCTCGTCGCTCATGACGTCGAGCTCGACCTCGACCGAGGTGACGCCGTCGATCGCCAGCAGGGCGTTGCTCGTGTCGCGGGTCAGCGTGTCCTTCATGGGACAGCCGGAGACCGTCAGGAAGATCGCGAGGTCGACCTTGCCGGCGTCGTCGATCTCGACCGACTTGACCATGCCGAGCTCGGTGATCGGCTTGCGGATCTCGGGGTCGTTGACCTTCGACAGTGCCGTGAGCAGGGCATCACGGCTGGGTAGTGCGGCGACAGACATGTGTTCCATCGTATGCCGCCGGGCCGGGGCCCCTGACCGCGGTCGGGGTGCGTTGCCTCACCCCGACGAACGGCGCAGGCCCTGGTCGGCCGCCGGGTCCTCCGGACCGCGGATGAGGGCGCGGTCCTCGAGCTCCTCGAGGAGGCTGCGCAGCTCGGAGCGCACGAAGTCACGGGTGGCCTGCTCTCGCAGGGCCAGGCGCAGCGAGGCCACCTCACGGGTGAGGAACTCGGTGTCGGCGAGGTTGCGCTCGTCGCGGGCGCGGTCCTGCTCGATGGCCACCCGGTCGCGGTCGGCCTGCCGGTTCTGGGCGAGCAGGATCAGAGGCGCGGCATACGACGCCTGGGTGGAGAAGAAGAGGTTGAGGAGGATGAAGGGGTAGGGGTCGAAGTGCAGTCCCCACAGGCCGATCACGTTGATGGCGATCCACACGATGATGAAGACGGTCATGTAGGCGAGGAACTGCGCCGTTCCCATGAACCGGGCGAACTTCTCGGCGACGACGCCGAAGGACTCCTGCGACCACGTCACGCGGGGAAGGAGCCGCGCCCGCTGCTCGCGGGGCTGGTCCAGCTTGTCCGCGGGTGCGGGCCGCGACACCGTCCGCCGCTCGGCGCGCTCGCTCACGGCTTCACCTCCAGCTCGTGCCGCTCCTCGCGCCAGTCCTCCGGGAGGATGTGGTCGAGGACGTCGTCGACGGTGACCGCGCCGATGAGCCGCCCGTCGTCGTCCACGACCGGCAGGGACACGAGGTTGTAGGTCGCCAGCGTGCGGGTGATGGTCTCGAGCGAGGCCGTCGCCGGCAGGGGCTCGATCTCCTTGTCGATGATCGAGCCGACCGCGGCGTGCGGCGGCTCACGCAGGAGCCGCTGGATGTGCACCAGGCCCAGGTAGCGGCCCGTCGGTGCCTCCAGCGGCGGACGGCACACGTAGACCATCGACGCCAGCGCGGGGGCCAGCTCCTCTCGGCGCACCGTCGCGAGAGCCTCGGCGATCGTGGCCTCCGGCCCGAGGATGACCGGCTCGGTCGTCATGATGCCGCCGGCGGTGTTCTCGTCGTAGGCGAGCAGACGCCGCAGTGGCGCCGCCTCGTCGGGCTCCATCAGCTGGAGCAGCTCCTCGGCCTGCTCGGGCGGCAGGTCGGCGAGCAGGTCGGCGGCGTCGTCGGGCTCCATCGCCTCGAGGACGTCGGCGGCGCGCTCGCTGGCCAGGCCCGCGAGGATCTCGACCTGGTCGTCCTCGGGCAGCTCCTCGAGCACGTCGGCGAGGCGCTCGTCGTCGAGGGCCGCTGCCACCTCGGCGCGGCGCTTGGGGTTGAGGTCGTGGATCACCTCGGCGAGGTCGGCGACCTTGAGGTCGTCGTAGGTCTCGAGGAGGCGCTCGGCGCTCTGCGCGCCCGGCTGCTCGTGCAGGCCCACCACGTCGCGGATGTCGACGAGCAGCGTCTTGCCCGACCGGCGACGGGTCAGCCGGGACATGGCCTTCGAGGCCGACGAGACGCCGGCGGTGTTCTGCCGGACGAAGACCCGCGTGCCGATCCAGTCCCGCCGGGGCCCCTGCTCGATGGCGATGTCCTCGACGAGTGCGGTGGTGAACCCGGCCTCGATGGCCTCGGGCGTCGTGACCCGCACGGTGCGGTCGAACAGCTCGGCTGCGACGAGGACCTCGTTGGTGCGCTGCTCGAAGCGGCGCATGTTGACCAGTCCCGTGGTGATGACGGCACCCGCGTCGATGGAGGTCACCCGAGTCATCGGCACGAAGACGCGGCGACGCCCGGGCACCTCGACGACGAGGCCGATGACGCGCGGCTGGGGACGGTTGGCCGAGAACATCACGACGACGTCCCGCACCCGCCCCACCTGGTCACCCAGTGGGTCGAAGACGCTGAGGCCGGTCAGGCGGGCAACGAAGACACGCGTGCTCGCACTCATGGGGCAAGGGTATGGGCTTCAGAGCTCGGTCCAGCGCCCGCCACGGCGTCGGCGCTTCTTGCGCATCTTCGCTCGCTCCTTGGCGGCCTTGCGCGCAGCCTTCTCCTCCCGGTGCAGTGCGCGGCGCACGACCCGCTCCTCGCCCCGCCCGCCCAGATGCCACGGGCGCCATGATGTGGTGGTCGCCGTTGTCCGAGCCGGCGGTCTGCGGTGGTCACCGGCGGCATACGCCCCCGGGGACTCGACGGGGCTGTCGAAGGGGACGAGGGCAGAGACGGTGCACTCGGCGGCCCAGCGGGTCAGGCAGTCGTCGACCGCGTTGAGCCGCGACGCACGCAGCAGCTCCGTGGCGCGCTCCCACTGCGGCGAGCCGGGCTCGAGGACGTTGGTGTGCGCCCGGACGGTGAGCAGGCGCCCGCCGGTGTCCTTGCTGCGCAGGACCAGCCGGACCTCGGGCGGCAGCCACGGCAGTGGCTGCTCACCGGGACCGCTGACCACCAGGGCGGCGCCCTCGTCCCACACGTGCCAGGCCGGCCAGGTGCGGTCGTCGGGGACGTCGATCCACAGCAGCCCTGACTTCGTCATCGCCTCGCCCAGCAGGGCGGCTGCGCCCGCCGACCCAGGCGAGGCAGGCGACTCCGGCGTCTCCGGCGTCTCGGAGGGGCTCTGCTCGGTCACACGGCCACCATAGTGATCCCGCCCTCATCGGCGGGAGGCGTGACTGTCGTCATAACGCGGGCCGTGCGGGCGTTGCTACGTTGACGCGCATGCGCAGCGCCAAGGACTTCTTCCGCCCGCTCGCGGTGGGGGCACCGACGCCCCTGACGCAGGTGCCGGCCCGCCCGTCCCGGGTCATCCACTTCTTCGACCCGAGCAACCCCAAGATGGCCGCGAAGGTGCCGGGGATGGTCGGCACCGTCGACGTGCTGCTCGGCAACCTCGAGGACGCCGTCAAGGCCGACCGCAAGGAGGCCGCCCGAGCCGGCCTCGTCGAGATCGCGAAGGCCACCGACTTCGGTGACAACACCCAGCTGTGGACGCGCATCAACGCCCTGGACAGCCCGTGGGCGCTCGACGACCTGACCACGCTCGTGACCCAGATCGGCGACAAGCTCGACGTCGTCATGGTTCCCAAGGTGCAGGGCGCCGAGGACATCCACTACGTCGACCGCCTCCTGGCCCAGCTCGAGGCCAAGGCGGGCCTGACGCGCCCGATCCTCGTGCACGCGATCCTCGAGACTGCACGTGGCATGGTCAACGTCGAGGAGATCTGCGGTGCCTCGCCGCGCATGCAGGGCCTGTCCCTCGGTCCGGCCGACCTCGCGGCCGACCGCCGGATGAAGACGACCCGCGTCGGTGGGGGACACCCCGGATACCTCGTGCGCACCGACCCCGTCGACGGCGACGTCCGGGGTGAGCGCGCGACGGCGCAGCAGGACCTGTGGCACTACACGATCGCGCGCATGGTCGACGCGTGCGCGATGCACGGGATCTACCCCTACTACGGCCCGTTCGGCGACATCGAGGACGTCGTCGCCTGCGAGGACCAGTTCCGCAACGCCTTCCTCCTCGGCTGCGTCGGCACGTGGTCGCTGCACCCGGTGCAGATCGAGATCGCCAAGCGCGTCTTCAGCCCGTCCGCCGAGGACGTCGCCCACGCTCGCCGCGTCGTCGACGCGATGGGCGACGGGACCGGCGCCGTCATGCTCGACGGAAAGATGGAGGACGACGCCAGCCTCAAGCAGTGCCTCGTCATCGTCGAGCTGGCCGAACGCCTCTCGAAGACCGACCCCGCTCTCGCGGAGCTGTATGCCGCCGCGCCCGTCCCGCAGGAAGGCTGACCTCGTGACGCAGCAGACGGCATACCGCCCCCGCCGCTCCGTGCTCTACATGCCGAGCTCCAACGAGCGAGCGCTGGAGAAGGCGAAGACGCTGCCGGTCGACGCGCTCATCCTCGACCTCGAGGACGCCGTCGCGCCCGACGCGAAGGACGCCGCACGTGAGAATGCTTGTGCCGCAGTGCGATCGGGTGAGTATGGCAGGCGTGAGCTGGCGATCCGGGTGAACGGCATCGGGTCGCAGTGGCACGACGCCGACCTCGCGGCGGCCGTCGCCGCGGGCCCCGACGCGGTCGTCGTGCCGAAGGTCGGCTCCGCTGACGAGGTGCGGTCGCTCGTGGCCGCGATGGAGTCGGCAGGGGCCCCCGCGCACACCCGACTCTGGGCCATGGTGGAGACGCCGGTCGCAGTGCTGCATGCCGAGGAGATCGCCCGGGCGTCCGACCGGCTGGCCTCTCTCGTGCTCGGCACGAACGACCTCTACAAAGAGCTCGGGGCCACGTTCGCGCCGGGCCGGGCGGCCGTCCAGACCTCGCTCCAACTGGCCGTGCTCGCTGCCCGCGCGGCGGGCGTCGCCGTGCTCGACGGCGTCTACAACGACGTCAAGGACGCCGACGGTTTCCTCGCCGAGGCCCGGCAGGGGCGCGAGCTCGGCTTCGACGGCAAGACGCTCATCCACCCCGGCCAGGTCGAGCCCTGCAACGAGGTCTTCGCCCCGAGCCCGGCGCAGGTCGAGGAGGCCGAGGCCGTGATCGCGGCGTTCGAGGCGGCGCAGGTGGAGGGCCGCGGCGTCGCGACCCTGAACGGTCGCCTCATCGAGAACCTCCACGTCGACACCGCCCGCAAGGTGCTCGCGACTGCCGAGGCGATCGCCGCGCTGTCGTGACGTCGTGACGCCCTGACGAGGCCCCTCGCCGGAACGACTCAGGCCTTCCGGGGGTGCGCGGTGCGAGGCTGCCAGTCGTAGACGACCGACGTGCGCAGCACGACGTCCTGGAGCGACCGCTTCTGCCGGCTCACCCCGATCCAGAGCAGCCCGATGGGCAGCACGACGCAGGCGACCGCCCGGAGGAACGCGCTGACGACGTGCAGGCGCCTGCCGCCGGGGCCGACCACGCGCAGGCCCATGACGAGGTCTCCGTAGCTGCGCCCACTGAGCGACCATGCGACGGTGAGGTAGCCGACGCTGACGACGAATGCGGAGAGGAGGCTGAAGACGACGCCCACCTCGGGGAAGGAGAAGCCGCGGGGGTCGAGCAGCAGTAGGAAGCCGCACCAGCCGGCGTAGGCCGCCGCCAGCACGGCGGCCACCACCACGAGGTCCAGTGCCGCGGCGATGAGCCGCGTGACCAGCCCGGCGTGGCGCCCCTGGTAGGGCCGCGCCTCACGCGGGACCGGGGTCTCCCCGACGGCGCTCACGACGGCGCCGGACCGCCGGCCGGGCCACCCACCGGGCCGTTCACCGGGCCGCCCATCGGACCCGGCTGGCCGCGGCGTCGGCGCAGGAGCAGTCGGTCGACGGCACGCTCGACCGCCTCGTCGGCACGGATGCCCTGCATGCGGGCGGTGCGGACCGTGTCCGAGGCCATCGACCCGGTGGACTCCCGGATGATCTCGGGCAGGTCGACGCCGTCGATGACTTCGCCGGCGAGGGCCACGAGGTCGACGTGGGCGAGAACCGCGTTCACCACGGCCTCGAGGTCCACCCGCTCGAGCACGATGCCCGTGAGGTCGAGGCGCTCGACCACGGCGTCCACGTCGAGCCGCGCAGCGGCCGCATCGAGGTCGACGTGCTCGATCACCGTCGCCGTCAGCGCGTCGAGGTCGGTGCGGTCTATCGCGGCAGCGACGACGGTGCCCAGGTCCACCCCGTCGAGGACGACGCCGGTGAGGTCGAGGCGCTCCAGCAGGGCCAGCGCCACGGCGCGCAGGTCGACGCGCTCGAGCACGATGCGGGTGAGGTCGAGGCGGTCGACCACGGCGTCCACGTCGAGGCGGGCCGCGGCGGCGTCGAGGTCGGCGTGGGCGATCGCGTCGGCGACGATGGCGTCCACGTCGACGCGGCTGCGGACGAGGGCCGCGACGTCGAGGCGGGCGAGCACCTGATCGGCAACGAGGCCGAGCGAGGTCGTCACGAACCGGTCGGCGGCTCGCCGGGCGCGCTCGGCCCGTTCTGCCCCCTCGATCTCGAGGGCGTCGAGGGCGTTGAGCCAGCCCGACCGGGGCAGGTGGGCGCCCGCAGCCCCGACCGCGCGGCGGGCAGGCTCGAGGCGGCTCCGCCCCCAGCGCACGGCGTCACCGCACTTCTCGAGGCCCCGGCCGGCCAGGGCGAACGCGACGAGGGGCGTCGCGGACGTGGCGCGGGCACGCGTACGGCGAAGGGTCGTGCCACCGCCGAGTTCCCCTCGCGCCCCCGATTGCGGACCTTCCACGGTCGCCTCCTCGGTCCGCCGGTGTGGCCACCGGAGGCGGGTCCCGAGCGAGCCGCCTACCGCCATTCTCGCGACCGAGCCGCCCCGGCGTGGCCGCTTCGGGACCAAGCCCACCCTCCGCACCACGCCGGAAACCGCTCCGGCTCCCCGCGCGTTGTCCCGGCATGAGGGACGAGCGGCCGGGCGGCGGCACCGGGCGCGGCCCACATCGGCGCACCGTGCTCGTGGCCGGCACGCTCGGTCTGGGCGGTCTCTCGGCCGGGGCGTATGCCGTGTCGCGGGGCACGCTCGAGCTGCCGGCCCTCGCCGGGGTCGGCGAGCCGTACCCGCCGGAGCAGCGACGCTCGCCCGTTCCCGTGGGGCGAGAGGCCCTCGAGCGGCGAACGACGGTCGGGCCCGCGCGGCTCGTCTACGAGGTGAGCCGCCGCTCGGCTCCGTTCTACGTCACCGAAGCGGTCGGTGCGCGGCTCGACCGGTGGATCGCGCTGCACCGGCGCCATGTCGGGCCGGCACCTGACGAGCTGCGCTCCTACGGTGGCTGGGTCGCATCCGCGTCGGCCGGCTCGTGGCACGCCTCGGGCGAGGCGTTCGACATCGCCGGGCTCCGGGCCGGCGGCCGCGACCTCGTCTCGCTGCGCCACGACCAGTGGCGCGATGCGCCGGCCGCGGAGCTGCGCCGCCGGCTCGCGCTCTACTGGCGCACCGCCGCCGGTCTGCACCACGAGTTCGCCGACGTGCTGACCTACCTGTTCGACGGCGCCCACGCGAACCACATCCACGTCGACACCGGCCGGTTCGGTCCGGAGCAGCCGCGACTGATCCGCCGGTCCCGCGCCCAGGTGCAGGCGGTGCAGGCCATGTGCCGCCACGTCTGGGGCCGCACGGACGTCTATCTCACGGGCGCCTTCGACGACGTGACCCGTGCCGCGACGACGCGCATCCTCGAGCAGGTCGACGGCCCGGGGGAGCTGGCCGACAGCCGCGAGGCCTGGCAGGCCTTCCTCGTGGCCACGATGCGGCGCGGCTGAGCGGGGGCGCGAAAAGGACTCCGGCGCACCGCCGGGCCGACCCTAGGATCGGGCGCATGCCCAAGACCGTGCTCACCCCCCAGGCGGAGGACTTCCCCCGCTGGTACCAGGACGTCGTCGCGAAGGCGGAGCTGGCCGACAACGGGCCGGTGCGCGGCACCATGGTCATCAGGCCGTACGGCTACGCGATCTGGGAGCGGATGCAGGCCGACATGGACCGGCGCATCAAGGAGGCGGGGGCCCGCAACGCGTACTTCCCGCTCTTCATCCCCGAGTCGTACCTGACGCGCGAGGCAGAGCACGTCGAGGGCTTCAGCCCGGAGCTCGCCGTCGTCACCCACGCGGGTGGCAAGGAGCTCGAGGAGAAGGTCGTCGTGCGCCCGACCTCCGAGACCGTCATCGGCGAGTACCTCGCCAAGTGGACGCAGAGCTACCGCGACCTGCCGCTGCTGCTCAACCAGTGGGCCAACGTCGTGCGCTGGGAGCTGCGGCCGCGGATCTTCCTGCGCACCAGCGAGTTCCTGTGGCAGGAGGGGCACACCGCGCACGCCACCGAGGAGGATGCCCGCGCGTACGCCAAGCGGATCCACGAGGACGTCTACGCCGCGTTCATGCGCGAGATGCTCGCGATGCCAGTGGTGCTCGGCCGCAAGACGGCCCGTGAGCGCTTCGCCGGAGCGACGAACACCCTCGCGCTCGAGGCGATGATGCGCGACGGCAAGGCGTTGCAGATGGGCACGAGCCACGAGCTCGGTCAGAACTTCGCCAAGGCGTTCGACATCACCTACCTCTCCGAGCAGGGGCGGCAGGAGACCTGCTGGACCACCTCGTGGGGCACCTCGACGCGCATGCTCGGCGGCCTGATCATGGGCCACGGCGACGACCACGGCCTGCGCGTGCCGCCCCGTCTCGCCCCCGTCCAGGCGCTCGTCCTCGTCGTCAAGGACGGGGAGGGCGTCCTCGAGGCGGCCCGCCGGCTCGTCGCCGACCTGCTCGCCCGCGGCGTCCGGGCAGAGCTCGACGCCCGGGTCGACACCCCGTTCGGGCGCCGGGCCGTCGACGCGGAGCTCAAGGGCATCCCGGTGCGCGTCGAGGTGGGTCCGCGCGACCTCGCCGAGGGCTCCGTCACCGTCGTGCGCCGGATCGCCGGCGGCAAGACGGCGGTCCCCGTGCGCGGGGTCGTCGACACCCTGACCGCCGCGCTCGAGGAGGACCAGGACGCGCTGTATGCCGCCGCGCTGGCCCACCGGGACGCCCACACCGCCGCTGTCACCACCGAGGCAGAGGCCGCCGAGGGCGCGCGCACCGGCTGGGCCACCATCCCGTGGGCGACGCTCGGCCCGGAGGGGGAGGCCCGCCTCGCCGAGTCCGCCGTCACCGTGCGCTGCCTGACGATGCCCGACGGGTCGGTGCCCGAGTCGGAGTCGGCCGACGGGGTGCTCGCCGTCGTCGGACGCGCTTACTGACACTCCGGGCCGCGACCCGACCGACCGCCACGAAGGCCGGCCCACTGGCCTGCTGAGCCTCGAAAGCCAGAGCCAGCCGTGCTCGTGGCGGTCCGTCGGGCAGGGGAGCGCGACCGAGGTCACCCCGGCCGCCGGGAAGCCGTGGAGCCCCGGCATGGTTGACCCGTGGGTGAGGACGGTGACGCGGGCATGACGGATGAGGCAGTCGGTAACGCGACGGGACGGCATTCGCCCCTGGTGACGCCGGCGCAGCCGGAGACGCTGACGCCGCTGCTGCGCGACCGCGAGAGCGTCATGGTCTACGACCGCTCCCACGAGCTGCGACCCGAGGAGCTGCGGGCCATCCTCGAGGCGGCGCGGTGGTCGCCGTCGGCCGGCAACTCGCAGCCCTGGGGCTTCCTCGTCGGCCTGCGCGGAGACGACACGCACGCCGCGATGGTGGAGATCCTGTCGTCGGCGAACCAGGCGTGGGCGCCTTCCGCCTCGGCGATCATCCTCACGCTGCACCAGGTCGCGACCGACGAGGACCACGAGATCGCCTACAGCGACTACGCGATGTTCGACCTCGGGCAGGCGGTCGCCCACATCACGGTGCAGGCCCGCTCGATGGGACTGCAGGTGCGCCAGTTCGGTGGCTTCGACCACCGGGCCGCCACCGAGCGCTTCGCGGTGCCGCCGCACTGGGCCGTGACGACCGGCATCGCGCTGGGCCTTCCCGGCGGCCCCGACGACGAGGCGCAGCTGCCCGAGTGGGTGCGCACCCGCGCCCGGCTGCCGCGCTCGCGCCTCCCGCTCGAGGCGTTCGTGCACTCCGGCAAGTTCGGGCACACGGCGGACTTCCTCACCGGCTGAGGCCGGCCCGCTCGCCGCACCTGCCCGGGTGCTTCCGGCCCGGCGGATGGAGGTCACCCCACGAACGGGTGACCTCCATCTCGTCCTCGGCTCCTCGGCGTCACCAGCGCGACGTCGCGGCGGCGATCAGGTCACCGAGGAGCAGGCCATCGTCCACCGCATACCCGCGTCGAGTGAACCACTCACACATGTTCCGCGCGTCCCGTTCGAGGAACTCGGGTCCGTGCGGGTTGCCGATGACGTCGACGACCTGCGGCCAGTCGATGAGGACCAGCCGTGCCGCGTCGCCCTCGCCGTCGAGGAGGACGTTGTACGGCGACAGGTCGCCGTGTGCCCACCCGAGCTCCGCGAGCCGCAGCATCGCCTCGCGCAGCTGCTCGAAGAGCCCGGGAAGCAGGGCCGGGTCCGGGCGCACCTGCGCCAGGCGCGGGGCCGCCTGCCCGTCGGGAGAGCCGATGAACTCCATCAGCATCTCGTCGTCGGACATCTGCACCGGGTAGGGCACCGGCAGCCCCTCGTCCCAGAGCCGGGCCAGCGTCTCGAACTCGGCGAAGGCCCAGAGCCCGCTGATCAGCTCCTTGCCGAACGAGGTGCGGGTGCGGATGGCCCGCGTCTCGCGCGACTTCCGCACGCGCCGCCCCTCCAGGTAGCCCGAGTCGCGGTGGAACATGCGGTGCTTGCTCGACCGGTAGCGCTTGCCGGCCATGAGCACGTCCCGGTCGGGAGAGCCCGGCACCCACCTGCGCACCAGGTGGACGTCGGCCTCCTTGCCGGTCTTGAGCACACCGAGGTCGGCCTCGACCGCGCCGAGGTCGGTGATGACCCAGTCCGGCCGGGGCTTGGGCCCGTGGCTCGCGCCGTCCCAGCTGGACCAGCGATCGCCCTCTGGAGGGGCGTCTGGGTCCGTGTCGTATGCGTACTGCTCGGCCTCGAGGTCGCGCCGCCTGGTCAGCCGCCGGGGCGCCTCGACGTCGTCGTCGTGGAAAGCGTTGAAAGACAAGTGAACTCCAAGGAAGAAGAGATGTGGGCAGGCATGCCCGAGGCCGTCATCGACATGTCACCCTCCTTGGGTCCGGTGCTCCGGTCGTTCACCGTCGCGGTCGACACCGAGGGTCGCGCACGCCTGGGTGCGGGCGCAACGCATTTACCGGTGCCTGCGCCGTGGCGGTCGGCGACGACCCACCCTCCGGTGACCGACACCACAGGTGTCGACCCTCACAGGGCCGACGCGGTGACCCCTCGGCGGCGCGACGGCATACTCGATCGCAGTCGACCCAGCCCGAACCCCAAGGCCCAGACGCAAGGTGGCGATCCGCGCATGTCCCGACTTCAGCAGACCGACGACCTCACCGAGGAGCAGACCGAGCTGGTCAAGCTCGTGCGCGAGTTCGTCGACGAGCAGATCCTGCCGGTCGCCACCGAGCTCGAGCACCGGGACGAGTACCCCACCGAGATCGTCGAGGGCATGAAGGAGATGGGGATCTTCGGCCTGATGATCCCCGAGGAGTACGGCGGCCTGGGGGAGTCACTGCTGACCTATGCCCTGTGCGTCGAGGAGATCGCGCGCGGCTGGATGAGCGTCAGCGGCATCATCAACACCCACTTCATCGTCGCCTACCTGCTGCTGCAGCACGGCACCGAGGAGCAGAAGCAGCGCTACCTGCCGAGGATGGCGACAGGCGAGATCCGCGGCGCCTTCTCGATGAGCGAGCCGGGGTGCGGCTCCGACGTGTCGGCCATCAAGACCAAGGCGGTCCGGGGCGACGACGGCGACTGGACCATCAACGGCCAGAAGATGTGGCTGACCAACGGCGGGTCGGCCAACCTCGTCGCGGTCCTCGTCAAGACGGACACCGGGGCCGACTCGGTCTACCGCAACATGACGACCTTCCTCATCGAGAAGGAGCCCGGCTTCGGCGAGACCGCGCAGGGCATCACGGTGCCCGGCAAGATCGACAAGATGGGCTACAAGGGCGTCGACACGACAGAGCTCGTCCTCGACGGCCACCGCACGACCGATGCCCAGGTCCTCGGTGGCGAGCCGGGCAAGGGCTTCTACCAGATGATGGACGGCGTCGAGGTGGGCCGCGTCAACGTCGCGGCCCGCGGCTGCGGAGTAGCGCGGCGGGCGTTCGAGCTCGGGGTGTCCTACGCCCAGCAGCGAGAGACCTTCGGCAAGAAGATCGTCGACCACCAGGCGGTGCTCTTCCGGCTCGCCGACATGGCGGTCAAGGTCGAGGCGGCCCACGAGATGATGGTCAAGGCCGCCCGCAAGAAGGACTCCGGCCAACGCAACGACCTCGAGGCCGGCATGGCGAAGTATCTTGCGTCCGAGTACTGCTCGCAGGTCGTCGAGGACAGCTTCCGCATCCACGGCGGCTACGGCTACTCCAAGGAGTATGAGATCGAGCGGCTCTACCGTGAGGCGCCGATGCTCCTGATCGGAGAGGGCACGGCAGACATCCAGCGGATGATCATCGGCCGGCGGCTGCTGGAGGACTACAAGCTCAGGTCGTGAGCCCCGACGTGTGCCGTGCAGTAATGCGAGGATGGGGGCATGAGCCTGCAACCGAAGGGTCCGGGGGGCCGCCAGGGATTCGCGACGCTGTCTCTCGAGTACCCCATGTCGTTGGGTGTCTTCGAGAAGTACGTCGACGCGCAGAAGGCCGTCGACACGCTCTCCGACAACCATTTCCCCGTCGAGAACTGCCTCATCGTCGGCACGGACCTGAGGCAGATGGAGCGGGTCACGGCCCGCCTGACGTGGGGCCGGGTGTCCCTCGGGGGCCTGCTCTCCGGCGTGTGGCTGGGCCTGTTCGTCGGCCTTATCCTGTCGCTGTTCTCGCAGCCGTCCAACCCGCTGACGCTGCTGGTCTACACCTCGCTCTACGGCGCGCTCTTCGGCCTGATCTGGTCGGTCGTCGGCTACGCGTTCACCCGGGGCGCCCGCGACTTCTCCTCGGTGAGCCAGGTCGTCGCAACGCGCTACGAGGTGTTCTGCGAGCACAACTTCGCCCAGCAGGCGCGCGAGATCCTCGCCAAGGCCGGCCTGGGCCCGGGTGGGACCGCCGGCTTCGGCGCCTCCGTGCCGCCGGCACCGCCGGTGCCGCCGGCGGGCCCGACGGCAGGCCCGCCCAGCGGTCCGCCGGTCGCCTAAGCAGTCCGCCCGGGCACATCGAACCTGGACATGAGCCGGCCCCCGACGGTCACGACCGTCGGGGGCCGGCTCGCGCACTGGCGACTCGGTGGGCCGGTCAGCCCCGTGCCGACCAGATGCCGGCGATCCACTGCTCGACCTCGTCGCTGCTGCGGGGCATCGCAGCCGAGAGGTTCTCGCAGCCGTCCTCGGTGATGAGGACGTCGTCCTCGATGCGCACGCCGTTGCCGCGGAACTCCGCCGGGACGAACTCGTCGTCGGCCTTGAAGTAGAGGCCGGGCTCGACCGTGAGGATCATGCCGGGTCGCAGCTCGGCGTCGTTGTACTCCTCGCGCGTCGCGAGCGCGCAGTCGTGCACGTCGATGCCGAGGTGGTGGCTGGTGCCGTGCACCATCCAGCGGCGGTGGTACTGCCCGTGCTCGGCGTCGAGGGTGCCCTCGACGTCGACGCCCTCGGGCAGCAGGCCCCACTCGTGCAGGTGCTCGGCGATGACGCGGATGGCGGCGGCGTGCACGTCGCTGAACCTGTTGCCCGGCTTGCAGGCGGCGATCCCCGCCTCCTGGGCGGCATACACGGCGTCGTAGATCTTGCGCTGGACGTCGGTGAACGTGCCGCTGACCGGGAGCGTGCGGGTGATGTCGGCGGTGAAGAGGGAGTCGACCTCGACACCGGCGTCGAGCAGCAGCAGGTCGCCCTCGCGGACCTCGCCGGTGTTCTTGATCCAGTGCAGCGTGTTGGCGTGGTCGCCGCTCGCGCAGATGGAGTCGTAGCCGACGCCGTTGCCGTGGTGGCGGGCGTGCAGGCCGAAGACGCCCTCGACCCAGCGCTCGCCGCGGCCGCGGCGCACGGCCTCGGGCAGGTCGGCGATGACGGCGTCGAAGCCCTTGTGGGTGCCGGCGACCGCCTCGCGCATCTGCTCGACCTCCCACTCGTCCTTGACGAAGCGCAGCTTCGACAGGAAGGCGGCCAGCTCCTCGTCGGCGCCGCGCTGCACCTCGACGCGGGTCTCGGCCTCGATGGCCTCCTGCGTGTCGGCCGCACCGGCGCGAGCCGCGTCCACGCGCTCGGCGACCTCGGCGTCGGCGTCGCGCACGACGCGGATGGTGATGTGGCCGGCGTCCTTGGCCACGGCGTCGGCGAACTCGTCGATGTGTCGGGCGGTGAGCCCCAGCTCGGACTCGATGTCGGCGAGCGTCGGGCGGGCCCCGACCCAGAACTCGCCGTAGCGGGAGTCGCCGAAGAACTCCTCGGTGTCGCGGTCGGCCAGGGGCCGGAAGTACAGGATGGCCTCGTGGCCGTGGGCGCTCTGCCCGCCCGGGGCGCGGTTGGGCTCGAGCACGAGGACCGCGTCGGGCTCGCGGTCACTGCCGAGCCCCGTGAGGTGGGCGAACGCGCTGTGCGGCCGGAAGACGTAGTCGGTGTCGTTGCTGCGGACCTTCAGGCCCCCGGCCGGGATCACGAGCCGCTCGCCGGGAAAGGCGGCGCTCACTGCGTCACGGCGCCGGGCGGCGTGGTCGGCGACCTCGGCCCGAGGGGTCACCCCGGTGCTGCGAGGCGCCCAGCCGCTCGCCACGAAGGCGCGGAACTCGTCGGTCGTGGGGCGCTTGCGGCCCGGCGACGTCTTCTGCTCTTCACTCATCCCGTCATCGTGTCACGGCGAACGGCACGCACGACAACCAGATTGCTCCTAGGGTTCGCTCATGGAGGGCACAGGCTCGGTGAGCCGGCGGACGCTGCTCCTCGGTGGAGCGGCACTTCCGGTCCTGGGGCTCGTGCCTGCCGGTGCGGCCCGAGCAGCCGAGATCGACACCCCCGACGCGCTCGAGGCCGCCCTCGACGCATACCTGCGCACGCGGGTGGCGACGCTCGGGCTCCTGCTGCACGACCACCACACCGGGCGGGAGGTCGCGTACGGCACCTTCCGGAACGAGACCCTCAGCACGATCAAGGTGCTCGTCCTCGTCACCCTGCTCCGGCGCAGCCAGGAGCGGCGGGTGGCGCTGACCACGGCCCAGAGGACCCTGGCCTCCCGGATGATCCGCTACAGCGACAACGCCGCGACCGACTCGCTCGTCGCGCAGGTCGGACGCACCGCGATCCTCCGGGTCGCCCGCGACGTGGGGATGGCCTCCACCGTGGTGCAGACCGGCTCCTACGGAGCCTCGTGGTGGGGCTACTCGACCACGATCCCCGGAGACCTCGTGCGTGTGCTGCGCGTCGTCGTCCTGCCCACCGGCTACCTGACCACCACGAACAGGGCCTGGGCGCGGGACCTCCTGGCCACGATCACGGCGAGCCAGCGCTGGGGCGTGTGCGACCCGCCGCTGCCCACGTCGGTCTTCACCGCCACGAAGAACGGCTGGGGGCCGCGGTCGGGTGGCTACCGCGTCAACTCGGTGGGCTACGTCCACGGCAACGGCCGGTGGTACTCCCTCGCGATCCTCTCGCGCAGCCCCAACGGCTTCACCTACGGCCGGGAGACGGTCGACGCCGTCTCCCGGCTGGTCTACTCGGCCCTCGACGTCCCCCTCACGTGAGCACGACCGCCCCGCCGCTGCCAGTCGGTGCGCCGGGCAATACAGTCGTCGGGTGCCCCGCACCGACCGAACCGTCCGGCCGACCACGGCACGTGCGAGCCTGCCCTCGCTGCGGGCCAGCACCCGGCGCGCCATGCGCCCGAGCGGGCCGCCCACCGACGAGATCCCGATCTGGACGACGCCCGACGGTGTCGACCCCCTGACCGCGCAGGCCGTCATCGACCTCGCCATGCGGGCGGGGGTCGCGATGATCGCCACGGGCGCAGCGGCAGCCGATGTCACCGCGACGGTGCTCACCCTGACGAAGGCGTACGGCCTCAGCTCGGTGCACGTCGACGTCACCTACACGTCGGTCACCGTCTCCTACCACCGCGGCCCGCACGCCGACCCGATCACCGTGATGCGCATCGTGCGCTTCCGCGTGCAGGACTACACGCGGCTCGAGCGGCTGCGCGGCCTCATCGTGGAGCTCTCGCACGACCCGGTGCCGGTCGACGAGGCACGGGTGCGCTTCGACGCGGTCATCACCGCCCCGCACCCCTACCGGCGCTGGCTCGTGACCGTGGCCGGTGGGGCGCTCGCGGCAGGCGCCGCCGGGCTCGTCGGCGCCGGCCCGGTCATCATCCTGCTCAGCTTCCTGACGGCGACCGTCGTCAACCGGGTCATCGGGTGGCTCACCAACGCCGGGGTCGCGGCCTTCTTCGCCCAGTGCGTCGGCGCGGCCATCCCCACCGCGGTCGCGACGCTCGTCGTCGTGGCCCAGTCGGCGGGGATCGGTGCGGTGGGCGACGTCTCGCCGTCGCTGGTCGTCGCGTCCGGGATCGTCCTGCTGCTGGCCGGGCTGTCGGTCGTCGGCGCTGCCGAGGACGCGCTCGAGGGCTACTACGTGACGGCCGGGGCCCGTGGGTTCGAGGTCGTCGTGCTGTCGCTCGGCATCGCCGTCGGCATCTCCGTCGTGCTCTCGCTCGGCAAACGCCTCGACTACCCGATCGCCATCACGTCGCAGACCCTCCTCAGCGACAACGTCGTCGTGCAGGTGGTCTGTGCGGTCGTCATCTCGGTGGCGTTCGCCGTCATGTCGTACTCGAGCGGCCGGGCGGTCGCGGTCGCCGGCGTCGCCGGGGGGCTGGGCTGGGTCGTGCTCGCCCTGGGGGAGCGGGTGCTGGCGCTCGGGGCCGTCACCGGCTCGGCCACCGCAGCCCTCGTCATCGGCTTCGCCGCGCGCCTGCTGGCCCGCCGGCTCACGATCTCGGCGCTCGCCGTCACGACGGCCGCCATCGTGCCGCTGCTGCCGGGGCGGATGGCCTACGAGGGCATCTCGCAGCTCGTCACCGACCCCGACGGCAACGGCTTCGCCACCGGCGTGCCCACGCTCGTGCAGGCGTTCGGCCTCGGCCTGGGACTGGCTGCCGGGGTCTCGCTCGGCACCTACTTCGCGGGCCTGCTCGTCGCGCGCAGCAGCGGCCTGCGACCACGCCCGGCCGCTGGCGCCACCCTGCAGACCGACCCAGATCCCGACGCTCCCGGCAGCACCGCGCCCCTGCTGTCGGACGCCCCGCCCGCCACCGAGACGACCCTCGCGGTCGCCGACGAGCGCACCCAACCGTGAGCAAGCACACGGCATACGGCCATCGGCGTATGCCGTGTGCTCGGGCAGGCTGGTAGCCGCTCGTCCCAGCGGGGCCGGGTGAGTTCTCGCAACGAGGAGTGGGCATGCAGTTCGGGCGCAGCTACGAGGAGTTCGAGGTCGGCGCGGTCTATCAGCACTGGCCCGGCAAGACGGTCACGGAGTACGACGACCACCTCTTCTGCCTGCTGACGATGAACCACCACCCGCTGCACCTCGACACCCACTATGCGGCCGGCTCGACGCAGTTCGGGCAGAACGTCGTCGTCGGCAACTACGTCTACTCGCTGCTTCTCGGCATGTCGGTGCCGGACGTGTCGGGCAAGGCCATCGCCAACCTCGAGGTCGAGTCGCTGCGGCACGTCGCGCCGACCTTCCACGGCGACACGATCTACGGCGAGACGACGGTGCTCGACAAGTGGGAGTCGAGCTCGAAGGACGACCGCGGCGTCGTCCACGTCGAGACGATCGGCTACAAGCAGGACGGCACCGTCGTGTGCATCTTCCGCCGCAAGGTCATGGTGCCCAAGGCCAACTACCTCGAGGCTCGCGGCGGCGAGCAGCCCGGCCGGCCGGTGCCGGTGCCCGACCGCAACTGGCCCGGCCGCGAGAGCGATCAGGCCCCGCGCGGAGCCTGATCGCTGGGCGTGTGGACGATCTCAGCCCCGGCCCTTGGCGGCAAGGTTGACGGTCGTCGAGGCTCCGCCAGCTGTGACGGTCACCGCGCCCTTGATCTTCAGCGACGGGGGAGCGGGCGCGACGACGAAGGCCGTTTGCCCACCCGCCCGGTTAGAGGAGACAACGAAGTGGTCCGCCGGGTCGGACGAGGTGGCCGTGACGGAACCGGTGCCCTTCGCCCACCCGAAGACCAGGTCCGGGGTGGTCTCGAGGCCCGTGCTGCCCCTCACAGGGAGGACGCGCAGCGGTCCTGACCCGTCGGGGCCTGGCAACGCGCCTCGCATCGACAGGAGTCCGAAGTGGCCTTCGTCCGCCCACGCCACCCACTGGTCGCCGTTGGGGGCGGTGAGGACGGCGCGGTCGATGCCGGGGCGCGGATTGCCCGTCAGTGCCGCGCGCAACCGCAGCTTCATGGGGTCGGCGTCGTCGAGCCTGTCAGACCACACCACGCCGACGAGACTGTCGGGGCGGAGCCTGTTGATCTGGGCGATGAAGAGATGGCGCGTCGAGGACCCGCCTCCACCCGAGGCCACGAGGCGCGTGGTCGTGTCGGCCTCGCCGGACGTGTCAGGGGGCGCCGACACCGGCCTGACGTTGAGGGTCCTTGGGCTTCCGGTGTCGACCCAGCCGACGACGGCGCCGGGCAGCCCGCCCTCGGACGGAAGCAGCAGGCTCGAGCCGCCGACGCCGGGACGGGGCACCTCCCTGCGCACTGTTCTGACTGCCTTCGTGAACTCGAGCACCTCCCACGTCTCCTCGACCTTGCCAGCCGAGGTGGAGCGGAGCCGGAGGCGGATACCCGGTCCGGACAGGATCTCGGAGGATCCGTTGGTGGACAGCTGAGCCGACTCATCGAGCGCGGTGGCCACAACGGTCGCCGAGCTGCTCGGTCCAACTGCGGGCAGAGCGCGCGGCTGGCCGCCCCCGAGCTGGACCGCGACGACCGCGACGACGGCGGTGGCCGCGACGGCGAGACCGGCGGTGGCGATGCGGCGACGGCGCACGACGCGGTGGCCTTCGAGGAGGACCGCCTCTGGGTCGAGCCGCAGCCCGTCGACGTGGGTGGCCTCGTCGAGCGCTGCACGGATGTCGGAGTCGGGCACGGTGCTCATCGGGCGCTCCTCTCTCGGGTCGACATGTCGCGGTCAGGACCGTCGTCGCCCGGCGGGGTGTCGTCGTCCCGGGCGGCTCCCAGCGCCGCCCGCAGGGCGGCCAGGCCGCGGGATCCGGCGCTCTTGACGGCGCCGACGGAGATGCCGAGTGCCTCGGCGGTGGCCTGCTCGGACAGGTCGGTGTAGTAGCGCAGAACGACGACGGTGCGCTGCTGCTCGGGAAGGGTGCGCAGCAGGCGTACGACGAGGTCGCGGTCGTCGCTCGTGGCGACGGCGTCCCGTCGGGCAGCCCGCTCGTCGGTCTCCGGGGGCGCATCCGTGACGAGCTCGCGGCGCGTCGCACGCCAGACGTCGGTGCGGTGGTTGACGAGGACGCGTCGCGCGTACGCCAGCGCCTCGCCCTCCCGCACCCGGGGCCAGGCGACGTACGTCTTGACGAGCGAGGCCTGGGTCAGCTCCTGCGCCTTGTGGTGGTCGCCGGTCAGCAGCCAGGCGGTGCGCAGCAGCGCCGGCCCGGCTTCCGTCATGAACGCGGTGAAGTCGGCGTCACGCGCCTCGCGGCGACGGCTCACGGTGTTCCCCTGTCCCTGCTCATGCCCTGTCTACGGGCTGCGTGCGATAAAGGTTGCCAGCGCACGGACGCGCACGCGTGCAGCTCCGCGGGTCGATGTGCGAGGGATGCGGCTCTCGCCCCCTACGCTGGAGAGCGTGAGAGCGACCGAGGCCCCGGACCCGGGTCGCGCGCGCCCGGTCATCGACCTGCACGCCCACTCCTCGGTAAGCGACGGCACCGAGTCCCCGGCGCAGCTCGTCGCCTCGGCGGCGGCCGCCGGCATCGACGTCCTGGCCATCACCGACCACGACACGGTCGCCGGGTGGGACGAGGCGTCCGCGGCGGCCCGCGAGCACGGCATCGCCCTCGTCAGGGGCATCGAGATCTCCTGCGCCTGGCGCCACACCTCCATCCACCTGCTCGGCTACCTGCCCGACCCGGGCGACCGGCCCCTGCTGGAGGAGCTGGCCCGCGCCCGCGACTCCCGCGCCACCCGGCTCGAGCGCATGGTCGAGCGGATGGCGGCGGACGCCATACCCCTGACCTACCAGGAGGTGCTCGCCCAGGTGGCGCCCGGGGCGACGCCCGGACGGCCGCACATCGCCGACGCCCTCATCGCCAACGGCACCATCGAGCACCGTGACGAGGCCTTCCGGTCCTGGCTCGGCGACGACTCGCCCTACTACGTGGGGCACTACGCGCCGGACCCCGTCCGCGCCGTCGAGCTGGTCCGTGCCGCCGGCGGGGTGCCCGTGCTCGCCCACCCCTTCACCCGCACGCGCTCGGGTGCCGTCGACGACCACCTGGTGGGCCGTATGCGTGCGGCCGGGCTCGCCGGGCTCGAGGCCTACCACCGCGACCACGGTCCCGAGGAAGTGGCGCACGCCACCGAGCTGGCCGAGCGCCTGGGTCTGCTCCTCACCGGGTCGAGCGACTACCACGGCACGGGCAAGCGCAACCGTCTCGGCGAGAACACCACGACCCCCGAGGTGCTGGAGGCCATCGAGGCGACCGCCAGCGGGGTCACCGAGGTGCTGCGGCCTGCAGGGTGAGGGCGTTCGCGAGATCGCCTCGCCCTGTGCACGGGTGCCGCGGGCTGTCGGCCGCGCCCCATAGGGTGGCCGCGTGACGACGGGAGCGCCTGAGCAGACGACCTTCGCCGGCATGCCCACGCCCCTCTACAGCGGCTCCCCGTCGAGGCTGCTGGCCTGGCTCGACTGCCCCCGCCGCTACCGCATGCAGTACCTCGACCGCCCCCGCCCGCAGACGCGCCCCCAGCGGGCCCACACGTCCGTCGGCATCGCGACCCACAACGTGCTGCGCGACTTCTGGGACCTGCCGGTGGGGCAGCGCACCCCGGCAGGCGTCGCCGAGCTCGTGCGCTCGTCGTGGATCGACGTCGGCTTCCGCGATCCCGAGCAGTCCTCCGCGTGGCGCCTGCGGGTGCGCGACGCGGTCACCGACTACCTGCGGCGCAGCGACCGCGACAACCAGCCGGTCGGCATCGAGCGCAGCGTCTCCCTCAAGACCGAGGCGGTCGCCATCACCGGTCGCATCGACCGCCTCGACGACCGGGACGGCGAGCTCGTCGTCGTCGACTACAAGACCGGCCGCCAGGTGCCCACCGACGACGACGCACGCACGTCCCTGCCCTTGGCGCTGTATGCCGTTGCGGCCTCCCGCATGTTCCGCCGGCCGTGCCACCGGGTCGAGCTGCACCACGTGCCGTCGGGCACCGTCGCCGCGCACGAGCACACCGACGAGTCGCTGGGCCGCAAGGTCGCCGAGGCCGAGTCGATCGCCTCGGACCTGCGCCGCGCCGACGCGGAGTTCAAGGAGCTGGGCGTCGAGTCGACGCGCTTCCCCCCTCGCACGTCGGCGATCTGCTCGTGGTGCGACTTCCGCGCCCACTGTCCCGAGGGCCAGCAGATGGGACCGGAGAAGTCCGACTGGGCAGGGCTCGAGGCCGCCGGCTACGCAGCGACGGCAGGCGGCGCCGCGACAGGGTGACGTCTGCGGAGGTTTGGGGATGGCGCGCTGAGGGCATGGCCAGAGCGAGCCGGTGCAGACGCCGCCGGTGCCCCACCCGCGACCTGTGGCGAGCCCTTCCGGGGCCGGCCATGCGAGGACCCCCATGAGCAGAGACCAGTACACCCTGACCGACCCGACCGCCCTCTACGCCGACATCGACACCGAGGCGCAGTCGCAGCCCGGCGCCGGCCTCGACGCCAACATGCGAGACCAGCCCGACCTCGGCGCCGACACCTACCGCGGCACCGGGCGGCTCGAGGGGCGCAAGGCCCTCATCACCGGCGGTGACTCCGGCATCGGCGGCGCGACCGCCATCGCCTTCGCCCGCGAGGGCGCCGACGTCGCGCTCTCCTACCTACCCGAGGAGCAGGAGGACGCCGACCGCATCGTCGCGCTCATCGAGGAGGCCGGCCGCAAGGCCGTTGCCCTGCCGGGAGACCTCAAGGACCGGCAGTACTGCACCGATCTCGTCGCCCGGGCGGTGGAGCAGCTCGGCGGCCTCGACATCCTCGTCAACAACGGCGGCAAGCAGCAGACCGTCGAGAGCCTCGAGGACGTGACCGACGAGCAGTTCGACGAGACGTTCAAGACCAACGTCTACGCGATGTTCTGGATCACCAAGGCGGCCCTGCCCCACCTGCAGCCCGGCTCGACGATCATCAACACGAGCTCGGTGCAGGCCTACCAGCCGTCCCCGACCCTCGTCGACTACGCCTCGACGAAGGCAGCCATCAACACGTTCTCGAAGGCGCTCGCGCAGCAGCTCGCGCCGAAGGGCATCCGCGTCAACGTCGTCGCCCCCGGCCCGGTGTGGACGCCCCTGCAGACCGCCGGTGGACAGCCGCCCGAGGACCTGCCGGAGTTCGGCCAGCAGACGCCGCTGGGACGCCCCGGCCAGCCGGCCGAGCTCGCACCGGCGTTCGTCTTCCTCGCCTCGCCCGAGTCGAGCTACGTCAGCGGTGCAACGGTCCACGTCAACGGCGGGATGCCGATCCTGTGACCGACGCGGCCTGAGCGGTGGGCCGTTCAGGCCGCCCGTCCTCCGGCGCCACGCTGCCTGTCGGATGCGTCACGTGCCGTGCGCGGGAGCAGCGCGGTCCGGCCGTCGCGACGACCGGACCTGACAGACTGGGCCGCATGGCGCCCCGCACCCGCACGAGCGACAGGTCCACCGCCTCCTCGGCCCCGAAAGGCACGGAACGCGCGACGCCCGAGATGCGGCCGACGGTCATCGCGCTGGCCAACCAGAAGGGTGGCGTCGCCAAGACGACATCCGTGGCCAGCATCGGCGCAGCCTTCGCCGAGCAGGGCAAGCGCGTGCTGCTCGTCGATCTCGACCCCCAGGCGTGCCTGACCTTCTCCCTCGGGGTCGACCCCGACACGGTCGAGCGCTCGGTGCACGACGTGCTCACCGGGGGAGTTGCGCCCGGCGACGTCGTCGTCACCTGCGAGGAGGGCGTCGACCTGCTGCCCTCGGCCATCGAGCTGGCCGGTGCCGAGGCCATGCTGCTGCCTCGCCCCGGGCGCGAGTACGTCCTGCGCACGGCGCTGGAGGGCCTCGACACGGCATACGACATCGTCCTGCTCGACTGCTCGCCCAGCCTCGGTGTCCTCACCCTCAACGCGCTGACGGCGGCCGACGCGCTGATCATCCCGATGCCCTGCGAGATGCTCAGCCACCGCGGCGTCGGGCAGCTGCTCGACACCGTCGCCGACGTGCAGAAGATCCTCAACCGCGACCTCGAGGTGTGGGGCATCCTGCCGACCCTCTTCGACGGTCGCAGCAACCACGCCCGCGAGGTGCTGGCCGACGTGGGCGAGCGCTACGAGCTGCCCGTGCTCGAGCCGCCGATCCCCAAGACGGTGCGCTTCGCGGAGGCCCCGGCGGTGGGCCGCTCGATCCTCGTGACGGCACGGACGTCCAAGGGCGCGCAGGCCTACCGCGACGTGGCGGCCGCGCTGCTCGCGCGGCTCTGAGGGCCCCTGCGGCGCCACGCGGGGCGACCGGGAAGATCCCGAAGGCCGGGAATGAACCGCGGTGGGGAGGCGCTGCACCTGAGAGCGTCGCCAACCCACCACGAAGGAGACACCCTCTTGATTTCCACGCCTGCACTGGTCGCACCGAGCGCCGGAGCCCCCTTCGAGGCCCGCACCGTCGAGCACCGCGACCTGCGCGACGACGACGTCCTCATCGATATCAAGTTCGCCGGCATCTGCCACAGCGACATCCACCAGGTCCGCGAGGAGTGGGGCAGCGCGCACTTCCCGATGGTCCCGGGCCACGAGATCGCCGGTGTCGTCTCGGCCGTCGGTGACGGCGTCACGAAGTACAAGGTCGGCGACCGCGTCGGCGTCGGCTGCATGGTCGACTCGTGCGGCGAGTGCGAGTTCTGCAAGAACGGCGAGGAGCAGTTCTGCACCAAGGGCGCCGTCATGACCTACAACGGCAAGGGCTACGACGGCGAGCAGACCAAGGGCGGCTACGCCCAGCAGGTCGTCGTCTCCGAGCGCTTCGCCGTGGCGATCCCCGACGGCATCGAGCTCGACGTCGCTGCGCCGCTGCTCTGCGCCGGCATCACCGTCTACTCGCCGCTCAAGCGCTGGGGCGCCGGTCCCGGCAAGAAGGTCGCTGTCATCGGGCTCGGCGGCCTCGGCCACATGGCCGTCAAGCTCGCGGCCGCCATGGGCGCCGAGGTCAGCGTCCTGAGCCGCACCGACGCCAAGAAGAGCGACGGCGAGGCCCTCGGCGCGACGAACTACTACGCCACCGGTGACGCGGGCGTGCTGCAGAGCCTCAAGGGCAGCTTCGACCTCATCATCAACACGGTGAGCGCCGACCTGCCGATGCAGACCTACATCGGGCTGCTGCGTCCTCTCGGCATCATCGCCAACGTCGGGCTGCCCACGGGCAACTACGACTTCGCGCCCGGCGCGGTCGTCGGTGGCAGCCGCGTCGTGGCCGGCTCGAACATCGGTGGCATCCCCGCCACGGCCGAGATGCTCGAGTTCTGCGCGGAGCACGGCATCGGCGCGACGATCGAGAAGATCTCCGCCGACGAGGTCGACCAGGCCTACGACCGCGTGGTCGCCGGCAACGTGCGCTACCGCTTCGTCATCGACACCGCGACGATCAACGCCTGATCTCTGCGCGCCCCAGGAGGGCGTATGCGCACGGCCGGGTCCCAGCAGGGGCCCGGCCGTCGCCGTGCCAGCGGGGTCGGACAATCCGGCGAAAGCGTTGTGCGGTCCGGAGACCGGCCCTAGGATCGGCGCACTCGCGGCGGTGCCGCGCGCTGACAGGGGAGTACGGTCATGTCCACGTTCATGCTGCGCGCGAGTCGCCTTCTCGCCGCCACGGTCACAGCGCTCGTTGCGTCGTCTGGGTCGCTCGCGAGTCCGACTCCGGCGAACGCACTGCCGGCCGTCAGCGCGGCCGCGGGCCCGGCAGCCGCAGCAACGACGGCGACTACGACCGCGACTGCGACGGGGCTGCCGGGGGGTGTCGTCCCGGTGCGGCCCAGTCGGGTCCTCGACACACGCAGCGGACGCGGTGCTCCCGCCGGGATCGTCGTCGGCGGCCAGTCCAGGTCCGTGCGGGTCGCCGGCGTGGCCGGGGTCCCGTCCTCCGGGGCGGCTGCGGTGCTCCTCAGCGTCACCGTCACGGCGACGACCGGCTCCGGCTACGTGACGGCATACGCCTCAGGGACGACCCGGCCGGCGATCTCGAACCTCAACTACGTCACCGGCCAGACCGTGACCAACCTCGCGCTGGTACCCGTGGGCGCCGACGGTGCCGTCACGCTCTCCGTCTCCGGAGGTGCGGCCCAGCTCGTCGCCGACGTCTCCGGATACGTGGCCGTCGGACCGGTGGTGAACCCCGGCTCGGTCCGCGTCCTCAGGCCGAGCCGACTGCTCGACACGAGAGCGGGGCTCGGCGCACCCGCTCGGCGAGTGACCGGCCCGGCCGTGGTCCGGCTCACGGTCGCTGGGCGAGGTGGTGTGCCGACCGGCGCTTCCGCCGCGGTCCTCAACCTGACGGCCGTCGCGCCGAGCCGGGCGGGCTACCTGGCCGTCACCCCGGTCGACAGCGGCAGCGCCTCGACATCGGCTCTCAACTTCGCGGCGGGTCGCAGCGTATCCAACGTCGTAGTGGCGAGGCTCTCCCCGACGGGGACCGTCGACATCCGTGTCTCGGCCGGAGCCTCCGTCGACGTGGTCGCCGACGTCTTCGCCGCAGTTGTGGCCGGGAGCGCGTCGGACGACGGGGCCCTCGTGCCGAGCACTCCCCGCCGGGTCCTCGACACCAGGAGCGGTGGCCCGGTCGCGCCCGGCGCCGCGGTGACCGTCGGCTCGACCGTTCCCAGGGGTTCGGCCGCCGCGGTCGTCAACGTCACCGTCGTCGGACCCTCGGCCAACGGCTTCGTCACGGTCGGGGCACCGGGGGCCGGGACGCCCAACGTGTCCCAGCTGACGTTCGCCCGCGGGGCCACGGTCGCGGTGCAGGTGGTTGCTCCGGTCGACCAGAACGGCCAGCTCCGGCTCACGGTCAGCCAGGCGAGCACGCTCCGCCTCGTCGTCGACCTGGTCGGGTGGGTGCTCGGCCCGGCGGACGCACAGAGTGTCCCCGGGACGGTCACCACCGCCGCGGCGTCGCCTTCCGGATCGGCGCTCGCCCTGTCGTGGACCAAGCCCGGCACCGGAGGCGTGACCGGCTACGTGATCCGGCGGCGCGCCGGGGCCGAAGCCCCCTCCTCGCCGTACGACGGGATCGGCATCGGCACGCCTGCCACTGCCTCGTTCATCGACTCCAGAGTCGCGCCGGGCGTCACCTACTCGTACGCCGTCTTCGCCCGGGACGCGGCCGGGGACTACTCCGAGGCCACGGCGGTGACCGGCACCGTACGGGCCCAGTCGTGGGCAGGTCGCAGTTCGCTTCCCGCGCGTCAAGGATCGCCGACAGCCGTGTCGTGCCCGACGACGACGTGGTGCATGGTGGGCGACGAGGGCGGCGCGGCGCTGTCGTGGAACGGCACGTCGTGGAGCAGTCGGGTGCAGGTCGTCAGCCAGGACGGGAACTTCGTCCGTGGGTTCACCGACGTGTCCTGCCCGTCCACGACCTTCTGCCTCGGAGCCCTGACCATCGGCGGGTATGCCGTCTACCGCTCGGGCTCGTGGTCCGTCGTCCCCGGCTCGGTCTCGTGGAGCGCGGTCGACTGCTACAGCGCGAGCAGGTGCGCCCTCGTCGGGGAACAGGACGACAGGCCCCGGGCCGGCTTCTGGAACGGGACGGGCGTCGGCTCGGTCAGCGGCCCCGCCGGCTTCTCGGTTCTGCGCTCGGTGTCCTGCCCCACCGCGACCCTCTGCTGGGCGTCCGGCTCGGCCTCCAATGGCTACGTCCGGGTGATGAAGGCCAGCGGCACGACGTGGAGCGGCTCCAACCTCGCCTCCTCGTCGGGCTACGACTGGGTCGAGGTCTCGTGCACGTCAGCGACCTTCTGCATGGTCACGAGCTTCAACGGCAGCCGGGTCTGGCGGTGGAACGGGTCCTCGTGGAGCCGCGCCGCCGCCACGACCTCAAACCTCATCGTCAACGTCAACTCGCTCTCGTGCTCGTCGCCGACGTCCTGCCAGGGCCTCGGCGACGGACGCGTCGCCCGGTGGAACGGGTCGACGTGGTCGATCACCGAGCTGACCCGTTACGTCACGCCGTCGGCCGGTCTTCGCAACCGGGTCATCGACTGTGCCTCCGCGTCGATGTGCCTCGTCGTCGACAGCAAGGGTCGATTCAACAGGTGGAACGGCTCCAGATGGTCCCCGATGGCGAACTTCGACCGGTCCATCGGCATCCTGGGGGAGGTGACCTGCGCGAGCCCCAGCAGGTGCATGCTCAGCGACTACCTGGGCAACGTGCTCACCTGGAACGGCAGCACGTGGTCCGCCCCGACGACGGTCAGCGAGAGCAGATCCCTGCTCTCCTGCGTGTCCGCGACATGGTGCCTCGCCGTCGACGCACAGTCGGGCACCTATCGAAGGTGGACCGGCGCGTGGGGGCCGACGACGACCTTCGACAACGTCAACTACTACTCGAGCCTGGCCTGCGCCTCCTCCACCGTGTGCTTCCTCTTCCAGTCCGGTCACTACCGTCGGTACAACGGCACGTCCTGGTCTGCTCTGACCCAGCTGTTCCCCAACGAGGACGGCAACACCGCCGTGCGCGCTGTCTGTGCCACGGCCCGGAGCTGTGTGGCGGTCGACACGTGGACGGGTCGCTACTCCGTGTGGAACGGGTCGACGTGGTCCAAGGCCGCGCGGACCGGCCTGCAACAGGTGAACGGGCTGTCGTGCGTCTCCGCCAGCTCGTGCGGCGCCATCGGCGTCGCGGCCGGAAGTGGAACTGCGGTGTCCGCTCGGTTCGACGGCGTGACGTGGCGCACCACGCCGACGCCGTGGGGCCCTGCCCGGTTCTCGTGCCAGACGGCGACGCGATGCGTGGCCACGGGCTACGACGACAGCACCGTGTGGATGTGGGACGGCCTCGAGTGGGGCGAGACGGCGACGAAGATCCAACCGGCCGACGACATCGCGTGCCGCGGGACGTGGTGCATGGCGACGGGGTCTGCAGGGGCCACCTGGACGCCCTGACCCTGAGCGGCGCCGGACGTGGAGAGGCCCGGGTCGCGGCACCTGCTGGTGCCCCGACCCGGGCCTCTCCCTCTGCTCAGTGAGACGTCGTCGAGGACGTCACTCCGCGGCCGTCGCGGTGGACGCGGTCGCGCCCTCGCGTCCGGCGCCCTCGCGTCCGGAGCCGCCGCGACGGCGGCGACGAGGACGACGCGCGCCGTCCTCGCCCGCAGGTGCAGCGTCCCCGGACGAGGAGGCAGGCGACTCGCCGCCCGTCGAGCTCTCCGACCCGGCGGCGCCGGCGGCTGCGGCCCCGGCCCCACGCGTACGCCGGCGGTTGCGGCTGCGACGGGGGCGGCTCTCGCCGTCCTCCCCAGAGGCTGAGGCGTTCTCGCCGTCGCCGGCACCGTGGTCGGAGCGGGAGCGCCCCCGGCCACCGCCGTCGCGGCCCGAGCCACGCCCGGCGCCGGCGCCTCGACCGTGGCGCTTGCCCGTCTCGCCGAGGTCCTCGATCTCCTCGGCGCCGAGGCCGGCGAGCTTCTGCTCGGAGCGGCGCAGCCGGCCCTTGGCGTCGGTCGGGATGTCGAGGTCGGTGAAGAGGTGCTCCGAGCTCGAGTAGGTCTCCTGCGGCTCGGGGATGCCGAGGTCGAGCGTCTTGTTGATGAGGGCCCAGCGGTGCAGGTCGTCCCAGTCGACAAAGGTCACGGCCACACCGGTGTTGCCCGCGCGGGCCGTGCGGCCGATGCGGTGCAGGTAGGTCTTCTCGTCCTCGGGGCACTGGTAGTTGATGACGTGGGTGACGTTCTCGACGTCGATGCCGCGGGCCGCGACGTCGGTGGCCACGAGGATGTCCACCTTGCCGTTGCGGAACGCGCGCAGCGCCTGCTCGCGCGCGCCCTGTCCGAGGTCACCGTGGATCGCTGCAGCGGCGAAGCCGCGGTCGACGAGCTCCTCGGCGACCTTGGCCGCGGTGCGCTTGGTGCGGCTGAAGATGATGGTCAGCCCGCGGCCGTTGGCCTGGAGCATGCGCGAGAGCATCTCGACCTTGTCCATCGCGTGTGCGCGGTAGACGAACTGCTCGACCGCCTTGACGGTGTGGGCGTTCTCGGTCTCGTCGCCCATCGCGCGGATGTGCGTCGGCTGGGACATGTAGCGCCGGGCGAGAGCCACGATGGCGCCGGGCATCGTCGCCGAGAAGAGCATCGTCTGGCGCGAGGCCGGCGTCAGCGACATGAGGGTCTCGACGTCAGGCAGGAAGCCGAGGTCGAGCATCTCGTCCGCCTCGTCGAGCACGACGGTGCGGGCCTGGGACAGGTCGAGGTGGCCCTGCTTGGACAGGTCGATGAGTCGGCCCGGCGTGCCGACGACGACCTCGACGCCGGTCTTGAGGGCCTCGATCTGCGGCTCGTAGGCGCGGCCGCCGTAGACGGTGAGGACGCGGATGCCGCGTCGCTTGCCGGCGCGCTGCAGGTCGGCGGCCACCTGGACGGCGAGCTCGCGGGTGGGGGCCACGGCGAGGGCCTGCGGCTTGCCGGGCCGAGCCAGCGACTCGAAGCCGGCGTCACCGGGGGCCACGACGCGGTTGAGGATCGGCACGCCGAAGCCGAGGGTCTTGCCCGTGCCGGTCTTGGCCTGGCCGATGATGTCGTGGCCGGCGAGGGCCACGGGCAGCGTCATCGCCTGGATGGGGAAGGGGTGGACGATCCCGCCGTCGGCGAGCGAGGCGACGATGTCGGGGTGGACGTCGAAGTCCGCGAAGGTCGGCGTGGGCGCATCCTGCGCCGCAGCGGCGGGCGCGTCGACCGTCTCGATGGCGACCGCCGCGTCGGCGGCGGTCTCGTTGGTCTGGGTCATGGGCATCTCTCGATCGGCACGAGCACCCCGGCTGTGCGGGAGCTCAGTGGCGCGTGACGGGCCGATCGGAGACTGTCAGGGACGGTGGGTGGCTCTCGCACCGGCAAACACACCGTGCGCGCTCCACCGGTGCGCGGCTGAACTCCGCGAGCACCATCTGGGCAAACCATCGGGCCGACCGGGCACCGAGTTGTCCGGTCCAGTCTACCGGCACACGGGCGAAACCCCCGAACTCCTTCACTAGATTGTGCGCATGAGCAACGAGGAGACGCCCGCGACCACCGGCGCGACCACCGGTGCGACCACCGGCGAGAGCGCCGACGAGCCCGGCTACCTCGCGGCTGTCACCGACCTGCTCGGGGCGCTGGCGTACGGAGAGCTGCGGGCCTTCAGCCAGCTGGCCCGGGACGCCGACCTCGCGCCGGCCCTGCGCCACAGGTCGGCGCTCGCGACGCTGGCGGCGCACGAGCTGAAGAACTACGCCGTGCTGACCGAGCGCCTCCAGTCGCTCGGCGTCGTGCCCGAGACCGCGATGGAGCCGTTCGTGCCTGCGGTCGACGCCTTCCACGAGCGCACGAGCGCCTCGGACTGGCTCGAGGGGCTGGTCAAGGCCTACGTCGGCGAGGGGATCGCGCAGGACTTCTACCGCGAGATCTCCCGCTACGTCGACGACGACACCCGGGCCCTGGTCCTGAGCGTCCTCGAGGACACCGGACAGGCCGACTTCGCCGTCAGCGTCGTGCGGGAGGCGATCGCCGCCGACCCTCGCGTGGCCGGCCGGCTGGCGCTGTGGGGCCGTCGCCTCGTGGGGGAGGCGATCACCCAGGCCCAGCGCGTCGGCGTCGAGCGCGACGCCCTCGCCAGCATCCTCGTGGGGGCGCCCGGCCGGGCCGGCGCCGACCTCGCCGAGCTCGGGCGGATGTTCGTGCGGCTCACCGACGAGCACTCCCGGCGCATGGAGCGCCTCGGCCTCTCGGCCTGACGGAGGCCGTATGCCGTGTGGCCGGCCACACGTGGGAGGTGCGCCGCGCCGGCGCGCGAGCTCACGGCATACGCCAGCGGTTTTCGGTGGTGGACGCGACGAAGGGCCCGACCGGACGGTCGGGCCCTTCGTGACGAGAGAAGCAGTGACTGGACGTCACACTGCCTTGTGGCTCACGCGGCCGTACACGACGATCAGGATCGCCGCCACGATGGCGCCGAGGATCAGTGGGATCCAGGCGATGCCGCCGGAGGAGTTCGAGTAGCCCAGCTGGCGAACGACGAAGGTCACGATGACGTTGGCCACGATGCCGATGAGGATCGTCATGACGAGCGAGATGTTCTGCTTGCCGGGGAGGATGAGTCGACCGAGGGCACCGATGATGGCGCCGACGACGATGGCCGCGATGATTGTTCCGATCATGTGAACGCTCCTTCTGGTCGCGGTGTGCGACCGATTGGTCCGCGAGGGGTGCGGATGACACATGCGACGAGAACAATGTCCCACCGCCTGTGGCTGGAATGGTGGACGTGGCGGGTTGCATTTCGATATGGACCCGTCGTCCGGGGGACAAAGCCGACGAGAGGGGCGCGGTCGCACATCCGGCCGAGCCCCGGGCGTTGGCTCAGCGGGTCTGGCGGTTGCCGGTGAGCATGCCGTAGCCGACGATGAGCGCAGCGGCCACGAGCACGCCGATGAGCCCGGAGATCCAGTCGATCCCCTTGGTGTCGCTCACCCCGGTGGCCTTGTAGTAGATGAAGGCTCCGATGAGCGAGCCGATGGCACCGAGCACGACGGTGAGAAGGACGCCGATGTGCTGCCGGCCGGGCAGCACGAGACGAGCGAGCGGTCCCACGATCGCGCCTGCGACCAGGGCGGCCAGGATGGTTCCGATCATGGTGCGGGGCTTCCTCCTTCGTGCCCGGGCTCCGGGCGGCGACGGCCGGTCGGTTCCGGCTCGTTCGATCTTCCTGTACCCGGACGGGGACCGCTTGCCACGCCTTCCTGAGGACCGGCTGGGTGCGAGTGCACGACGAAGGCCGCCGACCCTGGTGGGTCGGCGGCCTTCGTGGTGGGATCGTCGCGAGCGGGCGAAACCCTTTGCGGGAGTGGCTCTTGGGTATGCCGTCAGTGGGCGCCGAAGCCGACGCCCGCCTTGCGCTCGGCACCCGTCGTCACGTAGCCGATCGAGGCCGACGGCACGATGATCCGGCCGCCCTTGTCGTCGGTCAGCTCGAGGACGTCAGAGCCGAGAGCCGCCTTGACGGCGGCGTAGATCTCGTCGGTCGACTGCGTCGTCTCGAAGGTGATCTCGCGCGCCACGTGCTGGACTCCGATGCGGACCTCCACGTCAAACCTGCTTTCTCAGAAACTGTGGGTCTGGCCGACGCGGTCGACCGCGCCCTGTCGTCACCTTAACCAGCGGGCGTCGCCACGGATTCCCGGGCCGCGCCCTCGCTCCGGCCGACCAGCGGGAAGGCTCCGAAGCCGCGCCGGATGAGGGCTGCGGTGAGGCGCACCGCCGTCTCCTTGGACAGCGTCGCCTCGTTCGTGAGCCAGTGGCGGGCCGAGGTCTGGGCGAGCCCGACGAAGGCCACGCCGACGAGCACGGCCTCCTGCTGGTCCATCGAGGTCTCGCTGCGGATGATCTCGGCCATCGCCTCGGCGCACGTCAGGTCGATCTGGTCGAGGCGCCGGCGGACCTCCGGCTCGTTGGCGAGGTCGGACTCGAAGATGAGCCGGAAGGCGGCGCCCTCCTGGCCCACGAAGTCGAAGTAGGCGCGCGTCATCGTGTTGATGCGGGCCTTGTTGTCGGACAGCGCGAGGGCGTCGCGGACGAGCTGCTCGAGCTCGCCGGTGTGCTGGTCGATGAGCGCCAGGTAGAGCTCCAGCTTGCCCGGGAAGTGCTGGTAGAGAACCGGTTTCGAGACGCCGGCCCGCGCTGCGATGTCGTCCATCGCCGCGGCGTGGTAGCCGTTCTCGACGAAGACGCCGAGCGCTGCCTCGAGCAACTGCGCCCGCCGCTCGGATCGGGGCAGCCGCTGGCCGCGCCCCGGGGGTGTGGTCTCGTCTGCCATGCGGGTCCTCTTCGCGCGTGGCCGCGCTGCTCGTCAGGGTCGCCGTCCGCCCCTGCAGACGACCGGGTCCCTCTCACCATACCGAGCAGTACGGTGAGGACATGTCGACGGAGCCGCTGGTCAAGACGGGTCGGGCGCTCAGCAGGGCCGAGACGACGAGGTACGCCCGGCACGTGCTGCTGCCCGACGTCGGTCGGGACGGCCAGGAGCGTCTCGCCGCCGCACGGGTGCTCGTCGTCGGCGCCGGGGGTCTGGGGTCGCCCGCGCTGCTCTACCTCGCGGCTGCCGGCGTCGGCACGATCGGGGTCGTCGACGCCGACGTCGTCGACCTCACCAACCTGCACCGCCAGGTCATCCACTCCGACGCCGACATCGGCCGCCCGAAGACCGAGTCGGCCGAGGCCGCGGTCCACCGCGTCAACCCGCACGTCACCGTGGTGCGGCACGACGTGGCCCTCGACTCGTCCAACGCCCTGGCGATCATCGGCGACTACGACCTCGTCGTCGACGGCACCGACAACTTCCCGACGCGCTACCTCGTCAACGACGCCTGCGTGCTGCTGGGCAAGCCGCACGTGTGGGGCTCGATCCTGCGCTTCGACGGCCAGGTGTCGGTGTGGTGGGCGGGGCAGGGGCCCTGCTACCGCTGCGTGTTCCCCGACCCGCCCCCGCCCGGCTCGGTGCCCAGCTGCGCCGAGGGAGGAGTGCTCGGCGTGCTGTGCGCGGCGATCGGCTCTGTCCAGTCGACGGAGGCGATCAAGCTGCTGCTCGGCATCGGCGAGCCGCTCGTCGGCCGGCTCATGGTCCACGACGCGCTGCGGCAGACGTGGGACACCCTCACCGTCCGCCCCGACCCGGACTGCCCGGTCTGCGGTGACCACCCGACCGTCACCGAGCTCGTCGACTACGTCGAGTTCTGCGGCGTGCCCGGTGCCGCCGCGCACGACGAGGGCGACCTGCCCAGCGTGACGGTGCAGCAGATGACGGAGGAGCTCGCCGGGGCCCTGCCGCCGCTGCTCGTCGACGTGCGCGGTGAGGAGGAGCGGTCCATCGCCTCGATCCCGGGCGCCGTCCCCATCCACCTCGACCTGTTCCGGTCTGGGGAGGCCTTCGCCGAGCTGCCCTCGGACAGAAGGGTGCTCATCCACTGCAAGGTCGGCGGCCGGTCGGCCGAGGCGACGCGACTCGCGCTGCGCGCTGGGTTCACGGACGTCGCGAACGTCGAGGGCGGCATACTCGCGTACCTCCGGGAGATCGACCCGAGCCAGCCCGAGTACTGAGAGGACGCCCGTGCCGCTGGAGGACCACGCCGAGCGGGTGCTCGACCTCGTCGCCACCATCCCGCAGGGGCGCGTGCTCGCCTACGGCGACATCGCCAGGCACCTCGGCGGGATGGGTCCGCGCACGGTGGGGACCGTCATGAGCCGATACGGCTCCAACGTGCCGTGGTGGCGGGTGATCCGCTCGGACGGACGGCCGCCGCAGGGGCTCGAGGACGAGGCGCTCGAGCACTGGCGGGCCGAGGGGACCCCGATGGTCCGGGGGCTCGTCGAGGGCGCCCGCGCCGACATGGCGAGGGCCCGGTGGGACCTCGCCGACGCGACCTCCCCCGCGGACGACGGGGGCGTTCGAGACGCCGGGCGGCGCGGCGGCCTGCACCACGTCGAGATCTGGGTCGAGGACATCACGGCGGCCGGGCGGGAGTGGGGCTGGCTGCTCGGGAGGCTCGGCTACCGCCTGGGCGACGACTGGGGTCACGGCCGGGCCTGGGAGCTCGGCTCCGTCTACGTCGTCGTCGAGTCCGGGGCGGACGTCGTCGCGGGGCGCCACGAGCGCCGGCGTGCCGGGCTCAACCACCTGGCGTTCCACGGCGGCTCGCGCGCCGAGGTGGACGCGCTGGTCGCCGACTGTGCCGAGGGAGGGTGGGCGCTGATGTTCGCCGACCGGCACCCGTACGCCGGTGGGCCGCAGCACTACGCCGCGTACCTCGAGAGCGGAGAGGGCTTCGAGGTCGAGGTCGTGGCCGGCGACTAGGGCGAGCCCGGTCCGGGTCCGTGGCGGTCGACCGGGGTGCGCCGGCGGCGCTGCCGGACGCGGCCCGGCTCGAGGCCTCGGGGGTAGGGCCGGTCTGGGTGGGGGAGCACGTCGTGGACGATCCGCGGAAGCTGGGCCAGCCGCCGGCGCTGCTGCTGCTCCTTCCACGCGCGGTGCACCCGCTCGCGGTTCTCGAGGTCGAGCTGGGCCAGCACCTGCTCGACGGCGGCCAGGATCGAGCCGCGCAGCAGCCACGACGAGGTGTCCTCCCGGGCGCGCACGAGGATGAGCTCGGTGAGGATGGCCTGGGTCTCGCGAAGGATGTCGAGGCTCTGCGCCAGCGCCTTCTCGGCGTCCTCCTCGCGCCCCTCGGACTCGGCGACCACGAGACCGCCGAAGGCCCGCAGGCACTCGGCGCTGTCGTCCAGGACGACCGCGAACGCCGAACGCAGCTCGTCGCCGTACGGGTCCTCGCGCGCCGACTCGGGCGGGAGCTCGGCGCGCATGAGGGTGAAGAGGGCCCGGATGGCCAGGAGGCAGTGCTCGAGGTTGTCCAGCGCGGTGGCGAGCACGGGCTCGACGTCGACCGTGCCCAGGGCGCGAGGGTTGAAGCGGCGGCTGTCCTTCAGGCGCCCGATCGTCTCGGCGGTGCGCGCGACCTCGCCCGTCGCGGCCCGGGCCCGGCCGATCCACTCGCCCACCTGCTCCCGGCTGACCGGTCCTGCGGTGAAGCTGTCCGCCGCGACGCCGAGGGCGGAGGCGGCCGCATCCGCCACCCGCAGGATCCCCTGCCTGGCGGCGCCGATCGGCATGGCGGGCGGGTAGAGCACGCTGAAGGCGACACCGACGGCCGCGCCGATCAGCGTGTTGACGATGCGCGTCTCCGCCGCGACGCCGTGGTTGCTCACCCCGAGGATGAGCATCGCGCTGATCGGCGTCTCGAGCGCCTGCTCGCCCAGGCGCAGCACCTTGGCGAGCAGCAGCGAGGCCGCGATGGCCGCTCCCAGGCTCCACCACGTGAGCCCGATCCACGTCGAGAGCAGGGTGGCGACGAGGATCCCGGCGAGGACGGCACCGACCCGGACAGCACCCATCTTGATGGTCGAGAAGGCCGACGCCTGCACCACGAGCAGCGCCGTGAGGGGGCCCGTCAGGTCCTGGGTCCCGCCGGTGACCGCCTGGGAGAGGACGTATGCGATGACTGCGGCCGTCGTGAGCCGGAACACCGTCGCGAGCGTCGGTCTCAGACGGGCCGGCACGTCCTGCCAGCGGGCGGGGTGCCCGGGCCACGCCCGGGCGAGCAGCCGGCGTCGCACGCCCGGATCGACTATCGGGACCACGTCGTTCTCTGGAGACATGCGCCGCCCTCGGGAAGTGGTCGTCAGGTCGAGCCGTCCGCGCTGCGAATCACCGCGCCATCCGCATCGTACGAGACCTTCCGTGCTGCCGGTTGACGACCGGTCGTCGGCCGGACCGGTCCTGCCGGGGCCGGTTGGTCGGGCGCGCGGGCCGGCGCGCGGGCCGGCCGCGCGGCGCGAGCCCCGGGGCAGGTGTGGTGTCGGCGCCGCGTGATGGAATCTCGTCGTGGTCATCCTGAGCCGAGCCCCAGCCCCTGCCGCGGTGCAGGTGCGGCTCGACGAGCGCCAGCAGGCGGCGGTCGACTCCACCGCGCGTGTCCTGCGGGTGCTGGGCGGCCCCGGTTCTGGCAAGTCCACGCTCGCGGTCGAGCTGGTCGCCGACGCGGTTCTGCGGCGAGGTCTGCGTGCCGACTCGTGCCTCGTGCTGACGTCGAGCCGTCGGGCGGCGGCGGAGCTGCGCCAGCAGGTGACGACGCGCCTCGGCGGCACCTCCACGGAGTCACTGGCCCGCACGTGGCAGGCGTTCGGCTTCGGCGTGCTCCGGGCCGAGGCGGCGCTGCGCGGCGACCCGCCGCCGCGGCTGCTCAACGGACCGGAGCAGGACGTCATCCTGCGCGACCTCCTCGCGGGGCACGCATCGGGAGAGGTCCCCGGGCCGGTCTGGCCCGAGCAGCTGCGTGACGCCCTCGGCACCCGCGGGTTCCGCAACGAGCTGCGCGACCTGCTCATGCGTGCCGTCGAGCTCGGGCAGACCCCCGACGACCTCGCGCGCCTGGCCGCCGAGCACGCTCGGCCGGAGTGGGCCGCGGCCGCCCAGGTGCTCCGCGAGTACGACGAGGTGACCTCGCTCAGCCGCCACGGCTCGTACGACCCCGCCTGGGTGCTCACGGCGGTGGCCGACCTGCTGGCCGACGACCCGTCCGCGCTCGACCGGTTGCACGAGCGCATCCGCCTCGTCGTCGTCGACGAGGCCCAGGAGCTCACCTCGGCTGCGGCGCGGCTGCTGCGCGTCGTCGCCGGGCCCGGTGGCCCGCGCATCGCCCTCATCGGTGATCCCGACGTCGCGGTGCAGACCTTCCGCGGCGCCGACCCGCGATTCCTCGCCGACGGCTGGCGCGACCTCGCCGGCGCGGCACGCGACCCGCGCTACGCCGGCGGTCTCTTCGACCTCATCGACGACCTGGGCGGCGACGCGTCGAGCGAGACGGTCGTCCTCGACCGCAGCCACCGGCTGGGGTCGGCGATCGTGGGCGTGGCCGACCGCGTCTCGCGTCGCATCGGCGCGCTCGGTGGCGGCGAGCAGCGGCGCCTCACCGCGGCGGCCGAGGAGCCCTCGCGGGCCATCGTCGAGGTGGCCCTGCTGCGTTCGGCGGCCCAGGAGACCGCGCACGTCGCCGCCCTGCTGCGGCGCGCCCACCTGGTCGAGGGCGTGCCGTGGACCGACATGGCCGTCATCGTCCGGGGCTCGGCCCGCGCCGACGCGATGCGCCGGCTGCTGGCGCACTCCGGTGTGCCGGTCGAGGCAGGCACCGCCGAGACCCCGGTCCGCGACGAGAGTGCGGTGCGTCCACTGCTCCACCTGCTCGACGAGTCCATCGCGCTGGCCCGTGCCGCGCACCGCGGGGAGCGCCACGACACCGACCCGGTGCGAGCCGCCGACCTGCTCCTGTCTCCCGTCGGCGGTGCCGACGCCGTGGGCCTGCGGCGCCTGCGGCGGTCCCTGCGACAGGAGGAGCTGGCCTCGGGCGGCGGCCGCTCCAGCGACGAGCTGCTCGCCGAGCTGCTCCAGTCGCCCGCACGGGCAGCACTGATGGGGTCCGTCGCACGACCCGCCGCCCGCATCGCCGAGGCGCTCGCAGCTGGAGCGGCGGCGGCCCGGGTGGCCGACGACCGGCGCTGGGCGCCCGGGGTCACGGCCGAGTCGGTGCTGTGGGGGATCTGGCAGGGCCTCGGACTGGCCGAGGCGTGGCGCCGCCAGGCCCTCTCCGGCGGCTCGAGCGGCGAGCGGGCCGACCGCGACCTCGACGCGGTGCTCGCGCTGTTCGACGCCGCTGCCGCTTTCGTCGACCGCCTCCCCACCGCCGGACCCGACAAGTTCCTCGAGCACATCCAGGGCCAGGACGTCCCCGGCGACACCCTGCTCGTCGGCGCCCAGTCCGGGGGCCGGGTGGCGCTGCTGACCCCCCAGACGGCGGCCGGGCGCGAATGGCGCATCGTCGTCGTCGCCGGCGTGCAGGAGGGCGTCTGGCCCGACCTGCGCCTCCGCGGCTCGGTGCTCGGGTCCGAGGACCTCGTCGACGTCGTCGCCGACCGGCCGCTCGGCTTCCGGGCCGCCCAGGCCGCGGTCCGCTACGACGAGACGCGCCTCTTCCTCGTCTCTGTCACGCGCGCCACCGAGCGCCTGCTCGTCACGGCCGTCGGCAACGAGGACGAGCAGCCCTCGGTCTACCTCGACCTCGTCGACCCGCCGGCGTCGACCCGCCTCGCCGACGAGGTGCGCCCCCACTCGGAGGTGGCGCGCACCATGACGCTGCCCGGCCTGGTCGGTGAGCTGCGTCGCGAGGCCGTCAATCCCGACCCCGGGGTGGCCGAGCCCGCGCTCAACCTGCTCGCGGCGGCCGCCCGGGAAGGGGTGCGGGGGGCTGATCCCGGCTCCTGGTGGGCGCTGCGGTCGGTGACGAGCGAGCGGCCGGTCCGCCGGCCCGACGAGCCGGTCCCGGTCTCGCCCTCGAAGGTCACCTACTTCGCCGAGTGCGGGATGCGCTGGTTCCTCACCTCGGTCGGGGCTGAGGGGGTCTCCCTCGGCGCCGCCTCCGTCGGCACCTTCGTGCACGACATCGTCGCCGAGCTGCCCGAGGCCCCGCTCGAGACCCTGCGCGAGGAGGTCGACCGACGGTGGGGGCGCCTCGGGCTGAAGCCGGGGTGGGTGACCGAGCGCACGCGCACGGAGGCGCACGACATGGTGGCCCGCTTCGCCGCATACCGCGAGGCGGCCGAGCGGGAGTGGGAGCGCGTCGGGATCGAGACCGACTTCCGCGTCGAGGTCGGTCGGGCCGTCGTCGCGGGTCGGGTCGACCGCATCGAGCGCAACGCCGACGGGCACGTGCGCATCGTCGACCTCAAGACCGGCAAGTCCAAGCCCACCAAGGCCGACCTCGCCGAGCACGGGCAGCTCGGGGCCTACCAGGTGGCCGTGGAGGAGGGCGGGTTCGCACAGCTCGGCGACCGCAGCGCGGGCGCGGCCCTCGTCTTCATCGGCAAGGGCGGCCTCAGCGGCCTCAGGCCCAGCGTGCTGACACAGGACCCCCTGGCCGCCAGCACCGACCCCACGTGGGCGCGGGCCCTCGTCGAGCAGACCGCCGAGGGGATGGGCGCCGCCGAGTTCACCGCCACCCAGTGCAAGGCGTGCGAGACGTGTCCCGTCCGCTCCTCGTGCCCGGTCCAGCCGGAAGGCGACGCCCTGTGACCACCCTCGACACCGAGCTCGAGCCCGGCGCCACCCGCGACACCGACACCGACACCGGCGACGCAGACAACGCCGACGTGCGCCCGCAGCACAGCGCCCTCGACATCGCCCGCGCTCTGGAGATGCCGCCCCCGACCGACGAGCAGACAGCCGTCATCGAGGCGGGGGCCCGGCCCCTGCTCGTCGTCGCGGGCGCCGGCTCGGGAAAGACCGAGACCATGGCGGCGCGGGTCGTGTGGCTCGTCGCCAACGGGCTCGTCGACCCCGATCAGGTCCTCGGCCTCACCTTCACCCGCAAGGCCGCGGCCGAGCTGTCGCAGCGCATCGCCAAGCGCCTCCGCGGCCTCGAGCGGGCCGGCATCTGGACACCACCGGCCGACGACGGCAGCGGGGCCGAGGTGCTGGGTGGCACCCCCACCGTGTCGACGTACCACTCGTATGCCGGCCGGCTCGTCCGCGAGCACGCGCTGCGGGTGGGCATCGAGCCGGAGTTCCGCATCCTGACCGAGGCCGGGGCCTGGCAGCTCGCCGCGGAGGCGGTCTCGCGCTGGGACGGCCCGATGGACGACGTCGTCAAGAGCGAGGCGACCGTCATCCAGGCGGTCATGGCCCTCGCCGGTGAGATGGCCGAGCACGTCCGCACCCCGTCCGAGGTGATGGAGCACCTCGACGAGGTGCTGGCCCGGTTCGACGCGCTGCCCGACGGGGAGGGGCGCAGCTCGTTGGCGGCAGCCCGCGAGGCGGTCGCCGTGCTCCGGGAGCGCCGCACCGTCCTGCCCATAGTCGAGGCCTTCCTCGACCTCAAGCGCGAGCGCGAGTCGCTCGACTTCGCCGACCAGATGGCCATCGCCGCGCGCCTGGCCCGGTCGGTTCCCGCCGTCGGTCAGGTCGAGCGTGAGCGCTTCCGAGCGGTGCTGCTCGACGAGTTCCAGGACACCTCTGAGGCGCAGCTCGAGCTGCTCCGCTCGCTCTTCCACCACGAGGGCGTCGCACTTACCGCGGTGGGTGACCCCAACCAGTCCATCTACGGGTGGCGGGGCGCGAGCGCGACCACCCTGCTGCGCTTCCCGCGCGAGTTCGCCGACGCGTCGGGCCCCGCCGACGTGCTTCCCCTCTCGACGAGCTGGCGCAACGACGCGCTCATCCTCGCTGCCGCCAACGCCGTCGCGGCCCCACTCGCGACCGAGCACGTCCAGCCCCTCCGGTCACGGCCGGGTGCCGGCGAGGGCGTCATCGAGGTGGCGCGTCTCGAGACGGCCGAGGCCGAGGCCGACCATGTCGCGGCCTGGATCGCCTCGCACTGGTCGAGCCCCAGCGGCCGTCGCACCGGGCGCAGCGCCGCCGTGCTGTGCCGCCGCCGCTCGACCTTCCCGATCGTCCTGGAGGCCCTGCGACGGCACCAGCTCCCGGTCGAGGTCGTCGGCCTCGGTGGCCTGCTCGTCACCCCGGAGGTCAGCGACCTCGTGGCGGCGCTCTGGGTCGTGCAGGACCCCTCCCGCGGCGACCACCTCATGCGCCTGCTCACCGGCCCGGTCGTGCGTCTCGGCGCCGCGGATCTCGCCGGGCTGTGGGCCTGGGCGCGAGAGCTGCACTCGCGCCCGGCACGCGGCGACGCCGGGTCCGCGCCGGAGCACCCCGAGCCGGAGCGGCGCGTGCCGGAGCACCCACTGCCGGCATGTGAGCCGCGTCCCGCCGACCCGCTCCCCGAGGGGCCCCCCGCAGTTGCAGAGCCGGGCCCGACGGGTAGCCCGCGGGCGGCGGGCGCAGCGGTCGACCCGAGCGACGGCGAGCAGCCCGACATGACCGGGAGCGACCGTCGTGGCTCGGACCTCGCGGCCGACAGCGCCGACACCGCCACCCTCGTCGAGGCGCTCGACGACCTGCCACGCCCCGGCTGGACCAGCCGTGACGGCGCGACCATCGGCGACGAGGCGCTGGTCCGGCTCCGCGAGCTCGGGGAGGTGGTGCGACGCCTGCGCCGGCTGACGGCGCTGCCCCTTGTCGATCTCGTCGCAGAGGCCGAGGTCGCGATCGGTCTCGACATCGAGGTGCTCGCGCGGGCCGAGCACACGACCTCAACCGCTCGGGTCCACCTCGACGCCTTCGCCGACGTTGCGGCCCGCTACGCCACGACCGCCGATCGCCCGACCCTCTCGGGGTTCCTCAGCTGGCTCGACGCGGCCCGCGAGCAGGAGCGCGGTCTCGATGCCGGACACGTCGACTCCGACGCCGACGCCGTGCAGGTCCTGACCGTCCACGCCGCCAAGGGCCTGGAGTGGGACGTCGTGGCGGTCCCGACGCTGGTCGAGGGCGTCTTCCCCGCACACAGCGCGACGGCGGTGGCTCCCCTCCCCGAGAGCGACCCGGTCGAGTACGCCTGCTCAGGTGAGGTCAAGGACAAGGGCTGGCTCGTAGGCCTGGACTCCCTGCCCTACGACCTGCGCGGCGACCGGGACGGGCTGCCGCACCTCGACTGGCGGGGGGTGCCGGATCGCAGGGCCCTGAGCGCGGCCATCGACGAGTTCGTCCTCGACGGTGGCCGCCACGCGATCGCCGAGGAGCGCCGCCTGGCCTACGTGGCGCTGACCCGGGCCCGGTCGGCGATGCTGCTCACGACCCACCTGTGGGGAGCCGCGAAGAAGACCCTCTCCGTGCCGTCACGCTTCCTCACCGAGGTCGAGGACGCCCTGCCCGGCGCCGTCACCCGCGGCGTGTGGGTGCCCGCCCCCGACCCGGTCGTGGACGACAAGGGCAAGACCGCGGCGCCGAGCAACCCGCACCTCGCGGTGCCGCTGGCACGGCAGTGGCCGCACGACCCCATGGCCGAGCGTCGGGTCGGACTGCTCGACGCCCACCGCCGGGTGGCCTCCCTCATAGCGGCGGGTCCGACCGTGCCTCTGGGAGACCGCCGGGTCGACGACCTGCGCATCCTGCTGGCGGAGCAGGCGGCGCGCCGGTCACGGGGTGAGCCGGTCGTCGACGTGCCTCGCCACCTCTCGGCGTCCGCCGTGGTGTCGCTGGCGCGCGACGCCGAGGCGTTCGCCATGTCGTTGCGTCGGCCCATGCCCAGCCCCCCGGCGGTGGCCGCCCGGCAGGGCACGGCGTTCCACGCCTGGATCGAGGAGCACTACGCCCGCGCCGCGTTCGTCGACCTGCTCGAGCTGCCCGGCAGCGCCGACGAAGGGGCCGCCGACGACGGTGACCTCGACGCGATGAAGCAGCGCTTCCTCGAGAGCGAGTGGGCCGACCGCATCCCGGAGGAGGTGGAGCTGTCGATCGAGACGGTCATCGACGGCATCGCCGTCCGCGGGCGCGTCGACGCCGTGTTCCCGCGCGACGACGGCGGCTGGACCGTTGTCGACTGGAAGACGGGAGCACGCCCTACCGGTCGTGACGCGAGCGTCCGGGCCCTGCAGCTCGCCGCGTATGCCGTCGCCTTCGCCCGGCTACGCGGCGTCGACCCGTCGCTCGTCGACGCCGCGTTCTACTACGCCCGAGACGGGGTCACGGTCCGGCCGGAGCTCCCCGACGAGGGCGCCCTCGTCGGGTTGTTGCGAACGCTGCCCGAGTGAGTCGTCGGAGTCGGGACGACCGGGGTCAGGACTGACGGAGAGGCGACCGCCGGGGTCAGGACTGCTCCGCGGGTCCCGTCCCGTCGCCCGTCCCCACCGGGCGGCTGGGACCGCGGCGGTCGACTGCGACGAAGCCGGACGCGCCCTCGTGCAGGTCGAGGACCGCCTCCTCGTCCCCGGGCAGTGCCTCGACCTCGTCGATCTCGAAGGCGGACGCCTCGGAGCCCGGGGCCACCACAGGGACAGGCTGCGACTCCTCCGGCCGCGTCTCCTCCGCCCGCGTCTCCTCCGCCCGCGTCTGCTTCGGCTGCGTCTTCTCCGGCTCCTGGGCCTGCGCACTCACCGGCTCGGCCACGGCCTCGGGTGTCGGTTCGGCCCCAGGCTCGTGCGTAGGCGGAGAAGGGTCGCCGGGGGTGCTCTCGGTGAAGGGGGCGTCGCGCGACTGAGCCGGCGGGACGGCATACGACGTCGTCGCGGCGGCAGCAGCGTCGCTCCCTGACTCGTCGAGCAGCGGGGTCATCGAGACGGCCTGCGTCTGGCCGGGTGTCGGGAAGGGCACGTGGGGCTGGGTCGCGTCCCAGTCGGGCTCCGGCGCGGCGGGCTGCTGCTGCGCCTCCGGCTGCTCCCTCGGGTGCGGGACGGCGGCGGCCTGCTGTCGGGCCTGCTCGGCGTGCTCGGTGCGGCGGCGGTCCTCCTGCGCGTGCCGCCGGTCGGCCGCCTCGACCCCAGCCTCGAGGGCGCGCAGCTGCTCGGCCGTGCTCTCGACGAGGTCCAGCTCCCCGGCGGACAGGGCGCGGAGCAGCCGGCGCAACGGAGCCATCTCGGCGGCCAGGCGCGCGCGCTGGACGAGGTGCGCGTCGGGTCGTTCGATGCGGGTGGCGGAGTAGGCGTCGAGGACCGCTTCGAGCGTCGTGGCCGGCGCGACACTGACCAGCTCGGCGAAGTCGTCCGCGGGGTCGGCGATGCGGCTCTCCTCCCAGGCGAGCACGCCACGCACCCGCCCGGTCGACGCGTCGTCCTCGTCCTCGAACGAGGCGAGGACGTTGTCGCCCGTGAAGGTGCCGTGGACCGCGCTCGGGGCGAAGCGCCACACCGAGACGTCCTCGAGCGCGTGCTCCCACCGGGTGAGCAGCCCGGTCGGCACGTGCCCGGTGGCCGCGGCGCGGTCGAGCTCGGACAGCTGCCGCCGGCGGTGGGCCTCGGCGTCGTAGGTCGGGCGGCCGGCCTCCTCGAAGACGAGGTGCTCGATGTTGTGGATGTGGCCCAGCGTGCGGCCGACCTCGGCGGCCAGCGGCCCCGCGTCGAGGGCGGCGAAGTCGAGCGGCCGGCCGGGCAGCCGGAGGTAGACCGCGGCGCGTCCCTCGGGCACCGGCGAGTGGCCGCGCACCATCGGGATCGCGATCTCGAGGCGTCGGCCCAGCAGCCCGGACAGTGCAGAGACGTCGTCGAGCATCGCGCCGGCAGCAGCCGTGCACGGTGCCTTGACCACCCAACGCCGGTCCTGGCTGTCCTGGACGTACGCGATCTCGAAGAGGTCGCCCGGCCGGGTCTCGACCCCCTGGACTCTCACCGGGTCCAGGCCCGGCACGGCCGAGCTGGCCAGCGCGGCGAGGAACAGCGGGCTTCGGGTCACGCATCCACCGTAGGTGGAGCAGCGCGCCGAGCGTGGGAGGCGATGCCCGAGCGGCTCGGCGTCACGTGCGCGCTCGACACGCCTCGGGCGGCTCGGGCCGGCCGCCCTAGGGTGGGCTTGTGGCAGTGACCGACGAGCCCCTGGCCGACCTCGCGCTCTCGCGCAGCTCCCTCGATCGCGTGGCGCTGGAGCGCCGGCGTCCCGAGGTCCTGGCCGAGCTGCTGACCGACCCGCGCACGCGGGTGGCCGAGATCCGCGGTGACCGGATGCAGGTCGTCGAGACCGGTGGGGCGGGTCAGGCGGGTGAGGCGGCGCAGGTGGACCGCCGTACCGACGCACGCAGCGCCCGTGCCGGCCGCGACGGCCTGCTCGAGCTCGTGCTGCGGCCCCCGGCGTCCGAGGACCGCGCCCGGCTGGCCCTGCACCTCGGTCGCGACCGCCACGGCACGGCATACGTGGGCGTCGTGACACCCGGCCCGGCGGACGACGAGCAGGGCTGGCTCTCGCTGCGTCAGGCGGGGGAGGCCCTCACGCCGCGCGACGCGGGCGTCTTCACCACCGGCCTGGCGCTGGCCAACTGGCACGCGACCCACCGCTTCTGCCCCCGCTGCGGGTCGCGGACCGAGCCGACCCAGGGAGGCTGGGTGCGGCACTGCCCCCGTGAGGGCAGCGACCACTACCCCCGCACCGACCCGGCCGTCATCATGTCGGTCGTCGACCCCGACGACCGACTGCTCCTCGGCCGCGGGGCGCACTGGCCCGAGGGGCGCTTCTCGGTGCTCGCGGGTTTCGTCGAGCCCGGCGAGTCCTTCGAGGCGGCGGTGGCCCGGGAGGTCGCCGAGGAGGTGGGCATCGCCGTCGAGGGCGCTCGCTACCTCGGAAACCAGCCGTGGCCGTTCCCGTCCTCAATGATGATCGGCTTCGCCGCCAGGACCAACGAGACGGCGCTGACCCTCGACCACGAGGAGATGGCCGAGGCGCGCTGGGTGTCGAGGGAGGAGTACCGCGACCTGCTGCGGTCGGGCGACATCCGCACGCCGAGCGGCATCTCGATCGCCAAGCGCATCATCGAGCGCTGGCTCGGGGCCACCGTGGAGTCGGTGACCGGAGTGGCCCCGGCGCACTGGTGAGCGACCCGGTCAAGGGATGCGGCCGGGAATGCGGCCTCAGCTGGCGAGGCGCTGCTTGACCTCGGCGAGCGACGGGTTCGTCGCCGCGCTGCCGTCGGGGAAGACCACGGTGGGCACGGTGCGGTTGCCGCCGTTGACCTGCTCGACGAACTCGATGTGCTCGGGAGCGTCCTCGAGGTTGATCTCGGTGTAGGGAACGCCCTCGCGCGCCAGCTGGCCCTTGAGCCGGGTGCAGTAGCCGCACCAGGACGTCGTGAACATCGTGATCGAGCCCTCGTCGGGGGTGACCTTCGGCATGCCGTTCCTTCTCGCTGTCTCTCGTGCTCGCGCCGCGGCTGTCGTCGCGACCGGTGGTGTTGTCAGGTGCAGCGCCCGGACGTGCTGGCTTGTTCCCGGCTGGGGACGGCCGGTCCAACCTGTCGCACCTCGATGCAAGGATGAGTGCATGGCCTCGCGCGGTGCAAAACGACCCCGGAAGATGGACCTCGAGGTCTACGAGGCCGAGCTCGGCCGCCTGCAGGCGGAGCTCGTCGCCTTCCAGGAGTGGGTCCGCACCACCGGCCAGCGGGTCGTCGTCCTCTTCGAGGGCCGCGACGCGGCCGGCAAGGGCTCGGCCATCAAGCGCATCACCGAGTACCTCAACCCCCGCGTGGCCCGGATCGCGGCCCTGCCCGCCCCCACGGGCCGGGAGCGCACGCAGTGGTACTTCCAGCGCTACGTCGCCCACCTGCCGGCTGCCGGGGAGATCGTGCTGTTCGACCGGTCCTGGTACAACCGGGCGGGTGTCGAGCGGGTCATGGGCTTCTGCAGCGACGACCAGTACCACCTGTTCCTCGAGCAGGCCCCGGTCTTCGAGCGGATGCTCGTCGACGACGGCGTCATCCTGCGCAAGTACTGGTTCAGCGTCTCCGACGTCGAGCAGGAGCGCCGGTTCCGCTCCCGCGCCAAGGACCCGATGCGCCAGTGGAAGCTCTCGCCGATGGACCTCGAGTCGATCACCCGGTGGGAGGACTACTCCGAGGCCAAGGACGTGATGATGGCGGCCACGAGCACCGCCTGGGCGCCCTGGCACGTCGTCGAGTCCGAGGACAAGCGGCGTTCGCGCATCAACGTCATGCACCACCTGCTGACCTCGATCCCGCACGAGCCGATGACGCCCGAGGTGCCGCGGATCCCCGAACGGCCTGCCCCGCGCGGCTACGAGCGCCCGCCGCAGTCCGAGCAGAACTACGTCCCCGACCACGCAGCGACCCTGCTGGCCACCGTGAAGGGTGATCGCTCCTGAGCGCCGTGCCGTCCGCCGACCAGATCCTCGCGAGCCTCGACCCCGAGCAACGTGAGGTCGCCATGGCCCCTCCGGGACCCCTCTGCATCCTGGCGGGGGCCGGCACCGGCAAGACGCGTGCCATCACCCACCGGATCGCGTATGCCGTCCACTCCGGCGCCCAGCAGCCGCAGCGGGTGCTCGCCCTGACCTTCACCGCCCGCGCCGCGGGGGAGATGCGCACGCGTCTGCGCGGCCTCGGTGTGCAGGGCGTCCAGGCCCGCACCTTCCACGCGGCCGCCCTGCGCCAGCTGCACTTCTTCTGGCCGCAGGCCATCGGCGGCGCGGCTCCCGAGGTGATGAGCCACAAGGCGCCGGCCGTCGCCGAGGCGGCGAGCCGGCTGCGCATGCAGTTCGACCGCACCACCGTGCGCGACCTCGCGGCCGAGATCGAGTGGGCCAAGGTCAACCTGCTCACCCCGCAGTCGTATGCGGCCCGTGCCCGCGAGCAGCGTCGGGAGCCGCCCGGCCTCGACCTGACCGCGATGGCCCGGCTCTTCGAGGCCTACGAGGACGTCAAGCAGCGGCGCGGGGTCATCGACTTCGAGGACGTGCTGCTGCTGACCGTCGGCATCCTCGACGAGCGCGAGGACATCGCCCGCACCGTCCGCGGCCAGTACCGCCAGTTCGTCGTCGACGAGTACCAGGACGTCAACGACCTGCAGCAGCGCCTGCTCGACCTGTGGCTGGGGGAGCGCAAGGACCTCACCGTCGTGGGCGACCCGGCGCAGACCATCTACTCCTTCACCGGCGCGAGCCCGCGCCATCTCATCGGCTTCCCGAAGCGGTTCCCGGGCGCCCATGTCGTACGCCTCGTGCGCAACTACCGCTCGACGCCGCAGATCGTGGGCCTGGCCAACACCATCGTGGCGTCCGGCACGCAGGCCGCCCGCGACGGTGCCGTGCGCCTCCTGGCCCAGGGCGAGCCGGGGCCGGGGCCGGAGCTGACGAGCTACGCCGACGACCCGGCCGAGGCGGCGGCGGTGGCCGAGCGCATCCGCGGCCTCGTCGACGGCGGCCATCCGGCGGCCGAGATCGCCATCCTCTTCCGCACCAACGCCCAGTCGGAGGCCTTCGAGTCGGCCCTGACCGACGCGGGCGTGCCCTACCTCGTGCGCGGAGGTGAGCGGTTCTTCGCCCGCAAGGAGGTGCGCGACGCGATCCTGCTGCTGCGCGGGGCGGCGCGCAGCGACGACGGCGAGAAGCCGCTGGGCGAGATCGCCCGCGACGTCATCACCGGGGCCGGCTGGTCCCACGAGCCGCCGTCGGGTGGGGGAGCCACCCGGGAGCGGTGGGAGTCCCTCAGCGCGCTCGCGACCCTCGCCGACGACATCGCGGTGGCCGCGCCTGACGCGCGCCTGCCCGAGCTGGTCGCCGAGCTCGACCGGCGGGCCGCCGAACAGCACGCACCGGCGGTCCAGGGTGTGACCCTCGCCAGCCTGCACGCGGCCAAGGGCCTGGAGTGGGACACCGTCTTCCTCGTCGGCGCCTCGGACGGGCTCATGCCGATCTCGATGGCCGAGGGACCCGACGCGATCGAGGAGGAGCGGCGCCTGCTCTACGTCGGGCTGACCCGCGCACGCAAGCAGCTGTTCCTGTCGTGGTCGGGCGCTCGCACGCCGGGCGCGCGGGCCACCCGCCGGGTCTCGCGCTTCCTGGCACCGGCGGCCGACATCCTCGGCCAGGGTGCTCGCACCGAGCCGCGTTCCGGCGGCGGGTCCAGGCGGGCGGCGCCCAAGGTCGCCCGACTCGCACACTGCCGCGGCTGCGGGGCCGAGCTGGTCACCGCCGCCCAGCGCAAGACCGGCCGCTGCGACGACTGCCCACCCACCTACGACGAGGCGACGTTCGAGAGGCTGCGCACCTGGCGGCTGGCCGTCGCCCGCGAGGCGAGCGTGCCGGCATACGTCGTCTTCACCGACGCGACGCTGACCGCCATCGCCGAGGCGAACCCGGCCGACGCGGGGGCCCTCTCGGGCATCAGCGGGGTCGGAGTGCGCAAGCTCGAGCAGTACGGCAGCGACATCCTCGCTCTGCTCGGCGGCGCAGATCCGCAAGAGCTTCTCGAAAACCGTTCTGCGACAGCCGAATCCGCGTCAGTCGAGTGACGGCTGAAAAGAAGTTACAGAAACTTCGTTAAATCAGTTGTTCGGCCCTGAGCGCCGCCGCTAACCTTGACGAAGTCAAGCCCAGCGGTCTAGGTGGCCGGCTCGGGGCCCATGAGCAGAAGTGAGGAGGTCGGCCTGATGGACAACACCACGATGACGATGAACGCAGTCTCCTGCGTCCTTTCCGTGCGTCTGCGGCCGACCACCGGCCAGGTCCGCCTGGCGGCCTTCGATGCTCCGGTCCAGGGGACGGGTCTGTCCATCGCCGCCGTCATGGGCGCCCGTGTCGCCGATCTGCGTTCCCCGATCCAGGGAGACGTCTCGGTCACCGGCCTCGGCTTCGCCCCCGCCTACAAGACCCTCGATGTCGTTCGCTCCCGCTGTGGGAGGCCACCGGTCTGACCAGACCTGACGCCTCACCTCCAGGCCGCGAACCCGACATCACCGGGTCCGCGGCCTTCGTGTTTCTCCGGCCCTTCTGCCGCTCGAATGCCGCTCCACCCGCACCAACCGACACCACCAGGAAGCACCCGACCGGGTGCCCGACAGATCAGGGACACAGATGACTCCCCGGATGCCGAGCAGCAGGACCGAGACCCGCACCACCGGTGCAGGGCTTCGGACCAAACCAGACACGAGAGAGCAGGGGCAGCCCACGGCCGCCCAGGAGACGGAGGTGAGAACGATGCAGCTGAGCGAGCTACTCGACCTGGGCACAGAGGCCGAGCAGGTCGGCGAGACCATTCCCTGCCGCGACTACGACGCGGAGCTCTGGTTCGCCGAGCGTCCCGAGGACGTCGAGTTCGCCAAGACCCTCTGCGGGCTCTGCCCGGCACGGGTCCAGTGCCTCGCGGGCGCCCTGGAGCGCCAGGAGCCGTGGGGAGTGTGGGGCGGGCAGCTGCTCGTCCAGGGCGCCGTCGTGGCTCGGAAGCGGCCCCGCGGCCGTCCGCGCAAGCACCCCGTGGCCGCGTGAGCCTGTTGACCACGCATGACCACGGCACCGACAAGACCACAACACAAGCCATTTCACAGATCAGGAGATCGTCATGAACCAGCTCGAGATGCTGGCTCGCGACCGGATCAACCAGCGCAGTCAGCGCCAGGACCGCAGCGGCATGCGTCGCAGCGCCCGGCTGATCGCGCAGGAGATCCGCGCCAGTCGACGCCACAGCCAGAAGTGAACGACCGCGCCACGGAGCGCGTTGCAGGACAACTGAATCGAGCGAGCGAGCCGCGGGTGACGCGCACGTCACCCGCGGTTCCTCATGTCCGGGACCGGTCGCTGCACGCCTTCCGCACGCCCGCTGCGTGACGGATACTCGGGTCAGGACCGAGGAGGAGCCGTGGACGAGAACGGTGCACAGGGCTCGATGAGCGCGGAGTCGATGAGCGCGGAGCCGCTGGTGTGTGTCGTGTGCGGCGCGACCCCTCCCGAGTCGGGACGATATGCAGCACTGACGTCGTGGAGCCGCGGCACCGCCGACGGGCGCACCACGTGGACGTGCGAGCGCTGCAGCCGCGAGAACATCCGCTCGATCGAGGCAAAGCTCGACACCGCTTGGTGGTGACGCGTCGACCGCCCGCGACCGCGAGCCGACACTCGAGTCGCCCGCAGGCTCAGGCGTCGCCGACCGGAGGCAGGTCGGCGCCGGGGAGCAGCTCGTCGACGATGGCGCGCCCCTGGACCGTGCCGCCGAGCTGGCTGAGCACGCCGATGCCCCCACCCCACACGCGGTGGATGAGGAGGTACTCCGGCGGCAGGTTGAGCTTGAAGGCGACGGCGTAGTTGGGCTGTCGGGGATCGTTGATGTGGGCGAAGACGCTGCGCAGCCAGTCACGGCTGAAGGTGAAGGTGTCGCTGCGGAACGGGGCCATGAACGGCTCGAGGTAGTCGAGCAGCCGGTGGGCATCGAGGTCGATGTTCTCCTTGACGAACCCGATCTCGCGCAGCCCGTCGAGGACGTCATCGGCGCTGCCGCGAAGGCCCACGGTCAGCAGCTGACCGATCTCCGGCGGCATCCCGTCGGGCAGCCGGTTGACGGCACCGAAGTCGATGACGCCGAGCCGGCCGTCGTCGGTGATGCGGAAGTTGCCCGGGTGCGGGTCGGCGTGGAGCAGCCCGGCCCGGGCGGGGCCGGCCAGCAGGAAGCGCAGGTAGAGGCGGGAGGCGGTGTCGCGCTGCTCCTGGGTGCCCTCGGCGATGATGCGCGAGAGGGGCAGCCCGTCCTGCCACTCGGAGACGATGACGTGCTCGCGGGCCTCGACCACGTGGGGGATGGCGAAGTCCGGGTCGCCGTCGAACGCGGTGGCGAACGCCTCCTGCGACTCGGCCTCCAGGCGATAGTCGAGCTCCTCCGCCATGCGGTCGCGCAGCTCGTCGAGGATCGGACCGAGGTCGATGCCGGGCACCCAGCCACCGGTCACCTTCGCGACGCGGCTGATCTGGCGGATGTCGCTCATGAGGGCCGCTCCCGCACCGGGGTACTGGATCTTCACCGCGACCTCACGGCCGTCCTTCCAGACGGCGCGGTGCACCTGGCCGATCGATGCCGAGGCGACCGGGTCGTCCTCGAACGAGGTGAACCTGCTACGCCACCGGGTGCCCAGGTTGGTGCGCAGCACGCCGTGCACGGAGCTGGTCGGCATCGGCGGTGCGCTGTCCTGCAGCTTGGTGAGCATCGCGCGGTAGTGGACGGCGAGGTCCTCGGGCAGCGCGGCCTCGAAGATCGACAGGGCCTGGCCGAACTTCATGGCCCCGCCCTTGAGCTCGCCGAGCACCTGGAAGAGCTGCTGGGCGGTGCGGGCCTGCAGCTCGGCGGCGACGAGCTCGGCAGGTCGCCCGCCGAGGCGCTTGCCCAGGCCCAGCGCGGTGCGGCCCGCGAAGCCGAGGGGCACCGAAGCGAGCTTGGCCGATCGGACGACAGCCTTGCGTGGCAGGTCGGTCACGAAGCACCTCCTCGGGAGTGTCGGTCTCGTGCGGGCCCGTGGCCGATCTTCAGACGCGGACGGAGGGCGCACCACCGGGCGGCGCCCACCACGACTCTATGTCTACCGGATGCCGGACGTGCTCCCGGCAGCCCGTCCAGCCTTGCGCGGCCCTCGTCGGCTCTCACGCGCCACGGGGCAGGGCCTCCTCGCCCACCTCCAGCTGACCGAGGTGTTCCTCGGGTGCGGCCCCGAGCGAGGGTGATCCCGCGGACGGCCCTCCGGCGGGGTGGGCGGGGCACAGGGGGTGGATGGGCCAACGGCGGTGGTCCATCCTCGGCCACGGGAGAGTCACCTCCACCGAGACGCCGGCCGGGGGCGAGTGCCCCTCGAGCACGCCAGTGACGAAGAGCGCCACGCTCCCCACGACGATGTGCGCGAGACCCGGAGGCAGCGCGTCGTGGATGCCGTCCGGCGGCAGCGGCAGTGCGAGGGCGGGCTCGGGGGCGGCCTGGCTCATGACGACGGGCCAGGCGTCGTCCCGGTCGGCCCGGTGCCGCTCGAGGCACCACAGGCAGGGCCCAACGGCCGAGCCGTCGACCAGGGGGCCGACGGTCGTCCGCGGTGCCGCGGGCGTGACCGGCAGGTGCGGGACCCCGTGGCGCAACCACAGGTCGCCCCGACGCGGGTCGACGACGGGGGAGCCGAGGAGCACGACGAGGTCGGGTCTCGGGTTGCAGGGTGCCGCGACGGCGCGGTCGACCGCGGCACGTCCGTGCGCGACCGTGAGCCCGGCGTGGGTGAGGGCGTCGGCGATGCGGGCGGACACGTCGCCGCAGCCGTCGACGACCACGCGCCCCGGACCGCTCCGTCCAACGCCGCAGGCGCCGGTGTCCCGGTCGGCGAGGACGCCGAGCTGGGTGACCATCTCGAGCAGGGCGCGCCACCGCGCGGGCGCGATGCCGGCCTCGGCGGCCATCCGGTCGGTGGCCACCAGCGGCAGCGCACCGTCGAGCCGGGCGAGCAGCCCGGCCTCGGTGGGCGTGATGCCGGTGACGACCGGCCCTCCTGGCAGCACACCGAACTGGACCTCTCCGCGTCGTCGCGTCAAGGGCCGCAGCCAGATCGGCACGCGGGGATGTGGTGGGACGGCAGCAGTGGACATCGGGACCTCCAGACCCGGTGGCACCGCCTGCAGCGCCACCCTCACCCGTCAGGCTGGCAGCCGCGAACGGGTCTGCGCGGGCGTCGTCCACAACGTCCGCGGGCCGGTGGCGGGCGGCCGGGGACGCGCGAGGGGGCGGGACCGTGTGGTCCCGCCCCCTCGAGTGCGGCGTTCAGCGACGCCGCCGCGACCCGGTCAGGCCTTGCCCAGAATGCGGTTCAGGTTGGTGCCACAGACGGGGCACTGTCCCTTGGCCATGCGGCGACCGTTGTCGGACACGACAACCTTGCCCTCGGCCTCGCGCTTCTCCTTGCACTTCACGCAGTAGAACTCGCCCTTGTAGGTCTCGTCAGCCATTGATGTCTCCTTGTTGACGGCGCCCATCCGACGGGCGCCTCGACTCGTTCAACCCTAAGGCACGCTGAGCACGAATTCATGCTCATCCCCGCTTGGCGCGCCCGCCGGCGATGCGCTAAGAGGCCACGAGCACACCGACGGGGGCGGCGAACGCCGGCACTGTCACCGCGCTGTCCTACCCTGCCCTCATGACGACGACGGGACGCGAGGTGGTGCACACGGTGGTCGACGGCGTGACCGTCGAGGTCCGCCGCAGCGCCAAGCGTCGTCGCACCGTCTCGGCCTACCGCCAGGAGGGGCGCCTCGTCGTCCTCGTCCCGGCCCGCATGAGCAGGGCCGAGGAGGGGGAGTGGGTGCGCACCATGGTGGCGCGGGTGGCGGCCTCCGAGCAGCGTCGCCGACGCACCGACGGTGACCTCGAGCAGCGGGCGCTCGCGCTCTCGCGCGAGCACCTCGGCGGCCGGGCCGTGCCCTCCAGCGTCCGGTGGGTGTCCAACCAGCGCTCGCGGTGGGGGTCGTGCACGCCTGCCGAGGGCTCGATCCGCTTGTCCGACAAGCTGCGTGGCATGCCGGGGTGGGTCGTCGACTACGTCCTGCTGCACGAGCTGGCCCACCTCCTGCAGCCCGGTCACGGGCCCGAGTTCTGGGAACTGTTGGGCGGCTACCCCCGTCTCGAGCGAGCCCGCGGCTACCTCCAGGGCGTCGCTGCCACAGCGGGACTCGACCTCAGCGACGAGTGACCCGTCCCGGCGTCGGCTGACGGCAGGCGATTCCGTATGCCATCAGCGCGCGGGCCGTCGAACTGCCCCGCCGCTCAGCGACGTTCGCGACGGTGCCGCGCAGGTCGGGCGGGCCGTGTCGGGGTGCGAGGTCAGCCGGCTGTGCTGCCTGCGGTCAAGCGGCGGGCGGCGTCGACGAGGGGACGCAGGTCGTCCCGGGTGCCTTCGGGCAGCCCGTCCACCGGCCACCACCGCACGTCGATCGACTCGCTGCTGATTGCGCTCTCGACGCCGCGCGGCGCGACGGCGGCGAACCTGACGTCAAGGTGCTCGCGGCAGGTCCCGAAGTCGCCGAGCAGCACGTGCCGGTCGAGCTGGACGATCTCCGGTAGGGCCGTCAGCTCGGGGATGCCGGACTCCTCGCGGCCCTCGCGGGTCGCCGCGTGCCACACCGACCGGTCACCCGGCTCGAAGTGGCCGCCGAACTGGAACCACTGCCGGGCCTTGCGGTGCAGGGTCAGCAGCGCGGAGCTGCCCGACTCGTCGAGCACGATCACACTGCCCGTCAGGTGCGCCGGCGGACCGGCCTTGCTCATCGCGTCCGGATGGCGCCGAAGGTGCTCGAGGAACTCGGCGCGCAGCCGCTCCTGCTGGTCGTCCGGCGGGGTCCACGCCTCGAGCCGGTCCACGGCGTCGTCGTGCAGCCATCGCCAGCCTGCCGGCTGGGTCACCGCGCCGCGCCGGGGTCGTCGCCGTCGGCGTCGCCCCGCTCGCGGTCGGCCTCCTCGAGGATGCCCTTCAGCACCGAGTCGAGGTCGGCGCCGAAGCCCTCGCCCAGCCCCTCGGGCACAGGGGTCGCCCCCTCGGACGCTGTCTTCGCCGTGCCGCTCTCGCCGGTGGCCCGCTCCACGAAGCCGATCACGTCGTCGAGGTCGGCCGAGGTCGGTGCCAGGTCCGGGTGGGCCCATCTGCCGTCGCGCAGCTCCGCGCCTCCGGCGCTCTCGAGGGCCGCCCACAGGTTGGCGGCGTCGCGCAGTCGGCGCGGCCGCAGCTCGAGGCCGACCAGCCCGGCGAAGGTCTTCTGTGCCGCGCCACCGACGCGACGGCGCCGGATCGTCTCGGCCAAGGCGGCGGACTGGGGGAGGTGACGCGCTGTCGTGCGGTCCGTGACGTGGTCGACCCACCCCTCGGCGAGGGCGAGGAGCGTCTCCAGACGGTCGAGGGCGGCCCTCTGGGCGGGGGTCGGCTGCGGCCGGAACAGGTTGCCCTGCAGAGCTGCTCGCAGTGCCTCGGGGTCCGAGGGGTCGATCGTCGACAGTGCCGACTCGATGGCGTCGGTGTCGATGGTGATGTTGCGGGCGTAGTCGGAGACCGCCGAGAGCAGCTGCGGGCCGAGCCACGGCACCTGCGCGAAGAGCCGGACGCGGGCTGCCTCGCGCACCGCGAGGTAGAGGCGCACCTGTGCGACGTCGATCTCCAGGGAGTCGGCCAGCTGGGAGACGTTGCCGGGCAGCAGGGCCACGACGCCGGGCTCGGTCAGGGGCAGCCCGACCTCGGTCCCGCTGACGACCTCGGTGGCGAGGGTGCCCACGGCCTGGCCCAGCTGGGCGGAGAACATCTGGCGGCTCAGGTTGCCGAGCATCGGCGCCCACTGCTCGACCATCTGCCGAGGGTCGAAGCCCTCCGGCAGGCCCTCGGGCAGCGCCTCGCCGAACGCCTCCGGTCCGAGCTCGCCCACCTGCTTGCGCATCGCGTCGGACGTGGCGGCCGTGACGCCGTCGGACACCGGCTCGATCAGCTCGAACCAGCGGGGCATGGTCGCCTCGACCCACTCCGCACGGCTGAGCCCGGTGGCGCGCCAGGACGGGGACGCCAGGGTGGTCTGCTCGTCGAGCCACAGGGTCGCCACGGCGACCGCGTCTGCTACGGCGCGTGCCGCCGCCTCGTCGTGGACGTCGTTGCCCTCCACGCCCATGACGTGTCGCCGGGCCACGTCGGTCGCGAGGTCGCGTGAGCCGGTGGGCGACTGCTGCGCCGCCATGAAGGTGCCGAGCTGCGCCCGCATCGCCGCCTGCGTCGCGGGGTCGCGCGGGTCGACGCCCATGCTCTTCATCGCCTCCGCGAGCTCGGGGTTCTCGGCGGCCTCGCCGAGGACCTTCTCGAGCATGCCGGCGAGGTCGGAGGGGTCCATGCCACCGAGGTCGGGCAGACCCGGGAAGCCGCCGCCCTCTCCGAAGCCGCCTCCGAACCCGGTGCCGAAGCCGCCGGCGGGTCCGGCACCGAACCCGACCGGGCCGGAACCACTGCCGGGAGAGCCGGAGCCGGGCCGGTTCAGCGGCAGCCCGAAGGGCGAGTCACCGGGCTCGCGTGCCCCCTCGGAGCCGCCCGTCGGGCCCTCCTGCTCGGTCGCGTCCGACCGGTCGGTGCCGGGCTCGTCGTCCCGGGCATCGTCCCGCTCGCCGTGCGTCTCGTCACCGCGTCCACGGTCGTCGGCCATGCCTGCTCATCCCCACTCGAAACTCTGGTGTCGAAGCTCTGGTTGCGGCCATGTGGCCCTACCCAAGACAACCACGGATGGGGCCTGTTGGTTCCCCCTGCCCGGGGCGACGCGGAGCAGGGCCCGGCCCGGCGGCATACGATTGCGGGCGTGACGGTCACCCTTGCCGAGATCCGCGAGACGCCCCTGTCGGTCGACGAGGTGCTCTCGAGCGTCTCGTCACCGCGAGCAGGCGGGGTGTGCCTGTTCGTCGGCACGGTCCGTGACCACGACGGCCCCGAGAGTCATCGGAGCGCGCCGGACGAGAACCAGCAGGACAACCCAGGCAGCCGGGACAGCTGGGACAAGGCGGTCGCAGCCCTCGACTACTCCGCGCACCCGCAGGCCGCGGACTCCGCGCGAGCCCTCGCCGAGCGCCTGGCCGCCGACGGTCGCGCGGTGCGCATCGCCGTCGTCCACCGGGTCGGGCACCTCGAGGTCGGTGACGTCGCGGTCGTCGTGGGCGTCAGCGCCGAGCACCGGGGCGAGGCCTTCGAGGTCTGCCGTGAGCTGATCGACGAGTTCAAGGCCACCATCCCGATCTGGAAGCACCAGCAGTTCGCCGACGGCGCGGACGAGTGGGTCGGCCTGCCGTGAGGACGATCAAGCGGGTGCCGGAGCAGCCTGCCGGCACCCAGCCGCCCACGCGCGCCGCGGCGCACGACGACGGCGGCCGAGGCCGGCTGACCCGCGGCAACAAGGCCGTGCTCGCCGGCTTCTTCCTCTTCCTCGTCATCATCGTCGTCGGCTCGCTCGTGCACCTGCCGTATGCCGTCATGAGCCCTGGGCCGACCGAGAACACCCTCGGGGTGTCGGGCGACGACGGCAAGCCGATCATCTCCGTCTCCGGGCTGCCGACCTACCCCACCGACGGGGCGCTGCGGTTCACCACCGTGCGGGTCGAGGGCGGACCCGGATACCCGGTGGACGTCTGGGACGTGATCCAGGCGTGGATCGACCCCGCCCGCGAGGTCCTGCCCGTCGACCAGGTCTTCGACCCGCAGGTCACCAAGGAGCAGGTCGCCGAGGAGAACGCGATCCAGATGGAGGGCTCACAGGAGGAGGCGACCGCCGTGGCCCTGCGCGCCATCGGCCAGAAGGTCCCCACCCACGTCGCCATCGCGGGCATCACCGACGGCTCCAAGGCCAAGGGCCTGCTCGAGGTGGGGGACCGGCTCGTGCGCATCGGCGCCGAGCCCATCACGGACACCCAGCAGGTGCGCGACGTGCTGCAGCGGACCAAGCCGGGCGAGCCCGTGTCGATCACCGTCACGCGCCAGGGCAAGGAGACCACCGTCCAGGTGCCGACGATCAGCGGGCAGGGCGGGCGCACCGCCCTCGGCGTCCTCCTCGGACTCACCCACGACTTCCCGGCCAAGATCACCATCGACGCCGGCGCCATCGGCGGCCCCTCCGCCGGCCTGATGTTCTCCCTGGGCATCTACGACAAGCTGACCCCGGGACCGCTGGCAGGCGGCAACCAGATCGCTGGCACCGGCACCATCGACGACGCGGGTGCGGTCGGACCCATCGGCGGGATCCGGCAGAAGCTGGCCGGCGCGCGTTCCGACGGCGCGCATCACTTCCTGGCGCCGGCCGGCAACTGCGATGAGGTCGTCGGCCATGTCCCCGACGGCCTGACGGTCTTCAAGGTGGGCACGTTCGACGAGGCACGCACCGCCGTCGAGGACATCGCCAAGCACCAGACGGGGTCGCTGCCCCGCTGCTGAGGGCCTCTTCTCAGGCCCTGCTCAGTCCTCGAACGAGGCCTTGAGCGCCTCGACCAGACCCGGTGCGATGTCCTTGCCCGTCGCCACCGCGTCGTCGGAGTCGTGCTCGCGCTGACGGAGCAGGCAGATGGAGGAGCCGTCGCGCAACACCGCGACGAGCAGCCGCACGTCCTTGCGGTCGGGGTGCGCGGCCAGCTGCTCCACCGCGTCCTCGCCGCGCGACGGCAGCTCGCGCTCGGCCTCGGGCGGCACCACCATCCGCTCGATGGCGAAGGCACACCCGTCGACCTCGGCCGGCCAGGCCAGCCGACCCAGCAGCGACTCGAGCGAGCTCGTGGCAGGCAGGCCCTCCTGCTCGATCGCCGTGAGCGCCCCCTCGGCGAGGTCGGCGGGCCCCATCTGCGCCCGCAGCTGCGGCTCCCGCTCGAGCAGGTCGGCCGTGCGCACGAGGGCGAACAGGCGCGCGGGCTGGTCCCAGCCCGCTGCCGCGACGTGGCGCTCGGTGTCGAGCGCGGCGATGGCCAGGGGGTCGATCACGGGCTGAGAGTTCACGCCCCCATGCTGCCGTATGCCGTTCAGGTCACGTTGCCGCGGCTCCCCGCGGGAACCTCAGGGGGGCGGGTTATGGTTTCCGCAGGCAGCCAGAGGAGGCCGCCCCGGGTCCGCCGACGACCTGCCCGCCCCAGCACCCAAGGCAACTCCACGTGAGCGACAGCAACTTCGGCCCTCCGCCGGGCAACTTCAACGACGACGACTCCGGCCCGCCGCGACGGGGCGATGCCGAACGGTTGGCCCCGACCCGGCGCCCGCTCGTCACGGCTCTGGTGATCGCGGCGGCGCTGCTCGTCGTGATCGCGATCGCAGCGCAGTTCTGGACCGAGGTGCTCTGGTACCAGTCGGTCGGCTTCACCGGCGTGTTCACCACCCAGCTCGTCACGAAGGTCGTCCTCGGCCTCATCGGTGGCCTCGTCACCGCAGCCATGGTGTGGTCGAGCATCCACTTCGCCTACCGCAGCCGGCCGATCTACGCCCCGTCGCCCGACACCCAGGCGATGGAGCACTACCGGCAGCTCGTCGAGCCGATGCGCCGCACCGCGACGGTTGCCGCGCCGCTGGCGGTGGGCCTCTTCGCGGGGCTGTCGGCAGCGACCCAGTGGGACACCTTCCTGCTCTGGCGCAACTCGAACCCGTTCGGCACCAAGGACCCCGAGTTCGGCCTCGACATCGGCTTCTTCGTGTTCGACCTGCCGTGGATCAACTTCGTCATCGCGTTCTTGACGATGACGCTCGTGATCGGCTTCATCACCGCCGCGTTCACCCACTACCTCTACGGCGGCATCGTCGCGGGCAGCAAGATGCGCTCGACGCAGGCGGCCCGCGTGCACCTGTCGGTCATCGCCGCCGGCCTCGTGCTCGTGCGCGCCGTCGCGTTCTGGGTCGACCGCTACAACCTCGCAACGGCCCAGTCGACGAAGATCACCGGCATCCAGTACACCCAGGCCCACGCCGACATCCCCACCAAGGGGATCCTCGCGGTCGCGGCGGTCATGTGCGCGATCATGTTCCTCACGACGATCTGGACCCGCTCGTGGCGCCTCCCGCTCGTCGGGGTCGCGGTCCTGGCCGTCATCGTGGTCGCCGTCGGCGGCATCTACCCGGCGCTCGTGCAGTCGCTGAAGGTGCGCCCCTCGGAGAAGAACCTCGAGCTCGAGTACATCCAGCGCAACATCGACGCGACACGGGCGGCCTACGGGGTCGACGGCATCCAGGTCGCGTCCTACGACACGAAGACCGTTGCGCAGCCCAACGCGCTCCGCAGCGACGCGGACACCATCCCGGGCATCCGCCTCATCGACCCCAACATCGTCAGCCCGACGTTCAAGCAGCTGCAGGCGAGCAAGGGCTACTACCAGTTCGCCGACGTGCTCGACGTCGACCGCTACCAGATCGACGGCAAGCCGCAGGACACCGTGATCGCCGCGCGCGAGCTCGACCTGAGCGGCGTGCCGGAGGGCCAGCGCAACTGGCTCAACGACCACACCGTCTACACGCACGGCTACGGCGTCGTCGCGGCCAAGGGCAACACCCGCGAGAGCGACGGCAGCCCGGACTTCCTCGAGTCGCAGATCGGCACGCAGGGCGCCCTCGGCAAGTACGAGCCCCGCATCTACTTCGGCGAGAGCTCGCCCGAGTACTCCATCGTCGGCGGCAACAAGCAGGAGTTCGACTACCCCGACCCCAAGGGCACTGGCCAGATCAGCTACACCTACGCGGGCAACGGCGGGGTGCCGCTGGACGGCCTCAAGCGGCTCGCGTATGCGGTGAAGTACCGCGAGATCAACTTCCTCCTCTCCGACGCGGTGACCAACGACTCGCGCATCCTCGACCACCGCACGCCGCGTGAGCGCGTGCAGCGCGTGGCCCCGTGGCTGACCCTCGACGGCAACGCGTACCCCGCCGTCGTGAACGGCCGGGTCCTGTGGATCCTCGACGGCTACACGACCTCCTCGGACTACCCGTACTCGGAGAGCACCACCCTGGACCAAGCGACGGAGGACGCGGTCACGAGCACGCGCAACTCGGTGCGCGCCGTGCAGGGCGGTCAGGTCAACTACGTGCGCAACTCGGTCAAGGCGACGGTCGACGCGTACGACGGCACGGTCACGCTCTACCAGTGGGACCAGCAGGACCCCGTCCTCAAGGCCTGGATGTCGATCTTCCCGGGCACCGTCAAGCCGCTCAGCGACATCAGCGGCGATCTCATGTCCCACCTGCGCTACCCCGAGGACCTCTTCAAGGTGCAGCGGGACCTGCTGCAGCGGTACCACGACACCAACGCGGGCTCCTTCTACGGAGGCAACAACTTCTGGCGCGTCCCGGACGACCCGACCCAGGCCGAGGCGCTGCCGCAGCCGCCGTACTACCTCTCGCTCGCGATGCCCGGGCAGGGCAAGCCGGCCTTCTCGCTCACGTCCACCTTCATGCCCACCGGCGACCGCAACGTGCTGTCGGGCTTCCTCGCCGTCGACGGCGACGCGGGCTCCCAAACCGGCAAGAAGTCACCGAGCTACGGCTCGATGCGCCTGCTCGACATGGGCGGCGGTACGGTGAGCGGGCCGGGACAGGTCTACAACGAGATGCGCAGCTCGGCCGTGTCGTCCAAGGATCCGCAGCTGCCGACGACGCTCGCGCAGTACATCGGCACGACCAACTCGAACGGCAATGCGGTCATCTTCGGCAACCAGCTGACCCTGCCCGTCGGCGGCGGACTGCTCTACGTCCAGCCGATCTACTCGCAGGCGCGCTCGCAGTCCGGCTCCTACCCCCGCCTCGTCGCGGTGGCCGTGGCATTCGGCAGCAAGATCGCCTGGGCCAGCTCGCTGGACCTGGCCCTGAACGACCTGTTCGGTGGGTCCTCGGGCGCCCCGGCCGGCGACAACGGCACCACTCCGGTGCCCACGCCCACCCCGGGGAGCACCGCGACGCCCACACCCAACCCGTCGGCGACCGGTCAGCCGGCCCCGTCGGGAGCGAGCTCCGCGGCGCTGACGCAGGCGCTCAAGGACGCGGAGTCGGCCTACGCCGAGGGGGAGGCTGCGCTCAAGCGCGGGGACTTCACGGCGTACGGGCAAGCGCAGACCAAGCTGAAGGACGCTCTCAAGCGGGCCGTGGACGCCTCACCCCAGTCGGTGCCGACGACCAAGCCCTGACGGGGAGACCGGCCGGACCCACCACCCGAACCCGACCGGGAACCTCTCGAGATCACGACTGCGGCAGCAGGCCAACCGCCTGCTGCCGCAGTCGTTTCCGTATCTCGCGGGCTTCTCCGCCGTCGTGGGGACGTCTCGATTTGGTCCTCTGGCCGGATTCGCGTAACGTTGCTCTTGCCGACGCGGGGTGGAGCAGCTCGGTAGCTCGCCGGGCTCATAACCCGGAGGTCGCAGGTTCAAATCCTGCCCCCGCTACTGATCGCGTCAGCGAGACGAAGGGCCCGGAGAGATCCGGGCCCTTCGTGCGTTCCGTGGGGTTCGTCCCCGCCCCCGGACGGCGGGGACGAACCCGGTCAGACGGTGGCGACGAGCGCGCCCACGGCTGCCTCCTCGGGCAGCTCGAGTGAGAAGTCCGCCGGCAGCCCCTCGACGGTGACCGCGCCGAGGGCATCCACCGCGACGGAGACCGTGGCCTCGCCGACCCGCAGACCCGAGACCGTGAGCGCCCCGAACGGCAGTGGCGAGGGCGGACGCACGGTCATGCGTCGGCCCGGCACGTCGACCGTGACGCCGAGCGCGACTGTGAGCATCGCCATCGCCGAGGCCGCTGCCCAGGCCTGGGGCCGGCAGGAGGCGGGATAGGGCGCCCACTGGCCGATCGTCGCCGGGTCGGCCAACAGCTCGGGGAACCGGTAGCCGAAGGCCTCGCCGAGGTCCAGCAGCGCGGACACGACCGAAGCGGCCTCGGCCGCATGGCCTTCGCGTGCCATGCCGAGCGCGCAGATGGCGGTGTCGTGCACCCAGACCGAACCGGTGTGGTAGCCGATGGGGTTGAATCCGCCGTTGTCGCTCGCGAGGGTCATGATGCCGAAGTCGCCCAGCATGGTCCTGCTGACGAGCAGGTCGGTGACCTGCTGCGCCTCCGACGGCGTGAGGGCTCCGGTGCCGAGCGCATGCCCCATGTTGGACCCGACCCCGTCCACCGGGCGTGCGGTGCCGTCGATCGCCATCGCCAGGTAGCGCTGCTCGGGCGGCCCGACCCAGAAGCTGGAGCGGATGCGCTTGGACAGCGATCCGGCCCACCCCTCGAGCTCGGCCGCCCGCGCGGCGTCGGAGGCAGGCAGGTCACCGAGCTCGCGCAGCAGCGCGGCGGCGTCCATGGCGGCCTCGACGGCATACGCCTGGGCTTCGACGAGGGCGATGGGGGCGGTGGCCAACGTGCCGTCACGGAAGCGCATCGAGTCGCCGGAGTCCTTCCAGCCCTGATTGGCCAGGCCGCGGCCGCTCTCGTCGACGTACTGGATGAAGCCGTCCTCACCGGGCACGGCGATCTCCGTGAGCCAGGAGGCGGCGGCCCGGAGCTCGGGCAGCAGGGACCGGACGTCGTCGGAGGGCATTCCCCAGCGCCAGGCGTCGTGCAGCAGGCAGATCCAGAGCGCCGTGGCGTCCACGGTGCCCCAGTAGACCGTGGGGAGGGTGAAGTCGACGGTGGCGTCCTCGTAGGTGGTGCGGCGCAGCTCGTGAGGGATCTTTCCCGGTGCCTCCGCCGTCTCCGGGTCCCACCCGGTGCCCTGCCGGCGCGCCAGGCTGCGCAGCGTGCCGGCCGCGAGGTCGGTGCCGAGGGGGAGCATCATCCGCGCCGTCCAGAGGGAGTCGCGTCCGAAGAGCGTGAGGTACCAAGGGGTTCCGGCGGCAGCGAAGACGTCGCGAGAATCCACAGGGTCGCGCAGGAGCAGGCTTCGCAGGTCGGCCAGCGACGTGTCCAGCAGACGTGCGAGGCGGGGGTCGCCCGCGTCCACCCGGAGGCTCTCCGGCCAGTCGACGGCGTCCGACCCGGAGTCGGCGGGGAAGTGGCTCCGGGCAAGGCGCTCGGTGCGCACCTCGACCTCGACCTGTGCCTGCGAGCCGGCAGCGACTGACAGGGGGAAGGTCGCGGTGACCCCCTCGAGGCCCACCTCCAGCGTCGCGGGGGCGGGGGAGAAGGTCACGACGGTCCGCAAGGCCTCCGTCTGCCAGGAGACGGCGGCAGGGGCTTCGGGAGCCTGCTCCGCGGCCGGGGGTCCCGCTTCGACGTGCGCCTCGAGCAGCTCTCCGGTGGCCACGCCGGCCTTGACGGGGCCGATGTCGGCGCCGTCGCCGCCGATCCTGATGACCAGTGGGACGTCGACGCTGCTGGACGCGCGCGAGGCAACGCGGACGGTCTCGCGCAGGGCGCCACCGGCCACCAGGCGATGACGGTGCAGCTCGACGGTGGGGTCGGGCCCCGGGTCACCGAGTCCTCTTGCGGAGGTGAAGAACTCGCTGCGGGCCCCACGGCTCGAGTGCGCGACCTTGACGGGGCGCGCGCCGCCGAGGGTCATGGTGAAGAGCGAGACGACGCGCTCGTCGTCGACGAAGAAGCCGTGTGCCCCGCGGCCGGTCATCGAGCCGTCGGGATCGCTCAGGGCGGTGCCGTTGCCGTCGACGCAGATCGACAGGTCGTGCAGCCACGGCTGCTGACCCTGGGGCTGCTGCGGCGTGGACGGCTCTGCGCCACTGGCGCTCTCGTTCCCGTGGTCGGTCACTGGCACTCCTGCTCGGGTTCGTTCGTGCGGCGACGACGAGGAGGAGAGACCTGCTCTTGACACCCCCGCGCCGAGAGCACAGTATCCGGATCGTCAAATATGCGTTTAAATCGCTACGGTTTGAACGTTCCACTCGACAGAGACGGCGTCAAGGGTGACTGCGAGCTCTCCCCGCTCCCGGCGGGCGACGATCATCGATGTCGCGCGTGCTGCCTCGGTCTCACGCCAGACCGTGAGCAACGTCGTCAACACGCCCGAGCGGGTCGCCCCCCACACCCTGGCCCGCGTACAGGCGCAGATCGAACGCCTCGGCTACCAGCCCAGCCGCGCCGCGCAGACCCTGAAGCAGGAGCGCGCCGGCGCGTGGGGCATCGAGCTCAACTCCGCCGGTTTCGGCCGCCTCGGCGCGATCCTCGACACCTTCCTCGTGGAACTGACGGCGGGGGCGGCCGCGCACGGCTCACACGTCGTCCCCTTCACGGCGCCCGACCCGCTCGAGCCGATTCCCGCCTACGAGCGCTTCGTCGCGAGCCGCGTCGCGGACGGCTTCGTGCTGACCGACACGCGCAACAACGACCCGCGCCCGGCCTGGCTCGAGGCCCACCACGTGCCGTATGCCGCCTTCGGCCGGGTCTGGGACGACCCGAGCATCACCTCGTGGGTCGACGTCGATGGAGCAGCCGGCATCGAGGCCGCGGTCCGCCACCTCGCCGACCAGGGGTACGAGCGCATCGGCTACCTGGGCTGGCCGGAGGGCTCACCCGTCGGCGACGACCGCAGGTCCGGTTGGAGCCGGGCCACGGCGGACCTGGGCCTCGCGCACCCGGAATGGGAGGCGCGCACCCCGCAGGTCCTGGACGCCGCCTCCTCCGCCGCGGCGGGGCTCCTCGACGCCGTGGGTCCCGGGGGCGCCCTTGTCTGCGCCTCGGACACGCTGGCCCTCGGCGCCTGGCGGGTCCTGGTCGCGCGTGGCCTCGAGCCGGGCCGAGACGTCGGGCTCGTCGGCTTCGACGACACCGACATCGCCCAGGCGCTCGACCTGAGCAGCCTCCACCAACCCCTCGACCGGGTCGCCGACCGCGTGCTCCACGTGCTCGGCGCCCGTTCCGCCTCCCGCGACCCAGCGGGCGGTCTGCTCCTCCCACCAGAGCTCGTCGTCAGGTCGAGCTCGAAACCCGCGGGCGACCGCACCACACGGAAAGAGAAGTGACATGAGAGCACGCACCACGCGCGGTGCAGCCGTCCTCGCCCTGGCAGCCACCGGGGCGCTGGCCCTGAGTGCCTGCGGCGGCGGTGGCTTCAGCAGCGCCAACGACAAGGCGCCGCAGAGCACCGCCAAGGGCCCCGTCAAGCTCACCGTCATGATCGGCAGCTCCGGCGACGCCGAGACCGCGGCGGTGAAGCAGGCCACCGAGGCCTGGGCCAAGAAGTCCGGGAACACGGTCGAGGTCATCGCGGCCTCCGACCTCGGCCAGCAGCTGGGCCAGGCCTTCGCCTCGACGACGCCCCCGGACCTCTTCTACACCGACGCCTCCAAGGTCGGCACGTTCGCCAAGGCCGGCAACCTCTACCCCTACGGCGACCAGGTCAAGGACGCCGGCTTCCTGCCCGCCCTCGTCCAGGCCTTCACCTACGACAACAAGTTCTACTGCGCGCCGAAGGACTACTCGACCCTCGCGCTCGAGATCAACACCGACCTGTGGAAGAAGGCCGGCCTCACCGACGCCGACATCCCCAAGGACTGGGCGAGCCTCGAGGCCGTGGCCAAGAAGCTCACCTCCGGCAAGGTGACGGGCCTGGTCATCGGCAACGACATCAACCGCAGCGGTGCCTTCATCAAGCAGGCCGGTGGCTGGATCGTCTCGCCCGACGGCAAGACGATGACGGCTACGAGCGCCCCCGCCAAGGAGGGCCTCGCCGAGGTGCAGAAGCTGATGAAGGAGGGCGTCCTGAAGTTCAGCACGGACACCTCCCCGTCGACCGGCTGGGGCGGCGAGGCGCTGGGCAAGGGCGTGGCCGCCATGACCATCGAGGGCAACTGGATCAGCGGCGCCAAGAAGGACTTCCCGAACCTGAAGTACAAGGTCGTCGAGCTGCCGGCGGGCCCCGCCGGCAAGGGCACGCTGCTCTTCAGCAACTGCTGGGGCATCGCCGCCAAGTCGCAGCACCAGGCGCAGGCCGTCGAGCTCGTCAAGTCGCTCATCACGACGGACCAGCAGATGGCCTTCGCCGACGCTTTCGGCGTCATGCCCTCCACGGAGGAGGGCGCCAAGGCGTTCGCGGCCAAGTACCCGGAGTCGAAGGCCTTCGTCGACGGGGGCCAGTACGCGCAGGGCCCGGTCAACCTGCCCGGCTTCGACGACGTGATGGCCAAGTTCAACTCGGAGCTGGCCGGACTCGGCAAGGGCGGCAACCCGAACGCCTGGCTCGAGGAGCTGCAGAAGAACGGCACGGCGGCGCTCGCGGGCTGACCGGTCACCGATCTCCACCCGCCCGGCGTCGCCGGGCGGGTGGAGATCCCGCCCCATCCGTCACCGAAGGCTCAGGAGGGCTTCATGGCGCGCATCGACGACCGACGTCCAGCAGGCGAGGACGTCACCCCGGCAGGGGCACGCTCCACCCAGGCCGCCGCGGCCTCGGCCGGGACGCCGACCGGGCAAGCCGGCATACCCGGCATCGCGCGACGGCGCTCCCGCGGCGGCATCCGCGGACGTGAGGGCGTCGCGGGCTGGCTGTTCGTGGCCCCGATGATCATCGTGCTGGGGCTCTTCCTGGCCGTCCCGATCGTGATGGCGCTGTGGGTGAGCTTCACCAACTGGCAGGGCAACACCAACCCCTTCGCCGTCGGCCAGGGCACCGACGTCGTGGGCCTGAAGAACTACACCGACCTCTTCGCCCGGGACGGCCTCACGCGTGACAACTTCATGCAGTCCATCGGCAACACCTTCTACTACGTGCTGCTCGTCGTCCCCCTGCAGACGATCCTCGCCCTCGGACTGGCCCTGCTGGTCAACAGCAGCAGGCTCAAGGGCCGCAGTTTCTTCCGCACCGCCTTCTACTTCCCGTCGGTGACCAGCTCGATCGCGATCGCCACGGTCTTTCTCTTCCTCTTCTCCAACGCCGGCGTCGTCAACGCCTTCCTCGGCTACTTCGGCGTCGACGGGCCGCAGTGGTTCAACGACAGCCGGGGCCTGCTCCACCTGGCGTTCAACGCCGTCGGGGTCGACAACCCGGACTGGGCGCAGGGCCAGATCCTCGGCCGCAGCCTCTGGGACTGGCTCTCGGGCCCGTCCGTCGCGATGTTCGTGATCATCTTCCTCGTCATCTGGACGACGTCGGGCACCTTCATGCTGATGTTCATCGCGGCGCTGCAGGACCTGCCCGTCGAGGTCGACGAGGCGGCCGCGCTGGACGGCACGACGGGGTGGCAGAAGTTCCGCTACGTCACGCTGCCGATGATCAAGCCGGCCCTGTTCCTGGTCATCACCCTCGGTCTGATCGGCACCTGGCAGGTCTTCGACCAGATCTACGTCATGGGCAAGGGCAATCCCGCGGGCACGACGCTCAGCCCCGCCTACCTGTCGTACCAGCAGAGCTTCGGCAACTTCCGCTACGGCTCGGGCGCCGCGATGGCGTTCGTCGTGTTCGTCATCATCATCGTGCTCACCGCGCTGCAGCGGCGCGTCCTCACCGACAAGGACGAACGCAAGCCACTCCTGGCCGCGGTGAGGACCAGGATGGCCGCCGGCGGGCAGCTCGACCCGACGTCCGGAGCAGGAGGCGGCAAGTGAACGCTCGCAGGTCCAACCCGGTCAAGACGATCATGCTCTACGTCGCGCTGCTCGCCTTCGCCGTGGTGTTCATCTACCCCTTCCTCATCCAGATCGCGACGTCGTTCAAGACCGACCCGGATGCGGCCAACAACCCGCTGTCGCTCGTGCCCAACCCGTTCACCGCGCAGGTGTGGCAGCGGATCTTCGGCCAGGGCGGCGACAGCTCCGTGCCCGTCACGACGTGGGTCCGCAACTCGGTGTTCGTCACGCTGGTCGTGACAGCGGGACGCGTGTTCCTCGACTCCCTCGCCGGCTACGCGCTGTCGCGCCTGCAGTTTCGCGGCCGCAGGGCCGTCTTCGGCGGCGTGCTCGCGGTGATGGCGGTGCCTGGTGTGGCCCTGTTGATTCCGAAGTTCCTCATGGTCAACTACCTCGGCATCTACGACACGTATGCCGCGATGATCCTGCCGCTGATCGTCGACGCCGCCGGGGTCTTCATCATGAAGCAGTTCTTCGACTCGGTGCCGGTGTCGATCGAGGAGGCGGCCCGCATGGACGGCGCCAGCATCTTCCGGACCTTCTGGTCGGTGGTGCTGCCCATGGCGAGGCCGGCGTTGATCACCCTCACCATCCTGTCGTTCCAGGGCTCGTGGAACGAGTTCTCGCACTTCCTCGTGGTCACGAGGGGGACTCCCGAGCACCAGACGCTCGTCACCGGCCTGGCGAGCCTGACGAGCGGCCAGCTCGGCGCCGGGACGCAGTACCCGCTCAAGCTGGGCACGGCACTGCTGACGACGATCCCGGTGGCGTTGATCTTCTTCGGGCTGCAGCGCTACTTCATCCGGGGCGCCAACGAGGGCGGAGTCAAGGGCTGAGGCGCGCAACGGGCCGTCTGGGGAGAGCGCCTCGACGAGAGAGGCTGCGGGCGGGCAGCTCGAACCAGCGCAGCTGGTCGAAGTCGACGTCGACGTGCGCCTCCGCGGCGGGCTCGAGCGCATCGTCGACGGGTGCGGCGGCGAGGATCCTGCGCGCCTCCTCGAGGTAGCGGGCCAGCGCGTCCTCGCCGGCCCGCTCGTGCTGGACCGGGTGGCTGAGGCCACCGTCACCGAAGACCACCTGGTGCAGTCGGAGCGGCGGCTCGACCGGGCCGTCGTGGTGACGCCAGAGCCCCGTGGCCGGGTCGAAGTCGTAGTCGCCGAGGAGGCGCCAGCCTTCCCGGGCCGCCAGCCGGACCGCCTCGATGACGTAGTCCGCGACGACGTCGGAGATGAAGTAGTTGAAGTTGACGCGGACCCAGCCGGGCTTGATGCCCTCACAGCCGCGCGTGATCTCACGCTCGAACTCCTGCGAACGCTCGAGGTCGATGCCGAGCAGGTGGTGGCCGTAGGGGCCGGCGCACGAGCACCCCCCGCGGGCCTGGATGCCGAAGAGGTCGTTGAGCAGGGCGACGACGAAGTTGTGGTGCAGGTAGCGACCGTCGCGGCCGTGCACGACGAAGGAGACGATCGAGAGGCGTTCGGCGTCCAGGTTGCCGAGGATCTCGATGGCCGGCTCCTCGTGCCATGCCCGGACGGCGCGCTCGAGGAAGTACGCCTCCCGGGCCCGGATCGTCGGGGTGCCGACCGCATCCTTGAGCTTGAAGACGAGTCCGGCCCGGATGGACTCGATGATGGCGGGTGTGCCGCCCTCCTCGCGGTGGACGGGGTCGGTGAGGTAGTCGTGGTCGGCGGGATTGACGTAGGCGACCGTGCCGCCGCCGGGCACGTCGGGCACCCGGTTGGTCATCAGCTCGCGCCGCGCGACGAGCACCCCCGGGGTGCTCGGTCCACCGATGAACTTGTGCGGGCTGAGGAACACCGCGTCCTTGTATGCCGTCGGGTCGGCCACGCCGCGTCCCCCGCGGCCGTACATCTCGATGTCGACGTAGGGCGCCGCCGCGGCGTAGTCCCAGAAGGCCAGGGCGCCGTGGGCGTGCAGCAGCGAGGAGATCGTGTCGGTGTCCGTGACGATGCCCGTCACGTTGCTGGCCGCGGAGAAGGAGCCGATGAGCAGCGGCCGAGCAGCGTGCTCGACGAGGCGCTGACGCAGGACTTCGACGTCGATGTGGCCGTCGAGGTCCTGGGGAATGACCACCACGTCGGCGACGCACTCACGCCACATGACCTCGTTGGAGTGGTGCTCGTAGGGCCCGATGAAGACGACCGGTCGCTGGTCGGCGGGCACGAGCGTGCTGGCTTGCCAACGGTCCTCGAAGTTGGACGGGAGGCGCAGCCCAAGGATGCCGACCAGCTTGTCGATGGCGCCGGTGCAGCCGGACCCGGCGAAGACCACCACGGTCTCCTCGTCGCCCCCGACCGAGTCCCGGATGACGCGGCGCGCGTCCTCCCGCAGCCGCGTGGTCTGCAGCCCGGTGCCGGAGCTCTCCGTGTGGGTGTTCGCGTAGCGGGGGAGCACCTCGTCACGGATGAAGTCCTCGATGAAGCCCAACGCGCGCCCCGAGGCGGTGTAGTCGGCATAGGTCACGCGGCGCGGGCCGTAGGGCCCGTGCATCACCTGGTCCTCACCGATGACGCTCGCGCGGATGGTGGCCAGCAGGTCGTCGCGGTCGCTGCGTGGAGCCATGAGTCAAGCATAGCGTGAGGTGATGCTATTCGATCAACTCATAACCAATGGTTGGGTCATGTCGCGATCAGAGACACCGACGCCCCTGCGGACCGGGGTCGGCAGGGGCATCGATGCGTGACCGAGAGGGGCTACTTCGCGTCCGCGACGCAGATGACAGTCCCCTTGCTGCCCTCGCTCTCCGAGCTCGTGAAGGCGCCCTGGGCCCCGTGCTTGTCGCACAGGGAGAGCGCCGTCGCCTCGTCGGTGGCCGCATCGGTCTGGATGAACGTCACCTTGCCGAGGGCCGTCGTGTCGGAGCAGTCGACCTTCTTGAAGTCGTTGCTGCCCACTGCGGCCACGCACTCGCCGGTCTTGATGCCGTGCGTGCCGTCGTCGGCCGTGAAGGCCTTGAAGGCGAACGCGGCGACGATCGCGAGGAACGCGCCGCCGAACCGCTTCAGCATGGCCTGACGCTTGGAGGGCTTCTTCGCGGGAGTCGCGGGTGCCTGCGCCGCATCGGCCGGCGTCCCCTCGGGCGTGGTCCCGTCCGGGACGATCGGCGACGGGTCGGACGTGGGCTGCTCGGGCATGGTGGAACGCTCCTCGTGGAGAAGTTGTGACCCCTGTTGGTGGCCGCTTCGGGCCGCGACGCGTCGTGCGGTCGTGCCAGCAGATTGTGCCGGGTCGGCGGTGTGCGTGGAGCCGGCCCGCGCTCGGGAGCCGTAACAACTTCGCAAAGTTGTCGCATAGGGTCGGACCCGTGACAGCGATCTCGTACCCGCTCGTCGAGCGCACCCTGGCCAACGGCCTGCGAGTCATCGTCAGCGAGGACCATACGGTGCCCAACGTCGCGGTGAACCTGTGGGTCGGCGTCGGCTCGCGGCACGAGGCGCCCGGGCGCACCGGCTTCGCGCACCTCTTCGAGCACCTGATGTTCCAGGGCAGCCGCAACGTCACGTCGGGCGAGCACTTCTCGGCGCTGATGGACGAGGGTGCCCGGCTGAACGCGACGACGTGGTTCGACCGCACGAACTACTTCGAGACGGTGCCCACAGGAGCGCTGGAGCTCGCCCTGTGGCTCGAGGCCGACCGGCACGGGCACCTGCTCGACGCCGTGACGCAGGAGAACCTCGACAACCAGCGCGACGTGGTCAAGGAGGAGAAGCGCCAGCGCTACGACAACGTGCCGTACGGCTCGGCGCTCCTCGACATCTACGCCACCGTCTTCCCCGAGGACCATCCCTACCACCACCCGACCATCGGGTCGATGGAGGACCTCGACGCCGCGACCCTCGAGGACGTGCACGAGTTCTTCCGGGCCCACTACGGGCCCAACAACACGGTGCTGACCCTCGTCGGCGACGTCACCCCGGAGGAGGGGTTCGCCGCCGCCGAGAAGTACTTCGGACACCTGCCGCCCATCGAGCTGCACCGCCGCGAACGGCACCCCCAACTGCCGCCGCTGGACGAGCCGGTCCGCCTCGACCGGGTCGGCGACGTGCCCAACGACCGCCTCTACATCTCCTTCCGCCTGCCGGTCGACACCACGCCCGACTACCTCGCCTGCCAAGTGGCGGTCGACGTCCTCGGCGGGCTCGCCAGCTCACGACTCGTGCGGCGGCTCGTGCGCACCGACGAGACGGCCGTGGCCGTGGGCGGATGGACCATGGGCCTGATCGACGGCTCTGGCCTCGCCACCATCACCGTCGACGTCGCCGCCGGCGCGGACGTCGACGAGGTGGAGGCCGCCGTCTGCGAGGAGATCCGCCGTTTCCTCGACGAGGGCCCCGACGCGGCCGAGCTCGAGTCGGTGATCGCCGACACCGAGCGGTCCTGGCTCAGCGCCCTCGCCAGCATCGAGGAGCGGGCCGACCACATCAGCCACCACGCGCTGCTCACCGGCGACGCCGGCTACGTCAACACCTTCGTGGACCGCATCCGCGCCGTCACGGCCGAGCAGGCCCGCGCGGCGGCACAGGCCTGGCTCGACCCGCGCTCGCGTGCCGTCGTCCGCTACCTCGCGACCGACAGCGACACCGACCACGGGAGCGAGACCGACCGCGACACCGGGCACGACGCCCCAGCGCCCACCGAGCGCGTCGAGCGCACCGAGAAGGACCCGGAGGAGGCCGCATGACCGCCATCGCCCGCCCCGTCGTCGCGCCGCCGGAGCCGTGGGACTTCCCGCAGGGCACGACGCACGACCTGCCCAACGGCCTGCGCCTGATCACCTACGACGTGCCCGGCCAGTATGTCGTCTCCGTGCGGCTCGGCCTGCCCGTCTCGCTGCGTGATGAGCCGCGCGAGCTCGAGGGCGTCGCCTCGATCATGGCGCGCACCCTCGACGAGGGCACCGCCTCGCACTCGGCCGAGGAGTTCGCACGCCTGCTCGAGCGCAAGGGCGTCAGCTTCGGTGCCGGGATGGCCGACTCCGGCCTGTCGGTGGATCTCGACGTCGTCAAGGGCAACCTCGAGCCCGCCCTGGACCTGCTGCGCCAGATCCTCACCGAGCCCGTGTTTCCGCAGGCGGAGGTGGCCCGGCAGGTGCGCAGCCGGATCGCCGAGATCGAGCAGGAACGCTCCGTCGCCGCCCACCGGGCCGGCCTCGAGTTCGTACGCACCTTCTACGCCCCGGAGGACCGGTCGTCGCGTCCCACCGGCGGCACTCGCGACACCGTGTCCGCCATCACCCGCGAGCACGTCGCAGACTTCCACGCCCGCCACGTCGTCGCCGCCGGCGTCACGGTCGTGGTGGCCGGCGACCTGGAGGGCCTCGACGTGCCCGGGCTCGTCGAGAAGGCACTCGGCGGCTGGGACAGCGGCCCGAGCGACCGCGGGACCCACCTGCAGCACGCCGCGAAGCTGGCGCCCGACCGGGCCCGCATCGTGCTGGTCTCGCGGCCCGGCTCCGTGCAGACGGAGTTCGTCATCGGCGCCCCCGGGCCCGACCGCTCGGTCGAGGGAGGGTGGGCGCCCTACCCGGTGCTCGGCTTCGTCCTCGGCGGCTCGCCGAACGCCCGCATCGACGCGGTCCTGCGCGAGGAGAAGGGCTACACCTACGGCATCCGCTCGAGCTTCAGGCCTCGCCGGTGCGGCGGCGTGTTCCTGACCTCGGGCTCGGTGCGCGCCGACTCGACGGCCGAGTCCCTGCGGCTGCTCGTCGACATCCTCGAGAGCGGGCGGACAGGCTTTCGCGACAAGGAGGTCCGCTCCGGCGTCGACTTCATCTCCAAGACGGCGCCGGGCCGCTACGCCACCGCCGACGCCATCGCCGACGAAGCCGTCAGCATGGCCCTCGACGGGCGCACGACCGAGTTCACGACGGCCAACCTGCGCGACCTGGCCACCGTCGACCGGGACCGCGTGCAGGCCGCATACGACCGCTTCGCGCACGGAGCGGGGATCGCGGACGGCACCCCCGGCGCGGGCTGGACGATCGTCATGGCCGGCGACGCGGGCGCCCACCTCGACGACCTCGAGGCCCTCGGCCTCGGCGACATCACCGTCGTCACCGACGCCTGACCCACCCGCCGACACCCACCGAACGCCGCGTTCGGCCGCGAACTCACTGTTACAACACTGAGTTCGAAACCGAACGCGGCGTTCGGTCAGGCGAGCCGCGGGGCCAGTGGTCGCTCCATGACGTAGTCGTCCTCGTAGCTGCCCCCGATGAGGAAGCGCTTGGTGCCGACGCGCTCGAAACCGCTCTTGGCGTAGAAGCGCTGCGCCCGTGCGTTCTGCTGGTTGACGCCGAGCCACACGCCGGAGGCGCCGGAGCCTGCCGACCACTCCAGCGCCCGAGCCATGAGCAGGGCCGCGGCGCCCGTGCCGTGGGCGGCCGGCAGGACGTAGATCTTCGACAGCTCGACGGTGGGCCGGAGCCGGATCGCGGCCCGTACGTCGGCGTCCTGGGGTTCGCCGGCGACGAGCATCGCGTAGCCCAGCGCGGCCTCGTCGTCCTCGACCAGCAGCAGGTGGCGGTCCGGGTCTGCGAGGTAGTCCGCGAAGCGGGCGGGGGAGAGGACCTCGGCGACGAAGGCCTCGATGCGCTCCCGTGTCATCGAGGGTGGGCACGCCAGCTCGAAGGTGGCGCCGGCGACGGCGGCAAGCGTCTCTGCGTCCTCGGCCCCGGCCACCCGCACGGAGGCCGGCCGGGATGCGGCGTCGGTGAGGTCTGCGGTGCTCATGCCGGAAAGGCTAGACGTCGCAGGGGTGCCCGCCGGTCCGGGTCTCAGCGGTTCTCAGCGGGTGGCATGCCGATGCGTGAGAGCACCTCGTCGTGCAGCAGGCCGTTCGTGGCGAGGGCGTTGCCGCTCCAGCACCCCGGCCTGCCGTCCAGCCCGGTGAACCGGCCCCCGGCCTCCTCCACGATCGCGACGAGCGCGGCCATGTCGTGGACCTCGAGCTCCGGCTCGGCCGCGATGTCGGCCGCGCCCTCTGCGACGAGCATGTAGGACCAGAAGTCGCCGTAGGCGCGCGTGCGCCAGCAGTCGTCCATGAGGTCGAGGAAGTCGTCGCGCCGCCCGCGCACGCGCCATCCGGACAGGGAGGAGTAGGACAGCGACGCGTCGCCGAGTCGGCCCACCTGCGAGACCGCCATGCGCCGCGCCGAGGAGATGGAGCGGCCCGTCCAGGCGCCCGAGCCGGTCGCCGCCCACCAGCGTCGCTGCAGCGCAGGCGCTGCCACCAGGCCGAGGACCGGCTTCGCGTCGACGACGAGGCCGATGAGGGTGGCCCACACCGGCACGCCGCGGACGAAGTTCTTCGTGCCGTCGATCGGGTCGATGATCCACCGGCGCGAGCCGTGGCCGGTGGTGTCGAACTCCTCGCCCTCGACGGCGTCGCGCGGCCGGGTCCGCTTCAGCTGCGAGCGGATGAGCTCCTCGGCGGCCCGGTCTGCGTCGGTGACCGGGGTCAGGTCGGGCTTGCTCTCGACGACGAGGTCGGCGGCGCGGAAGCGCGACATGGTCACCCGCTCGACGGCGTCGGCGAGGACGTGGGCGAGCCGGAGGTCGTCGTCGTAGGAGGTCACCGGGTCAACCTAGCGGGAAGCCCGGGACGCTTTCTCGGGTGCCCGCCCGGGCGCGCCGAGGACGTATGCCGCCCGGCTCAGTGCTCCTCGCCGGCGCGGCTCGCGAGCAGGCGCCGCAGTGAGGCGAGGCGTGAGGCCCCGGCAGGACCGGCGTGGCCCTCGGCGACCCAGGCGTCGAGGGCGCACTCCTCCTCGTCGTGGCTGCACCCGCGCGGGCAGCCGTCGGTGCCGGCCGCCAGGTCGGGGAAGTGGTCGATGATGCGGTCGACGTCGATGTGGGCCAGGCCGAACGAGCGGATGCCGGGAGTGTCGATGACCCAGCCGTCGTCGGACCCGTCGGGTCCTCGCAGGCGCAGGGCGACGGCGTTGGTGGACGTGTGGCGGCCACGGCCGGTCGTGTCGTTGACGACGCCGGTCGCGCGCAGCGCACCGGGCACGAGGCCGTTGACGAGGGTGCTCTTGCCGACACCCGAGTGCCCGACGAGGACGGACACCTTGCCGGAGAGTCGCGCCCGCAGCTCGTCGAGACCGGAGAACTGCCCGTCGTGCCAGGAGGTGACGACGTGCTCGACCTCGAGTGGGGCGTAGCTGGCGAGGAACTCGCTCGGGTCGACGAGGTCGGCCTTGGTCAGGGCGAGCAGCGGCTCGAGGTCGGCGTCGTAGGCCGCGACGAGGCAGCGATCGACCATCCGCGGTCGCGGCTCGGGGTCGGCGAGGGCAGTCACGATGACGAGCTGGTCGGCGTTGGCCACGATGATGCGCTCGTAGGGGTCGGTGTCGTCGGCCGTGCGCCGCAGCACCGACCGGCGCTCCTCGATGCGCACGATCCGGGCCAGGGCGTCGGGACCTCCGGCGAGGTCGCCGACCAGCGCCACCTCGTCGCCGACCACGACCCGGGTGCGTCCGATCTCGCGCGCCTTCATGGCGGTGACCACCCGCTCGGACTCCTTGCGGCCGAGCGAGCCCTTGGGCACCAGGCAGGTGTAGCGACCCCGGTCGACCCCGATGACCATGGCGATGACCGCGTCGGCGTGGGCCGGCCGCTCCTTGGTGCGTGGCCGGGATCCCTTGCGGCTCGGTCGGACCCGGACGTCCCCCTCGTCGAGGTCGCGCCAGCTCATCGGGGGAGCACTGCCCGTGCCGAGCTGTCGAGCATCCCTCGCCAGAGGCCGACGAAGTCGGGCAGCGTCTTGCGGGTGGTGCCGATGTCCTCGACCTCGACGCCCGGCATCCGCAACCCGATGATGGCGCCGGCCGTGGCCATGCGGTGGTCGTGGTAGCTGCGGAAACGGCCGCCGTGCAGGCGCGCCGGCGCGATGCGCAGCCCGTCCGCGGTCTCGGTGACGGCCGAGCCGAGGCCGCCGAGCTCGGCGGTCAGGGCCGCGAGCCGGTCGGTCTCGTGGCCGCGGATGTGGGCGACACCACGGATCCACGTCGGGGTCGAGGCCAGTGCGGCGAGCGCCGCGACGGTGGGTGTCAGCTCGGCAGCGTCGTGCAGGTCGATGTCGATGCCGACGAGCTCGCCGGAGCCGGTGACGGTCAGGCCGGTGCGGTCGAGGCGCACGTCGGCACCCATCGAGTCGAGGATCTCGCGGAGCAGGTCTCCGGCCTGCGTCGTGTGCTGCGGCCAGCCCGGCACCTTCACCGTGCCTCCGGCCACCAGGGCAGCGGCCACGAACGGCCCGGCATTGGACAGGTCCGGCTCGACGGACACGTCGAGCGCGTTGATCTCGGACGGCTCGACGCGCCAGGTGTTCGGCTCGCTGTCGTCGACGATGGCTCCCGCGTCGCGGAGGGTCTCGACGGTCATGAGGATGTGCGGCTCGCTGGGCACCGGCTCGCCCGCGTGGTGCACTGTGAGGCCCTCGGCGTAGCGGGCGCCGGCGAGCAGCAGGGCGGAGATGAACTGCGAGGAGGCAGAGGCGTCCAACGTGACGTCCCCGCCCCGCACGCGGCCGTGGCCACGGACGGTGAGCGGCAGGTGGCCGTCGTCGTCGTCGACCTCGACGCCGAGCGCGCGCAGCGCCTCGATGACCGGGCGCATCGGGCGGACGCGTGCCTGCGGGTCGCCGTCGAGGCGTACGGGGCCGTCGGCGAGTGCCGCGACAGCAGGCAGGAAGCGCATGACCGTGCCGGCCAGGCCGCAGTCGACCGCGACGTCGCCGCGCAGCTGCTCGGGCGGCGTGACCACCCAGTCGGGCACGGACCCGTCTGCGGAGTCGCCCTCGGGGGCGACGTCGTCGATGCGGACGCCGAGCGACCGCAGCGCCTGCGCCATCAGCAGGGTGTCGCGGGAGCGGAGCGGGGCCCGGAGGCGGGAACGCTCGCTCGCCAGGGCCGCGAGAACGAGGTAGCGGTTGGTGAGCGACTTGCTGCCGGGAAGCACGACGGTCGCCTCGAGCGGGCCCGGTGCGACCGGCGCCGCCCAGTCCGCCTCCACCGTCACGGCGTGACGGTGGAGGTCGGAGGGAGAGGCGGGCGGGGAAGGAGGGGAATGGTCGGCGGGACTCAAGTCAGCTCACGACGTCCTGGGCTCGGTGGGCAAGCAGGCGCGCCTCTCGCTTGGCGGCCCGTTGGGCGTGGCGTGCCTCGCGCCGCGTCGTCTTCGTCGCGTGCTGGGCGCGCCAGGCAAGCCCCGGGCGCCCCTCGGTGTCGACCGCGGCGAGCAGGAGGCCGCCGAGAAGACCGACGTTCTTGAGGAAGAGGCTGCGCGCCGCCGCCTTGCGGGCGGGGTCGCTCTCCTCCCAGAAGGCGTGCTCGATGGCGGTGGTGGGCACGACGGAGGCCGCGAGGATTGTGGAGGCCAGGCGCGGCATACGCCCGGTGGCCAGGAGCAGGCCGCCGCCGAGGAGCGCGCCGCCGTTGACGCGCACGAACAGGTCCGGGTCCTTGGCCGCCACCTCGGCGCCGGGCACCTGGCCGGGCACCTTCTCGAGGAGGTGGGCAGCCTGGTCGGTGCGCGCGGCCGGGTTGCGCAGGGCTTCGACCCCTGCGGCGACGAAGACGGACGCGAGCAGCGGACGGGCGAGACGGCGGACGATCATACGATTTCCTCCTCTGGCCACCGCTCGCCGGAGCGCGCCGCAGCCATCGTGGACCTGATGGACACCTACGGTATCGACATACCCCCGCCGCGCGGGCCGGCGCCCGCACCCGCGGACACGACCGTCGGCGGTTTCGGGAGCCGCAGTGGTCACCCCGCGGCATACGCTGTGGCGCATGTGCGGGAGGTATGCCGCGAGCGCGCGGCCCGACGAGCTGGTCGAGGCGTTCGATGTCGACGAGGACCACACCGCCGAGCCGGGCCGCAGCATCCTGAAGAACCCGCAGACCCCGCCCGCCGGCCAGCCGGACTGGAACATGGCCCCGTCGAAGCAGGCGCCCGTCGTGCTCACCCGCCGCCCGCGTGGAGAGGACGGGGAGGAGTCGGCCCCGACGCGCCAGCTGCGCCTGCTGACGTGGGGACTCGTGCCGTCGTGGGCCAAGGACGTCTCCATGGGCCTGCGCATGACCAACGCCCGCGCGGAGTCGGTGCTCGGCAAGGGCGCCTTCGCCAAGGCTGCGCTGTCGCGACGCTGCGTCGTGCCGGCCGAGGGCTGGTACGAGTGGCAGGTGTCGCCGACCGCCGTCGACGCCAAGGGCAAGCCGCGCAAACAGCCCTTCTTCATCCACCGGGCCGACGGCGACGCCGTGGGGTTCGCCGGGCTCTACGAGTTCTGGCGCGACCGAGGCCTGCCGGACGGCGACCCGGGCGCCTGGCTGACGACCTTCACGATCATCACGACCGCGGCCGACCCCGGCATGGACCGGATCCACGACCGGCAGCCGCTCGTCCTCGAGCGCGACCAGTGGTCGCGCTGGCTCGACCCCGACGAGAAGGACCCGGACTTCGTGCAGGGTGTCCTCGACTTCGCCGAGCCGGGGCGCTTCGAGGCCTACCCCGTCGGCCGCGCGGTGGGCGCCACCCGCAACAACGGGCCCGGCCTGCTCGAGCGGGTGCCGGCCTCGGAGCTCGAGGGGGTCGTCGACCCGATGACGGGAGAGGTGCTCGCGGGGTGAGCGATGCCATCCGCCACGCGGTCCGCGAGGTCGAGACGCCGGGTGGACCCGGTCGGGTGCACCTCGACTGCCCCGTCTCGCCGCGCGGCAGCGTCGTCCTCGGCCACGGGGCCGGGGGAGGCCTGGGGGCGATCGACCTCGCCATCGCACGCGAGGTGCTCGTGGCCGCCGGCTGGGCCGTGGCGCTCGTGGAGCAGCCGTGGCTCGTGGCCGGCCGGCGGGTGGCCGGGCGCCCCCCGACGCTCGACGCCGCCTGGGTCCCGATCGTCGAGGCACTCATGACCGGGCGCGGCCGGTTGCCGCGTCCTCTCGTCCTCGGCGGGCGCAGCGCCGGGGCCCGGGTCGCCTGTCGCACCGCAGGGCCCCTGATGGCGGACGCCGCCCTGCTGCTGAGCTTCCCGCTGCACCCTCCTGGGCAGCCGGAGAAGTCCCGCGCCCACGAGCTGGCGCTCGCGCCCGAGCCGACGTGGGTCGTGCAGGGCCGCACCGACGCGTTCGGGACGCCGGACGAGGTGAGGGCACACCTGCCGTCCGGGGCGAGCCTGATCGAGGTGCCCGGCGGCCACAGCTTCCCGAAGAGCTCGCGCAGCGCGATCACCGACGCCCTCTCCGCCGTGGCGGGAATGCTGCCCGTCTAGGTGTCGTTGCACGGTGCATGCTCAGTTGCCCTACCCGTGCCCCCGAGACCGGGTCCGCCGAGTCGGTCGTGCAGGTCGTGCACGACCGGTTCCTGCCGCCCACCGGTCTAGGCTGGGGGGCGATGGCAAAGGACAAGAACCCCGACCCGAGCGCCGGCGTGCAGGTGGCCGAGCCGCGCAGCGACGACACCACGGTGGACGTCGCGACCGAGACCGAGCCCGAGCGTCGGGCGCGCTTCGAGCGCGAGGCGATGCCGCTGCTGGACCAGCTCTACAGCGCAGCCCTGCGTACCACGCGCAACCCGAGCGACGCGGAGGACCTGGTCCAGGAGACGTTCGCGAAGGCGTACGCCGCCTTCCACCAGTACAAGCCGGGGACCAACCTCAAGGCGTGGATGTACCGCATCCTCACCAACACCTACATCAACACCTACCGCAAGAAGCAGCGCCAGCCGCTCGAGTCCGACTCCGCTGAGATCGAGGACTACCAGCTGGCCCGCGCGGAGTCGCACACCTCCGTGGGCCTGCGGTCCGCCGAGGCCGAGGCGCTCGACCACCTGCCCGACAGCGACGTCAAGCGAGCCCTGCAGGCGATCCCCGAGGAGTTCCGCCTCGCGGTCTACTTCGCCGACGTGGAGGGCTACTCCTACAAGGAGATCGCCGAGATCATGGAGACACCCATCGGCACCGTCATGAGCCGCCTGCACCGCGGGCGACGCCAGCTTCGCGACCTGCTCTCGGAGTATGCCGCCGAGCGCGGTTTCGTCGCCGCCGGAGCGTCTGCGGGCACCGACGCCGCCGAGAGCTCGAAGGGAGGCCGGTCGTGAGCGAAGAGACCACCGGGAGGCCGGAGACGACCACACCGTCGCAGGGTGCTGCGACGCACACCGACTGCTCCGAGGCGCTGCTGCGGGTCTACGAGTACCTCGACGGGGAGCTCGGGCCCGAAGAGGTCGCCAAGATTCAGGCGCATCTGGACGAGTGCGGTCCCTGCCTCAAGGAGTACGACCTCGACACCACGCTGAAGTCGCTCATCAAGCGCTCGTGCGAGTCCGAGCGGGCGCCCGAGGCGCTGCGCCTGACGATCATGTCGCGCATCTCGATGACGATGATCCAGGTCGACCGCGGCTGAAACCCTATTGCTGGACACGACGAAGGCCCGCCCCGAGTGATCGGGTGCGGGCCTTTGACGTCTGCGGCTCAGGCGTTGGGCTTGCGGCCGTGGTTGGCGGCGTTGCCCTTGCGGGAGCGGCGCTTGCGGGCGCGCTTGCTCATCGTCGGCTCTCCTTGGGTCGTGCACGGTCTCGGTCCCCGTGCGGGCACCGAGGCACCGATTCTTCCACACCGCGACGAGGTGGCCCAATTCGCTCTCGCAGATACGCTCCCGACCTTAAAATCTTGGTATAGATCCGTCCGAAACGGCCGGATCTACTTCCGTGCGCCGACCTAGTCTTGGCAGCATGAACACTGAGGTCACACTCAGTGTTCTGTGCTGCCGCGAGCAACGCCCCTCCATGGCGCACGCATCCGGAACAACTATGCACTAGGAGCCCCCAATGTTCGCTGCCCTTCTCTCGGCCCTCGCCACCACCGGCAACTACACGACGAACGCGCTCATCTCCATCGCCAGCGTGTGGGGCTGGAACGGCTGAGCCGCTCAACGACCCACTCAGACGGCACCGGGACCGGCCACGGTCCCGGTGCCGTCGCGCTACCGTGACTGCCGTGAGCCCCGCCGCCCCCCGTACCGCAAGGTCGCGGTGGTTGCCCGTCTACCTTGCGCTCGTTGTCCTCGCGTCGATCCTGACGGGGCTCTTGAGCTGGACCCTGTTACCCGCGCCCGCCGTCGGCCCGCTCGTCCTCCTGTGCCTCATGGGCATGGTGAGCTTCCAGATCCGAGAGCCCGAGGTCGGCACCCGGATCAGCTTCTCCTTCCTCTCGATCATCCTCGTCGCCTCGGCAGCCATAGTGGGCGTGTTCGGAGCCTGGGTCGTCGGCTCCGTCTCGATGCTGCTGGACCGTCGCCAACAGCGCTGGTCGGCAACGGCGTTCAACGCGGCGATGTGTGGGTTGCTCGGCGCCGCGGCCGCATTCACCTACCGCGCACTGGCCGGGGCGGCCGGCGAGGGAATGGTCGGGATGAGCACCTCGGAGCTGGGAGCGCGTGTCGGGCTGCCTCTGCTCGCCGCAGATGTCGTCGCCTGTATGGTCAATGCGATTCTGCTGGCGGGAGTCATCCATCTCGACCTGGGCATCCCCTTCGGCATCCAGCTCCGGCGCGTCCTCAGCGGATCCGGCGTGGCCTACGTCGGTTACGGGGTCATCGGCCTGCTCTTCGTCATCCTGTGGTTCCCCGCCGGCCTGGGTGCCTTCAGCGCCCTCCTCGTGCTGCCTCCTCTGCTCGCCGCTCGCTGGGCCTTCATCCAGTACGGCGAGGAGATGCGATCGCACGAGCGCACCGTTGACACGCTCGTGACGGCCCTCGGCACCAAGGAGCCCGCTGCCGTCGACCGCAGCAGGCGCACCGCCCTCCTCGGTGAGTGGATCGCCGAGGAGCTGGGGCTCACCCCGGCACAGATCGGCACGGTGCGCTACGCCGCGATGCTCCACGAGGTCGGCCACCTCGGGGTGGCCACCCGGCTGCTGCGGCGGCACCCCTCGTCCCTGAGCCCCAGCGAGCGGCGCATCCTCGACGGTCACTGCGTGATCGGTGCCCGGATGATCGAGGGCATCGACTTCCTCGAGGCCGCCCGGTCCGGCATCCGCCACCAGTGCGAGCGGTTCGACGGCACCGGGCGCCCGGACGGCCTTTCCGGACCGGACATCCCCGTCGCCGCGCGCATCGTCACCGTTGCCACCGCCATCGACGGCCTCCTCCGGGACGACTCTGGGAGGTCTGCCACGACCGCAGCCGAAGCGGGCACGGCGCTGCGCTCCGACCCGGGGCGCTTCGATCCTGCTGTGGTCGAGGCAGCGGTCACGGCGCTCGACAAGCACGGCTGGCCACTGGGCGCGGCGGTCGAGGTGGCGTCGTGAAGGCCCTGCTGCGCCGTGAGTCCCTGGCCGGCACCCTCGGGTTGCTGTGCCTGCTCGCCTCCGTCGTCGCAGCGGTGTGGACCGGCGACCTGTCGGCGATCCTGGACCACTCCACCGGGTGGTTCGTGGCCGCGTTCGCCGTCACGATCGTCGCGGGCGAGTGGATCCACATCTCGGCACCCGGCTTCCGAGAGGCCGCGCCGATGTCGATGGCTGCGGCCTTCGGCCTCGCGCTGACGACCCGGCTCCCCGGCGGCATCCAGTTGCCATATGGGGCGCCCGCGGTCCTCGCCGTCACCGCCGTCTCCATGGCGCTGGGGACCATCGTCCTCGTGGCTGCCCGGCGCGACACCAGCCTGGTGGACACGCTCGGGCGGTTCGTGGCCATCGTCGTGGTCGCGATCGGCTACCGCTTCGTGGTGCTGGGACAGGGGGCCGGCTCCCCGCTACGCGAGCTCGTGGCCGTGCCCTGGCAGCAGGCCGTCGTGATGCTGGTCATCTGCCTGCTCGCCTTGGTGCTGGACGCCCTCGTCACCTCTCTGCTGCGCGCGATCTCGGCTCGGGCGCACGTCCGCCGCACCTTCGTCGAGGAGTTCCGCTCCTCCTTCACACTGTCGGCAGCGGTCGCGGTCACGGGTGTGCTCATCGCGCTGGCGGCCCCGCCGCTCGGCATCGCAGCCCTGCCGCTCTTCCTCATCCCGCTCGTGCTGACCCTCTTCGCCTTCCGCCGCTACGTCAGCATCCGTGCCACCTACCTGCAGAGCATCCGGACCCTCTCGCGACTGACCGACGCCGCCGGCTACACGCCCTCGGGGCACTCCGAGCGCGTCGCCGAGCTGGCCGTGCGGATCGGCCGGGAGCTCGGCCTCTCCGACCGCGAGCTGCTCGACCTCGAGTACGCGGCGCTGCTGCACGACATCGGGCAGGTGGCGCTCATCGAGCCGATCCCGGGCGGGGCGACGGTGCTCGCCGCACCCGCCGACCAGCGCCGCATCGAGGCCGACACCGTGGCCATCGTCCGGGAGACGGGCGTCTTCGAGGGCGTGGCCCGGATCCTCGAGCACCAGACGACGCCCTACCGCCAGGTGCGCGAGCTGGGGGAGGAGATCCCGCTCACCAGCCGCATCGTCAAGGTCGCCAACGCGTACGAGGACCTCACCGCCGGCGCGCGGAGCCTACGCGCCCGCGAGGCCGCGGTCGAGCGCATCTACCTGGGCCTCGGGTACGAGTACGACCCGCGGGTCGTCGACGCCCTGCTGAAGTCGCTCGACGACGCCGTGGCCACGGCCTGAGAGAGCCGTCACATCGGCTTGCCGGCCATGGGCGCCGACGGTGTCACGTGCCATGATGGCGACCTCGGGCAACCCCCGTCGCGAGAACGAGCATGCAGGCCAGACCCCCGGCACTGTCTGAACCAGTGAGGGCCTCCTGCCCTCTTCTCTCCATGCGAACGAGGTGTTCCAGCATGAGTGCGTTGCCCGCCCACCAGCTCTTCGACCCGAGTGACCCGGTCTTCCGGGCCCACCTGGGCGGAAAGCTCGGGGTACACGCCACGTCGGAGCTGAACGACGCGTCCGACCTCTCCCTCCTCTACACCCCTGGTGTCGCGCGCGTCTCGCGCGCCATCGCGGCCGACCCCGCCCTGGCGGCGATCTACACGAGCCGCCGCAACACCGTGGCCGTCGTCAGCGACGGCACCGCGGTCCTCGGCCTCGGGGACGTCGGGCCGTTGGCGGCCATGCCCGTGATGGAGGGCAAGGCCGTCCTCTTCAAGCACTTCGCCGACGTCGACGCCGTGCCGGTGTGCATGCAGACGGGCAGCGTCGAGGAGATCGTCGAGGCGGTCGTGCGCATCGCGCCGACCTACGGAGGCATCAACCTCGAGGACATCTCGGCGCCGCGCTGCTTCGAGATCGAGCGCCGGCTGCAGGAGCGGCTCGCGATCCCCGTCTTCCACGACGACCAGCACGGCACGGCGATCGTGGCCCTCGCCGCGCTCCTCAACGCGGCCCAAGTCGTGGAGAAGGCGCTCGAGGAGCTCACCGTCGTCGTCTCCGGGGCCGGTGCGGCGGGCGTCGCCGTCAGCCGGATCCTGCTCTCGGCGGGGATCGGCGACGTCGTCGTCGTCGACTCGCGCGGTGTGCTCGGGCCGGATCGCGTCGACCTTCCCGACCACAAGGAGCAGCTGCGCAAGGTCACCAACCGACACGGCGTCACGGGGACGCTCGGGGACGCGCTCTCGGGAGCCGACGTGCTCATCGGCGTCTCGGGCGGCACCGTCGCCGAGCGCGACCTGATGCGGATGGCCCCTCGGGCCGTCATCTTCGCGCTCGCCAACCCCGACCCGGAGGTGCACCCCCAGACGGCCGCCAGGTTCGCCGAGGTCGTCGCCACGGGTCGGTCGGACTTCCCGAACCAGATCAACAACGTGCTGGCCTTCCCGGGTCTCTTCCGCGGCGCGCTGGACAGCGGTGCCCGGCAGATCACCGAGGAGATGAAGCTCGCGGCCGCCCGGGCCATCGCGCAGCTCGTGGAGGAGCCGACCGCCGACCGGGTCGTGCCCAGCGTCTTCGACGAGCGGGTGGCCCCGGCCGTCGCCGAGGCAGTCTCGGCGCTGGCCCTGCGCGACCGCGTCAGCTAGTCCACAGGGCTGGTGCTCCCGGGCCGGTCCGGTCCGGGAGCACCGCCCACACCGGAGGAGCCGGCGGGGTCGGTCAGGCCGCGCGCGGCCAGCGCTTCCCCGGTGGAGCGTGCGTACGCGACGACGTGCACCACCGTGGGCACGACGACGGCCCTCGGGCTGCGCTCGAGCCCCCTGGCGCGCGCGGACTGCCTCACCTCCGAGAACGAGCCGGCCACCCAGGGGACGGAGCGGACGACGATCCCGAGGGTCAGCGCGACCACCTCGGGGTCGACGACGCGACGCAGGGGCCGAGCCGCGCGCACGACACCGTCGAGCAGGTCGGTGACGGGCGTGGTGGCCGTGAGCACACCTGCCGCAAGGAACGCGTTGACGATCCCGAGGACGACGCGGACGGCATACGCGGGCCCGCTCTGCCACCACTGGAAGCCGAGCAGCAGGACGAGCACGGGCGCCAGAGCGCGCACCGAGCCCAGCAAGCGCCGGACGGGCAGACGGGCGAGTACGGCGGCGGCGACGACGAGAGCAGTCACGACGAGCACCGCAGCCAGGGATCGGGCGAACCACGCGGCGCAGCCGACCACAAGGACAGCGGCGAGCTTGAGCCACAGGGGCGCCCGGTGCACCGGGGAGCTGCCCGGCACGTGCGAGGTGAAGAGCCCCGGCGTGGTCACGGCCGGTCCACCAGGTCCACGTAGTGGCGCACCGCCTCCTCGGGGGACCCGTCGAAGACGATGCGCCCGGCGTCGACGACCAGGGTCCGGTCGGCCGATGCAGCCAGGTCGAGGTCGTGGGTCGCGAGCACCACCGACTGGGGCACCTGCTCCAGCAGCGCCCGCAACCGCAGGGTGTTGCGTCGGTCGAGGAGCGTCGTCGGTTCGTCCAGGACGAGCAGGGCCGGGTCCGTCGCGAGCACGGCGGCGAGCGCCATGAGCTGGCGCTCGCCGCCGGACAGCTCGTGGACGCTCTGGTCGGCCAGCGCGGTGAGCCCGAAGCGCTGGAGCACGGCCTCGGCCGCGAGCCGGCGCTCCCGACGCGAGCGGTGCAGGCGGCGCAGGGAGAGCTCGACGTCCTCGCGCCCCGTCGGCATGACGAGCTGGGAGAGCGGGTCGGTGAAGGCGAACGCGACGCGGCGTCGGACCCGGGCGCCGTGGCGGACGGTGTCGAGACCGTCGACCGTGACGGTGCCGGACGTGGGCGTGACGAGCCCGTTGAGCAGGCGCAGCAGCGTCGACTTGCCCGAGCCGTTCGAGCCGATGACGCTGACTCTCGCCTCGGTGAGCACGAGGTCGACGGGCGCCAGGACCGTGCGCATGCGGCGAGCCCCGCCGCCGTGGTCCGCCACCTCGACCGGCACCTCGAACGCGGCTCCGTCGAGGTGGACCCGGGTCACCGGGTCGTCAGTCCGCGGCGCCGGACGAGCACGTCGGGGAACGCCCGGTGCACCGCGACCGCAGCGACCACGGCGACGACGTCCTTGAGCAGGTCACCGGGCAGGAACGGGAGGTCGGCGGTGATCGCTGCCGACAGGGGCAGCCGCAGGTTGACCATCATCCCGACGACGCCGAGGACGTGTACGACGGCGACCGTGGTGACGAAGGACGCCACGACGAGCAGCGGCACCCACAGGCTCCGCCCCGTCCGGCGCAGGACGACGCGGGCAGCCACGCCGACGACGAGCGCCGCCACGAGGAAGGAGACGAGGTAGCCGGCGGTCGGGCCGTTCAGCACCTGCAGGCCGGACTGCCCACGGCTGAAGACCGGCAGCCCGACGAAGCCGAGCAGCAGGTAGAGCAGGACGGCGAGCGCGCCGCGTGCGGGTCCGAGCACGAGTCCGGTCAGCATGACGGCCAGCGTCTGGAGCGTGATCGGCACGCCCAGACCGCCGACCGGGATGCCCGGCACGACGGCGGCCGCGACGAGCAGGGCCGTGAAGACGGCGACGAGCGCGACGCCCTGGGCATCGACGCCCCGGGCGTCCGCGGTGGCCGGAACCGCCTCGGGGTCGCTGCTGCGCGGCAGCGTCGCGGGCCGCGGGTCCGCGCTGCGCACGGGGGTGTTGTCGCTCACGGGCAGGACCCTACCGGGGCTGCCGGAGGGCGCCGGTCACTATGGTGCTGCAATGCTCGCTGCCTACGCCGTCAGTCAGTCCGCCTCCGACCCGCTCTCCGGCCTCGAGGTGGGGGAGCGGCCCGATCCGAAGGCCCGTCCGGGGTGGGAGGTCGTCGACCTGCGTGCCGCCGCGCTCAACCACCACGACGTGTGGTCCCTGCGCGGCGTCGGGCTGCCGGCGGACCGCCTGCCCATGGTGCTCGGCTGCGACGGCGCCGGCGTGGACGCCGAGGGCCACGAGGTCATCGTCCACGCCGTCGTGCCGTCGGACGGCTGGCGCGGGGACGAGACGCTCGACCCGCGCCGCACGCTGCTCTCCGAGCTGCACGACGGCACCCTCGCCGAGAAGGTGCTCGTCCCGGCGGGCAACGTCGTGCCCAAGCCGGAGTCGATGTCGTGGCAGACCGCCGCGTGCCTCTCGACGGCGTGGCTGACGGCATACCGCATGCTCTTCACCAACTCCGGGGTGCAGCCGGGCGAGACTGTGCTGGTCCAGGGGGCCGGCGGCGGCGTCGCGACGGCGCTCATCCAGCTCGGCTCGGCCGCCGGCTACCGGATGTGGGCCACCTCCCGGGACGAGACCCGAGGGGGGCGGGCGCTCGACATCGGCGCCGACAGGGTCTTCGGCTCCGGCGAACGCCTCCCCGAGCGCGTCGACGCCGTGATGGAGACGGTCGGCGCCGCGACCTGGTCGCACTCCGTCAACTCGCTGCGCCCCGGCGGCACGATCGTCATCTCCGGTGCGACGTCCGGCGACGCCCCGGCGAAGGCCGAGCTGACCAAGATCTTCTTCAAGCAGCTGCGGGTCGTCGGGTCCACGATGGGCAGCCGTGAGGAGCTGGCCCAGCTCGCGCGGTTCGTGCAGCAGCGGGGCATCGAGCCGGTCGTCGACTCGGTCCTGCCGCTCGAGCAGGCCCGTGAGGGCTTCGCCCGCATGGTCGACGGTGACGTCTTCGGGAAAGTCGTCTTCACCGTCGGGTGACGGCAGCCGCCGGCGCGCCGGGCCCTGATCCGGGCTGGGTCAGGGCAACGGCGCGGCCGAGACGTGCACGACGGTCGAGAGCGCGTCCGCCGACGGGGGGCCGGCCGTGCCGATGAGCCACTCGCACCACAACGCGGCACACAGCCGCGCCACGAGCTGGCCCAGCTCGTAGGAGGAGTCGGCGCCCAGGGTCACCGACAGCGGGCCGACGTCGGCGGTGCCCGACTCGAAGCCGTGCAGGGCCGTCCGGACCGCCCGCGACACCGCCTCGGCCCGGCTCTCGGGACCTGCTTGGGCGATGCCGACCTCCCTGGCCTCCGGGCTGCCGGGCTCGACGCCCAGGGCCGCCCGCACGGCCTCCACCCGGCCGTAGCCGAACCAGTCGCCGGGGCCGGTGCGCACGAGGTCGCGCGCGCGGGCGTGCGGCTCGGAGGGCTCGTCGACGAGGGCGTCGGGCAGCCCGCGCACCACGGCGGCCGGGACGGCGGAGACCTTGCCCTTGACCAGGTCGGCGGCGGCTGCGACCTCGTCCGCGACGGCGCGTGCCGTCACCTCGAGCGGCTTGCCGTCGGCGTCGGACCCGCCGCGCAGGTCATCCAGCACTCGCAGCCCGTGTGCCCCGAGGGCGAAGTCGACCTGGCCGACGCGCCAGGGCCGGCCAGCCGTGTCGCTGAGGACGACCCCGACGCGTACGCCGTGGCGGGCCACGAGCGCGTCGTGGAGCTGCTCGCAGACGGCGTCCGGCTCGTGGGGGAGCAGCAGCCAGCCGCCCCGCTCGCCCGTGTTGGAGCCGTCGACGCCGGCGGCCGCCATGACCGGGCCCGCCTTGGCCCGCACGACGCGGGTCAGCCGGTCCCCGACCGCCCGCTCGGCCACGACGTACTCGCTCTCGCCGCTGACCACGCCCTCCTTGTCCTCGGCGTGGGCCACGAGGCCCAGGGCCTTGCTCGCGACCTTGCTCGAGACCACGACGACGTCGCCGTCGGCGAGCTGCACTCCGGCGTGGTCGAGCCCCGCCTGGAGCACGTCGACGAGGTCGTCGCCCTCCACCACCTCGGGTATGCCGGTGAGCGGGGTGACGACAACGGGTGCGGTCACGCGCTGGCCCGTGCCGCGCGCAGGCGCACGCCGAGGTCGAGGGCGGCGCCGGCCATGTCGGCGGCCGCCTCGACCGAGCTCATCAGCAGCGGGCGGCGTACCACCTCGAGGCCGGGCCGCTCGCGCATCGGGTCGTCCTCGTCCACGAGCCAGCCGTCGAGGAAGTCCGCGTAGAGACCGGCCACACCGGAGCTGGTCTCCTCGACCCCGATGGTGCGCAGGCACACGTCGGCGTGGCCCCGGACAGGCCGGCCCCCCACGAGAGGGGAGACGCCCACGACGGGGGCGCGGGTGCCGCGCAGGGCGTCCCGCACCCCGGGCACGCCGAGGATGATGCCGATCGAGACGACCGGGTTGCTGGGCGGCAGCAGGACCAGGTCGGCCTCGCGGATGGCGTCGAGCACGCCGGGGCCCGCCGTCGCGCGGTCGAGGCCTGCGACGACGAAGCGCTCTGCGGGCAGCGCGGCGCGGTGGCGCACCCACCACTCCTGGAAGTGGATGGCGCGGCGCTCGCCGTCGTCGTCCACGACGACGTGGGTCTCGACCGGGGTGTCGGTCATCGGGAGCAGCCGCACGCCCAGATCCCCGAGCCCCCAGCGGGCAGAAAGGCGCTCGACGACGGCACTGAGCGGCATACCCTGGCCCAGCAGCTGCGAGCGATACACGTGGGTGGCGAAGTCCTTGTCGCCGAGGGTGAACCACTGCGGCTCGGCGCCGAGGGCGGAGAGCTCCGCGGCGAGGCTGTGGGTCTCGTCCGCCCGTCCCCAGCCCTGACCCTCGTGGATGCCGCCGCCGAGGGTGTAGAGCAGCGTGTCGATGTCGGGGCACACCCGCAGCCCGAAGAGCGTGATGTCGTCGCCGGTGTTGCCGATGACGGTGAGCTCGAGCGGTTCGGCGGGGTCGTGGCCCCCGGCGTCGGCGGTGCGTCGGACGTGCTCGAGCAGGCCGCGGAGGAACCGGGCGCCGCCGACTCCTCCGGCCAGGGCGGTGATGCGCATGCCCCAATCCTCTCAGCACGCCGTCCGGAGGGGCTTGCCCGGGTGCGGCGGCGCAAAGTCAGGGGGCGAATATCACCAAGCCGCTTGACGGGATGGGTATGACACGCATGTAATTCCATTGTTGTAGTCGGTCGGGTCACGTGGCTGGGCGAGCCGGAGCATTTTGTCCGGAACCTCCGAAATGCGATGCCGCTCGGTGCGACAGTGCTGACACACAGGTGCAGTCAGGGTCGAGGAGGGGTCATGCACGAGCTGATGGTGGTCTGGTCGGACACGGGCGAGCAGGAGGGTGAGCTCTCCTGGCAGGAGCGCTCGCTCTGTGCCCAGACCGACCCGGAGGCGTTCTTCCCGGAGAAGGGCGGCTCCACGCGCGAGGCCAAGAAGGTCTGCGTCGGGTGCGAGGTGCGGTCCGAGTGCCTCGAATACGCCCTGTCCAACGACGAGCGCTTCGGCATCTGGGGCGGACTGTCCGAGCGGGAGCGCCGCAAGCTGAAGAAGCGCGCGGTCTGAGCGTGAAGCGCAGGCCCGGCCCGTCCCAGGCGTCCGGGTGAAGGTAGCCGCTGTGCCCGACGAGCTCGCCCGAGACCAGAGCACCCCCGCGACCGCGGGCGGTGCGTCCTACGTGTCGCTGACCGCCCCTCCCTCCACCGGGCAGCGCACGAGCGGGGCGGTCGACGCGGTCGTCGTCGTGCACAACGGTGCCGCGTGGCTGGCCCAGTGTCTCGACGGCCTGGCCGCCCAGACACTGCCGCCCGCGCGTCTGGTCGTCGTCGACGTCGCGAGCAGCGACTCCTCGGCCGCCATCGCGCAGGCCCACGCGGGCGTCCGCCGGGCCGTCCCGTCCGTCGAGGTCCTCCGCCTCGACAAGCGCGTGCCCGTCGGCCGCGCCATCCAGCGCGGCGTCGAGGCGCTTCCCGTCCCGGCCGACCCCTCGTCCAGCTGGGTGTGGGTGCTCCACGACGACACCGTGCCGCGGGCCAACGCGCTGGCGCAGCTCCTGCAGGCCGGGCTGCGATCCCGGTCGGTCGGCGTGGCAGGGCCCAAGATCGTCAGCTGGGAGGACCCCCGGCGCCTGGTCGAGATGGGCATCCAGATCACCCGCACCGGCCGTCGCCTCGCGTCGCCGGCTCGCGGTGAGGCCGACCAGGGGCAGTACGACACCCGCGCCGACGTCCTCGCGGTCAGCACCAGCGGCATGCTGGTGCGCCGCTCCGTCTGGGACGACCTGGGCGGCTTCGACCGGGCGTTCGTGGAGCACGGCTCCGACCTCGACTTCGGCTGGCGTGCGCAGCTCGCCGGCCACCGCGTCGTCGTCGTCCCCGCCGCCGTCGTACGCGACGCCTCGGCCAGCCTCGACGGGGAGCGCCCCGGCGTGGCCGGCTCCCGGGACCTCGAGCGGCGCGGTCGCCGGGCCGCCCGGCAGGTGACCCTCGCGCGGTGCTCGCCGCTCGCGGCGCCGTTCCTCGCGCTGTGGATGGCGCTGTCCGCCGTCGTCGCCTCGCTGACCCTGCTGCTCGCCAAGCGCCCGCGACTGGCCTGGCGCGAGCTGACCGACGTGAGCGCGCTGCTGCACCCCTTCGCCACGCTGGCTGCCCGTTGGCGCGGCCGCGCGACCAAGCGTCTGCGCCGTGACCACCTCGGCACCCTGTTCGTCGCGCCCACCGTCGCCGCGCGCACGACCATCGACCACATCCAGGACGCCATCACGCCCGAGCGGGTTCGCGCCCGGCACGAGGCCCTCACCACCAGCACCGAGACCGGGCCGGTCGCCGACGACTCGGAGTCGCTGGACAATCTTCCGGCATCCCTGCCCCGTCGGGTCGCCACCCATCCCGGCTTCCTCGCGGCGGTGGCCGTGCTCGTGGCGACGGTGGCGGCCTGGCGCGACGCCCTGCGCGCCGGAGCGCTGTCGCCGACCAACGCCGGTGTCGCGGGCGGCGAGCTGCGCCCGGTGACCACCGACTCCTACGGCCTCTGGCACGCGTTCCGCGACGCCTGGCACGGTGCCGGCTTCGGCACGGGCGCCGAGTCCGGGCCGCACCTGGCCGTGCTGTCGGCCCTCACCTGGCTCGCCGAGCGAGTGCCCGGCGTCGCCGAGAGCCGCTCGAGCGCCGGGGTCACCGTGGCCTGGCTGCTCTTCCTCACCCCGGTGCTCGCCACCTGGTCGGCCTACCTCGCCGGGCGAGTGGTGAGCAGCTCCCGGGTGGCCCGCGCCGTCGGAGCGCTGGCGTGGGGCACCGCTGGAGTGGCCACCACGGCGCTGGCGCACGGCCGGGTCACCGTGTCGGTCGTCCACATCCTGCTTCCCTTCGTGCTGGCCGGCTTCTGCCTCGCAGCCCGGCGCGACGGCACCTTCACCGCCACCTTCGCCACGGCCCTCGCCACCGCAGTGCTCGGCGCCTTCGCGCCGCCCCTGCTGGCGCTCTCTGTCGTCGCAGCCCTGCTCCTGCTCGTGCTGGGCCCCGGCCTGCGCCGGGTTCGCGCCCTCGTGCTGCTCCTCGTGCCCGTCGCGCTCCTCGGGCCCTGGGTGGTGCGGTTCGTCGACGACCCGCGCCTGCTCCTGTCCGGGGCAGGTCTGCTCTCGACCGGCGACGACCGCGGAGTCCTCGGGGTGCTGGCCCTGGTCCTCGGTGCCCCCGGCGCCGGGACCTGGGCCGTCTGGCTCGGCGCGCCGCTCGTGGTCCTCGGGGTGCTCGGCCTCGCCGTCCGCGGGCGCAGCCGCTCCGAGTCGGTCGGCCTCGCGGTCGGTGGCCTTCTCGCGCTCGTCGGACTCGCCGGTGCGCTGGCCTCCGCGCACGTCGTGCTCGGCTCCGCCGAGACCGGCGTCGGCCGGTCGGCCTCCGCTCATCTCTGGGCCGGGCTGGGCGTGCAGCTGTGGGTCGCCGGCCTCGTCGTCGGCCTGCTCGCCGGCAGCCGGCCGGTGCTGGCCGCGCTCGCCGGCCCCCGTGGCCGCTGGACCTTCGCGGCGGCGACCGTGGCCGCCGCACTCGCCGTCGTGCCGGTCGTCGGCAGCGCGGCGCTGTGGGGCGTCGACGGCATCGGACGCACCCTGTCCGTCGGCCAGGCCACCCTGCCGGCCGTGGCCGTGGAGCAGGGCAGGGGCGCGCTGGGCAACCGCCTGCTCCTCCTGCGACCGTCCGACACGGTCGTCGACTTCGTGCTCGCGGGCCAGGAGCCCGGCGAGCTGCTGCGCGACCTCGACCGGGCTCCCGACGCCGACGAGACGCCGCTCGTCGACGCCGTGGCCGACATCGTCGGGGGACGCAGCGCCGACTCGCTCGACTCCACGGCCCTGGCCCGCCTCGGCATCGGCTTCGTGCAGGTGCGTGGCACGGCCGACTCGGCGGTCGCGCGCCGGCTCGACTCCGCCCAGGGGCTCAGCCGCCTCGGCACGAGCGAGCGCGGCACCCTGTGGAAGGTCCAGCCGCTCCGTCCCGTCAAGGGCGTCGCCCCCGCCACGGCTCCTTCGCGGGCCCGTCTGGTCGACGCCAAGGGGCGCCTGCTGCAGGTGGTGCCGACCTCAGGGCCGCACGCTGCGGTGGTAACCACGCTGGCAGCCGGTGACGGCGCGCGCTTCCTGGTCCTCGCCGAGCCGGCCCAGTGGTCGCAGCAGGCGCTGGTCACCTTCGACGGGCGCGAGTTGCAGCCCGTGGCCGGGAGGGCCCAGCCGACGTATGCCGTGCCGCCCACCGCTGGAGCGCTGAACGTCGACCTCGCCGCCGCCGAACCGTGGTGGCGACTGGCTCAGGCCGTGCTGCTCGGCTTCGTGGTGTTCATGGCAGTGCCCTTCGGCAACCGACGGTCCAGGAGACGCTCGTGAGCAACGTGACCGGGATCCTCCGGGCCAGCGTGGTGGCGCTGGCTGCCGCCGGCCTCGCCGTGGGCGCCACCCGGGTCGGCGGCTCGCTCCAGCTCGCCGCCGCGAGCGGGCGTGCCGGCCTCCCCGAGGCCTCAAGCGTGCTCGTCGACCAGTCCACGCTCGTGTGCCCCGGCCAGCAGCGCCTCGGGGCGACCGGCCTGCGCGACGTCAAGGGCACCGTGACGGTCGGCGCGGCCTCCGCGGCCGCCGGTGTCGTCGCCGGCGCCCCCTCCGGCGCCACGGGCACGGTGCAGCTGCTGGGCGGTCCGTCCTCCCGCGGCCTCGGCCAGACCTCCGATCGCGGGTCCGTGGTGTCGGCCGCGAGCTCGACCGCCGACCCGGTCTTCGCCCGCGCCGGCGGGGGACTGGCCCCTGGACTCGTTGCCACGCAGGTCTGGCGCCACACTGGCGACGACGACCGTGGCCTGGCCGTCACTCCCTGCCAGCTGCCCTCGTCGGACGTGTGGCTGGTCGGAGGCGGCGGCGGCGCGTCGCGCACCGAGCGGGTCATCGTGACCAACCCCGGCGCCAACGCGGTCACCGTCTCCTTCGACGTGCTCGGCCGTGCCGGGCGCATCGATGCGGCGGCCGGTCGCACGATGTCGATCGCGCCGCTGTCCCGCGAGGTGCTCTCGCTCGACGCGGTGGCCCCCGACGAGCCGTCACCGGTGGTCCACGTCACCGCGACCGGAGGCGTGGTCGCTGCCGTCCTCGACGAGCAGTGGATCGACGGCGCGACCGGTCGGGGCATCGACGACGCCACCCGCGCGGCCGCTCCCGGCAAGGACCTCGTCGTGCCCGCGGTCGAGACCGGTGGCGCCGTCTGGCTCCGGCTGGCCAACCCCGGGGACACCGAGGCCCTGGCCCAGGTGCGCCTGCTCACCGACAAGGGGGCGGTGCAGCCGGACAACCTCCGCGCCGTGCGCGTCCCGGCCGGTTCCACGGTGGACGTGTCGGTGCCCGGCAACGCCGCGCCGATGGGCGTCGGGATCCGCTCCGACCAGGCACTCGTCGCAGCCGCGTGGACCGAGCGGCGTGCGGCGACGGCCGACCGGATGGGCGACTTCGCCTGGACGCCGGCCACGCCCGCGATCCGCAACGTCGCCGGCGTGGTGCTGCCCGCGCTGGGCGGTACGACCAAGCGGCTGCTCCTCACGGCCGGTCCGGCTCCCGCCACCGTGCAGGTGCGGCTCGGCTCCGGTGACGCCGCCCGCGTCTCCACGGTCTCGGTGGCGGCCGACTCGACCGCTGTCGTCGACGCGGGCGACGCCGACTCCGTGTGGGTCGTGCCGGGCACCGGTAGCGGCGCCGTGCGTGGTGCCGTCTCGGTCTCCGGCGTCGACGGGGGCGTGCCCTTCCTGTCGGTGGCCTCCCTCAGCGAGGCACCGGTGCGGGCCCAGTCCGTGCCCGTTCGTCAGGTCCGCAACTAGCCGGGCCCTCCGGCGTGCGCGCCGGACGGCTCACTCGCCGAAGCCGGGGTCGAGCTCCTCGGGAGATACGCCCAGCAGACCGGCGACCTGCTCGGTGACGATGTCGGCGACGAGGGCCGCGACGTCACGACGGTCGGTGACCCGCGTCTCGACGGGCCGCCTGTAGACGACGATGCGCGCCGGACGTGCGCCGGTCGCCGGGTAGAGCCGGCCCAGCGGCACCTCACGGTGGTCCCACGGCGCGGGGCCGCGCGGCACGTCCTCGACCGCGAACTCGACGGCCGGGAAGGCCCGACCGCACGTGGCCTCCAACCGCGCCGCGGCGTCGAGGACGAAGTCGTCGAACTCGTCCCGGCGCGAGGCCATCGCCGGCACCGGCGGCCACGCCAGCGGCCCGCGCCGTCCACGACCGTGTCGGTCGCGCCGTCGGTGACGGCCCGTGGTGCGGGGCTGGGCAGTGTCCACGGCTCCACTCTAGATCGGCGCCGACGACGCCCGGCTCCGACGCTCCGCGTCGGGCGCCCGCCCGACGGGACGGCATACGGCCCTCGATCGTGCTGGGGACGGCGTGGTGTTTCGTCCTCCCCGGGAGGTCGGGCTAGAGTCCCCGATCGTGGGTCTGACACGTGGTTGCTCGAAGACGGGATGCGCCCGTCCTGCCGTCGCAACCCTGACCTACGCGTACGCCGACCGCGCGGTCGTCGTGGGCCCGCTGGCGACGTACGCCGAGCCGCACACCTACGACCTGTGCCTCGAGCACGCCGAGCGCATGACCGCGCCGCGCGGCTGGGAGGTCGTGCGCGTGGGTGGGGAGTTCCCGGAGCCGACGCTCGCGACCGACGACCTGCTGGCCCTCGCCGACGCCGTCAGGGAGGCCGGCCGGCCGCGCCAGGCACGTCCGACCGAGGCGCGCCCGTCGTCGTCGCGGGGGCAGGCGAACGTCGAGGCCGAGTCCGGTGCGGTCGAGTCGGGCCGTCGCGGTCACCTGCGGATCCTCAAGGACTCCTGAGCACTAGTCTGTTCGGCGTGCCGCACCTCGCAGACTTCGTCAAGGCCTACGACGTACGTGGGATCGTGCCCGACCAGCTCTCCCCGGAGGTGGCCGAGGCGATCGGCGCCGCGTTCGCCGAGGTCGTGGCCGTGCCCGACGGCGCACCCGGGATCGTCATCGGACACGACATGCGCCCGAGCTCCCCGGAGCTGTCCGCCGCCTTCGCCGCCGGTGTGACCTCCCGCGGGGTCGACGTGACCCTCATCGGGCTGTGCTCGACCGACGGGCTCTACTACGCCAGCGGCGCGCTCGACCTTCCCGGCGCCATGTTCACCGCCAGCCACAACCCGGCCCGCTACAACGGCATCAAGCTGTGCCGCTCGGCCGCCCGGCCGGTCGGGCAGGACTCGGGACTCGCCGAGATCCGCGACCTCGCCCAGTGGATGATCGGCGGCGGAAGCGGGCTGGCGCGCCCGGCGGGCGGCCCCGGCTCCGTCACGACCCGCGACCTCCTCGGCGACTACGCGGCCTTCCTGCGCGGGCTCGTCGACCTCTCCGGCTCGCGGCCGCTCAAGGTCGTCGTCGACGCGGGCAACGGCATGGGCGGCCACACCGTCCCGGCGGTGCTCGGCACGGGCGCGGGCCTGCCCGCCCTGCCGCTCGAGATCGTCCCGCTCTACTTCGAGCTCGACGGCACGTTCCCCAACCACGAGGCCAACCCGCTCGACCCCGCGAACCTCGTCGACCTTCAGGCTGCCGTGCGCGAGCACGGCGCCGACCTGGGCCTCGCCTTCGACGGCGACGCCGACCGTTGCTTCGTCGTCGACGCCGACGGCGAGCCCGTGTCACCGAGCGCCGTCACGGGGCTGGTCGCGGTCCGCGAGATCGCGCGGGCGCGGGCCGCCGGGGACGCCGAGGTGGCCGTCGTGCACAACGTCATCTCGAGTGCTGCCGTCGCCGAGGTCGTCGCGGAGCAGGGGGCCCGGCCGGTGCGCACGCGCGTGGGCCACTCCTTCATCAAGGCCGAGATGGCCCGCGCCGGAGCGGTCTTCGGCGGCGAGCACTCCGCCCACTACTACTTCCGTGACTTCTGGTTCGCCGACACCGGCATGCTCGCCGCGATGCACGTGCTGGCGGCGCTCGGCGAGCAGGAGCGTCCACTCTCGCAGCTCTGTGCCGAGTACGAGCGCTACGTGGCGTCCGGCGAGATCAACTCGACGGTCGACGACCAGGCCGCCGTCGTGGAGCAGGTGCGCGCCTGGGCGCAGGTCCGGGGCGCGCGTACCGACGAGCTCGACGGTCTTACGGTCAGCTGCCCCGAGGACCACCAGCCGTCGTGGTGGTTCAACGTCCGCGCCTCCAACACCGAGCCGCTGCTGCGACTCAACGTCGAGGCGGCCGACCGTGAGACGATGCAGCACGTGCGCGACGAGCTGCTCGCCCTGATCCGGTCGGCACCCGACGCCGCGCAGGACGACCCGTCCACCAGAACCGGCGACGCCCCGTCGCAGGCCCAGCCCGACCCCGCCGCAGGAGATGCTTCGTGAGCCAGAGCCAGCAGACCATCGAGCCGTGGCTGCGCGGCATCCTCCGCTGCCCGCAGTGCAAGGGCGAGCTCACCGACGCCGTCCACGGCGCCGGTGACACCGAGGTCGCCGAGCTGCGCTGCGACACCTGCCGTCTGGCGTATCCCGTCGAGGACGGCGTCCCCGTCCTGCTCGTCGAGCTCGCCCGCAGCACCGACAGCTGAACGCCGTGGGCGCCGTGTTCGACGAGGCGCGCCTCGACGACGAGGGCGCCCTGGTGGCCCTCGACTCCGGCGAGACCCTCCGGGCGCTCGCCGGCGCCGGCGCCCAGGTGCGCCGCACCATCGCCGCTGCTGGGGAGGCCGGCCTCGACCGTCTCCGCGACGTCGGGCCGCGCGGGGTCGTCGTCGCCGCAGCGGGCGGGTCCGCCGCCGTGGCCGAGATCTTCGAGGCCCTCTCGCGCGGAGCCTCCGCCCTTCCCGTCCAGAGCTGCTCTTCGGGGTCGCTCCCGGGCTGGGTCGGAGCCCTGGACGTCGTGCTGGCGGTCTCCCAGTCCGGCCGGGCGGCCGGGACACTTGCGCTGGCCGCCGAGGCGGCCCGCCGCGGCGCCTTCCTGGTGACGGTCGGTGCCGCCGACTCACCGCTGGCCGACGTGTGCGCCCGCGCCCACGGCGTGCACGTGCCGATCCCCGTCGAAGGGTCCTCCTCGCGCACCTCCGTGTGGGCCCAGGCCACGCCGGCGCTGCTGGCCGCGGACGCGATGGGACTGGCGTCCGTCAGCCTCGAGACGCTGGGCGCCCTCGCCGACGTGCTCGACCGCACCGCGTGGGAGGTCGGCCCTGCCTCCGAGTCCTTCGTCAACCCGGCGAAGCTGCTCGCCGCCGACCTCGCCGAGTCGACACCCATCGTGCTCGGTGAGGGGGCGTTCGGGGACGTCACGGCGCGCCGGGCCGCGGCCATGTTCGGGCGCACGGGCCGGGTCCCGGTCGCGCACGGCTGCCTGCCCGACGCCGCGAGCCAGATCGTGGCCTGCTTCGACGGTCCGCTCGCACCGGGGCAGTCCGGCGGCGGCGGTAGCGACGACATCTTCGCCGACCCGTTCCTCGACGGCCCCACGCGGCCACCGCTGCGCCTCGTCATGCTGCGCGACACCTCCCCGGGCGACGGGCACGCCCTCGCCGAGACGATCGTCTCCGTCGCGCAGGACGCGGGCGTACGCGTGTCGCTCGTCGACGCCGCCGCCCCCGAGCCGCTGCTCCGGCTCGCCCACCACGTGGCCGTCACGGACTTCGCCGCCACCTACGTCGCGCTCGGCTTCGGTTTCGACCCGGCCACCTCGCCGCACGTGCGGCTGCTCCGGGGTGCGCGCGGCGCAGAGAACACCCCGGGCTGAGGAGGCGTCTGCGCCCGGCCAGCCGAGGGCGTACGCCCCGGGTCGGCAGGGCGGTGCACCGGCGTACGCGAGTCGTCACCTTTCGGGAGCCCCGCCGGCGTCCCCGCGCCCACGTAGGCTGCCCCGGTGGAACCGCACTTCGACCTCGCGATCATCGGCAGTGGCTCGGGCAACGCCCTCGTCACGCCCGACTTCGACGACAAGCGCGTCGCCGTCATCGAGGGCGGCACCTTCGGCGGCACGTGCCTCAACGTCGGCTGCATCCCGACGAAGATGTTCGTCTACGCAGCGGACCTGGCCCGCGACGTGCGCGAGGCCCGCCGCTACGGGGTCGACGCCACCCTCGAGGGGGTGCGGTGGACCGACGTCCGCGACCGCATCTTCGGCCGCATCGACCCCATCTCCGAGGGCGGGAGGAAGTACCGCCAGGACGGGCCCAACACCACCGCCTACCTCGGGCACGCCCGGTTCACCGGCGAGCGGCGGCTCGCCGTGGCGCTGCCCGACGGCCAGGAGGAGAGCCTGACAGCCGACCAGGTCGTCGTCGCGGCGGGCGCCCACCCGGTCGTGCCGGACGTCGTCACCGACTCCGGGGTGCCGTTCCACACCTCCGACACGATCATGCGCATCGACGAGCTCCCCGAGCGCATGGCCATCCTCGGTGGTGGCTTCATCGCGGCCGAGATGGCCCACGTCTTCGCCTCCTTCGGCGTGCACGTCACGGTGCTCGCGCGCGCCTCGCACCTGCTGCGCCACCTCGACACCGGGATCGCCGAGCGGTTCACCGACCTGGCGCGCGAGCAGTGGGACGTCCGCACCGGGACCAACGTCGTCGGCGTCGAGCGCGGTGCCGGGGGAGCGGGGGTGCGGCTGCGGCTCGACAGCGCCGCGGTGGTCGAGGCCGACCTGCTGCTGGTCGCCACGGGCCGCCGGGCCAACACCGCCCGTCTGGGCGTCGAGGCCGGTGGCCTGCGGCTGCTCGACGACGGGCGCATCGAGGTCGACGAGTACGGCCGCACCGCCGCGCCCGGCGTCTGGGCCCTCGGCGACGTCAGCGCTCCCTACCAGCTCAAGCACGTGGCGAACGCCGAGGCCAGGACCATCGCGCACAACCTCGTGCACCCCGACGACCTCCGACCGCTGCCCCACCGCCACGTGCCGTCGGGCGTCTTCAGCCACCCGCAGATCGCGACCGTCGGCCTGACCGAGGAGGAGTGCGTCGACCGCGGTCTCAGGCACTCCACCTACGTGCAGGCCTACGGCGACACGGCATACGGCTGGGCGATGGAGGACACGACGAGCGTGTGCAAGCTCATCGCCGACCCGTCCACCGGGCTGCTGCTCGGCGCCCACCTCATGGGGCCGCAGGCCACGACTCTCATCCAGCCGCTGGTGCAGGGGATGGCGCTCGGCACCACCGTCCAGCAGCTGGCCCGGGGGCAGTACTGGATCCACCCCGCCCTGTCGGAGGTCGTCGAGAACGCCCTGCTGGGACTGCGCCTCGACGCGCCGCCGGTCTCAGCGGACTCCCAGACGACCCTAGGATGACGGCATGGCAGGCGGACTCGTAGCCCTCCTCGACGACGTCGCGGCTCTCGTGAAGCTCGCCGCCGCGTCGGTGGACGACGTCGGGGCCGCCGCGGCCAAGGCCAGCGTCAAGGCGACCGGCGTCGTCGTCGACGACACGGCGGTCACGCCGCGCTACGTCGAGGGCCTGGCGCCCGAGCGCGAGCTGCCGATCATCCGGCGGATCGCGGTGGGATCGCTGCGCAACAAGCTGCTCGTGATTCTGCCGGTCATCATGGTGCTGAGCCAGTTCCTGCCGTGGCTGCTCACCCCGATCCTCATGGTCGGCGGCACCTACCTCGCCTACGAGGGCGCGGAGAAGGTCTGGGAGGTCCTGTCGGGACACCGCGCCGAACAGGCTGCGGCCGGCCAGGTCGACGAGGACGCCGTCGTGTCCGGCGCCGTGCGCACCGACTTCATCCTCTCGGCAGAGATCATGGTCATCGCGCTCAACGAGGTCGACACCGAGCCCTTCCTGACGCGCCTGATCGTCCTCGCCATCGTCGCCGTGCTCATCACGGCGCTCGTCTACGGCGTCGTCGGGCTCATCGTGAAGATGGACGACGTCGGGCTGGCCCTCGCCCAGCGCGAGTCGCGCACCTCGCAGCGCATCGGGCACGCCCTCGTCAAGGGGATGCCGCGGCTGCTCTCGGTGCTCTCGACGGTCGGGATCGCTGCCATGCTGTGGGTCGGCGGCCACATCCTGCTCGTCGGGGTGGACGAGCTCGGGTGGCACGGACCGTACTCGCTGGTGCATCACCTCGAGGACGCCGTGCACGGCGTGGCCGGTGTCGGCGGCCTGCTCGCCTGGATCGTCAACACCCTCGCCTCCGCCCTCGTCGGTCTCGTCGTCGGCGCGGTCGTCGTCGCCGTGCTGCACCTGATCCCGCGCCGGGACAAGCACGACCAGGTCGCCGACGCGCACTGATCCGGCCGGAGCCACCCGGGCGCCAGCGGCACCGGTTCGGCGGGGTCTCCGAACGTCAGGCTCGACACGGCGTTCGGGCGCGAACCGGGCCCGCGGCTAGAATGGCTGCCTGCCGGCGTGGGTGATGACCCGCCATGACAGCCCAGAGGGGCGCGCCGGGTCTGCACACCGACGATCAAAGGAAGCGATCACTCATGTCCTTCGACTACAAGGTTGCCGACCTGAGCCTTGCCGAGGCCGGCCGACACCAGCTCCGACTCGCCGAGCACGAGATGCCCGGCCTGATGGCGATCCGCGAGGAGTACGCCGAGGCCCAGCCGCTCAAGGGCGCCCGCATCGCGGGCTCGCTGCACATGACCGTGCAGACCGCCGTCCTCATCGAGACCCTCACCGCGCTCGGGGCCGAGGTCCGCTGGGCCTCCTGCAACATCTACTCGACCCAGGACGAGGCCGCCGCGGCCGTCGTCGTGGGTCCCAACGGCACGCCGGACGACCTGCAGGGCGTGCCCGTCTTCGCCTGGAAGGGCGAGACGCTCCCCGAGTACTGGTGGTGCACCGACCAGATCCTCACCTGGCCCGGCGGTGAGGGCCCGAACATGATCCTCGACGACGGTGGCGACGCAACGATGCTCGTCCACAAGGGCCGCGAGTGGGAGCAGGCCGGCCAGGTGCCGCCCACCACCGACGAGGACTCCGAGGAGTTCGGCGTCTTCAAGGAGCTCGTGCGCCAGACGCTGGCCACCGACCCGCAGAAGTGGACCACGGTCGCCGCCGGCATCAAGGGCGTCACCGAGGAGACCACGACCGGCGTGCACCGCCTCTACCAGCTGGCCGAGGCCGGCGAGCTGCTCTTCCCGGCGATCAACGTCAACGACGCGGTCACCAAGAGCAAGTTCGACAACACCTACGGCTGCCGCCACTCGCTCATCGACGGCCTCAACCGCGCGACCGACGTCCTCATCGGCGGCAAGGTCGCCGTCGTCGCCGGCTACGGCGACGTGGGCAAGGGCTGCGCCGAGTCGCTCCGCGGCCAGGGCGCCCGCGTCATCGTCACCGAGATCGACCCCATCTGCGCGCTGCAGGCTGCGATGGAGGGCTTCCAGGTCGCCCGCCTGGAGGACGTCGTCGAGACCGCCGACATCTTCATCACCACCACCGGCTGCTACGACGTCATCACCGCCGAGCACATGACGAAGATGAAGAACAAGGCGATCGTGGCCAACATCGGGCACTTCGACAACGAGATCGACATGGCGGGTCTGGCCCGCGTGCCCGGCATCACGAAGACCCAGATCAAGCCGCAGGTCCACGAGTGGACCTTCGAGAGCGGCAGCTCGATCATCGTGCTGTCCGAGGGTCGCCTGATGAACCTCGGCAACGCCACCGGCCACCCGAGCTTCGTCATGAGCAACAGCTTCAGCAACCAGACCATCGCGCAGATCGAGCTGTTCACGAAGACCTCCGAGTACGACAAGAAGGTCTACACGCTGCCGAAGCACCTCGACGAGAAGGTCGCCCGCCTGCACCTCGACGCCCTCGGCGTGAAGCTCACCGAGCTGACCAAGGGCCAGGCCGAGTACCTCGGCGTCGACGTCGCCGGCCCGTACAAGCCGGACCACTACCGCTACTGAGCGAGCGGCCCTGAGGGCCTGAACTCACCGCTTGCGTATGCCGCCCACCTCGTGAGGTGGGCGGCATACGTGCGTCCGGGGCGGCCCTAAAACGGGGCAGGCTCAGCGGGGTGCGCGCAGCAGCACGTACTGGGCGCCGCGCTGCTCGACGGTCCAGTGGACCTGCGCCGTGAGGGCCTCAACGACGGGCTGGTCCTTGCCGAGCAGCGCGTAGCTGCAGTGCGTCCTGGCGAGGTAGGACTGCCAGCCGGGGGCCGCGTGCTCGAAGTCGATGTGCTGCCGGACGTGACCGGTGGCGTAGACCTCGACCCGACCGTCGATGGTCGGCCGCACGTTCGGGTGACGCCAGATCAGCCAGCCGCCCACGCCGTAGTCGTTGCAGACGACGGTGCCGGCCGGCAGGGCCGAGAGGCGGGCGTCGAGGTCGCTCGCGCCCCACGTCGGCACCGCAGCCCGAGCCGGCAGGATCACTGCCGCGACGACCAGGCCGAGCGCGGTGAGCCCCACCGTCAGGACGGTCTCGCGCCGGGCCGCCGGCTCGCGCTCTGCCGGCAGCAGGGTCTGGATGGTGGCAGCGGCCACCGGGGCGATGACCGCGGCCCCGACCGCGACGGTGCGGGCGTAGAGCAGGGCCAGGCCGATCGCCAGGCCGACGAGCAGCACCTCGGTCCAGCGCACCGGCCGACGGGAACGGGCCCAGATGAGCACCACGGCCGCGGCGAGGACCAGGAAGCCGAGGAAGCCGGGCTGGCGCACCGACGGCGGCATCCACTCCTCGATGAACTGCGTCGTCTCGTTGACCGCGAAGGGTGACAGCAGCAGGCTCGGCCCGGTCGGCGTGACGGCGGCGGCGGCGAGCGAGGCGAGCGGGACGGCAGCCAGCCGCAGCCACTGGCGTGGCCCGACCACCCGGTCGAGGGCGATGCCGACCACCGCCACGACGCCGATCGCGACCCCGAAGAACCACATGCCGTGCGAGCAGGCCCACAGCCACGTCGCCGGGACGAGCCACCACCGGGGCCGGCCGTCGCGGGAGGACCGCAGCCACGCCGCGGTGAAGGCCACGCAGAAGGCGAAGGAGACCAGCTGCGGCCGCAGCGACAGGCTCTGGCTCATCGCGACGCACGTCACCGACGTGACGGCCGCCGCGGCCAGCAGGCAGGCCCGGGCCCGGGTGGCGCGCCAGAGCGTCAGCCCGATCGCGGCCACCCCGAGCGGGAGGAGCCAGGCCACGCCGGGCAGCCCGAGCACCTGCTGCACCGCGCTCATGAGCAGCTCGGGCAGCCACTCGTGCAGCCGCCACGGCTGCGTGGACATCGTGCTCCACGGGTCGGGGCCGTTGAACGTCCACGTCCGGCGCAGGTAGTCGCCGGCCGCGACGTGCCAGAAGGTGTCGGGATCACCCACCGGACGAGTGCTCAGCAGCACCGCGACGAGCAGCACGAGCCCGGGCAGCGCCTGCCTGACCCGGAGCGGCAAGGGCCCCCGGCGGGCCGGGGAGGCCGGGTCGGCGGAGGCCGTGCCGTAGCCGGCCTCATCCGGAAGACCGGCCTCTGGCTCGGCCGTCGCGGCAGCGCCCCTGATCTCGCTCGTCACCCGGAGATCATCCCCGCTGCCGCGCTGCGACGGGGCGGTTTGTGCGGATTGGGCTGTGAGCCGGACGGACCGCCCGAAGGCCCGACGGCCTCGCGTGGCACGATGGCCGCACCGACCGACCCACTACCGACCCGACACCTCTTCTGGCAGGGAACCCCATGAAGAAGCTCCTGACCGGTGCGCTGGCGCTCATGCTGTCCGCCTCGCTCGCAGCCTGCTCCACGTCGGACGGGTCCGGTGCGCAGCCGTCGACCACCGGTCCGGCCGTGACGAGCTCCAGCACGGAGACCCCCGGCACCGACACCGCGGCACCGGGCGACACGGTGTCCTCGGCCGCCGTCCCGACGACCGCAGCACCGGCGGACCAGTCGACCCCCGAGGCGGCGATGACCTCCTGGCTCGCGGCGATGGTGTCGGGCGACGGCAACACGGTGTGCCAGCTGATGTCGACGAACGGCAAGCCGATCCCGAGCATCCCCGGCGCGGCCGCGGCCTGCGGGAAGAAGATCACGCCGATGCTCGACCAGCTCAAGGAGCTGGGAGCCGCCTTCAAGGGGCTGAAGATCACCGGCGCCACGGTCAAGGGCGACACCGCCTCGTTCGAGAGCGTCACGACCGAGCCGGCGCTCGCGGCCGACGTCGTGCGCAGCTTCAAGGCCGTCCGGGTCGGGGGCAAGTGGTACATCACCCAGAGCTGACGGCGAGCCGCTGACCGCTAGCGGCCGTATGCGTGAGCGCACCTCCCGGGCGCCGGCCAAGGCGCGGCATACGCCCGGGGAACGGCACGGCATACGGCCTCGGCGCCGCTGCCGCACGTCAGCGTGAGGTCAGGGGTGTGTGATGATTTGGTCAGGACGTACGGGGCGCGCCGGCGCGGCTCCGGGGAGGAGTGTGTCGTGAAGGGTCGGGTACTGGTCGTCGACGACGACCTCGCACTCGCCGAGATGCTCGGGATCGTGCTGCGCAACGAGGGGCTCGAGGTCACGCACGTGGCCGACGGCTCGGAGGCGCTGGCCGCGTTCCGGGACTCGCGAGCCGACCTGGTGCTGCTCGACGTCATGCTCCCCGGCCTCGACGGCATGGAGGTGTGCCGCCGCATCCGCGCCGAGAGCGGCGTCCCGATCGTCATGCTGACCGCCCGCACCGACACCGTCGACGTCGTCGTCGGCCTCGAGTCCGGCGCCGACGACTACGTCGTGAAGCCGTTCAAGCCGCAGGAGCTCATCGCCCGGGTGCGCGCCCGCCTGCGCCGCGGCGACGAGCCCGCCCCCGAGAAGCTCTCGATCGGTGACCTCGAGATCGACGTCGCGGGCCATTCGGTCAAGCGCGACGGCCACCCGCTGTCGCTGACGCCGCTCGAGTTCGACCTGCTCGTGGCGCTCGCGCGCAAGCCGTGGCAGGTCTTCACCCGCGAGGTGCTGCTCGAGCAGGTGTGGGGGTACCGGCACGCGGGGGACACCCGCCTCGTCAACGTCCACGTCCAGCGGCTGCGCTCCAAGATCGAGCACGACCCCGAGCGGCCCGAGATCGTCGTGACGGTCCGCGGCGTGGGCTACAAGGCGGGCCCGTCCTGACATGAGCCCGCGCGCGGCCACCAGCAGACCCGCGGGCTGGGCCTCGTGGGTCGGGTCCGTGCTGCGCGGCCTCTGGCACCGGGTGCTCCACCTGTGGCGGGCCTCGCTCGGCTTCCGAGTCGTCGTCGTGACGATGCTGCTCGGCATCCTGGTCCTCGCCGCCGTCGGCACCTACCTCTACGGCTCGATCGCGCAGGGCCTGGTCGACAGCCGGCAGCGGATCGCCGCCGAGGACAGCCTCCGCGACGCGACCGATGCGCAGGGCCAGTTCGACTCCACCGACCAGACCGACACGCAGGCGAAGCTGACGCAGTTCGCCACGACGCTCATCAACTCCTACCGGCGTGACGCCGGCAACGAGACGCGCTACGTCGTGCTCACCCGCTTCGACGACAACCCCTCGCCGGTCATCGTGGGCCCGATCGAGAGCGGCAGCGTCGGCGTCCGCTTCATCCCCGACGAGCTGCGCCGCGAGGTCGCGGCCCAGCCCAAGCGCCAGCACCTGCAGGTGGCGACCATCGAGGAGGGCAACACCAGCGTCTCGGCCGTCATCGTGGGGCAGAAGGTCGTGCTGCCGGTCGCGGGCGACTACGGGCTCTACTTCATCTACCCGATGGACCGCGAGCGAGAGATCATCAACTTCATCGGGCAGACCTTCCTCTTCGGTGGCGCTGCCCTGACCCTGCTCATCGGTGCCATCGCGTTCGTCGTGACCCGGCTCGTGGCCGACCCGGTGCGGCGGGCGGCCGCCGTCGCCGAGCGCTTCGCCGAGGGCAACCTCAACGAGCGCATGCGCGCCAAGGGCGAGGACGACCTCGCCCGCCTCGCCAACTCCTTCAACGGGATGGCGGCCTCGCTCCAGCAGCAGATCGGCCAGCTCGAGAACCTCTCGCGCGTCCAGCAGCGGTTCGTCTCGGACGTGTCGCACGAGCTGCGCACGCCGCTGACGACGATCCGCATGGCCGGCGACCTCATCCACGACTCCCGCGGCGACTTCGAGCCGACGGTCGCACGCTCCGCTGAGCTGCTGCGCGGCGAGCTCGACCGTTTCGAGTCCCTGCTCAGCGACCTGCTCGAGATCTCGCGGTTCGACGCCGGCGCGGCCGAGCTCGAGGTCGAGGCGAGCGACCTGCGCGGATGTGTCGAGCGGGCCGTCGACGCGCACCGCACGCTGGCAGCGCGCAAGGGCACCCAGCTGGTCGTCAACACCCCGCCGAGTCCGGTGATCGCCGACATGGACTCGCGCCGGATCGAGCGCATCCTGCGCAACCTCGTCTCCAACGCGGTCGAGCACGGCGAGGGCCGGCCCGTCGAGGTCACCATCGGCTCCAACGACACCGCCGTCGCGGTGACCGTGCGCGACCACGGGGTTGGACTGCGGCCCGGCGAGGCGGCCCTGGTCTTCACCCGGTTCTGGCGGGCCGACCCCGCTCGGGCCCGTACCACCGGGGGCACGGGGCTGGGCCTGGCGATCGCCCTGGAGGACGCGCGCCTGCACGGTGGCCGGCTCGAGGCCTGGGGCGCGCTCGGCGAGGGGTCGTGCTTCCGGCTCACGCTCCCGCGCAGGGCCGGGGCCACCATCACCGGCTCGCCGCTGCCGCTCAGCCCGCTCCTCGCGGAGGCGGCCCGGGCACGGGCCGGGGCGCCGGGCGACTCCGGGGGCGACGGCGCGCCGGGCGCCGGCCCGAGGGCCGGGGACCCCGCGGGCACGTCCAGTGCGGCCGACGACGACACGGTCCGGCTGCGCCGCATCGTGGTCGAGCGCGCGCCGTGAGAAGGCGCTGGCTCGTGGGCCTGCTCGTCGCGGCCTGCCTGCTCCTCGCCGGCTGCGGGGGCCTGCCCAGCAGCGGGCCCGTGGTCGACGGCCGGGCCCTCGGTGAGGTGCTGAACGAACCGGTGCGCGTCGTGGCCGTGGGCCCACTCGACGGAGCGAGCCAGGAGGCGATCGTCCGCGGGTTCCTGCGGGCGGGGGAGGACACCGACGAGACGCATGCGACCGGCCAGATGTTCCTCGCTCCCCAGTCGCTCGACCTGTGGCGCTGGTCGAGCGAGGACGTCGTGGTCTACGACGGCGACGTCACCCTGCGCCGCATCGACGCGGACACGATCGAGGTCAGCGCGTCCGTCCTCGCGCGGCTCACACCCGATGGCCGCTATCTCGAACAGCCCCCCGGCGCGCGAGAGACGGTCACCTTCGGGCTGACCAAGGTCGGGGGCGAGTGGCGGCTCGAGCTGCCGCCGGAGGGGTTCGGGCTGTGGCTCGACATCGACCAGTTCAACCGCGTCTACACCAACCGCTTCGTCTACTACGTCAGCCGCGGCGGCCGAGACCTCGTGCCCGACTCGCGGTGGTTCCCCATCGGCACCCGCCTCGCCACGACCCTGGCGCGCGCGCAGCTGAGCGCGGTACCCGACTACCTGAGCGGAGCCGTCACCACCGGCGTGCCCGCGGGCACCCGCCTGGCGGTCAACGCCGTGCCGGTCGCGAGCGGCAAGGCCCAGGTCAACCTCAGCAGCGAGGCACTGTCTGCAGACCCGGCCGCCCGCGCTGCCATGTGGGCCCAGCTGACCAAGACGCTGAGCCAGGTCTCGTCGGTGGGTTCGGTCTCCCTGGCCGTGGACAACACGCCGCTCGAGCTGCCCGGAGGCATCACCTCGGTGGCCTCTGCGGCAGATCTCGGCTACGACGTCGTCCAGCGAGCCTTCTCGGACACGGCCCTGCTGCGCAGCGGCGACACCCTGCGCCGCATCGACCCGCGCTACGTGCCGGACATCCAGCCCGCCAAGCGCCCGGACCTGAAGCCCAAGGGCGGCGACGTCGCGCAGATCCCCGACTCGTGGGTCGACCTCGCCCTGTCCGACGACGGCAAGCAGGTCGCCGGGGTGTCGACGGACCGGACCCTGCTGTCGGTCTGGCGCAGCACCGACCAGCCCCGACGGTTCTCCTCCTTCGCCTCGTCGCTGACCCGCCCGGTCTACGACACCAACGGCTACCTCTGGGTCGGCGGTCGTGACGCCGCGGGGCGTGGTCGGGTGTTCGCGCTGGACGCCGTCTCCAGCGACCCCGCCTCGGCGCCCAAGCCGGTGAGCGTGCCGTGGCTGGGCGGTCGTCGGGTCAAGGCGCTGTCGGTGTCGCCGGACGGCGCGCGAGTGCTGGTCCTGAACACCGACACGAACGGCCGGGACGACCGGCTCGACCTCTGCGGGATCGTGCGGGCCACCAACGGCGAGCCGCAGTCCCTGTCCCAGCCGCTGCAGCAGGCGCAGTCGCTGACCCGGATCCAGGCGGTCACCTGGATCGACGCCTTCAGCTTCGCGCTGCTCGGACAGGTGGGCGCGGGCGACCCGATGCGGCCGTGGCTGGCGACGGTCGGCGCCGGCGTCGACGGGACCCGACCGGGCGTCGGTCGCCTCGGCGCGGTGCCGGGCGCCGTCGCCATCACGACCGTCGGGGGGCCGCGTGGGCTCCTGCTCGTCACCAGCGACAAGCGCGTGCTCGCGAGGGCCGGCTCGAACTGGCCGCTCATCGAGCGGGGCAGCGACCTGCTCGTCCCCGGCGGCTGAGCCGGACCTTATCCGAGCAAGGCGCCCTTCCGCCGCCGGCCGTGCCTCTGCCGCGTGACGTGCCGGTGTCCACACGTCTGCGCCGTCGGAGCGGTTCTCCACAGGGCGGCTCCGGACCTCGACCTGCGGGCGCCGGCTGAGGTGTGCTGGGCCCCGTGGGTTCCAGGGACGGTGCGCAGGCAGCACGGCCCAAGGGCGCGTCGGGTCTGGTGGCGCGGCTGCGCTCGTCCGAGCTGGCCGACCTCGTGCTGCCCCGCGAGTGCGGCGGCTGCCTGCGCCCCGGTTCGGACTGGTGCCTGCGGTGCGAACGGGCCCTCGGACAGCTCGCGTTCGTCGCCCCCGCCCTCGGCGCGCCCGCCTTCGGCGCGTCCGCCTTCGGCGCGTCCGCCCTCGGCCTGGCGTCCCGTGCGGGTAGCGGGTGCTCCGCGAGGGCGGAGCCGGCAGGGGCCGGGGGTGGAGGCCCGTGGGTGGTACCGCACCCGGCGCCCACGGACATGCCACCGGTGTATGCGTGGGGCGTCTACGCCGACCCGCTGCGGGCCGTCGTGTCGGCCTGGAAGGACGCCGGACGGCGCGACCTCCTCGCCGTGCTGGTGCCGCTCCTCGCCGAGGCGCTGCACGGGGCGCTGACCGGGTCGGGCTGGCATGAGGGCGTTGCAGTCGTCGTGCCGGCGCCCTCGTCACGGCGCTCGGTGCGCCAGCGCGGCGACACGCCCATGGTCCGGCTGTGCGAGGCGGCCGTGGCAGCCCTGCCCGCTGGACCCGGCCCGGTGCTGCGCGTGGCCCCGGCCCTGCGGCACGTGCGCCGTGTGGAGGACCAGTCGGGCCTGGGCACCGCCGAGCGCCGCGGCAACCTCGGCGGCGCACTCGATGTCGATCCATTGTGGAGCAACGTGATCCGCGGGCGTCGCTGCCTACTGGTCGACGACGTCGTCACGACGGGCGCCACGCTGGCCGAGGCGTCGCGGGCCCTCTGGGCCGCCGGCGCCCACGAGATCGTGGGTGCTTCCATGGCGGCGACGCAGCGCACGAGGGGGTGATCGTCACCGGGGGAACGCCGGCTTGCGAGCGGCGCCTGGGCCGGCGGGGTAACGCCCACGCGAAGCCCTGTGTGTCGGCGGGGGACGGCTACCGGAGTCCTCGCCGCCCCACTAGGGTCGAGGTATGAACCCCCGCCTCGGGGTAGCGGTCGCCGGCCGCCCCGGGACGCGATCGACGGGAAGGGGTGGTGCTGTTTCACCGGTGGGCCTGTCCAAGGTGACCAGAGCCCTGAACCACTCTCACTGCCCCCGCACGAAGAAGACGTGCGCGATCAAGGAGGAACTGTGGAGATCGTCGTCACTGGACGCCACGTCCAGATCCCCGACCGATTCCGTGAGCAGCTCGACGAGCGGCTGGCCAAGGTGCCCGCCCTCGCCCCCAAGGTGCACCGCATCGACGTCGTCGTCACGCACGAACGCGTCGCCCGCGGCTCCGAGAAGGTCGAGATCACGTGCCACGCGAAGGGCCCCGTCATTCGGGCGGAGGCTTGTCTCGACGACAAGTTCGCCGCTCTCGACGCGGCCGTGGACAAGCTCATGGAGCGACTGAGGCGGGTGCACGACAAGCGGCGGGTGAGCCGCGGACGACGAATCCCGGAGTCCGTCGCACGGGCGACAGCGCGAGCCGACGCGTCCGGAGGGGCCTCCCTCGGTGAGCAGGAGCCGCTCGAGAGCGCCAACGGGCAGGTCGACGACCTCGACCGCTTCGGCGCCCTCGGCAACTCGCCGATCGAGGTCCGCGAGAAGATCCACACCGCCGCGCCCATGACCCTGGAGGAGGCCGTGAACCAGATGGAGCTCGTCGGTCACGACTTCTTCCTCTTCCACGACAGCGACACCGACCGGCCGAGCGTGGTCTACCGGCGCCGTGGCTGGAGCTACGGCGTGCTGCACCTCGAGACCGAGGCCGACGCACCGGTGGCCGCCATCGGCTGACGCCCCGCGCGGGTCGGGCCGCCCACGGTCGACCGCGCATCGACAGCGCCCGCTCGGGGCGCTCCTCAACCGGAGGAGCGCCCCGAGTGCCTCCCGGGCGACCGGCACGGCAAGCTTCGGGACGCGCGCCGGCGCCGGGGTGCGGCCGTTCGGTCGGTGCTCTGCGCCAAGATGGGGACGTGAACCTGCCACCCGACGTCATCCGGGTCCTCATCGTCGACGACCACGCCCTCTACCGCCGCGGCCTGCAGACCGTCCTCGCGGTCGAGGACGGCATCGAGGTCGTGGGCGAGGCCGCCGACGGGGTGGAGGCCGTCGACCAGGCGGAGGAGACCCTCCCCGACGTCATCGTCATGGACGTCGGCATGCCCAAGCGCGGGGGCATCGACGCGTGCCGCGTCATCAAGCAGCGCGTCCCGTCCGCGCGGATCCTCATGCTGACCAGCTCCGACGACGAGGCCAACCTCTTCGAGGCGGTCCGGGCCGGCGCCAACGGCTACCTGCTCAAGGACGTGCCGCCCGAGGAGGTCGCGGCCGGCATCCGCAGCGTCTTCCACGGGCAGTCGCTCCTCTCGCCGCTGATGGCCTCCAAGCTGCTCGAGGAGTTCAAGCAGATCAGCCAGCGCGAACCGGCGCCGGCCCCGATGTCGGGGCTCGAGCTGCCGCGCCTGACCGACCGCGAGCTCGAGATCCTCAAGCTCGTCGCCCGCGGCCGCCTCAACCGTGAGATCGCGGGCGAGCTGTTCATCTCCGAGAACACCGTGCGCAACCACATCCGCAACATCCTCGACAAGCTGCAGATGCACTCGCGGATGGAAGCGGCGATGTATGCGGTGCGCCAGCGCCTGATCGACCCCGGCGAGTGACCGGCCAGCCGGCCCGGACCCTGACGCGCGGCCAGGCGCGCCGGGTGGCGCTCGCGGCCCAGGGCTTCCTCGACGCGAGGCCGGAGCCGTTCACCGCCACCATGCGGCACGTGCAGCGCGTCGTCGACCGGGTCGGGGTCGTGCAGATCGACAGCGTCAACGTGCTGACGCGCAGCCAGTACCTCCCGTTCTTCTCGCGCCTCGGGCCCTACGACACCGCGCTGCTGGACCGCGCCCGTGACCGGGCGCCCCGGCGTGTGGTCGAGTACTGGGCCCACGAGGCGAGCCTCGTCCCGCCGTCCACGTGGCCGCTGCTCGACTTCCGCATGCGGGCCGCCGCCGAGAAGGCGTGGGGTGGGATGCGTCGCATCCTGCAGGAGCGACCCGACTACGTGCAGATCGTGCGGGCCGAGGTCGAGGCGCGAGGCCCGCTGACCGCGCGCGAGGTCGAGGTGGCGCTCGCGCACGACCAGCCCCGCCGCACCGATCACTGGGGCTGGAACTGGTCCGACGTCAAGCAGGCGCTCGAGTACCTTTTCTGGGCCGGGCAGATCAGCTCGGCCGGTCGCACGAGCCAGTTCGAGCGCCGGTATGCCGCCCTGACGACCACCGCGCCCCCGGCGCAGCGAGCGGCGTGGACCCACCGCCCCGGCGCCGAGGCCGATGCCGACCGCTACGTCGAGCTGGTGCGCATCGCCGCTCGCGCCCACGGGGTCGCGACCGAGGTGTGCCTGGCCGACTACTTCCGCATCCGCCGCGAGGAGGCCCGCCCCGCCATCGCCCGGCTCGTCGCCGACGGCGAGCTGGTCCCCGTTACCGTGCCCGGCTGGCGGCCGGCGTGGCTGCACGCGCAGGCCCGGCTGCCGCGCCGCGTGCACGCCGAGGCGCTGCTGAGCCCCTTCGACTCCCTGGTCTGGACGCGTGAGCGCATCCACGCCCTGTGGGACTTCCACTACCGGATCGAGATCTACACCCCGGCACACAAGCGCGTGCACGGCTACTACGTGCTGCCCTTCCTGTTCGGTGACGCGCTCGTGGCCCGCTGCGACCTCAAGGCCGACCGCGCCGCCGGCGTGCTGCGCTGCCACCGCGTCACGTGGGAGCCCGGGGCGCCGGCCGAGGCGCGCCCCGCGCTGCTGCGCAACCTCGAGACGATGGCCGCCTGGCTGGGCCTCGACGCCGTCGACGCCCCGCACGAGCCGGCGGCCCGTTGAGCGGGAGGGGGCGACACGGCATACGTCCTCGGGTCATGCTGGAACAGGGCCGCTCACCGATGCGTTGGTCGTTGTGTCCGGAAGGCGGCTAGCCTAGGCGGGTCCCGTGACGTCTCACGGGCGATGGAGCCCGCCCACCGGGCGCGTCCACACGTTCAGTCGGGAGTGAGATCACCAGATGGCCGTCATCGAGAAGCTGCTTCGCGCCGGCGAAGGCCGGACCCTGAAGAAGCTCCAGGGCATCGCCAAGCAGGTCAACGCCCTCGAGGCCGACTTCGAGAAGCTCACCGACGAGGAGCTGCGCGAGGAGACCAAGGGCTTCCGCGAGCGGCTCGACAACGGTGAGACCCTCGACATGCTGCTGCCGGAGGCCTTCGCGGCGGTCCGCGAGGCGAGCAAGCGGACCCTGGGCAAGCGGCACTTCGACGTGCAGCTCATGGGCGGGGCCGCCCTGCACATGGGCAACGTGGCCGAGATGAAGACCGGTGAGGGCAAGACCCTCGTCGCCACGCTCCCGAGCTACCTCAACGCACTCTCGGGCAAGGGCGTGCACGTCATCACGGTCAACGACTTCCTCGCCGAGTACCAGTCCGAGCTGATGGGCCGCGTGCACCGGGCGCTCGGCATGGAGACCGGCTGCATCCTGTCCTCGATGAACCCCGAGCAGCGCCGGGCCGAGTACGCCAAGGACATCACCTACGGCACCAACAACGAGTTCGGCTTCGACTACTTGCGCGACAACATGGCCTGGGACCCCTCGGAGCTGGTCCAGCGCGGCCACAACTTCTGCATCGTCGACGAGGTCGACTCGATCCTCATCGACGAGGCCCGCACGCCGCTCATCATCTCCGGCCCGGCCGACCTCGCGACGAAGTGGTACGTCGAGTTCGCGCGCATCGTCGCCCGCCTGAACCGCGGCGAAGACGGCCGCGGCGACTACGAGGTCGACGAGAAGAAGCGCACCGTCGGCGTGCTCGAGTCGGGCATCGCCCGCGTCGAGGACCTCCTCGGCATCGACAACCTCTACGACACGGTCAACACCCCGCTGATCGGCTACCTCAACAACGCCATCAAGGCCAAGGAGCTGTTCAAGAAGGACAAGGACTACGTCGTCATGAACGGCGAGATCCTCATCGTCGACGAGCACACCGGCCGCATGCTCCCGGGCCGCCGCTACAACGAGGGCATGCACCAGGCGATCGAGGCGAAGGAGGGCGTCGAGATCAAGAACGAGAACCAGACGCTCGCCACGATCACCCTGCAGAACTACTTCCGCATGTACGACAAGCTCTCCGGCATGACGGGCACCGCCCAGACCGAGGCGGCCGAGCTGAACTCGATCTACAAGCTCGGTGTCATCCCGATCCCGACGAACCGCCCGATGATCCGCAAGGACCAGCCGGACCTCGTCTACCGCACCGAGATCGCCAAGTTCGACGCCGTCGTCGACGACATCGCCGAGAAGCACGCCGTCGGCCAGCCCGTGCTCGTCGGCACGGTGTCCGTCGAGAAGAGCGAGTACCTCTCGCAGCAGCTGAAGAAGCGCGGCATCAAGCACGAGGTGCTCAACGCCAAGCAGCACGAGCGCGAGGCCGCGATCGTCGCCGAGGCCGGCCGCAAGGGCGCCGTGACCGTCGCGACCAACATGGCCGGTCGAGGCACCGACATCATGCTCGGCGGCAACTCCGAGTTCCGCGCCGTGGCCGAGCTGAAGAAGCGCGGTCTCGACCCGCACGAGACCCCGGAGGAGTACGAAGCCGCCTGGGACGAGGCCCTCGCCAAGGCCGAGCAGGAGGTCGCGGCCGAGCACGAGGAGGTCACCGCCCTCGGCGGGCTCTACGTCCTCGGCACCGAGCGCCACGAGTCGCGCCGCATCGACAACCAGCTGCGCGGCCGTTCCGGCCGTCAGGGCGACCCCGGCGAGTCACGCTTCTACCTCTCGCTCAACGACGACCTCATGCGCCTGTTCAACGCGGGCCTCGTCGATCGCTTCATGCAGACGGCCGGCATGGAGGACAACGTGCCGATCGAGTCCAAGATGGTGACGAACTCGATCCAGAAGGCCCAGGGCTCGGTCGAGGCGCAGAACTACGAGATCCGCAAGAACGTCCTCAAGTACGACGACGTCATGAACCGCCAGCGCCAGGTCATCTACGACGAGCGTCGCGCCGTGCTCATGGGCGAGGACCTGCACGAGCAGCTGCGGATGTTCGTCAACGACGTCGTGAACTCCTACGTCGACGCCGCGACCGGTGAGGGCTTCGCCGCCGACTGGGACCTCGAGAAGCTCTGGGACGCGATGCGCCAGGTCTACCCGGTCTCGCTCACCATCGAAGAGGTCGAGGACATGGCCGGCGGGCGGCAGGCCATCACGGCCGAGCTGCTGCGCGAGCAGCTGATGTCCGACGCGCACAACGCGTACGACCAGCGCGAGGAGTCGCTGGGCTCCGACACGATGCGCGAGGTCGAGCGCCGCGTGGTCCTCTCGGTGCTCGACCGCAAGTGGCGCGAGCACCTCTACGAGATGGACTACCTGCAGGAGGGCATCGGGCTGCGCGCGATGGCCCAGCGCGACCCGCTCATCGAGTACCAGCGCGAGGGCTTCCAGCTCTTCGAGGCGATGATGGAGGCCATCAAGGAGGAGTCGGTCTCGCACCTGTTCTCCGTCGAGGTGCAGGTGCCCGAGCCGGCGGCCGCTGCCGTGGGCGCCGCGCCGATGTCCGTCGGCGACCTCGTCGACGGTCTCGCAGCGCCGGTGCCGGACGACGCCACAGGCGCTGCTGCCGAGGCCGAGGTCGACGGGGCCCGCCAGCCGGTGGCCACCGGTGTCCGCGTCTCCGGCGTGGACCTCGACACTGACGGCCAGCGTTCCGGTGCGCTCCGCTACAGCGCGCCCGGCGAGGACGGTCGCGCCGTCGAGACCGGGGGACAGCAGACGGTCGAGCGCAAGGCCGACCGTCGCGGCAAGAAGGTCAAGCGCAAGCGCCGCTGACCCTGAAGGCACGAACGAGCCACGTCCCGGACACCGGCTGGTGTCCGGGACGTCGTTCGTTCGTGGAGGTTTGGTATGCCGTCGCCGGCGTCAGCGTGGCCGCGCGGCACCCGGGGCGGCTGGCGGCTCGGGAAGGGCCTCAGCCGATGGTGAGGGCGGTGACGAGCCAGCGGCCGTCGAGGCCCTCGAGCCGCAGCGCCAGCGCCCGGACCCGTCCGTGCGAGACGACGACCGCGCAGGCCTCGACGATGCCGTCGGCGGGCTCGCAGATCCGGACCCGGCGCACGACGGCGGGACGTCGGGCCCCGGGGATCCGGCGCCGCCCGGCGACCATCGCCTGGCGGGCGAGAACGGAGTAGACCGACGGGGCGGTGTGCCGGATCAGTTGCGGGGCCGGGCGCTGGCCGGACACGATCTCGACCACGGCCTGCGCCACGCGCCCGACGAACGCCGTCGGGTCGGGGAGCAGGCTGCTGCGCGTCGGCTGCCGGCCGAAGTCCTCGTCGTCACGGGCGCCGAAGAAGTCGAGGGCGAGGGCGTCCTGCGCGTAGGGCCGCTCCCCGTGCCACGCCTCGTCCGCGCTGATGATGCGCGGTGCGGTCTGCGGGATGCGCCGGACCGTGAAGGTGTCGCCGGCCGGTGAGACGCAGGTGGTGCTCGACGTGGATGCGGCCGATGTGGGGGCCTTCGTGGCAGTCGTGGCAGCCGTGGCAGCCGTGGCGCCTGACGGGCGTGCGGGGCTCATCGCCGGCCTCCCGTGGCTGCCGCGCCGACCACGCCTGGTGCCGCCGGACCGGCGTGCCGGCCCGGGGGCGGCCTGAGCTGCTGTCCCGGCACGAGCAGGTCCGGGTCGTCGCCGATGACGGCCCGGTTGGCTTCATACCACCGGGGCCACTCGTGGGCGACCTCGGTATCGGTGGCCCCGGTGCCCATGTGGCGGGCGGCGATCGACCAGAGAGAGTCGCCACGGCGCACCGTCACCAGCTCGTGGGTGGACGTCGCCGCGCGGGGTGCCGGGGCCAGCAGGCGTGGGCGGTCCGCGTCGTGCACCGGCGGGGGTGCGGACGGCAGGTAGCCGGGGCCGCGCGTCGGTGCGGGAGCGGACGTCGCGGGCGGCGGCGGGGCATCCAGACGCCGGGGGCCCGGCCGGTCGAGCGTCGGCAGGAACCCCGGGCCGTCGTCCACCCGAGCGCCAGCCACGGGCGTACCGGAGGCCTTCGCCCGAGGCGCCTCGGGAGCGGTGGGCGCGTAGCCCGGCAGCAGGCCGGCGCCCGCGTGCCCCGCGGCCGCACCTGCACCGTTCCGGCCGGCGTCGACCGACGCGGTGGACGCGTTCGCCATCGGAGCGGAAGGCAGCGCGCACGAGCCGACGGCCGCGCCCAGGGTGAAGGTCAACAGCCTCCGGACCGCCAGGGGCGTGACGCGCTCGGCCAGCCGTCCGGCCAGTCGGCCGGCGGCGCCGGGAAGCAGGGCCAGCGCCGCGAGCAGGGAGCCGAGGGCCAGCCAGCCGGCGAGGCCGGCTCCGAGCCACATGATCAGCAGGAGCAGCACGTCGTCGGCCCGTGCAGCCCCGCGGATCAACGGCGGTGCGTGCCGCGCGAGCGTGAGCAGCACCAGCAGAGCGGTGGCCCCGACGGCCGTGCCGAGCAGGCTCGCGGCCAGCTCCCGCGCCGCGCTGGTCCGAGTCCGGCGCGGCCGCAGGCCGGGTGCCGGGGGAGCCGGGATGGGCATCCGTGTCGCGTTCGTTCCCCTGTTCATGCCTCCATTCAATGCAGTTTGCTTGCGTTTGGTCAAGAGTGAGAGCGTTCGGCGATGCATTTTCGCGCCGAGAGCCGGTTCGACTGGCCGGTCGACGCCGGGACCGCAAGGGTGTGCTCATGCGCTGGGACCGCCTGTTCGAGGACCTCGAGGCCCAGCTCGGGCTGGAGGACGCCCGCGAGCTCAGCTCGGAGGTGGCCGACCGGACCCGGCGCGAGCGGGCCCTGCTGGATCTGCACACCCGACTGCTCGCCAACGTGGGCAGCGCGGGCGTCGCCCTGCGCCTTCCCGGGCGGGTCCTCGCCGGGAAGCTCGTGGACGTGGGCCCCGACTGGGCCCTGCTGGAGACCGCGCCGGAGCGCCCCGTGCTGGTCGCGCTCGGGGCGGTACGAGCCGTGAGTGGTCTGGGTCCGGGCGCTCGTACCGCCTCCGTCGTGGCGAAGCGGTTCGCGCTGGGCGCGGCGCTACGTGCGCTGAGCCGGGACCGCGCCGTCGTGGAGGTGGCCGACCTCGACGGCCGTCCGGCCACCGGCACGATCGACGTCGTCGGGGCCGACCACCTGGAGCTCGCGGAGCATGCTGCGGACGAGTCGAGACGTGCCGCCAACGTCACCGGCCGGCTGCTCGTGCCCTTCTGGTCGTTGGGCTCGGTGCGGCGGCTGTGAAGCGCGAGCCTGCAGCACCCGTGGCCGGGCCCGGGTGCGGCCGGCTACTCCTCGCCGGCGCCGCCGAACGGGTGGGCCTGCACGAACGACTTGGTCTCGGCGTACATCCGCTGGATGTAGTTCTCCAGCTCGGTGGCCTCGACGCGCCACTGCCCCCGGCCGCCGATCTTGATGGCGGGCAGCTCACCCGAGCGCACCAGGGCGTACGCCTGGGCCGAGGAGATGTTGAGGATCTCCGACACCTCGGCGAGCTGCAGGAACCTCTGGGCCACGTGAACTCCTTGTCTGCTGCCGTCGGCGACGGCCCGACCTCATTCGTACCCCGAGCAGGCGTCGAGCGACCCATGGGCCACCGTCGGGGGATGATGACCATCCTAAGGAGGCCAGGCGGGCAGCCTGCCGGGTTGTCCCCACCTGTGCGGCTGGGCGCGCGGTTCTGGCGCCCCTGATGCAGGATGGCTCCGCGACGTGCGGCCGAGCGGCCGGCGCCAGCCCATCACCGGCATGACCACAGGGGACCACATGACAGAGCTGGCTACTCCCAGCGCCAAACGCCTGCAACGACCGTCGTGGCGCGACAGCCGTCTCGTCGTCGGCGTGCTCCTCATCCTCGTCGCCGCGACGCTCGGCGCCAAGGCTGTGGCCAGCGCCGACGACCGCACCCCGATGTGGGTGGCCGCCGCCAACCTCGTCGCGGGCGACGCGGTCCAGGAGGCCTCCTTCGTGCGGGCGGACGTGCGGCTGGCCGACGGCATGGACAGCTACCTCTCCGCGAACGCACCCGCCCCGACCGGCTCCTTCATGCTGCGTGACGTGCGGGCCGGGGAGCTGATCCCGGTCTCGGCGGTCGGTGGGCCCGACGCCGTGGACGTCCAGCGGGTGACGGTCCGTGCCGACGCGATGTCCACCAACGGCCTCACCAAGGGCAGCCGCGTCGACGTGTTCGTCACGCCGAAGGCGCCGACGACGAGCGATGCCTCGCGGCCGGCCACGAAGAAGGTGCTCGACTCGGCGGCGGTGGCGGCGGTCCTCACGAGCTCGGCGGCGCTGAGCTCGGGGTCGACGACGTCCGTGCAGATCTACGTGCCGTCCAGCAAGGTCCAGCCCCTGGTCGAGGCGGTCGACGCCGACGCCAAGGTGACGCTGGTGCCCTCGGTGGGCGCCGTCTCCGGCGGTGGCGCGTGAGCGAGGTCCTGACGGCCCTGAGCCCCCAGTGGGAGTCCGGGGTCGCGACCACCCTCGAGGGACTGCGCGGCGTCTCCGTCACCCGCCGCTGCGCCGACGTCGCGGAGCTGCTCTCGGTGGCGGACGCCGGGGTGGGGGACACCGCCGTGGTCTCCTCCGACCTGCGGGGCCTCGACCTGGCCGTCGTCGACCGGCTCAGGGCCGACGGCATACACGTCGTGGGGGTGCACCCGGCCGACGACGAGGCCGCCGAGCGCCGCCTGCGCCAGCTGACGATCAGCGTGACGTTGCCCGTCGACGCTGCGGCCGACCGGTGGCAGCAGGCGCTCGAGGAGGGCGCGTTCACGACCGACGCCCTGGAGGCGGCCCTGGCGCCCCTCACGGGCGAGGGGGAGTCCCGCCCGGGTGACCCGGGCGCGGACGTGGCCGGTGAGCCCGTCGACGACGACACCACCGGCGCAGCCGGTTGGCGTCCGGCGGGGTCGCCCGAGTCCGACCACGTCGCCGCCGACGGCGAGCCGCGGTCCGGCGACGGCGATGCGGGCGCGCTCCTCGGGTCAGGCACCGACCGCCCCCGCGACGGTGGGCCGGGGCGCGCACCGGTCATCGCGGTGTGGGGACCGACAGGAGCGCCCGGGCGCACGACCGTCGCCACCACGCTCGCAGCCGAGCTCGCAGGTCGGGGCGTGCAGACGCTGCTCGTCGACGCCGACACCTACGGCGGCTGCGTCGCCCAGGCCCTCGGGCTGCTCGACGAGGCTCCCGGGATCGCCGCCGCCTGCCGCGCCGCCGACCAGGGCCTGCTCGACCTGCCGGCCCTCTCACGCATCGCCCCGCAGGTGGTGCCCGGCCTGCGGGTGCTCACCGGTTTGCCGAAGGCAGAGCGCTGGCCCGAGGTGCGGGCGGCCACGCTCGAGCGGGTGCTCGAGCTGAGCCGCTCCCTCGTGCGCGTCGTCGTCGTCGACTGCGGCTTCTGCCTCGAGGACGACGAGGAGCTCAGCTACGACACCGTGGCCCCGCGGCGCAACGAGGCGACGCTGACGTCGCTTGCCGCCTCCGACCTCGTGGTGGCCGTGGGCGGCGCCGATCCGGTCGCTCTCCAGCGCTTCGTCCGTGGTCTGCAGGAGCTCGGCACGGTGCCCTCGGGCAGCCCGGTCGCCGTCGTCAACCGGGTGCGCTCCAGCGCCGTCGGCTCTCGCCCCGAGTCCCGCATCGCCGACTCGCTGCAGCGCTTCGCCGGTCTCGGGTCGGTGCGCTTCGTGCCTGACGACCCGGCGACCCTGGACGGGGCGCTCCTCGCCGGACGCTCGGTCGTCGAGCACGCCCCGGACTCCCCGGTGCGCCGGGCTGTCGCCGACCTCGCCACCGGACTGCTGCCGTGGACGGCCTCCGGGGAGCGCCGCCAGCGCCGCGAGCGACGCCGGCGCGGGTCCCGGCTCGGGCGCCGCTCCTCCGCCGCGGTGGAGGCCTGACCCCCGGCGGGGGCCCCGAGCGCTAGCTGCTGAAGAGGATGGTCAGCCCGCCGAGGGTGTAGACGATCATGACGACCATCAGCGGGACCTGACCGATGACGGCCGCGCGCCGGTCGAGCACTGTGATCGCCCGCTCGTGGGCGGCGAAGACCCCGAGCACGTGGCCCACGACGATGCTCACCGCCTGGATGGTCGCGACCAGGGTCGGCTGGATCAGGGCGTCGTTCGGGGTGAGCCCCGCCGTGCCGAGCAGGTCTGCGCCGGTGCCGAGCGGGTCGGTCAGCAGGCGCCACGCGTACTGCCCCTGGTAGACCCACAGCGACCAGTAGTGCGCGACGAGGTAGCCGCCGGCGATCGGGATGAGCGAGGGCGCGATGTCGCTGACGAAGGAGAAGGAGCTCGAGAACGGCTCGCGGGCCAGGCGCAGCGACACCGCGGAGGCGAGCCAGAGCGTGACGGCGACGAGGGCGAAGAAGCCGAGCAGCGTCAGGGTCTTCAGCAGGGACGAGGGCAGCGGTGAGCTCTGCACGAAGGTCGCCCACCGCAGGTTGGCCGAGAAGCCGTCGTATGCCGTCCCGCCCAGCATGACCGCCACCGTCGCCACGAGACCACGCTGACCCCGCAGCGCGTTGACGCCGTGCAGGGGGGTGCGCACCACCCAGCGGCCGTCCGGGCGGCGTCCGAGCGGTGAGAGCAGCCCCAGCAGCCGCGACCACGCCTCGAAGGGGTCGGCGTGCTCGAACCACTCACGTCCGAAGACGGCGGCGCCGAGGACCGAGACGGCCAGGAAACCTCCGACCAGCAGGCGCAGGAAGCCGAGCGAGGTGTTGTCCTCGGCGACGAGCTCGACCCACGTGAAGGTCGCGAGGCCCAGCGCGGCCGGCCACAGACCCCAGCGGTAGGGCAGGACGGCGAGGTCGGCGGAGACCCTCGCGAGGCGCAGCAGACCGGAGTGCACGGCCCGCACGGGGTTGATCACGCGCCAGACGGGGCCCAGAAGCATGGAGGCGAACGCCAGGCCCACCCACAGCCACACGTAGACCACGTGCGGCACGGGGTTGCGCGCCGAGTCCGCCCCGAGGAAGAGGGCGGCGAGGGTCAAAAGGGTGAGGACACCGGCGAGGACCCGGGCGACCACCCGCAGCCAGCGGGAGTCGAGCACCGCCGCGACCCGACGGGGCACGAGCAGCCCGTCGGTGTCGCGCAGTCGCGGTTCACGCCAGAGGGTGCCGAGGGCGACGAAGGAGATGACGAGCACCGCGACGGCGGAGACGACGAGCGCGGTGAACGGTAGCGGCAGGTCGCTGCGGCTGCCCACCCCGTGGGCCGGAAGCACCGTGGGAAGCAGCATGCTCAACGCACGGCGACGGTCAACAGGGTCAGCGCAGGCTCGTGCGTCTCGACCTCGTAGACGCCCGGCTCCTTGCCGGTCAGGCGCAGCGTCGTCGCGGTGCCCGCCTTAAGCGGCGTCTCGACGTCGAACCCGTGGGCGTGCAGCTCGTCGTCGTGGTCGCTCGTCACCGACAGCTCGAGCGTCGAGCCGACGGGCAGGTCGACCTGCGCCGGGGCCGGCGTCACCGTCGTGCCGGTGACCTGCACCGACAGTCGCCGGACGCTGCCGGACGTAGCGACGCTGCCCGCCGCCCCCGCGGAGGGCTGCGGGCTGGCCGAGGAGCACGCAGCCGCACCGACCAGCGCAAGGACGCACACGGCATACGGCAGGGGACGAATCGCTCGCATGGCCCCCGATCCTAGGCAGGGGCGTCTGGCAGAGTGTCACCATGTCCGACCGCCTGACCTCGCTCGACGCGTCGTTCCTCTACCTCGAGGAGTCCACCACGTCGATGCACGTCGGGTCGGTCATGGTCTTCCAGCCGCCGCGCGAGGGCTTCGACTACGACCAGCTGGTCCACATCATCGAGAGCCGCATCGGCGCGATCCCGCGCTTCCGCCAGAAGGTGCGCGACGTGCCGGGCCGCATCGCCAACCCGGTGTGGGTCGACGACGAGGCCTTCGACATGGGCTACCACGTGCGCCGGGCCGGGCTGCCCCGGCCGGGCAGCGACCGGCAGCTGCAGGACTTCGTGGCGCGGGTCCAGCCGCGCAAGCTCGACCGCACCCGGCCGCTGTGGGAGGTCTACCTCGTGGAGGGCCTGCACGACGGACGGTTCGCCATCGTCACGAAGACCCACCACGCCCTCATCGACGGGGTCAACGCCCTCGACATCGCGCACGTCATCGTCGACTCCGTCAAGGGCGGTGACCTCGACGAGGCCGTCCTGCCGTGGCAGCCCAGCCGGCCGCCGTCATCGGTCGAGCTCGTCGCCGGGGCGGTCGTCGACGCCGTGCGGCGGCCCACCCAGGTCGTCGACCTCGTGCGGGGCGGCCTCAACGACGCCCTCAACGTCGGGCTGCGTGCCGTCGAGTCCGCGGGGCAGGTGCTCTCCACCGTGGCGCGCACGGCCGCGCGGCCGGCACCCGACTCGCCGCTCAACGCCGAGATCGGCTCGGCCCGCAGGTGGGTCATGGTGGCCACCGACCTCGAGGACTACCGTCTCGTGCGCAAGCGGCTGGCCCGTGGGGCGTACGCCGAGGACGTCACGATCAACGACGTCGTCCTCGCGACGATCGCCGGCGGCCTGCGCTCGTGGCTGCTCGGCAGGGGCGAGGCGGTGAGCCCGCACACGACCGTCCGCGCCATGGTGCCGGTCAGCATCTATGGCGACGACCCGGCCGGCATGTACGCCAACCAGGTGATGGCCTGCGTGGTCAACCTGCCCGTCGGTGAGCCGGGGGCGTCGATGCGCCTGCACCAGATCGCCTTCGCCATGCGCCAGCAGATGGAGGGCGGCCAGGCCGTCGGCGCCACCTCGCTCGCCAACCTCGCCGGCTTCGCGCCGCCGACTTTGCACGCCCTGGGCGCCCGGCTGGGGTCGGCGATGTCGCGCCGGCTCTACAACGTCATGATCACCAATGTGCCGGGCCCCCAGACCCCGCTCTACGCAGGGGAGGCCGAGATGCTGTCGACCTACCCGGTCACCCCGCTGGCCAAGGGCCAGGCGCTGTCGATCGGCATCACCTCCTACAACGGCGGCGTCTACTTCGGCCTCAACGCCGACCGTGACGCCATGCCCGACGTCGACGTGCTCGGCCAGTCCATCGTCGAGTCGCTGGCCGAGCTGGCCAGCGGGAGGGAGTCCTGATGCCCGTCGTGCGCGTCTACGTGCCGCTGGGCCGGGCGGGCCTCGAGGAGCTCGCCGGCACCGGTGCCCTCGCCGCGGGGCCGGGGTCCCCGAGGATCGCGTATGCCGTCACGTCCCGTCTCGAGCGACTCGCCCCCGGTCTCGACCTCGAGGACCTCGAGTACGCCGCCTTCAGCGATGCCGTGACGGCTGCCGCCGAGCTGCGCGCGGCTCCGTCGGACCGCCGCGTCGTCGCCTCGGCCGACGCCGACGCGTCCTGGGTCGCGCCCCGGGAGGACGCGCCGGTCTCCAAGGTGCTTCTGACACAACCGGTTCCACTCGCGCGCGTCGCCTCTTTCCACATCGACGAGGAGGGGCCGGCCGGGTTCGACGAGGAGGCCGACGAGCTGCTCTGGTATGACGTGACCGAGCTCGACGACGTGCGCTCCTTCTTCGGCTGAGGACGCTCAGACCGTGGCCGACGACGAGGTGGTCGCCCTCTACGATGCGGCCGGCGCGGTGGTGGGGTCGGCGCCGCGTTCCGTCATGAGGTCACGCAACCTCAGGCATGCGGCATCGTCCGTGGTGGTGCGTGACCCGATGGGGCGCATCTACGTGCACCGGCGGACCCCGACCAAGGACGTCTACCCTGGACTGCTCGACTTCGCAGCCGGCGGAGTGGTCCTTGCGGGGGAGGACCCTGCGGTCGGCGCCGTCCGCGAGGTCGAGGAGGAGCTCGGGGTGCACGGCGTCCCCCTCGAGCCACTCGGCGTCACGCACTACGCCGACGAGCGCACGGACTACCTCGCGGTGCGCTTCGTCACGACGTGGGACGGGGCGATCCGGTGGCAGCCGGAGGAGGTGTCCTGGGGTGAGTGGGTCACCGTGGAGGAGCTCGTGCGCCGCCTCGACGAGCAGCCGTCGGCCTTCGTCCCCGACAGCGTGGCGGTGTGGTCCGAGACGATCCGCTCCTGGCGCCTCGACCGGGTGCCCCTGCAGCAGGGGTGGGACAGCGTGACGACCCTCGTCGAAGGGCGCTGGGTGGACCGGGTGGCCAGACGTCCCGACGGCGAGAGGGCCCTGCTCACGGAGGTGGCCCTGCTGGCCCGACTGGCTGACAGCCTCCCGCTCGAGGTGCCGCGCCCGACGGTGATGGAGCGGCACCCGGTACGCGTGAGGCACACCCGGGTCGACGGCGCCGCGGTCGACCCGCTCGCGCTCACGGCCGAGGACGGCTGGGTCTTCGCCTCCTTCCTCTCCGCGTTGCACGCCACGCCGCTGCGGGTGGCTGCGGAGGCCGGCTGTCCAACGGCGGACGACGACGAGCGCGTCCGGGCTGCACAGCTGTCGCGCTTCCGGCAGGTGGTCCTGCCTCGGCTGCCCGACTCGATGGTGCCGGTCGGGGAGCAGCTGCTGCGCCGTGTCGGGACAGTCAGCTGGCAGGTGCTCTGCCACGGCGACCTGGTGGCCGAGCACCTGCTCGCGCGCGACGGTCGCGTGCACGCTGTCATCGACTGGGGCGATGCACGGGTGACCGATCCCGCGCTCGACCTGGCGTGGGCGCTGAACGCCACCACTCCGGGCTTCGCCCGCGCCGTGGTCGAGGGGGTCGATGTGGACGCGGAGCTGGGCGCCCGGTCGCGCGACCGGTGGGCGCTGGCGCCCTGGTACGAGGCGGAGCGGGCCGCAGGCGACGCGGCGCACGACGCGTCAGGCACCGCGGTGCTCGACGCCGCCCTCGACGCCGTCGCCGACCGGCTCACCTGGTGGCGCGCGGGCTGAGCGTCTTACGTGGTGGTCGGATCGGGCCGGCGCCGCTGCCTCCCTTGTTACGGTGCGTGAATGGACTTCACCGCCGACGAGTACGCGCGCCGCGACGCCGACCGCATCCGCGAGATCCTCTCGGGCCCGCCGGTCACCTGGGTCTTCCTCGGCGACAGCATCACGCAGGGCGTCAAGCACACCCACGGCCACCGCGGCTACGTCGAGCACTTCACCGAGCGCGTACGCGGTGAGCTGGGTCGGCTGGGTGACGCCGTCGTCAACTCCGGCGTCTCCGGCGCGACGACCGAGGACCTGCTCCCCGAGTTCCACTGGCGCGCAGGGCGTTTCGCGCCCGACGTCGTGTTCGTGCTGTTCGGCACGAACGACATGGTCGCCGGCGAGGACGGCGTGCGCGGGTTCCGCTACCGCCTCGACCAGATCGTCCAGCGATCGCGTGACGTCGGCGCCACCGTGGTCCTCCAGACGCCGCCACCCGTCCTCGACGAGGGGCAGCGCAACCCGCACCTGCTCGGGCTCTACGCCCAGGCGGTCCGCGAGGTCGCGGACGACCTGGGCGTGCTGCTCGTCGACCACCTGGCCGCCTGGCAGGCGGCCGCCACGGACGCCAGGGCGCAGCACGCGCCGGAGGGGTGGCTCGACGACGCCTTCCACCCGGGCGCCCGGGGGCACCACGAGATGGTGCTCACGCTGCTGGCGGCCGTCGGCCTCCTCGACCCCGCCAGCGCCGTCTGCTCCCTCACCGTCGACGAGGGCATCGGCGCCAGCGCCTGAGGGCAGCGATCCCCGCACCGGGTCAGGGGCGGATCAGGGTCGGCTCAGGGCCGTCCCGGGCAGCGGAACCGGCCCAGCCGGGGCCACGATGGAGTCATGACGCACCCCATCCCGAACCCGTACGGCCAGTCGCTCACCCCATCGAGCGAGGAGCGCACCTGGGCAGTCCTCGGCCACCTCGCCGCCCTCATCGCCGCGGTCATCTCGGTGGGCTGGCTCAGCTTCGTGGGCCCGCTCGTGATCTGGGCCATCTACAAGGACCGCAGCGCGTTCGTGCGCCAGGCGGCGGCCGGGTCCTTCAACTTCAACCTCGCCGTGTGGGCCGCCATCATCGTCGGCTGGCTCATGTTCTTCACGCTGCTGCTGATCCCGCTCGCCATCATCGTCTGGATCGTCGCGGTGGGCGCTGGGCTCTGGTTCCACATCCGGGCCGCCATGGCCGCCAACCGGGGCGAGTCCTACCGCTACCCCTGGAGCATCCCGGTCCTGCACTGACACTCGCCCCGCCGCGGACGGTAGGGGAGGCATGGAACGATGGGGTGGTCCGCCCACGAGGCGGGCCACCCCGGCCTGTCGGGCGCCGACCGCACCGACCAACGGGCCGACCGACCGTGCCGAACAGCAGGAGAGACTTGATGGATGCCGTGACCCACGTGCCCGCACCGGCCAACGAGCCGGTGCTCGACTACGCCCCGGGCTCGCCCGAGCGAGCAGCGCTGGAGGCCGCCCTGGTCGAGCTGGGCTCAAGCCAGCGGGAGCTGCCGCACACGATCGACGGCAAGCGGGTCACCGGTTCCGGCGCCGAGATCGCGGTGCGCCAGCCGCACGCCCACGCCAAGGTGCTCGGCACGCTGCGCAACGCCACCGTCGAGGAGGGCCAGGCCGCGGTCGACGCCGCCAAGGCCGCCGCCCCGATGTGGCGCGAGCTCTCCTTCGACGACCGTGCTGCGATCCTGCTGAAGGCTGCCGAGCTGCTCTCCGGCCCGTGGCGCGCCCGCCTCAACGCGGCGACGATGCTGGGTCAGTCCAAGACGGCCTACCAGGCCGAGATCGACGCGGCGTGCGAGCTCATCGACTTCTGGCGCATCAACGTCCACTTCGGCCGCCAGATCCTCGAGCAGCAGCCGCCGCTCAACGCCAAGGGCATCTGGAACCGCTCGGACTACCGCTCGCTCGAGGGCTTCGTCTACGCGATCACGCCGTTCAACTTCACCGCCATCGCGGGGAACCTGCCGACAGCCCCAGCGCTGATGGGCAATACCGTCGTGTGGAAGCCGAGCCCCACCCAGCAGCTCGCCGCGCAGCTGACGATGGAGCTGCTCGAGGAGGTCGGCATGCCGCCGGGCGTCATCAACCTCGTGACCGGCGACGGCATCGAGGTCAGCAAGGCGGCGCTGGCCGACGAGGACCTCGCCGGCATCCACTTCACCGGCTCCACGCCCACGTTCAAGCACCTCTGGCAGCAGGTCGGCGCCAACCTCGACCGCTACCGCACCTATCCGCGCCTCGTCGGCGAGACCGGTGGCAAGGACTTCATCCTCGCCCACCCGAGCGCCGACCCGGCCGTGCTGCGCACCGCGATGATCCGGGGCGCCTTCGAGTTCCAGGGCCAGAAGTGCTCGGCCGCCTCCCGCGCCTACGTCCCGGCCTCGGTGTGGCGCCAGATCAAGGAGGACCTCGTCGACATCACCAACGGCCTCACGCAGGGCGATGTCACCGACCTGTCGAACTTCATGGGTGCCGTCATCGACGAGCGGGCCTTCGCCAAGCACAAGGACGCCATCGACCGGGCCCACGCGACGGGCGGCATCGATGTCATCGCCGGCGGCACCTACGACGACTCCGTCGGCTGGTTCGTGCGCCCGACGGTGCTCGAGGTCAAGGACGCCGGCGACGAGTCGTTCCGCACCGAGTACTTCGGCCCGATCCTGTCGGTCCACGTCTTCGAGGACGCCGACTACGACGCGGTGCTCGACCAGATGGAGCGCTTCGCGCCGTACGGCCTGACCGGGTCGATCATCGCCCAGGACCGCCGGGCCATCGCCGACGCCACGAAGCGGCTGCGCTTCGCCGCCGGCAACTTCTACGTCAACGACAAGCCCACCGGTGCCGTCGTCGGTCAGCAGCCGTTCGGTGGTGGCCGCGCGTCGGGCACCAACGACAAGGCCGGCGCCGCCCAGAACCTGCTGCGCTGGACGAGCGTGCGCTCCATCAAGGAGACCTTCGTGCCGCCGACGAACCACACCTACCCGCACATGGGCTGACGCCGGCTCCGGTACGGCATGCGCCACGGGCCCGACTCCCGCAGGGGAGTCGGGCCCGTTGCTCGTGTGGTGCGCCGGCTCAGGCGTGCTCGGCGATCCACTCGGTCCCGGTGCGGCGCTCGGCCCGGATCGCGTCCACGACCGCCGGTGCGGCGGCCTTCTCGACCTTGCTGCCGAAGAGCGGGATCGAGGCCTTGAGGTCGCCGTCGACGGTGATCGAGGTGCCGCCCGCCGCCGGCGCGAGGCGGATGGTCGACCGCATGGCGACCGGTGCTCCGGCCACCTCGACGGTGAGCGTGCCGGAGCGTGACCCGTCGGCGGCCGCAGCGCCCCACTCGTAGGTCTCGGTCACCGAGAGCGTCGGGCCCACGATCGACTTCGCGAAGTCGGGCAGCCCGTCGGCGGGCAGGTCACGCCGCGTCACCACGCGTGTCCCCTCGCCCGCCGGGGAGACGGCCACCTCGTGCTTCTGGGCGCCGGCCTCGACGCACTTGCGCTCCTGGAAGGCCTTGTCGGTGACCATGGCGTAGACGGTCTCGGGCGGCGCGGCATACGTCATCGTCTCGGAGATCTTCATGGCGGACACGCTATTGCACGCGCCGCTGCCGCTCCCCGCCGAGGACGTATGCCGTGTGCCTGCGTGCCGCTGCCGCGCGGGTCAGGTGCCCGACCGGGACCGGTCCGACAGCGCGGCGAGCGTGGAGCCGGACTGCTCGAGCTCGCGGCGCAGCCGTGCGAGCTCGCGCGAGCGCACGGCCGTGACCCGGTTGAGCAGCTCCTGCAGGCGCTCGCGCTCGGCGAGCCGCTTACTCGGCTCGACGCGGCTCGGGCCGGAACGCTCGACGACGAGCTGGCCGTCGACGACGAGGTCGAAACGGGCCAGCGCCGGCTCCAGCTCGCGGATCCGGGCGGCGGACTCGACGGCCGTCGTGGTCCAGCCCTGCAGCAGGCCCCCGACCCGGTCGAGCTCGGTGGCGGCCCGCATCACCAGGTCGCGCTCCCGTCCGGTGGGGTCGGTGGGGTGGGCGAGGTCGGCGGGCTCGCTGGACGACCCACGGCCACTGCGTCCGGTGCGCGCGCCGCGCCGCGCCGCCGCCTCGAGGTCGACGACGAGGTCGGCGAGGCGGCCGGCGTGGCTGCGCAGGGCACCACCCAGGGCCGAGGTGGATGCCGGGTCGCCGGCGGAGGGGCCCGTCACGCGCGGCTCACCCCGCGGGGGTCGTGCTGGTCCGTCCGGACGGCTGCCGCCCCGAGGCACTCGAGGAGGCGCTCCTCGAGTGCCTCGGAGAGCGCCGCCAGCGTGTCGGCAGCCTGCTCGACCCACGCGTCGAGGGCGCGCTGCGTGGGCAGGTCGCCGACGTCGGGCACGTGCGTCAGCAGCTCCTGCGAGAGCGCTCGTGCTGTCGAGCGACCCGACGCGAGCGCCCGGAGCGTCGCGGGATCCGCCGCGCCCGTCCCCGGGATCCCGTCGTCCATGGCACCACTCTAGGCACTGCAGCACCGCGGACCGGTGAGTTCTCCACCGGGTGGGCGGGGCCCGAGGGGACGGCGATAGGCTCACATCGTGAGATGCGCGGCACGACGAGGTGCCGCCGCACGGGCCGCACGGTGAGGAATCCGACAACCGCATGTCAGCGTCACTCGAACAGTCTCGGATCGACGTCATCAAGGCCGCTGCCGACGCAGTGGCACCAGCCCCGAGGCGGGGCCGGGGACGGTCAGGGGGGACCGCCGCAGCCGACGTGGAGGAGTTCCTCCGGGCGTACTACCGCCTCGTCGCCACGGAGGACCTGCTGGCGCGGCCGACCCGGGAGCTGGCGACCATCGCGACCGAGCACCGCGCCTTCGCGCAGCAGCGCCAGCTCGGCACCTTCAACGTGCGGGTGTTCAACCCGACGGCCGAGGACGACGGCTGGTCGACCACGCACACCGTGGTGCAGATCGTCGTCGACGACATGCCCTTCCTCGTCGACTCCGTCGTGGGAGCGCTCGGCGGCTTCGACCGCGGCGTCCACCTGATCGTCCACCCCCAGATGACGGTGTCGCGCACCGTCACCGGGGAGCTGAGGTCGGTCGTCACCGACGGCTCCACGACCACCGCGTCGAGCACCGAGGGACTCGTGCGCGAGTCCTGGATGCACCTCGAGATCGACCGCCTGCCGGCCGATGCTCTGCCCGAGGTCGAGACGCGCCTGCGCCACGTGCTCGAGAACGTCCGCGACTCCGTCGAGGACTGGCCCAAGATGCGGGCGCACGCCCTGACCATCGCGAGCGAGCTGCGCGCCGCCACCCCGCCCGGGACCGACCCGTACCACGCGCGCGAGGCCGCCCGGTTCCTCGAGTGGCTGGCCCACAACAACTTCACCTTCCTCGGCTACCGCGAGTACTCGCTCAAGCACGAGGACGGCAAGGACGTCTCGCGCCAGGTGCCCGGCACGGGCCTCGGCCTGCTGCGCTACGACCGGCCCGCGGCCGCCAAGGGGCTGGTGCTCACGCCGGCCGCCAGCCGGGCGGCCCGCGACTCGAGCATCCTGATCATCACCAAGGCCAACTCGCGCGCGACGGTGCACCGGGACGTCTACCTCGACTACATCTCGATCAAGACGTTCGACGCCCGCGGCGAGTGCGTCGGCGAGCAGCGCTTCCTCGGGCTCTACGCCTCGGCGGCCTACAACGACACCATCCACGACATCCCGCTGCTCGACGTCCGCGCCCAGGAGGTGCTGCGGCTGACCGGCCTGTCCGCCGACAGCCACTCCGGCAAGGACATCCTGCAGATCCTCGAGAGCTACCCCCGCGACGAGCTCTTCCAGACGTCCGCGGCGCAGCTGGCCGAGATCGCCACGAGCGTGCTGCACCTGCAGGAGCGTCGCAAGACCAAGCTGTTCCTGCGCCGCGACGAGTTCGGCCGCTTCGTCTCCTGCCTGGTCTACCTCCCGCGCGACCGCTACAACACGACGGTGCGCCTGCGCATCGAGGCGATCCTGCTCGAGGCCTTCGGCGGGGAGAACATCGACAACACGACGCGCGTCAGCGAGTCGACGCTCGCCCGGCTGCACTTCGTCGTCCGTATGCCGTCCGGCACCGACATCCCGGACGTCGACGAGGTGGCGCTCGAGCGGCGCGTCATCGACGCGACCCGCACCTGGGACGAGGACCTCTCCGAGGCGCTCGGCCAGGCACGCGGGCTCGAGGGCGCCGCGAGGACGATGGCGGCCTACGCCAAGGCCCTGCCCGAGGCGTACAAGGAGGACTTCGACGTCGCCACGGCCGTCGACGACCTCGACCGCATCGACGCGCTCGGCGACGGCGACCTCACCACCGGGCTGCACCTCTACGACGACCCCGCCTCCGACAACCCGCGCGAGCGGCGGTTCAAGCTCTACCGGCGCGCCGACCTGTCGCTGACCCAGGTGCTGCCGCTCTTCACCCACCTCGGGGTCGAGGTCACCGACGAGCGGCCCTACGAGGTCCGCGGTCCGGTCGGCCGCACGCTGCACATCTTCGACTTCGGCCTGTGCGCCGACGCCAGCGCGTGGGGCTCGGGCGACCCGGCCACCGAGGACGACGTCCGCAGCCGCTTCGAGGAGGCCTTCCGCGCCGTCTGGGACGGCCGCGCCGAGTCCGACGGCTTCAACGCGCTCGTGCTGGCCGCGGGCCTGACCTGGCGCCAGGTGGTCATCCTGCGCACCGTGGCCAAGTACCTCCGGCAGACCGGCTCGACCTTCTCGCAGGACTACGTCGAGTCGGCCCTGGCAGCCAACACCGGCATCGCCCGCAGCCTCGTCGAGCTCTTCGAGGCACGCTTCGACCCCGACGCCTTTCCCGACACCGACGCCGGCCGCGACAAGCGCGCCGTGCGACAGAAGAAGGTCGTCGGGCGCATCACCGAGGCCCTCGACGAGGTCGCCAGCCTCGACCACGACCGCATCGTCCGGGCCCTGCTCGGCGTGATCCTGGCCAGCCTCCGCACCAACTTCTACCAGCCCGACGCGAACGGCCAGGACAAGCCGTACGTCTCGCTCAAGCTCAACCCGAAGAAGGTGCCGGACCTGCCGGCGCCCCGCCCGATGTACGAGATCTGGGTCTACAGCCCCCGCGTCGAGGGCGTGCACCTGCGCTTCGGCAAGGTCGCCCGCGGTGGCCTGCGCTGGTCCGACCGGCGCGAGGACTTCCGCACCGAGATCCTCGGCCTGGTCAAGGCCCAGATGGTCAAGAACGCCGTCATCGTGCCGACCGGCAGCAAGGGCGGCTTCTACGCCAAGCAGCTGCCCGACCCGGCGCTCGACCGCGCGGCCTGGATGGACGAGGGCATCGCCTCGTACAAGCTGTTCATCTCCGGCCTGCTCGACCTGACCGACAACCTCGTGGCGGGCGAGGCCGTGCCGCCGCACCGCGTCGTGCGCCACGACGAGGACGACACCTACCTCGTCGTCGCCGCCGACAAGGGCACCGCGAAGTTCTCCGACATCGCCAACGGGCTGTCGGCCGACTACGGCTTCTGGCTCGACGACGCGTTCGCCTCAGGCGGGTCCGCGGGCTACGACCACAAGGGCATGGGCATCACCGCCCGGGGCGCGTGGGAGTCGGTCAAGAGGCACTTCCGCGAGCTCGACCTGGACACGCAGACGCAGGAGTTCACCGTCGTCGGCGTCGGTGACATGAGCGGCGACGTCTTCGGCAACGGGATGCTCCTGTCGGAGCACATCCGCCTCGTCGCGGCCTTCGACCACCGCCACATCTTCGTCGACCCCGACCCCGACGCCGCGACGTCCTACGCCGAGCGCCGGCGGATGTTCGAGCTGCCGGGCTCGTCGTGGGCCGACTACGACGAGAAGCTGATCAGCAAGGGCGGCGGCGTCTTCGCGCGCTCGGCCAAGTCGGTGCCGGTCAGCCTGCAGATGGCCAGCGCCCTCGGCCTGCGCCACGGCACGAAGAGCATGACGCCGGCCGAGCTGATGAAGGCGATCCTGCTGGCGCCGGTCGACCTGCTCTGGAACGGCGGCATCGGCACCTACGTCAAGGCCACCGCCGAGACCAACTCCGAGATCGGCGACCGCGCCAACGACGCGATCCGCGTCAACGGCAGCGACCTGCGCTGCCGGGTGGTCGGCGAGGGTGGCAACCTCGGCGCCAGCCAGCTCGGTCGCATCGAGGCGGCCCTGGCCGGGGTGCGGATCAACACCGACGCCATCGACAACAGCGCCGGCGTCGACACCTCCGACCACGAGGTCAACATCAAGATCCTGCTCACGGAGCTGACCCGCTCGGGCGAGCTGACGATGAAGCGCCGCAACAACCTGCTCGCCTCGATGACCGACGAGGTCGCCGAGCAGGTGCTGCGCGACAACTACGAGCAGAACGTCCTGCTCGGCAACGCCCGCGCCCAGCAGCACGAGATGCTCGGCGTGCACGAGCGGCTCATCCAGTTCCTCGAGGCCCACGGCGACCTCGACCGCTCGCTGGAGTTCCTGCCGAGCGACTCGGAGATCGCGCGACGCCAGAAGACCGGCCTGGGCCTGTCCTCCCCGGAGTTCTCGGTGCTCGTCGCCTACGCGAAGCTCTACCTGAAGAACCAGCTCATCACGACCTCGCTGCCCGACGACCCGTGGTTCGAGACGACGCTCGCCGAGTACTTCCCCAAGCCGCTGCGGGGCAAGTACGCCGAGCAGATCGCGGCCCACCCACTGCGTCGCGAGATCATCACCAACGCGGTCGCCAACTCGATGGTCAACCGCGGCGGCATCACGTTCGCGTACCGGGCCGGTGAGGAGACCGGCGCGACCCCCGAGCAGGTCGCGCGCGCGTACGTCGTCTGCCGTGAGGTGTTCGACCTGGCGGGCTTCGTGCGCCGTGTCGAGGCCACCGACAACCTCGTCAGCACGACGGCCCAGACGGCGCTCTACCTCGAGTTCCGCCGCCTCGTCGACCGCTCGGTGCGGTGGTTCCTGTCCTCGCGGCCGGCCGAGCTCGACATCGCGGCCGAGGTGGCGCGCTTCCGTCCGGGCGTGCAGGCCTTCGCCGGCCGGATCGCCGAGCTGCTCCAGGGCAGCGAGCGGACCCGTCTCGAGCGTCGCGTCCACGAGCTCGAGGGCAAGGGGGTGCCCGAGGAGCTGGCGACCGTCGCAGCCTCCCTGCTCGACTGCTACTCGCTGCTCGACTGCATCGAGATCGCCGAGGACACGGGCGAGAAGCTCGAGGACGTCGTGCACGTCTACTTCCTGACATCCGACACCTTCTCGATCGACGCCATGCTCGGCCGGGTCACGGCCCTGCCGCGCGACGACCGGTGGGACGCCATGGCCCGCGGGGCCCTGCGCGACGACCTGTATGCCGTCCTCGAGACCCTGACGCGCTCGGTGCTCGAGGTGAGCAACCGGCGCCACGACGCCGCCGCTCGCCTCGCCGAGTGGTCCGACCTCAACGCCGACGCCCTCGGCCGCGCCCGTAGCGCGCTCGGTGGCATCGAGCGGATGAGCCACGCGGGCATCGCCGCCCTGTCCGTCGCGCTGCGCACGCTGCGCACCGTGACGAAGCCGGCAGCCTCCGGGCAGCCCGCGGCCGTGGAACTCGAGGCGAGCCCCAACGGTGCCGTCACCACGGGCACGCGTCCGCGAGGAGCAGCGACGAAGGCGTCCCCGAAGGGATCGGGCAAGGCATCGGGCAAGGCAACGGGCAAGGCAACGGGCAAGCCGCCGGCCACGGCGGCCAAGGGCCGCAGCAGCGCTCCGGTGGACCCCGCCGACGACGACGACGTCGCCGCCGACGGCCGGGGCGAGGCCGCAGCCGTCCCCACCGCAGGCGGCAACGGGTCCGAGGCGGTGACGCCGGAGACGAAGCAGGCGGCGCGGGAGTCGGCCGCGCGCATCGCGGCCGAGTCGCACAGCTGACCTCGGGTCGCCCGGCACCTCCTCACCGGGCACGTCGTCGAGCGCCCCGCCGCCTCCGTCCGTCGGAGGTCGCGGGGCGCTCCCGTGCCCGGCCCGGGTGCGGTCCCGGGCGGGGGAGCGGCCTTCACTAGGCTCGGGGCGTGGCAACCCTGAGCGAGCTCCTGCGCGGGCGCACGACGCTGCCCGACCACGACATCGAGTGGCTGCAGCTGCTCGTCGGGGACTGGCAGCTCGTCGCCGACCTGTCCTTCGCCGACCTCGTGCTCTGGGTGCGCTCCACGAGCGAGCGGTGGGAGGCGGTCGCCCACGTGCGCCCGACCACCGGTCAGCTCGTCTTCGTCGAGGACCAGGTCGGTCGGGTCGCGGACGAGGGACGCACGCGCGACCTGCTCTCCGAGGCCGCCGACGAGCAGCGGATCCTGCGCGTACGCCACGTCGTCGTGACGCACGAGCAGGCACCCGACCAGTCGGTGCGCGAGGAGTACATCCCCGTGGTGCGCGGCGGCCACGTCGTCGCGGTCATGACGCGACACACCAACCTCTGGACCACTCGCACACCCAGCCGGCTGGAGCTGACCTACCTGGCCACCGCCGATGCCCTCTGCCGCATGGTCACCGGGGGCGAGTTCCCGCACAGTGGGGCCCCAACCGGGCTGCGGCGCGGAGCCCCACGCGTCGGCGACGGCGTCATCCGGCTCGACGTCGACGGGATCGTCACCTACGCCAGCCCGAACGCCGTCTCCGCCCTGCACCGTCTGGGGCACCTCGGCGAGGTCGTCGGGGCCAGCCTGGCCCAGATCGTCACCGACAACGTGCGCGAGTCCTACCCCGTCGACGAGGGGCTGCCCCTCGTGGTGACCGGCCGCCAGCCCTGGCGCACCGAGGTCGTCGCGGGCGGGACCACCGTGTCGATGCGGGCGATCCCCCTGACCGAGGCCGGCCAGCGCTTCGGCGCCATCGTGCTGATGCGCGACGTCGGTGAGCTGCGCCGGCGCGAGCGGGAGCTGATGACCAAGGACGCGACGATCCGCGAGATCCACCACCGCGTCAAGAACAACCTGCAGTCGGTCGCGGCGCTGCTGCGCCTGCAGGCCCGTCGCCTGCCCGAGGGCGACGCCCGGGCGGCGCTCGCCGAGGCCGAGCGGCGCGTGGGCACGATCGCAATGGTCCACGACCAGCTGAGCCAGGGCTTCGACGAGACCGTCGACTTCGACCCGATCGCCCAGCGCGGACTGGGGGCCGTCGTGGAGGTCTCCGCCAACGGTGCACCGGTGCACACCGTGACCCACGGCTCCTTCGGACGCCTTCGGGCCGAGGATGCCACCTCGCTCGCGATGATCCTCAGCGAACTGGTGCAGAACGCCATCGAGCACGGGCTCGGCGACGCCGGGGGAGAGGTGCGCATCGCGATCGAGCGCCTGGCCGACGACCGTGGCCAGCCGATGCTCGCGGTCTCCGTGGAGGACGACGGCAAGGGCATCGACCCTGCTCGACGACCGGGGTCGGGCCTCGGCACCCAGATCGTCCAGTCGCTCGTGGCCGACCTGCAGGGGCGGATCAGCTGGGAGGGCGTCGTGCCGCACGGCACGAGGGCCCGCTTCACCGCGAGCCTGCGCCCGGTCACCTGAGCGGCGCCACGGCATACGCAGGCAGCCAAAAGCCCGGCGACCGTGTGGTCACCGGGCTCGCGGACGGTGGTCGTTCAGGCCTCGTGCGGCAGGGTCCCGCTCGCGTCAGCCGGCGCGGCGGGCCCGAGCGTTGCGGCGCTTGAGGGCGCGGCGCTCGTCCTCGGAGAGTCCACCCCAGACGCCGGCGTCCTGGCCGGTCTCGATGGCCCACTTGAGGCAGGTGTCGATGACGGGGCAGGTCCGGCACACGGCCTTCGCCTCCTCGATCTGGAGGATGGCGGGTCCGGTGTTACCGATGGGGAAGAACAGCTCCGGGTCGGCCTCCAAGCAGGCAGCGCGGTCGCGCCAATCCATGTGGATCGTGCTCCTTCATGTATGTCGTGTTCGAGCACCGACGCCCGGGTGTCGGTCGTGGTGCATGTGATCGGGCGCCAGCGTCGTTGTCGGAGCCTGTCATGGTGTCGTCGTGCGGGGGATCCCCCTGACCAACGGAAACGCGCACGAAGATGTTCCGTACGCGTCGTGGTCCATGACCCGGTGCGTGCAGTGCCCATCTCCCCTGCTGAACGCACGGGCGCCGACCACACCAAGGTCCTACTCTATCGGCCAACGGCCGCCAGTTCCAGACTCCCGGGCCTCGCGGCGGGCGTGGCGGCCACCGTGCAGCCGTCCGCGACGGGGTCTCGCTAGGCTGATCGGGTGACCGAACCGACGCCCGCCATCCGAGAGGCTCGCGGATCGCACCGCGTAGCAGGGCTGCTCACTCTGATCGAGGCGCTCGTCGTGCTCGGCTTCGCCGTCTTCTACGCCTACGAGATGGTGACCGGCGCCACAGACGACCTGGCGCGTGCGGCCACCTCGGGGGTCCTCATCCTGGTCTTCGGCGTGGCCCTGCTGGTGCTGGCTCGCGGCTGGAGCCGGGCCGCGGAGTGGGCTCGCACGCCGACGGTGCTCTGGAACGCGCTGCTGCTGCCCGTCGCTTGGTCACTGCACGAGTCGGACCGCACGCCCGTCGCGCTGGCGGTCGGCGTGGTGTCGGTGGCCAGCATCGCGGCTGCGGTTGCCACCCCGGGCCGACGCCGTGGCGGCGACGACGAGGCCGACGGTGCGGGAGCCCGGTCGGACGGGGGCCGTCGCCGCGACGGCCTCAGCTGAGCGAGAGCCAGTCGTTCCAGCCGTTGTGCAGCACGAGCCAGGCGATGAGGCCGTAGCCGGCCTGCCCGGGATGGGCCCGGTCGGGGCTGGCGGCGAGGTCGGCCATCCACTGGTCGTGCGTCACGAGGGGACGGAAGCAGTCGACGTAGGTGATGCCGCGGCGTGAGCACACGTCGGCCTGGGCCTCGGCGAGGGCCTCGATCCGTCGGTTGAGATCGTCGTCGAGCGTGGGCGTCAGGCCCACGACGAACACCCCGATGCCGGCGTTGGTCGCCTCGTCGAGGATGTTGGCGAGGTTGAGCCGCGAGCGGGCCATCGTCATGCCCGTGACGACGTCGTTGGTGCCCACGCTGAGCACGAGGCGGCGCTCGGCGCGCCCCTTCCAGCGGGGGTGGCACTCGGCGCCCCAGCGCGCCACGACGTCGCCGGAGGTGTCGCCCCGCACCCCGAGGTTGTAGGCCGTCAGGTCGAGGTCGGGGTGCTGCGTGCGGGCGACGACCCGGCCGACCCAGCCCAGTCCCTTGGGGTCGCCGTAGCCGGCGGCCATCGACGAGCCCATGAAGACCATCCCGACGTCCCGGACGCCGTCGGCCACCGTCTGCTCGGCGCTCGGCGTGTAGTACGGCTCGTCGGCGGGCGCCGCGGGCGCCGCCGAGGTGCCGGTGTGGGAGGCGTCGGACGCGGACGGTGCGGCGGGCTCGGGGGCCGGCGCCGCGGCATACCGGCCCGGGGCGTCGCTGGTGAACTGCGTGTGGGACGAGGGGTAGGCCGGGCCCACGCCGTAGGACTCTCGAGGGGTGTCGGCGGGGATCCCGCCGGTGTCGGTGCGGTCGGTCACGTGCTCAGTCCTCGTCGTCGTCCAGCCGGGCCAGCCACGTCGCGAGTCGCTCGACGGGCACCTCGAACTCGGGGTTGAGGTCGACGAAGGTGCGCAGCTGCTCGGCGAGCCACTCGAAGGTGACCTCCTCCTCGCCGCGCCGGGCCGCCAGCTCCTCGATGCCCCTGTCGGTGAAGTACACGATGGGAGGTTATCGCGTGCCGGTCCCGGCCCGTCGGAGGCCAGCCGGGAGCGCCTGCCCCGAGGCCGTGAGAGAGCCGCCGTATGCCGTCCCGCCCGGAACGCACGGAGGGACCCCGCCGCTGGGGCGGGGTCCCTCCTGCGTCTCGGCGCGGTGCCGACGGGCTCAGCGGCCGAAGGCGCGCTCCATCAGCTCGGCCTGCTCGACCGCGTGCTTCTTGGACGAGCCGGTCGCCGGGGAGGCCGAGGCCTTGCGGGCCACGACGCGCCACGGGCGGGTCTCGCCGAGGTCGCAGAGGTCCTCGTGCAGCCACTGGGCCATGAGCGGCCAGGCGCCCTGGTTGCGCGGCTCGTCCTGCACCCAGACCAGCTCGGCGCCGGGGTAGCGCGAGGCCGCCTCGACGATCTCCTTCTCGGGGATCGGGTAGAGCTGCTCGACGCGGATGATCGCCGTCGAGGTGTCGCCGCGCTTGGCCCGCTCGGCGTCGAGCTCGTGCACGACCTTGCCGCTCGCGAAGAGGACGCGGGTCACGTCCTGCGTGGCGCCCTCATGGTCCGCGAGCACCGGCTGGAAGCCGCCCTGGGTGAAGGCCTCGACCGAGCTGGCCGCCGCCTTGCTGCGCAGCATCGACTTCGGGGTGAAGACGACGAGCGGCGTGCGCGGGCGGGCGTAGGCCTGGCGACGCAGCAGGTGGAAGTAGCTCGCCGCGGTCGAGGGGTAGGCGACCGTCATGTTGTTCTCGGCGCACAGCTGCAGGTAGCGCTCGATGCGCGCCGAGCTGTGGTCGGGACCCTGGCCCTCGTAGCCGTGGGGGAGGAGCAGCACGACCGAGCTGCGCTGGCCCCACTTCTGCTCGGAGCTGGAGATGAACTCGTCGACGATCGTCTGGGCGCCGTTGGCGAAGTCGCCGAACTGGGCCTCCCAGAGGACGAGGGCGTCCGGGCGCTCGACGGAGTAGCCGTACTCGAAGCCCATCGCGGCGTACTCGGACAGCAGGGAGTCGTAGACCCAGAAGCGGGCCTGGCCCTCACCGAGGTAGAGCAGCGGCGTCCACTCCTCCGCGGTGTTCTTGTCGATGAGCACCGCGTGGCGCTGGACGAACGTGCCGCGACGGCTGTCCTGCCCGGCGAGGCGCACCGGGGTGCCCTCCTTGAGCAGGGTGCCGAAGGCGAGCAGCTCGGCCATCGGCCAGTCGATGCCGCCGTCGTGGACCATCGCGGCGCGCCTGTCCATCAGCTGCTTGAGCTTCGGGTGGATCGTGAAGCCCTCGGGCGGGTTGGCGAACGTCTCGCCGATGTGCACGATCTCGCTGGCCGGGACGCCCGTCTCGGTGGCCGAGCGCACCGGCGTGACGTCGTCCTGGACCTGGGCAGTCGGACGCTCGAGGCCGGCGTTGTCGGGGGCGTCCGACTCGCGGTCACCGGCCGGCGCCGGGGCCGCGGCCTGGGCCTTCTTGGCCTCACGCGTCTCGACGAAGACCCGCTCGAGCTGCTGCTGGTAGTCGCGCAGCGCGGCCTCGGCGTCCTCGACGCTGATGTCGCCGCGGCCGATGAGCGACTCGGTGTAGAGCTTGCGCACCGAGCGCTTGGCCTCGATGAGGTTGTACATCAGCGGCTGCGTCATCGACGGGTCGTCGCCCTCGTTGTGACCGCGGCGGCGGTAGCACACCATGTCGATGACGACGTCCTTGTTGAACTCCTGCCGGAACTCGTAGGCCAGCTCGGCCACCCGGACGCACGCCTCGGGGTCGTCGCCGTTGACGTGGAAGATCGGCGCCTGGATCATCCGCGCCACGTCGGTGGAGTAGACCGAGGAGCGCGAGCTGCTCGGCGAGGTGGTGAAGCCCACCTGGTTGTTGATGACGACGTGGATCGTGCCGCCCGTGCGGTAGCCGCGCAGCTGCGAGAGGTTGAGCGTCTCCGCCACGACGCCCTGGCCGGCGAAGGCCGCGTCGCCGTGCATGAGCACCGGCAGGACGGGGAAGGACTCGCCCGCGAGGTTGAGCCGGTCCTGCTTGGCCCGGACGATGCCCTCGAGCACCGGGTTGACCGCCTCGAGGTGCGAGGGGTTGGCCGCGAGGTAGACCTTCGTCTTGCTGCCGTCCTCGGTCACGAACTCGCCCTCGGTGCCGAGGTGGTACTTCACGTCGCCGGAGCCCTGGACCGACTTCGGGTCCTGGGTGCCCTCGAACTCGCGGAAGATCTGGCCGTAGGACTTGCCGGCGATGTTGGCCAGCACGTTGAGCCGGCCGCGGTGCGGCATGCCGATGCAGACCTCGTCGAGCTGGTCGCCGGCGGCGCGGCACAGGATGCGGTCGAGCAGCGCGATGACCGACTCGCCGCCTTCGAGGGAGAAGCGCTTCTGGCCGACGAACTTCGTCTGCAGGAACGTCTCGAAGGCCTCGGCGGCGTTGAGGCGGCGCATGATGCGCATCTGCTCGTCGCGGTTGGCCTTCTCGTAGGGCCGCTCGACCTTGTCCTGGATCCACTTGCGCTGCTCGGGGTCCTGGATGTGCATGTACTCGATGCCGACGGTGCGGCAGTACGAGTCCCGCAGGATCCCGAGGATCTTGCGCAGCTTCAGGAACGGGTAGCCGCCGAAGCCGCCGGTGGCGAAGGTGCGGTCGAGGTCCCACAGCGTCAGGCCGTGGGTGGTGACGTCGAGGTCGTGGTGGCGACGCTGCTTGTACTCGAGCGGGTCGGTGTCGGCCATGAGGTGGCCGCGCACGCGGTACGCGTGGATGAGCTCCTGCACGCGGGCGACCTTGTTGATGTCGTCGTCGTGCGAGGAGTCGATGTCCTGGATCCAGCGGACCGGCTCGTAGGGGATGCGCAGCGACTCGAAGATCTCGTCGTAGAAGTGGTTCTGGCCGAGGAGCAGCTGGTGGATGATCCGCAGGAAGTCGCCGCTCTGGGCGCCCTGGATGATGCGGTGGTCGTACGTCGAGGTCAGCGTGAGGATCTTGCTCACGGCGTTCTTGTTCAGCGTCTCGTTGCTCGCGCCCTGCCACTCGGCGGGGTAGTCGAGGGCACCGACGCCGATGATGGCGCCCTGGCCCTTCATCAGGCGCGGCACCGAGTGCACCGTGCCGATGCCGCCCGGGTTGGTCAGCGAGATCGTCGTGCCCTGGAAGTCCTCGACCGTCAGCTTGTTGCCGCGGGCCTTGCGCACGATGTCCTCGTAGGCGGTCCAGAAGTGGACGAAGTCCATCTCCTCGGCGGCCTTGATGGAGGGGACGACGAGCGTGCGGCTGCCGTCGTCCTTCTGCAGGTCGATGGCGAGGCCGAAGTTGACGTGGGCCGGCCGCACGAGGGCCGGCTTGCCGTTCTCCTCCGTGAAGCCGTTGTTCATCTCGGGCATGATCGCCAGGGCCTTGACCATGGCGTAGCCGATGAGGTGGGTGAAGCTGACCTTGCCGCCGCGGGAGCGGGCGAGGTGGTTGTTGATGACGACGCGGTTGTCGATGAGCAGCTTGGCGGGGACGGCACGCACGCTCGTCGCCGTCGGGACGGTGAGGGAGACCTCCATGTTGCTGACGACGCGCGAGGGCGCGCCGCGCAGCGGGACGACCTGGTCCTCGCTCACCGGGCCCCGGCCCTTGACCGCGGGGATGTCACGCGGCTTAGGGGCCTCGGCGGCCGGCTCGGCCTTCGGCTCCGGCTTGGTCTCGGTCTTGCTCTCGGTCTTCGGCGCTGTCTTGGCCTCGGCGGCCTTCGCCGGGGCGGGGGCCGTGACGGCCGAGCCGTTGGCAGACCCGTTGGCGGAGCCGTTGGGAGCAGGGGTCGGGGCGGCGGGCGTCGGCTGCGGCTTGCTCGCGGTCGCCGTCGCGCTGCGGCGCGGGGCCGCGCTGGTGTCGGACTCACCCGGCCGGTAGTCCTCGAAGAATCCCCACCACGCCTTGTCGACCGACGTCCGGTCGGTCAGGAACTGCTGGTAGAGCTCGTCGACGAGCCATTCGTTCGGCCCGAATGCTGCAATCGGGTCACCGGACGTGGACTGATCGGACACGGCGAATGCGCCTCTTTCGTTGGCTTGGGTGCGTCTGCTGCCTATACAGGGGTCAAGCCTAGCCCTGAACATCGCGTTACCCACCCGGGGCTCGCAGGTCGAGAGCGGCCTGCGCCGAGGCGTTCGTCACGCCGCTCGCAGGGGTCGCCGACCACCCGGACGGGCGCCCTTGGGGGCCGGGTGATCCAGGCCGAGGCGACCCTGCCGGGGAGAGGGCGTATGCCGTCAGCTGATGTCGGAGCGCAGCGTGCGCCAGGTGCCCAGCCCGGCCATCACGGCGGCGTACGCGGTCAGCACGAGGGCCCCCGCCCACCAGCTCAGCTGGTGCAGCGGCTGGTTGTCGAAGCCGCCGCTCGACGACTCGAGCATCGCGCTCGTGGCGCGGCTCGGCAGGTAGGGGGCGACGTTCTTGCCCCAGTCGGTCAGCGTCAGCACCAGACCGAGCAGCGGCTCCACGATCCAGGCGACCGCCACCGAGATGAGCAGCGCGGCGACCTGGTTGGGGATGAGGATGCCGGCCCCGAGGCCGATGAGCGCCCAGAGGCCGAGCACGAGCAGCGACAGGGCGAGCGTTCGCCAGATGGAGGGGTCGGCGAAAGGGGAGACGCCTTTGGAGGTGAGCACGAGAGTGCCGGCCCCCACCGCACCGGCGAGGGACAGCAGGCCGTAGAGCACGCCGATGACGAGCAGCGAGACCACCTTGGCGGCCATCACGCGCCCGCGGCGGGGGATCGCGAGGAAGGTCGCCGTGATGGTCTGGTGGCGGTACTCCGAGCCGATGGTGAGCACGCCGATGGCGAGCGTCAGCAGGTAGCCGACCTGAAGGCCGCCGGTGAAGACCGCCTTGGCGAGCGCCGCGTCGGTCCGCGGCACGGCCCCGGCCTGAGGCCCCCGCGCGGCGGAGCTGGTGAAGAAGAACGCGAAGAGCAGGGCGAAGGCGGCGCCGCTGACGAGGACGGCGATGGCCATGCCCCACCACAGGCGCGTGGTGAAGAGCTTGCGCAGCTCGGCGTGGACGGCGGCCCTCATCGGACGCCTCCTTCGTGGTCGTCGCCCTGCGGCGGCGTCGGGTCGGCGAGCAGGGCCGGGTCGATGGGCGCACCGCTCGGGGGTGGCAGGTCGACCGGCGCACCGGTCGGCGGCTGACCGAGGTTGCGGTTGCGGTGCTCGTCGCGCTCGGTGAGGTTGAAGAAGAGCTCCTCGAGGTGCGTCTGCTCGGCGCGCAGCTCGTGGATGGCGACGTCGCTCGCGTGCGCCACGTCGCCGACGACGGCGAGGTCCTCGGTGGTCACGCGCAGGCCGCGTCCGCTGGGGGTGACGGCGAGGCCGCGCTGCCGCAGCGACTCCGTGAGCCGTTCCGGGTCGGAGGTGCGCACGTAGGCCGTGGGCTCGCCACGCAGCTCGGCGACGGTGCCCTGCGCGACGCGCTTGCCGTTGGCGATGATGACGACGTCGTCGACCGTCTGCTCGACCTCGGAGAGCATGTGGCTGGAGATCAGCAGGGTGCGGCCCTCGTCGGCGAGGTGGCGCAGGAAGCCGCGGAGCCAGCGGATCCCCTCGGGGTCGAGGCCGTTGGCGGGCTCGTCGAGGATGATGACGCGCGGGTCGCCCACGAGGGCGGCGGCCAGGCCGAGCCGTTGGCGCATGCCGAGCGAGTAGCCGCCGGCGCGCTTGCGCGCGGCGGCCGGGATGCCGACGAGCTCGAGCAGCTCGTCGACCCGTCGGTCCGGGACGCCCGCGACGGCGGCCTGGACGCGCAGGTGGTCGCGCCCGGTGCGTCCGGGATGGAAGTTCGTCGCCTCGAGGGCCGACCCGACCACGGTGAGGGGGTTGGGGATGTCGACGTAGCGGTGGCCGTCGATGGTGGCCGATCCCGCGGTCGGCCGGACGAGACCGAGGAGCATGCGCAGGGTCGTCGTCTTGCCGCTGCCGTTGGGGCCCAGGAAGCCGGTGATCCGGCCCGGCTCGACGTCGAGGTCGAGGTGGTCGACGGCCGTGAGCGAGCCGAAGCGCTTCGTCAGCCCGCGCACCTCGATGCGCCCGGCCACCTCCGGTCGTCCAGCCGCCACCGTGATCCCTCCGTCAAGGTCCGTCGGCCCACCCGGCGGGCCGGCGTCGTTGCGCGCCCAACTCAACCACACGGCATACCCAGCCTCCATGCAGGTGCATGTGGCACGGCGGGACGCGCCGGTGTCACCCGCGATCCCTATAGTGGGCTGACCATGACCTCGCTTCGCGACCAGGGCCCGGCCCGCTGCGGCCACCCCAGCCCGACCCGACCGGAGGTCCGCCGGTGACGGAGTGGCTCCTCGTCCTCGGGGCCGTGGTGCTCACGGCCGGCACCGCCCTCTTCGTGGCCGCCGAGTTCTCGCTCGTGGCCATCGATCGCCCGACCGTGCAGCGCGCCATCGACGAGGGCGACTCCCGAGCCCGCGTCGTGCTGCAGTCGATCAAGCAGCTGTCCACGCAGCTGTCGGCGGCGCAGGTCGGCATCACGATCACGACCCTCGTCGTCGGCTACCTGGCGCAGCCCTCCATCGGCGCACTGCTCTCGGGCCCCCTCGCGGCCCTGGGCCTCGGGGCGGGCGCGGTGGAGGCGGTCTCCAGCGCCCTGGCCCTGGCCATCGCGACGGTCTTCTCGATGGTGTTCGGCGAGCTGCTCCCGCAGTTCCTCGGCATCTCCGCCCCACTGGCGACCGCCAAGGTGGTGGCCCTGCCGGTGCGCGTGTTCGCCGTGATCGCCAAGCCCCTCATCGTCCTGCTCAACGGCTCGGCCAACCGCTTCCTGCGCTCGCTCGGCATCGAGCCGCAGGAGGAGCTGTCGGGGGCGCGCACCCCCCAGGAGCTCGCCAGCCTCGTGCAGCGCTCGGCCGAGGCCGGCACGCTCGACGTCACGACTGCGCGCATGCTGACCCGTTCGCTCGGTTTCGGCGAACGCACCGCCGACGATGTCATGACGCCGCGCGTGCGCTCGATCGGCATCCACCGCGACGAGTCGGCCGACGACGTCCTGCGCCTCTCACGCCGCACCGGGCACTCCCGGTTCCCCGTGCTCGGCGACGACTGGGACGACGTCGACGGGGTGGTGCACGTCAAGAAGGCGATGGCCGTGCCGCACGACCGCCGCAAGGACGTGCCCGTCTCGGCCCTGATGTCCGACCGTCTCGTCGTGCCCGAGACGATCCGGCTCGACCCGCTGCTGCGCCAGCTGCGTGAGGGCGGCTTCCAGATGGCCGTCGTCGTCGACGAGTACGGCGGCACCTCCGGCATCGTCACGCTCGAGGACGTCGTCGAGGAGATCGTCGGCGAGGTCTCCGACGAGCACGACCGCAGCCGCCAGGGCGGCCGCGAGCTCGTCGACGGGTCCTGGACGGTGCCCGGCCTGTGGCGGCCCGACGAGGTGCGCGACGCGTTCGACGCCGACGTGCCCGACGGCTCCACCTACGAGACGATGGGCGGCTTCGTCATGACCAGCCTCGGCCGGGTGCCGGTCGTCGGTGACGAGGTCACCGTGCCCGGCTGGCGCATCCACGTCGTCGGCATGGAGGGCCGGCGGGTCGACCGGCTGCGCTTCGTGCCCGACCCCGACTCGCTGCCCGCGGAGGGCGACGCGACCGGTGACGGACACGACGAGCCGAGCGGCACGCGTACGCCCTCGGCCGGGAAGGCGGGGGAGCGCTCGTGAGCGGCCCGTGGGTCTACCTCGTGTCCGTCCTGCTGCTCTTCGGCAACGCCTTCTTCGTCGGGGCCGAGTTCGCGGCCATGGCGGTGCGCCGCTCGACGCTCGAGCCGCTCGCCGACGGTGGCAGCAAGCGGGCGCAGTCGTGTCTGCTCGCCCTCGAACGGCTCGGGTCGATGCTGGCGACCGCCCAGCTCGGCATCACGGTGTGCTCGGTCGGCCTCGGCGCCCTCGCCGAGGCGGCGCTGCACCACCTCTTCGAGCCGATCTTCCACGCGTGGTCGCTGTCCGACGCCTGGGCGAGCGGGGTGGCGCTCGCGCTGGCGCTGCTCATCGTGTCCTACCTGCACGTCGTCGTCGGTGAGATGATCCCGAAGAACCTCGCCATCGCGGGGCCCGACCGTGCCGCCCTCCTGCTCGTGCCCCCGCTCTTCTTCATCGCGCGGGCGCTGCGGCCGCTCGTGCACGCCATGGAGGCCGTGGCCAAGTGGCTGGTCCGGCTCTTCCGCGTCGAGCCCAAGGACGAGCTGACCTCGGCGTTCACCGTGGAGGAGGTGGCGCACATCGTCGGTGAGTCCCGCCGCGAGGGCCTCATCGAGGAGGAGCGCCACGGCCTGGTGGCCAAGACGCTGGAGTTCTCCGACAAGCTCGCCCGGGACGTGGCCGTCGACGTCGCGTCGCTCAAGACCGTCACCCTCGGGGCGACCCCGGCCGACATCGAGCGGCTCGTCGCCAAGCACGGCTTCTCCCGCTATCCCGTCCTCGACGCCGCGGGCGAGATCGCCGGCTACATCCACCTCAAGGACGTGCTCTACGCCGACGACGAGCGGCACGAGCTGCCCGTCCCACCCAAGCGGGTGCGGCGCCTCGCGACGGTGCGCGCCGACGACGAGATCGAGGACGTCCTCGCCACGATGCAGCTGACCGGTGCCCACCTGGCCCGTGTCGTCGACGGGGACGCCGTCGTGAGCGGCGTCGTGTTCCTCGAGGACGTCCTCGAGGAGCTCGTGGGCGAGGTCACCGACACGACCCAGCGCTGACGTCCGTCAGCCGGGGTGGCTGTGCAGCCAGCGAAGGTATGCCGCCCCGCGCGGTGACAGCTCGTAGCCGACGTCGTGGCTGATGGTCAGGCCCAAGGCCTTCAGCTTGCGGATGTCGGCCTTCATCGGCAGCAGGTCGACGCCGCGCAGGGTCGCCAGTTCCTTGGAGACCACGTGCGGGTTGTCGCGGATCCACTCGAGGATCTCCCGCGTCCACGGACCCGTCGGCCTGGCATCGAGGCGGGCGAGGCGTGCCGCGATGCCGGCCAGCTCGTCCTCGTCGGGGATGCTGGCGCGCAGCTCGAGCCGCGGGTCCTCACCCGCCCAGCTGAGCCGGATCCGGTAGACCGTGTCGCCGCCACGGCCACCGCGGGCCGACGGCTTGGCCGTCTTGGGCGCCAGCGCGCGCCGCAGGGCGGCGAGGTCCTTGGCGCCGGCGGTTCGGGCGTCGCGCTCGGTGAGGCGATCCGGGTCGCGCACCCGGCTGACGGAGTCGAAGCGAACAAGGCCGGCCGGGGTCAGCTGCAGGCCGCCCACCTTGACGCGTGGGGCGTCCCAGCGGCGGAAGGCCTGGGTGACGGTGCCGTCGCGGATGCCCTCGGCGATTGGCTTCGAGATGAGCACGGCATCACTGTCGCAGACGCTGCCCCCCCGGCAGGGCTCCGATCGCGGGCGTGAGACGAAGGCCGTCTTCTCGGCGCTTCGCGCTCGACAAGACGGCCTTCGTTCGTTGGTGCCCCCGGCAGGACTCCGGTTCCTTCCTCGTTCCTCGGAAGCAACCTCCCCGAAGCCCTCGGGGGCACGACGACGAAGGGCCGACCTGAGCGGCGCTCCGCGCCATCAGGTCGGCCCTTCGTTTCGTCTGTGCCCCCGGCAGGATTCGAACCTGCGCTCCCGCCTCCGGAGGGCGGTGCTCTATCCCCTGAGCTACGGGGGCGACACGCACTTTCATGCGCTCGGTGAGATTAGCAGCAGTGCGCGACGAACACTCAATCACCCGCCCCTCGAGCCGCATCCGGCCCCGTCAGGCTCTCGGCGGGCCCCCTCGTAGACTCGCCCGCATGACCCCGGAGCAGCTGCGCGCCCTCCTGGCGCAGGTCGTGGCCGAGGCCGTCGCGTCCGCAGAGCTGCCGACCGCTGCGACGCAGGGGCCTCCGGAGGGTCCGCTCTTCCGCCCGACGGATCCACGGGTCGCCGGTGTCGTGGCCGACTGGGTCACACCCGTCGCCCAGCGCTGGTCGCCCGGACTCGGCCTCGAGCCCCGGGAGCTGGCCCGGGTGCTCGCCCAGGGGCTGACCCTGCAGAAGCCGGTCGCCGCGGTCGAGGTCGCGCCCAGCGGACTGATCGCCCTGACGCTCGAGGACGCGGCGCGCTCCGACATCGTGCCGCTGGTGCGCGAGCAGCAGGAGACCTACGCCCTGGCCGAGGGCGAGGTGTTCTGCCCCGTCACCGAGGTGCCCGGCGCCCGAGCCGTGGACGACCCCGTCCGCACGGCCCAGCTGGCCCACGCCCGGTTGTGCCGCATCATCCGCAACGCCGAGGCGGTCGGGGTCGAGCGCCGCTCCTCCGCCCGCCTCACCGAGCTGACGCACGTCACCGAACGGCAGCTCCTCGTGGCCCTCGCCGACCTGCCCCAACGACTCGACAAGCACACCGGCGACGCGTTGCAGCAGCAGCGCGCCGTCACCGACCTCGCGGCGCTCGCCGACGCCTGGGACCACCCCGTGCGCCCCGAGCTGGTCGGCTCGCGTCCGGAGCCGGTCCACGCGGCGCGTCTGCTGCTCGCCGACGCAGCTCGCATCGTCTTGCGCAATGGACTCACGCGCCTGGGTGCTGCGGCCCCGGAAAGGATGTAGCCATGCGCGCACACGAAGCCGGAGCGTTGCACGCCGAGGGCTACCGGGGTCCCGCGTGGCTCCAGACCCCCGTCGACGTCAACGCCCTCGTCCCCTCCCTCTGGGCATCCTCCGTCGACCGCGGCCCCGACGGTGTCCTCCGTGTCGGGGGCGTGAGCGTGACCGAGCTGGCGCGCGAGTTCGGCACACCCGCATACATCGTCGACGAGGACGACTTCCGTTCGCGCGCACGGGCTTTCAAGCAGACGTATGCCGAGGTGTTCGACGGTCTGTCGGGCGGCGCCGACGTCTACTACGCCGGCAAGGCCTTCCTCTGCACCGAGGTCGCGCGCTGGGTCCGCGATGAGGGCCTGCACCTCGACGTGTGCACCGGGGGCGAGCTGGCGGTGGCCAAGCGGGCCGGGATGCCCGGCGAGCGGGTCGGCTTCCACGGCAATAACAAGTCCGTCGCCGAGATCCGCGACGCCCTCGACTACGGCGTCGGCCGCATCGTCATCGACTCGCTCGAGGAGATCGACCGGGTGGCCGGTGTCGCCGCCGAGCTCGGCGTCGTCGCCCCGGTGCTCATCCGGGTGACGGTCGGCGTCGAGGCGCACACGCACGAGTTCATCGCCACGGCCCACGAGGACCAGAAGTTCGGGCTCTCGCTCTCCGGCGGTCAGGCGTTCGAGGCGGCCCGTCGCATCCTCGACCGCCCCGAGACCCTGCGCCTGCTCGGGCTGCACAGCCACATCGGCTCACAGATCTTCGACACTGCCGGCTTCGAGGTCTCGGCACGGCGCATCGTCGGCCTGCACACGCGGATCGCCCGGGAGCTCGGCGTCGAGCTGCCCGAGCTCGACCTCGGCGGCGGCTTCGGCATCGCCTACACCACCGAGCACGACCCGCTCCCGCCCCGGCGGCTGGCCGCCGGCATGGCCGAGATCATCGAGCGGGAGTGCCGCGCCGACGGGGTTGCCGTCCCGCGCATCTCGATCGAGCCGGGACGCGCCATCGCCGGGCCGACGACCTTCACCCTCTACGAGGTGGGCACCGTCAAGCCCGTCGACCTCGACGGCGGCGCCCAGCGCGTCTACGTCTCCGTCGACGGCGGCATGAGCGACAACGTGCGCACCGCGCTCTACGACGCCAACTACTCCTGCACCCTCGCCGGTCGCGCCTCGGACGCGGACCCCGTGCTCGCCCGCGTCGTCGGTCGCCACTGCGAGAGCGGCGACATCGTCGTCAAGGACGAGTTCCTCCCGGCCGACGTCGGACCCGGTGACCTGATCGCGGTGCCCGGCACCGGCGCCTACTGCCGCTCGCTCTCGAGCCAGTACAACCACACGCCGCGGCCGCCGGTCGTGGCCGTGCGGGACGGGCGCGCTCGCGTCATCGTCCGGCGCGAGACGATCGACGACCTGCTGGCGCTCGATCTCTGATGGCACGCTGATGCCGGCCGCAGATCTTGCTCCGTTGCTGTCCGGATCGCGAAACAACGGCGTCCACCTGTCGGACAGACGGCAGGATTCGCAGCGTGGAGAGCACCGTGACTGAAGCCAGGCCGTTGCGCGTCGCCCTGCTCGGTGCCGGGGTCGTGGGCGGCGCCGTGGCCCGCCTGCTCACCGAGCACGCGGACGACATGGCCGCCCGGGTCGGGGCGCCCCTCGAGATCGTCGGCATCGCCGTGCGCCGCGGCGGCCGCGACCGCGGAGCGCTAGGGGTCGACCCGGGTCTGTTCACCACGGACGCCGCCGAACTCGTCACCCGGGCCGATGTCGTCGTCGAGGTCATCGGTGGCATCGAGCCGGCCCGCTCCCTCATCCTGCGGGCGATGCAGCACGGCGCCTCGGTCGTCACGGCCAACAAGGCGCTGCTGGCCGAGGACGGACCGGCCCTCTACGCGGCGGCCGCCGAGCACGGCGTCGACCTCTACTTCGAGGCGGCCGTCGCCGGGGCCATCCCGCTGCTGCGCCCGCTCCGCGAGTCCCTCGCCGGCGACGAGGTGCGCCGGGTCCTCGGCATCGTCAACGGGACCACCAACTACGTCCTGGACAAGATGGACACGACCGGCGCGGGCTTCGACGACGCCGTGGAGCAGGCCCAGGCGCTCGGCTATGCGGAGGCCGACCCGACGGCGGACGTCGAGGGGTTCGACGCCGCGGCCAAAGCCGCGATCCTGGCCTCGCTGGCCTTCCACACCCGCGTCTCCGGCGCCGACGTCTACCGCGAGGGCATCACCGAGGTGTCGGCGGCCGACGTCTCGGCGGCCCGCGAGATGGACTCTGTCGTCAAGCTGCTCGCCATCTGCGAGCGCAGCGACAAGGGCGTCAGCGTGCGCGTGCACCCCGCGATGATCCCGCGCACCCACCCGCTCGCGGGTGTCCGCGAGGCGTTCAACGCCGTCTTCGTCGAGGCCGACGCCGCCGGCGAGCTGATGTTCTATGGCAAGGGTGCCGGCGGCGACCCGACCGCCTCCGCCGTGCTCGGTGACCTCGTCGCGGTCGCCCGCCACCGCGTCGGCGGTGGCCTCGGGCCGGGCGAGTCGAGCTACGCCGACCTGCCGATCCTGACCATGGGCGATGCGCAGACGAGGTATCACATCAGCCTCGACGTCGAGGACCGGTCGGGCGTGCTCGCGCAGGTCGCCGCCGTCTTCGCGGACCACGACGTGTCGATCGAGACGGTGCGCCAGCAGCTCGTCCCCGCCGGCGACGGGCAGGCGGCCCGCGCCAACCTCATCATCGTCACGCACTCCGCCAGTGACGCGGCCCTGTCGTCCACCGTCGAGCGCCTGCGCACGCTCGGCGTCGTCCGGGGCGTCAACTCCGTCATGCGCGTGGAAGGTTCATGATGGCCCACCAGTGGCGCGGCGTGATCCGCGAGTACGCCGACCGGCTGCCGATGCTCGAGGGAGCGCCGGTCGTCACCCTGCACGAGGGCGGCACACCGCTCATCCACGCCGAGAAGCTGTCCGCGCGCATCGGCGCCGAGGTGTACCTCAAGTACGAAGGCCTCAACCCCACCGGGTCGTTCAAGGACCGCGGCATGACGACGGCGATCAGCGTCGCCGCGCGCAAGGGTGCGAAGGCGGTCATCTGCGCGAGCACGGGCAACACGAGTGCGTCGGCGGCGGCATACGCCACGAAGGCCGGCATGACGTGCGGCGTCCTCGTTCCCGACGGCAAGATCGCGATGGGCAAGCTCAGCCAGGCGATCGCGCACGGGGCCACGCTCCTGCAGGTCGACGGCAACTTCGACGACTGCCTCACCCTGGCGCGCAAGCTCGCGGAGGCCTACCCGGTCGAGCTCGTGAACTCGGTGAACCCGGCTCGCATCGAGGGCCAGAAGACGGCGAGCTTCGAGGTCGTCGACGCCCTCGGCGACGCCCCGGACATCCACTGCCTCCCCGTTGGCAACGCCGGCAACATCACCGCCTACTGGCGCGGCTACCGGGAGTACCTCGCCGACCCGGTGACCGACGCGCCGGGCGGCCCGGCGACCCACCTGCCCCAGATGTGGGGCTTTCAGGCCGCCGGTGCCGCGCCGATCGTCCTCGGCCACCCGGTGGACCACCCCGAGACCATCGCGACCGCCATCCGCATCGGCAACCCCGCCTCGTGGGAGCAAGCCGTCGCGGCCCGCGACGAGTCGGGTGGGCGCATCGAGTCCGTGACCGACGAGCAGATCCTCGAGGCCCACCGCTACCTGTCGTCGCAGGAGGGGGTCTTCGTCGAGCCCGGCTCGGCGGCGTCGGTGGCCGGACTGCTCGCCAGCCACGAGGCGGGCTTCGTGCCGCCGGGCGCGCGCATCGTGTGCACCGTCACCGGGCACGGGCTCAAGGACCCGCAGTGGGCCCTGCGCACCGCCGACGGGGGAGACGTCGTGCCGACCCGGGTCTCCGTGGACGCGGTCTCCGCGGCGCAGGCCCTCGGGCTCGAGGGCTGACCGCGTGAGCCGGGTGCCCCCGGGACGCTCCGTCGAGGTGCGCGTGCCCGCGAGCAGCGCCAACCTCGGCCCCGGTTTCGACTCGGTGGGTCTGGCCCTGGGCCTGTGGGACCGCTACGTCGTGTCGACATCGGACCGCGGCGGCCTGTCCGTCCGGGTCAGCGGAGAGGGCGCCGGTGAGGTGCCCACCGACGAGCGCCACCTCGTCCACGCCACGATGCGGCACACGTGGGGGACGCTAGGGGTCGAGGCCCCCGACGGCTTGCTCATCGAGGCCACCAACGGAGTGCCGCACAGCCGAGGGCTGGGCTCGTCCGCCACGGCGATCGTGGCGGGAGTCGTTGCGGCGCAAGCTCTTTCGTCCGGCGTCGCGCCCACCTCCCTGCCGTATGCCGGGTGGCCGACTCCCGGGGAGCCGGTGCCGGTCGAGCTCGGGCTGGCGGCGCACGTATCGAGCCTGCTCGAGGGCCACCCCGACAACGCGTCCGCCAGCGTGTACGGGGGACTGACGGTCAGCTGGATGCCCGACGACACGGGGCTCGACCGCGGCGACCGCACCGTGACCGCACGCATCACTCCGCACCCCGATGTCGAGGTGGTCGTCTTCGTCCCCGACACGCAGCTCGCCACCCGCACCGCGCGCGCCGTGCTGCCCCCGACGGTTCCCCTCGCGGCGGCGGCTGCCGACGCAGGCCGGGCCGCGTTGCTCGTGCACGCGCTCACCTCGGACCCCTCGCACCTGCACGCGGCCACCCGGGACTGGCTGCACCAGGAGGCCCGCCGTGCCTCCTACCCCGAGACCATGCACCTCGTCGACCTGCTGCGCGGGCAGGGCCAGGCCGCCGTCGTGTCGGGAGCCGGCCCGAGCGTGCTCGTGCTCTGCACGCGTGACTCGGTGGCGCAGGTGGACGCGGGCTGCCTCTCGTCCCACTGGAGCAGGCTGCTTCCGGGGGTTCCCGCACACGGCGCCGTCGTGCAGGCTCGCTGACCCGCGACCCGGCGACACCTGCGTGCTGTTGGGCATGCACGCGTTGCCCGGATGTTATCCTTGCGACGCACCTCATGCCGCGACAACGCAGGCTGGTGCGCCACCCCCACACTGAGGCGACGTCACCTGCCTCTGGGCGCGTTCTGCGCCGACGTGGACTCTCAGACGGCCAGGTCACCTGGCCCAGGTCCGGCCCGCTGGAATCTCCCGGGTCGCAAACGAGGGGGAAGGATCCTTCGTGTCAGAAACAACCACCCGTCCAGTCTCCGGCCTGTCCGCGATGAAGCTGGACGAGCTCAAGGGCGTCGCGTCGTCGATGGGGATCACCGGGACGACGAAGATGCGCAAGAGCGACCTCGTCGAGGCGATCAAGGCTCGTCAGTCGGGTGGCTCATCGGCCCCCGCAGCATCTGGTCAGCCCACTCCGGCCGCCTCCAGCGAGGCCCCCGCCGCGACCTCCGCCGCGACCTCCGCCGAGGCGGCACCGGCAGCCACCGAGGGTGCTCCTGCTCGCACCCGGGGGTCGCGCCGGGTCAGCCGCCCCGCCGGTTCCGCAGCGGTCTCCGACGCCTCCGACGCCGCGGCTGCGGCTCCGCAGTCGCAGGCCGACTCCGCCGCGCGCCCCGAGACCGCCGCGCAGGTCGGTGCCGACGAGACCTCCGGAGCACCGGCGCGTGAGCGTGCGGTCCGCGGAGAGCGTCGTGACCGCAACGACCGTGGCGACCGCAGCGACCGTGCCGAGCGCGCCGAGCGCGCGGTGCGCGAGACGCTCGAGCCGCGTGAGGACCGTCAGCACGGCGACCGCGGGGACCGTCAGCAGGGCGACCGTCAGCAGAACGACCGTCAGCAGAACGACCGCCAGCAGAACGACCGCGGCGACCGCCAGCAGAACGACCGCGGCGAGCGCCAGCAGAACGACCGCGGCGAGCGCCAGCAGAACGACCGCGGCGAGCGCCAGCAGAACGACCGCGGCGAGCGCCAGCAGAACGACCGCGGCGAGCGCCAGCAGAACGACCGCGGCGACCGCCAGCAGAACGACCGCGGCGACCGCCAGCCGCGGCAGGACCGGCAGGACCGGCAGGACCGTCAGCACGACCGCCACCAGGACGAGTCCGCTGACCACAACCGCGGGCAGCAGTCTGGTTACGACGACGACGAGCGTGGGAGCCGCCGCAGCCGCAACCGCCAGCGCAGCCGCGACCGCAAGCGCGGCCGCGGGCGCGACGGCGGGCAGGAGTGGGCCGACACCGACCTGCAGATCGGCGACGACGACGTCCTCGTGCCGGTCGGCGGCATCCTCGACGTGCTCGACAACTACGCCTTCGTCCGCACCTCCGGCTACCTCGCCGGCTCGAGCGACGTCTACGTGCCGCTGGGCATGGTCAAGAAGCACGGGCTGCGCAAGGGTGACGCGGTCACCGGTGCGGTCAAGGCCCTGCGCGAGGGGGAGCAGCCGTCGGGCAACGTCGGCCGGCAGAAGTTCAACGCGCTCGTGCGCCTCGACACCGTCAACGGCCAGTCGCCCGACGAGGCCGCCAAGCGCGTGGAGTTCGGCAAGCTGACTCCGCTCTACCCGCAGCAGCGCCTGCGGCTCGAGACCGAGCCGCACGTGCTCACGACGCGGATCATCGACCTGGTCGCCCCGATCGGCAAGGGCCAGCGCGGCCTCATCGTCGCCCCGGCCAAGGCCGGCAAGACGATGATCATGCAGACCATCGCCAACGCGATCACGACGAACAACCCCGAGTGCCACCTCATGGTCGTCCTGGTCGACGAGCGTCCGGAGGAGGTCACCGACATGCAGCGCGCCGTCAAGGGCGAGGTCATCTCCTCGACCTTCGACCGGCCGGCCGAGGACCACACGACGGTCGCCGAGCTCGCCATCGAGCGTGCCAAGCGCCTCGTGGAGCTCGGTCACGACGTCGTCGTGCTGCTCGACTCGATCACCAAGCTGGGCCGCGCGTACAACCTCGCTGCCCCGGCCAGCGGCCGCATCCTCTCCGGTGGTGTCGACTCCGCCGCGCTCTACCCGCCGAAGAAGTTCTTCGGGGCGGCGCGCAACATCGAGAACGGCGGCTCGCTCACGATCCTCGCGACCGCGCTGGTCGAGACCGGCTCGAAGATGGACGAGGTGATCTTCGAGGAGTTCAAGGGCACCGGCAACATGGAGCTGCGCCTCAGCCGTGACCTGGCCAACCGGCGGATCTTCCCGGCCGTCGACATCAACAGCTCGGGCACGCGCCGTGAGGAGATCCTCCTCGCGAGCGAGGAGCTGAAGATCATGTGGAAGCTGCGCCGGGTCCTCGGCGGTCTCGACGCGCAGCAGGCCATCGAGCTGCTCATCGACCGCCTCAAGAAGACCCGCACCAACTACGAGTTCCTGACGCAGGTCCAGCACACGAGCGGCTCCCGGCTCGACGACGACGCCTGACCAGGCATCCCGGTCCTGCCGCCGGCAGAAGGGGACGACGCCACACGCGTCGTCCCCTTTCGGCGTTTTCGGGTGAGAAACAAGTGAATTGGCCTAAAATGGTCCTTCCGACCGATCCACGATGGAGAGCCATGTCTGCGCCCGCCGGCGACCCTGATGCCAGCCCCGTCCGCGTCCTGGTGGCCGACGATGACGCCGACATCCGAGACCTCGTCGAGTTCAAGCTCACGCAGGCCGGGTATGCCGTGCAGGCCGTCGCCGACGGCATCGGCGCCTGGGAGGCGTTCGTCGCCGACCCGCCCCAGCTGGCCGTCCTCGACGTGATGATGCCGGGGCTGTCGGGCATCGACGTGCTGCGCAAGATCCGCGAGAGCGAGTTCGCCTCCGTGCCGGTGCTCCTCCTCAGCGCGAAGTCCCGCGACTCCGATGTCGACACCGGATTCGCCGTCGGCGCCGACGACTACGTCATCAAGCCGTTCAGTCCTCGCGAGCTGCTGCACCGCGTCAACGGCATGCTCGCCCGGGCTCGCTGAGCGGACACCGTAGTGGTCATCGGGGGAGCGCTGATCGCCGGCGCCACCATCGCCGTGCTCGGCGTCTGCGTGCTGCTCGTGCTGCTCGTCGTGGCGGTCCGCGCTCGCCGTCACCGCCGTCAACGCCGTGAGGAGATGCTCCTCTCGCCGCTGCGGCCGCACCTCATCGAGGTCGCTGCCGGCGAGGACGACGAAGGTGTTGCTGTGCGCCAGCTGACCGGCGCCACCGACGCCTCGCGCACGGTGCTCGACCGCAACATCGTCGAGCTGCTCACCAAGATCCGCGGCGTCCCTGCCGAGCAGCTCGTCGAGGTGCTCGAGGCCCACGGCGCGGTCGAGGCGGCGGCACGAGACCTGACGAGTCGCTCCGCCGTGCGCCGGGCCAGGGCGGCACAGCTGCTGGGGCTGGCCCGCGCCGGAGGAGCGGTGCCCCTGCTCGTGAACGCGCTCGAGGACGAGGCCGTGGAGGTCCGCAACAGCGCCGCATACGCACTGGGGCTGATCGGTGACGCCGCCGCAGCAGGGCCCGTCCTCTCGGCCATCGGGCACCCCGAGCGGGGGCTTCCCGCGGCGACCGCGGCCGAGGCGCTGCAGTCGATGGGGGTCGGGATCTCCGAGGTCCTGCGCGAGGCGCTGGACGACGACCACCCCCGTACGCGCATGGTGGCGGCCCATCTCAGCGGCGAGCGCAGCTTCACCCGCTGCCTGCCCGACCTGCGCCGCCTGCTCGAGGAGGACGGCGATCTCACGGTGCGCGAGACGTGCGCACACGCCATCGGCCGCCTGGGCCGCGGAGACGACGTCGAGGTGCTGGCCCGACACACCGGTGCCGGCGAGCCCCTCGCGCTGCGACGCGCCTGCGTCGCAGCCCTGGGCGAGCTCGGTCAGCCGGCGGCGGTGCCGGCCCTCGCCGCCCTGCTCGACGATCCCGACCCCCGTCTGGCCGAGCTGGCCGCCGCCGGGTTGCTGGGCCTCGGTGCCGACGGGCGCGAGGCCCTCGTGGGGCACGCGGACGACCCTGCCGTGCAGTCGGCACAGCTGGTCGCGAGCCTGCAGCGGGCGTCGGCATGAGCTGGGACGGCGGGGTCTCGGCACTGCGCGCTGCCGTGGTGTGGCTGATGGACGTCTCGAGCGTGCCGATCCTCGTCTACTTCTTCCTCATCAACTCCTCGCTGCTGCTCCTCATCGTCCTGGCCTACCTCGAGTTCCGGGCGCAGGAGCGTCGTCGGGCGACCGCGCTGTCGTGGCAGGGCGCCGGTCTGGCGCCGGGGGTCTCCCTGCTGGTGCCCGCCTACAACGAAGAGGTCGGCATCGTCACGGCCGTCAAGTCCTTCCTGACGCTGCGCTATCCCCGCCACGAGGTGGTGGTCATCGACGACGGCAGCACCGACCGCACGTTCGCCCGGCTCGACGAGGCGTTCGACCTCGTCCGCGTGCCGCGCGAGCTGCCCCGCGAGGTCCCGATCCGGGCCCAGGTCTTCGACACCTACGTGCCCCGCGACGGACGCACCCGCCTCGTCGTCGTCCGCAAGGAGAACTCCGGGCGCTCCGAGGCCATCAACGTCGGGATCAACGCCGCCAGCGAGCCCCTCATCGCGATCATCGACGGCGACTCCATCCTCGAGCCGGACGGTCTGCTCCACGTGACCCGTCCCTTCGCCGACGACCCGACCCGCATGGTGGCAACCGGTGGGGCGATCCGCCCGGTCAACGGCAGCCGTGTCGTCTCGGGCCGCATCGTGCGCGTCGAGATGCCCCAGACCTGGATCCCGCGCATCCAGCTCGTCGAGTACCTCCGTGCCTTCCTGCTCGGCCGCACCGGCTGGTCCAAGCTGGGCGGCCTCATCCTCATCAGCGGCGCCTTCGGACTCTTCCGGCGCGACGTCGTCGTCGAGGTCGGCGGTCTCGACCCCGACAGCATCGGCGAGGACTTCGAGCTGGTCATGCGCATCCACAAGCACCTGCGTGACGAGGGTCGCGACTACCGCATCGAGTTCGTGCCCGAGCCGGTCTGCTGGACGGAGGTGCCGGTCACCGCCACGGTGCTGCGCAACCAGCGGCGCCGCTGGCACCGCGGCCTCTGGGAGACGCTGTGGGCCTACCGCTCCATGCTCTTCCGCCCGCGCTACGGCCGCATCGGCTCGCTCGCCCTGCCGTACTACTGGCTCTTCGAGCTCGTCGCGCCGCTGCTCGAGCTCTTCGGCATCGTGATCGTCCCGCTCGCGCTGCTGCTGGGGGTCGTCGACGTGCCCTTCGCGCTTCTCTTCCTGGCGCTCGCCTACGGGTATGCCGTGCTCGTGACCCTCTCGGCGATGGTCGTCGACGAGTGGGCCTTCCACAAGCACGACCGCTGGCGCGCGATCTCCCAGACGATCGGCGCCTCGATCCTCGAGAACATCGGCTACCGGCAGGCCACCGTGTGGTGGCGTCTCGAGGGCTGGTGGGCCAGCCTGCGCGGCCGCAAGCAGGTCTGGGGCGTCATGACCAGGACCGGCTTCGACGAGGACGCTGCATGACGGCGCGCCCCACCGCCATCTCGAGGCGCTCGGTGGGCAGCCAGATCCGGTGGCTGATCGGCATCCTGCTCGTGCTCGTCCCCGTCGGCGCCGTCGTGTCGGTGGCCACCATCCACACCCAGGGCGCCGCGGTGCGGGCCCTGACGCTCGCGCTCGGACCCGCCCGAGAGGCCAACGGCGGGGTGCTCCTCACCATGACACGGGCCGAGGCGGCGTGGACACAGCAGACCGCCGGGCTCGCCCCGAAGGTCGACGCGCTCGGGCTGCAGGCGTCGGTCGCGTCGCAGCTCGACGCGCTCGAGCACGCCGTGGAGAGCACCGAGCTCTCCGCCGGTGACCGCGCCCGCTACGGCGAGCTCGTGCGACAGCAGCGTGCGGCGGTCGACTCGTGGTTCGTCGCAGCTCGCGCGTCGCTGCACGGGCTGTCACCCGGCGCGCGGGCGAGCGAGCAGCTGCGTGGGAGGGCCGCGACGGCATACTCCGACTTCCAGTCGTTCAACCAGCGGCTGGGCACGGACATCCAGGCCCGACGCGACGCCGCGCGCGTGGACTCGCGCGAGGCCACCGCGATCACCTCGGGCGTCATCGTGGCCGTGGACGTCGCCGTGGTGCTCGTGCTCGTGGCCGCCGGCTTGGGCATGCACCGGGCCATCGGGCGGCCCTTGGCGCGGCTGCGCGAAGTGGTGCGGCTTCAGGTCGAGGACGACGTCATCGCCATGGCCAACCAGGAGGAGGGCGCCCTCGAGGTGCGCATGCTCGCCCGCGACTTCAACGACCTCACCCGGGCCAACGCCCGCCTCGTCGACCAGCAGGCGGCCGTGCTCGAGATGCAGGAGCTGGTCCTCGACGTGGGACGCGGCGCGCGTGCGGCCGGCGACGTGAGCGAGGCCCTGCGGCAGGTCACCACCAAGCTCGGCGTCGGTCTCGGCGCCGACCGGGTGCTGCTCTACACGATGGCCGAGGACGGCCAGACCATCGAGGACCGCCTGCAGTGGCACACCGACGACCTGCCCGACCTGCCGCCGCTGCCACGGTCGCTCGCGCAGCAGGTAGGTGTGGTCAACGACGAGCTGCGACGTGACGTGGGCTTCTTCCACCTGCCCGACCTGCTGGCCTGCGACGTCTACGACGACGAGCGCATCCGCGCCTTCCACCGGGCGACCGGCACCCGCTCCCTGCTCATGCTCCCGGTGGGCACCGGTGGCCGTGGCCTGGGCATCCTGTCGGTGATGATGGTCAGCGCCCCCCGACGCTGGCACCGGCACGAGATCCAGGCCTCGCTGCAGTGCTCGGCCATCGCGGCCCAGTCGATCGTGGCCCTGCGCCTGTCGCAGATGCAGGACGAGCAGGTGCGCCGCCTCACCGAGCTCGACCGCCAGAAGACCGACTTCATGGCGACGGTCAGCCACGAGCTGCGCACCCCACTGACCTCGATCAGCGGCTACCTCGAGCTGCTCGTCGACGGTGACTTCGGCGAGGTCACCGACGGGCAGCACGTCGCCCTCGACATCATCGGGCGCAATGCGACCCGGCTGCGCGGCCTGATCGAGGACCTGCTGGTGCTCAACAAGATCGAGATCAGCGGCCTGCAGGCGGTCTCGGAGGAGGTCGCCGTTCGTGACCTGCTGCGTGCCGTGACCGAGACGATGGGTCCCGTCGCGGCCAACAGCGGAGTGCACCTGGTCTGCACCGAGGTGCCCGACGACCTGATGGTGCGCGTCGACCGCGGCCAGCTCGAGCGGGCGCTGATCAACCTCGGCTCCAACGCCGTGAAGTTCACGCCGGAAGGTGGCCGGGTCGAGCTGTCCGCGGAGCGGTCCGGCGACGACTCGACCGTCATCTCCGTTCACGACACCGGCATCGGCATCCCGGCCGGTGACCTCGCGCGGCTGTCCGAGCGCTTCTTCCGGGCCGGCAACGCAACCGCCGCGGCGATCCCCGGCACCGGCCTCGGCCTCGCCATCGTGCGGGCCATCGTCGAGGGACACGGCGGAGAGCTGGTCATCGCCTCGGTCGAGGGTGAGGGCACGACGATGCAGGTCGTCCTCCCGGTCGCGAGGCGCGCCTCCGTCGGGGTGCTCGCCGACGCCTGACGCGGCCGGTTCCCCCTGCCTGCGCGGGGGAATGCGGGAGCGGCACCGCGCGTTTGGGAGGAGGTGCGCCTGTCTGGCACACTCTTCCTTCGGACCGGTTCACGGGAGAGCAGCTCCACAGCGTGAGCAGCGACGACACCGACCCGGCCGACTACCTCGAGGAGACAACGTTGAAGAAGGACCTTCACCCCCAGTACGTCGAGACCACGGTGACCTGCACCTGTGGCAACACGTTCACCACGCGCAGCACCGAGACGTCCGGCAAGATCTCGGCAGACGTGTGCTCCCAGTGCCACCCGTTCTACACGGGCAAGCAGAAGATCCTCGACACCGGTGGCCGCGTGGCCCGGTTCGAGGCCCGTTACGGCAAGAAGGCCGCCAAGTAGGTCTCCCGCACGCCGGCTCCCACGACTTCGGTCGTCGGGGGCCGGCGTTCGTCATACCTGCCCCGTCCTGCTTGACCCGAGCCGAAGGGCCCCCAGTGCTCGAATCCGTCCAGTCGATCCTCGACGAGTACGCCGAGCTCGAGCAGCAGCTCGCCGACCCCGCCGTGCACGGCGACCAAGACCTCGTGCGCACGCTGAACAAGCGGTATGCCGCCCTGGCACCCACCGTGGCCGCCGCCCGTGAGTGGCGGGCCGCCGGCGACGACCTCGCGGCGGCCCACGAGCTGGCGGCCGACGACGAGTCATTCGCCGAGGAGGTGCCCTCGCTCGAGGCGCGCCTGGCCGCGGCCGAGGAGCACCTGCGTCGCATGCTCGTGCCCCGCGACCCCGACGACGACCGCGACGTCATCCTCGAGGTCAAGGCGGGGGAGGGCGGCGACGAGTCGGCGCTCTTCGCCGGCGACCTGCTGCGGATGTACCTGCGCTACGCCGAGCAGCGTGGCTGGCGCACGGCCATCGAGGACGCCACCGAGAGCGACCTCGGCGGCTACAAGGACGTCCGCGTCTCCGTCCGGTCCAAGGGCACCCCGGGCCTGGGGGAGGGGCCGTGGGCGCGCCTGAAGTACGAGGGCGGGGTGCACCGCGTCCAGCGCGTGCCCGTCACCGAGAGCCAAGGCCGCATCCACACCTCGGCCGCCGGCGTCCTGGTCATGCCCGAGGCCGAGGAGGTCGAGGTGACCATCGACCCGGGCGACCTGCGCATCGACGTCTACCGCAGCAGCGGCCCCGGTGGCCAGAGCGTCAACACGACCGACTCCGCCGTGCGCATCACGCACGTCCCCACCGGCCTCGTCGTCTCGTGCCAGAACGAGAAGTCGCAGCTGCAGAACAAGGAGGCCGCCATGCGTGTCCTCCGCGCCCGCCTGCACCAGATGGCCAAGGACGAGGCGGACGCCGAGGCGAGCGCCGCCCGCCGCTCCCAGGTGCGCACCGTCGACCGCTCCGAGCGCATCCGCACCTACAACTTCCCGGAGAACCGCATCTCCGACCACCGCACCGGCTACAAGTCCTACAACCTCGACGCCGTGCTCGACGGGGACCTCGACCCCGTCGTGCAGTCGGCGCTCGACGCCGACGAGGCCGCGAAGCTCGCCGCGCTCGCCGGTGACGGGTCGGGCGCGTGACGGACGGGGCCACCGACCTGCGTGACGGCATACGTGCTGGCGCCGCACGCCTGCGCGAGGCCGGCGTGGCGTCGGCCGACGTCGACGCCGTCGAGCTGGCCGCCCACGTGCTGGGTGTCGAGGCTCCCGAGGTGCGCCGGCTCATGGTCCTCGGGGGCGGCACGCTGCCGAGCACGTATGCCGCCCTCGTCGACGACCGCGCCCGCCGGGTCCCGCTCCAGCACCTCACCGGCCGTGCCCACTTCCGCCGGCTCACCCTCTCGGTCGGTCCGGGCGTCTTCGTGCCGCGGCCCGAGACCGAGGTCCTCGTCGACCTCGCGCTGGCTGAGATCGACCGGGTCGCCGCGGAGCACGGCGACCTGACTGTGCGGGTCGTCGACCTCTGCTCCGGCTCCGGCGCGATCGCGTTGTCGGTGAAGGACGAGCGGCCGGACGCGGAGGTCCGTGGCCTCGAGCTGTCGCCCGACGCGTACGCGTGGGCGGTCGCCAACCGTGACCGGCTGGGCCTGGACGTCGACCTGCGCCAGGGCGATGCCACGCAGCCGTGCTTTAAGGACTGGCGCGGGAGCGTGGACGTCGTCACGGTGAACCCGCCCTACATCCCCGTCGGCGCCGTCCCCCTCGACCCCGAGGTGCGCGACCACGACCCCGACATCGCGCTCTACGGCGGAAGCGAGGACGGGCTGGCGATCCCGCTGGCGGTGGTGCGGGCCGCGGCCGGCCTGCTGCGGCCCGGCGGCCTGGTCCTCGTCGAGCACGCCGACTCGCAGGGCGAGAGCCTGCCCGCTCGGTTGCAGCGCACGGGGGAGTGGACCGAGGTCGCCGACCACGAGGACCTCGCCGGCAGGCCCAGGGTGACGGCCGCTCGCCGAGCCGGGTAGGGCGTGACCCGACCGGGCCGGGGGCGCGGTCACGTCGTCGCGGGATCCGGCTCGATGTCCGTCTTGCGGATCAGTAGGTCGACGACCTCGCCAGGCACGTCCTGCTTGCGGGTCTGCTGCGCCTCCTGCTGCTGCGCGACCTCCACCCTGGCCGCCTGCCATGCCGACCAGTGACCGGACACGAGCGCCCAGAGTGAGAGGGCGGAGACGTAGACCACCGAGTTGAGCCAGCCGAAGACCATGGACACCGGGATCATGACGATCCAGAAGATGGCGAGCCAGCCGTTGACCTTGCGCATGAAGACGGGGTCTGCCTGCACGCTCGCCCACAGCGACTTGATCGGACCCATCGGTGCTCCTCCTGGTGGCACGGCGTCGTGTGGGCGATTCGTACCGGTTCCCTCTGTGAGCCCGCTGTGAGAACGGGCGACCGCGGCCGGACAGCCTGCGGCTCTCCCATGAGGACGTCCCAGTAGGCTCGGGTGCGTGAGCGAACGCTACGACTGCACCGAACCCGCCGGCCGAGCCGAGGGCATCCCGGCGGCCGCGGCCGCCGTCCGACGTGGCGAGATCGTCGTGCTCCCCACCGACACGGTCTACGGCGTCGGGTGTGACGCCTTCGACGCCACCGCCGTGGCCTCCGTCCTGGCCGCCAAGGGCCGCGGGCGCGACATGCCCCCGCCTGTGCTCATCCCCACGGCCCGCACGGCGCAGGGCCTGGCGACTCAGGTCCCGGACTACGCGCAGCGGCTGATGGAGAAGTTCTGGCCCGGGCCGCTGACGCTCGTGCTCAAGGCGCAGACGTCACTGCACTGGGACCTCGGCGACACCAACGGCACCGTGGCGCTGCGCGTGCCCGCCAACGAGATCACCCTCGAGCTGCTCGGCGACATCGGTCCGATGGCCGTCACGAGCGCCAACACCACCGGCGACCCCGCAGCGCGCACGGCCGACGAGGCCATGGCGATGCTCGGGGAGTCCGTGGCCGTCTACCTCGAGGGCGGAGCCGCGGGGGAGGGCCTGCCCTCCACCATCATCGACTGCACGGGCGAGACGCCGGTGACCCTTCGCCTCGGCGCCCTGTCGCAGGCCGACATCGACGCCGCCCTGGAGCCGGAGCCGCCGCTCGAGGCGCCGGCCCCCGAGGCCGGGCCGCCGGCCGATGCGGCAGTCGCCCCTGACGCCCAGCAGCCCGACGTCCCCGCCGACGAGCCTGCCGACGTCGCTGACGTCGCCGGCGACAGCCCTGCCGGCACCGACCTTCCCGTGTCCACCGGTGAGCGCCCGGCGGACGCCCAGGGCCCGACCCAATAGAGTTGGCCCGCGCTCGCGCCCCACTCCCGACCGACCCGGAGACTCCCCATGGCTGACGACACGTTCTACGGTTCCGACTTCGGCGCCCTGCAGTCCTTCGACCCGGACATCGCCGGCGTGCTCCTCTCGGAGCTCGACCGCATCCGCGGAGGCCTGCAGCTGATCGCGAGCGAGAACATCAGCTCGCCGGCCGTGCTCACCGCACTGGGATCGACGCTGTCCAACAAGTACGCCGAGGGCTACCCGGGCCGCCGCTACTACGGCGGCTGCTCCGAGGTCGACAAGGCCGAGCAGATCGCCATCGACCGGGCCAAGGAGCTCTTCGGCGCCGACCACGCCAACGTCCAGGCCCACTCCGGCGCCAGCGCCAACCAGGCCGTCTACGGCGCCTTCATGTCGCCCGGCGACACGATCCTCGCGATGGCCCTGCCGATGGGCGGGCACCTGACGCACGGCACGAAGGTCTCCTTCTCCGGCAAGTGGTTCGACGCCGTGCACTACGGCGTCGACAAGGAGTCCGAGGACATCGACTACGACCAGGTCGAGGCGCTCGCGAAGGAGCACCGCCCCAAGGTCATCTGCGCCGGCGGATCCGCCATCCCGCGCCTCATCGACTTCGAGCGCTTCCGCGCGATCGCCGACGAGGTCGGCGCGATCCTCTGGGTCGACGCGGCCCACTTCATCGGGCTCGTGGCGGGCAAGGCCATCCCATCGCCCGTGCCGTATGCCGACGTCGTGACCTTCACGACCCACAAGGTGCTGCGCGGTCCGCGCTCCGGTGCCCTGGTCTGCAAGGCCGAGCACGCCGCCGCCCTCGACAAGGCGATCTTCCCGATGATGCAGGGCGGCCCGCAGATGCACACCATCGCGGCCAAGGCGGTCAACTTCAAGGAGGCGGCGACCCCGGAGTACGCCCAGTACGCCAAGGACGTCATCGCCAACAGCCAGCAGCTGGCCGCCAGCCTGCTCGAGCTGGGCATCCGCCCGACCACGGGCGGCACCGACACGCACCTGTCGCTGCTCGACCTGCAGGGCGTCGGGGTCACCGGCAAGGAGGCCGAGGAGCGCGCCGACGCCGCCGGCATCGTCCTCAACAAGAACGCCATCCCGTTCGACCCGCAGAAGCCCAACATCGCCTCCGGCATCCGTGTGGGCACGCCGTCCGTGACGACCCAGGGCATGGGCCTCGAGGAGATGAAGCAGATCGCCTCGCTCATCCACCGAGCCGTGACCGAGGGCGACGCCGACCCGGACCACGCGGTGAGCAAGGAGGTGCGTGCGGAGGTCACCGACCTCGTGACGCGCTTCCCGGCATACCCTCGCTGAGTCGGCGTCGGCGTCCGGCGACGGCACCCGAGCGAAGGTCGGTAGGTGCACGAGTACGTCCTCGTCCTCATCGTGGCCGCGGCGGTCACGTACCTCGCCACACCCTTCGTGCGCAGCCTGGCCGTCGCGACGGGCGCCTTCACGGCCGTCCGCGAGCGTGACGTCCACAAGACGCCCATCCCGCGGCTCGGGGGCGTGGGCATCTACATCGGCTTCGTGGCGGCCGCGCTCGTCGCGCGAGCCCTGCCCTACCTCGGCACGCTCTTCTCGACGAAGCAGATCATCGGCGTGGTCGCCGCCGGGGGCATCGTCTGCCTGGTCGGCGCCTTCGACGACATCCGGGAGCTCGACTGGCTGACCAAGCTCGCGGGGCAGATGCTCGCGGCGGGCCTGATGGCCTACACCGGGGTTCAGCTGCTGTCGCTGCCGATCTTCGGCACGACGATCCTGCCGACCCCGGTGCTGGTGCTCTTCACGGTGCTCGTCGTCATCGCCTCCACCAACGCCGTGAACTTCATCGACGGCCTCGACGGGCTGGCGGCCGGCGTCGTGGGCATCGCCGCCTTCGCCTTCTTCATCTACAGCTACCTCGTGTCGCGCTCCTTCGTTCCGGCCAACGTGTTCTCGACCGCCACCTTCATCAGCGCTGCCCTCGTCGGCTGCTGCGCGGGCTTCCTGCCGCACAACTTCCATCCCGCCCGCCTCTTCATGGGCGACTCCGGGGCGCTGACCCTGGGGCTGCTGCTCTCGGCGGCCACGATCACCCTGACCGGCAACGTCGACCCGGCTGAGGTGAGCTCCAACGACGTGTCGGCGGCCTTCCTGCCGATCCTCGTTCCGCTCGCCGTGCTGCTGCTGCCCCTGCTCGACATGCTGCTGGCCGTCGTGCGCCGCACCCGGGCCGGGCAGCGGCCCTGGCACCCGGACGCCATGCACCTGCACCACCGGATGCTGCGCATCGGCCACGGTCACCGCCGGGCCGTGCTGATCCTCTACCTCTGGGCCGCCATCGTGGCGCTCGGATCGGTGTCCTTCGTCATCTGGGACGGGCTGCGGCCACTCGCCGTCGTGGGGGCTGCGGCAGCCATGGGTCTCGTGCTCACGGTCTGGCTTCCGCGGTGGAGGCCTTCTGAGCGCTTGTGATAGCATTCACAAGCACCTGAGGGCAGTCTGAGAAGGCCGCCGACGGTGCTCGAACACCCCGCTCCATACCCTTTCCGCCCCGGGTCGCACGTCCTCCCAGAGCCGACTGCGACCGTGCACCACGCCTCCCGACGCACCCAGGCAGGTCCTCCTTGAGCGCCACACCGGCCCGCAACGCATCACAGTCCGATGCGTTCGCGCAGCTCCTCCGGGGCTCGCTGCTCCCGACGGCCGTCACCGGCCTCGGCTGCGTCGTCGTCGGCCTCTTCTCGAGCCCCAAGGCCGCCTGGTCCGCTGCGCTCGGTGCGGCGCTCGTCATCTTCTTCTTCAGCCTGACGCTGCTGGTCATGAAGCGCACGGCCGACCTGGCGCCCACGACCACCATGATGGTCGTGATGGCCACCTACACCCTCAAGGTGCTGGTCCTCGGCGTCGTGATGTTTGCGCTGCGCGACGTCACGTGGGCCTCCGGCTACGCCATCGGGGTGTCGATCACGGTGTGCGCCGTGGTGTGGCTCTTCTTCGAGATGCGCGCCTACAAGCGTCTGCGGATCTTCGCGTACGACCCCGACGGTGAGGCCTCGCTCGACCGCCCGCCGAGGCCGGAGCCGCGTGATGAGCCGTGAGAGCGGAGACCGACATGAGCACCCCCACCCCTCCCGCGCCGGATGCCGACGGCCCCGACAGGGCCCACGCCCAGGAGCCCACGGAGGAGGAGCGCCAGGAGCAGCTGCAGGCGTTCAACCGCCGCGAGCAGGACTCGGCATGGCGCGCGGTGGCCTACCTGCTGACCGGACCGCTGATCTACGGCGGGCTCGGTGCCCTCGCGGACCACTGGCTGGGCACGTCGTGGCTGGTCGGAGCCGGGATCGTGGGCGGGATGGCCTTGTCGCTGTACCTCATCTGGTTCCGATACGGTACCCATTGAGCCAACTGTCGATCCTGGCCTGCGTGCGGCCGAGCACCGTGCCGCCGACCAGCGCATCGCCCGCCGAGCTGGCGATCACCGGCCCACCGCCTTGCCCAGCCCCCTGCACTGCCCCTGAACTGCTGATGCCGCCCGCCGGCCCCAGCGCCCAGAACGTACGAAGGAGTAATCCGTGAGCATCGTTGCCGCCGCACCGACGGACTTCGAGGCCCCTGGAGTCAGCGAGTTCTGGCAGCCGCTGTTCGGCACCAGCGGCGCGTGGGCCATCACCCGCCCGATGCTGCTCATGGTGGCCTCGGCCATCCTCCTCGCGTGGTACCTGCTGGCCACCACCCGCAAGAAGGCGCTCGTCCCCAGCCGCGGCCAGATGGCCACCGAGGCCGTCTACGGCATGGTGCGCAACGGCATCGCCAAGGACCTCATCGGGTCCAAGGAGTTCCTCAAGTTCGTCCCGCTGCTGTTCTCGCTGTTCATGGTCATCCTCGTGAACAACGTCTTCGGCGTCCTGCCGCCGTTCAGCTACCCGACGATGAGCCGCATCGGCTTCCCGATCGCCCTCTCGCTGCTCGTGTGGATCATCTTCCACGTCGTCGGCATGCGGAAGCACGGCTTCTTCGGCTACTGGAAGTCGCTCGTGCCCGCGGGCCTGCCGAAGGCGATGATCGCGCCGATCTTCATCCTCGAGCTGATCACCGACCTGTTCACCCGGCCGGTCACGCTCGCCCTGCGACTCTTCGGCAACATGTTCGCCGGCCACATCCTCATCGTGCTGTTCATCACCGGTGGCTGGTACATGCTCACCAACGGCGGCATCCTCGTCGTCGCCGGTGGCGTCACCTGGATCTTCGCCTTCGTGATGACGCTCTTCGAGCTGCTGGTCGAGTTCCTGCAGGCCTACGTCTTCACCCTCCTCGCCGCGCTCTACATCGGCGGCGCCCTGGCCGACGAGCACTGACGGCCGCACCAGCTGCACCACCCGTTCCACCCCACGCTTCACCCAGCCCCGCTGGTAACCGCCAGCGGGACCGACCAGAAGGAAATGGAATCAACATGACCGGCAACATCGCCATCCTCGGTTACGGCCTCTCCGCCATCGGCCCCGGTATCGGTGTCGGCCTGATCTTCGCCGCCTACATCAACGGCGTGGCGCGTCAGCCCGAGGCCCGCGGCATGCTCCAGCCGATCGCCTTCCTCGGCATGGCCATCACCGAGGCGCTCGCCATCTTCGGTATCGCCCTCGCGTTCGTCTTCAAGTCCTGACGCCAGCCGGGCCACCCCGAAGCACCGTTCGTTTCTCTCTAGGAGACCCGCATGCAAGCAGTGACCGTGACCGCCGAGAGCGGCGACAGCGGCTTCTGGGCCACCGCGGCACCGATCATCCCGCACCCGCTGGAGTTCATCTTCGGCCTCGTGGTCTTCGCGATCCTCTACTTCATCGTGAAGAGCAAGGTCGTGCCGCGCCTCGAGCAGATCTACGCCGAGCGCACCGCTGCCATCGAGGGCGGGATGAACAAGGCGGAGGAGGCCCAGGCGCAGGCCCAGGCTGCCCTCGAGCAGTACCAGGCCCAGCTCATCGAGGCTCGCTCCGAGGCTGCCCGCATCCGTGAGGACGCCAAGGCCCAGGGCGCGCAGATCCTCGCCGAGATGCGTGAGCACGCCGCGGCCGAGGCGGCACGGATCACCGAGACCGCGCACAAGCAGATCGAGGCCGAGCGCCAGCAGGCGGTCGTCTCGCTCCGCAGCGACGTGGGCCGCATCTCGACCGACCTCGCCAGCCGCATCGTCGGCGAGTCGCTGCACGACGAGACCCGTCAGAAGGGCATCGTCGAGCGCTTCCTCGCCGAGCTCGAGTCCGGCGACGTCGTGCGTGAGAAGGTCGGGGATCGCTGATGCAGGGTCCCTCACGCGCAGCCGCGGCGGCGAGCCGCGAGGCGTTCACGGGCGCCCTCGCGGCCGGTGCCGACCGGGCGCGGCTGGCTGATGAGCTCTTCGCGGTCGTCGACGTGATCGACGGCAGCGCGACCCTGCGTCGCGCCGTCGCCGACCCGTCGCGCGAGGGCTCGGACAAGGCACAGCTCGCCGAGCGGCTCTTCTCGGGCAAGGTCAGTGCCGAGACGCTCGTCGTGCTCAAGGGCGTCTTCACGCAGCGGTGGAGCTCGGAGCGTGACCTCTCCGACACCCTCGAGTCGTATGCCGTCGAGGCCGTCATCGGCCAGGCGGAGTCCGCCCGCCGTGCCGACCGGCTCGAGGACGAGCTGTTCCGCTTCGAGCGGATCGTCGCGGCCGACCCCGCACTGCGTGCGGCCCTGTCCGACACGCAGGCGCCGGCGGACCGCCGGGCCGACCTGGTCTCGTCGCTGCTGCGCGACAAGGTGACGCCCGAGACCCTCGTGCTGGCCCGTCAGGCGGTGGTCGCTCCCCGCGGCCGTCGTTTCGACCGGGTCGTGGAGCAGTACCTCGAGACGGCCTCGAGCCGCCGCGAGCAGCAGACGGCCGTCGTGACCTCGGCCGTCCCGCTCACCGACGACGACCGGGCCCGCCTCGCCGCGGGTCTCGCCGCCCTCTACGGCGGCACGGTCCACGTCAACACCGTCGTCGACCCGCGGGTCCTGGGCGGGGTCAAGGTCGAGATCGGTGACGAGGTCATCGACGGGACCGTCATCCGCAAGCTCGACGCGGCCCGCCGGGCCATGGGCGCCTGAGGCGTCTACCACCAGCTGTGAACAACCACCGGCCCTTGCGGGTCGAAACCGAGGAGAAGATCTGACATGACGGAGCTTTCGATCCGTCCGGAGGAGATCCGGGACGCACTGGACTCGTTCGTCCAGTCCTACGAGCCCGGCGCGGCCTCCCGCGAAGAGGTCGGCCGCGTCACCGACGCCGGTGACGGCATCGCTCACGTCGAGGGCCTGCCCTCGGCCATGACCAACGAGCTGCTCCAGTTCGAGGACGGCACGCTCGGCCTCGCCCTCAACCTCGACGTCCACGAGATCGGCGTCGTCGTCCTCGGTGACTTCGCCGGCATCGAGGAGGGCCAGACCGTCAAGCGCACGGGCGAGGTCCTCTCCGTCCCGGTGGGCGACGCGTTCCTCGGCCGGGTCGTCGACCCGCTCGGCAACCCGATCGACGGCCTCGGCGACATCCAGAGCAGCGAGCGCCGCGCGCTCGAGCTGCAGGCGCCGACCGTCGTGCAGCGCAAGTCGGTGCACGAGCCGCTGCAGACCGGCATCAAGTCGATCGACGCCATGACGCCGATCGGCCGTGGCCAGCGCCAGCTCATCATCGGCGACCGCCAGACCGGCAAGACCACGGTCGCGATCGACACGATCATCAACCAGAAGCGCAACTGGGAGTCCGGCGACCCCGACGCCCAGGTCCGCTGCATCTACGTCGCGATCGGCCAGAAGGGCTCGACCATCGCGTCGGTGCGCGGCACCCTCGAGGAGGCCGGCGCCCTCGAGTACACCACGATCGTCGCGGCCCCCGCGTCCGACTCGGCGGGCTTCAAGTACCTCGCCCCCTACACCGGCTCGGCCATCGGCCAGCACTGGATGTACCAGGGCAAGCACGTCCTCATCGTCTTCGACGACCTGTCCAAGCAGGCCGAGGCCTACCGCGCCGTGTCGCTGCTGCTGCGCCGTCCGCCGGGCCGCGAGGCCTACCCGGGCGACGTGTTCTACCTGCACTCGCGCCTGCTCGAGCGCTGCGCGAAGCTCTCGGACGACCTCGGTCACGGCTCCATGACGGGCCTGCCGATCATCGAGACCAAGGCCGGTGACGTCTCCGCGTACATCCCGACCAACGTCATCTCGATCACCGACGGCCAGATCTACCTGCAGGCCGACCTGTTCAACGCCAACGTGCGTCCGGCCATCGACGTGGGTGTCTCGGTCTCCCGAGTCGGCGGTGCCGCGCAGATCAAGGCGATGAAGTCGGTCGCCGGTCGACTCAAGCTCGACCTCGCGCAGTTCCGCGCCATGGAGGCCTTCGCGATGTTCGCCTCCGACCTCGACCCCGCCTCGCGTGCGCAGCTCGCTCGCGGTGCGCGTCTGGTCGAGCTGCTCAAGCAGCCGCAGAGCTCGCCGTACCCCGTCGAGGAGCAGGTCGTCTCGATCTGGACCGGCACGACCGGCCGCCTCGACGACGTCGCCGTCGAGGACGTGCGCACCTTCGAGCAGGAGCTGCTCGAGACGCTGCGCCGCGAGGGCAAGATCCTCCAGACCATCCGCGAGACGCTGAAGCTCGACGACGACACCGAGGCTGCCCTGGCCAAGGTCGTCGACGAGGTGAAGTTCACCTTCCGTGGCACCGGTCGCGACGGCCTCGAGGCCGGCAGCGAGGAGTTCGACGAGATCGCCGACGACCAGATCACGCAGGCGCAGATCGTCAAGCAGAAGTGAACCCCGGGGGCGCGCAGCCCCCGGGTTCCCCCTGAGCCGCCCGCCTGACCGGGCGGGCGGCTCGGGGGGACCACACGGCATACGCAGGCCGTGCCCAGCACGACACGTCACACAGACTCACGAGACCAAGAGAGGCGGAGCTCATGGGAGCGCAGATGCGGATCTACCGCCAGCGCATCAAGTCCGTCAACTCCATCAAGAAGATCACCAACGCGATGGAGCTGATCGCCGCCGCCCGCGTCGTCAAGGCACGCCAGCGGGCCACCGAGGCGATGCCGTACACGACTGCGCTGACCCGCGCCGTGTCCGCGGTGGCGACCAACACGAACGAGGACCATCCGCTGACGACGGCGAAGGAGACGGCCAAGCGGGCTGGCGTCGTTCTCATCACGGCGGACCGCGGACTTGCCGGTGCCTACTCCGTCGCGGCGATCAAGGAGAGCGCGGAGCTCATCTCGCGCCTGACCGCCGAGGGTAAGGAGGTCGTGCCCTACCTCGTCGGTCGCAAGGCCGTGAGCTACTACAAGTTCCGCAAGCGTCCCTACGCGGCCGAGTGGACGGGCTTCTCCGACGCCCCGACGTTCGAGAACGCCAAGGAGATCGCCGACCGCATCACCGAGGACTTCCTCAAGGACTACGAGCAGGGCGGCCACGACGAGATCCACGTCGTCTTCACCCGGTTCCGCTCGATGGTCCGCCAGGAGCCCCACGTGCTGCGCCTGCTGCCGCTCGAGGTCGTCGACGCCGACGCGGCCGCCGAGGACGAGAGCCTCGACTTCAGCGTCCGGCACTACGAGGAGGGGCAGCTCGCGCCCGAGTACTCGTTCGAGCCGAGCGCCGCCGAGGTGCTCGACCTGCTCCTGCCGAAGTACGTCCGCAACCGGATCTACACGGCCCTGCTCAGCTCGGCCGCCTCCGAGCTCGCGGCCCGCCAGCGCGCCATGAAGTCGGCCACCGACAACGCGACCGAGCTCATCAAGAAGTACGAGCGCCTCGCCAACCAGGCACGCCAGGCCGGCATCACCCAAGAGATCAGCGAAATCGTGGGCGGCGCCAACGCCCTCGCCGACGCCCAGAAGTAACCCGCCCAGAAGGTAAGGAAGTCAACAACCATGACTGCAACCGTCAGTGACAACGCGGTGGCTGCCGAGGCCGCGGGCGGCGTCGGCCGCATCTCCCGGATCATCGGCCCCGTCGTCGACGTGGAGTTCCCCGTCGACGCCATGCCCGAGCAGTACAACCTGCTCACGGCCGAGGTGACCCTCTCGGGCGAGACGAAGAACCTCAACCTCGAGGTCGCCCAGCACATCGGCGACAACATGGTCCGTGCCATCTCGCTCCAGCCGACCGACGGCCTGGTGCGCGGCTCGGCCGTGCAGGACACCGGTGGCCCGATCAGCGTCCCCGTGGGCAACGTGACCCTCGGCAAGGTCTTCAACGCGACCGGTGACTGCCTCAACCTCGAGGAGGGCGAGAAGCTCGAGGTCTCCGAGCGCTGGGGGATCCACCGCAAGGCCCCGGCCTTCGACCAGCTCGAGTCCAAGACCACGATGTTCGAGACGGGCATCAAGGTCATCGACCTGCTCACCCCGTACGTCCAGGGTGGCAAGATCGGCCTCTTCGGTGGTGCCGGTGTCGGCAAGACGGTGCTCATCCAGGAGATGATCGCCCGTGTCGCCCGTGACCACGGTGGTGTGTCGGTGTTCGCCGGTGTCGGCGAGCGCACCCGTGAGGGCAACGACCTCATGGTCGAGATGGAGGAGGCGGGCGTCCTCGGACAGACCGCCCTCGTCTTCGGCCAGATGGACGAGCCGCCGGGCACGCGCCTTCGCGTCGCCCTGTCGGCGCTGACGATGGCGGAGTACTTCCGCGACGTCCAGAAGCAGGACGTGCTCCTCTTCATCGACAACATCTTCCGCTTCACGCAGGCCGGCTCGGAGGTCTCGACCCTCCTCGGCCGTATGCCGTCCGCCGTGGGCTACCAGCCCAACCTCGCCGACGAGATGGGCACGCTCCAGGAGCGCATCACCTCGACGCGTGGTCACTCGATCACCTCGATGCAGGCGATCTACGTGCCGGCCGACGACTACACCGACCCGGCCCCGGCCACGACGTTCGCGCACCTCGACGCGACGACCGAGCTCTCCCGTGACATCGCGTCGATGGGTATCTACCCCGCCGTCGACCCGCTGACCTCGACCTCGCGAATCCTCGACCCGCGCTACGTGACGCAGGAGCACTACAGCACCGCGGTGCGGATCCGCTCGATCCTGCAGCGCAACAAGGAGCTGCAGGACATCATCGCGATCCTCGGTATCGACGAGCTCTCGGAAGAGGACAAGATCCTCGTCAACCGGGCGCGTCGCATCCAGCGCTTCCTGTCGCAGAACACCTACGTCGCCAAGCAGTTCACCGGCATCGAGGGTTCGACGGTCCCGCTGTCCGACACCATCGAGGCGTTCACGAAGATCGCCGACGGCGAGTACGACCACGTCGCCGAGCAGGCCTTCTTCATGTGCGGTGGCCTCGACGACGTCGAGCGCCAGTGGGCGGACATCCAGAAGAACCTCTGATCCCAGCTCGACCCACGTGACCAACGGGGAGGTGCCCACGCCGGGCGCCTCCCCGTTCGTCGTAGGGGTCGTCGGAGGGGTCGCCGTAGGGCGTCTCGCGACCGCGGCAGGAGTCGCTCGCGGGCATGCGGGTACGTCTCACAGTGTTGACACATGTGTAACGCGTCAGCGCCGACGGGACCAGCAACCTCCACCACAGCCCTAGGAGAACCGTGAGCACCTCCACCCAGCAGGCACCCCGCCACCGGGTCGTGGTCATCGGCTCGGGCTTCGGCGGGCTCTTCAGCACGCAGAAGCTCAAGCACGCCGACGTCGACGTGACCCTCATCGCCCGCACCACGCACCACCTCTTCCAGCCGCTGCTCTACCAGGTGGCCACCGGCATCCTGTCCGAGGGGGAGATCGCCCCGGCCACGCGCGAGGTGCTGCACGGGCAGGAGAACGCCGAGGTGCTGCTCGGCGAGGTCACCGAGATCGACGTCGAGGCTCGCACCGTCACGCACACCGCGGTGGGCCGCGAGACGGTCACCCCGTACGACTCGCTCATCGTCGCCGCCGGCGCCGGCCAGTCGTGGTTCGGCAACGACCAGTTCGCCCGGTACGCCCCGGGCATGAAGTCCATCGACGACGCCCTCGAGCTGCGTGGCCGCATCTTCGGCTCGTTCGAGCTCGCCGAGCTGGCCTCCACCCAGGAGGAGGTCGACCGCCTCATGACGTTCGTCGTCGTCGGCGCGGGACCCACCGGGGTCGAGATGGCGGGGCAGATCTCAGAGCTGGCCAAGCGCACGCTCCGTCGTGACTTCCGGCGCATCGACCCGACGAAGGCACGCGTCATCCTCCTCGACGCGGCCCCGGCGGTCCTGGGCTCGTTCGGCGAGAAGCTCGGTGGCCGGGCCGTGAAGCGCCTGACCGACATGGGGGTCGAGGTGCGCCTCAACGCGAAGGTCGTCGACGTCGACTCCACCGGCATCGAGGTCGAGCACCCGGACGGCAGGCGGGAGCGCATCGAGTCGGTGTGCAAGGTGTGGGCCGCGGGCGTCAGCGCCTCGCCGCTCGGGCGCCAGCTCGCCGAGCAGACGGGCGCACAGCTCGACCGGGCCGGCCGCATCGCGGTCCAGCCGGACCTGACGCTGCCGGGCCACCCCGAGGTGTTCGTCGTCGGCGACATGATGTCGCTCGACCACCTGCCCGGTGTGGCGCAGGTCGCCATCCAGGGTGGGCGCTACGCCGCCGACCAGATCGTGCGGCGCCTCGAGGGGCGCGAGCCGCAGGGCCCGTTCCACTACTTCGACAAGGGCTCGATGGCGACGGTCTCACGGTTCTCGGCTGTCGCGTCGGTGGGCAGGGCCCAGTTCAGCGGCTTCTTCGCCTGGGTGCTGTGGCTCGCGGTGCACCTCGTCTACATCATCGGCTTCAAGAGCCGCATCACCACGCTGCTGCACTGGGTGGTCACGTTCATCGGGCGCGGTCGCTCGGAGCGCGTGGTCACCGAGCAGCAGGTCTTCGCCAGACAGGCCATCTCCGACCTGGGGGAGGAGTTCAGCCCCGAGCTGCCGCCCCGCGTCGACTGAGAAGCACCACGTATGCCGCCGGGCCGGGTCACGCGACCCGGCCCGGCGGCATACGTGCTCGGGGACGTCAGCGCACGAGACGCTCGACAGCTGCGCCGAGGCGCGGCAGGGCCGCCACGACGTGCTCCTTGGCCTTGCCGCGGAGGGAGCCGTAGACCTTCGCCGCCGCGGCGTGCGAGGTCTGGGCCGCCTTGGCGTCGGTGACCGACAGCAGGGCGTCGGCGGCCGCGTCGGACTGCGCGGCGAGGTGCTCGCCGAAGGGCTGCGCGCCCTTGGTGGCCCAGAAGGGGTCGAGGGCCGTGGCGAACTGCGGGAGCAGGCGGTCGGTCGCGCTCTGGACGAAGCCGCCGCCGAGCCGCTTGGCGGCCGCGTAGCCGGCCTTGACGGCCGCGCCGCCGAGGCCGGACTTGTCGGCGACCTCCGCGTCGATGACGTCGGTGAGGGTGGCGACGGCGACCGGTCGGCGGGAGGGCTCGAGCAGGGCGTCGGACACAGCTGTGGTCATGGTGGTGGGCTCCTGTGGAGGGTGGGACGGGTCGTGAGCGGGCAGCGCCCCCTCGCGTTCGGAGCATCCTGCCAGAGGCAATAGACTCGGGTTCACACCCCCACGATCCGGAGGAAACGTGAGTTCGCTCAAGGTTGAGATGGTTGCCGCCGACCGGAAGGTCTGGGAGGGCGAGGCCAAGTTCGTCCGTGCCCGGTCCATCTCCGGTGAGCTCGGCATCCTGCCCGGCCACACCCCGCTGCTGGGTGTCCTCGTCGAGGGCGAGGTGACCATCGAGTCGCTCGAGGGCGAGCGCCGCACGGTGATGGTCGACGGAGGCTTCCTCTCGGTCGACTCCGACGTGGTGACGATCGTCGCCGAGCACGTCGACGCCTCGTCTCTGCAGACCAACTGAGGCCGCCGCGTGCCATCCGCTCTCATCTCCACCGAGATCGTGATCGGCACGCTGCTGGTGGTCGCGGTGGTCGTCCTCGCGACGACCTACCTGCGCCGCCGCTACATCGCCAAGGGCCTGCCGCTGACCCTGTGCGGCCTGCGACGGTCCGACACCGACCGCTGGCGCCTGGGCCTCATCCGGTTCGGTGACAACGCCCTCGAGTGGTACACCCTCGGGGGCGTCTCCCTGCGCCCTCGGGGCCGGTGGCTGCGCCAGCGCCTGCTGCTCGAGGCACCCGAGCTGCTCCAGGGCGCCGACGCGTTGCCGCTGCTGCCCGGGGCGAGTCGCGTGCCGTGCAGCGACGGTGACCAGCGCTTCGAGCTCGCCCTGCAGGGCCCTGCCTACACCGCGCTGCGGTCGTGGCAGGAGGCCTCACCCCCCGGCTACAACGTCAACGTCGCCTGAACCGCCCGCACGCCGCCTTCTCGACGGCTGACGCCGCCCCTCAGTGCTTCCTGGCGCGCTCGGGCTTCTCGACGCGTCCGCCGCCCGGCTGCCACAGCACGTCGCCGCCGATCGGCTTGTTGGCGATGCGCGCGAGGATGAAGAGCAGGTCGGAGAGCCGGTTGAGGTACTTGGCCGTCAGCACGTTGACGCCTCCCACCCCGCGAGCCTCGGTTTCCTCGGGAGCCGGCCCGGTGCCGTGCTGCTCGACGGCGGCCCAGGCGGAGCGCTCGGCGCGCCGCACGATGGTCGTGGCGAGGTGCAGGTGGGCCGAGCCCGCAGTCCCGCCGGGCAGGATGAACGACCGCAGCTTCTCGACCTGCTCGAGGTAGTGGTCGCAGTCGCGCTCGAGGTCGTCGATCCACGGCTGCTCGACGCGCAGCGGCGGGTAGTCGTAGGAGTGGCGCAGCGGCGTGGACAGGTCGGCGCCCACGTCGAAGAGCTCGTTCTGGACCCGGCGGAGGGTCGAGGTGACCTCGTCCGGGAGGTCGCCGCACGCGACGGCGATGCCGATCGCCGCGTTGGCCTCGTTGGAGTCTGCGTATGCGTGCAGCCTGGCGTCGTTCTTGCTGACCCTCGAGAAGTCGCCGAGGCTCGTCGTGCCGTCGTCGCCGGTTCGGGTGTAGATCCGCGTCAGGTTGACCATGGGGTCACTCTCTCACCCCGGCCGCGCCCTGCCATGACCGGCCGACGCCGCGGCGGCCCCCGTCAGGGTCCTCGGTAGGGTTCTCGGGTGAGAGAGCGATTCCGGGTCGTCGGCGGTGCCCACCTCGTCGGGCAGGCCACCGTGGTCGGCGCCAAGAACAGCGCCCTCAAGCTCATGGCCGTCGCGCTGCTCGCCGTCGGCCGCACCACCTTGACCAACGTGCCGGCCATCGCGGACGTGACGATCATGGCCGAGCTGCTGCGGCGCCTCGGCGTCGAGGTCGACTACGACCCGGCCGCGGGCGTCGTCGAGCTCGACGTTCCGGAACGCATCGGGCACCGGGCCGACTACGAGCTCGTCCGGGCGCTGCGGGCATCGATCTCGGTGCTGGGCCCCCTGGTGGCGCGGGTCGGTGAGGCCGACGTCGCCGTCCCGGGCGGCGACGCGATCGGATCGAGGGGGCTGGACCTGCACGCCGCCGGGCTCGAGGCGCTCGGGGCCGAGGTCCACGTGACGCACGGCTACCTCGTGGCCACCGCTCCGCACGGGCTGCGCGGCGCAGAGATCCGTCTCGACTTCCCGAGCGTCGGCGCGACCGAGAACATCCTGACAGCGGCGGTGCTCGCCCGCGGCACGACGACGATCGACAACGTCGCGAGGGAGCCCGAGATCGTCGACATCGCCCAGATGCTCCTGTCGATGGGCGCCCGGGTCGAGGGCGCCGGCACGTCCCGCATCACCGTGCACGGGGTCGAGGGCCTCCGGCCCACCGCGCACGCCGTCGTGCCCGACCGGATCGCGGCAGGCACCTGGGCGTTCGCGGCCGCGACGACCCGGGGCGACATCGAGGTCGTCGGCGGCGTCGCCGAGCACCTACGCGTCCCGCTCGGCGCGCTCGAGCAGGCCGGGTGCGACGTCACGGCGACCGAGCGCGGGTTCCGGGTGAGCGCCCGCGCGCGCCGGCCGCGCGCCTTCGACGTCGCCACGCTGCCCTACCCGGGCTTCCCGACCGACCTGCAGCCCTTCGCCCTGACCTACAACGCGGTGGCCGACGGCTCGGCCATGGTGACCGAGAACCTCTTCGAGGCGCGGTTCCGCACCGTGCAGGAGCTCGCCCGTCTCGGGGCGGACACGCAGGTGGACGGCCACCACGTCATGACGCACGGGGTCGAGCTGCTCTCCGGCGCACCGGTGGAGAGCAGCGACATCCGCTCCGGCGCCGCCCTCGTGCTCGCCGGGCTGGTGGCCGACGGCGAGACCCTCGTCAGCGGCGTGCACCACATCGACCGTGGATACCCCCGCTTCGAGGAGGCGCTGCGCGCCCTCGGAGCGGACGTGAGCCGGGAGCCGGAGGAGGAGTCCCCCTTCGTCTGATCTGACCGTTGTGACGGATCTGCCGGGATTGCCCCGGATGGTGGCATGTGCAGCAACTGCTCACACGCCGTTCGTATTTTCTTGACCAGTTCTTGACTCCTAGGGGCAACGAATCGGCTGGTCGAGCCGTCATCATGAGTGACGTCACAGCGTTTGGAAGGGGTCCACATGACGCTGAACACCCACTGCAGGGGCGCGGTCCGAGTGCTCGAGGCGCCCGACGGCCACGACGTGATCATCGAGGGACGGCTCGACGTCCACACCGTCCCGGACATCCGCGACGCGATCCACGCAGTCATCAGCCAGGGCTCCGGCGACCTGCGCCTGCACGTGCGCGACGCCGAGATCGGCGACGCCACCGGGCTCGGCGTCCTGGTCCACCTCCACCGACGGGCGACCCGCGCCGAGCGCCGGCTGCTGCTCGTCGACGCGAGCGACCGCACGACCCGGCTGCTGCGCGGGTGCCGGCTCGACCGCATCCTCGTCTCGCGCCACTCCGGTCACCTCGGCGCCCACCTCGGCGCCACTGTGGCGCCTCTCACCGCCTGAGCGACTCCTCGCCGCGGGGGCCCGCCGCTACCGTCGAGCCATGTCTTCGACGGAGAGCATCCCGGCCCCCAGTCCCCGGGCGACGCCCGACCGTCCGTGGGTCATGCGGACGTATGCCGGCCACTCCAGCGCCGCTGCCAGCAACGCGCTCTACCGCCGCAACCTCTCGAAGGGCCAGACGGGCCTGTCCGTCGCGTTCGACCTGCCGACGCAGACCGGCTACGACCCCGACCACGTGCTCTCGCGGGGCGAGGTCGGCAAGGTCGGCGTGCCGATCAGCCACGTCGGTGACATGGCGGCCCTCTTCGATGGCATCCCGCTGCGCGAGATGAACACCTCGATGACGATCAACGCGACGGCGATGTGGCTGCTCGCGCTCTACCAGGTCACCGCCGAGCGCCAGGCCGAGGCAGCGGGCGAGGACCCTGCCGAGTGGGTGCACGCCCTCGCCGGCACCACCCAGAACGACATCATCAAGGAGTACCTCTCGCGCGGGACCTACGTCTTCCCGCCCGGCCCGTCGCTGCGGCTCATCACCGACCTGGTGGCCTACACGGTGCGCGAGATCCCGAAGTGGAACCCCATCAACATCTGCAGCTACCACCTGCAGGAGGCGGGGGCCACGCCGGTGCAGGAGATCGCCTACGCGATGTCGACGGCGATCGCCGTGCTCGACGCGGTGCGCGACTCCGGCCAGGTGCCGCCCGAGGAGTTCGCGAGCGTCGTGGCCCGGATCTCCTTCTTCGTCAACGCGGGCGTGCGGTTCGTCGAGGAGCTGTGCAAGATGCGCGCGTTCGTGCAGCTGTGGGACGAGCTCACGCAGGAGCGCTACGGCGTCACCGACGCCAGGGCCCGGCGGTTCCGCTACGGCGTCCAGGTCAACAGCCTCGGGCTGACCGAGGCGCAGCCCGAGAACAACGTCCAGCGCATCGTCCTCGAGATGCTCGGGGTGACGCTGTCGAAGGATGCCCGCGCCCGCGCGATCCAGCTGCCGGCGTGGAACGAGGCGCTCGGGCTCCCGCGGCCGTGGGACCAGCAGTGGAGCCTGCGCATGCAGCAGGTCCTCGCCTACGAGTCGGACCTGCTCGAGTACGACGACCTCTTCACCGGCTCGCACGTCGTCGAGGCCAAGGTGGCCGAGCTCGTCGAGGGCGCCCGGGCCGAGATGGCGCGTGTCGAGGAGCTGGGCGGCGCGGTCGCCGCGGTCGAGTCCGGCTACATGAAGGCCGCACTCGTCGCCTCGCACGCCGAGCGCCGTCGCCGCATCGAGTCCGGCGAGTCGGTCGTCGTGGGCCTCAACCGCTTCGAGACCACCGAGCCCAACCCGCTGACGGCCGACCTCGAGACGGCGATCCAGACCGTCGACCACGACGTCGAGCGCCACGCCGCCGAGGCCGCACGCGCGTGGCGGGAGCAGCGAGACGCCGACCCCGAGCGGCGGGCCCGGGCCCAGGCCGCCCTCGACCGCCTCCGCGCGGACGCGGCGTCCTCGACCAACCTCATGGCTGCGACGCTCGTGTGTGCGCGCGCCGACGTGACGACGGGGGAGTGGGCTGCCGCCCTGCGCGAGCAGTTCGGCGAGTACCGCGCTCCCACAGGGGTTTCCGGCTCCGTGGGCGTCGGTCCCAGCGAGCCGGGTGACGCTCTCGCGCGCGTCCGGGACCTCGTCGCCCGCACGGGGGAGGAGCTCGGCGAGAAGCTGCGCATCCTCGTCGGCAAGCCGGGCCTGGACGGGCACAGCAACGGTGCCGAGCAGGTGGCGGTGCGGGCACGCGATGCCGGCTTCGAGGTCGTCTACCAGGGAATCCGCCTGACGCCCGAGCAGATCGTCGCTGCGGCCGTGGCCGAGGACGTCCACCTCGTCGGCCTCTCGATCCTCAGCGGCTCGCACATGGAGCTCGTCCCGGAGGTGCTGCGCGGCTTGCGCGAGGCCGGTGCCGGCGACGTGCCCGTCATCGTCGGCGGCATCATCCCCGAGTCCGACGCCGCGGCCCTGCGAGCGGCCGGGGTCGCCATGGTCTTCACGCCCAAGGACTTCGGGCTCAACGACATCATGGGCGAGATGGTCGGTGTGATCCGTGCCGCACGGGGGCTCCCCGCGCTCGAGTCCGCACCTGCCTGAGCGGGGGTAGCGTCGCCCGTATGAGCGACCTGCAGTGCGCCGCCCGTCTCATCGTCGTCAACCCTCCGGCGCTGGTCGACGTGGCCTGGCTCGCCTCGGCGATCCACCTCGAGCGGGTCCAGGCGGTGTATGCCGCCGACGACGTCCCCGACACCGGCCCGGTCGAGTCGCTGGCCGACGACCTCGGGGTCCCGTCGCACCTGGGCCACGGCGACCTCCACGACGGCTCGTCGGGGCTGGAGGAGCTCGTCGACCGGCACCGCGGCGAGACGGTCGTCGTCGTCCGCGGGGGCGATGCGAGCGAGCCGGTCATGCTCCTCGTCGACGCGGACGGCGTGTCACGTCAGCCCATCCAGGGACTGACCTGAGGCGCGGACCCGCGTCACGGCATACGTGCTCCGGCGTGCGCCCGGACGTCAGAACAGGCGGGACTCGGCGTCGTCGATGCCCTTGAGGGCGTCGTAGTCGAGCACGACGCACCGGATGCCGCGGTCCTCGGCGAGGGTGCGGGCCTGCGGCTTGATCTGCTGGGCGGCGAAGACCCCGGTGACCGGCGCGAGGTGCGGGTCGCGGTTCATCAGCTCGAGGTAGCGGGTCAGCTGCTCGACGCCGTCGATCTCGCCACGCCGCTTGATCTCGACGGCGACGCTGGTGCCCGCGGAGTCCTTGGCGAGGATGTCGACGGGGCCGATGGCGGTCATGTACTCGCGCCGCACCAGCGACCAGCCGTGGCCGAGGGTGTGGATGTGCTCGGCGAGCAGCTTCTGCAGGTGGGCCTCGACGCCGTCCTTGACCAGTCCGGGGTCGACGCCGAGCTCGTGCGCCGAGTCGTGCAGCACCTCGTGGATGTGGACGGTCAGCCGGTCCTCGCTCTTGGCGTGCTGCACGCGCCAGACCGCGATGACCCCGTCGGCGGCGAGCGACTCGTCGGGCTCGACCTCGGCCATCGAGCACGGCGGGGACATCCAGTTGAGCGGCTTGTAGGAGCCGCCGTCGCTGTGCACGAGCACGGAGCCGTCGGCCTTGACGACGAGCAGCCGGGTCGCGAGGGGCAGGTGGGCGGTCAGCCGACCGTCGTAGTCGACGCTGCAGCGGGCTATGACGAGACGCACCGGACCACCCTAGGGCAGGTCCCGAGAGGCGCTCGCGTGGGCAGTGTCACGCTCGGGGCGGGTGTGGGCCACCCGGGGGCTCTGCGAGACTCGCACCCATGGCTCGTGAGTTCAGCAAGGTCGGCGTCATCGGACTCGGCACCATGGGTGCCGGCATCGTCGAGGTCTTCGCCCGCAACGGCATCGACGTCGTCGCGGTCGAGGTCAGCGACGAGGCGGTCGAGAAGGGCCGCGGCGTGCTGAAGCACTCGACCGACCGCGCCGTCTCCCGCGGCAAGCTGAGCGAGCCGGACCGCGACGCGCTGCACAGCCGCGTGCAGTTCACGAGCGACATGGCCGACCTCAAGGAGTGCCAGCTCGTCGTCGAGGCAGTGCCCGAGCACCTCGACCTCAAGAAGGAGATCTTCGCCCGGCTCGACGCGATCGTGGCCGACGACGCGATCCTCGCCACCAACACGAGCTCGCTGCCGGTCACCGAGATCGCCGTCGCGACGATCAACCCGAAGCGCGTCGTCGGCATGCACTTCTTCAACCCGGCGCCGGTGCTGCAGTTCGTCGAGGTCATCAAGACGGTCATCACGAGCGACGAGACCTTCGAGGACGTCAAGGCCCTCGCCGAGCGCCTGGGCAAGAAGCCGGTCGTCGTCGGCGACAAGGCCGGCTTCATCGCCAACGCCCTGCTCTTCGGCTACCTGAACCACGCGGTCGCGATGTACGAGAGCAAGTACGCCTCCCGTGAGGACATCGACGCCGCGATGAAGCTCGGCTGCGGCTACCCGATGGGCCCGCTCGCGCTGATGGACCTCATCGGCCTGGACACGGCCTACGAGATCCTCGACACGATGTACAAGCAGGGCCGCGACCGCCTGCACGCGCCGACGCCGATCATCAAGCAGATGGTCAGCGCCGGTCTCAAGGGCCGCAAGAGCGGACGGGGCTTCTACACGTACGCCGAGCCGGGCAGCTCCAAGGTCGTCGACGACGCGCTGACGCCGGCGGGCAACGGCGCCGCGCCGGTCCCGACCCGTCCTGTGCGTTCCGTCGGGGTCGTCGGCTCCGGGACCATGGCCACCGGCATGGTCGAGGTCTTCGCCAAGGCCGGCCTCGATGTCACCTTCGTGGCGCGGACCGAGGCGCGGGTCTCTGCCGTGCAGGCCGCCCTCGCCACGAGCCTCGAGAAGGCCGTCCAGCGCGGCAAGGCCACCGAGGAGGAGCGCGACGCCGCGCTCGCCCGCGTGCGCGGCAGCGTCCGCCTCGAGGACCTCGCCCAGGCCGACCTCGTCATCGAGGCGGTCGTCGAGGACCTGACCGTCAAGCGCGCCCTCTTCGAGAACCTCGACGAGATCTGCCGCCCCGGCGCGATCCTCGCCACGACGACGAGCTCGCTGCCGGTCGTCGAGTGTGCCGCCGCCACCAAGCGGCCGCAGGACGTGATCGGCATGCACTTCTTCAACCCGGCGCAGGTCATGAAGCTCGTCGAGGTGGTGCACACGGTCTCGACGGCCGACGACGTCGTCGCCACGGTCCAGCAGGTGTGCCGCACCATCGGCAAGCACCCGGTCACCTGCGGCGACCGGGCCGGCTTCATCGTCAACGCGCTGCTCTTCCCCTACCTCAACGACGCCGTGAAGATGCTCGAGGCCAACTACTCGACGGCCGACGACATCGACACGGCGATGAAGACCGGCTGCGGGCTGCCGATGGGACCCTTCGAGCTGCTCGACGTCGTCGGCCTCGACGTGTCGCTGGCCATCGAGCGCGAGCTCTACCTCGAGTTCCGCGAGCGCGGCTACGCCCCGGCGCCGCTGCTCGAGCACCTCGTGACCGCCGGCTACCTCGGCCGCAAGACGGGCCGCGGCTTCCGCACCTACGCCTGACACCTACGCTGGAGGCATGCCCTCGCGCCGTCGTCCCAGCAAGCACGCGCGCGAGCACATCCCGCTCGACGTGACGCGGATCCAGGGCGGCAGCACCCGCGAGGAGTCGTATGCCGGCACGCGCTGGACGGTGCGCAGCGTGAGTGGGGCGTCCGCCACCCGGGCGTACCTGTGCCCCGGGTGCCAGCAGGACGTCGTGCCCGGCACACCGCACGTCGTGGTGTGGCCGGCCGAAGGGGTCGGCGGACTCGGGGACCGGCGGCACTGGCACACCGCCTGCTGGCAGCGCCGCGACGCGCGCCCGCCGGGCAACGCCTACCGCTGACCGACCCGGCGGAGGGGCCGGGTCAGGCGTCGAGGACTGGGGCCAGCTCGCGGGCGACGAGGCGCAGCGGCGCGGTGTCCCTTTCGGCGCGAGCGAGGACGAGCGCGCCCTCGAGGCCGCAGAGCATGAGGGTCGAGAGCGTCTCGGCCCGTCGCCGTGTCCGGCCCATCCCGACGAGGGCCTCGGTGATCGGCTCGCGCCAGGTGTCGAGCGCGTCAGCGGCGGCCTCGCGGACTGCCTCGTTCGTGTCGGCGCAGTCGACGACCGCTCCCGCGACCGGACAGCCGCGCTCGAAGTCGCGGGTGCGCAGGTCGGCGGACCAGTCGTCGACCATGGCTGCGAAGAGTCGGCTGGGGCGGGGCTGCCACATGCCCTCCAGGTGGTGCCGCACGCGGTCGGCCGCCCAGGTGCCGGACCACTGGAGGGCTTCCGCGACGAGCTGGTCCTTGCCTCCGGGGAAGTAGTGCTGGAGCGATCCCCGCGGCGCATCCGCCAGGGCCACGACGTGTCGCAGGCCCGTCGCGGTGACGCCGGCCCGGCGCAGCTGCTGCGCCGTCTCGTAGACGATGCGCTCGCGATGCCCGCGTGGTGCTGCTCGCATCTCGTTCCTCCTGCGTCCGCCAGGGCCTGTCGCTGCACTATGACACGTGTCATGATGACACCACGACTATGACACTCGTCATGTGAATGTGCGGGCGCGAGGAGGACCGGTGGCACGAGTGGGGTTCATCGGGCTCGGCATCATGGGCCGTCCCATGGCGACCAACCTGCTGCGGGCTGGTGTCCCGTTGGCGGTCTGGAACCGGTCGCGGCAGGCGCTCGAGGCGGTGGCACGGGAGGGAGCGCGGGCGCTTCCCTCGCCGGCCGCCGTCTTCGCCGCGAGCGACATCGTGCTGCTCATGCTGGCCAACGAGCAGGCTGTGGACGAGGTGCTCCGGCGTGGAACCCCCGAGTTCGCCGCCATGGTCGCGGGGCGCACCGTCGTGCCTTGTGGCACCACGTCGGCCGCGTTCTCCGTCGATCTCGAGCGCGACGTGATCGCGGCCGGCGGTCGCTACGTGGAGGCCCCGGTGTCGGGATCACGGGTGCCGGCGGAGCGACGGGAGCTCGTGGGACTCCTCGCCGGCAGCGATGACGCCGTGGTTGACGTTGCGCCGCTGCTCGAGACGACCTGCCGCGCCGTCGTGCGCTGCGGAGCGGTGCCCGGTGGCCTCGGGACCAAGCTGGCCGTCAACCTCTACCTCTGCACCATGGTCGCCGGCCTCGCCGAGGCCTACCACCTCGCGAGCGGGCTCGACCTGGACCTGTCCGCCTTCCAGCAGGCCCTCGACCTCGGACCGATGGCGAGCGCCGTGTCGACCCTCAAGCTCGCCAAGCTCGTCGAGCGGGACTTCGCCGTGCAGGCGGCGATCCGTGACGTGCATCGCAACACCGAGCTCGTGGCCGAGGCCGCACGCTCGGTCGGCGCGGTCAGCCCCCTGCTCGACCTAACGCGTGAGCTGTTCCGCGAGACCGAGCAGTCCGGGGCTGGAGCGCTCGACATGGCAGCGGTCGTGACCGCCCTCGAGAGCCGGGACGGGATCGTCGCCACGCGGCACGCGGCGGCGGCCGGGGGGAGCGTCTAGGACCGCTGCCTCTCCGCGAGGACCTGCTCGCGCAGGATGTCGGCGTGGCCGCAGTGCTGGGCGAGCTCGCGCAGCATGTGGAGGTAGACCCAGCGAAGGGGCAGCGGACCGCGTCGGTTGCCCCGCAGGACGTCGTCGAGCCCGAGCGAGGCCGTCGCCCGGCGCGAGGCCTCGCAGGCCTGCTCGTGAGCCAGGCGAACCGACTCGACGGTATCGGCCTCGTCGAGCAGGAAGGACTCGTGCGGCGTGGCCGGGATGCCGATCTCGGCGCGAGAGCGGCACGTCACCGCCTCGTCGAACCACACCTTCTCGACGAACGTCGCGTGCTTGACCAGGCCGAGCAGGGTGGTCGCCGACGGCACAAGCGAGCGCCTGGCCTCCTCCTCGCTCAGCCCGTCCAGCGCGGCCCGGATGCCGGCCCGGTGCTCGGCGAGGAAGGCCTCGAACTGGACGCGGAGCGGCGCGTCGAGGACGTCTTCGGCGAGCGTCGGTGGCACGTGCATGGGCAGAGCCTGCCACGAGCCGCCCCGGTGCCGCAGCCGAGCCCGCGGGTGTGGCTCCCGGCCGCCCTAGTGGCGCCGTTGGCGCGGGACGAGGACCTCCTCGTAGAGCAGCAGGGCACCTGCCGCGAACGGGATGGCGAGCAGCGCCCCGAGGATCCCGAGCAGGGCACCGCCGGCAAGGGCTGCGACGACCGTGACCGCGCCGGGCACGGCCACCGTGCGCTGCATGATCCGCGGCATGACGGCGTAGTTCTCGATCTGCTGGTAGACGATGAAGTAGATGATGACGATGAGGGCCTTCTTCGGCTCGTCGAAGAAGGCCACGATCGCCACCACGGAGGCCCCGAGGGTCGCGCCGACCATCGGGATGAGACCGAGGAACCCGACGGCGACGGCGAGCACCGCGGCGAACTTCAGGCCGATGAGCGTCATCATGATCCACGAGCAGAACGCGTTGATCGCGGCCACGGCGACCTGGCCGATCGCGTACGACCCGACGCGGCGCATGACCTCCTCGGCCAGCGACACAGTGCGCGGGCGGCGGCTGGCCGGGACGAGGGCGTACGCCGCCTGCTTGACCGCCGGGAGCGAGGCCAGGAAGTAGAGGGTGAGGACGAGGACCGTCAGGCCGCTGAAGACTCCGGAGGCGATCACCTTGCCGGCGTCGAGCACCCCGCCGAAGACGCCGGCCCACAGGTTGCCGTCGGCGACCCGCTTGTTGACCTCCTCCTGGATGCGCTGGACGAGCTGGTAGCGGTGGTCGACGTCCTGCACCCACGGGTTCGCCAGCAGGTTGTCGAACATCCGGGGCGCGTTCGTCGTCAGGTCGGTGCCCTGCTGGACCACGGGCGGGATGACGAGCCACCCCACGAGCGTGAAGACCGCGAGCACGCCGAGGAACACGATGGTCACGGCCCAGCCGCGCCGGACCCGGCGACGGGTCAGCGCCTCGACGAGCGGGTTGAGGGCCAGGGTGAGGAAGAAGGAGACGACGAGGAGCGTGATGACGGTGCCGAGGCGACCGACGGCCTGCACGACGGCGTAGGCGGTGAGCACGCCCACGGCGCCGACGAAGCCGACGTAGAAGGGCGACTGGCGGTTGAACGGAGTGCCGCTCGGGCCGAAGTCACGCCGCTGGCCCTTGGGGCGGCGCCCGTCGGACGTGTCCGGTCGGCCCTCGTCTGCGGCACCCGGCGCGCCAGCCCCACCGGCGGCGGCCGCCTCACCGGCTCGGCCGGCGTGGTCACCGCCCCCGGCGCCCGAGCCGTCGGTCCCGTCCGCCGTGGCCGTTCCGTCGGAGGCCGCGCCCAGCGGGAGGGCGGGCACCAGGGCCTCTAGCCGCGCGTCCGCGTCGGCCGGTCCGTCGCCGGGCGCGTCTGCGGACGTCGTGGCGGACCGCCGGTACGCCGCTGCCCGGGCCTCGTCGTCGAAGCCGAGGTCGCGGGCCCGGAACTCGTCCATCCGCGCCCGCTGGGCACGGCGGTAGCGCGTCCAGCGTCCCCAGATGCTCACGGGCGCGAGCCTACGACAGCCCGCGCGTGGCGGCTCGCGACGCCACGACGCGGCATACGGCTACTGGTTGCAGAAGCGGTTGATCGCCTTCTCGAAACCCGCCCGCTTCTCCGGGTCGCTGACCCCGAGGCCCGGCTCGGGGGAGAGCGTCAGCACCCCGACCTTGCCCTGGTGGGCGTTGCGGTGGACGTCGAGGGCCGCCTGGCCGACGTCGGCGAGCGGGTAGGTCTTGCTCAGGGTCGGGTGGATCAGCCCCCGGTTGATCAGCTCGTTGGCCTCCCACGCCTCGCGGTAGTTGGCGAAGTGCGAGCTGACGATCCGCTTGAGGTTCATCCAGAGGTAGCGGTTGTCGTACTCGTGCAGGTAGCCCGACGTCGAGGCGCAGGTGACGATGGTGCCGCCCTTGCGTGCGACGTAGACGCTCGCGCCGAACGTCTCGCGGCCGGGGTGCTCGAAGACGATGTCGACGTCGTAGCCGCCGGTGAGCTCGCGGATGCGCTTGCCGAGGCGCTTCCACTCGGCCGGGTTCTGGGCGGTGCCCTCGTCGTTCCAGAAGCGGTAGTCCTCGGCGTTGCGGTCGATGATGAGCTCCGCGCCCATGTCGCGGCAGATCTGCGCTTTCTCGGGGGAGGAGACGACGCAGATCGGGGTGGCGCCGCCGGCGAGCGCCATCTGCGTCGCGTACGAGCCCAGACCGCCCGAGGCCCCCCAGATGAGCACGCGGTCGCCGAGCTTCATGGCGGCGCCGTGCTTGGAGATCAGCTGCCGGTATGCCGTGGAGTTGACCAGGCCGGGGGAGGCGGCCTCCTCCCACGTCAGGTGCGCCGGCTTGGGCATCAGCTGGTTCGCCTTGACGATCGCGAGCTCGGCGAGGCCGCCGAAGTTCGTCTCGAAGCCCCAGATCCGCTGTTGCGGGTCCATCATCGTGTCGTCGTGGCCCTCGGCGTCCTCGAGCTCGACGGACAGGCAGTGGGCGACGACCTCGATGCCCGGCTTCCACTTGGTGACCCCCGGCCCGGTGCGCAGGATGACGCCGGCGAGGTCCGAGCCGACGATGTGGTACGGCAGGTCGTGGCGCTTGGCGAACTCCGAGGTGCGGCCGTAGCGCTCGAGGAAGCCGAAGGTCGAGACCGGCTCGAAGATCGAGGTCCACACGGTGTTGTAGTTGATGGCGCTCGCCATGACGGCGACGAGCGCCTCACCGGGTGCGAGCTCCGGCACCGGCACCTCGTCGATGTGCAGGGACTTGCGGGGGTCCTTGTCACGGGTGGCGATCCCCTCGAACATGTCCACCTCGTCCTTGTGGACGGTGGCCCCGCGGTAGGTCGCGGGGATCTCGATGTTCGCGTAGGTCTCCTGCGTGCGGTCGCCGGAGAGGATGGCGTCGCGGATGGCCTGCATTGAAGGTCCTTACGTCGCAGCGTCATTGGTGGTCTGAGCCGTGCCTTGCCTGCGAACGTAGCGAGAGGTGACTGGCCGGTAGCCGGTTCTGAGACGGCCACCACAGGTGACCTGGCTCACGATCGGGGCTGGCGGGTCGATGGGCGAGCCGACGGACCGCCACGAGTCCGTATGCCGTGTGGCGGCCCAGCGCGCGCGGGCTCGGGCGCCGTCGTCGTGGCGGTCCGCCCGTCCGGTCGGACTGGTCTGAAGGCGGGGTACGGTCGGGCGCGTGCGACGACGGGTCCTGGGAGCAGCGTGCTGGCTCGTGCAGCCGACCTACGTGCTTGTCGAGCTCCTCGTCGCGGCCGGCGCCTCGGCCACGTACTCGGTGCGAGACGACACGATCAGTGCGCTCGGGATGCTGACGTGCGCGCCCGGGCACGGCGGTTCGCCCGTCGCCGTCTGCTCGCCGGGGCACACGGTGCTCGACACGGCCTTCGTCGTGTACGGCGTGCTGCGTGCTGCCGGTGCCGTGCTGCTGCGGCCGCGGATCGGCCGGAGCGCGTGGGCAAGGACCGCCGTGGCGCTCTGGGTGGTCTCGGGCGGCCGCCGCGGTGGGGCTCGTGCCCGTCGACCAGCAGCCGTCGTGGCACGTCGTGGCGGCGCTGCCCGTGTTCGTCCTGCAGCCACTCGCCGTCCTCGCCACGGCGTGGGCGCTGCGGCAGGTGGACGGCGCCCCGCGCAGCGTCGCCGACTCGGGCCTCGTCGTGGGCCTGGTGACCCTCCTGGCCGCGGCCGCATTCGGGCTGCGCCTCGGGGCGGACAGCGGGGTGGGCGGCCTCGAGCGGCTCGCCCTCTGGCCCGCTTACGCGTGGCTCGCCGCCGTGGCAGTCGCGCTGCTGCCGGCGAGCAGCGCCGACACGGTCACGAAGGCGTAGCCCTCCTCCCGCAGCCGGGCGATGACGGCCCGGAGGCGGTCGATCGTCACGAGCCGGTCGTCGCCGCCGGTGTCGTGCGCCAGCACGATCGACCCCGGGCGCACCTGGGAGGCAATGTCGTCGACGATGCCGTCGGGATGCGCAGCCACGAGGTCTTCGCGGGCTTGGGCGGACCACAGCACCGTCGTGAGGCCGAGCTCGGCCGCGGCGAGAACCGCCGCGCCGCCGACGTGGCCATAGGGCGGCCGGAAGAGTGTCGGAGTCGCCCCGTAGGTCTGCTCCATGATCCTGCTGGTGCGGGTGATCTGGTCGCGACATCCCGCCCAGTCGTGTCGGCCGAGGTCGGGGTGGTCGAAGGTGTGGTTGGCCAGCTCGTGGTGGCCGACGCTGTCGTGGTGCAGGGCCCCGTGGTCGCGCACGTTGCGCCCGAGGCAGAAGAAGGTGGCCGGCACGCCCTCCGCCTCGAGGGCAGCGAGCACTCGCGGCGTCCACTTCGGGTGCGGTCCGTCGTCGAAGGTCAGCGCGACCCGCCGCTCCTCGCCTGTCCCGCCCCAGACCACCGATGCGGCGCGGGCCGACGGGGGAGAGCGGTCGGGGCGCACCGCGCTGACCGGGCTGCCGTAGAACGGTAGGGGAGTGCTCTCGTCGAGGTGCTCGACCAGGCGCACGGCCCCGACAGCCCCGGCCGCGCCGACCGCCGCGCCGGCGACGGCCGTGAGGGCCTGACGGCGAGTGACCTCCATGGCAGGGGATGCTACGGCCAGTCTGCGCGACCGTTCGGATCTGCGGCGGAGCCCGGCCTCCGCGTGCCACACTGTCGCCCGATCGGCGGGAGGAACGAGGGGAGGCTGCCGTGCGTCGTGCCCTGGTCGGCGTGCTCGCCGCGGTCGCAGCGGCCGCCCTCAGCCTCGCTCCTCTGCTCAAATCCGACGAGCCGCCACCCGTGCTGCGCAACGGCGCCGCCTGGCGCTCCAGCTGGGCGTTCGCCCCCGCCTCCCTCGGCAGCCGTCTGCTCGACCCTCCGGCCGAGGCGGTCTGGTTGGCCTACGGGAGCGTCCCGGCCGAGGGAGAGCGAGGCGAGGTGGTGGCCCAGGCCCTGCTGGACCTGCACGCGCTGACCCGACCGAACGGCGCCGTCGCGGCCGGGCCCGATGGTCCGTGGGCCTACGCGTGGCCGAGGGACTCGGCCTTCGTGGCGGCGGCATACGCCAAAACGGGTCACGCCGACGACGCCCTCCGGGTGTTCGGCTTCCTCGCCCGCGTGCAGCACGCCGACGGCGGCTTCGAGGCGCGCTACCGACTCGACGGTTCGGGTCCGCCTGACGACCGTCCCCGCCAGAGCGACGGTGCCGGGTGGGTGCTGTGGTCACTCGACCAGCTGCGCGTTGCCCGCCGGGACGGGATCCTGCCGACCTCCCTGCGAGCCCTGCGCGACAGGTCCGTCGCCTTCGTGCTCGACGAGACCGACGCGGGCTCCCGGCTCCCCGAGGTCTCCCCGGACTACTGGGAGGTCCCCGAGCGCCGGGTCACGCTGGGCACCGCCGCGCCGCTCGCGGCCGGGCTCGAGGCCGCCGAGCGGATGTATGGGGCGGAGGGCGATGGCCGGAGGGCCACCGAAGCCGCCCGCGCGTCGCGGCGCCTGCATGCACTGATTCGAGCCCGGTTCGGACCCGACTACCAGCGTCACGGGCGCAGCGGCGGCCTCGACGCTGCGGTGGCCATGCTCATGCCGCCCTTCGCCCTCCTCGACGACGCGGCGGCCGAGCGGGCATGGCAGCGCTACCCCGTCCTGGCTCTGCGAGGCGGCGGCGGCCTCGCTCCCGGGGTGGAGTGGAAGCAGGACGGGGTGTCGTGGACGCCCGAGACCGCCCTGGTCGCCTACACGGCTGCGGCCTCCGGCCAGGCTGCGCAGGCCGAGCGGTGGATGGCCTGGCTGGAGCACCACTGCACCTCCTGGGGCAGCCTGCCCGAGAAGGTGCTCCCCGACGGCAGGCCGGCCGGGCCCGCACCCCTCGCCTGGACGGCCGCGCTGGTCGTGCTCACCGAGGGCGAGCTCGCGTCGCACCGATCTGGCGTAGGGACCTCAGTGACCGCCGTCGGCTGAGGGCTCGACGAGCTCGACGAGGACGCCGCCGGCGTCCTTGGGGTGGATGAAGTTGACCCGGCTGTCGCTCGTGCCGCGCTTGGGGGTGTCGTAGAGCAGGCGTAGCCCGCGCTCACGAAGGGTCGTGCAGACGGCGTCGATGTCCTCGACCCGGTAGGCGAGCTGCTGGATGCCGGGCCCACTGCGGTCCAGGAACTTGGCGATCGTCGACTCGGGCGTGAGGGGCGCGAGCAGCTGGATGCACGAGCCGGAGTCGCCGACGCCCATCATCGCCTCGCGCACGCCCTGCTCCTCGTTCGTCTCCTCGTGGAGCATCGTCATGCCGTACTTCTCCTCGTAGAAGGAGATGGCGGCGTCGAGGTCGGGCACGGCGATACCGACGTGGTCGATGTGGGTGAAGAGCGCATCCGTCATGGCGCCAAGGTATTGCCCGCACACGGCATACGGACGCCGTATGCCGTGTGCGGTAGGTCTCGCTCGGGACGGACGTCTCGGACAGCGCGTCTATTGTGGTCGGGACACCAATGAAGACGTCGGAAGAGGCCACGAACCATGACTGCTGACCGTCCCACCTCCGTGATCGTCGCCGGCGCCCGCACCCCCATGGGTCGGCTGCTCGGCTCGCTCAAGGACTTCTCCGGATCGGACCTCGGTGGCATCGCCATTCAGGGCGCCCTCGAGAAGGCGGGCGTCGCGCCCGAGCAGGTCGAGTACGTCATCATGGGCCAGGTGCTGCAAGCCGGCGCCGGCCAGATCCCGGCCCGCCAGGCCGCCCACGCCGCGGGCATCCCGATGACCGTCCCCGCCCTGACCATCAACAAGGTCTGCCTCTCGGGCATCAACGCGATCGCCATGGCCGACCAGCTGATCCGCGCCGGCGAGGTGGACGTCGTCGTCGCCGGCGGCCAGGAGTCGATGACCAACGCGCCGCACCTCATGACGAAGTCGCGCGAGGGCTACAAGTACGGCGACGTCACGATGCGCGACCACATGGCCTACGACGGCCTGTGGGACGCCTTCACCGACCAGGCCATGGGCGCCCTGACCGAGCAGGCCAACCAGGGTGAGCAGGCCTTCACCCGTGAGCAGCAGGACGAGTTCTCGGCCCGCAGCCACCAGCTGGCCGCCAAGGGCTGGAAGGACGGCATCTTCGACGACGAGGTCGTCGCCGTGAACATCCCGCAGCGCAAGGGCGAGCCGATCGTCTTCAAGAGCGACGAGGGCATCCGTCCCGACACGACCACGGCGTCCCTCAGCGGACTGCGCCCGGCCTTCAGCAAGGACGGCACGATCACGGCCGGCTCGGCCTCGCAGATCTCCGACGGCGCCGCCGCGGTCGTCGTGATGAGCAAGGCCAAGGCCGAGGAGCTGGGCCTGACCTGGCTCGCCGAGATCGGCGCCCACGGCATGGTCGCCGGCCCGGACTCCACGCTCCAGCAGCAGCCCGCGCGTGCCATCGCCCGCGCCTGCGAGAAGGAGGGCATCACGCCCGCCGACCTCGACCTCGTCGAGATCAACGAGGCGTTCGCCGCGGTCGGCCTGGCCTCCGCCAAGGAGCTCGGCCTCGACCTCGACCAGGTCAACGTCAACGGCGGCGCCATCGCCCTCGGCCACCCGATCGGCATGTCCGGTGCCCGCATCGCCCTGCACCTGGCCCTCGAGCTGAAGCGCCGCGGTGGCGGCGTCGGCGCGGCCGCCCTCTGTGGTGGTGGCGGCCAGGGCGACGCCCTCATCGTCCGCGTCCCCACGTCCGCCTGAGCGACGAGGCACCCCGCCGCGTGGCGCGCAGATCCGTCGACGTCCCCGCCCTGGTCGAGTCGGCCAGGGCGGGTTCGCCGCGCGCCGTCGCCAGGCTCATCTCCCTCGTCGAGGACGGGCACGAGTCGCTGCGCGAGGTGATGGCGGCGCTCGCACCCCACGCCGGCAACGCGTACGTCATCGGCCTCACCGGCTCGCCCGGCGTGGGCAAGTCGACGACGACGACCGCGCTCGTGGGCGCCTTCCGGGAGCGGCGGCTGCGCGTCGGCGTGCTCGCCGTCGACCCGAGCTCGCCGTTCTCGGGCGGCGCGCTGCTCGGTGACCGGGTCCGCATGCAGGACCACGCGCTCGACCCCGAGGTCTACATCCGGTCGATGGCCTCCCGCGGCCACCTCGGCGGCCTCTCGTTCACGACGCCGCAGGCGATCCGCGTGCTCGACGCCGCGGGCTGCGACGTCGTGCTCGTCGAGACGGTGGGCGTCGGGCAGAGCGAGGTCGAGATCGCGGGACTCGCCGACACCTCCGTCGTGCTGCTCGCCCCCGGCATGGGCGACGGCATCCAGGCGGCCAAGGCCGGCATCCTCGAGATCGGCGACGTCTTCGTCGTCAACAAGGCCGACCGCGACGGCGCCGACGCCACGGTGCGCGACCTGCGCCACATGATCTCCCTCGGCGACCGCACCGAGCCGGGGCTGTGGCGCCCGCCCGTCGTCAAGGCCGTCGCCGCCCAGAAGGTCGGCATCGACGAGGTCATGGAGGCGCTCGACAAGCACCGCGCCTTCGTCGAGGAGAACGGCGAGCTCACCCGCCGGCGCGAGCGGCGGGCCGCCGACGAGATCGAGACCATCGCGCTCGCGGCACTCCGGGCCCGCTTCGCGCACGTCGCGGGACACGCGGGAGTCGTCACGCTGGCGCGCGAGGTGCTCACCGGCCACCTCGACCCGTATGCCGCCGCCGACCGTCTCGTGCTCGAGCTGGGCGAGCAGCTCGGCGCCTGACGCCTGCCCGTCCCTGACGTGGCGTCCGGGAACGATGTCGGAGGTTCACGCTCGGCACCCGCCGTCGTGAGCACGGCGGGCACCCCCGGCGCGAGGAAGCTCCGTCATCCGTCCCGGTCTGTCGGGCTCGGCGAGACGGGAGGGCAGGCGACCGCGCGAGGATGCGGGCGGCATACGGTGTGGGCATGCTGATCGCCTTCTCCGTCGCCCCCACCGTCGCGGCCGACGACACCGGCTCGGTGTCCGACGCGGTCGCCCGGGCCATCCGGGTCGTGCGCGACTCCGGCCTGCCGCACCGCACCGACGCCATGTTCACCACGATCGAGGGGGAGTGGGACGAGTGCATGGCCGTGGTCAAGCAGTGCTGCGACGTCATCGCCGCGAGCTCGCCCCGCGTCGGGCTCGTGCTCAAGGCGGATATCCGCCCGGGGTTCAGCGGTGAGCTCGACGGCAAGCTCGAGCGGCTCGAGCAGGCGCTCGACCGCCAGGGCGATGGCTGAGGACGGCTGGCGGCTGCGGCCCCCGACCCTCGAGGACTGCGACGAGCTCGGCCGGGTGCACATGGCCGTCTGGCGTGACGCGTACGCCGGCATCATGCCCGCCGACTACCTCGCGGGCCTCAGCGACGAGCGCTCGGCCGAGAACTGGCGCAGGCAGCTGTCGGCGCCCGAATGGCGCGAGGGCCAGACGCTGCTCGTCGTCGATCCGTCGGGAGCGCTCGCGGGCTTCGCGGGCGCGGGTCCCAGCCGGGACGAGGACGCTCCGACCGACTGGGAGCTCTACGTCGTCAACCTGCTGCCGCACGCCCGCGGCACCGGCGTGGCCGACCGCCTGCTCGACGAGCTCGTCGGCGACCGGGACGCGACGCTGTGGGTCGTCGAGGACAACGCCCGCGCCCGCGCCTTCTACGCCCGGCGCGGTTTCGTCGACGAGGGCGGCCGCTCCGAGCACCCGGCGACCGGCACCCCGGAGATCCGCCTGATCCGCCGCGTCGGGCGCTGACCGAGACCCCTGACCACCGGGCCGGGCCTGCTGGACCGGCCGCGCTGACCGGCGCTGCCGACGACCCGCCGACCGTCTTCGGTTGCGAAGAGGTCACGATCGCGATGATCGTCGACACCACCGGCCCGCCACCCGGCGCGCGGGTGCAGACTCACACCGCCGCCGGGCGAGCGCGCCCAGCGGAGGGACGGCAGGGGAGTGCGCGCGAGCGCCGAGGCGAGCAGGGGGCAGCATGACGAGCCGACGGCGGCGCCGTGCCAGCCTCCCCGCCACCGGACCTGGCGTCGGGCGGCTGGGCACCTTCGTCGCCACCACGCGGCACCGTCCTGGGCAGGCCCTGTCGCTCCTGCTGCTGTCGGCGCTGGTGACCGCGTCGGCCGTGTTCGGCCCGCTCTACGCCAGGTCGGTCGAGCACGGGCTGCTGCGGGACGCGCTGGCCCGCAGCACGGTGATGGCCACCGCCGCCGTGGCCGAGGCGCAGTCGGACGGGCGGAGCGTGCCTGCGGCGAGCACAGTCGCCGCGGCCCTGCCGGCATCGGTGCGCACCGCCTACGCGGCGCCCGTGGCGATGGTCTCGGGGCAGGTGCTGCTGCGCCAGTCGGACCGCCACGCCGGGGCTGACGTGCTGACGACCGCCTACGCCCCGCTGTCCGGGTGCGCGCACCTGCGGGTCACCTCCGGGGCGTGCCCGAGCGAGGCCGGGCAGGTCATGGTCTCCACCGCCGAGGCCGCCTTCGAGGGGTGGCACGTCGGTGACGTCGTCGGCCTGGTCGCGGCCCCGGACGGGTCGCCCGGCCGCGGTGCGCCCCAGCGCGCGGTGGTCGTCGGGACCTACGACCAGGTGCTCGACGACACGGCCTGGTTCGGGCTGCGGCTCACCGGCCGCGCCGGGACGAGGTCGATGCAGGGGCTTGCCTCGGTGCCGAAGGTGGACGCGCCCGTCGTCGCGCCGGCCTTCTTCGCCCAGACACCCGAGGGCACGACGACCACCTTCAGCTATGCCCTGCGACGGGACGCCCTCGGCGTCGACGAACTGCCGGGGCTCCTGGACAGCCTCCGGGTGGCACAGGACATCAGTGTCGACGGCCCGAGCACCCCGGTCCTGCGCAGCGGCCTCGACGAGCTCGGGCACACCGTGGTCCTCGGGCAGCAGCAGGCGGCGCTGCTGGTGCCTCTGCTGATGGGACAGCTGGCCCTCCTCGCCGTCATCGTGCTCGGCCTCGCCGCCTCGGCTGCGGTCGAGCAGCGCCGGCCCGAGATCGCGCTGGCCCGGCTGCGGGGCGAGGGCGTCCGCGGGGCGCGGCGGCTCGTCGTGACCGAGCTCGGCACCCTCGTCGCGCTCGGCGTGCCGGTCGGCGTCGTGCTGGCCGGCCTCGTCGACGTCGTGGCCGCGCGCCTCTGGCTGCCCGAGGGCGTGCCGTTCGACGTGCCACGGGGGGCGTATGCCGCCGCCGTCGTCGCGCTCGCCGCCGCCCTCGGCGCCGTCCTCCTCACCTCCCGCCGCGTCGTGCGCGAGCCCATCCCGTCCCTGCTCCGCCGGGTGCCGCCGCGGCCACGGTCGCTGGCTGTCGGCCTGCTCGACGCCGTGGTCATCACCGTCGCCGGAGCGGGCGTCGTGACCATCGTCAGCGGCAACGTCAGCGGTCCGCTGGCGATGGCGACCCCCGCGCTGCTGGCCTTCGCCGTCGGCCTGCTGCTCGCGCTCGTCGTGGTGCCCGTCGCGAGCCGCCTCGGCCACCTGCTGCTGCGCCGGGGTCACGTGGCGAGCGGCCTCACCGCCGTCCAGCTGGCCCGCCGGCCCGCGGTCCGGCGGCTCGTCGCCATCGTCACCGTCGCCACGGCCCTGCTCGTCTTCGCCACCGACGCCTACCTCGTCGCCGACCGCAACCGGCAACAGCGCGCGACGCTCGAAGCCGGCGCGCAGGTGGTGCTCCGGACGGACGCCAAGGAGCCCCGGCTCGTCCGGGACGTGCTGCGCCGGCTCGACCCGGGCTCGCGCTTCACGGCCCCGGTCGCGACCCTCTACGCGGGCAACACCGGCTCGCTCGCCACCATGGCCGTCGTGCCAGCCGCGATGCACCGGGTGGCACTGGACCCCGGCGGCGCCACGGCCACCCGCATCGACTGGTCGAAGCTCTCGGCCTCGGCCGGCGCATCGACCGAGCTGCGAGGAACCCGCGCGACCGTGACGCTCGACGGTCTCGGCATCGACAAGGTGGTGCCGGGCGCGGACCTGGCCGCGGGCGACGGACCACCGTCGCCCCACGGCCCGGACACCCTGCCGTTCCGGCTGGAGCTGCGCGACGGCACGGGAGCCGACGTGAACGTCCCGCTCGGTGCCGTGCCGTTCACCCGCACCGGCGAGGTCCGGCTTACCGGACGCATCCCGTGCGCGTCCTCGTGCACCCTGACCGGCATCTCGGTCGACCGCGCCGAAACCGAGACGAGGCTCATCGCCGGGCACGTCCGCGTGGGGTCGCTGACCACCGATGCCTCGTCAGCGATCCGGCTCGGCGACCTGCCCTGGGCCGAGGTCGGCACGCCGTTCCCGCTCCGCGACCTGCAACCCGACCGACCCGGCTTCGCGACGGTCGAGAGCGTGGGGGCCGACGGCATACGGCTGACGTTCGCCTCCACGGGAGGGATCGTGACGCTCTCGACCGGGCCACCGGCCCTGCCGGTCGTCGTGGCACCGTCGCCCGACGGCGACAGCGGCTCACCCGCTTCGTCGATCGTCGGGTTCAGCGGATCCAGCGTCGCGACCCGCGAGGTGGCGCGCGTGGCGGTCGCGCCCGGCAATGCGACGAACGTGGCACTGGTCGACTTCGACGCGCTCGCGGCGCAGGCGAGCCGGCTCTATGCCAGCGGCTCCATCGAGGTCTGGGTCGGGGACGCGACCCGGGCTGCGTCCGTGCAGCGAGCCCTCGAGGGGGCCGGCGTCACGGTGCTCTCGCGTTCCGACCTCGCCGACCTGCGCCGGTCCTACGACCGGTCCGCCTCCGCCTGGTCCCTGCAGCTGGCGATCGTCATCGGCATCGTGGCCCTCGTGCTCGGCGCCCTCGTCCTGCTGCTCGTGACCGTGACCTCGTGGCGGACCAGGTCCAAGGACCTCGCCGCACTGCGCCTCGCCGGGGTGCCTCCCCGACGCCTGCGGCAGGTCGCCGTGGCCGAGCAGGTCGTCGTCATCACGATCGCGGCGCTCGTCGGCGCAGTGTGCGGCGCGGTGGGCGGCCGACTGTCGCTCGGTCTCGTGCCCTTCTTCACCACCCCCTCCGCGACGTTCGTGCGCGACCTCGATCCCGCCCCTGCCGCGATGGTCACGGCGGCGGCGCTGACCCTGCTGTGGCTCGCCCTCGTGGCGGCCGGGCTCGGGGTGTGGCTGGCGCGGCGGGCCACGGTCACGAGAGTGCGGGAGCAGGCGTGAGGGTACGCACAGCACGGCGAACCTCTTCCGGCACAGGCGTGCTCGCCGCCCCGGAGGCCCGTCGCGGGCTCGACGTCACGACCCGCGGTCTCGTGGTCATCTACCGCTCGGAGGGGCACGACGTCGCTGCGCTGTCCGGGGTGGACCTGCGTGTCTCGGCCGGGGAGGTCGTCGGCCTGCTCGGGCCCAGCGGCGCCGGCAAGTCGACCCTCCTGACCGTCTTCGGAGGGCTGCTCGAGCCCAGTGCCGGCCGGGTCCACGTCGGGCACCACGAGATGAAGTCGATGACCGACGCCGCGCTCGACCGCTTCCGGGCCGGCGACGTCGGGCTCGTGCTGCAGGGAGCGGCCCGCAACCTGCTGCCGTACCTCACTCCCGCGGACAACGTCGCGTTCGCGCAGGCCGGAGCGCGGCGGCTGGGGCGGCAGGTCCCCGACGTCCGGGATGTGCTCGGCCTGCTCGGCATCGAGGACCTCGGCCACCGGCCGCTTCAGGGCCTGACGCCCGGGCAGCTCCAGCTGACCGCCATCGCCGTGGGCATGGCCTGCTTCCCGGGGCTCCTGCTCGGCGACGAGCCGACCAGCCAGCTCGACCACGAGTCCCGCGACCGGGTGCTCGACGCGCTCACCCACATCAACGAGCAGCTCGGCTCGACCATCGTCGTCGTCACGCACGACCCGCAGGTCGCGGCCAGGCTGCCCCGCACCGTCACCATCCGCGACGGGCGGGTGGGCGCCGAGGGCCGGCTCGGGGAGGAGTATGCCGTCGTGTCGGCCGACGGGTCCCTGCCCCTCTCGGGCGCCGCCCTCGACGACTTCCCGCCGGGGTCGCTCGTGCGGCTGCGCCACGACGGTGCCGGGTGGCGCCTGGAGGGCGAGGACGAGACGGACACGGCTGTCGACGCGGGGGGCGCTGCCCTGCCGGGGACGGAGATCGGATGAGGCTGCGACGCGGACGCGGCGGGGTGGCGCCCAACCAGCCCGCCGGCCCCTCTCCCGTGGACGACAGCACCGAGGGAGGCGAGGCGCGGACGGCGCTCGCGGCATACGGCCTCGGGGTGCGGTTCGGCGAGGTCGTGGCGCTCGACGACGTGACGCTCGAGGTCGCGCCCGGCGAGCTGGTCGCCGTCAGCGGGCCGTCCGGCGCCGGCAAGTCCACGCTGCTCTCGTCGCTGGCCGGGGCGCTCGACCCTGCCGCCGGGGTGACGGGACGCGTCGTCGTCGCCGGCTCACCGGTGCGGCCCTGCGACGCCCGGGAGGCCACGGTGGCCCTCGGGGTCTCGGTCGTGCCACAGGGCAACGGGCTGGCCACCGTGCTGACCGCCACCGAGAACGTCCTCGTGCCGCTCCTCGAGGCGGGAGTCCGGGCGCCGGAGGCGATCGAGCGCACCCGGGAGGCGCTGGCCGCCGTCGGCCTCGAGGACTCCGGGGACCACCTCGTCGAGGAGCTGTCTGGAGGGCAGCAGCAACGTGTCGCCGTGGCCCGTGCCCTCGCGGCACGGCCGCGCATCCTGCTCGCCGACGAGCCGACCTCCGAGCTCGACCACGCCAACCGCGAGCTGGTGCTGGCCCTGCTGTCGGAGCTCGCGGCACAGGGCGCGGCCGTGGTCATGGCGACGCACGACCTCGAGGCAGCCGCCGGCGCCACACGGCACGTCGTGCTCGACGAGGGCCGGGCGACGTCCGAGGCCTGACTGGCCGGGGCCGCGCGGCGCGGGGCCGTCCACCTCCGCCGGGCGCTCCTCGGGTGACCTGCCCGACATCAGGGCGGTCACACCAGGGAAGCGGCGTCCGGAACGTCCGGATTTGTGCATGGCAGGCCGCTTTACCGGATTGGGGTTGCGGGCGCCACCCTGCGTATCGTGGTGGGCGGCCGTGCGTTCGGCCATCCCTCCCCTGTGTCATCGAAAGGCTTCTCCATGCCCCGCCCCGCGATCCGCCGACGAGGTCTTGTTGCCGCGCTCGCCTGTGCGGCCATGCTCTCCGCCTGCACCGGCAACACGGACGACGGCGACACGGGCTCGGGCAGCGCTGCCGTCGCGGCGGACACCGCCCAGACCACCGCCGCCTCCGCAGTGGCCGCCGCGGCGAGCTCCTCGCTCGACGCGACGCCGGCCGGGGTCGCCGCGCGGCAGAAGGCCTTCGTCGGTGCCGCGCTGGAGTCGGCCAACGCGTACGCCAAGACGCTTCCCGGCCGCACCGCCGCAGAGAAGGCCGACGCCGAGCTCGCCACGACGGGTGTCAAGGTGCTGGGCGTCTCCCGCAGCGGCGACAAGCCCCGGCAGATCCTCGCGCAGACCACCCTGAAGAAGACCGGCGCCGCGGTGCTCGTGCTGCTCGTCGGTGACGGGGCGGGCGACCAGTTCAAGGCGGCCGCCGTCACGCCGATGCTCCCCGACGCCAAGCTAGACGCCCTCGACGCCCCGACCGGCGGCTCCGCCGCGATCGGCGACGGCAAGGGGCTGGCCACCAGCCCCTCCGATGCCATGAACGCCTTCGCGGCGTCGGTGAAGTTCCCCGACCCGACGCCCACCAAGGTCCTGGCCGACGACCCGCTCTCGGAGCAGCTGCGCCAGTCGGCGCGCGCCCAGTCGCAGGCCCTCAACAACCAGGGTGCCTTCACCCAGGAGCACCAGCCCAAGGGCGTCCTCGGCGGCCTGCGGCTCAAGGGCGGCAACGGCGCGATCGTCTTCGCCCACCTGGTGCGCAACGACGCCATTGCCATGCGTACCCCGGTCAAGCTCACGCCGGCCAAGGAGCTGACCCTGCTGACCGGCATCAAGCAGATCACGACGGAGGCCAACCTGACCTCCAACGAGATCGTGGCCATCGTCATCCCCGCGTCCGGGCAGGCCCGCATCGTCGCGGCGTCCGACCAGCTCGTCGCCGGCTCGGGCAGGTGAGGCAGGATTGATCTATGAGTCACCAGCCATTCACCGCAGCAGCACTGCGCGGTGCCGTCGACCTGTCATCGCTCAAGCGTCCGGCCCCGCAGGCTGGCCCCGCCTCCGGCGCGGGCTCCACCTCCGCGGACGGTGCTGGCCTCGTCATCGAAGGCACTGACGCCTCCTTCCGCGACGTCGTCGAGGCGTCGGCGACCCACCCCGTGGTCATGGTGCTGTGGTCGCCACGACTGAAGGAGTCCGCCGACTTCCTCACGACCTTCGGGTCGGTGGCCCGGCGCTACGCCGGCCGCTTCCAGCTCGTGACGGTCGACGTCGACGCCAACCCCGGCATCCTGCAGGCGTTCCAGGTGCAGGCCGTGCCCGTCAGCTTCGCCTTCGTGCAGCGTCAGCCGGTGCCGCTCTTCGAGGGCGCGCAGCCCGAGGCCCAGATCACCGCCGTCATCGACCAGGTGCTGCAGCTCGCCTCGCAGCACGGGGTCACCGGCACTGTGGCCGCCGGTGACGGCGCCGAGGCGCCCGAGGACGAGGTGGCCGAGCCGCCGCTGCCGCCGCTGCACCAGAAGGCCTTCGACGCGATCGAGGCCGGCGACCTCGACGGGGCCGCAGCCGCGTACCGGGAGGCGCTCGCCCAGAGCCCGGCCGACACCGACGCGAAGCTCGGTCTGGCCCAGGTGGGTCTGCTGCAGCGCACCCAGGGGGTAGACCTGCAGGCGGCCCGCGCGGCTGCCGCCGCCGCCCCGACCGACGTCGACGCGCAGATCCTCGTGGCCGACCTCGACCTGCTCGGTGGCCATGTCGAGGACGCGTTCCTGCGACTCGTCGACACGGTGCGGGTGACGGCCGACGCCGACCGCAACAAGGCCCGCGAGCACCTCGTGGAGCTCTTCGAGGTCGTCGGGGTCACGGACGAGCGCGTCGTCAAGGCCCGCAAGTCCTTGATGAGCGCCCTCTTCTAGCACCGGGCACTCGACCCGCGACGAGCCACCTCGGCGGCACCGAGCCACGGTTGCAGCAGCGAGCCACCCGTGCGCGGTGGCTCGCTGCTCTCGGGACGGCTTGGTGCTCGGAGGGTGGCCTCAGTCGGAGGCCGCGGTGTCGACGAGCGACTCCGCGAGCCGCTCGACCACCTCGGCCGCCATGTCTGCCATGTCCGCCGGAGCACCGGTCCCCGGCTGCGTCGTGACCCAGAGTCCCCACGCCGGGGTCGAGGGGTCGATGCCGGCCTCCACGACGACGAGGTGCACCGGCTCGGGGGCGGCCAGGTCGAGGTAGTCCTCGAGCCGGTCGCCCTCGACACGGTCGGCGACGACGACGTCGTGACCCTCGATGAGATAGGTCTCGGCCAGCGCGAGCCCGGCCGACCACCGCAGCAGCTGGCGCCGCACGAGCGCCACCCCGTCGTCAGGCCTCGGCGCGGGCGAGGCGGCACCGACCAGCATCGACTCGAGCACCTGGCCGTCGACGACGAGGGCGTCGCCGAGGAGCTCGCCCACCGCCCGGGCCAGCTGCCCGAGAGCCGACGCGTCGGCGCCCGTCACGAGGACGAGGCGACCGCGCGCGCCGGGCGGTTCGGCCGACGTCATCCGCCGAGGGCCGCGGTGACGACGTCCTTGGCCTCGGCCTGCACCCGGGCGAGGTGCTCCGGCCCCTGGAACGACTCGGCGTAGATCTTGTAGACGTCCTCGGTGCCCGAGGGACGAGCTGCGAACCACGCCGTCTCGGTGGTCACCTTGAGCCCGCCGATCTTCGCGCCGTTGCCCGGTGCCTCGGTGAGCTTGCCGGTGATCGGCTCCCCGGCGAGGGTCTCGGCCGTCACGTCGTCGGGGGAGAGGGCCGCGAGCTTGGCCTTCTCCTCGCGCGACGCCGCGGCGTCGATGCGGGCGTATGCCGGGTCGCCGTGTCTCGCCGTCAGCTCGGCGTAGTGCTGGCTGGGTGTCTTGCCGGTCGCCGCGAGGATCTCGGAGGCGAGGAGCGCGAGCAGGATCCCGTCCTTGTCGGTGGACCAGACCGTGCCGTCCTGGAGCAGGAAGCTGGCTCCGGCGGACTCCTCGCCGCCGAAGCCGACCGAGCCGTCGAGCAGCCCGGGCACGAACCACTTGAAGCCGACGGGCACCTCGAGCAGCGTGCGGCCCAGCTCCTGTGCGACGCGGTCGATCATCGAGGACGAGACGAGAGTCTTGCCGATGGCCGTCGTGGCCGGCCAGCCCGGACGCGCACCGCCGTAGAGGTACTGGATCGCGACGGCCAGGTAGTGGTTGGGGTTCATCAGCCCGGCGTCCGGCGTCACGATCCCGTGCCGGTCGGCGTCGGCGTCGTTGCCGGTGGAGAGGTCGTAGGCGTCCTTGTTGCGGATGAGCGATGCCATGGCCGACGGGGAGCTGCAGTCCATCCGGATCTTGCCGTCCCAGTCCAGCGTCATGAACGCCCACTGCGGGTCGACACGCGGGTTCACCACGGTGAGGTCGAGCCCGTGGCGCTCGGCGATCTCGCCCCAGTAGGCGACCGAGGCACCGCCGAGGGGGTCCGCGCCGATGCGCACGCCGGCGTCGCGGATGCGGGCCAGGTCCACGACGTTGGGCAGGTCGTCGACGTAGGTGCCGAGGAAGTCGTACGCGCCTGCCTCGCCCCGGGCCTGCTCGAACGCCACGCGCCGCACCTCGCGGAGGCCACCGCGGATGAGGTCGTTGGCGCGCTTGGCGATGACGGACGTGGCATCGGTGTCGGCGGGTCCGCCGTGCGGCGGGTTGTACTTGAAGCCACCGTCGGCCGGCGGGTTGTGCGAGGGCGTGACCACGATGCCGTCCGCGAGACCGCTTGCGCCGGAGCCCTTTCCGCGGTTGGCACGCAGGATCGCGTGCGAGACGGCGGGGGTGGGCGTGAACCCGTCGCGGTCGTCGACGAGGACCTGCACGCCGTTGGCCACGAGGACCTCGAGGGCCGAGCGCCAGGCCGGTTCGGACAGGCCGTGGGTGTCGCGCCCGATGAAGAGGGGACCATCGAAGCCCTGCGAGACGCGGTAGTCGACGATGGCCTGCGTGGTGGCGAGGATGTGGTCCTCGTTGAAGGCCGTGCGCAGGCTCGAGCCGCGGTGCCCGGAGGTGCCGAAGGCGACCTGCTGGTCGGGGTCGTCGACGTCGGGGTGACGGTCGTAGTAGGCACTGATGAGCGCGTCGACGTCGACGAGGTCCTCTGCCTGGGCCCGCTGGCCGGCACGGGGGTGCGTCATGAGAGGTCTCCGTTCGGGGTCGAAGGAAGAGCTGCAGCGTCCGCCGCGGCCGACGACGTGTCCACGGCCGGATCCTCCAGCGCCTCGGCCATGGACTCCGCGATGACCTCGGCGCTGACCGGAGGCGAGACCTCCTCGGCGGTGCCGACGATCATCTCCGGCTGCGCCTCCTCGACCGGGACGAGCCAGACGGTGGAGAGCCGGGGGACCGTCACGTCGACGGCATACGGCTGGTGGTGCCAGTCCTCACGGCGCGCGTCGAGGACGATGCCGGCGCTGCTGGGGGCGTCGGGGTGGTAGCCGGCCGTGTCGAGCACGACCTGCCAGCGCCCGCCACGGGGCAGCCCGATCCGGTATGACTCCTGCGTCTGACCGCTGAAGTTCATGACGCACGCGACCACCGGTGCGTCCGCGCTCCGGTCACCCTTGCCGAAGCGCAGCCACGAGAACGTGTTGTGCGCCGCGTCGTCGGCCTCGAGCCACTCGAAGCCCGCAGGGTCGGCGTCGAGCTCCCACAGGGCGCGGTTGCCCTTGTAGATGGCGTTGAGGTCCTTGACGAGGTTGTGCACGCGGTAGTGCAGCGGCTGCTCGAGCAGCCACCAGTCGAGGCTGCGGCCCTCGGACCACTCCGACTCCTGGCCGAACTCGCAGCCCATGAAGAGCAGCTGCTTGCCCGGGTGGCACCACAGGTAGGCGAGGAAGGCGCGCAGCGTCGCGACCTGCTCCTCGCGGGTGCCGCGCGACTTGCGCAGGAGCGAGCCCTTGCCGTGGACGACCTCGTCGTGGCTGATCGGCAGCACGAAGTTCTCGTCGAACGCGTACATCAGCGAGAACGTCAGCTTGCCGTGGTGGTACTTGCGGTAGATGGGCTCCTCGCCGAGGTACTTCAGCGAGTCGTTCATCCAGCCCATGTTCCACTTGAACCCGAAGCCGAGGCCGCCCTGGTTGGTGGGACGGGTCACGCCCGGCCACGTCGTCGACTCCTCGGCGATCGTGACGATGCCGCCGGCCCGCTTGTACGCGGTGCCGTTGGTCTCCTTGAGCAGGCGGACCGCCTCGAGGTTCTCGCGGCCGCCCTCCGAGTTGGGGAGCCACTCGCCGGCGCCACGCGCGTAGTCGAGGTAGAGCATCGAGGCGACGCCGTCGACGCGCAGGCCGTCGACGTGGAACTCCTCGAGCCAGTAGAGGGCGTTGGCGACGAGGAAGTTGCGAACCTCGTTGCGGCCGTAGTCGAAGATGTTGGAGCCCCACTCGGGGTGCCAGCCGCGCCGGGGGTCCGGGTGCTCGTAGAGGGGCAGGCCGTCGAAGCGGGCGAGCGCCCACTCGTCGGTGGCGAAGTGCCCGGGCACCCAGTCGAGGATGACCCCGATGCCGGCCCGGTGCAGCTCGTCGACGAGGTAGCGGAAGTCGTCCGGAGTGCCCCAGCGCGAGCTCGGCGCGTAGTAGCCGGTGACGTGGTAGCCCCACGACGGGACGTACGGGTGCTCCATGACGGGCAGGAACTCGACGTGGGTGAAGCCGAGGTCGCGCACGTAGTTGACGAGGTGCTCGGCGAGGCCGCGGTAGCCCAGGTCCTGGCGCCACGAGCCGAGGTGGACCTCGTAGGTGCTCATCGGGCCCTGGTGGGAGTTGCGGGTGCGGCGCGCCTCCATCCAGTCGTGGTCGCGCCACTCGTAGTGCGTCTCGGTGACGATGGCCGCCTGCTTCGGCGCCACCTCGGTCATGCGCGCCATCGGGTCGCTCTTGAGCCGGACGAGCTCGTCGGGACCGCGCACGGCGAACTGGTAGTTCATCCCCTCGCGGGCGCCGGGGAGGAAGAGCTCCCAGATGCCGCTCTCGCCGAGCGCGCGCATCGGGTGCGTGCGACGGTCCCAGTCGTTGAAGTCGCCGATGACGTGGACCGCCTTGGCGCGCGGTGCCCAGACGGCGAACGAGACGCCCCAGACCTCGCCGAGGGGCCCGGGGTAGTGGCGCACGTGCGAGCCGAGGACGGTCCACAGCTGCTCGTGCCGGCCCTCGTTGATGAGGTGCCGGTCCATCTCGCCGAGCGTCGGCGCGAAGCGGTAGGGATCGTCCTGGACGTGCTCGACGCCGTCGCCGTACTCGACGAGCAGGCGGTAGTCGTGCGTCGAGGTGAAGTCCGGCGAGGTCATCGACCAGATGCCGTCGCGGACGTGCCGCAGCTCGACCCGGTCGCCGGTGTCGAGGCGCGCGCCGACGTGCGTGGCATACGGCCGGAACGCCGTGATGGTCAGGCCGCCCGGCCCGACGTGCTGCCCCAGCAGGTCGTGCGGCTGCGCGTTGCGACCGCTGAGGAACGCCGAGATCGCCGCCTCGTCGAGCGAGGGGCCCTGGCTCGTGTCGGTGGTCATGGGGTGCCTTCCTCGGTGGTGAGCCGCTCGACGGCGCCGAGCGGGATGGGCAGCCAGGTGGGCCGGTTGCGGGCCTCGTAGACGACCTCGTAGAGCGCCTTGTCGAGCTCGAGGGCGCGGGTCAGCGTCCGGGCGTCGGCGTCGGGCTCACCGGCCACGGAGGCGTAGCCCTCGAGGAACGCGGTGCGGCAGGCGGCGGCCCAGTCCGTCGCGTCGACGGGCGGGTCGGCCAGGGCGACCGAGCCGGCGGCGTAGTCGAAGGAGCGCAGCATGCCGGCGACGTCCCGCGCCGTCAGGTCGGGGCGTACGCGTTCGGCGAGCGGGCGCAGCGGCTCACCCTCGAAGTCGAGGGCGACCCAGCCCCGCTCCGGCACGTCGAGCACCTGGCCCAGGTGGTAGTCGCCGTGGATGCGCTGAAGGGGCGGCCAGTGGACCTCGCCGACCCGTGCCACGACGCGGTCGACGGCGGCGGAGCAGGAGGCCAGCTCGGGCACGAGCGCCACCGCGGCGGCATACCGCTCCCGCATCGACACGGCCAGCGCCTCGCGCGCCTCGGGCGTGACCTCGTGGGTGCCGAGCGCGTGGGCGAGGGCCGTGTGGATCTGCGCCGTGACGACCCCGAGGTCACGTGCCCGCGCGGTGAAGTCGGCGCCCGACGCGGCGGCGACGAGCGCCACGCGCCAGGCGTCCTCGACCCCCGGGATGAACTCCTGCGCGAACGCGAGGTGCCCGTGCATCGGTGCGTCACCGGCGGGGGAGTCCCACGCGCCGGACAGGTGCCCGAGGGCCATGGGGACGCGGTCCGAGCCCTCCTCGGTGAGCGCCGACTGCACGACGACGTCGGGGTTGTCGCCGTCCTGCAGGGTGCGGAAGACCTTGACGATCAGCGGCTCGGCCGGGCCGGCGTCCCGGGCCGCCATGCGGCAGATGATCGAGGTGTTGGACTGCTCACCGCTCAGCACGTTGGACGACGACACCACCCCGTCGACGCGGTGGGTCGACGAGCCGGTCGCGAGGGCGTTGCTGCCGACGGAGGCCTGCGCCTCGTCGGACACGCCGGCGCCGAGGATCGTCTCGACCAGCTGCGCGACGTAGACGGGGTCGTGCGGGGCGTCGTAGACCCACCGCGTGCCGAGGACGCTGTGCTCCATCGTGCCGAGCAGTGCGTTCTCGGCGCCGTCGAGCGGCGCCGACCGGTAGGTGAGCGGCACCTGGTAGACGACGGCGGGGGAGACGGCCTCGTCGGCGAGCAGGAGGGTCTCGCAGCCCACCTCACCCTCGGGGTCCTCGAAGCGGAAGCCGCCGACCCGGCGCAGCTGCGGGACGTGTCCCTTGCCGTGGTACCAGCGCTGGGCCGGCATCCACTCGGCGACCATCTCGGTCTTCGTCGGCACGATGGTCGCGCCCTTGTGCACGATCGCCATCAGCGGTTGTCCTCCCCGCCGCGCACCTGCAGCCAGAAGAAGTCACGCGAGCCGAGCGTGAGCGTGACGCGGCCGTCGTTGGCGACCCACGGGAAGCCCTGGCCGCCGAAGAGGTCGATGAGCTGGCGCCCGGAGAGGTGCTCCGGCAGCTGGATCGTCGCGGCCTGCGGACGGCTCGAGAGGTTGTTGACGCAGAGCACCGCCTCGTCCGGGTTGTCGGGGTCGCCGGAGAGCACGCGGGTGAACGCGAGGATCGCGTCGTTGTCGGCCTGGACCACCTCGAAGTCGCCGAGCCCGAAGACGGGGTGGCGGCTGCGGATCTGGAGCATGCCGCGGACCCAGTGCAGGAGCGAGGCCGAGGAGGCCATCTGCGCCTCGACGTTCACGTTGTTGTAGTGGTAGACGAGGCTGCTGATGACCGGCAGGTAGAGCTTGCCGGGGTCGACGCTCGAGAAGCCCGCGTTGCGGTCGGGGGTCCACTGCATCGGCGTGCGCACCGCGTCGCGGTCGTTGAGCCAGATGTTGTCGCCCATGCCGATCTCGTCGCCGTAGTAGAGGCAGGGCGATCCGGGCAGCGAGAGCACCAGCGCGTGGATCAGCTCGATCTCGGGCCGGGAGTTGTCGAGCAGCGGCGCGAGGCGTCGGCGGATGCCGACGTTGGCCCGCATGCGCGGGTCGGGCGCGTACCAGCCGTACATCGCGGCGCGCTCCTCGGGCGTCACCATCTCGAGCGTCAGCTCGTCGTGGTTGCGCAGGAAGGTGCCCCACTGCGTGCCCTTGGGGATCTCCGGGGTGTCGGCGAGCACGTCGATGATCGGGTGCGCCTTCTCCTCGCGGAGGGAGTAGTAGAGCCGCGGCATCACCGGGAAGTGGAAGCACATCTGGCACTCCGGCGCCTCCTCGGTGCCGAAGTAGTCGACGACCTCGGCCGGGGGCTGGTTGGCCTCGGCGAGCAGGATGCGTCCGGGGTACTCCGCGTCGACCATGGCGCGCAGCTCTGCGAGGAACTCGTGGGTGCGCGGGAGGTTCTCGCAGTTGGTGCCCTCCTCCTCGAAGAGGTAGGGCACCGCGTCGAGGCGGAAGCCGTCGATGCCGAGGTCCATCCAGAACCGCACGATGTCGAACATCGCCTCGCGCACGGCCGGGTTCTCGAAGTTGAGGTCGGGCTGGTGGCTGAAGAAGCGGTGCCAGAAGAACTGCCGGCGCACCGGGTCGAAGGTCCAGTTGGAGACCTCGGTGTCGACGAAGATGATGCGCGCGTCGTCGTAGCCGTCGTCGGTGTCGGACCAGACGTAGAAGTCGCCGTAGGGCCCGTCCGGCTCGGCGCGGCTGGCCTGGAACCACGGGTGCTGGTCGCTCGTGTGGTTCATGACGAGGTCGGTGACGATCCGGATGCCGCGGGCGTGCGCCTGCGAGACGAGCTCGGTGAACTCGGGCAGCGTGCCGAACTCGGGCAGCACGGCCTTGTAGTCGGAGATGTCGTAGCCGCCGTCGCGCAGCGGCGAGGCGTAGAAGGGCGGCAGCCACAGGCAGTCGACGCCGAGCCACTGGAGGTAGTCGAGGCGCTGGATGAGCCCGGTGAAGTCGCCGGCGCCCACCCCCTTGGAGTCGGCGAAGGCGCGGACGAGCACCTCGTAGAAGACGGCCTTCTTGAACCACTGCGGGTCGTGCTTCAGCCCCGGCTGGGAGAGGTTGAGTCCCTGCATGCGGTCAGTGGCTCCTCACGTGGATGATGTGGACGGGTTCGGAGTCCGGCCCGAGGCGGACGAAGTTGTCCTGGCGCCACTCCCACGTCTGGTTGGTGATGTGGTCGTGGGCGTCGAAGGTGGACCATGTCGCCATACCCAGCGCCTCCATGTCGAGGTGCACCCACGTCTCACGGCTGGCGTGGGGGTCGAGGTTGGCGACGACGAGCACGGTGTCGCGCTCGCCGGTGGCCGGGTCGATGACGCGGGACTTGCTGAAGACGAGGACGTTCTCGTCGTCGGCGGAGTGGAAGCGCAGGTTGCGCAGCCACCGCAGTGCCGGGTGCCAGCCGCGGATGTCGTTGAGCCGCTTGAGGTACCACGCCAGCGAGCGGCTCTCGAGGGGGCCGCCCGGCTCGTAGAGGTACCACTGGCGGTCCTTGTACTCGTACTTCTCGTTGTCGAGCTGCTCCTCGGCGCCGGGCCGCGCGACGTGCTCCATGAGCTCGTAGCCGGCGTAGATGCCGTAGGTGGGCGACATCGTCGCGGCCACCGCTGCGCGCAGCTTCCAGGCCGTCGGCCCGCCGTACTGCATGTAGGGCGTGAGGATGTCGTGCGTCGTGGGCCAGAACGACGGGCGCATGTAGGCGGCACCCGTGTCGTCGCCGGCCAGCTCGCGGCCGTACTCCTCGAGCTCCCACCGGGCGTTGCGCCAGGCGTAGTAGGTGTAGCTCTGCTGGAAGCCGGCCTTGGCCAGCTCGTGCATCATCGCCGGCTTGGTGAACGCCTCGGACAGCCAGATCGTCTCGGGGTACTCCAGGGCGACGTCGGCGATCAGCCACTGCCAGAAGGCGACCGGCTTGGTGTGGGGGTTGTCGACACGGAAGATGCGGATGCCGTGGTCGAGCCAGACCTGGATGACCCGGCGCACCTCGGCGTACGCCGCGGCCGGGTCGTTGTCGAAGTTCAGGGGGTAGATGTCCTGGTACTTCTTGGGCGGGTTCTCTGCGTAGGCGATGGAGCCGTCGGCGCGCGTCGTGAACAGCTCCGGGTGCGTGTGCACCCACGGGTGGTCGGGGGAGGCCTGCAGCGCGATGTCGAGGGCGACCTCGAGGCCGTTGCTGCGGGCCTCGGCGACGAAGTGGTCGAAGTCCTCGAAGGTGCCGAGGTCGGGGTGGATCGCGTCGTGCCCGCCGTCGGGCGAGCCGATGGCGTAGGGAGATCCGGGGTCGCCGGGTTGCGCGGCGAGGGAGTTGTTGCGGCCCTTGCGTGCCGTCGTGCCGATCGGGTGGATCGGCGTGAGGTAGACGACGTCGAAGCCCATGGCGGCGATCGCGGGCAGCCGCTGGGCCGCCGTGCGGAAGGTGCCCGACACCCATTCGCCGGTCTCCTCGTCGCGGTGCGCGCCCTCTGACCGCGGGAAGATCTCGTACCACGCGCCGTAGAGCGCGCGCTCGCGCTCGACGTGGAGGGAGTATGCCGGCGAGCTCGACACGAACTCGCGCAGCGGGACCAGCGCGGCGAGTCCCTGGATCTCGGGGGAGGTGGCGGCGCCGAAGCGGTGCGCGGCCGGCATCCGGGTGTCGCCCAGGGCCACGATGCCCTTGTCGATCTCGCTCGCGTCGATGCCGAGGCCGCGCACGGACTCGGCGAACCGCTCGAGCACCCGGACGCCCTCGGCGCACATCAGGTCCTCGTCGACGCCGGCCTCGATCTTGATGCCGGCGTCGTGCACCCACGTCGCGTAGGGGTCGGACCAGCCCTCGACGCGGTAGGTCCACCAGCCCTCGCGGTCCGCGGACACGGTCGTGGCCCACTCGGACAGCCCCGGGTTGACGCTGTGCATCGCGAAGTAGTGGTCGCCGCCGTCGGGGTCGGTGAGCACGGCGGTCGCGTTGACGGCGTCGTGGCCCTCGCGGAAGACCTTGGCCCGCACCGTGAACTCCTCGCCCACGACGGACTTGGCGGGGCGCCTGCCGCAGTCGACGAGCGGGCGCACGTCGCTGACGGGGATGCGGCCCATCGGCAGCGCGCCACCCGGCATACCCTCCACCGTGGGCGGGGTGCTCACGATGTGGGCGGGAGCCAGGTGCACGGCCCCGGCCTCGGTGTCGTCGACGAACGCGGTGTCTGCTGTCGGGGTGGCATCCGCCCGCTTGGGGACGGTGGTGCGCACGCGGGCTGGCCTGCTGGGACGAGACTTCTTCGCTGAGCCGGTCACGCGTCGACCGTACCCAAGTTGGGCGATCGGGCGTACCCGGCGACCACGGCACAGACCGGGTGAAACACGGTTGCAAGGTCTGCAAGAAACCGACATCAGAGGCCTCTATGCTGTCCCCTTGTGAAGGCCATCCGACGCTTCAGCGTCCGTACCGTCCTGCCGAGCCGCATCGAGGGGCTCGGCGTCCTCGCGAGCAACCTGCGCTGGTCGTGGCACCCGCCGACCCGCGACCTGTTCGAGAGCATCAGCCCCCGCAAGTGGGCCCAGGCGGGGGAGGACCCCGTCAAGCTGCTCTCGCGGCTGTCGTCGGACGAGCTCGCCGCGCTCGCCGCCGACGACGAGTTCGTCAGCAGCGTCGTGCGCGCCAACGAGGACCTCCACCACTACCTCACCGACGAGCGCTGGTACCAGTCGTGGAGCCGTGAGCAGGAGGCGGCCGGCAAGGCGGCCCCGGCGGCCATCGCCTACTTCAGCCCCGAGTTCGGCATCACCTCCGTGCTGCCGCAGTACTCCGGCGGCCTCGGCATCCTCGCGGGCGACCACCTCAAGTCGGCCTCCGACCTCGGCGTGCCCATCGTCGGCGTCGGCCTCTTCTACAAGACCGGCTACTTCAAGCAGTCCCTCAACCGCGACGGCTGGCAGGTCGAGACCTACCCGGTGCTCGACCCCGACGGGCTGCCCCTGGCGCTGCTGCGCGAGGACGACGGCACGCCCGCGGTCGTCACCGTCAACCTGCCGGCGGGCCGCCAGCTGCACGCCCACGTGTGGAAGGCCCAGGTCGGACGCGTCCCGCTGCTGCTGCTCGACTCCGACGTGCCGGGCAACGACGAGCAGACCCGCAGGGTCACCGAGTCACTCTACGGCGGCGGCGGTGACACCCGTCTCGAGCAGGAGCTGCTGCTGGGCATCGGCGGCGTGCGCGCGCTGCGCCTGTGGTCGCGCCTGTCCGGGGCCCCGACGCCCGAGGTCTACCACACCAACGAGGGGCACGCCGGCTTCCTCGGTGTCGAGCGCATCACCGAGCTCGTCCGCGACCACGGCCTGACCTTCGACGAGGCGCTCGAGGCGGTCCGGGCCGCAACGGTGTTCACCACGCACACGCCCGTCCCGGCCGGCATCGACCGCTTCGACGCCGCCAAGATCAACCTCTTCTTCGGCGGCGCCAACGCCATCCCCGGCGTGCCGGTCGAGCGCCTGCTCGCCCTCGGTGCCGAGGACTACGAGGGCGGCCAGCCCGGCATCTTCAACATGGCCGTCATGGGCCTGCGCCTCGCGCAGCGCGCCAACGGCGTCTCGCAGCTGCACGGCGTCGTCAGCCGCGAGATGTTCGACGGGCTGTGGCCGGGCTTCGACGACGACGAGGTGCCGATCTCGAGCATCACCAACGGCGTCCACGCCCCGACGTGGGTCGACCGCGCGGTCTACGACGTCGCCCTCAAGCACCTCGGCACCGCCGACATCGCCGGCCAGAACGCCTGGGACCGCATCGACGAGGTGCCGGCCGACGCCATCTGGTCGACCAAGCGCGAGATGCGCGAGAAGCTCGTCCACGACGCCCGCCGCCGGGTGCGGTCCTCGTGGCACAAACGCGGGGCCACCGAGCCCGAGCTCGGCTGGGTCGACGACGTGCTCGACCCCGACGTGCTGACGATCGGCTTCGCCCGCCGCGTGCCCACCTACAAGCGCCTCACCTTGATGCTGCGCGACCCGCAGCGGCTCAAGGCGCTGCTGCTGCACCCGACGCGCCCGGTCCAGCTCGTCATCGCCGGCAAGTCCCACCCCGCCGACGAGACCGGCAAGCGCCTCATCCAGGAGATGGTGCGCTTCGCCGACGACCCAGAGGTGCGCCACCGCATCGTCTTCCTGCCCAACTACGACATCGCCATGGCCCAGCACCTCTACCCGGGCTGCGACGTCTGGCTCAACAACCCGCTGCGCCCCTTCGAGGCGTGCGGCACCTCGGGCATGAAGGCCGCCCTCAACGGCGGTCTCAACCTCTCCATCCTCGACGGCTGGTGGGACGAGTGGTTCGACGGCCGCAACGGCTGGGCCATCCCGACCGCCGACGGTGTCGAGGACGCCGACCGGCGCGACGACATCGAGGCCGCCGCGCTCTACGACCTGATCGAGCACGACGTCGCGGCGAAGTTCTACGACCGTGACGCCGCCGGCCTGCCGCAGGGCTGGATCGCGATGATGACCCACACCCTCAAGACGCTCGGCCCCAAGGTGCTCGCCAGCCGCATGGTCGAGGACTACACCTCGAAGCTCTACAGCCCGGCGGCCGGCGCCGGCCGCGCGGTGGGTGCCCGCGACTTCGCCGGCGCCAAGGACCTCGCCGCCTACAAGGCCGAGGTCCGTCAGGCCTGGCCCAAGGTGAAGGTCGAGCACGTCGAGCCCTCGGGCCTGTCGGACTCGCCGCAGATCGGTGACGTCCTCGACCTGCGCGCCTACGTCTCGCTCGACGGGCTGACCCCCGACGACGTCGAGGTGCAGCTCGTCCACGGCCACGTCACCGAGGGTGACGAGCTCTGGGGCACCGAGGTCGCGCCGCTGCAGCTCGTCGAGTCCTACGACGACGGCCGGCACCAGTTCGCCGGCTCGCAGCCGCTGCGCCGCACCGGCTCGTTCGGCTACAGCGTCCGCGTCGTGCCCCGGCACGAGGGCCTGGCGAGCCCGGCCGAGATGGGTCTGGCGCGCAACGCCTGAGACGACGCAACGACCGAGAGCCCGGACCCGCGTGGGTCCGGGCTCTCGGCGTATGCACTCGCTAAAGGCCCGCAGCGCAGGGGAGCTCGCTGCCTCAGTCGCGCGGCGCCGCGGCCGTGACGGCGCGCCACACCCGCATCGAGGCCGACGCCATCGGCGCGGTCGTGCCGGGCTCCGCGAGCTCCGCGGCGCACGTGGGCCGCTCGTCGACGCTGTCCCAGAGCAGGCGGTAGGCCGTGACGCCCGGCGCCGCGGGGAGGGTGACGTCCACCGGCCACGCCCACCCGTTGACGACGAGCAGCACCGACTCCTGACCGAGGGTCGAGCCGTTGTAGAGAGCCTGGAGCACGTTGAGGCCGGGGCCGTCCCAGCGCGGCCCGACCGGGTGGCCGTCGGCGGCGAACCAGGCGAGGTCGGTCGAGCCGTCGGCGTCGACCTGCCGCCCGGAGAAGAAGGCCCGCCGCCGCAGCACCGGGTTCTCGCGGCGCAGGCGCACGAGGTGGCGGGTGGTCTCGAGGAGGTCCTGCTGCCACGGCTCGAGGTCCCACGAGGTCCAGCTCGTCTCGTTGTCCTGGCAGTAGGGGTTGTTGTTGCCGCCCTGGCTGCGCCCGATCTCGTCGCCGGCACCCAGCATCGGCACGCCGGTCGAGAGCAGCAGCGTCCCGAGCAGGTTGCGCATCGAGCGGCGGCGGGCGGCCGCGACCTCGGGCACGTCGGTCGGTCCCTCGATGCCGTGGTTCCACGACCGGTTGTCGTTGGAGCCGTCGGTGCCGCTGTGCCCGTTGGCGGCGTTGTGCTTGCTGTCGTATGCCGTGAGGTCGGCCAGGGTGAAGCCGTCGTGGGCGGTGACGAAGTTGACCGACGCGATGGTGCCCCGGTCGTGGCTGTCGAAGAGGTCCTGGGAGCCGGCCAGCCGGGTGGCGAGCTCACGGACCCCGTGGCCCACACCGCCGGCGGTCGAGGCGGCGAGGTCGCGCAGCCAGAAGGTGCGCGTCGCGTCGCGGTAGCGGTCGTTCCACTCGGAGAAGGGCGGCGGGAACTGCCCCGTGCGCCAGCCGTGGATGCCGAGGTCCCACGGCTCGGCGACGAGCTTCACGCGCGAGAGCACGGGGTCGGTGCGCAGGGCCACGAGGAAGGGATGGTCGCGGTCGTAGCCGTCGTCCTTGCCGCGCCCGAGAGCGACGGCGAGGTCGAAGCGGAAGCCGTCGACGTGGCACTCCTGCACCCAGTAGCGCAGCGAGTCGAGCACCATGCGGGCCACGACCGGGTGCGTCAGGTCGAGGGTGTTGCCGCAGCCGGTGACGTCGACGTCGCGCCCGCGCCCGTCGAGGCGGTAGTACGCCCGCTGGTCCAGCCCCCGCCACGAGAGGGTCATGTCCTCGCGCGAGTTCTCGGCCGTGTGGTTGTAGACGACGTCGAGCAGCACCTCGATGCCGGCCGCGTGCAGGTCCTTGACCATCGACTTGAACTCGTCGAGGACGCCCTGGGGTTCGCCGCTCGAGGCGTAGGCCGCGTGCGGCGCGAAGAAGCCGAGGGTGTTGTAGCCCCAGTGGTTGCGCAGCCCGCGACGCACGAGGTCCGGCTCGTGGGTGAACGTGTGCACCGGGAGCAGCTCGACGGCCGTGACACCCAGCCCCTGCAGGTGTGCGACGAAGGCCGGGTGGGCGAGGCCGGCATACGTGCCCCGGAGGCGCTCGGGGACACCGGGGTGCAGCTTGGTCGCGTTCTTGACGTGGACCTCGTAGACGAGGGACTCGGTGAGGGAGCGGCGCGGCAGCACGTCCGCGCCCCAGTCGAAATCGTCCTCGACGACGACGCACCGGGGCATGAAGGGCGCCGAGTCGCGGTCGTCGCGCACCCAGAGGTCACCTCTGAGGTCGGCGCCGACCCGGTGCCCGTAGAGCGCCGGGTCGAGCCGGACCTCGCCCTCGATCGCGCGGGCGTAGGGGTCGAGGAGCAGCTTGTCGGGGTTGTGCAGCAGGGAGCGGTCGGGGTCCCACTCGCCCTCGACGCGGAACGCGTAGCGCTGGCCCGGCCCGACCCCCGGGACGACGTCGTGCCACGTGCCGTACGCGTGGTGCCGCAGCCGCACGCGCCGCTCGGTCACCTCGCCGTCGGGTCCGGCGTCGAAGAGGCACACGTACGCACCGGTGGCGTGCCCGGCGTAGACCGCGAACTGGGCCCCCTCGGGCGTCAGGTGCACTCCCGGCTCCGGCGGCAGATCGGGCATCGCGGGAGGGGACGGCGGCATGGGTCGAGCGTAGGGGGTGGCCGGTCGCCCTGCCCGGATCGACCTCGCGCAGTGGGGTGGTTACGGTTGACGCATGACCGATCCGACTTCGCTTCCCAACTTCATGCCGAGCGCCCCCGACCCCGCTCCGAACGGCGTCCCGACGAGCGACACCCCGGTGCGCGACCGCATCCTCGACGTCCTCAAGGGCCTCGGCATCGAGGCGAGCGTCGACGGCGACGGCGACCTCGAGTTCGCCATCGTCGACGACCAGGGCACGAGCACGACGCTCTTCGCCCGCGTCGCGGAGGGCGACCTGGCGCTCGTGCGCTTCTTCGGCCAGTGGCAGCTCGCCGAGCCCGTCTCGCCCGACCGCAACGAGCGCCTCGCCCGCTGCAACGACCTGACGATGCAGCTCAACCTCGTCAAGCTCTCGCTCGTCCAGGAGAGCCTCGTCGTCTCCGCCGAGCACGTCATCACCCCGAACGCCGACCTCGACATCCTCGTGCCGCTGTCGGTCAACCACATCCTGCAGAGCGTGGGCTTCTTCTTCCAGTCCTGGCTGCCCATGGACGACGCGCCGGCCGGCACCCCCGGCGACGCCTGATGGGCGAGTTCGTCCGGCTCGAGGTCGAGGGCGGCGTCGGCACGATCCGCCTCGACCGGCCGAAGATGAACGCCCTCAACGTCCAGGTCCAGGAGGAGATCCGCGAGGCCGCGCTCGAGGCGTCGGCGCGCACCGACGTCAAGGCGGTCATCGTCTACGGCGGTGAGCGGGTCTTCGCCGCGGGCGCCGACATCAAGGAGATGCAGACCATGTCGTACACCGACATGGTCGAGCGCTCCGGCCCGCTGACGAGCTCGATCAGCGCCGTCGCGCGCATCCCCAAGCCGGTCATCGCCGCCATCACCGGCTACGCCCTCGGTGGCGGGTGCGAGCTCGCGCTGGCGTGCGACTTCCGGGTCGTGGCCGACGACGCCAAGCTCGGCCAGCCCGAGATCCTCCTCGGCATCATCCCGGGCGCCGGTGGCACGCAACGGCTCTCGCGCCTCGTCGGCGCCTCCCGGGCCAAGGAGATCATCTTCAGCGGCCGCTTCGTCGATGCGCAGGAGGCGCTCGCGATCGGCCTCGCCGACAAGGTCGTCCCGGCCGCCGACGTCTACTCCGCCTCCCGCGAGTGGGCCTCGAGCTTCGCCGGCGCCGCGTCGTATGCCGTCCGCGCCGCCAAGGAGGCCATCGACCGCGGCCTCGAGGTCGACCTCGAGAGCGGCCTGGAGATCGAGCGGATGCTCTTCGCCTCGCTCTTCGCGACGAAGGACCGTGAGATCGGGATGACCTCGTTCGTCGAGCAGGGCCCCGGCAAGGCGCAGTTCGAGGGGCGCTGAGCCGACCGTGCGCGAGCCGCTGGACGTCCTCGTGTTCTACTCGCCCGTCGAGTCGACCGAGGACGTCCTGGCGGCCGTCTTCGCCGCCGGGGCCGGCGCGGTCGGCGACTACACCGAGTGCGCGTGGCGCGTCGAGGGCGCCGGCCAGTTCCGGCCCGGCCCCGGCGCCGAGCCGGCGATCGGCACCGTCGGCGCCCTCAAGCGGCTGCCCGAGCACCGGGTCGAGGTCACCTTCCCCCGCGGCCTCCGTCGTCGGGTCGTCGCGGCCCTGCGGGCGGCCCATCCCTACGAGGAGCCGGCCTTCCACGTCCTCGAGACCGCAGACGTCGACGACCTCTGAGTCCCGACGCGGGCGTCCCGACGGCCTTGTGGCAGAGCCCGGCTGACGGCATACGCCCTCGGCTGGTGGTGAGCGTCACGCCCCCGGCATGCGGACTAAGCGAGCGCTCAGTGAGAGGATGGACGACAGTGCCGGGCCGACCTCCGGCAGCTCCATCGAGCACCACCACCAGCAACGGAAGAGGACGTTCACCCATGAACATCGTCGTCTGTGTCAAGTACGTGCCGGACGCCCAGGCCGAGCGCACGTTCAACGCATCTGACAACACGACCGACCGCGAGAACGTCGACGGCCTGCTGTCCGAGCTCGACGAGTACGCCGTCGAGGAGGCCCTGAAGATCGTCGAGGCCGGCGAGGGTGAGGTGACCGTCCTGACGGTCGGCCCCGACGCCGCCGCCGACGCCATCAAGAAGGCCCTGCAGATGGGCGCCGACAAGGGCGTCCACGTCAGCGACGAGGCCATCCACGGCTCCGACGCCGTCGCCACCTCGCTCGTGCTCGCCGAGGCGGTCAAGAAGCTCGGCGACGTCGACCTCGTCGTCACCGGCATGGCCTCGACCGACGGCACGATGGGCGTCGTCCCGGCCATGCTCGCCGAGCGCCTCGGCCTCCCCGCCGTCACCTTCGCCTCCGAGCTGACCGTCGAGGGCAGCACCGCCACCATCCGGCGCGACGGCGACGCCTCGACCCAGACGATCACCGCGACGCTGCCGGCGCTGGTCTCGGTCACCGACCAGATCAACGAGCCGCGCTACCCCTCGTTCAAGGGGATCATGGCCGCGAAGAAGAAGCCGGTCGAGACGTGGAGCCTCGCCGACCTCGGCGTGGACGCCTCGCAGGTCGGCCTCGACGCCGCGTGGACGAAGGTCGACTCGTTCGCCGCGCGCCCGCCGCGCACCCAGGGCGAGATCGTCCCCGACGAGGGCGACGGCGGAGCCAAGCTCGCCGCGTTCCTCACCGAGCGCAAGTTCGTCTGAGCCTTCCCTTGACCTTCCCAGCCAGCAAAGGAGATTCGCACCATGGCTGAAGTACTCGTGCTCGTCGACCACGTCGAGGGCAAGGTCCGCAAGACCACCGCCGAGCTGCTGACGATCGCCCGCCGCCTCGGCGAGCCGTCGGCCGTCTTCGTCGGGACCGGCTTCGACAGTGCCAAGGAGACCCTGGCCCGCTTCGGCGCCGAGAAGGTCTACCGCGTCGAGTCGCCGGAGGTGCTCGAGCACCTCGTCGTCCCGCAGGCCGAGCTGCTCGCGCAGCTCGTCTCCGAGAAGTCCCCGGCCGCCGTCCTGCTGCCGTCCTCGCCGGAGGGCAAGGAGATCGCCGCCCGCCTCGCCGTCAAGACCGAGTCGGGCCTGATCACCGACGCCGTCGACGTCCAGGCCGCCGACGGTGGCGTCGCGACGACGCAGTCGGTCTTCGCCGGCTCCTACACCGTGTCGGCCACGGTCACGAAGGGCACGCCCGTCATCGCGGTCAAGCCGAACTCGGCCACCCCGGAGGAGGCTGCGGGTGCCGCCGCCGACGAGGTGCTCGACTTCACGCCGTCCGAGGCCGCCAAGGGCGCCCGCATCACCGAGTCGAAGCCGAAGCAGGCGAGCGGTCGACCGGAGCTCACCGAGGCGGCGATCGTCGTCTCCGGTGGTCGCGGCACCGCCGGTGACTTCTCCAAGGTCGAGGAGTTCGCCGACAGCCTCGGCGCCGCGGTCGGCGCGAGCCGTGCGGCCGTCGACGCCGGCTGGTACCCGCACACCTCGCAGGTCGGCCAGACCGGCAAGCAGGTCAGCCCGCAGCTCTACGTCGCGTGCGGCATCTCCGGCGCCATCCAGCACCGGGCCGGCATGCAGACCTCCAAGACGATCGTGGCCGTCAACAAGGACAACGAGGCCCCGATCTTCGAGCTCGTCGACTTCGGCGTCGTGGGTGACCTCTTCAGCGTCCTGCCGCAGGCCACCGAGGCGATCAAGGCCGCCAAGGACTGACCTCCGGCGTCGCCCGGCGCCCTGCCGGCGCCCCGCATTCGCGCGCACGCGGCCCCCGACCACGCGGTCGGGGGCCGCTCGCGTACCCCCCAACCGGCCCCGGCGCCGGTTGGGGGCACGTGGAGTGGCGCCTAGAATCAGCCGGTGACCGTCTACCTCGACCATGCGGCGACGACGCCGATGCTCCCCGCTGCCCTGGCGGTGATGACGGAGCAGCTCGCGGTCGTCGGCAACCCCTCCTCGCCGCACCGCACCGGACGTGCGGCCCGCCAGGTGGTGGAGGAGTCCCGCGAGAGGATCGCGCGCTGCCTCGGCGCACGCCCCTCCGAGGTCATCTTCACCTCCGGCGGCACCGAGTCCGACAACCTCGCGGTCAAGGGCACCTTCGTGGCCCGGCGCGACCGTGACCCGGCGCGGGTGCGCCTGCTCGTCGGGGCCACCGAGCACCACGCGGTGCTCGACTCCGTCGAGTTCCTCGTGGCCCACGAGGGAGCCAAGGTGACCTGGCTCGACTGCAACCCCGACGGCGTCGTGGAGCCGGCGACCGTGCGCGCCGCCATCGAGGCCGACCCCGGCTCCGTCGCCCTCGTCTCGGTGATGTGGGCCAACAACGAGGTCGGCGCCATCCAGGACGTGCGGGCGATCGCCGAGGTGGCCCACGAGTACGACGTGCCCGTCCACACCGACGCGGTGCAGGCCGCCGGTCACGTGCCCGTCGACTTCGCGGCGAGCGGGGTCGACCTCATGTCGGTCACGGCCCACAAGCTCGGCGGCCCCATCGGGGTCGGGGCCCTCGTCGCGCGGCGTGATGCCGCCCTCGTCCCGCTGACGCACGGCGGTGGCCAGGAGCGGCAGGTGCGCTCCGGCACGCTCGACACCCCGGCCATCGCGGGTTTCGCCTCGGCCGTCGTGGACGCCACCGCCCACCTCGACGAGGAGGCCGCCAGGCTGGTGGCCCTGCGTGACGACCTGATCGAGCGGGCCATGGCGATCGCACCGGACATCCGGCCCTCCGGGGTGTGGCGTCGTGGGGATGTCTCCTCGCGGCTGCCGGGCAACGTGCACCTGCTCGTGCCGGGGTGCGACGGCGACTCCCTGCTCTACCTCCTCGACGCGGCCGGGATCTCCTGCTCGACCGGGTCCGCCTGCCAGGCGGGCGTGCCGCAGCCGAGCCACGTCCTGCTGGCCATGGGCGTGGGCGAGGCCGACGCCCGCGGCGCCCTGCGCGTCACACTCGGCCACACGTCCACGCAGGCCGACGTCGACGCGTTCGTCGAGGCGCTGCCGGCGGCCGTCGAACGGGCTCGTCGGGCCCGGGAGGCGACCGCGTCGTGAGGGTCGTCGCGGCGATGAGTGGTGGCGTCGACTCGGCGGTGGCCGCCGCCCGGATGCTCGAGGCCGGCCACGAGGTGGTCGGGGTGCACCTCGCGCTCAGCCAGAGCGCCGCCACGCTGCGCGAGTCGGCCCGCGGGTGCTGCACCATCGAGGACGCCGGGGATGCGCGGCGGGTCGCCGACGTGCTCGGCATCCCCTTCTACGTCTGGGACATGGCAGCCCGCTTCCAGCGCGACGTCGTCGAGGACTTCCGCGCCGAGTACGCCGCCGGGCGCACGCCCAACCCGTGCCTGCGGTGCAACGAGAAGATCAAGTTCGCCGCCCTGCTCGACAAGGCCCTGGCCCTCGGCTTCGACGCCGTCGCCACCGGCCACTACGCGCGCATCGTCGAGTCGGTCGGAGCCGACGGGGGAGTGCAGCGCGAGCTGCACCGCGCGGTCGACTCGGCCAAGGACCAGAGCTACGTCCTGGGCGTCCTCGACACCGAGCAGCTGGCGCGCTCGTTCTTCCCGCTCGGTGACACGACGAAGCCGGACATCCGGCGCGAGGCGGCCGAGCGCGGGTTCTACGTCGCCAACAAGCCCGACAGCCACGACGTCTGCTTCATCGCCGACGGCGACACCCGCGGCTGGCTGACCCGCCGGCTCGGCGCAGCACCGGGTGAGATCGTCGACACCGACGGGACCGTCGTCGGTGAGCACCAGGGGGCGTACGCGTACACCGTCGGTCAGCGACGCGGGCTCGCCCTCGGCCGTCCGGCCGCCGACGGGCAGCCGCGCTACGTCGTCGAGGTGCGCCCGGAGACCAACCAGGTGGTCGTCGGCACCGCCGACCTGCTCGGCGTCGACGCCATCACCGGTGACCACGCCCGCTGGTGCGGCCCCGCTCCGGAAGGCGTGGTCCGTGTGGGGGCGCAGGTGCGCGCCCACGGCGAGGAGTACCCCGCGACCGCGTGGGCGGACGGCGACCGGGTCGAGGTGCGGCTCGACGAGCGCATCCGCGGCGTCGCCCCGGGGCAGTCGGTCGTGCTCTACGAGGGCACGCGGGTCGTGGGGTCTGCGACGATCGCCGCCGCGCGCCTCGACCGCGCCAAGGCTCGCTGAACGTCGGTTCAGGCGAGCGATCGGCTCCACATCACGACCCGCGCCGTCGGCTCGAAACCCATCCGGGAGTAGATCCGGCGCGGCACGGGGTAGTCGTCGTCGCCGCGCGGGGTCACCTGGGCCAGCGTGCCGCCCTTCTCGCGCAGGGCGTGCAGGGCGGCGAGTGTGACCGCCCCGGCCAGGCCGCGGCCACGGTGCGCCGGGACGCAGCCCACCGGCTCGACGAGGCCGACACCCGTGCCCGGGTCGAGCCAGACCAGCGCCGAGGCCACCATCTGCCCCGAGCCGTCGACCGCCACCCAGTCGAGCTCCGGCTGGTAGGGCCAGGCCTGCATCACCTGCCGGTAGGACGAGGGGTCGACCGCGGAGGGGGCGTCGTCGGACCACGCGGCGGCGTGCACGGCGGCTCGCGGGCCCCACTCGTCGGCGCCCACCGAGCGAAACGCGTAGCCCGGAGTCTCGGGCAGCGGGGTCAGGTCGCGGAGGTCGAGGACGTGGTGGGTGAAGAACGGCGAGCTCGGCTGCGGGGCGAACCCGGCGGCCTCGAGCGCGGCCTCCACGGCGGCGTCTCCCTCGACCACCATGGCCGTCTGCTCCTCGGCGTCGCTCCACTCCTCGAACCACTCGACCACCTCGACGGCCGCCTCGGGGTGGGCGGGATCCACCTGCAGCTCGAGCCAGTCCGGGCTCTCCGCCCAGCCGAAACCGACGGTCTGCCCGTCCTGCTCCCACCGGGCGATCGCCTCGGCGTCGCCGAGCCGGTCGGGGTCCACCGGTCGGAAGTAGCGTGACCAGGCGAGCTGTCCGGGATGGAAGCGGCTGGTGGGCGACCACAGCCGCGATGCCAGCTCCTGCATGTGGCGCAGGTCCCGGGGGCCGGCGAAGTCGAGGCGCTGCACGGGCGCCACGCTACCCTCGCGGAGCCCGGGCGGGACGGCGCCTAGGCTGGCGCGGTGACGCTCGCAACCGGCATCGGCTCCTGGCCCGGCACCTCCGTCCGTGACGCGCTCGCGCAGGTGCGCGAGCTGCTCGACGGGCACCTGCCCTACCTGCCGGAGCTGCCGGCCCGCGGCCCGGGCGCCGACATGGTCGGCCGCACGGCGGGCCTGCTCGTCGAGCTGCCCGTCGACCTGCAGCCGGCCGGCTGGCGCCTCGTGGACCGCCCGGGCAGGGACGCCGCCCGCACCGCGGCCCTGCTCCGCGAGGACCTCGACGAGCTCGCCGAGGCCTTCGACGGTCACCAGGGCCCGCTCAAGCTGCAGGTGGTCGGGCCGTGGACGCTCGCCGGGGGCCTCTGGCTCACCCGTGGGGAGCGCGTCGTCGTCGACCCGGGCGCGTGCCGTGACCTCGTCGAGTCGCTGGCCGAGGGCGTACGCGTGCACGTGGCAGCCGTGCGCCGACTCGTGCCGGGGGCGCAGGTCGTCCTGCAGGTCGACGAGCCGAGCCTGCCCACCGTCCTGGCCGGGCGGCTGCCCACCGTCTCGGGCTTCGGTCGGCTGCCCAGCCTCGACCCGCAGGTCGCCGCAGCGGGACTCCAGACGGTCCTCGGCGCCCACGACGGCGACACCGTCGTGCACTGCTGCGCGGCGAACCCCCCGCTGCCCCTGCTGCGCGGGGTGCGGCCGTCGGCGCTCTCGCTCGACACCTCCCTGCTGCGCCCGCGCGAGTGGGAGGGCGTCGCCGTGGCGGTCGAGGACGGCATACGGCTCCATGCGGGAGTCGTGCCGACGGACGGGAGCCGCACGCGCCCGCAGGAGCTCGCGGACGGGCTCGTCGGCGTCTGGAAGCGCACCGGGCTGGCACCGACGGGTCTGGCCGACGTCGTCGTCACCCCGGCCTGCGGCCTCGGCACGGTCGCACCCGACGTCGCCCGGGCGGTCCAGCGCGCGGCCGTCGAGACCGCCACCGAGCTCGAGCAGCGCAGCGCCGCCTAGGAGCGGCAGCAGGGACGACGAGAGGCCGACCACCACGGGGTGGTCGGCCTCTCGGCTGTCGGGGACTCGGCCCGGGTCAGAGCGCCGAGCCGGCGGCCCACTGGGCGGAGCTGAGGTTCCAGTCGGCGTAGCCGTTGCCCATCGTCATCGGGCGGTTCGTGCCGACGGTCTCGACGACGTCGCCGATGGTGACGTTGTCGTAGAGCCAGCCGGCGTTGGGCTCGCTCATGCCGGTGCAGCCGTGGCTGACGTTGCGGTGACCCTGGTCGGCGACCGACCACGGCGCCGAGTGCAGGAACTCGCCGGAGTTGGTGACGCGCATGGCGTACTTCACCTTGGTGTCGGCGTAGTAGTTCGGGTCGTTCTTCTTCAGCCCGATCGTCTCGGCCTTCATGGTGATGTTCATCTGCTTGTCCATGATCACCTTGACGCCCGAGCGGGTGATGAAGCCGGGACGACCACCGGTGACGGGGATGCGGCGCGCGAGCTTGCCGTTGATCATGACGTCCATCTGGTCGGTCTTGAGGTTGACCTTGGCGATCACCGAGCGGCCGATGGTGAAGTCGGCGGTGCGGGACATCTGGCCCCAGCGTCCGCCCCCGGCGGGGACGCCGTTGAGGTTCGCGTCGACGTGGACCTTGGTGCCCGGCTGCCAGTACGCCTTCGGGCGCCAGTGCGCCTCCTGCGGGCTCAGCCAGTACCAGGAGCCGGCCTGGGCGGGCACCGAGGTGACCTTCATCTGCTTCTCGAACGCGGCCTTGTCGACGACCGGCAGGTCGAAGCGCACGACGACCGGCATGCCGATGCCGACGGTGCCGCCGTCACGCGGCGAGACCGCGACGTAGATCTGCTGGTCGAGCGTGAGGTCGACGGTGCGGAAGGTCTGCGTCGTCTCGGTGGTCTTGCCGTCGGCGTCCTTGGCCTCCATGGCCAGGGTGTACTTGACCCCGGGCTCGAGCAGGTCACCGGCGGTCCACGTGCCGCCGTCGAGCTTGCCGTCGACCGGGACCCGGTTGCCCTTCTTGCTGACGTAGGACAGCGACGCGTTGGTCAGCGTGCCCTGCTGCGCCGACGCCGTGACGCGGGTGTCGACCGGCACGTCCTTGGCGTCCTCACCCGGCGTTGTCTTGAAGACCACGGGGTCCGTGGTGGGGGTGGGGGAGGGCGACTGCGAGCCGGAGCCGCCCGCGCCGGCCGTGGCGGAGGTGGCCGGCTTGCCGCTGTCGGCGGGGGCGCTGGAGCTGCAGGCCGTGACGCCCAGCAGGGCCATTGCGGCCATCGCCGTGAGCGCGGCGGAACGGATGCTCGACTTCACGCGTGTAAACCCTTCGCAGACGCAGCGCCCGACGCCCCGGGCCGGGACAGGGGTTGGGCAGGGCGCGGCGCGTCGGTGGTGACCCCGCTCCAGTGTCACCGATTCAGGGCAATACTCCAAAACCCACGGCGCGTGCAATGCACGGCGTGTCGCACGCTCAGGAGGCCTCGACCGGCCGCACCTCGCGGCGCAGGATCTTGCCCGTCGGCCCCTTCGGCAGCTCGTCGAGCAGCCAGATCCGCCGCGGGTACTTGTAGGCGGCCAGCCGCTCCTTGACGTACGCCTGGACGTCCTCGAGCGTCGAGGTGGCCCCCGGGCGCAGCACGACGGCGGCCCCGACCTCCTCGCCCATGAGCTCGTCCGGGACCCCGACGACGGCGGCCTCGAGCACCTCCGGGTGGGCGTAGAGGACCTCCTCCACCTCGCGCGGGTAGATGTTCATGCCTCCACGGATGATCATGTCCTTCTTGCGGTCCACGATCGTGAAGTAGCCCTCGTCGTCGACGGTCGCGAGGTCGCCGGAGCGGAACCAGCCGTCGGGGATGGCCTCCTTCGTGGCCTCGGGGCGGTTCCAGTAGCCCTTCATGATGTTCTCGCCACGGATCGCGATCTCGCCGATGCCGCCGGCCGGCACGTCGTTGCCGTCGACGTCGACGAGCTTCATCTCGCACCCCGGGATGGCGCGGCCGATGGTGCCGGGCTTGGTCGGCTTGTCCGGCATGTTGAAGGAGGCCACCGGCGAGGTCTCGGAGAGGCCGTAGCCCTCGAGGATCTGGCAGGAGAACTTCTTCTCGAACGCCGTCATGACCGCCTCGGGCATCGCCGAGCCGCCGGAGACGCAGGTGCGCAGGCTGCTCGTGTCGGCACTGCCGGCGTCCGGGTGGTTGAGGATCGCGGCATACATCGTCGGCACGCCCTGGAAGATCGTCACGCGGTCGCGGCCGAACATCTCGATGGCCTTGGCCGGGTCGAAGCGCGGCAGGAGCGTCAGGGTGCAGCCCTGCTGGACGGAGGTGTTGAGCCCGCACGTCAGGCCGAAGACGTGGAAGAGCGGCAGGCAGCCCATGATCACGTCGTCCTCGGAGATCCGCATGATGTCCGCGGCCGAGCGCTGCGCGTTTCGGTGCAGGTTGAAGTGGGTGAGCTCGGCGCCCTTGGGCTTGCCGGTGGTGCCGCTCGTGTAGAGGATCACCGCCGTGTCGTCGTCGGCGCGCTCGACCGGCTCGAGCACCGGGGCGCCCGACGACTCGCCGGCGTCGAACTGGCCCTCCGCCGGGCCCATCGGCCCGCAGACGACCAGGCGGGTGCCGGTCTCGGCGGCCGCCTTGGCCGCCTCGTCGGCGAAGTCGGGCCACACGAAGCTGAAGCGGGCGCCGCTGTCCTCGTAGAAGTACTGGATCTCGCCGGCCTTGAGCAGCGGGTTCATCGGCACGACGATGCCGCCGGCCAGCAGGGTGCCGTAGAAGGCCACCGGGTAGGCCGGGACGTTCGGGAGGATGAGCGAGACCCGGTCGCCCTCCTGCAGGCCCGCCGCCCGCAGCTGCGCCGCCACGGTCGCGGCCGCCCGGTGCAGCGCGGACCACGACACCTCGGCCGAGTCCAGGCGGATGCCCACCTTGTCGGGGACGCGGGCCGCGGTGGCGGCGAGGTTGGCGGCGAGGTTGGTCATCTCTGCTCCTTCGCAGGGGTGGGGCGCTGGCTCGGGGCCATTGTTACTGCTGGGTCGCCTCCTGAACAGGTGTGCGGCCCGGTGCCGCGCCGATGTGAGCAGTCGCACGGTCGGGGGTGGCTGGCAGGATGAGCGCGTGAGCGAGACGACCGCGCCCGAGCCCGTGACAGAGCCCGTGACCGAGCCCGTGACCGAGCCCATGACCGAGCCCGTCACCGACGACGTCCCGATCGAGGTGCACCAGGAGTGGACCGCCCTCGCGGAGCAGGCCGCGGCGGCGCAGTTCGCCTACCACGTCAAGGACGCGCCGACGATCAGCGACGCCGAGTACGACCAGATCATGCGGCGGCTCAACGCGCTCGAGGAGGCGCACCCCTCGCTGCGCACACCGCAGAGCCCGACTCAGAACGTCGGCGGGGCCTCGTTCGCCACCGGCTTCGAGACCGTAGACCACGTCGAGCGCATGCTCAGCCTCGACAACGCCTTCTCGTTCGAGGAGCTGCGCACCTGGGCCGAGCGGGTCGAGCGCGAGGTCGGCACGGGCGCCCACTACCTCACGGAGCTCAAGATCGACGGCCTCGCCATCAACCTGCTCTACGAGAAGGGGCGCCTCGTGCGGGCCCTGACCCGCGGCGACGGGCGCACGGGGGAGGACGTCACCAACAACGTCCGCACCATCGAGGGGATCCCCGGCAGGCTCGCGGGCGAGACGGTGCCCGAGCTCGTCGAGGTGCGCGGCGAGGTCTTCTTCCCGACCGCCGCGTTCGCCGACCTCAACGCCGGCCTCGTCGAGGCGGGCAAGGCCCCCTTCGCCAACCCCCGCAACGCCGCCGCCGGCTCGCTGCGCCAGAAGGACCCGAAGGTCACGGCCAGCCGGCCGCTGCGGATGCTCGTCCACGGCATCGGTGCGCGCCGCGGCTTCGACATCGAGCGCCAGAGCGAGGCGTATGCGGTCCTGCGCGCCTGGGGCCTCCCGACCTCCGACGAGGTGCGCGTCCTCGACGACATCGCGGCCGTCGAGGAGTTCGTCACCTACCACGGCGAGCACCGCCACGACCGCGCGCACGACATCGACGGCATCGTCGTGAAGGTCGACGAGGTGGCGCTGCAGCGCCAGCTCGGCGCGACCTCACGCGCCCCGCGCTGGGCCATCGCCTTCAAGTACCCGCCCGAGGAGGTCAACACCAAGCTCCTCGACATCCGCGTCAACGTCGGACGCACGGGCCGCGTGACGCCCTACGGCGTCATGGAGCCGGTCGTCGTCGCGGGCTCCACGGTCGAGCAGGCGACCCTGCACAACGCGTACGAGGTGGCCCGCAAGGGCGTGCTCATCGGCGACACGGTGGTGCTGCGCAAGGCCGGCGACGTGATCCCCGAGATCGTCGGGCCGGTCGTCGACCTGCGCGACGGCAGCGAGCGCGAGTTCGTCATGCCGACCGAGTGCCCCGCCTGCGGCACCCCGCTGGCGCCCGAGAAGGAGGGCGACAAGGACATCCGCTGCCCCAACACCCGCTCGTGCCCGAGCCAGCTGCGCGAGCGGGTCTTCGCCCTTGCCTCGCGTGGCGGTCTCGACATCGAGGCGCTCGGCTGGGAGGGCTCGATCGCCCTGCTCGACTCCGGCATCGTCACCGACGAGGGCGACCTCTTCGCCCCGCCCGACGACAGCCCGCAGGCGGGGGAGTACGGCATCACCCGCGAGAAGCTGGCGAGGGTCCCGCTCTACACGCGCGCCGCGAAGAGGACCGACCCCGTCGACCAGGTCGTCGAGGGGCGGGTGCTGTCCGCCGGCGGCGAGACGCTCCTGGCCGAGCTGGAGAAGGCCAAGACGCAGCCGCTGTGGCGCGTCCTCGTCGCCCTGTCGATCCGGCACGTCGGACCCACGGCCGCCCGCGCTCTGGCCACTCACTTCGGCTCGATGGAGGCGATCCGCGCCGCCTCGACCGAGGAGCTCGCCCAGGCCGAGGGCGTCGGAGGCGTCATCGCCGAGGCCGTGACCGCCTGGTTCGAGGTCGACTGGCACCGCGAGATCGTGCGCAAGTGGGCCGACGCGGGCGTGCGGATGGCCGACGAGGTCGACACGTCCACGCCGCGCACCCTCGAGGGCAAGACGGTCGTCGTCACCGGGTCGCTCGAGGGCTTCTCGCGCGACGAGACCAAGGAGGCCATCATCAGCCGCGGCGGCAAGGCGTCCGGCTCGGTGTCGAAGAAGACCGACTACGTCGTCATCGGGGCCAACGCCGGCTCGAAGGCCGCCAAGGCGGAGGAGCTCGGTCTGACGATCCTCGACGAGGCGGGCTTCCGGCGCCTGCTCGAGACCGGCTCACCGGACTGAGCGCCGCCGGGGTGCATGTGGGCCCGCCCCACACGGGCGCCCCAGGTGTGTGAGCCAGCACCGTCAATTCGCACCCGCGTCTCCCTAGAGTCTGCGTAGTCGACCAGCCGGTCGGCACGCTCACCGCAGCGCGACGCACGAGGAGGTGCAGGTCTTGGCGGCTACGCCCATGCTCGAGACGAGAGCCCTGACCAAGGAGTTCCGGGGCTTCCGTGCCGTGTCGGGCGTCGACCTGACCGTCGCGGAGGGCACGGTGCACGCCCTCGTCGGCCCCAACGGCGCCGGCAAGACCACGCTCTTCAACCTGCTGACCGGCTTCCTCAGCCCGACCTCGGGCACGGTGCTCTTCGACGGACGCGACATCACCGGCCGGGCGCCCGAGCAGATCGCGCCGCTCGGGATCGCCCGCTCCTTCCAGATCACCAGCCTGTTCGAGGCGATGACGCTGCGCGAGCACCTCGAGCTGGCGCTCGCCGCCCCGACCGGCCTGGGCCGGCAGTGGTGGCGCTCCGTGACCCGGATGGCCCGCTACAAGGACCGCGCCGTGGAGCTGCTCGAGCAGGTCGGTCTCGCCGACCGCGCCGGTGCGCCCGCCTCGTCGCTCGCCTACGGTCAGAAGCGCGCGCTGGAGCTGGCCATCGCGATGGCGCTCGACCCGAAGCTGCTGCTCCTCGACGAGCCCACCGCGGGCATGGGCATCGAGGACATCGACCGCACCATCGCCCTCGTCAAGCAGCTGGCTGTCGGCCGCACCGTCGTCTTCGTCGACCACAACATGCACGTCGTCGGCTCGCTCGCCGACCGGGTCACCGTCCTGCAGGCCGGCCAGGTGCTCGCCGAGGGGCCCTACCAGCAGGTGCGCGCCGACGAGCGCGTCATCACGGCATACCTCGGAGCAGCCCATGCGTGACGACACCCGCACGACAGCCCAGCCGAGCATCGAGGCGAGCATGCTTGCGGCACAAGCCCCCTCGCGCATGCTCGAGGTCTCCTCGCTCTCCGCGTGGTACGGCGAGGCCCGGGTGCTGACCGACGTCACCGTCGACGTCGCGCCCGGTGAGGTCGTCACGCTCGTCGGACGCAACGGCGCCGGCAAGACCACCCTGCTGCGCTCGGTCATGGGCCTGCACCGGCAGACGGAGGGCACCGTGACCTTCGACGGCAGCGACCTGGCCAGGCGCTCGGCGGACGCCCGCGCCCGCGCCGGCATCGGGTGGGTGCCGGACGACCGGGGCATCTACTCGAGCCTCACCGTCGAGGAGAACCTGCTGCTGCCACCGGTCGTGCACCAGGACGCCTGGCCCCTCGAGCGCGTCTACGAGCTCTTCCCGGTGTTGCACGAGCGCCGGGACTTCCCCGGCACCAGGCTCTCCGGTGGGGAGCAGCAGATGCTCGCCATGGCCCGCGTCCTGCGGATGGGCTCGCGGCTGCTGCTGCTCGACGAGCCCAGCGAGGGCCTGGCTCCCGTCATCGTCTCGCGCATCGGGGAGATCATCCGCGAGATCAAGGGCCACGGGGTGGGCGTGCTGCTCGTCGAGCAGAACGTCACGTTCGCCGCCACCGTGGCCGACCGGCACTACCTGCTCGCCGAGGGCAAGGTCGTCGAGCACCTCGCCAACGACGACTTCCGCGCCCGCGAGGGCGAGCTGCTCACCTACCTCGGCATGTAGCCGCGGCCCACCCCTGCGCGCCGACCGGCGCCCGGGGCCACCTGCCCTCCACGCCACGGCCCGGAGCACGACACCCGGACCGCGGCGCAGCCACCGCACCGTCACATCCCGTCACCACATCCGGCACCACCCCAGGAACCACCCCAGGAACCACCCCAGGAACCACCCCAGGAACCACCCCAGGAACCACCCCAGGAGGGGACATGCGTAGCAGGACAGTCCAGGGCACCGTCGTCATCGCGGCGACCGCGTCGCTCGCGCTCGCCGCGTGCGGAGGAGCCGGCGGCCCCCAGTCCGGCGGCTCCAGCAAGCTGAGCGACGGCAAGGTCGTCATCGGCCTGCTCAACGACCAGTCGGGGGTCTACAAGGACCTGTCCGGCCCCAACTCGGCGGTCGCCATCCAGATGGCGATCGACGACTACAAGGCCAAGTACGGCGAGAAGGCCGTGGCCAAGGACATCGAGATCGTCCAGGCCGACCACCAGAACAAGGCCGACATCGCCAACTCCAAGGCCCAGGAGATGTACGACCGGCAGAAGGCCGACATCATCCTCGACGTGCCCAACTCTGCAGCCGCCCTCGCCGTGGCCACGCAGGCGAAGAACCACAAGAAGCTCTACATCAACATCGGGGCCGGCTCGATGTCGCTGACCGGCGACAAGTGCAACAAGTACACCTTCCAGTGGGCCTACAACACGAGCGTGCTCGCCCGCGGCACCGCCGGGGCCATCACCAAGGCCGGCGGCACGAGCTGGAACATCGTCTACCCCGACTACGCCTTCGGCCAGGACATGAACAAGTCCTTCACGGCCGAGGTCACCAAGGCGGGCGGCACGGTCGGGCAGTCGATCGCCTCACCGTTCCCGAGCGACAACTTCGCCACCTTCATCACCAAGGCGGGCGAGGGCAACCCCAAGGTCATCGGCTCGATGCACGCCGGCGGCGACCTCATCAACTTCGTCAAGCAGTTCAACCAGAGCCCGCTGAAGGGCAAGGTCCAGCTCGCCGTCGGCCTGATGTTCATCACCGACATCCACTCGCTCGGCGTCGACCAGTTCGCCGGCACCCAGTTCACCGACCCGTGGTACTGGAACTTCGACGCGCAGAACAAGAAGTGGGCCGACCGCTTCAAGGAGAAGACGAACACCCGCCCGTCCTTCGCGCACGCCGCGAACTACTCGGCCGCCATGAACTACCTCGAGGCGGTCCAGGAGGCCGGCACCGACGACGCCGACGCCGTCGTGGCCAAGCTCGAGGGCAAGAAGATCAACGACGTCTTCCTGCGCAACGGCGAGATCCGCAAGGGCGACCACGCCGTGACCCACGACGTCTACCTCGCGAAGGTCAAGAGCTCGGCCCCCGAGGACTGGGACTACGAGGACATCGTCAAGACCATCCCGGCCGCCGAGGCCTACGGGGACGTCAACTCCGCCTGCTCGATGGGCTGAGATCCGAGCAGGTATGCCGTCCGTCGCGTTCGCGTGGAGCGCGCCGGACGGCATACGCCCGCGGTGCACAGGCGCCGGTTCCGTGCCCACCCACTCCGATCGATCGCGAACCGAACGAGGGACATGAGCGCATTTATCCAGTACACCGTCCAGGGGCTCGCCGCCGGCGGCTTCTACGCGCTGTCCGCGCTGGGGCTCGCCGTGATCTTCGGCGTCCTCGGGGTCGTCAACTTCTCCCACGGCGCCTGCTACATGCTCGGCGCCGTCCTGTCGGCGGTGCTGCTCGCCGAGCTGCACGTCGGCTTCTGGGTCGCGCTCGTCGTCGTGCCGATCCTGATGTTCGGCTTCGGCGTGCTCATGGAGCGGCTCCTCGTGCGCTGGCTCCTCGCGCTCGACCCGCTCTACAACTTCCTGCTCACCTTCGGGCTCACGCTGATCCTCGTCGAGGGGGTCAAGCAGCGCTACGGGGTCTCCGGCCTGCCCTACGAGGTGCCCGCCGGCCTGGGCGGCCAGGTGTCGGTCGGCAGCATCAACCTGTCGACCTACTCGATCTTCGCCTGCGTGCTCTCCGTCGTCGTCTGCCTCGCGGTGGGCCTGCTGATGACGCGGACCCGGATCGGGATGATCGTGCGGGCCGCGACCGAGGACGCCGAACGGACCCGGGCCCTGGGCATCGACGTCGGGCGCTGGGTGACCCCCGTGTTCGGCTTCGGCATCGCGCTCGCCGGACTCGCCGGGGTTCTGGCTGCCCCCACTCGCGCGATCACCGCCGAGATGGGCAGCAACTTCATCATCGTCCTCTTCGCCGTCGTCGTCATCGGCGGCCTCGGCTCCATCCTCGGGGCGGTGGTCGCCGGGTTCCTCGTGGGACTCGTCGAGGCCTACGGCATCGCCTACCAGCCCAAGATCGCCCAGGTCATCATCTTCGTGCTGATGGCAGTCGTCGTCCTCGTCCGGCCCTCGGGGCTCTTCGGACGGGAGGAGGTCGCATGAGCGAGCAGCTCACCGCCAAGGTCGACGTCGACCTGGCGCAGCCCTCGATCCTCTCGCGCCGCAACCCGCTGCGCTACGTGATGCTGCTGGCCGGCCTCGTCGTCGCCGTGCTGCTGCCCTACTGGATCTACCCGCCGGTCGCGATGGACATCCTGTGCTGGGGCCTCTTCGCGATCAGCGTCGACCTGCTGCTCGGCTTCACCGGGCTGCTGAGCTTCGGCCACGCGGCGTTCTGGGGCGGCTCGGCCTACTGCACCGGGCTCATCGCCAGCCACTGGGGCGTCCCGTTCCCGGTGGCGGTGCTCGGCGGCGTCGTGTTCTCCATGGTCATCGCCTGGCCGATCGGCTACCTGTCGGTGCGGCGCACCGGCATCTACTTCGCGATGGTGACCCTTGCCTTCGCGCAGATGCTCTACTTCGTCGCCAACCAGGCGAGCGGCCTCACCGGCGGTGAGAACGGCCTGCAGGGCATCCCGCGCAGCTTCTTCGGCATCGAGGCGGTCGAGACGGACCCGTTCTACTTCTACTACGTCGGCGGGGCCATGGTGCTGCTGGGCGTGCTGCTCGCCTGGCGGGTCGTCAACTCGCCCTTCGGGCGGGTCCTCACGGCCGTACGCGACAACCCGGCCCGGGCGCGGGCGCTCGGCTACGACGTCGAGCGCTACAAGATCACGGCGTTCGTCATCTCCGCGGCCCTCGCCGGGCTGGCCGGAGGGGTGTATGCCGTGAGCCACCGGTTCGCGTCGCTGCAGGAGCTGATGTGGACGACGTCGGGCAAGGTCGTCCTCGTCACCGTCCTCGGCGGGATCGGGACCCTCTGGGGTGGGCTCGTCGGCGCGGGGGTCGTCGTGACGCTCGAGGACTACCTCGCGAGCTCCGGCTTCGAGGGCATCGGCCTGATCACCGGCACGATCTTCGTCGTCATCGTCCTGCTGTTCCGGCACGGCATCTGGGGCACCGGCCGCAACGCGCTGCGGCGCTACGTCATCCAGCGACGGAGCAGGCCGCGGGACTGACCCCGGGCGATCTCGGGCCCGGCCCCGGCCCGGAGGCGGCTACGGCGTCAGGATGCGCCGGGCGATGCGGCCGACGACGAGCCAGGCGACCGCACCCAGGCCCCAGTTCATCAGGGCGTTCTTCGTCGCCGCGCCGTCACCGGTGAACTGCTTGATTCCCGCCGAGCGGCTGAAGACGCCGAGGTCGGCCCAGTCGGCCGCGTGCAGCACGCCCTGCACGAGGGCGTTGTGGGTGTTGGCCCCGACCACGACGAGTGCCGTGCCGAGCAGCAGGGCCGCGGCGGCCAGCAGGCAGATGATCCAGACGACCTCACCGACCATCGTGCGCAGGCGCCGGATGCCGGCACCCGTCAGGCTCGCTGCTCGCCGGGCGCCGGCGCGCAGGTCGGGGGAGCGGCGCGCCTTCGCCGACGCGTCGGCCCTGGTCGAGGCCCGGTCACCGGTGGCGGTGACCGGCTGGTCGGCCGGGGTCGATGCCTCACCCGCCGGTGCGGACGAGCGCGCCGTCGAGGGGGCGGTCGAGGAAGTGGTGGTCGAGGGGGTGGCCGGGCTCGTCATCGAGGGGTCTCCTTGCGCGGTTCGTGGATCCACGGTGCTCAACGAGCGACCCCCGCGGCGGGACACGGGTCGAGGGACGCGAGTTCCTGGGATGGCTCCGGTGCCGGGTCAGGCCCGAGCGTGCAGCCCCATAGACTGGCCCGCATGTCATCCCTGTCCCGTGACGACGTGGCCCACCTCGCGGGCCTGGCCCGCATCGACCTCTCCGAGGCCGAGCTCGACCGCATGGTCGGTGAGCTCTCCGTGATCCTCGAGTCCGTCGCGAAGGTCCAGCAGGCGTCCACCGACGGCGTCGCGCCCATGTCGCACCCGATGCCGCTGACCAACGTGACCCGTCCCGACGTGGTCCGCCCGAGCCTCGGCGCCGAGGCGGTCCTCGCCGGCGCCCCCGAGGCCGAGCAGCAGCGCTTCTCCGTCCCGCGCATCCTCGACGAGGACTGAGCGGCCGACGAAGCCCGCGTATGCCGTGTCGCCGAGCACCCGGCATACGCCCCCGCCCGTGACGGGCACCGACGAAACCTCCTGTCGCAGCTACGAACCGAAGGCACCGACGTGACCGACCTGCCAACCGACCTGACGAGGGCCACCGCCGCCGACCTGGCCGACGCCCTCGCGAGCAAGACGATCAGCTCCGTCGAGGTGACCCAGGCGCACCTCGACCGCATCGCCGAGGTGGACGGGCAGGTGCACTCCTACCTCCACGTCGACACGGACGGCGCCCTCGCGCAGGCGCGCGCGGTCGACGAGCGCCGACAGGCCGGGGAGACCCTCGGCGCGCTGGCCGGCGTGCCGATCGCGGTCAAGGACGTCATGACGACCAAGGGCGTCCCCACGACCGCCGGCAGCAGGATCCTCGAGGGCTGGGTCCCGCCGTACGACGCGACCGTCGTGACGAAGCTGCGCGAGGCCGGCCTGCCGATCCTCGGCAAGACGAACATGGACGAGTTCGCCATGGGTTCCTCGACCGAGCACTCGGCCTACGGCCCGTCGCGCAACCCGTGGGACCTCGAGCGCATCCCGGGCGGCTCCGGCGGCGGCTCGAGCGCGGTCATCGCCTCCTTCCAGGCGCCGCTCGCGACCGGCACCGACACCGGCGGCTCGATCCGCCAGCCGGCTGCCGTCACGGCGACCGTCGGCACCAAGCCGACCTACGGCGGGGTCTCGCGCTACGGCCTCGTGGCGCTCGCCAGCTCCCTGGACCAGGCCGGTCCCTGCGGCCGCACCGTCCTCGACACCGCCCTGCTGCACGCGGTCATGGGCGGTCACGACCCGATGGACTCGACGTCGATCGACGCGCCCGTGCCGGCGGTCGTCGAGGCGGCCCGCCGCGCCGACGTGCGCGGCATGAAGGTCGGCGTCGTCAAGGAGCTCGGCGGCGAGGGCTACCAGCCCGGCGTGCGCGCCCGCTTCGACGAGTCGGTCGCCCTGCTCGAGGAGCTCGGCGCCGAGGTCGTCGAGGTCAGCTGCCCGAACTTCGACTACGCCCTCGCGGCCTACTACCTCATCCTCCCGAGCGAGGCCTCGAGCAACCTCGCCAAGTTCGACGCGATGCGCTACGGCCTGCGGGTGCTGCCCGAGGGCGTGGATGCCCCGAGCGCCGAGCAGGTCATGGCCGCGACGCGCGACGCCGGCTTCGGCGACGAGGTCAAGCGCCGCATCATCCTCGGGACGTATGCCCTGAGCTCGGGGTACTACGACGCGTACTACGGCTCGGCCCAGAAGGTCCGCACGCTCATCGCCCAGGACTTCGCGAACGCGTACGAGAAGGCCGACGTGCTCATCAGCCCGACGGCACCGACGACGGCGTTCAAGCTCGGCGACAAGCTCGACGACCCGATGGCGATGTACCTCAACGACATCGCGACCATCCCGGCCAACCTCGCCGGAGTGCCCGGCATGTCGATCCCCTCGGGCCTCGCCGACGAGGACGGCCTGCCCGCGGGCATCCAGATCCTCGCCCCGGCCATGAAGGACGAGCGGCTCTACACCGTGGGCGCGGCCCTGGAGGCTGCTCTCGTCGACCGCTGGGGCGGTCCGATCCTCGACCGCGCGCCCTCGCTGGGCGGCGCGGCTGCTGCTGCTTCTGCTGAGAAGGGAGCCTGAGATGACCACCGTCGCGACCGACGCCGTCATGGACTACGACGAGGCCATGGCGAAGTTCGACCCGGTGATGGGCCTCGAGGTGCACGTCGAGCTGCACACGGCCACCAAGATGTTCTGCGGCTGCCCGACCGAGTTCGGTGCCGAGCCCAACTCGCAGGTCTGCCCGGTGTGCCTGGGCCTGCCCGGTGCGCTGCCCGTCGTCAACGAGAAGGCCGTCGAGTCGGCCATCCGCATCGGTCTTGCGCTCAACTGCGAGATCGCGGAGTGGTGCCGCTTCGCCCGGAAGAACTACTTCTACCCGGACATGCCGAAGAACTTCCAGACCTCGCAGTACGACGAGCCGATCGCCTACGAGGGCTACCTCGACGTCGAGCTCGAGGACGGCAGCACCTACCGCGTCGAGATCGAGCGCGCGCACATGGAGGAGGACACCGGCAAGTCGCTGCACATCGGCGGTGCGACCGGTCGCATCCATGGTGCCGACCACTCGCTCGTCGACTACAACCGCGCCGGCATCCCGCTCATCGAGATCGTCACCAAGCCGATGGTGGGGGCGGGGGAGCGCGCGCCCGAGGTCGCCAAGGCGTACGTCTCGGCGCTGCGCGACCTGCTGCGCGCCCTCGACGTCAGCGACGTCCGCATGGAGCAGGGCTCGATGCGCTGCGACGCCAACGTGTCGCTGCGCCCGCGTGTCGGCGAGCCGACGAGCGAGGAGCAGCTCGCCGTGCCGCTCGGCACGCGCACGGAGACGAAGAACGTCAACTCGCTGCGCTCGGTCGAGCGCGCCGTGCGCTACGAGATCTCCCGGCACGCGGCGATCCTCGACGCCGGCGGCTCGATCCTGCAGGAGACGCGCCACTGGCACGAGGACACCGGCATCACGACGTCGGGCCGTGTGAAGTCCGACGCCGAGGACTACCGCTACTTCCCGGAGCCCGACCTCGTGCCCGTCGCGCCCACCCGTGAGACGGTCGAGGCGCTGCGGGAGACGCTGCCCGAGCCTCCCGCCCAGCGTCGTCGTCGGCTCCAGTCCGACTGGGGCTACAGCGATCTCGAGATGCGCGACGTCGTCAACGCCGGTGCGGTCGAGCTCATCGAGGAGACGGTCGCCGCTGGTGCCAGCCCGGCCGCGGCGAGGAAGTGGTGGCTCGGCGAGCCGTCCCGCCGCGCCAACGCGGAGGGTCAGGACATCGTCACGTATGCCGCCGGACTGGGCCTGACGCCGGCACACATCGCCGAGCTCGACGGCATGGTCGTGGCCGGACGGCTCAACGACTCGCTCGCGCGACAGGTCATGGACGGCGTCCTCGCCGGCGAGGGCACGCCGACCGCAGTGGCCGACGCCCGCGGGCTCCAGCTCGTCCAGGACGACGGGGCACTCGAGGCGGCCGTCGACACGGTCATCGCTGCCAACCCCGACGTCGCGGCCAAGATCCGCGACGGCAAGGTGCAGGCCGCCGGTGCGCTCATCGGCCAGGTGATGAAGCAGATGAAGGGCCAGGCCGATGCCGGCAAGGCCCGCGAGCTCATCCTCGCCAAGCTCCAGTAACCGTTGAGAGGCCACTCGTTGTGGCCCGATGACAGTCGAGGGGCCACGTCCGTCGCGGGACGTGGCCTCTCGACGTGTCGTGGGTCGCGAAGTCTGGCCTCTCGACGTGCAGGGATCCGCGAAGTGTGGCCTCTCGACGGTTGCGTCAGCGGCGGGTGGCGCCGACGTCGGACAACGGCAGCGAGATGAGCCGGTCCTTGTGGTCGTTGTTGCTCGTCGTGATCCACACGCGGTCCCCGACGAAGTGGATGTCGCGGATGCGGCCGTACGTGCCCTGCAGGTAGCGGACCGGCTTGCCCGCCGTGCCGTCGGCGTTGACCGGAACCCGCCACACCGACTGGCCGCGCAGCGCCGCCATGTAGACGGCCCCGTCCGACCCGACGGCGATGCCGCTCGGTGACATCTCGGAGGTGTGCCACGTCGCAACGGGGTCGGCGTAGTCGGGGTTGCCGGCGCGGCCCTCGACCACCGGCCACCCGTAGTTCCTGCCGGCCTGGATCAGGTTGAGCTCGTCCCAGGTGTCCTGGCCGAACTCGCTGGCCCACATCCGGCCCCGGCTGTCCCACGCCAGCCCCTGGACGTTGCGGTGGCCGTAGGTCCAGATGGGGGAGCCGCCGAACGGGTTCCCGGGCGCCGGGTCGCCGTCGGTCGTGATCCGCAGGATCTTGCCGCCGAGGGAGCTGAGGTTCTGCGACAGGGAGGTGTCGCCGCCCTCCCCGGTGCCGACGTAGAGGAAGCCGTCGGGCCCGAACGCGATGCGGCCGCCGTTGTGGAAGCGCCCGCGGGGGATGCCCGAGAAGACCACCGTCGGCTCGCCGATCGTCCCGCCGCGCCACGGCAGCGCCGCGATGCGGTTGTCGCTGTCGGTCGAGTAGTACGCGTACACCACCGGATGCGTGGCGAAGTCGGCCGCGACGGCCAGGCCGAGCAGGCCGCCCTCACCATCGGTGCGTGAGATGGGGAGCGTGCCGGCGACGGCCGGTTGCCCGCCGCTGCCGGGCTTCGGCACGTGGTAGATCCGGCCGGTGTTGCGCTCGCTCACCAGCGCGCTGCCGTCGGGCAGGACGGCGACGGACCAGGCGATGTCGAGGCCGCTGAGCAGCGTCACCGGTGCGGCCGGCTCGGGCGCGGGTGGACGGGTCGACGTGGCCGTCGAGGGCCGCGCCGACGTGGTGACGGGGGCCGATGTGGGACTGGTGCCCGTGGTCGGCGACCCGGTCGAGGGGCCGGGCGCGGTGCCCGTGGGCACGCTCGTGGCCCCTGCCGTCGGCGTCGCCGTGGTCGGGTCGGATCCGACCGACGTGCTCGCCGTCGCCGGCGAGGACGGCGTGCCCGAGGAGCACGCCGACGCGAGCACGGCGACGACGGCCGCACCAGCGAGGGCGCGACAGGTCGATCGGGAGGAGCGCGGCATACCCCATTGTGACCCACGGGACGCGCCGTCACCCGGTGCCGCGACCGCCGGCACCTCAGGCGCCGCGGCGCTGCAGCGACTCCGCGAGCTCCTCCCGCGTCTCCGGGTGCACCGCCTCCGCCGCGACGACGCGCCGGGCCGCGGCGAGGTCGCCGGTGAAGGCGCGGAAGACGAGCAGCACGTCGATGTCGTGGTCGGGACGCTCGACGACGACCTCCGCACCGGTGTGCACGACGCCGGGCGTCACCACGGACAGGTAGGCGCCGGTGCGCCCCTCCTCGGTGAAGCGCTTGACCCACCGCTGCTCGCCCATGTGCGCCGCGAAGGTCTGGCAGGGGATGCGCGGTCCCTCGACGCGCAGCACGACGTCACCGATGCGCCACAGCTCGCCCACGAGCGCACGCGTCATCTCGACGCCCACCGTCGTCATGTTCTCGCCGAACCCGCCGGGACGGATGGGCCGCCCGATCCGCTCCGACCAGAACTGCTGGTCCTCGCGGGGGTAGGCGTAGACAGCCTGCAGCGAGCCACCGTGGTGGCGGGGGTTGCCGATCTCGTCGCCCACGACCCCGCTGCCCAGGCCCCCGTGCTTGGGTCCCGGCTCGCGCACCTCGAAGGAGTCGACGGGCTGCTTGTCGATGGCCGTCGCCCGGCCTCCGCCAGGCGATGGTGTGCGGCGTCCGGAGGCGAGGGACAGGACGTGCGGGTGGCTGGTCACGGCGGCGAGCCTAGCCGTGAGCCGCGCGAGCCACCCCGCCCTTTTCGGCCTCACGTCGTTAGCGTGGGCGCCATGAGCGCCACTCCTCTCGTCGTCTCCGTCCCCGAACCCGAGTACGCGGAGGCGCTCGACGGTCTCGACGGCCTGGACGTCGTGGTCTGGGACATGGAGCGCCCCCACCCGCGCGGCGCGGAGATCCGCCTGGCCGTGCTGCCCTACATGACGAGCCTGCGGCTCGCAGACGTCGTTCCCGGCCTCGACTCGCTCGAGGTGGTCCAGCTCCAGAGCGCGGGCTACGAGCAGTTCGTGGACGAGCTCCCGGAGGGGGTGACCCTGTGCAACGCCGCCGGCGTCCACGACGCCTCCACGGCCGAGCTGGCCCTCACCCTGACCCTGGCGTCCATTCGCGACCTCCCGGAGTTCATTGCGTCCCAGGCGCGTTCGCGTTGGGAGCCGCTGAGGCTGCGCACCTCCCTCGCGGACAAGCGGGTGCTGGTCCTCGGCTACGGCCAGATCGGCCGCGCCATCGCCCGGCGGTTCGCGCCGTTCGAGGTCACGCTCACGGCGGTCGCCTCGCACGCCCGCGAGGGTGACGAGCTGGTGCCGCACGTCCACGGCATCGACGAGCTGGCCGAGCTGCTGCCGGACCAGGACGTCGTGGTGGTCATCGTTCCGCTCACCGACGCCACGCGCGGGCTGGTCGGCGCCGAGATGCTCGGCCGTATGCCGGACGGCGCGCTCCTCGTGAACGTGGCCCGCGGACCGGTCGTCGACACCGACGCCCTCGTCGCGGAATGCGCGTCGGGCCGGCTGCGGGCCGCTCTCGACGTCACCGACCCCGAGCCCCTGCCGCCCGACCACCCGCTCTGGTCGACGCCGGGCGTGGTCATCACCCCGCACGTCGGGGGAGCGACCGACGCGATGCGCCCCCGGGCCATGGCCCTGGTGCGTCGGCAGGTCCGGGCCATGCTCGCCGGAGAATCCGTCGACAACGTCGTCGCCGGACCCTTGTCGCACCCCACGCGGTAGTGGACACTGTCAACATGACCGAGACCATCGTCGCGATCGGCACCCGCAAGGGTCTGTGGATCGCCCGCAGCACCGACCGGCAGGACTGGACCCTCGAGGGCCCGCACTTCCTCATGAGCGAGGTCGCCTCGGTGGCGGTCGACACCCGCGAGGGCCGCTCGACCGTGCTCGCCGGCGTCAAGTCGTGGCACTGGGGCCCGACCGTCCAGGTCTCCACCGACGGGGGCCGCACCTGGAGCGAGAGCGCCGAGCGTGCGCTGTCCTTCCCCACCGACACCGACACCGCACTCGAGCGCGTCTGGCAGCTGACGCCCGACCCCAACGACGCCGACGTCGTGTGGGCCGGCGTCGAGCCGCACGCCCTCTTCCGCAGCACCGACCGCGGCGACAGCTACGAGCTCGTGCGCGGCCTGTGGGAGCACCCGCACCGGCCCCACTGGGAACCCGGCTTCGGCGGCGGCGCCGTGCACACGGTCGTCCCCGAGCCGGGGCACCCCGAGAACCTCCTCGTCGCCATGAGCGCCGGCGGCGTCTACCGCTCCGGCGACGGCGGCCAGAGCTGGACGCCGAGCAACCCCGGCATCCGGGCCTACTTCATGCCCGACGACGAGTACCCCGAGTACGGCCAGTGCGTCCACAAGGTGGCCCGCTCGGAGGCCGACGGCGCGCTCTACGCCCAGAACCACAAGGGCGTCTACCGCTCCGACGACAACGGGAGCACGTGGGAGTCGATCGCCGACGGGCTGCCGACCGACTTCGGCTTCGCGATCCTCGCCCACCCCCGCCGACCCGGGGTCGTCTGGAACATCCCCGTGCAGGACGACGGCGAGCGCATCCCGCCGGGCGCGCAGCTTCAGGTGCAGCGCTCCGACGACGGTGGTGCGCACTGGCGCACGCAGGCGCAGGGCCTGCCGTCCGAGAGCTTCACGTGCGTGCTGCGCGACGCGGCCTCGCTCGACGGCGCCGACCCCGTGGGCGTCTACCTCGGCACCCGCAACGGCGACGTCTTCGCGTCGGCCGACGAGGGAGAGACCTTCACCCGCATCGCCACGCAGCTGCCCGACGTCCTCGTCGTGCGCGCTGCCGAGCTGGCCTGAGAGACAAGGTCTTCGCGTATGCCGTCCGCTCCCGTCCGCGTCATCCTGCCGGGCATGCTGCGTGACCTCGTCGGCGGCCTCTCCGAGATCGAGGTGGAGTCGCCCGCGGAGTCGCAGACCGTCGCCGAGCTGCTCGACCGGGCCTTCTCGGGGCACCGCATCCTCGACGGCAAGGTCCGTGACGAGCGGGGCCAGATCCGACGCCACGTCAAGGTCTTCGTCAACGGCGAGGACGCCACCCGCGGCGACGGCGTCGGTGCACCGGTGCCCGCCGGGGCTCGCGTCCACATCATCAACGCCGTCTCGGGAGGCTGACGGGCGCAGCCGTGCCGGGTGGAAGAACGCTCTATGTGCCCCCGAGCCCGAGCAGGATGGGCAGCACCGTGCGCTCGAGCTCGCCGACTCCGATCGACCGGGGCTCGATGAGCCGCTGTGACACCGACCCCTGGGTCAGCGCGATGGCGGCCCGGACGAACACCTCGGTGGGGATCGGCAGGGCAAGGCCCTGACGGGCCACGGCCTCGTCGACGACCGCCACCAGCTCGTCGCGCACGCGGCGCTGCTGGGCTGCCCACGCGCGTCGGGCCCCCGCGTCGCGGATGGCGTGCAGGGTGAACTCGCTGGTCAGCACGAGCCACCGCTCCTGGCTGCGCGGCTCGTCGGCGAGAGCGGCGAACACGTCCCGGAGCAGCTCGTCGGCACCAGGGTGGGCCCGCTTGCCGGCACGGCGGATCCGCTCCACGAGGGCCTCGGAGTGGCGGCGGGACAGCTCGACGACGAGGTCGTCCTTGGAGCTGAAGTTGGAGTAGAACGCGCCGCGGGTGAAGCCGGCGCGCTCGCAGATGTCCTCGACCGTGGCGCCGTGGAACCCGCGCTCGGCGAAGACCTCGCTGGCCGCCTCCAGCACGCGGTCCCGCGTGGCCTGACGGCGCGCGGTGACGCGGGGCGGCGCGGACACGGGGACTCGGCTGGACGGCATACGGCAACGATACGCCCTCGAATTGAATACAGGTGTGTATCGGATGCATACTCGTATCGTGACTGTTCCCGATGAGACCCCCGGCGGCTCGCCCGACACCTGGAGCGTCGTCGTCGACGACGTCAGTGTCGCCGGCACGCACGAGCCCTTCGTCGAGGGAGTCAGCTTCACGGCACGCGCTGCCGAGGTGACGTTCGTGGCAACCGATCCCGGCATCCCGCAGGTCGCCCTGGCGCTCGCCATCGGCGGACGGGTGCAGCTGCTGGGCGGCCACGTGGCCCACGAGGGCGCGACCGACGACGCGCCCGACGGCGCGACCGAGGTGGCCGAGCTGCAACGACTGACCCGGCTCGTCGACGTCGCGGACGTCACCGCACCCGAGGAGTCCATCTCCCTGCGCGCCGTCGTGCAGGAGGAGCTCGCCCTCGCCGAGCAGCCCGCCTCGCGCGCCGCCGTCGCAGCCTTCCTCGGCGAGCGCGACCTCGCCGGGTCGGCCACCAGGCCGTGGGGTCACCTGCCCGCCGGGACGCGCACCAGTCTGCTGCTCGAGCTCGGCGCCCTGCACCCGCGGGTCCGGGTCCTCGTCCTCGCCGGTCCGGAGCGCCACGGCGGCGACCCGGAGCCGTGGCTGGAGACGTGCCAACGCCTCGCCGCGACGGGTCTCGCCGTCATCGTCCTCACCACTGCTGCCAGCACCGCGGCGCTCGTGGCCCTCCGGGTCCCGGCCGCGAAGGAGCTCCTCGCATGAACCCCGTCCGTCTCGCCGTCGCCGAACTGCGACGCCTCACCAGCTCGCGGCTCGCGCGCCTGGCCCTCGCCGCGCTCGTGCTCATCCCGACGCTCTACGGCGGCCTCTACCTCTACGCCAACCACGACCCCTACGGCGCCTTCCCGCAGGTGCCCGCCGCCGTCGTCAGCGACGACACGGGCACGACCCTCAGCACGGGGGAGAAGCTCCAGGTCGGCGACGGGGTGGCCGACCACCTCGTCGAGTCCAAGTCCTTCGACTGGCACAGGGTCTCGCACGCCGAGGCGATGCGCGGCGTCGACGACGGCACCTACTCCTTCGCCGTCATCCTCCCGCGCACCTTCTCGGCAGACCTGGCCTCCACGGCGGAGTTCAAGCCTCGGCAGGCCTCCCTCGTGCTCGAGACGAACGACGCGAACAACTACATGACCTCGATGATCGGCAGCCAGGTGATCAAGCAGGTCACGGCCTCGGTCGCGAGCCAGGTGAGCGAGACGGCGGCGAGCAAGCTGCTCCTCGGGTTCAGCCAGGTGCACGACCAGCTCGTCAAGGCCGCCGACGGCTCGGAGCAGCTCCGTGCCGGCGCCACCAAGGCCGACGACGGTGCGCACCGGCTGGCGGACGGCACCTCGAGCCTCGCCGGCGGCCTGCACGACCTCGCCGCAGGGGCGCAGCGGCTCGATGCCGGCATCGGCCGGGCGGCTGCGGGCGCTCGCGACCTCCGGTCCGGCGCCGCCCAGCTCGCCACCGGCCTCGGCACCCTCCAGTCGCGCACCGCGGGCCTGCCCGGGCAGACGGCCAAGCTCGCCGCCGGCGCCGAGCAGGTCGCGGCGGGCAACCGCACGGTCGCCGGCTACGGGGCGAAGGCGGCTGCAGCCTCGACGGACCTCAAGCAGCGGGTCGGGTCGGAGCGGGCCTCCTTCATCTCGGCCCTCAAGGCGCAGGGCCTCACCGACGCCCAGCTCGCCGTCGTCGAGTCACGCCTCGACACCATCGACGGCTACGTCAACCGCGCCGACACGACGATCCAGTCGGCCTCGAGCGACCTGACCCGCCTCTCGAAGGGGGCCGACCAGGTGGCCGCCGGCGCGCGCACCCTCGCCGACGCGACGCCCGCCCTGACCGACGGCATCGCCTCGGCGCACTCCGGGGCCGTCCGGCTGCGCGACGGTGCCGGCACGCTGGCCGGCGGCCTGCAGACGCTGCAGGGCGGCGCCTCGCAGCTGTCCAGCGGTGCCGACAAGGCGGCCGGTGGCGGTGACTCCCTGGCCAAGGGCGCGTCGTCCCTCGTCTCGGGCCTCGACTCGCTCACCAAGGGCGCCGGCGACCTCCACACCGGCCTGGTCAAGGGTCGCGACTCCGTGCCCGACCCGAGCGACGCCCAGCGCAAGGCCATGGCCCAGACGATCGGCAATCCCGTGGGTGTGTCCACCGACTCGCTGTCGTCGGCCGGCTCGTACGGCGCGGGCCTGGCCCCGCTCTTCATGAGCCTCGCGCTGTGGATCGGCGCCTACGTGCTCTTCCTCTTCGTCCGGCCGCTGTCGACCCGCGCGCTCGCGACGAGCCAGCGGTCCATCCGCACCGCCCTCGGAGGCTGGCTCGCGCCCGCCCTCGTCGGGCTGGTGCAGGTGGCGGCCCTGGTGCTCGTCGTCGGCCGTGGCGTCGACATCCGGATCGCGCACCCGGTGCTCGCCTTCCTCTTCCTGTGCTTCACCTCGATGACCTTCGTGGCGATCCTGCACGCGCTCGCCGCCCGGTTCGGTGCGGTGGGCAAGTTCCTCGGCCTCGTCTTCATGGTCGTGCAGCTCGTCAGCGCGGGAGGCACCTTCCCGTGGCAGACCCTGCCCGGGCCGCTGCAGGCGATCCACCACGTCGCTCCCATGAGCTACGCCGTCGACGGGCTGCGGCGGCTGCTCTACGGTGCCGACCTCGGGCCGGTCATGGGCTCCCTCGGGGTCCTGACGGCATACCTCCTCGGTGCCCTCGCGCTGTCCACGGTGGCGGCTCGCCGGTCGCGGATGTGGACGGCGAAGCGCATCAAGCCGGAGCTGAGCCTCTGACCTGCTGCTGACAAGCGGGCGGTGGCAGAGCATGCTCGGACCATGAGCAGCGCGTCCAAGGAGAAGACCCTCGTCCTCATGCGGCACGCCAAGGCCGAGGAGGGACGCGGCAAGCCGGACCACGACCGCGAGCTCGCCCCGCGCGGCCGCCGGGACGCCCGCGCGGCAGGCAAGTGGCTCCACGACGAGGGGCTCGTGCCCGACCTGGTCATCTGCTCGACGGCCGAGCGCACCCGGCAGACCTGGGAGGAGGCCTGCCGCGGCGGGGCGCACACCGAGTTCGTGGAGTTCCGGCGCAGCGTCTACCTCGGTGGCTCCGAGCAGACCCTCGAGACGGTGCGTGAGGACGGGGGCGACACCACGACGGTCCTCGTCGTCGGGCACAACCCGACCATGGCCCAGCTGACCAGCCTGCTGGCCGACGGGGAGGGCTCGCGCGAGGCGCACGAGGCCCTGAGCCGCGGCTTCGTCACGAGCGGGCTCGCGGTGCTGCGCTACGCGGGGGAGTGGGCCGACATCGACCTGGGCACCTGCGAGCTGGCCCGCTTCCACGTCAGCCGCGCCCAGGAGGACTGACGGTGGCCCCGTCCACCGCCTGTCGACCACCTCGTGAGATGCGGTGTCCAGCCCGCGGACACGCGGTCCTATGCTCTGAGCCATGACGCAGACGCCTGACATCAAGCCCCGCAGCCGCGACGTCACCGACGGTCTGGAGAAGACCGCCGCGCGGGGGATGCTCCGGGCGGTCGGTCTCGGCGACGACGACTTCGCCAAGCCGCAGATCGGCGTGGCCAGCTCGTGGAACGAGATCACCCCCTGCAACCTCTCGCTCGACCGGCTCGCCAAGGCCGTCAAGGACGGCGTGCACGCCGGCGGCGGCTACCCGCTCGAGTTCGGCACCATCTCCGTGTCCGACGGCATCTCGATGGGGCACGAGGGAATGCACTTCTCGCTCGTCTCGCGCGAGATCATCGCCGACTCCGTCGAGACCGTCATGAACGCCGAGCGCCTCGACGGCTCGGTGCTGCTGGCCGGCTGCGACAAGTCGCTGCCGGGCATGCTCATGGCGGCCGCGCGCCTCGACCTCGCCTCGGTGTTCCTCTACGCCGGCACCATCCTGCCCGGCGTCGCCAAGCTGAGTGACGGCACGGAGAAGGAGGTCACGATCATCGACGCCTTCGAGGCGGTCGGTGCGTGCAACGCCGGCCTGATGTCTCGCGAGGACGTCGACGCGATCGAGCGGGCCATCTGTCCTGGCGAGGGCGCCTGTGGCGGCTTCTACACCGCCAACACGATGGCCGCCGTCGCCGAGGCGATCGGCATGTCCATCCCCGGGTCGGCGGCGCCGCCGGCCACGGACCGGCGCCGCGACATGTACGCCCGCAAGTCGGGCGAGGCCGTCGTCGAGCTGCTCCGCCGCGGCATCACCGCGCGCGACATCATGACGAAGCCGGCCTTCGAGAACGCCATCGCCGTCGTCATGGCCTTCGGCGGCTCGACCAACGCCGTGCTCCACCTGCTCGCCATCGCCCACGAGGCGGACGTCGACCTCACCATCGACGACTTCCGCCGCATCGGCGCCAAGGTGCCGCACCTGGCCGACGTCAAGCCCTTCGGCAGCTTCGTCATGAAGGACATCGACCACATCGGCGGCATCCCCGTCGTCATGAAGACGCTGCTGGAAGCGGGCCTGCTCGACGGCGACTGCCTCACCGTGACCGGGAAGACGATGGCCGAGAACCTCGAGGAGCTGAACCCGCCGCACATCGACGGCCGGGTCATCCGCGAGATGGCGACGCCGATCCACAGCACGGGCGGCCTGACGATCCTCAAGGGCTCGCTCGCCCCGGAAGGTGCCGTCGTGAAGTCCGCCGGCTTCGACGAGTCGGTCTTCGAGGGCACCGCCCGCGTCTTCGACGGCGAGCGCGCCGCCATGGACGCCGTCGAGGACGGGTCGCTGAAGAAGAACGACGTCGTCGTCATCCGCTACGAGGGCCCCAAGGGCGGTCCCGGCATGCGCGAGATGCTCGCCGTCACCGGCGCCATCAAGGGCGCCGGGCTCGGCAAGGACGTCCTGCTGCTGACCGACGGCCGCTTCTCCGGCGGCACGACCGGACTCTGCGTCGGCCACGTCGCGCCCGAGGCCGTCGACGAGGGGCCGATCGCGTTCGTGCGCGACGGTGACGTGATCCGCCTCGACGTCGCGAACGGCTCGCTCGACCTCCTCGTCGACGACGAGGAGATGTCGCGGCGCCGGGCCGAGGGCGTCACCCACCCGGAGCCGAAGTACACCAGCGGCGTCCTGGCCAAGTACCGCAAGCTCGTCGGCAGCGCCAGCGGCGGAGCGGTCTGCGGCTGAGCGCCACGAGCGCCACGAGCGCCACCGAGGCACACGGCATACGCCCTCGGGGTCGTATGCCGTGTGCCGGGCTCAGCCGCCGCCGTCGCGGAAGGCGCTGGGCGTGGCTCCAGTGCGCTCGCGGAACCGGCGGATCAGGTGTCGTTCGTCGCTGAAGCCGGTGGCGGCCGCGATGTCGCGCACGCCGAGCCCGGTGTGCGCGAGCAGCTCGGTCGCGGCCTCCAGGCGTCGCGCGGCCCGGAGCGCGTAGGGGCTCACCCCGGTCTCGGCGCGGAACCGGCGCCGCCACGTCTCGTAGGCCATGCCCACCTCGGCGGCCACGGCGCGCAGGTCCAGCGTCTCACCGAGGTCCGAGCCGAGGCGGACCAGCGAGTGGTCGAGCCAGCCCATCTCGTCGGCGGGCCGGGGACGGCGGGGCGTCACGGCGTACTCGATCGCCTCGAGCAGGGTCGAGAGCAGGGCCACGGCTTCTCCGTCGCGACCCTCGACGGTGGCAGGGCGTCCGCCCTCGACGAAGCGGGCCAGGCGGTGGCTCCAGCGCGTGACCGGGAGCCCGTGGACCAGCGGACGCTCGGGGGAGAGGGCTCCCCGTCGTCGGGCCAGCTCGAAGACGGGGCCGTCGAAGACCACGAACAGCTCGTCCCAGCCTCCCCGGTCCGCGCCGTACCAGTGCGGGTGCCCGGGGTGGACGAGCACGAGCGTTCCGGGACCCATCGGCTCGTCGTGCGAGGCGTCCCGGTAGCGGCCGGTGCCGGCCGCGACGAAGGTCAGGCCCCACGTCGGGTGCCGGCGCGTCGTCCCGGCGGGGAGGCCGCTGCCGCCGTGGATGCGGCCGGCGACGAGCACCTGGCCCAGCCGCGGCACCGACGCCCCATCGACGGCTGCGTGGCCCGGTCCGGGTGCCCTGCCCATGACGCGATCCAACCAGATCGTTCCCCTGCGACCACGGCGTCCGGTGTGCATGGTGACGTGTTCTGGTGGTCTGGGGCGACCGACGACGACTCCCGTCGTTCACGATCCACGGAGGCTGACCCGCCGATGTCCACCGAAACGCTGCCCGAGCTCACCGCGGAGTACCCCCTCACCGATGCACAGGTGGAGTCCTACCGCACCGACGGGTTCGTGCGCCTGACCCAGGTGGCGAGCGCGCGGGAGGTGGCAGCCTTCCGGCCCAGGATCGCTGCGGCGGTCGAGCGGCTCAGCACGGAGTCACGACCGCTGGCCGAGCGCGACAGCTACGGCATGGCGTTCCTGCAGGTGATGAACCTCTGGCGGCACGACCCCGACGTCGCCCGCTTCGTGATGGGCTCCCGCTTCGCCGGCGTCGCTGCGCACCTGCTCGGGGTCCCGAGGGTGCGGCTCTACCACGACCAGGCGCTCTTCAAGGAGCCCGGCGGCGGCTACACGCCGTGGCACCAGGACGCGATGTACTGGCCGCTCGACGGCTCCCGGTGCCTGACGATGTGGATGCCGCTCGTGGACATCACCCCGGACCACGGCGGCCTCGCCTTCGCCACCGGCAGCCACGTCGACGGGCCTTTGAGCGACATCGGGATCTCGGACGCCTCCGAGGAGCACTTCGACCGGCTGCTGCCGGCGCGTGGTCTGCTCGTCGACGAGCCCGTGTCCATGCGTGCCGGCGACGCGTCGTTCCACTCCGGGTGGACCGTGCACAAGGCGCTCGGCAACACCTCCCGGCAGATGCGCGAGGTGATGACGGTGATCTGGTTCGCCGACGGCCTGCCGGTGCTCGAGCCGGCCAACCCGGCCCAGGCCAACGACCTCGCGAGCTGGCTCCCGGGCCTGGCGCCCGGCGACCTGGCCGCGTCGCCCACGAACCCGGTGCTGGGCGCGGACTGAGCGCCGGCGGGCGTCACGGGGCGGGTGTCACCTCAGCGGCCCAGTGCCGCCAGACGGAGGTCACCTGCATGCCCACCTTCTCGTAGAGGCCGAGGGCGCCGGTGCGCGAGTCGGTGGACAGCTCCGAGCGCTCCCCGCCGTGCGCCCGCCCGACCTCGAAGGCGTCGACGAGCAGGGCCCGGGCCAGCCCCCGGTTGCGTTCGTCGCGACGGACGGCCAGCTTGTCGACGTAGGCGCAGCCGTCCGAGACGATCACGAAGGCCATGCCGACGACCCGGTCTTCGCGGTCGACCATGAGGCGCAGCTGCCAGGGCTCGAAGCCCGGGCGCCGCGACACGGTCGCCGCCCACTCCTCGAAGGTCGCGCGTTCGCGCTCGGACCACTCCAGGAAGGCGTCCTCGTTGACGACCCACGCGGCGCGGAGGTCCGCGTCGTCACGCGGCTGGCGGACGGCGTACCCGTCCGGGATCGGTTGGGCCGTGATCGCCGTCCCGGCCGGCATCTCGAGGACCCACGAGGTCCACAGTGCCCGGTAGCCGAGACCGCGGAGCAGCCGCTCGCCCGACGAGTCCCCGGGGACGGGCTGCCCCACGAGGGTGGAGCCGTCGCGGGCGGCGACCCGGCGGGTCCAGGCGGACAGCGCGGTTCCGAGACCGCGTCCGCGGTAGGCGGGGTCGACCGAGGCGTCGGCCCAGCGACCCTTGTAGACCTCTGCGTATGCGATCAGCCGGTCCTCGTCGAGCACGCCGACCGAGTGCGTGGCCACGTCGAAGGCCGGTCGCTGCCAGTCGCCGACGATGTCGGCCTCCTCGATGAGGACGGTCCCGACGTCGTGCTGCTCGCACCTGGCGATGAGAGCCGCGACCGCCGCCGCGTCGGCCGGCGTGAGAGGTCCGGTCGCCAGGCTGCCGATGCCGTCGGGCAGCTCGAGCGCCACCGGAGCCGGGGTCGAGGAGGGGGGCGCGGTCGCAGTCATGTCGGCAGTGTCCCGAGGCCGTGTCGGACGGACAACCGACTTTCGGCGCCCGAGCCAGGGCGCGACAGAAAGTGAGATGGCCGTGCCACATGATGAGACGGCCGAGATGGTCGATTGACACTGCAAGGGGTTGGTAGCACGGTTGTCACGTGGCCCGAATCCTCGTACTTCCCTAGCGCGCCGACCAGTTCGAACGGTCAGCGCGCTCCCTTCCGTCCCCCACGGGACCGAAGGGTTTTTTTGTGGGTGGATTCGGTCCGGACAGCACGACGACCACGTGCTCGAGACAAGGAAGAGAGCATGAGCGACACGACGAAGCAGGCACCCTCGCCCGCCGATGTGGCCTCCCTGGCCCGTCCCCGACCTGCAGTGGACAAGCCGGCACGGCCGGCGGTCGCCGTCACCCCGGCGCGCGAGGTCACGGGGGCGCAGTCGCTCGTACTCTCCCTGGAGGCCATCGGCTGCGACACCGTCTTCGGCATCCCGGGTGGTGCGATCCTGCCGGCCTACGACCCGATGCTCGACTCCAAGAAGGTCCGCCACATCCTCGTGCGCCACGAGCAGGGCGCCGGCCACGCCGCCGAGGGCTACGCCTCGGCGACCGGCAAGGTGGGCGTCTGCATGGCGACCTCCGGGCCCGGCGCGACGAACCTCGTGACCCCGCTCGCCGACGCCCACATGGACTCGGTGCCCGTGGTGGCCATCACCGGACAGGTGGCCAGCGGCGCCATCGGCACGGACGCCTTCCAGGAGGCCGACATCCGCGGCATCACGATGCCGATCACCAAGCACAACTACCTCGTCACCGACCCGGCCAAGATCCCGCAGGCGATCGCCGAGGCGTTCCACGTCGCCAGCACCGGGCGCCCCGGCCCGGTGCTCGTCGACATCAGCAAGGACGCCCTGCAGGCGACGACGACCTTCAGCTGGCCCCCGCCGATCGACCTGCCCGGCTATCGTCCGGTCACGCGCCCGCACGGCAAGCAGATCCGCGAGGCCTCGCGGCTCATGGCGGCGGCGAAGCGGCCCGTTCTCTACGTCGGCGGCGGCGTCGTCCGCGCCAAGGCGAGCGAGGCGCTGCGGCGACTCGTCGAGCTGACCGGCATCCCCGTCGTCACCACCTTGATGGCCCGCGGCACCGTGCCCGACAGCGAGCCGCTCAACCTCGGCATGCCCGGCATGCACGGCACGGTCGCCGCAGTCACGGGCCTGCAGAAGTCGGACCTCATCATCGCCCTCGGCGCCCGCTTCGACGACCGCGTCACCGGGCAGCTGTCGACGTTCGCCCCGGACGCCAAGGTGATCCACGCCGACATCGACCCGGCCGAGATCTCCAAGAACCGCATCGCCGACGTGCCGATCGTCGGTGACGTGGGCGAGGTCATCAAGGACCTCATCGAGCAGGTGGCGCTCGACCGCGCCGAGGCCGACGGTGACGCCGAGGGCACGTGGGACTACGACGCCTGGCGCGAGCGGGTGGCCGAGTGGAAGCGCACCTTCCCGCTCGGCTACACCGACAGCGAGGACGGCACCCTCTCGCCGCAGTACGTCATCGAGCGCATCGGCGCGCTCTCCGGACCCGACGCGACCTACGTGGCGGGCGTCGGCCAGCACCAGATGTGGGCGGCGCAGTTCGTGCAGTACGAACGTCCCAACGCGTGGCTCAACTCCGGCGGCCTCGGGACGATGGGCTACTCCGTCCCGGCAGCCATGGGCGCCAAGGTCGCCGAGCCGGAGCGCAACGTCTGGGCGATCGACGGTGACGGCTGCTTCCAGATGACCAACCAGGAGCTCGCGACCTGCGTCATCAACAACATCCCGATCAAGGTCGCCGTCATCAACAACAGCTCGCTCGGCATGGTCCGTCAGTGGCAGACGCTTTTCTACGACGAGCGCTACTCCAACACCAACCTGCAGCCGCTCGAGCAGCGCGTGCCGGACTTCGTCAAGCTCGCCGACGCCTACGGCTGCCTGGGCCTGCGCGCCGAGACGCCCAAGGAGGTCGACGCGGCCATCAAGCTGGCCCTCGAGACCAACGACCGCCCGGTCGTCATCGACTTCATCGTCCACCGTGACGCGATGGTGTGGCCGATGGTGCCGGCGGGCGTCAGCAACGACATGATCCAGGCCGCACGCCACGAGGCGCCGGTCTGGGAGCGGGAGGACTGAGCATGAGCAAGCACACCCTGTCGGTGCTCGTCGAGGACAAGCCCGGCGTCCTGACCCGCGTCGCGGCGCTCTTCTCGCGACGGGGCTTCAACATCGACTCGCTCGCGGTGGGCCCCACCGAGCTCGCCGACATCTCGCGCATCACCGTCGTCGTCGAGGTCGAGGGCGCGGCCCTCGAGCAGGTGACCAAGCAGCTCAACAAGCTCATCGAGGTGCTCAAGGTCGTCGAGCTCGACGCGCACGCCTCGGTGCAGCGCGAGATCCTGCTCGTCAAGGTCCGCGCCGACCCGGCCACGCGCAGCCAGGTGGTGGACACCATCTCGCTCTTCAAGGCCAAGGTCGTCGACGTCACGACCGATGCCGTCGTCATCGAGGCCACCGGCACCTCCGAGAAGCTGCGCGCGCTGCTCGACGTCCTCGAGCCGTTCGGCATCCGCGAGCTCGTCCAGTCGGGCATGGTCGCCCTCGGCCGCGGCTCCCGCTCGATCACCGACCGCAGCCTGCGCAGCGCCTGACCCACCCCGCGTCCACCAGAGGGGGTATGCCGTCCGGCCCGGCCACACGGCATACGACCTCGGGTGCCGCACCCGCACAGACCAACCGCACACCGCAACCGAAGGAGAAGGCCACCATGGCCGAGATGTTCTACGACGACGACGCCGACCTGTCGATCATCCAGGGCAAGAAGGTCGCCGTCATCGGCTACGGCAGCCAGGGGCACGCCCACGCGCTCAACCTGCGCGACTCCGGCGTCGACGTCCGCGTCGGGCTCGCCGAGGGCAGCAAGAGCCGGGCCAAGGCCGAGGCGGAGGGCCTGAGCGTCACGTCGGTCGCCGACGCCGTCAAGGAGGCCGACCTCGTCGTCATCCTCACGCCGGACCAGGTGCAGCGGACGGTCTACGCGAACGACATCCAGCCGAACCTCAAGGACGGCGCCGCGCTCCTCTTCGGGCACGGCTTCAACATCCGCTACGGCTACATCAAGCCCGAGCCCGACGCCGACGTCCTCATGGTCGCCCCCAAGGGCCCCGGCCACATCGTCCGTCGCGAGTTCGTCGACGGTCGTGGGGTGCCCGTGCTCCTCGCCGTCGAGCAGGACGCGTCCGGCACGGCCTGGGAGCTGGCCAAGGCGTACGGCAAGGCGATCGGCGGCCTTCGCGCCGGCGGCATCAAGACGACGTTCACCGAGGAGACCGAGACCGACCTCTTCGGCGAGCAGGCCGTCCTGTGCGGCGGCGCCAGCCAGCTCGTCATGTACGGCTTCGAGACGCTCGTCGAGGCCGGCTACCAGCCCGAGGTCGCCTACTTCGAGTGCCTGCACGAGCTCAAGCTCATCGTCGACCTCATGATCGAGGGCGGCATCGCCAAGCAGCGCTGGTCGGTCTCCGACACGGCCGAGTACGGCGACTACGTCTCCGGCCCGCGAGTCATCGACCCGCACGTCAAGGAGAACATGAAGGCGGTCCTCGGCGACATCCAGGACGGCACCTTCGCCAAGCGCTTCATCGACGACCAGGACGCCGGCGCTCCGGAGTTCAAGCAGCTCCGTGAGAAGGGCGCCCAGCACCCCATCGAGGCGACGGGCCGCGAGCTGCGCAAGCTCATGGCGTGGGTCAAGCAGACCGACTCCGACTACACCGAGGGCTCTGCCGCGCGCTGAGCCGGACCGACGCCGCAGCGGCCGGTGCCCCGTTCGTGGGGGCGCCGGCCGCTGGCGTGTGCGGTCGTTGCGTTCAGCGGCCGGTGAGCCGCGGCGGCTGGCTCGAGAGCCACGCGGCGAAGGTCCGGCCGGCGACGTCGGCGGTGCCCGGCGCGGGGACGGTGCGGCTCTCCGAGAAGGCGTGCAGCAGCCGCCCCACCGGCGGCAGGCGCACGACCCGCGGCGCCGAGGCTCCCCGGTGCGCGCGCACGAGCCGCGCCAGGTCCGCCAGGGGCAGCACCTCGGGACCCGCGAGGTCCCGGGCGCGTGCGTATGCCGTGGGCCGCGGTCCCGTTGCCAGCTCGGCCAGCCGCGTGGCCACGGCGTCGGTGTCGACGGGCTGGAGCGCCATGTCGCCGACGGTGAAGGCCAGCGGGCCCTTCGTCAGAGTCCTCGCGAAGTACGCCGCGAGAGAGTGGAACTGGGTCGCGCGCAGGACGGTGGCCGGCCCACCGGCGTCCGCTATGCCCTGCTCGGCGCGCAGCTTGCGGCGGTAGTAGGCCATCGGGAAGTCGTCGATGCCGACGATGGAGATGTGCACCAGGTGCACGCCCCGGGCCGCGGCGGCGTCGGCGAGACGCCTCGTCCCGTAGACCGTGACGGTGTCCTTCTGCGACGGGTCGTCGGCGCAGTGCACCACGGCCTCGGCCCCGGCGAGTGCGGCCTCGAGCCCCGTGCCCGTCGTGAGGTCGAGCCCGGTCCGGCGGCTGGCCGGGACGGCGTCGTGCCCCTGGGACCGGAGCTCGCGCACGACACGCGAGCCCAGGTCGCCGCTTCCACCGGTCACCACGATGCGCATGGCCACAGACTCGCCCCTGCGCCCGGTCGGCGCAACGACCGCAGGCCAGTCCGTGAAAGGAGCCCCTGCACCCGGTGCGTGACCGTGCTCGCGCACGGGTGCCTCGTGCAGGGCCAGCCCCTAGACTCGCGGGGCGGCACAGCGCGGTGTCCCAGACGGCCGGCGCCCGACGTGCGTGCGGCCGGCACCCGTCCGGAAGGAAACGCAGTGAGCAAGCCCGTCGTCCTCATCGCCGAAGAGCTGTCGCCGGCCACGGTCGACGCGCTCGGGCCCGACTTCGAGGTCCGCACCGTCGACGGAGCCGACCGCGGCGCCCTGCTCCACGCCCTGGCGGACGTCGACGCCGTGCTGATCCGCTCGGCCACCAAGCTGGACGCGGAGGCGATCGCTGCCGCGCCCCGCCTGCAGGTCATCGCGCGCGCCGGCGTCGGCCTCGACAACGTCGACGTGCAGGCGGCGACCCGGGCCGGCGTCATGGTCGTCAACGCCCCGACCGCCAACATCGTCTCGGCCGCGGAGCTCTCAGTCGGACTGCTCCTGGCCGCGGCCCGCAACATCGTTCCGGCCAACGCGGGCCTCAAGGCGGGGTCGTGGCACCGCAGTCGCTACTCCGGCGTCGAGCTGCTCGGCAAGACGGTGGGCATCGTGGGCCTGGGCCGCATCGGCGCCCTCGTCGCCGAGCGCCTCAAGGGCTTCGGTGTCACGATCGTCGCCTGCGACCCGTATGCGTCCCCCGCCAGGGCCGCGCAGCTCGGGGTCCGCCTCGTGAGCCTCGACGACCTGCTCGCCCAGTCGGACTTCATCACCGTCCACGTGCCCAAGACGCCGGAGACCCTCGGACTCATCGACGAGGAGGCCCTGTCGAAGGTCAAGCCGTCGGTCCGCATCGTCAACACCGCCCGCGGCGGGATCGTCGACGAGGCCGCCCTGGCCCGGGCCCTGGCCGCGGGGCGCGTCGCCGGCGCCGCCATCGACGTCTTCACCAGGGAGCCGACCACCGACTCGCCCCTCTTCACCTTCGAGTCCGTCGTCGTCACCCCCCACCTCGGCGCCTCGACCGACGAGGCGCAGGAGAAGGCCGGCATCGCGGTCGCGCGGTCGGTGCGGCAGGCCATCGGCGGCGACCTGGTGCCCGACGCCGTCAACGTCGCGAGCGGCTTCATCGCCGAGGAGGTCCGTCCGGGCATCCCCCTCGTCGAGAAGCTCGGCCGGGTCTTCACCGCCCTGGCCGGCACGGTCCCGGCCCTGCTCGACGTCGAGGTGCGCGGCGAGGTCACCACGCACGACGTCAGCGTGTGGAGGCTCGCCGCCCTCAAGGGCCTGTTCACCGACGTCGTCGAGGACCCCGTCACCTACGTCAACGCGCCGGTGCTCGCCGAGCAGCGCGGATGCGTCGTCCGACTCGTCACCGACCCCGACTCGGGGGACTTCCGCTCCGTCACGACCCTGCGCGGCAGCCTCCCCGACGGCACGCTCGTGTCGGTCTCCGGCGCCGTGACCGGGCGACGCGCGGTCGAGAAGCTGGTCGGGATCGGCGACCACGACCTCGACGTGCCGCTGACCGAGCACATGCTCTTCCTCGAGTACTCCGACCGCCCCGGGGTCGTCGGAGCCGTCGGCCGCCTCCTGGGCGATGCCGGCGTCAACATCGGTGCCATGCAGGTCTCGCGCCACGAGGACCGCGCCGTCGGCGTGCTGAACCTGGACAGCGCCGTCCCGGCGGCGCTCGCCGTCCGGCTCTCGGAGGCGATCGACGCCAAGAGCCTCGCGGTCGTCGACCTCCGGGACTGAGGGCGGCGCACACGCTGCCTGGTGCAGTCTGCGAGGACCTGGCTCAACCGGTCGCCCGCGGCCCCGCGCGTCGCTTCTCGGGACGACTCTCCTCGGCCGGCGGCTCTTCCGGGGCCTCCCCGTCGGTTTGCTCGTCGTTCCGCTCGGCGAGGTGCTCGGCCGTCGTGGCCATGGCCTCCTGGGCTTCGGGAGCCTCGAGGTCGGCCAGCTCGGGCACGAGCTCGTGGCGCTTGCTGAAGGTGTCGATGATCGCGAGGGCGACGGCGGCGATGGGGATGCCGATGAGGGCCCCGATCGGTCCGAAGAGGGCGGCGCCGGCGATGACGGAGCCGAGGGCCACCGCCGGGTGGACGTCCATGGTGCGGCGGCTGATCCGGGGCGTGAAGACGTAGTTCTCGACCTGCTGGTACACGGTGGCGAAGACGGCGATCCACAGGGCGTTGACGGGCTTGTCGAGCAGCGCGAAGAGCGCGGGCAGGGCCACGCCGATGTAGGTGCCGATCGTGGGGATGAACTGGCCGACGATGCCGGCGAAGACACCGAGGGGCAGCCAGAACGGCACGTCGATGAACCAGAAGAAGGCCGCGTGCGACACCGACGACAGCGTGGCCAGCACGACCTTGGAGACGACGTAGCCGCCGGTCTTCTCGACCGAGATCGTCCACACCGTGATGAACACGCGCTGGTAGCGCTGGGGCAGCCACGAGCCGATGGTCTGGCGCAGCTTGGGGCTGTCGGCGGAGAAGTAGTAGGTGAAGACGAGGATCGTCAGGGCGTCGAAGAGGAAGGCCAGCACGGAGCCGAAGATGCCGATGATGCCGCCGCCGTACTTCCCGGCGAGCTCGCCCACCTTCTCGGGAGTCAGCACGAGAGCGTTCTGGATCTGTGACAGGTCGAAGGAGGTGTGGAAGGTGGAGTTGACCCAGTTGATGGCGGAGGTGATCGCGGTCGGCAGCTGCGTGCCCAGCTCGGAGAGCTGCGAGACGAAGACCTGACCGAACATCTCGACGAGGGCGGCGAAGAGGATGACCATCGCCAGCATCGCCAGGCCCGTGGCGAGGCCGCGCTTGACCCCGTGCCTGCTCAGCCAGAGCACGACCGGCTCGAGGGCGATCGACAGCAGCCAGGCGAGCAGCAGCAGGAACAGGAAGCTGCCCATGGCGTCGAAGACCCAGGTGGCGACCCCGAGCAGGACCAGCCCGCCGATGACGGTCGCCGTGACGCGGCGCGCATTCGCCGGGGTGATGGCGATCCAGCGGGGCTGCTCGTCGAACGGCACCCCGGGCGTGGCATGGCCGGTGTGCCCGGGTCGGCGGTGCACCGGGTGCACGGGGCCGGTCGGGGGATCGGCAGGATCTTCGACGTGGTCGGCGCTCACGCTCCGAGCCTACGAGTCGTGGAGGCTGCGTCGGGGGATGCCGTGGCGCGCCGCCATGCACGTGGGCGCTCCGCGGGAGCGGTGTCCTTTTGGTGGACACGGCGTCTCACGATGCGGAAACCCCCTGTACCCGCGGGTAGCCGGGCGTACCGTGAAACGCATGACGCGGCAGGTCGTACTCATTCCCCGCCGCGGCGAGTCCAGGTAGTCAGCACCTCGCCGCGGAGATCCCGCGTACCCCTCGTGCTGACAGGTTCGCCCACCCGGGCTGGAGCCACCTGAGACCACAACGAACGACCCTCGATCGAAAGACGTGATCCCCATGAGCGAAGACGCGAAGGCCGCCCGTCAGGCACTGCAGGAGTCGATGGACCTGCGCGACCAGGGCCACGCCGAGCACTGAGTCCGGCAGGCACGACAGCCACTTCGGTGAAGGACCCCCGCATCCTGCGGGGGTCCTTCACCTTTCCATTTAATGAGACGCGCATCCCACATCACAAGACGGGTCCTAGGCTGACGGCATGGCAGAGACGCAGCTGAAGGACGCCTACTCGATCGCCGTGATCGGGGGCGACGGCATCGGTCCGGAGGTGGTCGCCGAGGGCCTGAAGGTCCTCGACGCGGTGACCGGGGAGGGCGGCCCGAAGTTCGCCACGACGGACTACGACCTCGGCGCACGCCGCTGGCACGAGACCGGTGAGACGTTGCCCGACTCGGTCCTGGAGGAGCTGCGCAGGCACGACGCGATCCTGCTCGGCGCCATCGGTGACCCGAGCGTCCCGAGCGGCGTCCTCGAGCGTGGCGTGCTGCTGCCCCTGCGCTTCGCCCTCGACCACTACGTGAACCTGCGGCCGGCCAAGCTCTTCCCGGGCGTCGCGAGCCCGCTCGACGTCGCCCGGGTCGCCCCGGACGGCATCGACTTCGTGGTGGTCCGCGAGGGCACCGAGGGGCCCTACGCCGGCAACGGTGGTGCGCTGCGGGTCGGGACGCCGGCCGAGATCGCGACCGAGGTCAGTGTCAACACCCGCTACGGCGTCGAGCGCGTGGTTCGCGACGCCTTCGCCCGCGCGCAGGCCCGTCCGCGCAAGCACCTCACGCTGGTGCACAAGCACAACGTGCTGACGTATGCCGGCCACCTGTGGCGCCGCACCGTCGAGGAGGTCGGGGCCGAGTTCCCCGACGTCGAGACCGCCTACCAGCACGTCGACGCCGCCACGATCTTCCTGGCCACCGACCCCGGACGCTTCGACGTCATCGTCACCGACAACCTCTTCGGTGACATCATCACCGACATCGCCGCGGCCATCGCCGGCGGCATCGGGCTCGCGGCCTCCGGCAACATCAACCCGGCCCGCACGACGCCGAGCATGTTCGAGCCGGTGCACGGGTCCGCCCCCGACATCGCGGGCCAGTCCAAGGCCGACCCGACCGCCGCCATCCTCTCGGTCGGCATGCTGCTGGCCCACCTCGGCCTCGACGCCGAGGCGGAGCGGGTCGACGCCGCAGTCGCGGCCGACCTGGCCGAGCGCGGTGACGCCGCGCGCAGCACGACGGCCGTCGGCGACGCGGTCGCGGCGCGCCTCTGAGACCGCGCGACACGGCATACGCACGCGGGTGCGCCGCCCGACGACGAGGGGTGCGTATGCGTTGGGTTCCCTGCCGTCGACCGGCGGGCACCCGAACGGCGCCCGGCTACGTCGTCTCACCATGTGGGCGATAGCCTGACACCGGATCACCGCTGATTTTCGCTCTGGAGGTTTGTCATGACCCAGCTGTCCTTCGAGGTCACCCGCCGCGACGACCTCACGCCACCCGAGCGCATCGCCGAGATCCTCGAGAACCCCGGCTTCGGCAAGACCTTCACCGACCACATGGTCGTCGCCACGTGGACCGCCGACGGCGGCTGGGGCGACGCGCAGGTCAAGCCGTACGGCCCGTTCCGGCTCGACCCGGCCGCTGCCGTCCTGCACTACGCGCAGGAGATCTTCGAGGGGATGAAGGCCTACCGCCACGCGGACGGCTCCATCTGGACCTTCCGCCCCGAGGCCAACGCCGCCCGCTTCGCCCGCTCGGCCCGCCGCCTCGCGCTGCCCGTGCTGCCCGAGGAGGACTTCGTCGAGTCCCTGCGCCAGCTCGTGGCCGTCGACCAGGACTGGGTGCCGGCCGGTGACGCGGGTGAGAAGAGCCTCTACCTTCGCCCGTTCATGTTCGCCTCCGAGGCCTTCCTCGGCGTGCGCCCCGCCCAGGAGGTGACCTACTCGGTCATCGCGTCCCCGGCCGGCGCCTACTTCTCCGGCGGCCTCAAGCCCGTCACGCTCTGGATCTCCACCGACTACGCGCGGGCGGGGGAGGGCGGCACCGGCGCCGCCAAGTGCGGTGGCAACTACGCCAGCTCGCTCGCCGGGCAGCTCGAGGGCATCGAGCACGGCTGCGACCAGGCCGTCTTTCTCGACTCCTCGACGCACACCTACATCGAGGAGCTGGGCGGCATGAACCTCTTCCTCGTGACGAGGGACGGGCGCATCATCACGCCCGAGCTGACGGGCACGATCCTCGAGGGCGTCACGCGCAGCTCGATCCTCGAGATCGCCAAGGAGGAGGGCCTCGAGCCCGAGGAGCGACGCATCCCCATCGAGGAGTGGAAGCAGGGGGCTGCCAACGGCGACATCGTCGAGATCTTCGCCTGCGGCACGGCTGCCGTGGTCACTCCGGTCGGCGAGCTGCGCTGGGACGGCGGCTCCGTCGACCACCGCCGCGACGGGCACGAGGACCGCTACGCCGAGGCCATCCGCAAGCGGCTGCTCGACATCCAGTACGGCCGTGCGGAGGACACGCACGGCTGGCTGACCCGGCTGGTCTGACGAGCGCGACTCCCGTGGACGTCGGCCCGCGACCACGTCTGGTCGCCTCCGACCTCGACGGGACCCTGCTGCGCAGCGACGGCTCGATCTCGCGGCGCACGGTCGATGCCTGGACCGCGGCCGGCGAGGCGGGCATCGAGACGGTGCTCGTCACGGCACGGCCGCCCCGCTGGCTGCACGACCTCGAGCACGTCGTCGGACCCCGGGGGACTGCGATCTGCGGCAACGGCGCCTTCGTCTACGAGGTGGCGACGCGCCGCCTGGTCGAGACGCACTGCTTCGAGCCGGGCGTCGTCGAGGAGCTCGTGGCGGACCTGCGCCGGGCCCTGCCGTCGCTCACCTTCGCCGCCGAGTGCGCGACGGGCCCGTTCGTCACCGAGGACTACCCCGAACCGCACCGGGACCGCGGCGCCGACCGGCTCCTCCGCGGCTCGTGGCACGAGCTGGGCAGCGAGCCGGTCGGGAAGCTGCTCGCGCTCGCTCCCGGGGAACCCGTCGAGGAGTTCCTCGCGACCGTCGAGGGGGTGCTCGGCGACCGCGGGCACCTGCACTTCTCCGGTGCCCACGGGCTGGCCGAGATCAACGCTCCCGGAGTGACGAAGGCTGCGGGGCTGGCGCGCTGGGCCGAGCGGCTGGGAGTGCCTGCGAGCGAGGTGTGGGCGTTCGGCGACATGCCCAACGACCTGCCCATGCTGTCCTGGGCGGGCACGGGCTGGGCCGTGGCGAGCGGGCACCGCGACGTCCGACGGGCCGCGGACCGGGAGTGCCCCGCCAACGACGAGGACGGGGTGGCCCAGGTCCTCGAGGCACTGCTGAGGCACATCAGCGACTAAAGGTTTGAACCAGAACCATTGACGCCGCCGGACACGCGGGTATTTGATGCCACGCATCACATTGACGCGGCGGGCAAAGGTCCGCTGCCTGATGTTTGCGAGGTAGTGCTGTGAGCGTTCCTCCGTCCCCTCCCGCTGACCCGCCCCTCGACCGCAGAGGGACCGCGCACCAGCCGGTGGCTCCCGGCCCCGGCCTGTCCTCCGACGACGACGAGGGCTTGCTCGCGTCGCTCGGCTACAAGCAGGAGCTGCACCGCGGCATGTCGGGGTTCTCCAACTTCGCCGTGTCGTTCTCGATCATCTCGATCCTCGCCGGCTGCATCACCAGCTACGCCATCGCCATGAACGCCGGCGGGCCGGTTGCCATCTCGATCGGCTGGCCGCTCGTCGGTGCCTTCGTCCTCTGCGTCGCCATGGCGATGGCGGAGGTCTGCTCGGTCTACCCGACCGCCGGTGGCCTCTACTTCTGGGCCGGGCGCCTCGCCCGGCGCAACAAGCGCGTGTGGGCCTGGTACGTCGGCTGGTTCAACTTCCTCGGCGAGGTCGCCGTCACCGCCGCCATCGACTACGGCGCCGCCGTCACGTGGATGGCACTGCTCAGCCTCGTGTTCGACCTGCAGGTCACGGCGGGCACGACGTTCGTGGCCTTCCTCGTGATCATCGTCCTGCACGGCCTGCTCAACACCTTCGGCGTCAATCTCGTCAAGCTGCTCTCCAACGTCAGCGCCTGGTGGCACCTCGTCGGCGTCGCCGTCATCGTCGGAGTCCTCGTCGTCGTGCCGGACAGGCACCAGGACCTGTCGTGGACCTTCACCCACTTCGAGAACCGCACCGGCTGGGGCGCACCGTTCTACGCGTTCCTGCTGGGCCTGCTCATGGCGCAGTACACCTACACCGGCTTCGACGCGTCGGCGCACGTCGCCGAGGAGACGAAGAACGCCTCGACCGAGGCGCCGAAGGGCATCGTCCGCAGCGTCTGGGTCTCGATCCTCGCCGGCTGGGTCCTGCTCGTGGCCGTCACCGCGGCGATCCAGAACTACGACACGGCGCTCGGGACCGACATCGGGCTGCCGCCCGCGCAGATCTTCATCGACGCGGCGGGCCGCTCGCTAGGAATCTTCCTGCTCTTCATCTGCGCCGTCGCCCAGTTCTTCTGCGGGATGGCGTCCGTCACCGCGAACTCCCGCATGTCGTATGCGTTCTCCCGTGACAACGCGCTCCCCGGCTCGCGCTGGTGGGCCCAGGTCAACCCGCGCACCGGCACGCCGACCAACTCCATCTGGCTCTGCGTCGTGTGCTCGGTCGTGCTCACCACGCCCGCGCTCGTGTCGACCACCGCCTACCTCGCGGTCACCTCGATCGCGGTCATCGGGCTCTACATCGCCTACGTCGTCCCGGTCTTCCTGCGCCGCACCAACCCCGACTTCCGTCCGGGGCGGTGGAACCTCGGCCGGTGGAGCGCCCCGATCGGCTGGGTCTCGGTGGCCTGGGTCGCGTTCATCGTCGTGCTCTTCATGCTGCCGCCCGCGAACCCCATCACCGTCGACACCTTCAACTACGCCCCGATCGCCGTCGGCGTCGTGCTCGTCTTCTCGACCGTCGCGTGGTTCGCCGGCGGGCGCAGGCACTTCATGCGCGACGTCCCTGCGGGCCACGACACCAGGCCGGCCACGGAGATCTTCGGCTGACATGGTGCCCGAGAGGGGAGCCCGGCCCCCGCAGCCACTGGGCCTGACGGCGTTGCCGGACGCGGTGCTGCGCCCGGCGTCCGGCAACGCCTTCGAGCACGCCGTCGAGCAGCTGGCGCGCGCGATCCGCCTCGGTGTCTTCCCCGACGGCGAGCAGCTGCCGCCGGAACGGGAGCTGGCCGAACGGCTCGGCATCGGCCGCAACACCCTGCGCGATGCGATCGCGGCGCTTCGCGAGTCGGGCATGGTGACGACGCGGCGGGGACGGGGCGGCGGCACCTGGGTCACCTACGGCGGGACCGTGCGCGCTGCCGCTTGGGACCCCAAGGACGCCCCCGTGCGCAGCGGCGCCGCCATGGACGACGCGCTCGCCTTCCGCCGCGTCGTCGAGCCGGGCGCCGCCTGGTTCGCCGCCTCCCGGCCGCTCTCGGGCGACCAGCGGGCGTGGCTGGCCGAGAGCCTGCGTGAGGTCGACGAGGCGGTGGACGCACCGGCCCACCGCGTGGCCGACTCGCGGCTGCACCTGGCCGTGGCCACCCTCTCCGGCTCGCCGATGCTCGTCGACGCCGTCACGCGCGCCCAGTCGGCGCTGCACGACATGCTGACGGCGATCCCCGTCCTGACCCGCAACATCGAGCACTCGAACGCCCAGCACCATGACGTCGTCGCGGCGATCCTGCACGGCGACCCGGCACGCGCCCGGGCCGCCATGGAGGAGCACTGCGACGCCACCTCCGCGCTGCTGCGCGGACTTCTCGGATAGGACACGTGCACATGGCACCAGCACCGACCCTCACCCTCGAGCGGCTCCGTGCCGAGATCGAGTCGGGCGACATCGACACGGTGGTCGTCGCGTTCACCGACATGCAGGGGCGCCTGCAGGGCAAGCGCCTGCACGGCCACTACTTCCTCGACCACGTGCTCGAGGACGGCACGGAGGGCTGCAACTACCTGCTCGCCGTCGACGTCGACATGAACACCGTCGACGGCTACGCGATCTCCTCGTGGGAGCGCGGCTACGGCGACATGTCCTTCGACCTCGACCTGTCGACCCTGCGGCGCACCCCCGGCAGCCGTCACTCGGCCACCGTCCAGTGCGACCTCACCTGGCTCGACGGCAGCGGCCCGGTGGTGCAGTCCCCGCGCTCGGTGCTCAAGAAGCAGGTGGAACGCGCCGCGGCCCTCGGGATGGCGGCCCACTGCGGCACGGAGCTCGAGTTCATGGTGTTCCAGGAGTCCTACGAGCAGGCCTGGGACGCGGGCTACACCGGCCTGACGCCCGCCAACCGCTACAACGTCGACTACTCGATCCTCGGGGGCGACCGCGTCGAGCCGCTGCTGCGTGAGATCCGCAACGAGATGTATGCCGCGGGGGCCGTCGTCGAGAGCGCCAAGGGGGAGTGCAACCTCGGCCAGCACGAGATCGGCTTCCTGTTCGATACGGCAGTGCGCACCTGCGACAACCACGTCGTCTACCGCAACGCCGCCAAGGAGATCGCCGCCCACCACGGCCAGTCGATCACCTTCATGGCCAAGTTCGACCAGCGTGAGGGCAGCTCCTGCCACATCCACCTCTCGCTGCGCGGGCTGGGCGGCGAGACGGTCTTCGCCGACGACTCGCGCGAGAACGGGCACAGCGTCCTCTTCGACCACTTCCTCGCCGGCATCCTGGCGACACAGCGCGAGCTGACCTACTTCTACGCGCCGAACATCAACTCCTACAAGCGTTTCGCCTCGGCCAGCTTCGCACCGACCACCGTGGCGTGGGGCCGCGACAACCGCACCTGCGCGCTGCGGGTCGTCGGACACGGGTCGGCGCTGCGCGTGGAGAACCGTGTCGGCGGCGGTGACCTCAACCCGTACCTCGCCGTGGCCGCGATGCTGGCCGGGGGCCTGCACGGCATCGAGAACGAGCTGCCCCTGGAGCCGGCCCTGCAGGGCAACGCGTACACCTGCGACAAGCCGCGCGTGCCCTCGACGCTGCAGGAGGCCCGCGACCTGCTGGCAGCCTCGTGCGTCGCCCGCGCCGCCTTCGGCGACGAGGTCGTCGACCACTACGTCAACGCCGCCGACGTCGAGATCACGGCCTTCAACGCCGCCGTCACCGACTGGGAGCGCAGGAGAGGATTCGAGCGACTGTGACCACCACCAGCCACACCCACGACGTCCTCAACCCGGCGACCGAGGAGGTCGTCCGCTCGGTCGAGCTGGCCTCGCTCGAGCAGGCGGACGCCGCGATCGCCCGCGCCTCTACGGCAGCGCCGGCCTGGCGCGACGTGAGTCCCGCCGACCGCGGGCTGCTCCTACGCCGCTTCTCCGACCTCGTCGGCGAGCACCAGGAGGAGCTGGCCCGGCTCGAGGTGGACAACGCCGGCCACACCATCGGCAACGCCCGGTGGGAGGCCGGCAACGTCCGCGACGTCCTCGCCTACTACTCGGCAGCCCCGGAGCGGAACTTCGGGCGCCAGATCCCGGTCGCCGGCGGCATCGACGTCACCTTCCGCGAGCCCCTCGGGGTCGTCGGGATCATCGTGCCGTGGAACTTCCCGATGCCGATCGCCGGCTGGGGATTCGCGCCGGCGCTCGCGGCCGGCAACACGGTCGTGCTCAAGCCGGCCGAGCTGACGCCGCTGACGGCCATGCGACTGGGTGAGCTCGCGCTCGAGGCGGGGATCCCCGAGGGCGTGCTCACGGTCGTGCCGGGTCGCGGCGACGTCGTGGGGGACCGGTTCGTCACGCACCCCGACGTGCGCAAGGTCTGCTTCACCGGCTCCACCGCGGTCGGGCAGCGGATCATGCGAGGAGCCGCCGACCAGGTCAAGCGGGTCACCCTCGAGCTCGGCGGCAAGAGCGCCAATCTCGTCTTCGCCGACGCCGACGTCGAGCTGGCTGCGGCGCGGGCGCCCTACGGTGTCTTCGACAACGCCGGCCAGGACTGCTGCGCCCGCAGCCGCATCCTCGTGGAACGCAGCGTCTTCGACTCGTTCATGGAGCACTTCGAGACCGCGGTGCGCGGCGTCGTCGTCACCGACCCGAGCGACGAGTCGGCGGAGATGGGACCGCTCATCAGCGCCGGCCAGCGCGACCGGGTCCGCTCCTACGTCGAGGGGGCCGGGGGTCAGGTCGAGGTGGCCTTCCGGGGTGACGCCCCCGACGGCGCCGGCTACTGGTACCCGCCGACCGTCGTCCTGCCACGCTCGACGAGCGACCGCGTGTGGCAGGAGGAGGTCTTCGGTCCCGTCGTCGCCGTGATGCCGTTCGACGACGAGGCCGACGCGGTCGCCAAGGCCAACGACACGGCATACGGCCTCTCGGGGTCGATCTGGACGCGCGACATCGCCCGCGGGCTGCGCGTGGCCCGCGGCGTCGAGGCGGGCAACCTCTCGGTCAACTCGCACAGCAGCGTGCGCTACTCGACCCCTTTCGGTGGCTTCAAGCAGAGCGGGATCGGGCGGGAGCTGGGGCCCGACGCGCTCGAGGCCTTCACCGAGGTCAAGAACGTCTTCATCTCCACCGACTGACGCTCACCACGCACCCACCACCAAGAACCACTGGGCTAGAAGGAGATCCACATGGCAGGCAGGCTCGACGGCAAGGTCGCGGTCATCACGGGCGGGTGCTCCGGCATCGGCCTGGCGACCGTGCGGCGGTTCGCCGAGGAGGGCGCCAAGGTCGTCATCGGCGACCTCGACGAGGCGAACGGTCCGCGGATCGCCGACGAGGTGGGCGGCACCTTCGTGCGCGTCGACGTCGTGAGCAAGGAGGACGTCGACGCGCTCTTCCGCACGGCCAAGGAGACCTACGGGTCGGTCGACATCGCCTTCAACAACGCCGGCATCAGCCCGCCCGAGGACGACTCGATCCTCGACACCGACCTCGACGCCTGGCGCAAGGTGCAGGAGGTCAACCTCACGTCCGTCTACCTGTGCTGCAAGGCCGCGCTGCCCCACATGCTCGAGCAGGGCAAGGGCTCCATCATCAACACGGCGTCCTTCGTGGCCGTCATGGGCGCGGCGACCTCGCAGATCTCCTACAGCGCCAGCAAGGGCGGCGTGCTGTCGATGAGCCGGGAGCTCGGCGTGCAGTTCGCCCGCCAGGGCGTCCGCGTCAACGCCCTGTGCCCGGGACCGGTCAACACCCCCCTGCTGCAGGAGCTCTTCGCCAAGGACGAGGAGCGGGCCGCGCGCCGGCTCGTCCACGTGCCGATGGGCCGGTTCGGCGAGCCCGAGGAGATGGCCAACGCGGTGCTCTTCCTCGCCTCCGACGAGTCGAGCTTCATCACCGCGTCCACGTTCCTCGTCGACGGCGGCATCTCCGGCGCCTACGTCACCCCGCTCTGAGGGTGCGGATCGGGTAGGAGGGCGGCATGGGTCGTCCCGTCATCGGCATCACCGCCTACGTCGAGCGCGCGTCCTGGGGTCACTGGGTCGACGTGCCCGGCGCCCTGGTGCCGCACCGCTACGTGCGCCAGGTCGAGGACGCCGGAGGCATCGCGGTGGTCATCCCGCCGCGGGAGGACGCGGACGAGGACACCGCCCAGGCGATCCTCGACCGCCTCGACGGCATCATCCTGGCGGGAGGCGTGGACGTCGCCCCGGAGCTGTACGCCGATGAGCGCCACGCCTCCGTGCAGGCCTCCCGCCCCGACCGGGACTCCACCGAGCTGGCGCTCGCCCGCGCCACCGCGGAGAGCGACCTGCCGGTGCTCGGCATCTGCCGGGGCATGCAGGTGATGGCCGTGGCAGCCGGCGGGCTGCTCGAGCAGCACGTGCCGGACCGCGTCGGGCACGACGAGCACTCGCCGGGCCCCGCGACCTACGGCAGCCACGCGGTGCGGACGGTGCCGGGCTCCCGGCTGGCCGACCTGCTGGGTGAGCAGGTGGAGGTGCCGAGCTACCACCACCAGTCGGTGCTGACGCATCCGGGCTACGGGGCCTCCGCGTGGGCCGACGACGGCACGCTCGAGGCGATGGAGGACCCGGCTGCCTTCTTCCGCCTAGCGGTGCAGTGGCACCCGGAGGTCGGCACCGACCCCCGGCTGTTCCAGGCCCTCGTCGCGGCCGCCCGCGTGCGGGGTCGCCGGGTGAGCCGAACGCCGGGATGCTCCTGAGACAGCGGTCCCACCATCCGGACCCGGGGTGCCGCGCGCCGTCGCTGACCCCTACGGTGAGCGGGTGATGAAGCGACCCGTGCCCACCGGCACCCTCATTATCGAATAGCGCGACGAGCACCCCTCGTCGCGCAGACCTCCCAACCCTGGGGGGTCTTTTTGTTTCCCGAGACACCCCCGAGGGAGACGCGCGAAGGCCACCACCCCGGCCGCCGCCACAAGAGAAGAGACCGGGACGCGAGACCACAACCCGCGCCGACCGCCCCTGACGGCGGTCGGCCGCATCCCCGAGATCGAGGACAATGAAGGTCATGGAAGCGCTGCACGTCTACGACACCACCCTGCGCGACGGCGCCCAGCAGGAGGGTCTCAACCTGTCGGTGTCGGACAAGCTCGCCATCGCCGCGCTGCTCGACGATCTCGGGGTCGACTTCATCGAGGGTGGCTGGCCGGGCGCGAACCCGAAGGACACCGAGTTCTTCGAGCGCGCGCAGACCGAGCTGCAGCTGCGGCACGCGACGCTCGCGGCCTTCGGCGCCACCCGGCGCGCCGGTGGCTCGGCGGCCCAGGACCCCCTCGTACGCGCCCTGCTCGACTCGGGGGCCTCCACCGTCTGCCTCGTGGCCAAGTCGCACACCGGGCACGTCGAGCGGGCCCTGCGCACGACGCTCGAGGAGAACCTCGAGATGGTGCGCGACACGGTCAGCCACCTCGTCGCGGCCGGACGCCGGGTCTTCGTGGACTGCGAGCACTTCTTCGACGGCTGGCGCCTCGACCGCGACTACGCCCTGTCGGTGGTGCGCACCGCGCACGAGGCCGGCGCCGAGGTCGTGGTGCTCTGCGACACGAACGGCGGCATGCTGCCGCACCAGGTCGAGGAGGTCGTCGCCGACGTCATCGCCTCGACCGGTGCCCGTATCGGGGCGCACTGCCACAACGACACCGGTTGCGCCGCAGCCAACTCCGTCGCCGCGGTGCGTGCCGGTGCCACCCACGTGCAGGGCACCGTCAACGGCTACGGCGAGCGCACCGGCAACGCCGACCTCATCACCGTGGCGGCCAACCTGCAGCTCAAGCTGGGCCTCGAGGCGATGGACCCCACGTCCCTGCAGCGGGCCACGCACATCGCGCACGCCATCAGCGAGGTCACCAACGTCCCGGCCTACAGCCGCCAGCCCTACGTCGGGGCCAGCGCCTTCGCGCACAAGGCCGGGCTGCACGCGAGCGCCCTGAAGGTCGACCCCGACCTCTACCAGCACCTCGACCCGGCGCTCGTCGGCAACGGCATGCGCACGCTGGTCTCCGACATGGCCGGACGCGCCAGCATCGAGCTCAAGGCCCGCGAAGCGGGTCTCGACGTGTCGGACCGCCCCGACATCGTGGCGTCGGTGCTCGCCGAGGTGAAGGCGCTCGAGCTGCGCGGCTGGACCTTCGACGCGGCCGACGCGACGGTCGAGCTGATGCTGCGCGAGGCGCTCGACCCCGGCTGCACCGACTACTTCGAGGTGGAGTCGTGGCGGGTCATCACCGACTCGTCGGGGGAGGGGGACGCCACCTCCGAGGCCACCGTCAAGCTGCGGGCCGGCGGTGCCCGCCTCATCGCCACCGGCGAGGGCAACGGCCCGGTCAACGCCCTCGACCACGCGCTGCGCGAGGCCCTCACCCGGGCCTACCCCGAGATCGAGAAGATCGAGCTCATCGACTTCAAGGTGCGCATCCTGGACGCCTCGCACGGCACCGATGCAGTGACCCGGGTGCTCATCGAGACCTCGGACGGCGAGACGTCATGGGACACCATCGGGGTCGCGGGCTCGATCCTCGCCGCCTCGTGGCGGGCGCTCACCGACGGCATCGTCCACGGTCTGCTCCGTCAGGGTGTGCCGCGGCGCTGAGCCAGTCGGGTGGCCATCCCGGGCAGCCAGGTCGGGGCGCTCGCCCGGAAGGCGTCGGCGCTCGACCGAGGCGCGCCCAGGGGGATGGCGCCGAGCAGCCCCTCGGGCAGCCCGGCGATGTAGTCGCGGTTCGTCGTCTCGATGATGCCGGGCTCGTCCGGCCAGGCGCCGATGACCACCCCGAGCTGGGGGATCCCCCTGTGTGCCAGGGCCTCCCGTGTCAGCATCGTGTGGTTGAGCGTGCCGAGAGCGCTGCGCGCCACGATCAGGACGCCTGCGTCGGGCAGGCACGCCGTTAGGTCGGCAAGGGTCTCCGCGGCCTCGGTGAGCTCCACGAGCAGCCCGCCGGCGCCCTCGACGACGACGAGGTCCGTCCGCGCCGCCAGGCCGGTGACCGCACCGACGTGCTCGGCGAGCGTCGGCAGCGTCGCACCCTCGAGCCCTGCCGCCGGCCGGGGCGCCATCGGCGCTCGCAGCCGCACTCCTTCCGACGTCGTGGCGCCGGTGAGCCGCTCCACCTCGGCCATGTCGCCCGGCTCGCCGGGTGCCACGCCCGTCTGTGTTGGTTTGTATGCCGTCACGCGCAGTCCCGTGGCCTGCGCCGCTGCCACGACCGCAGCCGTGACCACCGTCTTGCCCACGTCGGTGTCGGTGCCCGTGACGACGACGATCCGGGGCAGGGGTGCCTCAGTCATCGAGGAGGCTCAGGTCCGAGGCCGAGGCCGAGGTCGGGGCCGAGGCGGTGGGAGGGCGCGCGTCCTCGCCGGCCACGACCGACACGAGGCCACGGGCGGAGGAGGGAGCGTCCCCCGCCCGTGACCCCGCGGTGGTGGCTGCCGTCCGGGTCGGGTCGAGCGCACCGGCACGGCGGGCCACCAGCTGCGCAGCCTGGCGCAGCACAGCGCCCGGGAGGTCGGCGCGCGCAGTGACGCGCAGCCGCGAGACCCCGTCGGGCACGCTGGGTGGTCGGAAGCAGCCCACGAGGATGCCCTCGGCGCGCAGGTCGAGCGACGCGGCGAAGGCGGCCTCGGGCGAGGGCATCGCGATGGACTGGACGGCGCCGGCGGCCTGCTCGATGCCGCACACGGCGGCGATGGTGCGCGCGTTGGCCCTCACCGCTTCGGCGAGCGACGGCTCGTCCAGCACGACCTCGGCCGCCGCCCGGGCAGCGGCGGCGGAGGCGGGCGCGAGGCCGGTGTCGAAGATGAAGCTCCGGGCGGTGTTGACGAGGTGGTGGCGCACGGCCGTGGACCCGACGACCGCACCTCCCTGCGAGCCCAGGGACTTGGAGAGCGTCAGCGTGACGACGAGGTCGTGGGCGCCGGCGAGGCCCAGCTCGTGCACCAGGCCGCGACCTCGGCCGGCGACACCGATGCCGTGCGCCTCGTCGACGACGAGCAGGGCGCCGTGACGGTGACACACCTCGAGCAGGTCGGGCAGCGGTGCGGCGTCACCGAGCACCGAGTAGATCGACTCGACCGCCACGAGCACCCGGCTGCCGGCTCGCCGTGCGAGCTCCCGGTCGAGCGCGGCCGCGTCGTTGTGGGGGAACGTCTCGTAGGGCACGCGCGACATGCGGGCCGCGTCGTGCAGCGACGCGTGGACGTGCGCGTCGAGGAGGATCTCGGCGCCGCGGCCACTGAGAGCGGTCAGCACGCCGAGGTTCGCGGCATACCCCGTCGAGAAGGCGAGGGCGGCGGGCCGGCCGGTGAGCCGGCACAGGGCTCCCTCGAGGTCCCGGTGGACCGGCAGCGTCCCGGTGACGAGCCGGCTGGCCGTCGCCGACGCGCCGTAGCGGGCGAGCGCCTCGTGGGCGGCGGCCACGACGCGCGGGTCGCGCGACAGGCCGAGGTAGTCGTTGGAGGCGAGGTCGACCGGATCCCGGGACTCCGACTCGGGGCCGCCCTGGCGCAGAATCGCGTCGAGGCGGTCGATCCCGTCGCTCCTGCGCCGCTCGTCCCGCTGCTCCAGCCACCGGTCCCAGCCGCTCATCCGTGCACCTCCGCGACGGCGCCGACGATGCCCTGCGCGACGAGGCGCACGTCGTCGTCGCTGCAGGCGTAGGGCGGCATGGTGTAGACGAGGTCGCGGAACGGGCGCACCCAGACCCCGCGTCGCAGCGCCGCCGCGGTGACGCGGGCGACGTCGACGGGAGAGGTGAGCTGCACGACTCCGACGGCGCCGAGCGTGCGCACGTCGGCGACGCTTCTCAGCCGGGCGGCGGGTGACAGGTGCTCGGTCAGGACGCGCGCGACGCGGCCCACGTCGTCCTTCCAGCTGCTCTCGACCAGCTCGACCGAGGCGTTCGCGACGGCGCAGGCGAGCGGGTTGGCCATGAAGGTCGGTCCGTGGAGCAGTGCGCGGAACTCGGAACGCGTGATCGCCTCGCCGACGCGTCGGGTCGCGAGCACCGCCGCCAGCGAGAGGTAGCCGCCGGTCAGCGCCTTGCCGACGCACACCACGTCGGGTGACACCTCGGCCCACTCCGAGGCGAAGAGGCGGCCGGTGCGGCCGAACCCGGTGGCGATCTCGTCGACGACGAGCAGCAGGCCGTGGTCGTCGGCGACCTCGCGGAGCACCTGCAGGCAGCGCGGGTGGTAGACGTGCATGCCGCCGGCGCCCTGGAGGACCGGCTCGACGACGACGGCCGCGAGCTCGTCGGTGTGCGCGTCGGCGAGCGACCGCACCTCCGCCTCCCACGCCTGCAGCGCGAGCTCGTCGCACTCCCAGCGGTTCTCGCCGATCGGCGTCGCGACCAGGCGCGCGGCCGGCGGCCTGGGTGCAAACACCTGGCGGGCCAGGGCGCCGGGGAAGGCGGAGTGCATCCCGTCCACGGGGTCGCACACGCTCATGGCGGCGAAGGTGTCGCCGTGGTAGCCGCCACGCACCGTGAGGAAGCGCTGTCGTCGCGGTCGTCCACGCGCCGCCTGGTACTGGAGGCACAGCTTCAGGGCCACCTCGACCGACACCGAGCCGGAGTCGGCGAAGAAGACGTGCGCCATCGGCCCGGGTGCGATGGCCGTGAGCCGCTCGGCGAGGCGCACCGCCGGCTCGTGGGTCAGCCCACCGAACATGACGTGGCTGAAGCGGTCCAGCTGCTCGTGGGCGGCCGCGTCGAGGACCGGGTTGCGGTAGCCGTGGACGGCGCACCACCACGACGCCATCGCGTCCACGGCCTCGAGTCGCTCCCCGTCCGGGGCCGTGAGGGTCAGGCGGACACCTGCGGCGCCCTCGACGGCATACGGCAGGGGGCCGTCCAGTGGGGCGTAGGGGTGCCAGACGAGCCCGCCGTCGCGAGCGGCGAGGGGTGAGCCGGCCGGGTCAGGCATTGGCCGGGACGTCCGTGCCCGCGCCTCGCCGGCGCTTGGCCGGGTCGTGGCCCGACGCGGTGGCCGGTCCCGTCTCGGCGGACGGCGTCGCGCCGAGGACGACGAAGCCGTGGTCGCGGATGAGCTCGAGGTCGGCTTCGGCGGCCTGTCCCTCGGAGGTGAGGTAGTCGCCGAGGAAGATCGAGTTGGCGACGTGCAGGGCCAGTCCCTGCAGCGACCGAAGGTGCATCTCCCGGCCTCCGGCGACGCGGATCTCCTTGTCGGGACAGACGAAGCGGGCCATCGCGAGGATCCGCAGGCACCGCCCTGGGGTCAGCTCCCACGTGCCCTCGAGGGGCGTGCCGTCGAAGGGCATGAGGAAGTTGACCGGGATGGAGTCGGAGCCGAGGTCGCGCAGCGCCAGGAGCGCCTCGACGAGCTGCTCGTCGCTCTCGCCGAGGCCGGCGATGAGGCCCGAGCAGGGGGAGAGGCCAGCCGCCTTCGCCCGGGTCACCGTCTCGACACGGTCGGCGTAGGCGTGGCTGGTGACGATCTGGTCGTGGTGCGACTGGGCGGTGTTGACGTTGTGGTTGTAGGCGTCGACACCAGCGGCTCGCAGGCGTTGCGCCTGGCCGTCCTTGAGCAGGCCCAGGCACGCGCACACCTCCACGCCCGGGTGCTCGGCCTTGAGTGCGCCGACCATGCCCGCGACGCGCTCGACGTCGCGGTCGGTGGGTCCGCGACCGCTCGAGACCATGCAGATGCGGGTCGCGCCACCGCGGAGGCCTGCGGCCGCCTGCTCGACGGCCTCGTCCGGCTTGAGCCAGGTGTACTTGAGGATGTCGGCCTGCGACCCGAGTCGCTGCGAGCAGTAGTGGCAGTCCTCGGGGCACAGCCCGGACTTGAGGTTGACGAGGTAGTTGACCTTGACGGTGTTGCCGAAGTGCTTGCGCCGCAGGCGTGCTGCCGCGGCGACGACGTCCAGCAGCTCGTCGTCGCTCGCGCGCAGGACGTCGAGGGCGTGCTCCTCGGTGACCGGAGTGCCGGCGAGCACCGTGTCGGCGAGGTCGTCGAACCGGCTCGTCATGCGATCTCCTTGCGCGAGGGGTTGAACGGTGTTCAACTGAACGGTGTTCAGTATGCCGAGCCGCTACGCTCGGCTGTCAACACGAGGTCCACCGAGGGCCGCAGGGGTCAGGGGCAGCGCATGGCACTCAGCCGGGACGAGGTGGTGGCCACCGCTGTGGGGCTGCTGCGCCGCTACGGTCTGGGCGACCTGACGATGCGGCGGCTCGCCCGGGAGCTCGGAGTGGCCCCGGGCGCGCTCTACTGGCACGTGGCCAACAAGCAGGAGCTCCTCGTCGAGGTGGCCGACGCGTTGCTGTCGGAGATCCCGCCGGCGCCCCAGGGGCACCCGCCGGCGGAGGCGCTCGCGGGCCTGTGCGTCGCGGTGCGCGACGCCCTCGTGCAGGTGCCCGACGCGGCCGACGTCGTCGGGATGGCGTATGCCGTCGACCCCGGTGCGACTCGAGCGTTGCGGGACGTCGCCCGCCTGGTCCACGACGCGGGGGCGCCGGCCTCCGAGCGCGACGAGGTGGCCGCCCTCGTGGTGCACCACGTCCTCGGGTCCATCGGGGGTCAGCAGAACCGTGGCCTGGCGGCGTTGGGCGACCCTGACCTGCCGCCGCCCGACCCGGCGAGCGAGGCGAAGGCGTTCGAGGTTGGCCTGGCCGTCGTCATCAGAGGGATCGAGCGGTCTCACTGACCGCCTCGCCGCGACCGCCTCGGATATCGACCACGTGGTCGGTTGTCGTGGCTCGGAGCCCCAAGATGTCTCGACAAGGGCGCATCTGGCGCCTTGTGGAGGCGAACCGCTGCGACCGGGGGCGGGTCGCGTCCGGCGGCGTCAGGCGGGGGTCGGGGAGGCCAGGGAGTCGGCGCGGTCGATGGCCTCGACGAGCCGGGCGCGCAGCAGCTGGCCGCGCTCGGAGAAGCCGCGCTGCTCGGCGGCGTACTGCGCCTTGCCTTCCGGCGTCTCGATCCGCACCGGCTCGTAGCCGAGCTCGCGCAGGTCGTAGGGTGCGGCTCGCATGTCGAGCGACCGGATGTCCCGGGCGAGCTCGAAGCAGTCCATGACGAGGTCGCTCGGCACGACGGGCACCAGTTTGTGGGCCCACTTGTAGAGGTCCATTCCGGCATGCAGGCAGCCGGGCTGCTCGAGGTCGGGCTGGCTCTCCCGCGTCGGCCTCAGGGCGTTCCGCGGCGCCGCCTCGGGTGTGAAGAAGCGGTAGGCGTCGAAGTGCGAGCACGCCACCTGGTGGCTCTCGACGACCGCGTCGGTGCCGGACGCTCCCAGCCGCAGCGGCCACCCGGAGTGCCGCACGTCCGAGGGGTCGAGCCGGTAGACCATCGCCCACTCGTGCAGGCCGAAGCAGCCGAACCGGGCGGGTCGCCCGGCGGTGCGCACGAGCAGCTCGCGCACGAACCGCAGCGTGTCGCCACGCGCGGCCACGAACGCGTCCACGTCGACGGCCACCCGGTCGCGCTCGGCGGCGTAGAACCGCCAGGCGGCCTGCGGGGCCTCATGGGCACCGGCGAGAGCCGCCCCGGCGCCCGGGTGCCAGCGGCGCAGCTGAGCCGGCTTGAAGGAGTAGTACGTGAAGAGGAAGTCCTCGACGGGGTGCTTGCGGTGGTCACGTCGCCGCGCCAGGTGCGCGGCAGTGACGGCGTCGACCCGCGACTCGTGCGCTGCCGTCCGCTCCCGCCACTCGTCCTGACTCATCACGTGCACCCGACGAGGGTAGGCGAGCCGACGGCCGCCCCGGCAACAGCCGGCGCGCCAGTGGCCGACCCGACCCGGACGCGGGAGACTGCCGCAGCCCCGGCCCACGGCATACGCTCGCTCCTGTGCGCCCCGCCGAGTGGTACCTCACCGCCCACGAGCGGGGCAACCCCTCGACGCGCCTCGACAGCCGCCACCCCGACGGGCGCGCCTGGACCGAGGGCAACCTCGTCACGCCGCTGGTCCACGGCAAGGCCTACTTCAGCGCACTCACCGAGCGGGTCTCGCGGATGCAGCCGGGCGACCTGCTGCTCTTCGTCGACTGGCGGGGCGATCCCGACGAGCGGCTGACCGGCGAGGCGGGCAGCGAGGTCGCCGGGCTCTTCGCCGAGGCGGCCCGTCGTGGCGTCGACGTGCGCGGTCTCATCTGGCGCTCCCACTGGGACAGGCTCGCCTTCTCGGCCGACGAGAACCGTCACCTCGGCGAGGACATCAACGCCGCCGGGGGAGAGTGCGTCCTCGACATGCGGGTGCGCCTCGGCGGCTCGCACCACCAGAAGTTCGTCGTGCTGCGCCACCCCGGCCGGCCCGAGGAGGACATCGCCTTCCTCGGCGGGATCGACCTGTGCCACAGCCGCCGTGACGACGCCACCCACGCCGGTGACCCGCAGCCGCAGACCATGGCGAAGGTCTACGGTCCCCGGCCGCCCTGGCACGACGTCCAGCTCGCCCTCACCGGCCCGGTCGTGGGCGACGTCGAGGCCGTCTTCCGCGAGCGGTGGGAGGACCCGCAGGCCCTGAGCCGGTCACCGATCCGATGGACCATGGACCGGCTCCGAGGTGACGGCCAGTCGCGCCGCCCGTTGCCGCCGCAGCAGCCGGACCCCGCACCCACCGGCCCGCACCCCGTCCAGGTGCTGCGCACCTACGGCCACCGCCTGGGCGGCTACCCCTTCGCGCCGCGCGGGGAGCGCAGCGTCGCCCGCGCGTACGCCAAGGCCTTCTCGAGGGCGGAGCGGCTGATCTACCTCGAGGACCAGTACCTCTGGTCCGAGGAGGTCGGTGCGCTCCTCGCAGCCGCCCTGCGCCGGTCGCCCGACCTGCGACTCGTCGCGGTGCTCCCGCACCAGCCGGACCAGGACGGCGCCATGAGCTACGCCCCCAACCTGGTCAGCCGCGCGCGCCTGCTGGACCGTCTGCACGCCGCCGCGCCCGGGCGCGTCGGTGTCTACGGCGTCGAGAACGCGGCTGGCACACCGGTCTACGTCCACGCCAAGGTCTGCGTCGTCGACGACGAGTGGGTCACCGTCGGCTCCGACAACTTCAACCGGCGCTCGTGGACCCACGACTCGGAGCTGTCCGCGGCCGTCGCCCACCCGGGGCTCGCCCGCGACCTGCGGCAGGAGCTCGCCCGCGAGCACCTCGGCGTCGAGGGCGATCTCGCGCTCGAGGACCACTTCGACGCGTATGCCGACAGTGCCGCCGCGCTGGCCGGCTGGCACCGTGCCCCCGCCGGTTCACCCCGCCCGGCCGGCCAGCTGCGCCCGCTCGACCGGCCCGACCAGAGCCGGCTCACCCGGCTGTGGGCCGACCCGCTCTACCGCCTCGTCTACGACCCCGACGGCCGACCGCTGGGTCTGCGCCTGCGCCGCACGTTCTGACCCGCGGACCTCGACACACCCCGAACGGCGGCCGGTCGTAGGGTGGGGCCCGTGCGCATCGCGAGGTACACGACCGGGGACGACCCGGCATACGGCATCGTCCAGGGCGACCCCGGCGGCGAGGTCATCACGCCGCTCGCCGGAGACCCCCTCTACGTCGGGCTCCAGCCCAGCGGGCAGCCGCCCGTCATGCTGGAGGACGTGCGCCTGCTGGCGCCGGTGATCCCGCGCTCGAAGATCGTGGCCGTCGGCAAGAACTACGCCGACCACGCCAAGGAGATGGGCGGCGAGGCCCCGACCGAGCCGATGCTCTTCTTCAAGCCGAACACGGCCGTCGTCGGGCCCTTCGACCCGGTGGTGCTGCCTGCCGGCAGCAGCGAGATCTCCTTCGAAGGCGAGCTCGCCGTCGTCATCAAGACGATCACCAAGGGCGTCAAGGCCGAGAACGCCGCCGAGTGCATCTACGGCTACACGATCGCCAACGACGTCACTGCCCGCGACTGGCAGCGGAGCGACGGCCAGTGGGCGCGCGCCAAGGGCTTCGACACCAGCTGCCCGCTCGGTCCCTGGGTCGAGACCGAGCTCGACCCGTCGGACCTCAAGATCGTCACCACCCTCGACGGCGACGTGCGGCAGGACGGCACGACCGCCGACATGATCCACGGCATCGCCTCCGTGATCGAGTACGCGTCGGCCGCCTTCACGCTGCTGCCCGGCGACGTCATCCTGACCGGCACGCCCGCCGGCGTCGGCCTCGTCGAGGCGGGCCAGCAGGTCACCGTCGACATCGCCGGCATCGGCTCGCTCACCAACACCTTCGTCCGGCGCTGACCCGCTGCGCCGCTAGGGTCGAGGCCATGAGCAACGACGACACGAACGCCGCCGAAGCCGCCGAGCAGCCCCAGGACGAGGGCTACGTCGGCCGCCACGCCCGTCCCGGTGCGCCTGACCAGGGGCCCGACGCGGACGCGACCTACGACGCGAAGCACGACGACATCGAGGGACCTCCCGGCGCCGTGCAGCGCTGACCCACCCAGCGCCCCAGGGGCGCAGCGACGGCGTCGCCCGGCATCGGCCGGGCGGCGCCGTCGCGTCCCGCCCGGCGGGGACCGCCCGCCGGGGCTCCCACTAGGCTGGTCGCACCATGAGCGACAACAGCAGCAGCACCGGTATGCCGTCTTCCCCCGCCAGCACCCCCGTCTCCGACGCACTCGACCCCACGCAGGTCGAGGTCCGCACCGAGGCGGCGCAGCGGGTCTCCACCTCCGACGGCTCCGGCCCGGTCCGCACCCGCGTGGCCCCCTCGCCGACCGGCGACCCGCACGTCGGTACCGCCTACATGTCGCTGTTCAACCTCGCCTTCACGCGGCAGCAGGGCGGCCAGTTCGTCCTGCGCGTCGAGGACACCGACCGCGTCCGCTTCCGCGAGGACTCCGAGGCCCAGCTCTACGACACCCTCGCGTGGCTCGGCCTGCACTGGGACGAGGGCCCCGACATCGGCGGCCCCTTCGCGCCCTACCGGCAGTCCGAGCGGCTCGACACCTACCGCCCGTACGTCGAGCGGCTCATCGAGTCCGGCCACGCCTACTACTGCTGGTGCTCGCGCGAGCGTCTCGACCAGATGCGCGAGGTGCAGCAGAAGACCAAGCAGCCGACGGGCTACGACCGCCTGTGCGTCGGCAAGACCCGTGAGGAGCGGGCCGCGCTGCCCGGCTTCACCGAGACGCCCGTGGTGCGGATGCTCATCCCCGAGGACGTGCCGCTCGTCTTCGACGACGTCATCCGCGGCAAGGTCTCGGCGCCGCGCCCCGACGACCAGGTCATCCTCAAGGCCGACGGCTTCCCGACCTACCACCTGGCGGTCGTCGTCGACGACCACCTCATGGGCATCACGCACGTCGTCCGCGGCGAGGAGTGGATCAGCTCGACGCCGAAGCACATCCTGCTCTACCGCTGGCTCGGCCTCACCCCGCCGAAGTTCGCGCACATGCCGCTGCTGCGCAACACCGACAAGTCGAAGATCTCCAAGCGCAAGAACCCCGCCGCGCGCCTCACGTGGTTCCGCGAGCAGGGCTACCTGCCCGAGGCGCTCGTGAACTTCCTCGCCCTGCTGGCCTACCCGCCGCAGCAGGACGCCGAGGGCGCCGACGTCGAGGTCTTCACCTTCGAGGACTTCAGCGCCACGTTCGACTGGGCCAAGGTCAACCCGATCGGCCCGATCTTCGACCTCAAGAAGCTCGACTGGCTCAACGGCGTCTACATCCGCTCTCTCGACCTCGGGGACTTCGCCGGCCGGCTGCTGCCCTACCTCGTCGACGCCGGAGTGCTCGGCGAGACGCAGTCGCTGGGGGAGCTGGCGCGGCTCAAGGCGATCGCCGAGCTCATCCAGACGCGCATCGCGCTCCTGACCGAGGCGCCGGCGCTCGTGCGCCCCTTCTTCGTCGCGGACGACGAGCTCGTCATCGACGACGACGCCCGCGCCCAGCTCAAGGACGATGCGCCGGCCGTGCTCGACGCCGCCCTGAAGGTCCTCGGCGACATCGACGACCAGGGCACCGGCCTCCTCGGCAGCGACAGTGACTGGAACGCCGCCCGCATCGAGGAGTCGCTGCGCACCGCGATCGTCGAGGGACTCGGCATCAAGCCGCGCTTCGCCTTCGGCCCGCTGCGCACGGCCGTCTCCGGGGCGCGCATCTCACCGCCGCTGTTCGAGTCGATGGAGATCCTCGGCAAGACCTCGACGCTGGCCCGCCTGGGCTCGCTGCGCGACTCGCTCTGAGGGCCGCCGGGTTGGGGGGCGCGTTCTGGCCGCTGCACGGCATACGGCTGCGCACGGGTGACCTCGACCTGCGCGTCATGACCGAGGGCGACCTGCCCACCCTGGTCACGCTCGTGCCCGACGACCTCCAGCTCAACCCGCACGCCACGACGTATGCCGGCCTCGACGCGCGCGCCAACCGGCGCGCCGTCGTGGCGCAGGCCTACTGGCGCGCCCTCGGCATGTGGTCGCCCGACGACTGGGCGCTGCCCTTCGTCGTCCGGAGCGCCCGCTCGGACGACGTCCTCGGCGTCCAGTGGCTCGAAGGGCCCGACTGGCGGGCGGACCGGACCGTCGACTCCTCCTCGTGGCTCGTGTCCGCCGCCCGCGGCCGGGGCCTCGGCACGCAGATGCGCGCCGCGGTGCTCGCCCTCGCGTTCGGCCCGCTCGGTGCCCGGGCGGCCATCAGCTCGGCGGTGGTCGACAACGCCGCGTCCCTCGGCGTCTCGCGGGCGCTGGGCTACCGCGAGAGCCACCGATCGGTGCTCGAGCACTCCGGGGAGCCGCTCCAGCACGTCCGCCTCGAACGCGCGGCGTGGGTGCACTCCGGGCGGGCGCAGGGCACCACCGTCACCGGCGTCGAACCGGCGCTGCCCTTCTTCGGCCTCGACACCCGGGAGTGAGCCCCTTGTCCCTGCACGATCTCCTCGCCGAGACCCGCGCCCTGCTCCTGGACGTCGACGACACGATCGTCGACACGCGGGGTGCGATGGTGACGGCGGGCACCCGTGCCGCAGCGACCCTCTGGCCGCACCGGGAGGCGGAGCACGAGGCCATGGCGCAGCGCTACTACGACGACCCGCAGCGCTGGTTCCCCCGCTACGCCGCCGGGGACGTCCCGTTCGACCACATGAGGGCAGCGCGGCTCGAGGAGGTCGCCACGGCCTTCGGCCTCGACGTCCCGGACGGCGGCCACGTGGCGTACGAGGAGGCGTATGCGCCGGCCTTCCGCGCCGCCCAGCGACTCTTCCCGGACGTCCCCGAGCTGCTGTCCGCAGCCGAGCGGCACGGCCTGCCCGTCGGCCTGCTCACGAACTCGGCGCAGGCACCCACCACGGTCAAGCTCGAGGCCCTGGGGCTGGCCGACCGCTTCGACGTCGTCGTGACGACCGACACCCTCGGCTTCGGCAAGCCCGACCCGCGCGTCTACCTCGAGGCGTGCCGACTGCTCGACGGTGAGCCGCACAGGGTCGTGTGCATCGGCGACAGCCTCGCCTGGGACGTCCTCGGGGCGCAGGCGGCGGGGTTGCGCGCCGTCTGGCTCGACCGCGAGGGGCGCGGGACGCCCGAGCAGGTGGCCTCGGTGCGCAGCCTGCGCGAGGTCACGGCGGCGCTCGATGGCCGATTTGGGCCACCGAGCGGGGACCGGTAGTATTCCCATTCGGTTCACCCCGTAGGGGCCGCAAGGCGCCGCCGGGAGTGAAACCCCTTGGGGTATGGTGTAATTGGCAACACTACGGTTTCTGGTTCCGTCATTCTAGGTTCGAGTCCTGGTACCCCAGCTCTGGTCCACGGCAACGTGGTCCGATTCGGAGAAATCCCGCCTTCACGGTAAGGTTTCTTCTCGTGCCGAGTCCGCTCGGCACCGCTCACGGCCCCGTTGTGTAGCGGCCTAGCACGCCGCCCTCTCAAGGCGGTAGCGCGGGTTCGAATCCCGTCGGGGCTACGTGATGCTCGCAGGAGCAGCTGAAGACCCCGGTCCACCTGGACCGGGGTCTTCGTGCATCCCGGGGTCGGTGCCACCGGTCGCGGCCTATGCTGGCGCTCGTCAGGGGTGACGTGACCGAGGAGCAGTCGGCATGACGGCACCAGGCGCCGCCGTGGCGGTGAGCCGCCGCCGTCCGTCCTGGCACGTCGGACTCGGCTCGCCCCGCCGCGTCCTGGACAGCACCTTCTCGGGTGTCGGACTCACGGTCGCCGCGTGGTTCTTCGCCCTGTCGCTGCTGCCGTCCCTGCTGCCGCGGGCGCCGCTGGTCCAGGGCATCGTCTCGGGTGTCACCGTGATGATCGGCTACGGCCTCGGCGCCGCGGCCCAGGCCGTCTGGCACTACCTCGGCATCCCGTCGATTCCCGGGCGCGCCCACCGCATCCTCGTGGCCGTGTTCGTCGGGCTGGGGCTGTGGGCGGCCGTGTTCACCGGCTGGCGCCAGGTCGGGTGGCAGAACGAGATCCGCACGCTCTACGGCATGCGGCCGGCCTCTCCGAGCGTCTGGCCCGTGATCATCGTCGTGACCGCGGCGCTCGCGGTGCTCATCCTCATCGTGGCCCGCAGCCTGCGCCTGCTCTTCGACACGGTGTTCCGCTGGCTCGGGCGGCTGCTCCCGCGACGGATCGCCGTCGTCGTGGGCCTCGCCCTGCTCCTGGCACTGCTGTGGTCGCTGCTGACGGGCGTGCTGGTCAACGGCTTCTTCCGGGTCGCCAACGACATCTTCGCGCCCCGCGACAGCCTCGTCGCCGCCGACATGCACCGGCCGCTTCGCCCCGAGCGGTCCGGCTCCCCGCAGTCGCTGTCGCCGTGGGGGCTGCTGGGCCGGCAGGGCCGCTACTTCGTCGGCGGCGGCCCCACCGTCGCCGAGCTCGATGCGGTCAACGGCGGCGGGGCCAAGGAGCCGATCCGTGTCTACGTCGGCCTGAAGTCGGCCGACACCGTGCAGAAGCGCGCCGACCTCGTGCTCGACGAGCTCAGGCGCACCGGCGCCTTCCACCGCAAGGTCCTCGTCGTCGCGACCACGACCGGCACCGGCTTCCTCGACCAGAACGGGACCGACCCGCTCGAGTTCCTCTGGAACGGCGACACGGCGATCGCGGGGGTGCAGTACTCCTACCTGCCCTCGTGGATCTCGCTGCTCGCCGACCAGGACGCGGTGCGCGAGACCTCCCGGGTCGTCTTCGACACCATCCACCAGTACTGGTCGACGCTGCCGGCGGGCGGCCGGCCCCGGCTCTACCTCTACGGCCTCTCGCTCGGCTCCCTGGGCGTCGAGAGCATCCTCAGCTCGCTCAACATCATCAACGAGCCGATCAACGGTGCTCTCATGGTCGGCCCGACGTTCGTCAACGAGCTGCACGCCCGGATCACGGCGCAGCGCGAGCCGGGCAGTCCGGCATACCTGCCCGTCTACGAGCAGGGGCGCACGGTGCGCTTCACCGCAGAGGAGAACGGCCTCGACCGTGGCTCGGCGCCGTGGGGGCCGACGCGCGTGGTCTACCTGCAGCACGCGAGCGACCCCATCGTCTTCTTCTCACCGACCCTCGCCTTCTCCTCACCGGAGTGGCTGGCCAACGGGCAGCGCGGGCCGGACGTCTCGCCGCGGATGGGGTGGTTCCCGCTCGTGACCATGTGGCAGGTGCTCCTCGACCTGCCCGGGGCCGGCAGCATCCCCTGGGGATACGGCCACCTCTACACCGTGACCGCCAACCTCGAGTCGTGGGTCGGCGTGACGAACCCGCCGGGGTGGGACGCCGCCAGGACGGCCGCGCTCGCCTCGGTGCTCGAGAAGCGCCCCTACCGAGGTGACTGACCCGCGGACGTACGCGTGCGCAGGGTCGCGCGCGCCAGCTCGCGCACCGAGGCGCCGGGGAGGTAGGCGGCGGTGAGCGCCAGGCCGATGCGGGGGAGCGCCGCCTCGTCGCCGAACACGAGGTGGACCGGCTCGTGCCGGGGGCGGAACTTCTGCTTGAAGATCTCCAGGGAGCGGAAGCCGTAGAGCGGCTCCATCGCCGTGCCGAGCCGGTCGAGGAGCCGCTCGAGGGTGGCCTGGTCGATGCTTCCGCTCCCGGCGTGGGCGAGCGGCGCACCGGACAGCGACACCACCTCGGCGCCCTGCTCCCGGAACGACAGGCAGGCGCTGGCGATGAGGAACTCCGTGACGGGACGGAAGCCGTCGGGCAGCCGGCGCATGAGGTCGAGGGTCCACCCGCGCACGACGCCACCGGCCGAGTAGACCGGCAGCCAGGACGTCACGCCCTGCACCGTCCCCGAGGCGTCGACAGCGAGCCCGACCCGGGTGGCGGGGTCCAGGGCCTCGTCCACACCGCCCAGGGTGAAGCCCATCTCCGGCAGCGCCTTGTCGGCGACCCAGAGCTCCGAGATGGCCCGCACCTGCGAGACGAGACTCCTCGGCAGCTCGGCGAGCCGTCCCTCGAGGTAGGCCACCCGCTCCTTCTCGGCGCGGTTGAGGGCCGTGCGCACGCTCTGCCACGACCGCCCCGTGAACTCGAGCCCGGCCAGGTCGATGACCGCCTCCTCCGCCACGACGACGTCGCGCCACCCGTGGGCGCGCCCCCAGTCGGCGACCTCCCGGGTGACGGAGAAGCAGCAGACCTGGTGGCCCGCGCCCTCCTGGTCGTCGACGAACGCCTGGAGCACCGCCGCCCTCGTCGCCGGGTCCGCGGCCACCGGATCGCCGAGCGCGATCGCCGTTCCACGGTGCAGCTGGAACGCGACATAGCCGGTGGGGGCACCGTCCGGGCCGTGGAGGATGAACCACCGGTTGTCCGGCCACATCCCCATCCACGACAGGGTGGTGCCGCCGTGGGTGCGCAGCAGGGTCGTCACGACGTCGTGGTCGTGGGCGTCCGTGGCACCGGCCCGGCCGTGGGCGCCGGACCGGGCCCGGAAGGCGGACCGGCCGACGACGAGCACGGTGAGCTGGACCAGCCACAGCAGGGCGTCGACGGCGAGCTGCGGGACAGACGAGGACAGGTCGCCGCGAGGGCCGACACGCTCGGGGGCCAGGACCTGCAGGCCGAGCAGCACGAGGTCGGAGACCACCGCCACGACCGCGAGGGCGACCGCGAGCTGCCACGCCCTGCGGGAGCCGCTCTTCAGGCCCCAGGCCAGCGCCAGCGACAGCGCCGCACCGACCAGCACGCTCGAGGCGTCGGCGTCGCTCGTCGTGGCACCGAGCGGCCCGTCCGACGGGAGGAAGTAGAGCACCACGCGGACGGCGGCCAGCACGACGAACAGCGTCGAGGCGAGGACGCGCCACTCGTGCCGGGTGAAGGCAGGTCGGGACACCCGCGGCCGGCGACCCACGAGGAACGGTCCTGCCGCGAGACCGGTGGCGACGGCGAGGAGGTGCTCCAGGTCCCACAGCAGGCCGACGTACAGCAGGGACACGACCGCATACAGGACCAGCGTGAGCCGCACCCGCGCCCGCCACGGCGGCCGGAGCGTGACGCTCGCGGCGGCCAGCGCGGCGAGGGCCCCGCCGCTGAAACCGACGTCGAGAGTGCCGGCCGTGCGGGCGGCCCAGTCCCACGAGGTCCGGGACAGGCCCAACACCACTGCCGCAGCCCCCAACACGGCCACGAGGTGACCGGCGATCGCGGCTCCCGCGACCCGTCGCGTGCCCAGGCGCAGCTCCGACCAGCCGACGAGCAGCAGCGCCCCACCGGCGACGGGCAGGTACTGCGCCGGCACCATGGCGAAGAACGCGCCGGACAGGGGTGTCCACCAGCGCCCGGCCTGCAGCGCCGGGAGGCCGTAGCCGACGACCTGCAGGAGGTCACGCTCACCCAGCGGCGACCACAGGGAGCCGGTCGCGAGAGCGAGCACGACCATGACCCCGACGACGGCCAGCGTGAAGGGGACTCTTCGGGCCAGCCGAGCCGGCCGGGACAGCCTGCGGAGGCCCGGCACCGTGGGCCTCCGCCGCCCCGTGTCCGCGCGTGCCTGCGCCGTCTGTGCCGTTCCGGTCCCCGTCGACGTCGCCACCCGCCCCCCTACCTCTCGGTGGTGGACCCCCGCCCAACAGGCAGGATGCTAGTGGCCGGCGCAGGCGTGCGGACCGCTCTCGCGGGATCCGGCGTGGCTCAGCCGAGCTCGCGCAGGCCTGGGAGGACGTCTGCGCTGAACTGCTCGAGGAAGCGGCCCTGGTCGTGGCCCGGGGCGTGGAACACGACGTGGTCGAACCCCCAGTCGACGTACTGCCGCACCGCGTCCACGGCCTCGGCGGGGTCGCTCGTGACGATCCACCGCTTGGCGATCTCCTCGTCGGTCAGCTCGTCGGCGAGGCGCTCCATCTCGACCGGGTCGTCGACGCCGTGCTTCTGCTCGGCGGTCAGCGACAGGGGAGCCCAGAACCGGACGTTGTGCAGCGCCTGCCCGGGGTCGCGGTCGTAGGACAGCTTGATCTCGATCATGCGGTCGATGTCGTCTCGGGTGCGGCCCGACTTCTCGAGCCCCTCGTCGACGGCGGGGAGCAGCTTGTCCTCGTAGAGCTCCCGGCCCTTCCCGGAGGTGCAGATGAACCCGTCACCCGACCGGCCGGCATACCGCGCGACGAGCGGCCCGCCGGCCGCGACGTAGACGGGGATCGGCTGGTCGGGGCGGTCGTAGACGGTGGCGGCGTGGGTGCGGTAGTAGTCGCCCTCGAAGTCGACGCGCTCCTCGGTCCACAGTCTGCGCATCAGGGTCACGGCCTCGCGCAGCCGCGCGAACCGCTCCTTGAACTCCGGCCACGGGGATCCCGACGCGCCGACGGCCACCTCGTTGAGGGCCTCGCCCGTGCCGATGCCGAGGACGATGCGTCCGGGGTTGAGGGCACCCAGCGTGCCGAAGGCCTGGGCCACGACCGCGGGGTTGTAGCGGAAGGTGGGCGTCATGACCGACGTGCCGAGCTGGATGCGCTCGGTGCGCTCGCCCACGGCCGCCAGCCAGCTCATCGCGAAGGGGGCGTGCCCCTCCTGGTGGCGCCACGGCTGGAAGTGGTCCGAGATGAAGACGGAGTCGAGCCCGAGCTCCTCGGCCTGAGCGGCATACGTGACGAGGTCGCGCGGACCGAACTGCTCCGCGGACGCCTTCCAACCAACCTTGAGCACACCGACTCCTTCGCTCGGGGGAGTGAACCCCGTCAGCCTACGTCCGGGTGCCGGGAGGCCCGCTCACCAGTGGACGACGACCTTGTCGCCGATGCGCACCTCGTCGTAGAGCCGGACCAGCAGCGCCTTGTCGCGCACGTTGATGCAGCCGTGGGAGGCACCGGCGTAGCCGAGCCGCGCGAAGTTCGACGAGTAGTGCACGGCTTGGCCGCCGGAGAAGAACATCGAGTACGGCATGGGCGTGTGGTAGAGGTTCGAGATGACGTCGACCTGCTTCTTGTAGACCGGGAAGACGCCCTCCCTGGTGGGTAGCTCGTCGCTGCCGAACCGCACGTCGAAGCCGTACTGCGGCACCCCGTCGACGACCCACGTCAGCATCCGGGTCGTCTTGCTGACGCACATGACGCGGCCCTTGAAGCAACGCGGGTCGACGTCCCAGGCGCCGTTCTGCGGCTTGGTCTCGACCGGCTTCGGCTTGACGTTGGCCAGCTCGTCGGCGGTGGGGGCGTGCGTCATCGAGACGAGCCGGGCCCAGGTGACCTCGTCGAGCGTGCCGGTGGCCTCGAGGCCGCGCTTGGCCTGGAAGCCGCTGACGGCCGTGGTGGTCAGCGAGCCGTAGCGGTCGGCGACGTCGCCCGAGAACCAGCCGATCTGGCGCAGCCGCGCCTGCAGCGCGCGCACCTTGGGTCCGGCGTCACCGGCCCGCAGCAGCACGACCGGCGCGGGCTTCGGCGGCGTCGCCGTCGCGGTCGGAGTGGGCGACTGGGACGTCGCGGGGACGGCCGTCGGCGTCGCTGTCGTCGAGGGGGGCGTATGCGGTGTGCTCGGCGAGGGGGTCGGGCTCGCCTCGGGCGCCGCCTCCGTCGGGAGCGCGCTGGGAGCGGCGGTGGTGACCGTGGTCGACGGGGTCGACGGGGCCGGTGCGGTGCTCGCCGTCTGGCCCACCCGGGTGGCTGCGACGCCCGAAGCCTGCTCGGGGCCGCAGGCGCTCGTCGTGGCGACGAGGGCGACCGAGCTGCTCAGGAGTGCCCCGAGGAGCAGGGCACGGCGGCGGCCGCCTGCCGTGGGAAGCGGTGTGGTGGCTGCCTGCATCGTGACCCCTTGTCTGAGACGAGACGTGCCGTGCGTCGGTGCACTGCAATGAGGGTGACGCGACGAGGGGCGCAAAGGTTGTCCGAGCACGGCGCGGTCGGCCGATCGTGACCGATCCGTTGTGCGATCGCCCCGGCCGTCCATGCCCGCCCGGGCGGATAGCGTGCCGTCATGAGCCCGCTCGCATCCCGCCCCGGTCACCGTCGATGAGCCGGCCGTCCGGAGGATTCCGTGACGTCGCCGCGCCCAAGGGCTCCCGATCCGAGCCGGAGGTGGAGGAGGCGTACGAGCGCCTCGTCACCGAGGGTCACCAGCGGTTGGACCGGCCGCTGCTGCCCCTGCTGTCGACCGGGCTGCTCGGCGGAGTGGACGTCGCGGTGGGGGTGTTGATCTACCTCGTCGTGGAGGCCAGGACGGGCAGCTCCCTGCTCGCCTCGATGGCGTTCACGATCGGCTTCGTGGCCCTGCTGCTGGCCAAGAGCGAGCTGTTCACCGAGAACTTCCTCGTGCCCGTCATCTCGGTGGTCGCCAGGTCGGGGACCGTCGTGCAGCTCGTCCGCCTGTGGGCCGTGACGCTGGCGGCCAACCTCGTCGGCGGCTTCGCGATGGCGGGGATGATCGTGGTGGCGCTCCCCGACGTGCACGAGGCGGCCGTCAAGGCGGGCTCGCACTATGCGCACCTCGGCGTCTCGTGGCGCTCGTTCTTCCTCGCCGTGCTGGCCGGCGCGGTGATCACGCTCCTGACGCGGATGCAGCACGCGACCGAGAGCCTCGGGGTGCAGGTGGTGCCCGCGGTGCTGATGTCGTTCGTGCTGGTCGGCGCCCAGCTCTTCCACTCGGTGCTCGACTCGATCCTGATGTTCGCCGGACTCCTCACCGGCCGCGCGGACTACGGCTACCTCGACTGGCTGGGTGCGCTCGGCTGGTCGGTCTTCGGCAACCTGGTGGGTGGGCTCGTGCTCGTCACGGGGATCCGCCTGCTCCGGGTGCCGCACCGGGTCGCCGAGAGCCGCGAGACCGACGAGGTCGGCTGAGGGCCGGCCCGCCCGTTGGGTCTCCCGGTGCGGAGACCCTCGCCGTCGAAGCGCTGCGCGACGGTGAGCCGGCGCGTACCGTCGATGCAGGGGTCGTGTTCGTGTCGAGGAGGACCTTGTGGCGAGTCGTGAAGACGGTGTTCTGCTTGTCCAGCTGGCGCAGTGGGGATCCGCGATGGGGCTCGAGGAGGCCCAACACGCAGTGTGGGCCGACGACTTCGACCCGGAGGCAGCCTCGGTCGAGGACCCGCTGGTCACCCGGGTCCTGACCTGGGGGGAGACCATCGGCACCCTCACCAAGAACGGACTCCTCGACACCGCGCTGGTGCTCGACTGGCTGTGGGTCTCGGGGCTGTGGTCGCGAGTGGGGCCGGCAGCGCTGAAGCTCCGGAAGAAGCTCTCAGAGCCTGCGCTCTACGAGAACTTCGAGGCCCTGGCCCGCCACCAGGCCTGACCCGGCCCTCAGGCGTTCTGCTGCTGCTGTTGCTGCTGCTGCATGGCGTGGTGGCGGCGCAGGACCTCGGTGAGCTTGTTGGCGCCCGCGACGACCGTCGCGGCGTGCAGCCGGCCGGGCTGGCGCGAGAGGCGCTCGATCGGTCCGGAGATGGACACGGCGGCGACGACCCGACCGGACGGACCGCGGACGGGCGCCGAGACGGAGGCGACGCCGGCCTCGCGCTCGGCGACGCTTTGGGCCCAGCCGCGGCGACGCACGCCGGACAGGGCGGTGGCGGTGAACGAGGCGCCCTGCAGGCCGCGGTGGAGACGGTCCGGCTCCTCCCAGGCGAGCAGGACCTGCGCGGCGGAGCCGGCGAGCATCGACAGGGTCGCGCCGACGGGGATGGAGTCGCGCAGGCCGACGGGGCGCTCGGCCGCGGCGACGCAGATGCGCTGGTCGCCCTGGCGCCGGAAGAGCTGGGCGCTCTCGTTGGTGTGGTCGCGCAGCGCACCCAGCACCGGGCCGGCGGCCGCGAGCAGGCGGTCCTCGCCTGCGGCCGAGGCGAGCTCGCCGAGACGGGGGCCGAGCACGAAGCGCCCCTGCATGTCGCGCGACACGAGACGGTGGTGCTCGAGCGCCACCGCGAGGCGGTGGGCGGTCGGGCGGGCGAGGCCGGTCGCCCCGACGAGCTGCGCGAGCGTGGCCGGTCCGGCCTCGAGGGCGCCGAGCACCGTGGCGGCCTTGTCGAGAACCCCGACCCCAGAAGAATTGTCCATGCACTGATATTGACGTCTCAGTGTCTGAGACGTCAAGCCGCCTGGGCCACAAAGGGTCCACGCTGACGGAAGAGCGATGTCGCCACCGGGTCCTCGATGGTGCACGGCTCGAGACAGGGAAACGCCGCCGCGGAGGGAAGTCAGAGGAACGTCATGGCAGGGACACTGGCCGAGAAGGTCTGGGACGCACACGTCGTCCGCCGCGCCGAGGGGGAGCCGGACCTGCTCTACATCGACCTCCACCTCCTCCACGAGGTGACGAGCCCGCAGGCCTTCGACGGGCTCCGGCTCGCCGCTCGCCCCGTGCGCCGGCCCGATCTCACCCTCGCGACCGAGGACCACAACGTCCCGACCACGCCGGGGCCGATCACCGACCCCGTCTCCAAGATCCAGGTCGAGACACTGCGCCGCAACTGCGAGGAGTTCGGCGTGCGCCTCTATCCGATGGGCGACGCCGAGCAGGGAATCGTCCATGTCGTCGGCCCGCAGCTGGGCCTCACGCAGCCCGGTATGACCGTCGTCTGCGGCGACAGCCACACCTCGACCCACGGTGCCTTCGGGGCCCTGGCGTTCGGCATCGGCACCTCCGAGGTCGAGCACGTGCTCGCCACCCAGACCCTGCCGCTGAAGCCCTTCCGCACCTTGGCCGTCAACGTGCGCGGCACGCTGGCCGACGGGGTCACGGCCAAGGACATCGTCCTGGCCGTCATCGCCAAGATCGGCACGGGCGGTGGCCAGGGCTACGTCATCGAGTATCGCGGCGAGGCCATCGAGGCCCTCTCGATGGAGGCCCGGATGACGGTGTGCAACATGTCGATCGAGGCCGGGGCCCGCGCCGGCATGATCGCCCCCGACCAGACCACCTTCGACTACCTCCGGGGTCGGCCGCACGCCCCACAGGGCGAGGACTGGGACGCCGCCGTCGCCGAGTGGACGGCGCTGCGCACCGACGACGACGCGGTCTTCGACGCCGAGGTCGACATCGACGCCTCCTCGCTGACGCCCTTCGTCACGTGGGGCACCAACCCCGGACAGGGCCTGCCCCTCTCGGCGTCGGTGCCCGACCCCGACGAGTTCGCCGACGAGAGCGAGCGTCTCGCTGCCGCCAACGCCCTCGCGTACATGGGTCTGGAGCCCGGCACCCCGCTGCGCGACATCAAGGTGGACACCGTCTTCGTCGGCTCGTGCACCAACGGCCGCATCGAGGACCTGCGCGCTGCCGCCGCGGTCGTGCAGGGCCACCGGGTCGCCGACGGTGTGCGCATGCTCGTCGTGCCCGGATCGGCGAGGGTGCGCCTGCAGGCCGAGGCCGAGGGGCTCGACAAGGTGTTCACCGCCGCCGGTGCCGAGTGGCGCCTGCCCGGTTGCTCGATGTGCCTCGGGATGAACCCCGACACCCTCGCCCCCGGCGAGCGCAGCGCGTCGACCTCCAACCGCAACTTCGAGGGCCGCCAGGGCAAGGGCGGGCGCACCCACCTCGTCAGCCCGCTCGTGGCCGCCGCGACGGCCGTCCGCGGCACGCTGTCCAGCCCGGCCGACCTCGACGCCGCGCACCTGCCGGGCGAGCTCGCGTCCGCCACCACCGGAGAGGCCTGAGCCATGGAGAAGTTCGAGACGCACACCGGCGTCGGCGTGCCGCTGCGCCGCAGCAACGTCGACACCGACCAGATCATCCCGGCCGAGTACCTCAAGCGCGTGACTCGGACCGGCTTCGAGGACGGCCTCTTCGCCGCCTGGCGCAAGGACGAGTCGTTCGTCCTCAACAACCCCGTGTACGCGCACGGCTCGGTGCTCGTCGCCGGCCCGGACTTCGGCACGGGGTCGAGCCGCGAGCATGCCGTCTGGGCCCTGATGGACTATGGCTTCCGGGTCGTCATCAGCTCGCGCTTCGCCGACATCTTCCGGGGCAACAGCGGCAAGCAGGGCCTGCTCACGGCGATCGTCGCCCAGGACGACGTCGAGCTGATCTGGAAGCACCTCGAGAACACCCCCGGCGCCGAGGTCACGGTCGACCTCGTGGGTCGCACCGTCCGTGCCGGTGAGATCGTGGCCCCCTTCGAGATCGACGACTACACCCGGTGGCGCCTGCTCGAGGGGCTCGACGACATCGGCCTGACCCTCCGACACGAGGACCTCGTCACCGATTTCGAGGGGCGCCGGCCCCGCCACAAGCCGGTGACCACGCCGGCCTGACTCGGCGCGGGCGCGGTCGCGCACCAGCGTGCTGAAGAGCGGATCTCGTTGCCAGGCAATGGGATCCGCTCTTTCGTGTCCGCGTCCCGGGTATCGCGCCGCGGGCCGGTGGCGCCCTCCGGAGGGGGTCGCGGGCTGCTCAAACACGTTGCGACACAACGAAAGACCCGGAAAACGGTGATGGACGCGCCCGGCGAGTCGGCCTACCGTCAGGAGGTAGCCGGACGGGTTCCGGACCCACACCGTCGGGTCGCCTGACGCCGACAGTCCTCTGGAGGGGTAGACGTGAACAAGGCAGAACTGATCGACGCGCTCGAGACCAGGCTGGGCAGCAAGAAGGTCGCCTCCGACGCACTGGAGGCCTTCCTCGACGTCGTCATCCGCGAGGTCGCCAAGGGCGGGAAGGTGGGCATCACCGGTTTCGGCACCTTCGAGAGGGCCGACCGCGCCGCACGCACGGGCCGCAACCCCAAGACGGGGGACACCGTCAGGATCAAGAAGACCCGGGTCCCGAAGTTCCGCTCCGGCACGAACTTCAAGGAGATCGTGTCCGGGGCCAAGAAGCTGTCCAAGACCGAGTCGGCCGCCTCGCGCGCTTCCGCCGGCAGCTCTGCGGCAGGCCGGACGGGGGCCGCCAAGACGGCGACGAAGAGTGCCACGCGCGGCGCCGCCAAGGCCACCACGGCCAAGACCGGTAGCGCCCGGGGCGCGGGCAAGACGGCTGCGTCGAAGACGGCCGCCACGAAGAGCGCTGCGTCCAAGACCGCTCCGGCAACGCGGTCCACGGGCAGGAGCGCCGCCGCCCGCACGACCGCCACCCAGGCCGCTCCGGCCAAGCGCGCCGGCACGAGCAAGGCCGCGACCAAGGCCACGAGCAGGGCCACCAGCAAGAGCGCGACCAAGACGGCCGGAAGGGCCACGACGAAGGCCGCCACCACGAAGACCGCGGCAACCAAGTCCGCGGGCCGGACCGCGACCAAGGCCGCCGCCACGGCGCCGAGCAGGACCGCCACCAAGCGGACCACCACGGCGAAGGCGGCACCGGCCTCGAAGTCCGCCGCCAAGACGGCCACGGGCACGGCCGGCAAGAAGACGACGGCACGGAAGACGGCGAGCAAGAGCGCGACCCGCTGACCCGCACACCCTCCACCCAGGGGACGGCGGACCTCGCGCGACGAGCTCGAGACCACTCGATCAGGACGACACGATCAGAGCTTCACGGAGGTGGGCCCGGCCGGCGACGGCCGGGCCCAGCCCTGTGTCGGATCGGCTCAGCCGATGGTCTGTCCCGGGCCGATGCCCACGATCCGCAGCGCCACGACGAGGTCGTCCACGACGTCGACGGTGAGCCGCTGGCCCACGCGCAGCAGGCGCAGCCCGCTGCCGTCGAAGGCAGGCGCCTCGAAGCTCAGCTCCACCCCGTCGTCGCGCAGCACGCTGCCCGTGTGCGTCTCGGGGTCGAAGCGGTGCACCGTCGCCTGCATGCTCTTGATCCAACCAGACGCCCGGTGCTCCAGCACCGCTCGCGTCGCAGGCCCGAGACCGACCCGTCGCGCCCGGGAGAGGCTGCGGGCGTCGTCGACGTCGGTGCGCAGGCGCGGGAGCGGCAGCTCGAGACGCACCGCTCCGTCGGCCTCGTGCCGCGCGGCGCTGTCGGCACCGAAGCGCGGCTCGAAGTCCCGGCCGCAGCGCAGCACCGTTCCCGTGCCGTCGGCGTCGGGCACGAAGGACTGGTCGAGCCCGGCAGCGACCTCCAGCGCGCTGCGCAGGGAGGGGGCGTCGAGGGCGGGAAGGTCGCCGAGCAGGGCCGCCACCGGGGCACCCGTGCCGGCATGCCGCATACCCACGCTCACGGCGTCGTTGAGGCCGCTCCCGGGGTCGGGCACCACGCGCACCCCCCGGCCGCTCCAGCTCGAGCGCAGGCCCGCGTCGCCCGTGACGAGCACGAGGCGTTCGGCGCCCACCGCCTCGACGACGGCCGTCAGCGTGTCCGTCGCGATAGCGGCGCTGAGGTGGGCACGGTCCGAACCGACCGCGCGCGCGAGGCGGGACTTGCCGTGCGCCGTCTCCTTGACGGGGACGACGACGTGCCAGTCGGGTGCCGGGCGCGTGCGGGAGGAGGTCGACATGCTGGCGATATCGTCGCACTCGCCGCCCCGCTGCTCGACACCGCGCCACGGGGTGGACAAGATGAAGCCCCAGCGACGCCGCCCGGCGTGCGCACGACGAGGAGGACGTGACACGTGACTGCCGGCGCTCGCAAGAGGCAGCTGCCCCTGGCCTACCGGTTGGTGGCGCTGTTCCTCCGGCCGGTTCTCATGCGGGTCACGAGGCGCGACTGGCGCGGGCTCGAGAACATCCCTGCCGAGGGCGGGTTCGTCGTCTCGCCCAACCACATCTCCTACGCCGACCCGCTCGTCTTCGCCCACTTCATGTTCGACAGCGGCCGCGAGGCGTACTTCCTCGGCAAGGAGAGCCTCTTCACGATCCCGGTCGTCGGCTGGATCCTGCGCAAGTGCGGTCAGATCCCCGTCTACCGCAACTCCCTGGCCGCCGCCGACGCCTACCGCGCCGCGGTCGAGGGCGTCCGGCAGGGCAAGGCGCTCGGCATCTTCCCCGAGGGGACGATCACCCGCGACCCGGACCTGTGGCCGATGCGCGGCAAGACGGGGGCGGCGCGCGTCGCGCTCGAGACCCGGTGCCCGCTGATCCCGGTCGCCCAGTGGGGGGCCCAGGAGATCCTCTCGCCCTACGGCCACCGCCCCTCGCTCTTCCCGCGCAAGACGATGAAGATGTATGCCGGTCCGCCCGTCGACCTGTCGGACCTCTACGACCGCCCCATCGACACCAAGGTGCTGCGCGAGGCCACCGACCGGCTGATGGACCGGATCACCGAGCTGCTCGAGGTGCTCCGCGAGGAGAAGCACCCGGCCGAGCGCTTCGACCCCCGCCGGCACGGGGTGCCCGAGATCGGCAACCCGGTGCGGCACGACGACATCGGTCGCCCGACGTCGTCCGAGCCCGACGAGGGGAGCTCCGAGTGACGACACGCGTGGCCGTCATGGGCAGCGGCAACTGGGGCACCGCCTTCGCCATGATCCTCGCCGATGCCGGCTGCGACGTGGCGATGTGGGCGCGTCGGCACGAGGTGGCCGAGGCGGTCAACGCCGGCTGCAACGAGGCCTACCTGCCCGAGCTTCGCCTCTCGCCCTCGATCCGGGCGACGGTCGACCCGGCGGAGGCGCTCGACCGGGCCGACCTCGTGGTGCTGGCCGTGCCGTCGCAGACGCTGCGCGACAACCTCGTCCGGTGGGGCGGCGCCATCCCGGGCGACGCCCCGGTGGTGTCACTGCTCAAGGGTGTCGAGCTCGGCACGACCATGCGGATGAGCGAGGTCATCGTCGAGGCGGCCGGTGTCGAGGACGACCGCGTCGTCGTGGTGTCGGGGCCGAACCTGGCGCACGAGATCGCCTTGCGACAGCCAGCGGGCGGGGTCGTCGCCTGCCGCGACATGGCCACCGCCGAGCGGGTCGCCGGTGCCTGCGCGACCCCGTGGTTCCGGCCCTACACCGACACCGACGTCATCGGTGCCGAGGTGTGCGGCGCCACGAAGAACGTCGTCGCGCTGGCCTCCGGCATGGCCGAGGGGCTGGGGTTCGGCGACAACACCAAGGCCACCATCATCACCCGTGGCCTGGCCGAGACGACCCGCCTCGGCCTGGCGCTGGGCGCTGACCCGCAGACCTTCATGGGGCTGGCCGGTGTCGGCGACCTCATCGCCACGTGCATGTCGCCGCTGTCGCGCAACCACAGCTTCGGCGTCCGGCTCGGCCGTGGCCTCTCGGTCGCCGAGGCCACCGCCGAGCTGCGCACCACCACCGAGGGCGTCAAGTCGTGCGAGTCGATCCTCACGCTCGCCCAGCAGCACGACGTCGACATGCCGATCTGCGAGCAGGTGGTCGCCGTGATCCGCGACGGGCACCCCGCGAGGGAGGTCGGGCCGCGCCTGATGTCGCGTGACCTCAAGGCCGAGAAGCGCTGAGCCGTATGCCGTCCCGTCCGTGGGCGGACGGGGGGGGACGGGGCGGACGGGGCGCCGGGGTGCCCAGCGGCCACTCAGGACTCGAGTGCGTTCTCCCGGTCTTGGTCGAGGGCGAGGTCCATGGCGTGGTCGAGGGCGTGGTCGAGGGCTTGGTCGAGGTCGGTCCACAGGTCCTCGACGTGCTCGATGCCGACGGAGAGGCGCAGCAGGTTGACCGGCACCTCGCGTGACTCCGACGGGTGTCGGCGGCGGCGCTCGAGCTGGGACTCGACCCCGCCCAGGCTCGTCGAGTGCAGCCAGACGCGCGTCGCGGCGCACACCCGTTCGGCGGCCGCCTCGTCGCCCGCGACGTCGATCGAGAGGATCGCGCCCGTCCCGGGATAGCGCACGCGCTCGACGGCACGGTGTCCCTCGAGGCGGCCCGCGAGCTCGGCCGCGCTCGCGCTGGCCCGCTCGAACCGGACCGAGAGGGTGCGCAGCCCGCGGAGGGCCAGGTAGACCTCGAGGGGCCCGGCGATGGCGCCGTGCAGGGTGCGGTGGCGACGCAGCCGCTCGCCGATCGTGCGGCCCCGCTCGGTGTCCGCCACGACGGTCGCACCGAGCACCACGTCGCTGTGGCCGGAGAGGTACTTCGTCACCGAGTGCACGACGACGTCGGCGCCGAGCGTGAGCGGGCGGCACAGCAGCGGCGTCGAGAGGGTGTTGTCGACGACGCTGGTCACGCCGAGCTGTCGTGAGCGGTCGAGCACGACGTCGAGCTCGGTGACGTCCATGAGCGGGTTGGTCGGCGACTCCAGCCACAGCAGGTCCGCCGACTCGAGCGCCGCGAGGAAGCCGGCCGTGTCGGTGGCGTGAACGCGTACGACGGTGCCGCCGGCGTCCTCGTGGGCCGCGAGCAGGTCGCCCGTGCCGTTGTAGGTCGTGTCCGGCGCGACCACCGTCCCGCCGGCCGGGACGAGCGACAGCGCCGCCGAGATGGCTCCCATGCCGGAGGCGTGCACGAGGGCCAGACCGTCCTCGAGGCCACCGAGGGCCTCCTCGAAGGCGTTCCACGTGGGGTTGCCCGATCGCGCGTAGTTGACGGCGCCGTCGGCGGCGTACGTCGACGTCAGCTCGACCGGCACGTTGACCGACGCGCCCGGGCGACGCTCCGGACGACCGGAGGCCACGAGGAACGTCTCGACGTGCTGCTGCGAATCCTTGTCCCTGACCACGCCGTCAGCGTACGAGGGGGTTCGCAGGGCCTTCGATAGAGTCTCGACTGATGACCACGGACCAGCCCCAGCCCGACCAGCCGAGCCGCCGCCCGCGCGTCGCCATCGTCTTCGGAGGACGCTCCTCCGAGCACGCAGTCTCGTGCTCGACGGCGGCGAGCGTCCTGCGCGCCATCGACCGCGACAAGTACGACGTCGTGCCGGTGGGCATCGCCCGCGACGGCCACTGGGTCCTCGTGGCCGACGACCCCGAGCCCCTGCGCCTGCTGCCGGGTCAGACCCCCGAGGTCGTGGGCGGCGGCGCGTCGGTCGTCGTGCCCCTCAGCACCGGAGACCGCTCGCTGACGGTCCTCGAGGCGGGGCAGCCGCCGCGCGCGCTCGGCGACGTGGACGTCGTCTTCCCGCTGCTGCACGGCCCGTTCGGCGAGGACGGCACCCTGCAGGGCCTGCTGGACCTGGCCGACGTGCGCTACGTCGGATCCGGCGTCACGGCCTCCGCCGTGATGATGGACAAGGCGATGATGAAGGTCGTCTTCGAGTCGGCCGGCCTGAAGGTCGGCCCCTACGTCGTCCTCACCGACCGCGAGTGGCGCCGCGACCCCGAGGCGGCCCTGGCCCGGGTCGAGCCGCTCGGCTGGCCGGTGTTCGTCAAGCCGGCCCGCGCCGGCTCCAGCATGGGCATCACCAAGGTGGACGACGCGTCAGGTCTGCGCGCCGCCGTCGAGGCCGCCCGCGAGCACGACCCCAAGGTCGTCGTCGAGGCCGCTGTCGTCGGGCGCGAGATCGAGTGCGGTGTGCTCGACGGGCACGGCACCGAGGCGCCGCGCACGAGCGAGCTCGGCGAGGCCGTCGTCGTGACGGGGCACGACTTCTACGACTTCGAGGCCAAGTACCTCGCCGAGGACGACGTCCGTCTCGACTGCCCGGCCGACGTGCCGGCCGCGGTCGCCGAGCGGATCCGCGAGATGTCGGTCACCGCGTTCGAGGCGGCCGGCTGCGAGGGACTGGCGCGCGTCGACTTCTTCTACACGCCGTCGGGCGATGTGGTCATCAACGAGATCAACACCATGCCCGGTTTCACGCCGCACTCGATGTACCCGCGGATGTGGGCGGCCACGGGCCTGGGCTACACCGACCTCATCGACGAGCTGATCTCACTGGCCCTGGAGCGGCGGACCGGCCTGCGCTGAGGGGCCGCCGCCGCACCGCAGCGCTGGAGGACGCGCCCCTACGACGCGCGGCGACGCGCGGCGACGCTCAGGAGCAGTGCCGGCCGTTCTTCGGCAGGGCCTCGGCCGCCGCGGTGAAGGCGGGCAGCAGCAGCGGCACCGGGCCGTAGGTGCCCGGCGCGAGGACCTCGATCGCCGGGTCGCGTCCGAACGTCGTGGCCATCGACCCGTCACTGAGGGAACGCACCACCCAGTCGACCCCGTCGACCGTGACGCAGCTGTCGGTGGTCGGGCCGAGCGGGTCGAGGCCACAGCGGGCGAAGATCGCGGGGTCGCCCCACGCGGCGACCGAGGCGTCCTGCGGCTGGGTGTCGACCCGTCCGTGGCCGCCGACGGTGCTCGGCCACGTCACCGAGCGGCACACCGGGGCTGAGGACTGCGGTGCCAGGGCGACCTCGGGTGCGCGGTTGCAGGCGGACAGCACGACGGCGGCGCCGAGCAGCGCCGCCGTCGTGAGGGACGAGCGATGGTTCAGGGTCGACCTCAGACGTGGACGACCGTGCAGGTCAGCGTGCGGGTGATGCCCGGGACGTCCTGCAGCTTCGCGATGACGAGGCGGCCGAGGTCGTCGACGTTGGAGGCCTCGACCCGCGCGATGACGTCGTAGGGGCCGGTGACGTCCTCGGCGAGGGTCACCCCGGTGATGCCCGCGATCTGCTCCGCCACGCTGGCGGCCTTGCCGACTTCGGTCTGGATCAGGATGTAGGCCTGGACCACGTGTCACCTCACTGTGTGTCGGTCGTTGGTCGGTCGCCCCCGGGCGAGGGCTGTCTCGCTGAGGGCACGACCGGTCGGAACGGCAGGCCCCAGTGTGACTGTGGCCGTGCCTGACGCTACCTTGCCATGGGGCTCCACGTCCCGTCGGATACCAGGGCCCGGGCGGGCCCACGACCGGAAGGGTGTGTGACCCGTGCCGAACGTGCGCCGGAGCGAGCGCGGGCCGATGATGACGGGCGGCACCCCGCTCCGCACCCTCGACGAGGAGGAGCTGCTCGCGCACATCATCCCCGCCTTCCCGCCGGGCGCCGACCTGCTCGTCGCACCCGGCGACGACGCGGCGGTGCTGCGCACGGCCGACCGCACCATCGCCACCACCGACACGGTCGTCCTCGGTCGTGACTGGCTCGACGCCTGGTCCTCGGGCGCCGACATCGGCCACAAGGTCGTGGCGCAGAACCTCGCGGACGTCGCCGCGATGGGCGGCGTCCCCACGGGGGTGCTCGTCACGCTCGTGGCCGACCCCGAGCTGTCCCTCGAGTGGGTGCTCGACCACGTGCAGGGCCTCGCCCGGGCCTGCATCGACGCCGGCGTGTCGGTGCTCGGCGGCGACCTGTCCTCGGCGCCGGCCGGCGTCGTCATGGTCTCGGTCACCGCGCTGGGGCGGCTGGAGGGGGAGCCGGTGCTCCGGTCGGGGGCCCGTCCCGGGGACGTCCTCGCCGTGTGCGGCTCGCTGGGTCTGGCCGGCGCGGGCCTGCGGCTGCTGCAGACCGGCGCCGTCGACCGGTTGCCCGAGGCCGTCGAGATCCACCGCCGGCCGCGCCCGCCACTCGCGGCCGGCCCCCGCGCGGCCACAGCGGGAGCCACGGCCATGCTCGACCTCAGCGACGGGCTGCTCCGCGACGGTGGCCGCATCGCGGGCGCCAGCAGGGTCGTCGTCGACCTCGACCTCGAGGCGCTCGTGCCCGACGTCGACGTCCTGGCGGACGTCCTCGGGGCCGAGCAGGCGCTGGACTGCGTGCTGGCCGGGGGAGAGGAGCACTCGCTGCTGGCGACCTTTCCCGCCGGGACGCTGCCCGAGGGGTGGCGCGGGATCGGCACCGTGCGTGCTGCCCGCGAGGGTGAGGCCCCCGCCATCCTCGTCGACGGCCGCGTCGTCACCCACACCGGGTGGGACCACTTCCGGGCGACCTGACCCCTCGGCCCGGTGGAGGTATGCCGTCGCGCCCGGCCGCGACGCAGCACCTCGACCCGGCGTGGCACCAAGGAGGTGGAGGTATGCCGTCGCGCTGGGCCGCGACGTGCCACCTCGACCGAGCGACGGGGAGACCGGGGGAAACGCAGGAGGCCGGCCCCGACGGGACCGGCCTCCGACTGTCTAGCTCGGGGTCAGCGAACGACCTTGCCCGCCTTGAGGCAGGAGGTGCAGACGTTGACTCGCTTCGGCGTCACACCGTTCACCAGCGTCCGAACGCGCTGGATGTTGGGGTTCCAGCGGCGCTTGGTGCGGCGGTGCGAGTGCGAGATGTTGTGACCGAAGCTCGGTCCCTTGCCGCAGACGTCGCAGTTGGCAGCCACGGGTATCTCCTGAAGTTCGATGTTGATCAAGTGCGAAGCTCCACCACAGGCTCGGGGCAGACGCACGAGGGCGTGCGTCACCCCGCACAGCGCGGGGGGAACCGGTCAAGAGTAGCCGACGAGTCGCTCGGACGACAAAACGGCGGGAGCGGCCCGCGACGGGGCCTCACGTGAAGGGACGGGCGGCGTCGACGAGCGGTGCGGCATACGACGGGCCGTGCGAGGCGGCGTGTACGGCCAGGGGATGCAGCTGGTGCAGGGGCACGAGCCCATGCCATCCCGGCGCGAGGCCGGCCTCCTCCGCATAGGCGGCGACGACCCTGTCGAGGCCTGGGCAGCCGAAGAGGTCGAGCATGGCGAGGTCGGTCAGGCCGTGACCGCCGTGCGCCGCGGGGTCGATGAGGACGGCACCCTGCGCGGTGTGGACGACGTTGCCCGACCACAGGTCTCCGTGGATCCGCGCCGGGGGACGGTCGTCGTCGAAGTCGCCCGCGGCGAGGCGGTCGCAGGCCCGTTCGACGACCCGGGCGCCGTCCGGGTCGAGGTGGCCGCGCTCGAGTGCCCGCCGCACGAAGGGCCGCACGCGCTGCTCGGCGTAGAAGAGCCCCCACGTCGGTGTGGGGTCGTTGCTCTGCGACTGGCGCCCGATCCACGCCGCGCCGCTCCAGCCGTCGGGGGGCGCGCCGAAGGCCGGCGCGCCGGCCGCATGGGTCCTGGCCAGCGCCCGTCCCAGTGCCTCGGCGTGCGGGGCCGTCGGTTGCGCCGGGTCGAGGCGCTCGAGGTCGATGTGGCGGGTGCCCACGTCGAGCACCCGGACGGTGCGCGCGCCGCCGCGGGACTCCGCCTCGCCCAGCCAGCGCAGCCCGGCCGCCTCGGCCTCGAAGAAGCCGGCGGGTGCGTCCTCTCGCGTCTTGCGATGTCGGTGCTCGGCGGCCGTCATCGTCCCAACGTAACCCGACCGGACGGGGCAGCCGGGCGGCGTACCCCTGCAGTGCCGAGCGGGTATGCCGTAGGCCGGAGGGTCGCATGCGACCGTCGGGGCGAGGCGCTAGCCTGCCGAGCATCGGCGAGCCCGATGTCCAGCACCACGAGCAGGAGGTCCGATGCCCGGCGCAGAGCCGTCGTCCGACGGACCCCTGGCCGTGCTCGACCTCGGCGCCGTCCGCCGCTGGGCGGCCCTGACGCGCTCCTCCCTCGCCGCGCGCCGCACCGAGATCGATGCCCTCAACGTCTTCCCCGTGCCCGACGGCGACACCGGCACCAACCTCTACCTCACCTTCGACGGTGCGGTGGAGCGCACCCTCGACGCGACGGATGTCGGCACGGCCGACCGGCTGCTCACCGTCTTCGCCCGGCACCTGCTCTGGACCGCCCGAGGCAACTCCGGCGTCATCCTCAGCCAGCTCGCCCGCGGCCTGGCCGAGGGATGTGCCGGCTCCGGCGAGATCGACGCACGCGCGCTGGCCGAGGGGCTGCGGCGCGCCGAGCAGCGGGCCCGTCAGGCCGTGGCAGACCCCCAGGAGGGCACCATCCTGACCGTCGCCACGGCGATGGCCGAGGCGGCCGCAGCCGCCGTCGACGACGCGGCCACCGGGGTGCACGCGGTCGCACGGGCGGCGTACGAGGCGTCGCGGACCGCGCTCGAGCACACCCCCGAGCAGCTCGAGGTGCTGGCCCGGGCCGGGGTCGTCGACGCGGGCGGCGCCGGCCTGGTCGCGCTCCTCGAGTGCCTCGAGCAGGTGTGTGCCGGTCACGGCTCCCCATCACGAGCAGGGGCGTCCGCGCGTGGCATGCGCCGCCGGCCCGACCCCGGGCGACCCGGTCCGGACCGCTCGTCCCCGGCGCACGACCCACGCTCGCGGGCGGTGCCCCACTACGAGGTGATGTACCTCCTGCGCGACTCCGACGACGCGGCTGTCGACGGGCTGCGCGCCCGCCTCGTCGAGCTGGGCGACTCGGTGCTCGTCGTCGGCGGCGACGGCGACGGCGAGTGGAACATCCACGCCCACGTCGACGACGCCGGTGCCGCCGTCGAGGCCGGCATCGAGGCAGGGCGTCCTCATCGCGTGCGCATCACCGCGCTCACGTATGCCGCGCCGCCGCCTGACCAGCAGGGCGGTGCAGGGTCCGAGGGCTTCGAGCCGGTCGAGCGGCACCCGGCCGGCATCGTGGCGTGCTCGGCCGGTGACGGACTGCGCGCGCTGTTCGAGGAGGCCGGCGCGGTGGTCGTCGCCTCCGGTCCCGGCCAACGAGCCTCGACGGGCGCCATGATCGACGCCGTCCGCGAGCAGCACGCCCGTGGCGCGCAAGGGGTCATCGTCCTCCCCAACGACGGCGACACCCTGCTCGCGGCGGCAGCAGCGGTCCGCGCGGCGTCCGACGAGGGCATCGACGCGCACCTCGTGCACGTGCGCACGGCGGTGCAGGGACTGGCTGCGCTCGCGGTCTTCGAGCCGGCTGCCACCGCCACCGCCAACGCGCTCGCCATGCAGGCCGCGGCGTCGGCGACCCGGCACGGGGCCGTGACCGTCGCCGACCGCGGGGCCCTGACCAGCGCAGGCCCCTGCCAGGAGGGCGACGTCCTCGGGGTCGTCGACGGCGACGTGGTCGTGGTCGGCTCCGACCAGCTGTCCGTCACGCGCGAGGTGGTCCGGCGGCTGCTCGGCAGCGGGGGCGAGCTGGTCACGGTGATCTCGGGCTGCGGCGCGCCCGACGGGCTGGCCCGCGCGGTCGAGGAGGAGGCCCGCCGTGCGCACCACGGCGTCGAGGTGTCGCTCATCGAGGGCGGCCAGGACGTCTACCCCGTGCTGCTGGGGGTGGAGTGAGGTGCCGGTGCTGACCGAGGACTCGCCCCTGACCAAGCTCGTCAACAAGACGGAGGCCGAGCAGCTCGCCCGCAACAAGGGCCTCGTCAGCGTGGCCGACCTCTTCGAGTTCGTGCCACGGCGTTACGTGCGCCCCGGGCAGCTGACCGACCTCTCGTCCCTGCACGTCGGCGAGGACGTCCTCGTCGTCGCCGAGGTGCAGAAGGCCACGACGCGGCCGATGCGCAACCGCCGCGGCAAGATGCTGACCGTCGTCATCGGCGACGACCTCGGCAACGAGCTCGACGTGACGTTCTTCAGCGCGTACGGCCACGAGGCCAAGCTGACGCCGGGGGTGCGCGGCTTCTTCGTCGGGCAGGTCGGCGCCTACGGCCGCCGCCTGCAGCTGACGCACCCCGAGTACGAGCTCCTCGACGAGGACCGTGGCGACGCGGCCGTGGAGTGGTACCGCACGCACCGCGTGCCCGTCTACTCGACGACCGGCAAGCTCAACTCCCTCAAGATGCGGCGGCTCGTGCACCAGGCCCTCGACTCCGTCGACCGCATCCGCGAGCCCGTGCCCGAGCACATCCGCGTGGCGCGCGGCCTGCTCGACCGGTCCTCGGCGCTCGAGCTCGTGCACCGCCCCGCCGTCGACGAGCAGCCGGGCCGGGGGCTCGAGCGCCTCAAGTACGACGAGGCCTTCGTCCTGCAGACGATCCTGGCCCAGCGCCGCAAGGCCGCGGAGTCCGAGCTCGCGACGCCGCGGCCGCCGCGCCCCGGGGGACTGCTCGCGGCCTTCGACGCCCGGTTGCCCTTCGAGCTCACGGCCGGCCAGCGCGAGGTCGGTGAGGTGCTCACGGCCGAGCTGGCCTCCGACCGCCCGATGCACCGCCTGCTGCAGGGCGAGGTGGGCTCCGGAAAGACCGTCGTCGCCCTGCGGGCGATGCTGGCCGCGATCGATGCGGGCGGCCAGGCGGCGCTGCTCGCCCCCACCGAGGTGCTCGCCGCCCAGCACCACCGGTCGATCACGGCGATGCTGGGCGACCTCGCGCAGGGCGGCATGCTGGGCGGCGCGGAGTTCGGCACGAAGGTCGCCCTGCTGACCGGCAGCCAGAACGCGGCGGCGCGCCGGCGCTCGCTGCTCGACGCCGCCTCGGGCGAGGCCGGCATCGTCGTCGGCACGCACGCCCTGATCCAGAAGCACGTCCAGTTCGCCGACCTCGCCCTCGTCGTCGTCGACGAGCAGCACCGTTTCGGCGTCGAGCAGCGGGACGCGCTGCGCGAGAAGGGCATCCGGCCGCCCCACGTGCTCGTGATGACGGCGACCCCCATCCCGCGCACCGTGGCGATGACCGTCTTCGGCGACATGGAGACCTCGACGCTGCGCGAGCTGCCCCGCGGTCGCTCGCCGATCACGACGCACGTCGTCGACGCCAACCGGCCCGGCTGGGTCGACCGCACCTGGGCGCGCGTGGCCGAGGAGGTCGCGGCGGGACACCAGGCGTACGTCGTGTGCCCCCGCATCGGCGACGTCGACGACGAGGGCGGCGCCGGCTCCCGCGACACCACCGACGAGGACGCCGGGTGGGACGCGGACTGGGACGGCTCCGACACCGACGACGCCGACGGGCCGCAGGGACCGGCGGGCGAGCTCACCGGCGTCTACTCGATGCTCAGCACCCTGCGAGCCACGCCGCCGCTCGAGGGCGTCCGCATCGAGGTCCTGCACGGCCGGCTCGACCCCGACGCCAAGGACGCCACGATGCGCGCCTTCGCGGCGGGTGAGATCGACGTGCTCGTCGCGACCACCGTCATCGAGGTCGGCGTCGACGTGCCCAACGCCTCGGTCATGGTCGTCGTCGACGCCGACCGCTTCGGCATCTCCCAGCTGCACCAGCTGCGCGGCCGCGTCGGTCGCGGCGCGGTGCCGGGCCTGTGCCTCCTCATGACCAGCGATCCCGGCGAGCGGGCGATGGAGCGCCTCGGGCAGGTCGCCGCGACCACCGACGGTTTCGAGCTGGCCCGCGCCGACCTGCTGCTGCGCCGGGAGGGCGACGTCCTGGGCGCACGGCAGAGCGGCCGCGGCAACTCGGTGCGCCACCTGCGCCTCGGCCGCGAGGAGGACGAGCAGATCATCGCCGACGCGCGCGCGGACGCGTTCGCGCTCGTCGACGGCGACCCGGGGCTCCGGGCGCATCCCGCACTGGCGGCCGCCGTCGCCATGCGGCTCGACGACGAGCAGGCTGCCTGGCTGGAGCGGGGCTGAGATGACCCGGATCATCAGCGGGAGCGCCGGCGGTCGGCGGCTGCAGACGCCGCCCGGCTCCTCGACCCGACCGACGTCCGACCGGGTCAGGGAGGCGCTCTTCAGCCGCCTGGAGCACCAGGGCATGCTCGACGGCACCAACGTGCTCGACCTCTACGCCGGCTCGGGCGCCCTGGGTCTCGAGGCGGCGAGCCGCGGAGCGTCCCTCGTGCTCCTGGTCGAGTCCCACAAGGCGGCGGCCAAGGTCATCCGCGCCAACGTGGCGACGGTGGGCCACCCTGCCGTACGCGTCGTCGCCGACACCGTCGAACGCTCGGTCGCCGCCGGGCCGCCCGCCGACGTCCGCATGGACCTCGTGCTCATCGACCCTCCCTACGACGTCACCGAGGATGCCCTCGCCTCCGTGCTGTCCGGGCTCGTCGAGCACCGCTGGCTCGCCCCCGACGCGCTCGTCGTCGTCGAGCGCTCCACCCGCTCGCCGCAGCCCACCTGGCCCGAGGGGCTGGAGCTGTCGGGGGAGAAGCGCTACGGCGAGACCGCGGTGTGGTTCGCGGAGCCACCGCCGAGCGACGTCGTCGCGTGAGCCTCCCGGACCGGCTGGGGCCTGACGGTAGGTTGGGCGCGTGACGAGCCCTGTGTCGAGTTCCGCGCGCCGGTGTGTGTGCCCCGGCTCCTACGACCCGATCACCAACGGCCACGTCGACGTGGTGACCCGCGCCAGCCGGCTCTTCGACGAGGTCGTCGTCGCCGTCCTGCACAACCCGGGCAAGCAGGGCACGTTCACCGTCGAGGAGCGCACGGCCCTGCTCGAGCAGACGCTGGGCCACCTGCCCAACGTGCGCATCGGCGCCTGGGCCGAGACCCTCGTCGTCGACGTCTGCCGCGAGGTGGGCGCGGCCAGCATGGTCAAGGGACTGCGCGGCGGCACTGACTTCGCCTACGAGCTGCCCATGGCCACGATGAACCAGCACCTGAGCGGCGTCGAGACCCTCTTCATCCCGGCCGACCCGTCGCTCGCCCACGTCTCGAGCTCGTTGATCAAGGAGGTCGTGCGCTACGGCGGCGACGTCAGCGGCCTCGTGCCCGACCCCGTGCTGGCCGCCCTGCGCGACCGTCTCGCCTGATTTGGGCGCACGCCACCCCTCCAGTACCCTTGGAGGTCGGTCCACGTCCGTCTTGGCGCGGGCCGAATCCTCTACTGTGCGCAGGAGTCATGGACCGTCCCGATCCCCGTTCCCCCCTGGTGCTCGACACCAGGGAGCTCATTCGGCGACCGGGCACGATGCAGGAGCTCTCGCGCACGGTGACGTTGCCCGATGACCTCGGCACCGACGTCATCTCGATCAAGGCCGGCCAGCCGGTCCAGGTCGAGGTGCGCCTCGAGTCCGTCGTCGAAGGTGTCCTCGTCACGGGTTCGGTCAGTGGCACGGCGACCGGCGCCTGCGTGCGGTGCCTGGACCCCCTCGAGCAGCCTGTCGAGGGGACCTTCCAGGAGCTGTTCGCCTACGCCGACCGGGCGGCGCACCACCACGAGGTGGGAGCCGACTCGGACGAGGACGAGGTGCACGAGCTGGTCGGTGACCTCATCGACCTCGAGCCCGTGCTCCGGGACGCTGTCGTGCCGACGCTGCCGTTCCAACCGCTGTGCCGGCCGGACTGCCCGGGGCTGTGTTCCGAGTGTGGGATGCACCTCGCGGAGGACCCGGACCATCATCATGAAGTGATCGACCCGAGGTGGTCGTCCCTCAGTGGACTGCTGAGCGACGACCCGCAAGAGAAGAGGAACTGACGTGGCTGTCCCGAAGCGGAAGATGTCGCGCTCCAACACCCGTTCGCGTCGCGCGAACTGGAAGGCAACGCCGACCACGCTCTCCACGTGCCCCCAGTGCGGTGCGGCGAACCAGCCGCACATCGCGTGCCCGTCCTGCGGCACGTACAAGGGCCGTCACTACGCCGCCGCCGAGCGCACCGAGCACCAGGCCTGATCACCCCGTGAGCAGCCCCGTGAGCGACATCGACGCTGGGGGTGTTCCGGCGGTGCCGCAGCGGCCCGTCGATGCTCTGATCGCCCACCTGCACGAGGTGGTCGGCCAGGACATCGACGAGCCGCTGCTCCTGCGTGCCCTGACGCACCGGTCGTACGCCTACGAGAACGGCGGCCTTCCCAACAACGAGCGCCTCGAGTTCCTCGGCGACTCGGTGCTGGGGCTGGTCGTCACGGAGTCTCTGTACCGCGAGCACCCCGACCTGGCCGAGGGCCAGCTGGCCAAGCTGCGCGCTGCGGTCGTCAACATGCGTGCCCTGGCCGACGTGGCCCGCACCTTCGACCTCGGCAGCTACGTCATGCTCGGCAAGGGCGAGGAGGCGACGGGCGGGCGCGACAAGGCCTCGATCCTGGCTGACACGCTCGAGGCGCTGATCGGGACGGTGTTCCTCTCGACCGATATCGACCTCGCCGCCCGTTTCGTGCACCACCACTTCGACGGGATCATCGAGGAGGCGGCCACGCTCGGCGCCGGCCTCGACTGGAAGACCAGCCTGCAGGAGATGGCGGCCGGCTTCGCCCTCGGCTCGCCGGAGTACCGCGTGGCTGAGCAGGGCCCGGACCACGAGAAGGAGTTCCACGCCCGCGTCCTCGTCGGCGAGGAGGTCCTGGGTGAGGGCCGCGGACGCTCGAAGAAGGAAGCCGAGCAGAAGGCGGCCAAGGAGGCCTGGCATATCCTGGACGGGCGCCGCGGTGCCGCCGACCAGGCCGAGGCCGGCTCCTCGGCGGCCGCGTCCAACGGCTCCGCCGGCTCCACCGCCTGACGCCCGTGCCGGAGCTGCCCGAGGTCGAGGTCGTCCGACGGGGCCTCGCAGAGCACGTCGTGGGCCGGCACGTCTCGCGTGCCCGGATCACGGGCGTACGCGTGGCCCGGCGTCACGACGCCGGGCCTGAAGACCTGGCGCACCGGCTCCACGACGTCACGGTGACCGCCGCCTCCCGGCGGGGGAAGTACCTCTGGCTGGCGCTGGACGGCGAGGACGCCCTCATCGTCCACCTCGGCATGAGCGGCCAGATGCTCGTCGAGCCGGCCGACGCGCCTCTCGAGAAGCACTGCCACGCCCGCTTCGACTTCGACGACGGTGGCCCGCAGCTGCGGTTCGTCGACCAGCGCACCTTCGGGGGCCTCGCCCTCTCGCCGCTTCGAACCGACGGTATCCCCGAGTCGGTGGCGCACATCGCGCCCGACCCGTTCGAGCCGGTCTACGACCAGGGGTCGGTCGTGCGCCGGATGAAGCAGCGCGACAGCGCGGTCAAGCGGGCGCTGCTCGACCAGACGCTCGTCTCCGGGATCGGCAACATCTACGCCGACGAGGCGCTGTGGCGCGCCAAGGTGCACGGCGAGCGGCTCTGCTCCTCGCTGACCAAGCCCACGCTCTCGCGCATCCTCGACCACGCCCGCGAGGTCATGGCCGAGGCGCTGGGCCAGGGCGGCACGAGCTTCGATGCCCTCTACGTCAACGTCAACGGCGCGAGCGGCTACTTCGACCGCTCGCTGCACGCCTACGGTCGCGCTGGCACGCCCTGTGACCGGTGCGGCACCCTCATGCGACGCGAGCAGTTCATGAACCGCTCGTCGTTCTCGTGCCCCGTGTGCCAGCCGCGACCACGGCGCCGCAGCGCGTCTTGACCGTCGCGTAGGACGGGGGACGAGCTGCGGCTGTGCGGGTCGAGGCGGGTCGGACGGCGATCAGTGCCGCGGTGGGCGGCGCTTCGGTGCCGGGCGGGTGGGGTCCTCCTCGGCCGGCTCGACGTGCTCCGGCACGAGGATCGGCCTGACGCGGGCCCAGCCGATGAAGATCGCACTCATCACGACGAGGACGATGCCGGCATACAGGTTGGCGTTGACGTTGCCGGTCTTGTCGTACGCCTTGTCGCCGAAGATCCCGAGCAGCAGCAGGATCACGCCGTAGAGCCCGAGCAGGGCGCCGATGAAGTTGCGGATGTCGAAGGCACCGGCGGTGTGCCGCGCTCGCGTCTCGTCCTCTGCCGGAGCTTCCCCGGCAGCAGGGGCGTCGTGGTGGTCACTCATGTCGATGCTCCTGTCAGAACAAGAAGTTGAGGATGATGACGAGGCCCAGCGAGATGCCCGCGAGCGGGAGGGTGCGCCGGTACCAGGGGAGGCGCTGCTCCTCCGGGTCGATGAGGTCCTCGCGGGGTGTCTCGGAGTAGACGAGCCCGCGGAGCTCCTTGGCGGCCTTGGGCTTGGTCACCAGCGAGACGACGATGCTGAGCACGACGTCGACGACGAAGGCCGCGGAGGCCGCCACGAAGGAGGCGCCCTGACCGCTGATCGGGATGACGCCACGGCTCAGGGAACCGAAGGCATCCTCGCTGAGGAAGGCGACGAGCACCGCGGACAGCGTGCCCGCGGACAGGCCCACCCAGCCCGCCGTGGCCGTCATCCGCTTCCAGAACATGCCGAGGATGAAGGTGGCGAAGAGCGGGGCGTTGAAGAAGCCGAACAGCGTCTGGAGGTAGTCCATGACGTTGCTGAAGGAGCTGGCGATGACGGCCGTGCCGATGGCGATGACCGTCGCGCCCACGGTGGCGAGCCGCCCGATGCGCAGGTAGTAGTCGTCGCTGTGGTCCTTGCGGATGTAGCGCTGCCACAGGTCGTAGCTGAAGACGGTGTTGAAGGCCGAGATGTTGGCGGCCATGCCGGCCATGAACGCCGCGAGCAGGCCGGCGATCGCGACGCCGAGCAGGCCGTTGGGCAGGATGTCGCGCATCAGCAGCAGCAGGGAGTCGTTGTACTTGACGCCCTCGCCGGAGGCGCCGCCCGGCGGTGAGCCGCCGGCCTTGAGCTGGCCGATCTCCTTGACGAGGACCGCCGCGATCATGCCGGGCACGATCACGATGAACGGCACGAACATCTTCGGGAAGGACCCGATGATCGGGGTCTTGCGCGCGGCCGAGATCGAGTTGGAGGCCATGGCGCGCTGGACCTCGACGAAGTTCGTCGTCCAGTAGCCGAAGGAGAGCACGAAGCCGAGCCCGAAGACGATGCCGATGACCGACCACACGGGGGAGCTGAAGCCCGAGAGGGCCTGGCCGGGCCACGAGTGCAGCTGCTGGTCGGCGGGGGGCACCTTGGCACTGGCCGGGGCGGTGGCGGCGAACTGGGTGATCTTGTCCTTGAGGCCGGACCAGCCGCCCACGCGGTGCAGGCCGATCAGGGTCAGCGGCAGCAGGCCGCCGACGATGACGAAGAACTGCAGCACCTCGTTGTAGATGGCTGCCGAGAGGCCGCCCAGGGTGATGTAGGAGAGCACGATGGCGGCCGCGACGATCAGGGTGAGCCACAGTGGCCAGCCGAGCAGCGCGTGCACGATCGAGCCGAGCAGGTAGAGGTTGACGCCGGCGATGAGCAGCTGCGCGAGCGCGAAGCTCAGGGCGTTGACGAGGTGGGCGCCGGTGCCGAAGCGGCGGAACATGAACTCCGGGACGGAGCGGACCCGCGAGCCGTAGTAGAAGGGCATCATCACCACGCCCAGGAAGAGCATGGCGGGGATGGCGCCCACCCAGAAGTAGTGGACGGTCGAGATGCCGAGCTCGGCGCCGTTGGCCGACATGCCCATGATCTCGACGGCGCCGAGGTTGGCCGAGATGAAGGCGAGGCCGGTGACCCAGGCGGGGAGCGACCGACCGGAGAGGAAGAAGTCGATGGAGTCGGACACCGAGCGCCTCGCCATGACCCCGATCCCGAGGACGAAGACGAAGTAGAGCGCGATGATGACGTAGTCCACCGGGTTGGCGCTGATGAGGGTGCCTGCCGTGGCCAGGCCCGCCAGTGCGTGCATGCGATCAGTCCCTTCGTTGGGCGACGACTCACGCTAGCGCAGGGCGCCTCGGTGGGCCCGTCAGGAAGGCGGGCGGTCGGTCGTCCGGGTGAGAAGCCGTTTGAGCGGCACCGCAGCATCTGCCGCGGCGTCGGCATCGAGCGACATACCCTTCTCCAGCGCTCGTTTCACAGCCAGGTAGTCGGCGGTCGCGCCGACCGCCTCGACGGCCACGAGCAGCCCCTGGCGGAAGCTGAGGATCGAGAAGCGCTCGGAGTCGGGGTCGCCGCGGACGACCTGCCGGTCGGCCCCGTGGGGCAGTCCCGCCATCTGCAGCCGGATGTCGCCCTGGTCGCTCCAGAACCACGGGACGCTGTCGTATGCCGCCGGGTGCCCAGCCAGCGTCGCGGCGGCGGCCCGTGCCTGGTCCGTCGCGTGCGCGACGCTCTCGAGCCGGGTCAGGCCGGTGAGCCCGCGCCCGAAGGGATTTGGGCCGATCGCGCAGTCACCCGCGGCGACGGTGACACCGTCCGAGGTGACGGCCCGCGCGTCGACGACGACACCGCGTGGCTCGACGACGAGGCCCAGCTGCGCCGCGAGTTCGGTGCGCGGCTCGATCCCGACGCCCACGACCACCACGTCGGCCGTGAGCAGCTGACCGTCCAGGAGCTCGACGCCCGCGACCCTGCCCGCCTGGACCACGACGCGAGCGGCCCCGGTGCGCAGCAGGACTCGGATGCCCCGGCGCTCGTGGGCCCGGCGGACGGCCTCGGCCAGGGCGGGTGAGACGGCCCGGTCCATCAGGCGCTCGGCTGCCTCGACCACGGTGACGGCTGCGCCGAGCATCCGGGCGCCGGCGGCGATCTCCAGCCCGATGAAGCCGCCACCGACGACGACGACCTCCCGCGCCCCGCGCAGCTCGGGTGCGAGGCGGTCCGCGTCGGCGATGGTGCGGATCGAGTGCAGCCCGGCCGGGCGCTCGGTCAGGGGCTCGGTCAGGGGCTCGGTCAGGGGCTCGGTCAGGGGCTCGGTCAGGGGCTCGGTCAGGGGCTCGGTCAGGGGCTCGGTCAGGGT
>NZ_JBFBLC010000003.1:360182-504204 GCF_040702505.1 Terrabacter sp. NPDC080008
GCTCGGTCAGGGGCTCGGTCAGGGGCTCGGTCAGGGGCTCGGTCAGGGGCTCGGTCAGGGGCTCGGTCAGGGGCTCGGTCAGGGGCTCGGTCAGGCGTCCGGTCACGTGGGCCACCGGCAGTGTGCGGTTGGTGGCGCCCGTGGTCAGCGCGAGCCGCTCGAACTGGAGGGTCCGGCCCGAGGCCGTCGTCGCGCTGCCCCCGGTGGCGTCGCGCTCGACGGCGACCACGGGGTCCCCGGTGACGAGCTCGACGCCGAGGTCGGCGAACCACCCGGTGTCGTGGAAGACGAGGGAGGCGCGGTCGTGCTCACCCCGCAGATAGCCCTTGGACAGGGGTGGCCGCTCGTAGGGCGGCTCGGGCTCGTCGCCGACGAGGACGACCGGTGCCGTGTCGCCGAGCTCGCGCAGGGCCGTCACGAGCGAGATGCCGGCCTGGCCTGCGCCCACGACGAGGGTCCGTGCGGGGCGCTCCTCGGTCATGCCCTCACCCTAGGGTGGCCCCATGACGTGGTCGCCAGCCAGCCCCGAGTCGGTCTTCACCTACGGCGCGCCGTCCCTGAAGTTCGGAGCCGGCGCGGCCGACGAGATCGGCCACGACCTGCTCGCCCTGGGGTCACATCGGGTGCTCGTCGTGACCGACCCCGGGGTGCTCGCCACGGGATGGCCCGACCGGGTGGCCGACGGCATACGGGGCTTCGGCCTAGAGGCGGTGGTGCACGACTCGGCGCACGTCGAGCCCACGGACGCGAGTCTCGTCGCGGCGGCAGAGCGGGCTCGTGCCGACGGCCCCTTCGACGGCTACGTCGCCGTCGGTGGCGGGTCGTCGATCGACACGGCCAAGGCGGTGGACCTGCTGCTGTCCGACGGCGGGGACCTCATGGACTACGTCAACGCTCCGGTGGGTGCGGCCCGTGCGCCCAGCCGTCCGCTCGCGCCGCTCGTCGCGGTCCCCACGACCACGGGCACCGGTGCCGAGAGCACGACGATCTGCGTGCTCGACGTGCTCTCGCTCAAGGTCAAGACCGGCATCAGCCACGTGCGCCTTCGGCCGAGCCTGGCCGTCGTCGACCCCCGGCTCACGGCGTCCCAGCCCGCCGGCGTGACGGCCAGCGCCGGCATGGACATCCTGTGCCACGCCCTCGAGAGCTGGACCGCCCGCCCCTTCACCACCTACGAGCGCAAGCAGCCGGGGGAGCGGGTGCCCTACTGCGGCAGCAACCCCATCTCCGACATGTGGTCCGAGCGCGCGATGTCCCTGCTCGCCAAGGCGTTCCGCTCGGCCGTGCGCGACGGCTCCGACGACGCGGCGCGGGGCGAGATGGCCCTGGCGGCGACGTTCGCGGGGCTCGGCTTCGGCAACGCAGGCGTCCACGTGCCGCACGCCAACGCGTACCCGATCGCAGGACGCGTGCGCGACTTCCACCCGGACGGCTACCCCCGCCACGAGCCGATGGTGCCGCACGGCATGGCCGTCGCCCTGACGGCGCCAGAGGCGTTCCGCTGGACCTTCGAGGCCGACCCCGAGCGGCACCTGGCAGCGGCCCGGCTGCTCGACCCCGGCCACGGCCGACGGTGGGCGGGGGAGCCGCGCGACGTGCTGCCCGGCGTGCTCGCCGACCTCATGCGCGACATCGGCATGCCGAACGGGCTGCACGCCGTGGGCTATCGCGAGGGAGACGTCGACGACCTCGTCGACGGGGCGCTCAAGCAGCAGCGACTGCTCGCGACGAGCCCGCGAGAGGTGCACGCCGACGACCTCGCCGGCATCGTGACGCGCTCGCTGCAGCTCTGGGACTAGCGCCGCGGGCCGCTGGGCCCGTGAGCCCCGGTGGGGCGGCATACAGTGCCCCCTGTGACGACGGAGCCCACCCACCTGCCCCTACCCCTGTCGAGCGACTGGCTCGAGTGGGTCGGCGAGCGCGGCGAGCAGCAGCTCGCCCTCGCCCGCTCCCTCGTCGAGGGGCTGCGCAGCGACCCGCCGACGGAGGCTCTCGAGGTGCTCCGGGTCTGGAACGAGGCCCAGACGGCACTGTCCAACGCCGCGTCGGTCGGCTCGCTCTTCTCGGAGGTGCACCCGGACGCGTCCGTGCGCGAGCGCGCCGAGGCCGTGGCCCAGCAGGTGCAGAAGCTCGACACCGACCTCGGCCTCGACACCCGGCTGTACGCCGTGCTGGCCGGGCTCGACCCGAGCGGCCTCGACGCCGACGCCGCCCGCGTGCTCGAGCGGACGCTGCGCGACTTCCACCGGGCCGGCGTCGACCGCGACGAGGCGACCCGCGAGCGGCTGCGCGAGCTGAGCGAGCGCGAGATCCTGCTCAGCCAGGAGTTCAGCAAGAACATCCGTGAGGACGTGCGCAGCATCAGGGTCACTCCCGAGCGGCTCGCGGGGCTGCCGCAGGACTGGGTGGACGCCCACCCGGTCGAGGACGACGGCCTCGTCACGGTCACCACCGACTACCCCGACGTCGTGCCGTTCCGCACCTTCGCCCACGATGCCGAGGCCCGGCGCGAGCTCGCCACGCAGTTCCTCACCATCGCCTGGCCCGCGAACGACCGGGTCCTGCAGGACATCTTCGCCGCCCGCCGCGAGCACGCCGAGCTCCTCGGCTACGCCTCCTGGGCCGACTTCGACGCCGAGGTCAAGATGATCCGCACCGGTCCGGCGATCGCCGAGTTCATCGACCGCATCACCGACCTGTCGACCGCGAGCGCCGAGCGGGACAAGAAGGTGCTGCTCGAGCGCCTGCGCCGCGACCGGCCCGACGCGACCGACATCGACGGCGCCGACGTGCCCTACTACTCCGAGCTGGTGCGCAAGGAGGACCTCGCGGTCGACGCCCAGCGGGTGCGCACCTACTTCCCCTTCGAGGCGGTGCGCCAGGGCCTGCTCGACGTCACCGGCCGGCTGTTCGGCCTCGAGTGGACCGCCGTGCCCGCCGGGGACGCCCGCACCTGGCACGAGGAGGTCGCCACCTTCGACGTCGCCTTCGAGGGCGAGCGCATCGGGCGCATCCACCTCGACCTGCACCCGCGCGAGGGCAAGTACAAGCACGCCGCGCAGTTCGACCTCGTCCGGGGCGTCACGGGCACGCAGCTGCCCGAGGGCGTGCTCGTGTGCAACTTCGGGCGGGGCCTGATGGAGCACGACGAGGTCGTGACGCTCTTCCACGAGTTCGGGCACCTCATCCACCACGTCCTCGCCGGGCGCTCCGAGTGGGTGCGCTTCTCCGGGGTCGCGACCGAGTGGGACTTCGTCGAGGCCCCCAGCCAGATGCTCGAGGAGTGGGCCTGGGACCCGGCGGTCCTCGCGACCTTCGCCCGCAACGCCGGGGGTGAGACGATCCCGGCCGAGCTCGTGGAGGCCATGCGCCGGGCCGACGACTTCGGCAAGGGCTACGACGCGCGCACCCAGATGTTCTACGCCGCCCTGTCCTACGACTTCCACGTCAACCGCACCGACGACCTGACCGGTCGCCTGCGCGAGCTGATGGGCCGGTACTCGGTGTTCCCCTACCTGCCGGGCACGCACATGCACTGCCACTTCGGCCACCTCGACGGCTACAGCTCGGCCTACTACACCTACATGTGGTCGCTCGTCATCGCCAAGGACATGTTCTCGGCGTTCGACCGCGGCGACCTGTTCGACCCCGAGGTGGCCGGCGCGTACCGCGACAAGGTCCTGGCCCAGGGGGGTCGGCGGGACGCGGCCGACCTCGTCGAGGACTTCCTCGGCCGGCCCTACACCTTCGACGCGTATGCCGCATGGCTGGCCGAGTGAGCGCGCAGGTGTCGACGCGCGTGGTGGTCACCGGGTTGACCACCTATCCGGTGAAGTCGCTCGCGGGCGTGGCCGTGCAGGAGGCGGTCGTCGAGGAGTGCGGGCTGCGCGGTGACCGCCGCTGGGCGGTCGTCGACGGTTCCGGGGTCAAGGTCACGGCGAGGGAGGAGCACGCCCTGCTGGGCCTGCGCGCCGAGCCGCTCGCCGACGGCGCGATCCGACTCTCCGCCGACGGGGCCGACGCGTTGGAGGTGGCCGCGCCCACGGACGCCGAGCCGGTGCCCGTCGAGTTCTCCGGTCAGGCATCGGCCCGGCCCGCAGGTCCCGCCGCCGACGCGTGGCTGACCGCCCGGACCGGCAGGCCGCTGCGGCTCGTGTGGCAGGACGACGCGACGCACCGGCCGATCCGTCCCGAGCTGGGTGGTCGGCCCGAGGACCGCAACTCCCTCTCCGACGCGGCGCCGCTGCACGTCACGTCGGAGTCGTCGCTGCGCCGCCTCGGCGACTGGATGCTCGAGACGGCGCTGGAGCGCCTCGAGCAGCCTGGCGTCGAGGTCGACCACGAGCGGTTCCGCCCCAACGTCGTGGTCGACGGGAGCGAGCCGTTCGCGGAGGACTCGTGGTCCTCGGTGCGCATCGGCGACGTGCCGTTCCGCGCCACGATGGTGTGCGACCGCTGCGTCATGACCACCATCGACCGGTCGGACCTGCGCACCCGCAAGGAGCCGATCCGCACGCTGGCCCGGCATCGCAAGTGGGACGGGGCGACATGGTTCGGCATCCGCCTCACACCGGTGCTGCCGCTCGCACCCGGGGCCACCATCCGGGTCGGCGACGAGGTCGTCGCCGACTGATTTCCCCGTGGCCGTACGCGTCCGGCGTGCTCTCCGTGCGCGCGCTCGACCCACGCGGCCGGCTCAGGGGATCGGCAGGTCCTTCAGGACGACCTTCTTGCCGGTGAGGCGCTGGGACAGGTCGGCCATCGCCTGGCGCACCGTCTTGGAGAAGAGGTGGGCACCGGTGAGGGTCGGGTGGATGCGGTCGGACTGCACCTGGTCGGGGTGGGCGCGCACGGCGTCGGCCCAGTCCGCGACCACGACGTTGGGCCGGTCGCGGGCCACGAGCGTGAGCGTCGCGTTGTCGGTGTCGACCCGTGAGAAGGGCGCCATGATGTTGACGAGGACGACCATGCGCTTGGGGCCCAGGGTGTCGAGCACCTGCTTGACGGCGTCCTCGTCGACGCCGGCGTTGGTGCCGAACGCGAGGATGACGGCACGCCGGTTGTCGGTGCCGCGGGCACGCACCTGCGCGAGGCCGTCGGACCAGCGGCGGTTGGACTTGGCGTCGATGCGGATGCCGGGGAAGTAGTAGCGCAGCGCCTGCAGGCTGCCGACCATGATCGAGTCGCCGTAGGCGTCGATGTCGGGACCGCTCGGCATCGCGAACGACGCCTTCGCGGCGGGCGCCGGGCCCGAGCTCGCGCCTGGTGTGGCCGGGGTGGCCGCCGGGGTCGTGGCACCGGTGCTGCCCGGTGTCGAGGGGTTTGCCGACGGCGCGACGGTGGGCGCCTGCTGGTCGGCCGAGGCCTCGTTCTGGGCCAGCATCTGCGCCGTCTGGGTCTGGTCGGGGGCGGTGAGCACGATGGTGCCGGTCGCGACGGCGAGCACCGCGACGACGACGGCGACGACGCGCCGGCCGCGCAGGGTCAGCTCGGAGACCCCTCGCCCCAGGGCCCTCGCGACGCCCCGGAAGCCCAGGGTGCGGAACGGGGTCTCGACGAAGCGGTAGGTCAGGTCGGCCAGGGCCACGGTCACGAGCACGCACCACAGCCGGGTCAGCAGGTGCGACACCGTGCCGGGTGCGGACGGGTTGTCGAGCGCGACGAGCAGGATGACCGGCCAGTGCCAGAGGTAGATGGAGTACGAGCGCGCGCCCACCCAGCCCAGGGCGGGGTGACGCATGACGCGGGAGACGAGTCGCGGCCCGCCCGGGCGACGCTCGACCACGCCCATGACGAGCACGGCGGTGGCCAACGAGGCCAGCAGGATGCCGCCACGGAACGTCCAGCTCGACTGCTCGTCGAGCAGCACCATCTCGGCGAGCAGGACCACGAGGGCGAGCGGCACGGCATACGCCCCGTGGCGCCCCCACCGGGAAGGGGCCAGTCGTGGTGCGAGGCGGGGGCTGGCCCACGCGAACGCGAGCGCCGCACCGGCCATGAGGCCCATGACGTGGGTGTCGGTGCCGTAGTAGACCCGCGTGGCGTCGGTGCCCGGGGTGAACATGACCGCCATGAGCGCCGACGAGGCCAACCCCACGGTGACGGCGGCGGCGACACGGATCCGGCTCGAGAAGGCCAGCAGGGCCAGCGTCAGCAGCGGCCACACCAAGTAGAACTGCTCCTCGACCGCGAGCGACCAGAAGTTCATGAACAGCTGCGGAGCGGTCTGGTCGAAGTAGCTCGTGCCGGCCGTGATCTCGAGCCAGTTCGTCGAGAAGGTCAGTGCGCCGACGATCTCACGGCCGATGTCGACGAGCAGGTCCGAGCTCACGGCCCGGGCGATGAGCACGCTCGTGACGACGCACAGCACGAGCGCGGGCAGCAGCCGGCGCGCTCGCCGCAGCCAGAACTGGGAGAGGGCGATGCGGCCCGTGCCCTCGCGCTCGCGCACGAGCAGCGTGGTGATGAGGAAGCCCGAGACGACGAAGAAGACGTCGACGCCGAGGAAACCGCCCGGCAGCCACGAGGCGTTGAGGTGGTAGACGACGACGGCCACGATGGCGACTGCCCGCAGGCCGTCCAAGCCCTCGATGCGGCCCGGTCGTCCCGGAGAGGCGGCCACGCCCGCGCGCGCACGGCCGGATGGGGAGCCGGCCTCCGTGGCCGTGTCGGCGGCCTGACCCGTGCCAGCCGCCCGAGAGATCGCCGACGTCGACACGTCGCTCCTTCCGTGGGCCTCGGTGCGTGGAGTCACCGCGGTGCCTGTCGCGAGCATAGTTTCGGCCGGGAACCGGGTTGCGGCGCCACGCGGCATACGGTGTGGGGATGGACGAGGCGGATCACGACACCCCCGGCGCCCCCGAGACCGGGCAGACGGTGCGCGCGACCATGTTCGTGCGCGGCACCGTGCAGGGCGTCGGGTTCCGCTGGTGGACGCGGGCCCGCGCCCTCGAGCTCGGCCTCGTCGGCCACGCGCGCAACACCGCCGACGGGCGCGTCGAGGTGGTGGCCCAGGGCAGTGCCGACGCCGTCGCAGCCCTCGAGGCGCTGCTGCGCGAGTCCCCGTCGACCCGGCGGCGCCCCGGACGCGTCGAGGCCGTCGTCGTGCAGCAGGGCGTCCCGAGGGGCGGGACCGCCGGCTTCGTCGAGCGCTGACCGACCTAGGCTGGCGCGGTGAGCGATCAGCCGGTGAGCGACGAGCCCGAGGTGCCTGCCGAGCTGGCCCGGCTGCGCAGCAGCATCGACAACATCGACGCGGCACTGGTGCATCTGCTCGCGGAGCGCTTCAAGTGCACGCAGCAGGTGGGCCGGCTCAAGGCCGAGCGGCACCTGCCGCCCGCCGACCCCCGGCGCGAGGAGCAGCAGATCGCCCGCCTGCGCACGCTGGCCGACAGCGCCGGGCTCGACCCGGTCTTCGCCGAGGCGTTCCTCAACTTCATCATCGCCGAGGTCATCCACCACCACGAGCACATCGCCAACGGCGGCTCGTAGCCCTCGGCGGGCCTCTCACTCGCCTGGCGACAGACTCAGTAGAGCGTCGCCTCCTGGCGTGCCTCGAGGGCGGCGTCGTACGCGGCCGCCTCCGCCTCGGACGAGAAGCCGCCCGCCTCGCGGGTCAGGTCGCCCGCGGTGGGCAGCGTGCGGGGGTGGACCCGGGAGGCCGGGTCCCACAGCCGGCTGCGCCGCACCGCCCGGGCGCACTGGAAGTAGACGCGCTCGACCGTGATGACGAGCACCGACGCCGGCAGCACGCCCCGCACGGCGTGCCGGGCCAGCTCCGCGGGGTCGGTCGACACGACCGCCGTGCCGCGCACCCGCAGCTCCTCGCCGAGCCCCGGCACGAGGAAGAGCAGGCCTACCCGGGGGTCGGCCACCACGTTGCGCAGCGTGTCCAGGCGGTTGTTGCCGCGTCGGTCGGGGATGACGAGCGTGCGCTCGTCGCGGACCACGACGAAGCCGGGAGTGTCCCCGCGTGGCGACTGGTCGAGGCCACCGTCGCCGACGGTGGCGACGACGACGAACGGCGCCGCGGCGATGATCCGGGCCTGACCCGGCGTGATCGTCGACGACTCCTTCGCGAGCGAGTTGGGCGCCGGGGCGGCGGGGTAGACCTCGAGCAGCCGCTCGAGCGAGGTGACGAGGTGCTCGCCGGCTGCGAGCGGCTGTGCCTTGGGGTCGACGTCCACCCGCCCACGGTATGCCGTCCGCCCCGGCAGGCGGGCCGGCTCGCATCCACGAGCCCGGGCTGCCCGGCTAGTACGCTGGCCCGGATCGCTGGCAGGCTGGGAAAAGGACTAATCGGGTCGTGTACGTCAAGAGCCTCACCCTGAAGGGCTTCAAGTCCTTCGCCTCCGCGACCCACATGCGCCTCGAGCCCGGCATCACCTGCATCGTCGGACCCAACGGCTCGGGCAAGAGCAACGTCGTCGACGCGCTCGCCTGGGTCATGGGCGAGCAGGGCGCGAAGTCGCTGCGCGGCGGGAAGATGGAGGACGTCATCTTCGCCGGTACGGCGGGGCGGGCGCCCCTGGGCCGCGCCGAGGTGGCGCTGACGATCGACAACACCGACGGCGCCCTGCCGATCGACTACACCGAGGTCACGATCTCGCGCACGATGTTCCGCAACGGCGGGTCGGAGTACGCGATCAACGGCACCCCGTGCCGCCTGCTCGACGTGCAGGAGCTTCTCTCGGACAGCGGCATCGGCCGCGAGATGCACGTCATCGTCGGACAGGGCCAGCTCGACACCGTCCTGCGCGCCACGCCGGAGGAGCGCCGCGGCTTCATCGAGGAGGCGGCCGGTGTCCTCAAGCACCGCAAGCGCAAGGAACGCGCACTGCGCAAGCTCGAGACGATGGAGGCCAACCTCACCCGCGTGCACGACCTGACGGGGGAGATCCGCCGCCAGCTGGGTCCGCTCGGCCGGCAGGCCGAGACGGCGCGCAGGGCCGCCGTCATCCAGACCGATGCCCGCGACGCCCGGCTGCGGCTGCTCGCCGACGACCTCGTGCAGCTCAGGTCGACCCTCGAGCAGGAGGTCGCCGACGAGTCCGCCCTGATCGAGCGGCGCAGCGAGGTGGAGGAGTCCATCGCGGGCCTCGCCGAGCGGCTGTCCTCGCTCGAGGCCGCGGCCGAGGCGGCCCGCCCGGCCCTGACCCGGGCGCAGGACGAGTACGTCTCGCTCGGACGGCTCGTGGAGCGGATGGCGTCGACCCGCTCGCTCGCCGCCGAACGCGTACGCCTGCTCAGTGAGGACGACGAGCCGGGGGATGCCGGCCAGGGCCGCGACCCGGAGCAGCTGCGTGTCCAGGCCGCCGAGGTGCGCGAGCAGGAGGCGTTCCTGCTCGAGGAGATCGCCGAGGCCAAGGCCGCCCTCGAGGAGGCCGTGCTCAGCCGCACCGACGCCGAGCGCAGCCACGCCGAGGAGATCGGCCGCCTCCAGCGCGAGGTCCGCGCGGCGGCCGACCGCCGTGAGGGCCTGGCCAAGCTCGGCGGGCAGGTGGGCGCCCGCGCGTCCCGCATCGAGGCTCGCGAGGCCGAGGTCGGACGACTGCGCAGCACGGTCGAGGCTGCCCAGGCCCGCGCGGCCGAGGCCGAGCGGGAGTTCTCCCGCCTCGAGGCGAGCGTCGCCGAGGACGAGGAGGGCGAGGAGGGCCTCGACACCGCCTACGAGGAGGCCGCCGAGCGGCTGGAGGCGGCCGAGGCCGAGCTGGCCCGGTGGAAGGAGGCCGAGTCCACCGCCGAACGGGCGCGCCAGACCGCGGCCGCCCGGGTGGAGGCGCTCGGGCTCAGCCTGCGCCGCAAGGACGGCGCCGCGGCCCTGCTCGCGGCCGCCGACGACGGGCACCAGATCCTCGGGTCGGTCGCCTCCCTCGTGACCGTCGAGCCGGGCCTCGAGAACGCCGTCGCAGCCGCCCTCGGGTCCGCCGCCGAGGCGCTCGCCGTGGGGTCGCTCGACGCCGCCGCGGCAGCCCTGGACGCCCTGCGGGAGGGTGACCACGGACGCGCGAGCCTGCTCGTGGCCGAGTCCGCCGGTGCGCTCGACCGCACCGCGTGGCCGCAGATCGACGGGAATGCGCGCTGGGCCCTCGACGTCGTGCAGTGCCCCGACGTCGTCCGCCCGGCCCTCGACCAGGTCCTCGACCGCGTCGCCCTCGTCGCCGACGCGCACCAGGCGACCGCGCTGCTCCGGACCCACCCCGGCCTCACGGCGGTGACCCAGGCGGGCGACGTCTACGCGCCCGGCACCGTCCGCGGCGGCAGCACCAGCGCCCCCAGCCTGCTCGAGCTGCAGGCCGCGCTCGACGACGCGCAGGACGCCATGGCCCGCGCCACCCGCGAGGGGGAGGAGGCCCGGTTCCGGGTCGCCGGGGCCGAGGCCGCGCGCGCCGAGCTCGCCGAGGCGGTGGAGGCGGCGCTCGAGCGGCTCAACGAGAGCGACGCCCGGATGGCGGCCATCGCCGAGAAGCTCGGCTCGCTCGGCCAGACCCTGCGGGCGGCCCGTGCCGAGGTCGAGCGCACCGAGAAGGCGATCGCCGACGCGACCCACGCGCTCGAGAGCGACCGGGCCGAGCACGCCTCGCTGCTCGAGCGGCTGGAGGCGGCGAGCGGCGAGGGCGACTTCGCCGAGGAGCCCTCGACCGAGGAGCGCGACCGCCTCGAGGCCCTGGCGCGCGAGGCCCGCGCGGCCGAGACCGACCTACGCCTGGGGCTGCGCACCCGTGAGGAGCGGGCCCGCGCCCTCAAGGACCGCGCCGACGCGCTCGAGCGGAGCGCTCGCCACGAGGAGGAGACGCGCCGGCGCCTCGCCGAGAAGCGCGAGCGTCGCCGGCGGGAGGCGGCCGTGGCCGAGGCCGTGCGCAGCGCCGCGACGTGGGCCCACGAGCTGCTCGTGGACTGGGCCGAGCAGGCCGGTCGGGCCCGGGCCGCGGGGGAGGCCGAGCGCACCGAGCGGGACGCCGAGCTCGCCGTGGTCCGCCGCGACATCGCGACGCTGCAGGCCGAGCTGCGCGAGCTGACCGACACGGTCCACCGCGACGAGGTGGCTCGCACGCAGCAGCGGCTGCGCATCGAGCAGCTCGAGACCAAGGCGGTCGAGGAGCTCGGCATCGCGCCGGGCGACCTCGTCGAGGAGTTCGGGCCACATCAGCCCGTCCCCGTCGTGCCCGACCCCGACGCCGACCCGGACGCGCCGCAGCCGGAGCCGGTGCCCTTCGTCCGGGACGTGCAGGAGAAGCGGCTACGCCAGGCCGAGCGCAAGCTCAGCGCGCTGGGCCGGATCAACCCGCTCGCACTCGAGGAGTTCAGCGCCCTGGAGGAGCGGCACAAGTTCCTCACCGAACAGCTCGAGGACCTGAAGAACAGCAAGCGCGACCTGCTCGACATCGTCAAGGAGGTCGACGAGCGCGTCGAGCGCGTCTTCGCCGAGGCCTTCGAGGACACCGCCGTGCAGTTCGAGCGCGTCTTCCAGCGGCTCTTCCCAGGCGGCGAGGGCCGGCTCGTGCTCACCGACCCGTCGAACATGCTGACCACCGGCCTCGAGGTCGAGGCCCGGCCGCCGGGGAAGAAGATCAAGCGCCTGTCGCTGCTCTCCGGTGGCGAGCGCTCGCTCGTGGCCGTCGCGCTGCTCGTGTCGATCTTCAAGGCGCGGCCCTCGCCCTTCTACATCATGGACGAGGTCGAGGCAGCCCTCGACGATGCCAACCTCGGACGGCTCATCACCCTCTTCGAGGAGCTGCGCGACAGCTCCCAGCTCATCGTCATCACGCACCAGAAGAAGACGATGGAGATCGCCGACGCGCTCTACGGCGTCAGCATGCGCGGGGACGGCGTCACCACGGTCGTCTCGCAGCGACTGCGCGACGTCGCCGACCGTCCCGCCTGAGGCCGCCGGCACACGCCGCCCCGTTGCCGCCGCACCGTCGCCCATCCCTCTCGGTGCGGGCGCCGGACGGCCATGTCGTCGTTGCCGAATCGTCATCCAGCGCCATTTGCGTCACACCAGTCACATCAGTCACTCTTCTCACATGGTCTTCCTCGTCATCTCGATGCTCGTCGTCACCGGACTCGGTGTCGCGGTCGTCGGTGTCGTCGCGGTGCCCGCGCACCGGGGCGGCCGGGACCTGCTCACCGCCAAGGGGGAAGGGGTGGCCCGCTCGGCACGACGCCGAGCCGGCACCCTCGGTCGGCCGCGAACGCGTACGCCGTAGCCGCCAGACCGCCTGCCCACCTCCTCGGCCACCGGTGAACGACCGGTGGCCGAGCCGCGTCCGCGGCGCCCCGAGCGCCTGCGGAGGCCGCCCGGAGCCCGCCCCGTGCCGTGGTTGGATGGCCGGGTGGACACAGTCTTGATCTACGTCATCATCGGCGTCATCGTCCTGCTCGGGGCCATCGCCTACGGCGTCAGTCTCCTGACCGGCCGGCGCCGGACCCTCGAGCGCGAGGCCCCGCCGGCTCGTCCGGGGCTTCCCGGCGAGGACCTCGACCGACAGCCGCCGGGCGACAGCACCGACACCGTCGCCCCGCCGGAGAGGCCGGGAGCCGCCGCCACCGTCGAGGTCGAGCCCGAGCCGGAGGTCGCGCCCACCCCGCCCCAGCCGACCGTCGAGCGCCCGGCGTCCGCCCGAGGACGCCTTCAGCGGCTGCGCGCCCGTCTCGCGCGCTCCAACTCCTCCATCGGCCAGGGCCTGCTCGCCCTCCTCTCGCGCGGCAAGCTCGACGAGGAGACGTGGGAGGAGGTCGAGGACACCCTCATCTCCTCCGACCTCGGTGTCGAGGCGACCACCGAGCTCGTCGACTCCCTGCGCACGCGGGTCAAGGTCGACGGCGCCACCGACGAGGCGACCGTCCGCGGCTGGCTCCGTGAGGACCTGCTCGCCCTCGTCCAGCCGGAGATGGACCGCCGCATCACCAGCACCCGGGTCGGCGACCGGCCCGCCGTCATCCTCGTCGTCGGCGTCAACGGCACCGGCAAGACCACGACCGTCGGCAAGCTCGCCCGGGTCCTCGTCGCCGAGGACCGCGAGGTGCTCCTCGGCGCGGCCGACACCTTCCGCGCCGCCGCCGCCGACCAGCTCGAGACCTGGGGCGCGCGGGTCGGCGTGCCCACCGTGCGCTCCGACAAGGACGGCGCCGATCCGGCCGCGGTGGCCTTCGACGCCGTCAAGGCCGGCATCGAGGAGGAGGTCGACGTCGTCATCATCGACACCGCCGGCCGCCTGCACAACAAGGTGGGTCTCATGGACGAGCTCGGCAAGGTCAAGCGCGTCATCGAGAAGCAGAGCGAGATCGACGAGGTGCTCCTCGTCCTCGACGCGACCACCGGGCAGAACGGCCTGCAGCAGGCCAAGGTCTTCTCCGAGGCGGTCGACGTCACCGGCATCGTGCTGACCAAGCTCGATGGCACGGCCAAGGGCGGCATCGTCGTGGCCGTCCAGCGCCAGCTCGGCGTCCCGGTCAAGCTCGTCGGCCTCGGCGAGGGGCCCGACGACCTCGCCCCCTTCGACCCCGAGGCCTTCGTCGACGCCATCGTGATGTAGTCGCTGCTCCTCGACGAACAGGAATGCCGCCCGGCACCGCCGGGCGGCATTCCTGCGTCCCCGGTCGCCCCGAGCGGCCGGGCGGGTCCACGATGCGGACGGCCCCGTGGGCGAAACCATCCGCTAACACCGCCGGCCCGTTGTTGACACCGCCGTAACACACGGCGCCTCCGGCCGAAATTCCCCGGCTCCACGCTTCTCGCCATGAGCGCACTTACCTACGTGACGGCAGACGCACCGTTCACCGACAGCGGGAACACCGCGTGGGTCCTGGCAGCGGCCGCCCTGGTCCTGTTCATGACCCCCGGTCTCGCCCTCTTCTACGGCGGCATGGTCCGCACCAAGAGCGTCCTCAACATGATGATGATGTCGTTCATCACGATGGGCACGGTCGGCACGGTGTGGATCCTCTGGGGGTACAGCGAGACGTTCGGCCCGGATCTCGGCGGCGGGCTCCTCGGCAACCCCTTCACGCACTTCGGCCTCAGCGGCGTCCTCGACCAGATCTACGGCTTCGTCCCGGCTGACGCCGCCAAGGGCACTGCCGCGGCCGGTGGCATCCCCGCCACCGCGTTCGTCGCCTTCCAGGTCGTGTTCGCGATCATCGCCGTGGCCCTGGTCTCCGGGGCGATCGCCGACCGCGCGAAGTTCAGCACCTGGACGATCTTCACGGTCATCTGGGCCACCCTCGTCTACTTCCCTGCGGCCCACTGGGTGTTCGCCTTCAACGGCTACGCCGCCGAGACGGGCGGCTGGATCGCCAACAAGGCCGAGGGGCTCTTCCTCGGGGGCGCCGGCGCCTACGACTTCGCCGGGGGCACGGCCATCCACATCAACGCCGGAGCGGCCGGTCTCGCCCTCGCCCTGGTGATCGGCAAGCGGGTCGGCTTCCGGCGCGACCCGATGCGCCCGCACAACCTCACGCTCGTCATGATCGGAGCCGGCATCCTGTGGTTCGGCTGGTTCGGCTTCAACGCGGGCTCGGCGCTCGGCGCAGGGGTCCAGGCGGCCGGCGTCTGGGTCAACACCCTCGCCGCGACAGCCACGGCCATGCTGGGCTGGCTCCTGACCGAGAAGCTGCGCGACGGCCACGCCACCTCCCTCGGTGCGGCCTCAGGCGTGGTGGCCGGGCTGGTCGCGATCACTCCCGCCTGCGCCACCGTGTCACCGGTCGGGGCGCTCGTCGTCGGCCTCCTCGCCGGGGTCGGCTGCGCCCTGGCCGTGGGCCTGAAGTTCCGGTTCGGCTTCGACGACAGCCTCGACGTCGTCGGCGTCCACCTGGTCGGCGGTCTCATCGGCACCGTGCTCATCGGCCTCCTCGCCACGAAGGGCAGCCCGACCGGCGCAGCCGGCCTGGACGTCAACGAGGGCCTTCTCTACGGCGGCGGCGCCTCACAGCTGCTCGCCCAGGTCGAGGGGGCGCTGTCGGTCCTCGTCTTCTCCTTCGTCGTCACCTACGCCATCGGACTGGTGCTCCACAAGACGATCGGCTTCCGGATCTCCAAGGAGGACGAGGTCGGCGGCATCGACCTGGCAGAGCACGCGGAGACCGGCTACGACTTCGGTTCGCTCGGGGGGTCGCGGACCGGCGCGCTCGCCGGCCACACGGCCTCCGCGCCGGCCACCCCGGCCGGACCGGCAGCATCCACCCCGTCCGCCGAGAAGGCACCCAAGGAAGAGGCCTCAGCATGAAGCTCATCACCGCCATCATCAAGCCGCACCAGCTCGACGAGGTGAAGGAGGCCCTGGAGGCCTTCGGGGTGGCCGGCATGACCATCAGCGAGGCCAGCGGCTACGGCCGCCAGCGCGGCCACAGCGAGGTCTACCGCGGCGCCGAGTACACCGTCGACTTCGTGCCCAAGGTCCGCCTCGAGGTGCTCGTCGACGACATCGACGCCCCGGACGTCATGGAGGTCATCCTCAAGGCGGCCCAGACCGGCCGCATCGGCGACGGGAAGATCTGGTCCGTCCCCGTGGACGACGTGATCCGCGTCCGCACCGGCGAGCGCGGCGTCTCGGCCCTCTGAGGCGGGGCACCCAGCACGGCTGAGAGCACACGGCCCGGCGGCACACGCCGGGCATCGAGAACACGAACGAGGGGACGGCGACAGCTGACATGACCGACGTGACCACCAGACGTCTGGACCTCGCCGGCACCCGGACCTTCGCGACGCCCGGCGCCGGCCCCACCCGGCGCCGGGCGCTCGCCGAGTTCGGGTTCGGCTGGCTCCAGCAGCTGTGGCGCGAGGCCTGCGCCGGGCGCCGCCACGAGGGCGTCGCGCTCGCCGCGGTCGGCTCCCTCGCCCGTGGGGACGGCGGCCCCCTCAGCGACTACGACCTCGTCCTCGTGCACCACCCGAGGGGGCTGTCCGGCAAGGAGGTCGGGGCCTTCGCGGACAAGCTGTGGTACCCGATCTGGGATGCGGGAGTCCGCCTCGACCACAGCGTGCGCACCGTGGCCGAGTGCCGGGCCGTCGCCTCCGACGACCTGAGCGCCGCGGTCGGACTGCTCGACCTCACGCACGTGGCGGGGGACACCGACGTGGTCAACGCGGCGCGCTCGACCGTCGCCCACGACTGGCGCGCCAACGCCCGCACCCGGCTCGCCGAGATCCAGGAGTCGGTGGTGCAACGGCACGCCCGCCAGGGCGACCTCGCCCATCTGGTCGAGCCGGACCTCAAGGAGGCCCACGGGGGCCTGCGCGACATGTCGGTCCTGCGGGCCCTGACCGCGGCCTGGCTGACGGACCGCCCGCACGGCGAGGTCGACGAGGCGTACGACCGCCTTCTCGACGTGCGCGACGCGATCCACGTCGTCACAGGGCGAGGACGCGACCGGCTCACCCGCGAGGACCAGGACGCCTGCGCGGCCCTGCTCGGCCACACCGACGCCGACGCCCTCCTCACGGACGTCTCCACCTCCGCCCGCACGATCGCGTATGCCGTCGACGGCACCCTGCGCCGTGCCATGCAGTCCCAGCGGGCCAGGACCCTGCGCGTCGGGCCTCGACGGCCTCAGCTCGCGCCGCTCGGCTACGGCCTCTACCGGCACGACGGCGAGGCGGTCCTCGGGCCCTCCGCCGACCTGGCGTCCGACCCGGTCGTCCCCCTGCGCGCGGCCGTCGTGGCCGCACGCGGCGGCATACCGCTGTCCCCGGCCACGCTGCGCAACCTCGCCGCGAGCGCGCCCGCCCTGCCCGAGCCGTGGCCGGAGGTGGCACGCAACCTCTTCGCCGACCTGCTCGCGACGGGCCCGGGACTCGTCACCGTCTGGGAGGGACTGGACCTCGCCGGCGTGGTGGAGCGGTGGATTCCCGAGTGGCGGGCGGTGCGCAGCCGGCCGCAGCGCAACGCCGTCCACCGCCACACCGTCGACCGCCACCTCGTCGAGACGGTCGTCGCGGCCGCCGGCATGGTGCGCGACGTGGCCCGGCCGGACCTGCTCGTGCTCGCCGCGCTGCTGCACGACATCGGCAAGGTCGCCGGCTCCCACGACCACTCGGCCACCGGCGCCCGGGTCGCCGACACGGTGCTGCAACGGATGGGCGTCCCGGAGCCCGACCGTGAGGTCGTCGTGCGGCTCGTGCGCGAGCACCTGACCCTCGTCGAGCTCGCCACGCGCCGCGACCCCGAGGACCCGGCGACGATCGCGGCCCTGTCCGAGGCCGTCGACGGGTCCGTGACGACGCTCGACCTGCTCCGGGCCCTCACCGAGGCGGACGCCTCGGCTGCCGGACCCAAGGCCTGGACCGACTGGCGAGCCGGCCTGGTGCAGCGGCTCTACGAGACCTGCCGGGCGGCGCTCGCCCGGACGCAGGAGGAGAGGACCCTCGTCGTGGAACCGACCGACGCACTGGCTCTTCCGCACGCAGCCCTCGAGCAGGTCGCCTCCGGCGAGCCCTACGTGACGGTCGTCTCCCTGGGCGGGGCGCACCGGCTCGACATCGTGGACCGCGACCGGGCCGGGCTCTTCGCCGACACCGCGGGCCTGCTCGCCGCCCATGGCTTCGTGGTGCGCTCGGCGATCGTGCGCACGCTGGACGGAGTGGCCGTCAACGAGTGGTGGGTCGACTCGCCAGGTGGCGAGAGCCCGCTGCCCGACGTCATCGCTCGCGACCTGCGGCGGGTGGCGGGCGGCGACCGCACACCGCTCGGCCGTCTGCAGCGGCGCCGGTCCGCCGCGGTGCGCAGCCCCGGCTCCGGGTCGGTCGACTCGACGCGGGCGAAGGTGGTCACCAGCGCCTCGGACACCGCCACGGTGATCGAGGTCCGCGCCACCGACCGACCGGGCCTGCTCCAGGACATCGGCATCACGCTCGCTCGCGCGTCGCTGTCCGTGCGCTCGGCCCACATCGCCACGTATGCCGGTCAGACCCTCGACACCTTCTACGTGACCGAGTTCGGCGGTGGCCGGCTCGCGCCGGCACGGGCGGCACAGACCGTGGCGATGATCATCGACACCTGCGACGCCGGCTGAACCCCGCGTCAGTCGAGGAGGCCGGCCCGGTGCAGGTGCTCGAGGACGAGCCGGTTCGCGGCGGACACGCGCTCGGCGTCGCCGGCGGTCAGCCAGGCGATCTCCTCGATCTCGGCCGCGGGCACCAGGTCACCCGCGTAGCCGGCCGAGTAGCAGGTGAGGCGCACCACGCGCCCGTCGGAGCGACCGTCGGCGGGAGCCTCGAAGGTCCCGACGCGCACGGCCGTCGCCGGGTCGACCGCGACCGACAGCTCCTCCTCGATCTCGCGCGCGAGCGTCTGCACGTCGCTCTCACCCGGCTCACGCTTGCCGCCCGGCACGTAGAACAGCTCCTTGCCGGCACTGCGGGCAGCGAGCAGTCGCCGGTCGACCACGTGGACCCAGGCGACCTTGTCGACGACGGACGGCGGCGTTGTGGACGGGCGGGCGGCGCTCTGGTCACTCACCCACGCGACCCTACGCGCCGGCATACGCCCTCGGGGAGCGGCGAGTGCGGAAGTGCCCTCGAGGAACGGATAGCCTTGCGGGGTGTTTGCATCCCTGTCTGACCGCCTGACCGCGACGTTCAAGAACCTCCGCGGCAAGGGCCGGCTCACGGAGTCCGACGTCAACTCGACGATCCGCGACATCCGCCTCGCCCTGCTCGACGCCGACGTGGCGCTGCCCGTCGTCAAGCGGTTCACCAGCTCGGTGCGCGAGCGTGCGCTCGGAGCCGAGGTCAGCCAGGCGCTCAACCCCGCCCAGCAGGTCGTCAAGATCGTGCAGGAGGAGCTCGTCGCGATCCTCGGCGGGCAGACGCGCACGATCCGCTTCGCCAAGCAGCCGCCGACGGTCATCATGCTCGCCGGCCTCCAGGGCTCGGGCAAGACGACCTTCGCCGGCAAGCTCGGCAAGTGGCTCAAGGACCAGGGCCACACGCCCCTGCTCGTGGCGGCCGACCTGCAGCGTCCGAACGCCGTCACGCAGCTCGAGGTCGTCGGCGAGCGTGCCGGCATCCCGGTCTTCGCTCCCGAGCGCGGCAACATGGGCGGCCACGACGCCGTCCTCGACTCCGGCGAGGGCACCCGCTCCTTCGGTGACCCGGTGGCCGTGTCGCAGATGGGCATCGAGCAGGCCCGTGCCAAGCAGTACGACGTCGTCATCGTCGACACCGCGGGCCGTCTGGCCGTCGACGCGAACCTCATGCAGCAGGCGTCCGACATCCGCGCGGCCATCTCGCCGGACGAGGTCCTCTTCGTCCTCGACGCGATGATCGGCCAGGCCGCGGTCGAGACCGCGCAGGCCTTCCACGAGGGCGTGGCCTTCACGGGTGTCGTGCTCTCCAAGCTCGACGGCGACGCCCGCGGTGGTGCGGCCCTGTCGGTCGCCGAGATCACCGGCGAGCCGATCATGTTCGCCTCCACCGGTGAGAAGGTCACCGACGTCGAGGTCTTCCACCCCGACCGCATGGCCAGCCGCATCCTCGACATGGGCGACGTGCTCACGCTCATCGAGCAGGCCGAGCGCGCGTTCGACAAGCGCCAGGCCGACGAGATGGCCCGCAAGTTCCTCGCGGAGGAGGACTTCACCTTCGAGGACTTCCTCCAGCAGATGAACGCCATCAAGAAGATGGGCTCGCTCAAGTCGATGCTCAAGATGATGCCGGGCATGCAGGGGATGCGCGACCAGCTCGACGCCTTCGACGACCGTGAGTTCGACCGCGTCGAGGCGATGGTCCGGTCGATGACCCCCTTCGAGCGCACCCACCCGAAGCAGATCAACGGCTCGCGGCGTGCCCGCATCGCCAAGGGCTCCGGCGTCACGGTCACCGAGGTCAACCAGCTGCTCGAGCGCTTCGGCCAGGCGCAGAAGATGATGAAGTCGATGGCCCGCGGCGGTGGCGGCGGCATCCCCGGCATGCCGGGCATCCCCGGAGCCGGCAAGCGCGGCAAGCAGCAGCCGCAGCGCAAGAAGAGCAAGAGCGGCAACCCCGCCAAGCGGGCCGCCGAGGAGCGGGCCGCGGCCGAGAAGGCGGCAGCCGGGCGCGCCGCGTCGAGCGCGAGTGCGTTCGGCGTTCCGGGTGCGAGCGCTGGCGGCGGCGCGGGTGAGGATGCCGACCCGCTGGCCGGATTCGACGCCTCGAACCTGCCCAAGGGCTTCGAGAAGTTCCTCGGCCGCTGAGCTGAGCGCCGCAGCATCGGACGTGTGACCCCGGGCACCATCGCGCCGGGCGCCTGCGATCGCGGGCTCCCGGCAGGACGATGGACGTGGGACAGGGGACCACTCACCCTGAAGAAGGTGGCCTCGATGACCACGACCACCCGACCGGACGCCGTCCTCGCTCCAGAGCCCGACGTCACGGCGCCTGCGCGGCCGACTGCGGACACAATCTCGGAGAAGCAGCGGCGATGGGTCGTCCCCGTCGTCGTGGGCGCGGTCGCTTTCGCGACCGGTGCCGCGATCGGCTCCAGCCTGACGTGGCGGTTCTCGATCTGGTGGAAGCCGCTCTGACGCCTGCAACGTAGACGGTCACTCCCCGCACGGGGTCCGCGGGCCCGGCCGGGTCTGCGGTTAGGGTCGGTCCCATGAGTGCACCGGTGCTCCATGTCCGCGGTCGCATGCTGATCGGGCCCGAGGAGGTCGTCGACGAGCTCTGGGTCATCGACGGTCGCGTGTCCTTCACCCCGCCGACCGACGGCAGCGACGTGCAGACGCTCGAGGGCTGGGTGCTGCCCGGCCTCGTCGACGCGCACTGCCACGTCGGGCTCGGTCCGCACGGCGAGGTGCCGCGCGAGGAGGCCGAGCAGCAGGCGCTGACCGACCGCGACCACGGCACGCTGCTCATCCGCGACGCCGGTCAGCCGGGTGACACCCGCTGGGTCCACGAGCGTGAGGACCTGCCGAAGATCATCCGCGCCGGGCGCCACATCGCGCGCACCCGCCGCTACATCCGCAACTTCGCCCACGAGGTCGAGGAGGAGGAGCTCGAGCGGTACGTCCGGCTCGAGGCCCACCGCGGCGACGGCTGGGTCAAGCTCGTCGGCGACTGGATCGACCGTGACCTCGGCGACCTCGCCCCGAGCTGGTCGCAGCAGGCCGTCAAGGAGGCGATCGCGGCAGCGCACGAGGAGGGGGTGCGCGTCACGGCACACTGCTTCGGCGAGCAGTCGCTGCGCGACCTCGCGGCCGCCGGGATCGACTGCATCGAGCACGCGACCGGGCTGCAGGAGGACTCCATCGACACCTTCGCCGCGCAGGGCATCGCGATCGTGCCGACCCTCGTCAACATCGCGCAGTTCCCCGACCTCGCCGCGCCGGCGGAGGAGAAGTTCCCCGAGTACCACCGGCACATGCTCGACCTGCACGAGCGGCGCTACGCCACCGTGGGTGCGGCCCACGAGGCGGGAGTCCCGATCTACGTCGGCACAGACGCCGGCGGCAGCCTCCCGCACGGACTGGTCGCCCAGGAGATGGTCGAGCTGACCAGGGCGGGGCTGAGCGCGACCGAGGTGGTCTCGGCCGCGACCTGGGGTGCGCGCGAGTGGCTCGGGCGCCCGGGCATCGTGGAGGGCGAGGACGCCGACCTCGTCGTCTGCGCCGCCGACCCCCGCGCCGACGTCACGACGGTCGGCGAGCCGCTCGGGGTCGTCCTGCGAGGCCGAGTTGTCGCCTGACGCGCTGCCCCCCACGGTGGGGCCGCAGCGCCCGCTGACGGCGCTGGGGGAGCGCGTCGAGGTGCGGCCTCCCTCTTCTGAGGACGTCCCGGCGTATGCCGCTGCCGTGACCCTCTCGGAGCGGCGCCTGGCCGACTTCGCGATCCCCAACCCGCACAACCTGCCGACCGTCCTCGAGAGCCAGTCGCCGACGTACCGCACCTTCATGGTCGTGGCCCTCGACCCCGGGGACTCCCACGGCCTCGTCGGTCGTGTCAACGTGGCCAACGTCGTCGGCGGCGCCTTCCGCAGCGCCACGGTCGGCTACGACTCCTACGACCCGTATGCCGGTCGCGGCCTCTTCGCCGAGGGCCTGCGGCTCGTGCTCGACCTCGTCTTCGAGGACCCTCCGCACGGCATGGGCCTGCACCGCATCGAGGCCAACATCCAGCCGGCCAACCACCGCTCCGCGGGGCTCGTGCGCTCGCTGGGGTTCACCCACGAGGGGTTCTCGCGAGACTTCCTGCACCTGCCGGGTCCTGACGGGCGCCGCGACTGGCGCGACCACGACCGCTACACGATGCTGGCGAGCGACTGGCCGGCCGCGCCCTACCACCTCGCGGCCCGGCGGCGCGTCGCCTGCGTCGTCCACCGAGCCGGTGGCATCGGGGGGACGACCCTCGGCGAGGCGGTCGCCGCCGAGCTCGGGATCCCGCACTTCTCCTCCGCGGTCGTCGAGAGCCCCGACGTGCTCTTCGAGCTGCTCCGCTGCTCACCGGTGGGAGGCGTGGTCGAGTGCGGGCTGACCGGCCCGGCGCTGCGGATGGGCCTGGCCCGCGCCGGATTCGACCCGTCGGTCGTGCCGGTGTTCCCGGGCGGGGTCGACGTGCCCAGGCGTGACGTCGTGCGGCACGCCCTCACGGTGCGCGCCGCGTTCGCCTGACCGGGCCCACGGCATACGGCAACGGGCCCGCGCCGGCGTGGGGTGCCGACACGGGCCCGAGGGCTCGAGCTGTTGCGGTCAGCCGGTGCAGTGGAGCAGCTGGGCGTCGACCCAGTCGGCGTTGTCGTGCCCGTTGCCGTCGCCGGCGTCGCCCACCGCGAGCGTCAGCGTGTGGCTGCCGGTCACGTCGACCGTCAGGGCCTGGGCGGCCGTGCCCTGCCGCAGGACGCCCGTCGTGGCCTTCGCCACGCCGTCGACGAGCACCTGGAAGGTGACCGAGCCGCGTCCTGCCCCCGCCGAGTCGTCGACACCCACGCCCGTGGTGAAGCTCGTGCAGCCCTGCGGCACGGCCACGGTCACGCTGCTGACCGCGTTGGTGCCAAGGCCCTTGGCGTAGGTCACTCCCTTGACCGTCAACGGGCCGCCGTCGCCGGCAGACGATCCGCCGACGTTGGTGTCGCGCTCGACCGGGCCGTAGCCGTTCGTCGCCGACACGAACGGCAGGTCGCTGACGAACTGGTCACCGCTGCTGCGGACGGTCACCGGCAGGGTGCTCCCGGTGCGTCCGGGGTGCCCGTCCTGCGCGTACGTCGCCCATGCGGACAGGGCCGCCGACCCCGTGCGGGCGTCAGCGGGGACCGTGACCGTCCAGCGCAAAGGGCGGGCCTCACCCGGCTGCAGCGCGGCCCCTGCCGTCTCGCCCGCAGGGGTCACGAGCCAGCCTGCCGGTGCCTCGAGCGCCGTCACGACGGACGAGGCCGTGCCGCCGGAGCGGTTCGTCAGCGTCCCCTGGACGTGGATGACGTCGCCGGGGCGGACGGGGGAGCCGGCGTCGCTCGTCAGCGCGCCCATGGACACCTGGGACGGCACGGTCGGGTCGCCGTATGCCGCCGCGTCCCACCGCGGGGCCGTCACCGTCTCGACCGGTACGCCGCCGCGGACGGTGCCGAGGTCGGTGAGGGCGACCTTCTCGAGGCCGTCACCCGGGCCACCGTCGCTCGTGACGGCGAGCGCCAGGGTGTTCGTGCCGCGGGGGTCGAGGATGCCGTTCGGCACGACGAACGTGTGCTGCGGCCCGACGTCCGCCACGTACTGCCCCACGTTCCAGCCGTTGACGAAGACGAGCGCCCGGTAGTGCCCGCCGGAGCGCGGGACCGAGGGATCGCCGATGGTGATGCCGAGGGAGGCATCGTCCGCCTCGGGCACTGCCAGCGGGAAGCTCGTGCGGTACCACGTCGTGCCGGGGGAGGTCGCAGCCGCGCCGTCGCCGGCGCTCGCCGGGACCGACGCCTTCGCCCACGTCGAGTCGTCGTAGCCGGGCAGCGCCCAGCCGTGACGCTCGCCGAACTGGCCGCCCGCGTTGGCGGGACCACGAACGGGGTCGACGAGGTCCTCGCCGCCGAGGTTGCCCTGCAGCCTCCACGTCGGAGCGACGGCTACCGAGGCGTTCGACGCGCCCGTGAAGGTCGCCGAGATGAGCCCGCGGCCCTCCTTGTGGGCGTCGTTGACGCCGCCGTCCTCGTTGTGACCGTTGTTGCGCACCATGACGGACAGCACGTGCGGGCCGTCGGTCCGCAGCTCGGAGGGGATCGCGAACGAGGCGGTGCCCGTGGTGGCGGGGGAGGAGACTCCCGAGGGCAGCACGTGCTGGCCCAGGTAGGTGCCGTCGAGCCAGGCCTGGAGCATGCCGGCACCGCCGCCGCCGTAGCGCAGGTTGACGGAGGCGGCAGCCGAGCCACCGCTGTAGCGGCCCCGGTACCAGACGTCGCCCTGGTGGAAGCCGTAGTCGTCGGCCGTCAGGACCGGTGCGCCAGCCGGCGGCTTGGTCGTGCTGTTCGTCGTCGTGTGGTCCGCGACCGCCCACGTCGAGTCGTCGAAGCCGGTCTCGGACTCCGGCGAGCCCGGAGCCGACCGCCAGTCGCCCAGGGTGGGCAGCGAGACGGCGATGGCGCCGGGGAGCCGGGAGTCGGCCGAGACCGACCCGGACGGCGTCGCCGAGACCGCGGTTCCAGCGCCGTTCCACGTCACGCGGTGGATCTGCGACGGACCCCAGACCTCGAGGTCGGCAGCGTCCTTCGTGTCCCCGGTGAGCGCGAGCGTCGAGCCGTCCACCGTGGCCGTGCGCACGAGCTCGGGACCGCGCTCGAGCACGGGACCGGCGGCGGTGTCCTGGCGCCAGAAGGTGCCGGCCGTCGCCTCGTCGGCGAGGAGCAGGGTCAGCTGCGGGCGGCCGCCGCCGTGGACCTGGACGCGGGTGAGCCCGTCGTGCCGGTAGTCGAGCCGCAGGTCTCCCGTGGCCGGGTCCCAGGTGCTCGTGACCGGTCCGCCCGTCGAGGTGACGTGCGGCCGGGAGGAGTAGCGCAGCACCGTCTCGCCGTCCTCCCCGGCGCGCCCGTAGAGCAGCGCGAGGTCCTTCCCGCCCTGGGCCAGGTGGGTCATGATCTCCGACGTGGAGTAGACGAGGTGCTGGCCGCCGAGCGCGTAGTTCGCGACGAGGATCTTGGCGTCCTGCCCGTCGATGTGCAGCGATCCCTGTTGCGGCACCGTGTAGCTGCCGTCGGGAGTGCTGACCGGGAAGGTGAAGGTCTCGTCGGTCGTCGAGCTCGAGGGGTTGTGCATGGCGACGTAGAAGTGCGTCGCCGTGTCGGGGTTGACGTCGTGGTAGACGCGGATCCGGGGGTTGGACGGCGTGACCGGGTCGCCCTTGTCGACCTTGGTGATGGGCTCGACGCTCTGCAGGAAGAGGCCGAGCTCCTTCATCGTCGTCGCCTTCGGCCGGATCTGGCGCGCCTCGTCGAAGGCGGCGCCGTAGTCGTAGGAGCTGTAGACGACCGGTGCCGGCAGCCAGCCCCAGGAGGTGCCGCCGAAGGTCATGTAGAAGTTCTGCAGCGTCAGGCGGTTGGCGATGTTGGTGCCGTAGAAGACGCGCTCGTAGCCGGAGCCCTCGCGCTGCGCCGTGCAGTCGTAGGTGCCGTTGCTGCCCCAGTAGTCGAACCAGCCGCCGCCGAACTCGGCGACGAAGCCCGGCGTCTCGGGTGAGGCGGTCGAGCCGCCCTTGGCGCCGCCGGTGCCCCAGATGCCCCAGTCGGGAGCAGCCGACGGCGCGCCGGGGGTGGCGTCCGTCCGGCACGTGCCACCGGGGTAGCCGTCGAACGCGTACAGGTCGGTGGGGCCCTCGACGGTGCCGCTCACCGAGGAGGGCGTGGGCACCCAGATGCCGTTGCGGCCCTTGTCGTTGTGGAAGATCGGGACCGTGATCCCGTCGGAGCGCACCTTGTCGTAGAGGTGGCTCATGTACGCCTTCTGCGAGGTCCCGGCCGACGCCAGCTCGTTCTCGATCTGGTAGAGGATGACCGTCCCCGTGCCGTTGGTCAGCTGGTGGCGGGCGATGACCTCGTCGATCTTCCCGAGCCACTCGTCCGAGGCGGCCAGGTAGTCGGGGGCGTCGCTGCGCGCCTTGCCCGCCTGGTTGGTGAGCCAGCCGGGGAAGCCGCCGCCGCTCGTCTCGGCGTTGATGTACGGCCCGGGCCGGGCGATGACGTAGATCCCCACCTCCTTGGCGATGTCGAGGAGCGTGTCCACGTCGCGGATGCCGCTGAAGTCGTAGACCCCCTGTTTCGGCGAGTGGTAGGCCCAGTCGAAGTAGATCGAGGTCGCGTTGTAGCCCTCGGCCTTCATCTTCTGGAGCATGTCGCGCCAGAGGCCGGGGCTGGGCAGTCGCCAGTAGTGGAACTCACCCGACCAGACGAAGGTGCGCTTCCCGTCGATCATCAGCGAGTACTTGTCGTAGCTGACGCTGTGCGTGCCCGAGGCTGTCGACGGACCCGGGACGGTGGCCGCGGCGGCCGTCTGCGGTGCAGCGGTGGCTGCGGTGGCGACGCTGGTGCCGAGGGCGCTCGCGGACAGTGGGGCTGCGAGCACTGCGAGGATGGCGACGGCTGTGGCCGCCGCACTGGCCCGCCAACGGCGGCCGCCGGGCGGCCCGGCGCTTCCCGGGGATCTCTGTCCGTGCCGTCCAGCAGTCTTCATCGCGCCGACCTCTCTGCCCACCGTCGTTGGTGAATGTCCGATGTTGGTCGATCGTGTGAACTTGTGTCGGGCGCTGTCAACGGTCTTTGCGATGATTTGACCGGACAGGATGTGGACAGGCGCAGACAGGCGGACGTGGTCGGGAGCATCCCCTCACGTCTGGCAGAATGGAGGGCTGTACCCGTCCGGCCCCCTCTCGGCTGGACCGGACGCCTACACACCGAGCGTCGGCACCCCGGCTGAACCCAGCCGGTCTCGCCGCGCTCACTACCTGTTGAGGAGACTGCCACCGTGGCTGTCAAGATCCGCCTGAAGCGCATGGGCAAGATCCGTGCACCGTTCTACCGCGTCGTCGTCATGGACTCGCGCACCAAGCGCGACGGCCGTGCCATCGAGGAGATCGGCAAGTACCACCCCACCGAGCAGCCGTCGCTCATCGACATCGACATCGAGCGCGCGCACTACTGGCTCAGCCAGGGCGCCCAGCCGACCGAGGCCGTCGCCGCCCTCATCAAGATCGTCGACGAGGGGAAGCTCCAGACCAAGGAGCCCAAGACCTCGAAGAAGGACCTCTACGAGGCTGCCGTCGCCGCCGCCGGTGGCAAGGGCGAGGCCGGCGACACCCCGGCCCCGCGCAAGAAGGCCGCCAAGAAGGCCGAGCCCAAGGCGGACGAGGCGACCGAGGCTCCGGCCGAGGCCGCTGACGACACCGCGAAGGCCGAGGCCTGAGCATGCTCGAGGAGGCGCTCGAGCACCTCGTCAAGGGCATCGTCGACCACGACGAGGAGGTCGTCGTGCGCCGCAAGGAGCTGCGCCGCGGTGAGCTGCTCGAGGTCCGGGTCCACCCCGACGACCTCGGCCGCGTCATCGGCCGCTCCGGCCGCACGGCGAGCGCCCTGCGCACCGTCGTCGGCGCCCTCGCGGGCAACAACAACGTACGCGTCGACATCGTCGACACCGACCGCGTGCGCTGAGCGCCGACGGCTCACGACGAGCCGCCCCAGCACCACGAGTGACCGACAGGGCGCCCCGGACCTCCGGGGCGCCCTGTCGCGTCCTCGGGGCCCCGCCGTCGCGCACGCCCCGCACCGTCACCCGGACGCGTCTCCCGCCCGTCCCGGACCTGAGAGGATTCGGCCCATGAACGTCGTCCTGGCCCGCATCGGCAAACCCCATGGCCTGCGGGGAGAGGTCACCGTGCAGCTGCACACCGACGACCCCGAGGAGCGCTTCGCCGTCGGCACCGTCGTCGCCACCGAGGCCGAGCCCGGATCCGGCGTGCCGACGGCCCTGACCGTGGCCTCGACCCGGGTGCACCGCGGCATCTGGCTGCTCACCTTCGAGGAGATCCCCGACCGCACCGGTGCGGAGAGCCTGCGCGGCACCCGGCTCGTGCTCCCCGAGGCCGCACCCACCGCGGAGGAGGAGGCGTTCTACGAGGAGGACCTCGTCGGACTCGAGGTCCGCGACACCTCCGGTGAGAGGCTCGGGACCATCAGCGGGCTGGAGATCGGGCCTGCCCAGGACCGCCTGGTGGTGAGGCTCGAGGACGGCGTGACGGCATACGTCCCCTTCGTCAAGCGCATCGTGCCGACGGTCGCCGAGGACCACGTGGTCGTCGACCCGCCGCCCGGCCTCTTCGACCTCTACCGCGAGGCCGCCGAGTGAGCTCGGAGCTCCCGCCCGCGGCCCGACCTGCCCTGCGCGTCGACGTCGTCTCGATCTTCCCCGACTACCTCGCCCCGCTCGACCTCTCGCTCATCGGCAAGGCCCGCGAGGACGGCCTGCTCGACGTGCGGGTGCACGACCTTCGCGACTTCACCCACGACCGGCACCGCACGGTCGACGACACCCCCTACGGCGGGGGAGCGGGCATGGTGATGAAGCCGCAGCCGTGGGCCGAGGCCCTCGACCACGTCCTGGCGCTCGACAACCCGTCCGGCGCGAAGCCGCACCTCGTCGTGCCCGGTCCCGGCGGGCAGCCGTTCAGCCAGGCCCTGGCCCGCCGGCTCGCGCTCGAGCCCTGGCTGGCGTTCGCGTGCGGCCGCTACGAGGGCATCGACGAGCGGGTCTACGAGCACGCCCGCGACGACCTCGGCCTCGAGGTCTCGGTCGTCAGCCTCGGCGACTACGTCCTCAACGGCGGCGAGGTCGCCGTGCTCGCCATGGTCGAGGCCATCGGACGGCTCGTCCCCGGCGTCATCGGCAACGCCGAGTCCCTCGTCGAGGAGTCGCACGAGGACGGCTTGCTCGAGTACCCGATCTACACCAAGCCGAGCTCGTGGAACGGCCGTGACGTGCCGGCGGTGCTTCTCTCCGGCAACCACGGCGCCATCGCGGCCTGGCGGCACGAGCAGCGCCTGGCCCGCACGGCCGCGCGCCGGCCCGACCTGCTCCACGCCTCGCACGCCACCGGGCCCGACGGGGTGCCGGTCGACATCACCGCTGCCACACGGGGCGACGTGCCCGAGCTCGCCGTGCTCCTGCGTGCCTGCGCAGCCGAGGAGGCCGTCGCCACCGGCAGCCTCGACGTCCCGGCCCTGCACGAGGGTCTCGACGAGGTGAGCTCCGCCCTCGAGACCTCACAGACCTGGCTCGCCCGCAGCGCCGGCCGCCTCGTGGGCGCCGTCCGCACGCGGCGCAGCCCGGACGCGGGCGACCGCTGGGAGATCAGCCGCCTCTGCGTGACCCCGGACCTCGACGGCTCCGGACTCGACCGGCAGCTGCTCGACCACGCGGAGGACACCGCGCCGGACGGCATACGCACCCTCACGCTGGAGGTCGGGGCGCACCGCACCGACGCGCTCAAGGCGTACCGCAAGGCCGGCTACCGCCCCGCGGACACGCCCGCCTCGAGGCCCGGCACGGTCGTGCTGGCCAAGCGACGCCGCTGACCCGCCTCAGGACACCAGCGCCAGGTCGAGGTCGGCCGGCAGCAGGAGCCGCCGGCGGATCAACCCGGCCTGCACGCTCGCGGTGATGGACTGCGTGGCCATGATCGCGAAGAGCACGAGCACCTGCGCCGTCGCGGCCTGGACCGCGCTGCCGCCGCCGAGCATGACGCCGATGAAGGCGCCGGGCAGCGTCACGACGCCCGACGTGCGCACCTGGTCGAGGCTCGGCAGGATGCCCTCCGGCACCCGGCGGGCGATGATCTCGTCGATGGCCTGGCCGGACGTGAGGCCGAGCGACAGGCAGGCCTCGTACTGTCCGTGCTCCTCGCGCAACGCGGCGAAGGTGCGCCGCCCCACGAGCGTGTGCACCGTCATCGTGTTGCCGATGACGATGCCGGCGATCGGGATGACGGCGATCCCCTTCAGGGGCACCGCCCCGGTGGCGAGGATGATCGTGACGACCGGCACGACCCCGCAGGCCATGGCCGCCGCGGCCCACGGCCACGTGCCGGGCGCGCCGACCCGCTTGGACGTCGTCGCCACCGCCGTGGCGAACATCGCGAGCACGCCGAGGAAGGAGAGCCACAGGGAGCCCACCACCGCGGTGATGATGAGGGCGACGAGTGTCAGCTGGACGACGGCACGCCCGCCCGCCAGCACGGACTGGCGGCCGAGGCCGAGGCCGCCGAGGCGGTTGGCCACGACGGTCACCACGAGCAGGATGAGCAGGCAGGCGACGACGGGCCAGCCGGGGGAGACGTCCACGAGGCCACGCTAGGGCACCCGTCCGACGGTCCCCGGGACGGCGTTCCCGTCGCCGATTTCCCGGGACGCCGCGTGCTCTGGCAGACTTGCTCCTTGCGTCCGGCACACGACGGCCCCTGCCACAGGGGGAGTCCGGTCACCACCGAGCCCAGCGGGCTCCAGCTCCACCGGTGACCTGGCGCGGCCCGGCGGACGCACGACCACATTCTGGTGACGAGGTGGCCTGTGGCACCCAGGAAAGCGAAGCATCATGCACACGTTTGACGACATCAACGCCGCGTCGCTGCGCTCGGACGTCCCCGAGTTCCGCGCCGGCGACACCCTGAAGGTCCACGTCAAGGTCATCGAGGGCACGCGCTCGCGCGTCCAGGTGTTCCAGGGCGTCGTGATCCGCCGCCACGGTGGCGGCATCGGCGAGACCTTCACGGTCCGCAAGGTCTCCTTCGGTGTCGGCGTGGAGCGCACCTTCCCGGTGCACACCCCGGTCATCGACAAGATCGAGGTCGTCACCCGCGGTGACGTCCGCCGCGCGAAGCTCTACTACCTGCGTGGCCTGCGCGGCAAGGCCGCCAAGATCCGCGAGAAGCGCGAGACCGTCCCGGCCAAGGCTGCCAAGGCCGGCGCCAAGGGCTGACGACTGCTGCCGCAGCCGTCCCACTGAACACGCGAGGCGCGGTGGACCCCGAGCGGGCCGTCCCGGAGAGCTCCGGTACGTCCCCCGAGACGGGGTCCGCCGCGCCTTCGTCGCATCCTGAGGCAGCCGAGCCGGCAGCCGGCCTCCCCGGAGCCCCCGGCAGCCAGGGGAGTGCCGACGGACCCCGCTCCACGCGTACGTATGCCGCCGTGCGACGTCAGCGCTGGCTGCTCGGTCCCGCGCTGCTGCTGCTCGTGATCGTCGTCGTGCGCGCCTTCCTCGTCACGCCGTTCGGCATCCCGAGCGGGTCGATGCAGGACACGCTGCTCATCGGCGACCGCATCCTCGTCAGCCGGCTGACAGCGCCGCGCGACCTGCAACGAGGAGACATCATCGTCTTCGACGCCTCGCAGGCCTTCCACCTCGCGGTGCCCCAGCGCGGCCCGCTGCAGACGCTCGTCGAGGCCGTGCAGAGCCTCACCGGCACCGGCCAGCCCACCGACTACGTCAAGCGGGTCATCGGCGTGCCCGGCGACCACGTCCGGTGCTGCGCGGCCGACGGCCGCCTCGAGGTCAACGGCGTCGCCGTCACGGAGCCCTACATCGCGCCGGGACAGCGCCCGAGCGCCGTGACGTTCGACGTGACGGTGCCACCGGACCACTTCTGGGTGATGGGCGACAACCGCGGTGCCTCGGCGGACTCGCGGGCCCACCTCGGCGACCCGGGGGGCGGCATGGTGCCCGGGGAGGACGTCATCGGAAAGGTGTGGGTGCGATACTGGCCGCTCGATCGGATCGGCCCGGTCGCCTCAGGACCCGTTGTCCCCCAACGAGATGGTGAGTGATGTCGCAGTACACCGGACGCCCCGAAGACCCCACGCGCGGGCGTACCCCTGACGACATCGATGACCCCGACGACGACCTCGACGACTACGACGACCCGCCGCGCGGGTTCGGGGCCACGCTGCTGGCCGGCATCAAGGAGCTGGTCATCGTCATCGTCCTGGCGATGGCGCTCTCCTTCGTGGTCAAGACGTGGCTCTTCCAGGCCTTCTACATCCCGTCCGGGTCGATGGAGAACACCCTCGTCAAGGACGACCGGGTCATCGTCAGCAAGCTGACGCCGGGACCGTTCGACCTCAAGCGCGGCGACGTGGTCGTCTTCGAGGACCCCGGCACGCCGACGCCGTGGCTCGCCGGCCTGGGCAACACGCACAGCACTGTCGGTGGCCCGTTCCACGACGCGCTCGTCTTCGTCGGGCTGCTGCCGGAGGACTCGGAGAACCACCTGATCAAGCGCGTCATCGGCCTGCCCGGTGACCACGTGCAGGCCGACGGCGACACCGGCAAGATCCGGGTCAACGGGGTCGAGATCACCGAGCCCTACATCAAGCCGGGGGACTACCCGAGCGAGGGCAAGAAGTTCGACATCGTCGTCCCGCCCGACCACGTCTGGGTCATGGGCGACCACCGCTCCGACTCCTCCGACAGCCGCTGGCACGACGACGGCACCGGCGCGACCGGCTCGGTTCCGATGGACAAGATCGTCGGGCGTGCCCTGTTCATCGTCTGGCCCATCGACCACGTGACCTGGCTCGGCGTGCCCGCGCGCACCTTCTCCCAGGTCCCGGCGCCGTCCTCGACCACACCCAAGCAGAAGTCTGCGGTCAACCCCAGCCCGACCAGCAGGGCCAGCGTCTCGGCGACGAAGGCCGCGGCAGGCTGACCGGCGCGCTCCCTTCCATGGCACCTCCACCACCCCCCGCAGCCTCTCCCGCCTCGAAGAAGCCGTCGCTGCGCGTCGAGCGGGCGCTGCAGCGTTCCGGTCACCGCCTGCTCGCCGGCATGGACGAGGTGGGCCGCGGCGCCCTCGCGGGCCCCGTCAGCGTCGGGGTCGTCGTCATCGACGAGACCGTGCGGTCGGCACCGATCGGGGTCAAGGACTCCAAGCTGCTCACCGAGAAGGCCCGCACCGTGCTCGTGCCGCGCATCCAGCGCTGGGCCGTGGCGCACGCCGTCGGCCACGCAGGGCCCGACGAGATCGACGCCATCGGCATCATGGCGGCGCTGCGCCTGGCCGGGATGCGCGCTCTCGCCGGCCTGGGCATGGTGCCCGACCTGGTGATCCTCGACGGCAACCACGACTGGCTGACCGCACCGACGGAGGTGGGGCTCTTCGCCTTCGCCGACGACTCCGGTCCCGCGACGCCGCCGGTCACCACGATGATCAAGGCCGACATGAAGTGCTCCTCCGTCGCGGCCGCCAGCGTGCTCGCGAAGGTGGAGCGCGACGAGCTGATGGTGGCGCTCTCGGCCGAGCACCCGGCATACGGCTGGTCGCTCAACAAGGGCTACTCCGCCCCGGAGCACATGGACGCGCTGGCGCGCCTCGGGCCGTGCGAGCTGCACCGGCGCTCGTGGCGCCTGCCCGGCGTCTACACCGACGAGGCCGTCGAGGTGTTGAATGAGGTCACGGGGGCGATCGTCCCGGTGCCCACCACGGCAGAGCAGACAGGAACGGCGGTCAGGTGAGTTCGGAAGATCTCGAGAAGTACGAGACCGAGATGGAGCTCCAGCTCTACAAGGAGTACCGCGACGTCGTCGGCCTCTTCACCCACGTCGTCGAGACCGAGCGGCGCTTCTACCTGGCCAACTCCGTCGACCTCAAGGTGCGCACCGACGGCGGCGAGGTCTTCTTCGACGTCACGATGGCCGACGCCTGGGTCTGGGACATCTACCGGCCCGCGCGATTCGTCAAGAACGTGCGCGTCGTGACGTTCAAGGACGTCAACGTCGAGGAGCTGCCGAAGCCCGACATCAAGCTCCCCGAGAACGGCGACTTCAGCTGACACCGTGACGGTCTCGTCCACACCCCCTTCCCGAGGACGTATGCCGTCCACAGCCCCGCGCTGACCGCTGTCCTCCCCGGGCCGCGCCGGCGAGGGTGGTCCGCATGGACCTCTCCACCCGCGCCCTCGGCGACTACGGCGAACGCCTCGCGTGCCGCTACCTGCTCGCGCAGGGCCTGACCATCCTGGACCGCAACTGGCGGTGCGTGCGGGGCGAGATCGACGTCGTCGCGGTCGACGGCCGCGACCTCGTCGTCTGCGAGGTCAAGACCCGCACCACCGAGGCCTACGGCGCGCCCTTCGAGGCGGTGACGTGGACCAAGCAGCGTCGCCTGCGGCGGCTCGCGGGGCTGTGGCGCGACGAGCACTCCGAGCTCGCGCGTGGCCTGGCGCTGCGCATCGACGTCATCTCGATCCTGCGCCCGCGGGCGGGCCGGGCGCGGCTCGAGCACCTGCGCGGGGTGTGCTGATGGGCACCGGGCTGGGGCGCACGCGCTCGGTGGGGCTGCGGGGCGTGACCGGTTTCGTGGTCGACGTCGAGGCCCACGTCACGCAGGGGCTGCCCGGTTTCGCCATCAGTGGTCTGGGCGACTCGGCCGTCAAGCAGTCCTCCGACCGCATCAAGGCGGCGGCAGCCCTCATCGACAAGATGCCGGTCAGCCAGCGGCGCGTCACCGTCAACCTGTCGCCGGCCGGGGAGCGGAAGGTCGGCACGGGCTTCGACCTCGGCATCTTCGTCGCGGTCGCGGCCGCCATGGAGCTGGTGAAGGTCGCCGTGGTGCGCGAGGTCGTGCACATCGGCGAGGTGGGGCTCGACGGGACGGTGCGCCCGGTGCCGGGGGTGCTGCCCCTGGTCCGCGCGGCGGCGCTGGCCGGTGTGCGCCACGTCGTGGTGCCGGTCGCCAACGCGGGGGAGGCCCGGCTCGTGTCCGGTGTCCGCGTGCACCCGGTCGCCGACGTCATGGAGCTCGTGCACCGCTACGACGCGCTGGGCAAGGGCCGGCTGGTCGCGGAGGTGCCCGTGCCGCTCGTCGTGCCCCCGGAGCGCGCTCCGGTGCGTGACCTCAGTGAGGTGGTCGGCCAGGCGGACGCCAAGCTCGCGCTCGAGATCGCGGCCGCCGGCGGCCACCACCTGCTGCTGGCCGGTCCGCCCGGCGCCGGCAAGACGATGCTCGCCGAGCGACTGCCGGGCCTGCTGCCCGCCCTCGACGAGGCCGGGTCGATGGAGGTCACGGCGATCCACTCGGTCCTCGGCGCGCTGGGGGACGGCGAGGAGGTGCGACTGATCAGCCGGCCGCCGTTCGTCGCGCCCCACCACGGCGCCTCCCAGGCGGCGGTCATCGGGGGCGGCTCCGGCCGCATCCGCCCCGGCGCGATCACCCAGGCGCACCTCGGCGTGCTCTTCCTCGACGAGACTCCCGAGTTCGACAAGGGAGTGCTCCAGTCGCTGCGCACGCCGCTGGAGCGCGGGTCGGTCTCCATCGCCCGGGCCCAGGAGACCGTGACCTTCCCCTCGAGGTTCCAGCTCGTCCTCGCCGCCAACCCCTGCCCCTGTGGCAACGGCTGGGGCAAGGGGCTGGACTGCACGTGCACGCCGATGATGCGCAGGTCCTACTTCGGCAAGCTGAGCGGGCCGCTGCTCGACCGCGTGGACCTGCAGGTGCACGTGCAGCCGCCGGGCCTGTCCATGGCCGGGGCGACTCCCGGTGAGTCGACGGCGTCGGTGGCGGCGCGGGTCGCCGCAGCCCGTAGCGCCCAGGCTGAGCGCTGGAGGGAGGTGCTCGAGACACGTCGAGGGGTCAACGCCGACGTGCCGGGCTCGGTCCTGCGCGGGCGTCCGTGGCGCCTGCCGACCTCCGCGACGACCACGCTCGACCGGTCACTGGAGGGCGGGGCCCTCAGTCTGCGCGGTTACGACCGGACGCTGAGGTGCGCCTGGACCATCGCGGACGTCATGGGGCTGCAGCGTCCCGGCCGCGAAGAGGTCGACCTCGCACTGTCGCTGCGCCACCGGGCGGGGATGGCCGCATGAGACATGACAGCAATGACCACCAGGAGGTGCAGCATGGACGCTGACCGGTTCGCCCGAGCGGCCCTGTCGCGGCTCGCGGAGCCCTGCGACTCGGAGGTGCGCACCCTCCTCGACGAGGTGGGAGCGGTCGCGGCGGTGGCGGCGATCCGTGCAGGTCGTGGGAGGCTGGCCCGGCTGCGGGCCCGGGTGGCCGCGCTCGACACCGAACGCGATCTCGACATCGCGGCGAAGGTCGGGGCGCGGGTGGTCATCCCCTCGGACGACGAGTGGCCGGAGCGGCTCGGCAGCATTCCCGTGCCGCCGTACTGCCTGTGGGTGCGCGGTCCCCTCGACCTCGCCGAGACGGTCGAGCGCTCGGTGTCGGTCGTCGGCTCCCGCACGGCCACCGCCTACGGCGAGCAGGTCGCGGCGGACCTCGCCGCCGGCCTCGCCCAGCGCGGCTGGTCGGTCGTGTCGGGCGCGGCCTTCGGCATCGACGGCAGTGCGCACCGCGGCGCGCTCGCGGTCGACGGCGCCACGGTCGCGGTGCTCGCAGGTGGGGTCGAGCGTCCCTACCCGAGCGCCCACGCCACCCTCATCTCGAGGATCGCCCGCGACGGCCTCGTCGTGTCGGAGGTCGCTCCGGGGTCGGCGCCGATGAAGTCGCGGTTCCTGGCGCGCAACCGGCTCATCGCCGGGCTGACCCGCGGGACCGTGGTCGTGGAGGCAGACCTGCGCTCAGGGTCACGCAACACCGTCAAGCACGCCATCGAGGCAGGCCGGCACGTCGGTGCGGTGCCGGGCCCGATCACCTCGATGACGTCCTCCGGTTGCCACCAGGAGATCCGCGACGGGCGCGCGGTGCTCGTGACCAGCGCCGAGGAGGTCATCGATCTCGTGGGAGACCTCGGGGACGACGCCTGCGAGCCGGGTCGGGGGCCGGTGCGCCCCGAGGACGGGCTGCCGTCGCTCGATGCCTCGGTGCTCGAGGCCGTGCCGTTCCGCTCGGCCCTTCCCCTCGATGCCATCGTGCGGTCGGCCGGGCAGTCGCCACTGATTGTGCGTGCCGCCCTCGGGCGGCTCGAGCGCCTCGGGCTCGTGACCGAGTCTGCCGGCACCTGGCGCAAGCGGCCCCAACGGCGGCTGACGACAGCGGGTTGAAGCCCCACGAGGTGCGCCGGGACGGGGTGAGCTGCCACGGGGTGAGCTGCCACGGGGTGAGCTGCCACGGGGTGAGCTGCCACGGGGTGAGCTGCCACGGGGGCCCTCCGGGGCGGGCTTGCCAAGGACGCGCGCCTTTGCGATGGTGCGCAAGTGACGGATGTGGCGCGGCCCCGAGAGGACGGCGAGGTGGGCGAAGAGGTGGAGGCGCTCCAGCACCACTCCGAGCTGCTCCACGCCTTCTCCCGTCACCTCGGTGCCGAGCGCGGACGTTCGGCCCACACCCGGCGTGCCTATCTCGGCGACGTCCGTCACCTGCTCGCCTTCGCCGCGGAGCAGGGCATCGGGGAGATCGGTGAGCTGCGCATCGGTGACCTCCGGTCGTGGCTGGGAGCGCAGGCCGATGCCGGCGCCGCCCGCGCCACGATCGCGCGGCGCGCCGCCTCCGCCCGCACCTTCCTGCGGTGGGCCGAGCACACCGGGCGTATCGCCACCGACCCCTCCCTGCGGCTGGTGGCGCCGAGGCGGCAGGCGCACCTTCCCGAGGTCCTGCGCCAGGGCGAGGCGAGCGCGCTGCTCGACCTGGCAGCGACGCGCGCCGACGACGACGACCCCGTCCACGTCCGGGACCGGGCGATGCTGGAGCTGCTCTACGCCAGCGGGATCCGGGTCGGCGAGCTCGCGGCCCTCGACATCGACGACGTGGACCGAGGGCAGGACGTCGTGCGCGTCATGGGCAAGGGGGCCAAGGAGCGCATCGTGCCTTTTGGCGCCCCGGCACGACGTGCCATCGAGGCCTGGCTGGCTGTCCGCCCGCGTCTCGTGCGGGACCACTCGGGGCCGGCGCTCTTCCTCGGCCGGCGCGGACGGCGCGTCGACACCCGCCAGGTGCGCTCGGCGGTGCACGAGCTGCTCTCGCACCTCCCGGACGCGCCCGACCTCGGCCCGCACGGTCTTCGGCACAGCGCCGCCACCCACCTGCTCGAAGGTGGCGCCGACCTGCGCATGGTGCAGGAGATCCTCGGCCACGCCAGCCTCGCCACGACCCAGATCTACACGCACGTGTCGGTCGACCGGCTGCGCCGCAGCTACGAGCAGGCACACCCGCGCGCCTGAGATCCCGACACGGCGGCGCACGGCCGGCCGAATGGGCCGTCCGGAGCGCGCCGGGCGTGGGCGGCGCCTCAGGTCAGGGGGAGCAGGACCACCCGGGCCCGGCCGACGAACGACAGCGGGTCCAGGTAGGTCTCTCCGCGCAACACACCCCAGTGCACGCAGGTGCGAGGAGCGCAGTGCCCAGGGGTGGAGGTCACGGCACCGACCGCCTCCCCACGACGGAGCACGGTGCCCACCGGCACGGAAGCAGCCACCGGCTCGAAGGTGCTCCGCAGGCCGTCGTCGTGCGACACCACGACGACGGACCGCCCCGCGATGACGCCGGCCCAGGTGACCTGGCCGTCCGTCGGAGCCAGCACCCGCTGGCCCTTGGTAGCGGCCAGGTCGAGGCCGCGGTGTCCCGGCAGCCACGGCTGGTCGGGCCGGTCGAAGCGTCGCGCCACCTCCGGCCGAGGCTGCAGCGGCCACGCCCACCGACCGGTCGCCGTGCGATCACCCGGTGTACTCGGCCCGGCGGCCGGCGCCGTGGGGGCAACCGCCGCGAGGTCGCTGGGCGGCCCTGCGCCCGCCGAGGTCGCAGCGGCGGCGGTGAGCACCACTGCCAGGAGTCCCGAGCCGATCGACATCTCCCCATGCTCGGCGGCGGAGCCTCCCGGATGGGGTGACACCGTCCTGCGCTGTGGGAAACCGCAGATGCGGCCGCAGGGTGTGGACGACCAGCCCCTCGAGAGCGCACTTCGTCACAGTCGAGTGTGCGGGCAACCCCACCAGTCACACAGCGCGTGAGTCGGATGGGGCGGGGTGCTCTCGATTGGGGCGGGGCGCGCTGTCGTGTGGGGCGGGGTGCGCTCTCGAATGGGGCCGGGCGCGGTCTCGAGTGGGGCGCGGGCTACGCCCGACCGGCGGCGGCGAGACGCCGGCTGGCCTCCACGAGGACGTCGTCCTGCTTGCAGAAGGCGAAGCGGACGAGCGTGCGCGCCGCCTCCTGGTTGTCGTGGAAGACCGACACCGGCACACCCACCACCCCGGCGAGCCCCGGCAGCCGGCGTGCGAACTCCAGCCCGTCCACCGCGCCGAGCGGTGCCGCGTCCGCGATCACGAAGTAGGTGCCCGCCGGGCGCGACACCTGCAGACCGGAGGCGGCGAGCGCCGAGCACAGTAGGTCACGCTTGGCCTGCAGCGAGTCGCGCAGGCCGGCATACACGTCGTCACCGAGCCCGAGCGCGACGGCGACGGCCGGTTGGAACGGGCCCGACGCGACGAAGGTGAGGAACTGCTTGACGGTGCGGGCTGCGCTGACGGCCTCGGCCGGCCCCGAGAGCCACCCGACCTTCCAGCCCGTCGCCGAGAAGGTCTTGCCCGCGGAGCTGATCGTGATCGTGCGATCGAACATGCCGGGCAGCGTGGCCATGGGCACGTGCTCGGCTCCGTCGAAGACGAGGTGCTCGTACACCTCGTCTGTGACCACCCACGCGTCGTGCTCGCGCGCCAGCTCGGCGACGAGCTCGAGCTCGGCGCGGGTGAAGACCTTCCCCGTCGGGTTGTGTGGGGTGTTGAGCAGCACAAGGCGGGTCCGCGCCGAGAAGGCCGCCCGCAGCGACGCCTCGTCGACCGCGAAGTCGGGGAAGCGCAGCACCGACGTGCGGCGGGTCGCGCCGGCGAGGGCGATCGTCGCGGCATACGAGTCGTAATAGGGCTCGAAGGTGACGACCTCGTCGCCGGGCTCGCACAGCGCGAGCACGACGGCGGCGATCGCCTCGGTGGCCCCTGCCGTGACCAGGACCTGCGACGAGGGGTCGAGCGCCAGGCCGTAGAAGCGCCGCTGGTGCTCGGCGACGGCGTCGAGCAGCTCCGGCACGCCGGCCCCCGGCGGGTACTGGTTGCGACCGCCGTCGATGGCCGCCTTCGCCGCATCGAGCATCTCCCGCGGGCCGTCGGTGTCGGGGAAGCCCTGCCCGAGGTTGATGCTGCCGGTGCGCTGGGCGAGTGCCGACATCTCGGCGAAGATCGTGGGCCCGAAGGGGTGCATCCGGGAGATCAGCGGCGTCCTCATGGGCCGAGCGTAGCCACGGAGCCTGCGCCTCCCCGGCCGCGGACCCCTGACCAGGCGCGGAGACCCCGCCTGGTCAGGGGTCCGGGCGGGATCTCCATCCACCCCATCGTCGGGCGGCCGCACCGCGTTACACGCCCTCGCCGTTGGGGGTGTGCCGGGCGTATGCCGTCCGGCCGGCTCAGGACGTCGCCGGGCTCCCGGAGCCGCCGCCCAGGCCGCACCCGGTGACGCGGTAGAGGGTGTACTCGCCGTCCGTGCGCACCGCCTGGACACCGTCGACCTTGTCGAGGTCCTTCAGGCCCGAGGACCGCTCCGGCTTGTCGAGCCAGTAGACGTGGCTCGAGTCGATGGCCCAGCGGACGTTGTTGCGGACCAGGGCCTCGCACACGTCGGGCCGCTGCGCCATGTTGTCGAAGCCGGTGCCGATGAGGATCTGGTCTCCGGTCGTCGGGATGGGGATGGAGCGGTAGAGCGTGTCGGTGCCGAAGAGCGGCCACATGAGCGGCGAGCCGTTCTCGGGCCGTCCCACGACGGCCTGGCCCGTCGGGATGAGCTGCGCCAGTCGGGCGAGGGACTGCTGCTCCTGCTCGCTGAGGATGACCTTCTTGGGGTCGTCCGGCTGGAAGAAGCCGGTCAGCATGTCGTCCCGGGTCCCGCCGTTGAGCCCGAGGGTCAGCACAGGGATGACGAGCACGGCGACGACCGCGGCCAGCAGGGGCCGTCGTCCGATCGCCGGCACCCGGGAGAGCAGCGCCCGCGCGGCCGGCGCTGCGGCGGCCACGATGACGACGCCCGGCACGGCAGCCAGCGAGGCCAGCCGGACCTTGTCGTTGTACCAGTAGCCGGTGAGCAGCGCGGTCCACGACATCGTCGACCACGCCGCGAGCACGTAGAGCACGATGCACGCCACCCACATGGCCACGACCGGAAGGGCAGCGCGGGCACGCAGCACGATCCAGCCGATTCCCAGGACCAGCAGCACGAGCAGGCCCCAGAGCACCGCGGAGATCAGCACGCGGCCCCCGACGACCTCGACGAGCGCGGTCCACACGGAGACCTTGTTGTCCCACTGGTAGGACTGCGTCGAGGCGAGCTGGGCCGAGACCGACGGGGCCGCGACCAGACCGGCCGCGACGAGCACGGCCACGATGCCGAGGTCCCTGGCCACAACGAGCCAGGAGACGTGGTGCAGCAGCCCGGCGCGCAGCCGGGCGGTGGCGAACCACACGAGGGCGAACACCACGAGGGCGACGAGCGCGTTGGGCTGGATGAGCGCGAGGCCCGGCATCGCGGCCACGAAGGCCAGCCACTGGCCGACCCGGCCCGAGCGCGCGGCCTGCAGCATCAGGGCGAGGGCGCCGGGGGTCAGCGCGGTCGCCATGAGGTTGGGCCACAGCACCCCCCAGCCGAGGAGGGTCGTCGGGAAGGCGATGAAGGCCGCCGAGGCGAACCCGGCGGCATACGTCACGAGGCGCGAGGTGCCCAGCGCGTGCCGGACGAGCGCCACGCATCCCACGGGCCACGCCACGGCCGCGAGCACGATGGTGGCGACGTTCGTCCCCGGGAGCACCCCGGCGCTGCCCGGCAGCAGGCCCGTCGCCACCCACGCGTGGAAGCCATTGGGATAGAAGGTCGGGTTGACGATCGAGAAGTTGCCGGACTCGAGGAAGGTCTTGATCCGGCCCAGGTGGTAGACGGCGTCGGGGGAGTCGACGAGCTGGTCGGGCCGGCCGATCGCGGGCAGGATCGTCGCGAGGGCGAGGACGGCGCCGATCGCGATGGCGACGACGGCGTCGGGGCGCGGACGGCCCAACAGGCGCCGGGCCGGGTGCAGGTCGGTGTCGTGGCGGCCGAAGAGTCGCCGGGCCAGCCACGCCACCGCGACGGACACCAGCGTCACGACGAGGAGCGGCACGAGGCCCCAGCGGACGCCGACGCGCTGGGCCACGGTCGCGAAGGCGGCGATGATGCCGGTGGAGACGGCGGGCGAGACGGCCAGCGCCTCGAGCCCACGGGCGCCGAGGGCACGCACGACGAGCCAGCCGGGCAGGAACAGCACCACCGTGAGGACGACGAAGGTCGGGACCGTGTCCACCCAGTGAGCCATGCGGGCCATTGTGGCGGGTGTCCGCGATTTCACCACGACCCGGGTCAGCCCGTAGCATGGTCTGCGGTCACGTGTGCCTGCGCACGCGGGGCCTAAATTCGCGCGTCTTCTGCCGGTCCGCCGGACCGGGTCGCACCACGGCAGTCCCCACCTTCGGGCGGGGCGGGGTGCGTCAGGCGCCAGGAGTGAGGTCGTACGCCGCCCGCCGGGTCACGTGCTCCACGTGGCCCCGAGCGTCGCCCGCCCACGCACAACTGACAACAACGACACAAGGGAGAACACGGCAATGGCCGTCGTCACCATGCGCCAGCTCCTCGAGAGCGGCGTCCACTTCGGGCACCAGACCCGTCGCTGGAACCCGAAGATGAAGCGCTTCATCATGACCGAGCGCAACGGCATCTACATCATCGACCTGCAGCAGTCGCTGACGTACATCAACAACGCCTACGAGTTCGTCAAGGAGACGGTCGCCCACGGCGGCACCATCCTCTTCGTCGGCACGAAGAAGCAGGCCCAGGAGCCCGTCGCCGAGCAGGCGACCCGCGTCGGCATGCCGTACGTCAACCACCGCTGGCTCGGTGGCATGCTCACCAACTTCCAGACGATCTCCAAGCGCCTCACGCGCCTCAAGGAGCTCGAGGAGCTGAACTTCGACGACGTGGCCGGCTCGGGCTACACGAAGAAGGAGCTGCTCATCCTCAAGCGCGAGAAGGACAAGCTCGAGAAGACCCTCGGCGGCATCCGCACGATGGCCAAGGTCCCCTCGGCCGTGTGGATCGTCGACACGAAGAAGGAGCACCTCGCCGTCGACGAGGCCCGCAAGCTCGGCCTGCCGGTCATCGCGATCCTCGACACGAACTGCGACCCCGACGAGGTCGACTACAAGATCCCCGGCAACGACGACGCGATCCGCTCCGTCACGCTGCTGACGCGGGTCATCGCTGACGCCGTGGCCGACGGCCTGGTCCAGCGCTCGTCCGGCAAGACCGGTGCCGACGCGCAGGCCGAGGAGCCGCTGGCCGAGTGGGAGCGCGAGCTCTACGCCGAGGCCGCTGCCGCGACCGAGACCGCTCCGGTCGAGACGCCGGCCCCCGAGGTCGCCGCCGAGATCGCGATCGACGCCCCCGCCGAGGCTCCGGCAGAGGCTCCTGCCGAGGCCCCCGCTGCTGACGCGACGGCCGGTGCCGAGCAGGCCTGAGCCTGTCGGCCGACCGCCCCAGCACCCAAGTCAATCTCCACTGACGAAAAGAGCGATACAGAGCATGGCGAACTACACCGCCGCTGACATCAAGGCGCTGCGCGAGCAGACCGGCGCCGGCATGATGGACGTCAAGAAGGCGCTCGACGAGGCCGACGGCGACCGCGCCAAGGCCGTCGAGATCCTTCGCGTCAAGGGCCTCAAGGGCGTCACGAAGCGTGAGGGCCGCTCGGCCTCCAACGGCCTCGTGACCGCCCAGGCCGCCGACGGCGTCGGCACGCTGGTCGAGGTCAACTGCGAGACCGACTTCGTCGCCAAGGGCGAGAAGTTCATCGCCCTGGCCGACCAGGTCCTCGCGCAGGCCGTCGCCTCCGGCGCGACCGACGCCGACTCGCTCCTCAAGAGCAACCTCGAGGACGGCCGCACCGTCCAGGAGCTGCTCGACGAGGCCAACGCCACCATCGGCGAGAAGATCGAGGTCCGCCGCGTGGCGCGCCTCGAGGGCGAGAAGGTCGTCTCCTACCTGCACAAGACGAGCCCCGACCTGCCCGCGCAGATCGGTGTCCTCGTGGCCCTCGAGGGCGGCGACGACACCGTCGGCCGCGACGTCGCGATGCACATCGCGGCGTTCAGCCCGACGGTACTCTCGCGCGACGAGGTCCCGGCCGAGACGGTCGAGAACGAGCGTCGCGTCGCCGAGGCCACGGCCAAGGAGGAGGGCAAGCCCGAGGCCGCCCTTCCCCGCATCGTCGAGGGCCGCGTCAACGGCTTCTTCAAGGAGAACGTCCTGCTCGAGCAGGCCTTCGCCAAGGACGCCAAGAAGACGGTCGGCAAGGTGCTCGAGGAGGGCGGCGCCACGGCGAAGTCCTTCGCGCGCTTCCGCGTCGGCCAGTGAGGTCCTGACCTCCTCGCGCACTCGCGCAGCACGACCACGTATGCCGGTCGCTCCCTCGGGGGCGACCGGCATCGTCGTGTCCGGGCCCGGTCTCCGGCGCCCCGGCGTGCCTCAGGGCGCGGTGGGTCCCCGCCGACGCCGTGAGTCGCGCAGGCCCCGGGGTAGGGGATGCGCACATCCGAAGCGGGAGTGAAGGAGACGTGATGGGTGCGCAGGACCAGAGGCCCCAGGTGTTCGAGGCGGGCGCGACCGAGGCGCGCGACAGGTCGGTGGAGCAGCCGGTGGACCAGCAGGGCGCGGAGGAAGGCCCGGAGACCTCGGGCGCCCTCGTCGAGGTGCCGGCGCGCGAGGTCGTCCCGGCGGATGATGGCAACGGAGCGGACGAGGGCGTGCCCATCGACGCGGACGACGACCGGACTCCGCGCTACCACGACGCCGGAGCGGCCAGCACGTCAGAGCATGAGGCGGGGGCCATCACCGCGACGACGGCCCTCGTGGGCGAGGCCGGCGACATGGGCCAGGCAGGCGGCGCAGGCGACCAGGGCGACGACGACGGGGGCGGCGACGAAGGCGACCTCGGTGCCGGCCCCGACGGAGGACATGTTCGCGTGGGGGAGGAGACCTCGAGCTCGATCAGGTACTCCCAGGAGATCACGTCCCCCGAGGAAGGGCCGGAACGTGAGGGCCGTAGTCTCGCCACCACGCACCACGAGGTCATCAAGGAGTGGGCGGGGGAACGCGGCGCGACCCCGGCGACCGTGGACGGCACGGAGCACGGCGACCACCTGGGAGTGCTGCGCCTGGACTTCAGTGGAGACAACGCGAACCTGCGGCACGTCAGCTGGGAGGAGTGGTTCGAGACCTTCGACGTCCGGCGGCTGAACTTCATCTACCAGGAGAACCGGCGCGACGGACGGCAGTCGAACTTCTTCCGCCTGGAGAGCCCGGACCGCGAGGACGGCTGAGGCACCGGCTCGCGGTGCCGGCGCACCCGTCAGCGTTCGGTCGGACGCAGAGTTCCGGTCACCGCGGGGGACGTGTCTCGGAGGTCACACCGGCGCTGTTCCGTGGTTCACAGCCCGCGGCATACCCGCAGGGGTACCGTCGAAGCATGACCACCTCCACGAAGTCACTCGTGGTCCTGGGAGCGGGCACGGCCGGCACCATGGTCGTCAACAAGCTGAGGCACCGCCTCCCCGCCGGCGAGTGGCACATCACCGTCGTCGACAAGGACGACGTCCACGACTACCAGCCGGGCTACCTCTTCCTGCCCTTCGGGCTCATCGAGCCGGAGCAGGTCAGGCGCAGTCGGCACTCGCTCATCGCCGACGGAGTCGAGCTCGTGCTCGGCGACGTCGACCGCGTGGACCCGGAGGTCCGCGAGGTCGCGCTCGTCGACGGCCGGACCCTCGGCTACGACGAGCTCGTCATCGCCACCGGGACCGCTCCGCGTCCCGACCAGACGCCCGGGATGCTCGGGCCCGATTGGCACCGCAGCGTCGGGGAGTTCTACACGTACGAGGGCGCGATGGCCCTGCGTGAGTCGCTGGCGGGCTTCTCGGGCGGGCGCCTCGTCGTGCACGTCACGGAGATGCCGATCAAGTGCCCCGTGGCGCCCCTGGAGTTCACCTTCCTCGCCGAGGACCACCTGCGCCGCCGCGGCCTGCGCGACCGGACCGAGATCGTCTTCGTGACCCCGCTCGACGGCGCCTTCACCAAGCCGGTCGCGAGCCGGGAGCTCGGGCACCTGCTGGCCGACAAGGGAATCACGCTCGAGACCGACTTCATGGTCGAGCACATCGACCAGGAGCGTCGTGTCCTCGTCTCCTACGACGAGCGCGAGGTCGACTACGACCAGCTCGTGACGATCCCGCTCAACATGGGCGCCGAGTTCGTCGCCCGCTCGGGGCTGGGCGACGAGCTGAACTACGTCCCGGTCGACAAGCACACGCTGCTCTCGACCGAGCACCCCTCGATCTTCGTGCTCGGCGACGCGAGCAACATCCCGACGTCGAAGGCCGGCTCCGTCGCCCACTTCTCCGTCGAGGTCTTCGTCGAGAACTTCCTGCAGCACATCCGCGGGCAGCGCATGACCCACTCGTTCGACGGCCACGCCAACTGCTTCGTCGAGTCGGGCGGCGGCAAGGCCATGCTCCTCGACTTCAACTACGACACCGAGCCGCTGACCGGCACGTTCCCGCTGCCGAGGCTGGGGCCGATGACCCTGCTCAAGGAGTCGCGCGCAAACCACCTCGGCAAGCTCGCGTTCCGCCACATCTACTGGAACCTCCTGCTCCCCGGACGACCCCTCGGCCTGCCCGCGCAGATGTCGATGGCGGGGAAGGTCCCCGCCGCGTAACCGCAGACAAGGAGCGGCACCATGCCCACCACGACGATCGCCGGCCATGCCGTCGAGGTCAACGACGAGGGCTTCCTGACCCGTCCCGACCAGTGGTCGGACGACCTCGGGTCCGAGCTCGCGAGGCTCATCGGGATCGACATGACCGACGAGCACTGGAAGCTCGTGCACTTCCTCCGCGAGGACTTCGCCCGGCAGGGGGAGACGGCCACCCTGCGGCGGGTCAGCACCCAGACCGGGACGCCCGTCAAGTCCATCTTCGAGCTCTTCCCCGCCAAGCCCGCCAAGAAGATGGCCTACGTCGCGGGCCTGCCCAAGCCGAAGGGATGTGTGTGATGACCACCGACACGGCAACGCCGACCACCGCCCCCCTCGTCCCGTCCTTCGACACCCCGGCGTCAGAGGGCCGCAAGCTCGCCATCATCTGCAGCAAGGGCAACCTCGACATGGCCTACCCGGGGCTGATCCTCGCCAACGCCGCGCTCGGGGAGGGGGTCGAGACGCACCTGTTCTTCACCTTCTGGGGCTTCGACATGATCAACACCAAGACCGCCGGAGACCTGAAGTTCACGATGCTCGGCAACACGGCGACCCACCTTCCGCAGGGCCTCGGCGGCATGCCCGGCATGACGCACCTCGCCACGTCGCAGCTGAAGAAGTCGATCGCCGAGCTGGACGTCCCCGAGGTGCCCGAGTTCCTCGACCAGATCGTCGCCTCGGGCGGCCACCTGTGGGCCTGCCGCATGTCGGCGGACATGCAGCACCTGACCGAGGCCGACCTTCGCGAGGACGTCGAGGGGATCATCTCCGCGTCGGACTTCATCGAGCTGACCGAGGGCGCGCAGCTGCTCTTCATCTGAGCGGGTCTTCACAGCATCTCCACACGTCGCGCCCTCGCCACCCCCACGGCCGCTCCTAGGCTCTGGGACATGGAACAGGGGTATGCCGTGGGGTCGCCACGCGAGGAGCCGCCGACGCTGCTCGTCGTCGAGGACGACCCGACCATCAACCAGGCCCTCACCGATCGCTTTGCGGCCGAAGGCTTCCGGGTCGTGCAGGCCTTCGACGGCCCTGGTGCCGTGACGGCGCACGAGCAGCACGCGCCCGACCTCGTCGTGCTCGACCTCATGCTGCCCGGCTTCGACGGGCTGGAGGTGTGCCGACGGGTCCACGCGCTGCGTCCCGTGCCGGTGCTCATGCTGACGGCCCGTGCCGACGAGACCGACCTGCTCGTCGGGCTCGGCGTGGGCGCCGACGACTACGTCACCAAGCCCTTCCGGATGCGCGAGGTCGTGGCCCGGGTCCGCGCACTGCTGCGCCGCGTCGACCGGGCGCGCGAGATCGCGGCTGCGCAGCAGCCGCTGCTCGTGGTCGGCGACCTCACCATCGACCGCAGCACGCGCCGCGTCGCCGTTCGGGGTGCGTCGGTGCACCTGACGCCGCTCGAGTTCGACCTGCTCGTGGCCCTGGCGGAGGAGCCGGGGGCCGTTCGCGCCCGAGACGAGCTGATGCGCGAGGTGTGGGGGTGGGCCGACGCGGGCCGGACGCGCACACTCGACAGCCACGTCAAGTCGCTGCGCGCCAAGATCGGCGCCGCCCGGGTGCGCACCGTCCACGGGGTCGGCTACGCGCTGGAGGCGGATCCGCGCGAGGCTCAGCCGCCCGGTCCGGTGACGCAGGCGGCGCGGCCGTGAACCCGGACCGGCCCCTCGACGGGGTCCGCTCGATCAAGGCGAAGCTCGGGCTGCTCGTCGCCGTCAGCATCGTCGCAGCCGCCCTGGTCTCGACCATCGGTGACCGCGCCGGGGTGCCGGGCTGGTTCACCCTGCCCGTGACCGTCGTGGCCGCGCTCGGCGTCACGCAGTGGTTGGCCCGCGGGATGACCTCGCCGCTGCGCGAGATGACCGCTGCCGCGGCGAGGATGGCGACCGGCGACTACTCCCGGCGCGTCACCGCCACGTCCGCCGACGAGGTCGGCGTCCTCGCTCACGCGTTCAACACCATGGCGGCTGACCTCGCCGGCGCGGACTCCCAGCGCCGCCAGCTCGTGGCGACCGTCTCGCACGAGCTGAGGACCCCCCTGGCCGCCCAGCAGGCGCTGCTCGAGAACCTCGTCGACGGCGTCGTCCGGCCCGACGACGCCGTCCTACGGAGCGCGCTCGCACAGGCCGAGCGCCTCGGGGCCCTCGTCGGCGACCTGCTCGACCTCAGCCGGGTCGACGGCGGCCGCACACCGCTCGCGCTCTCGGCCGTGGACGTGCGCGAGCTCGTCGAGGCGGCCGTCGCCGAGGCCGGGGTGTCCCGGCGCGGCACCGTCCACCACGTCGACGTGCCGGCGGGACTGAAGGTCACGGCCGACCCGGCCCGCCTGGCCCAGCTGCTGGCCAACCTCCTCGACAATGCCGACCGGCACAGCCCGCCCGGTGGCCGGGTCACGGTCTCGGCCGGGCCGGACGGCGCCGACCGGTGGTGGCTCCTCGTCGCCGACGAGGGCGACGGCGTCCCGGAGGAGCACGCCGACCGCATCTTCGACCGGTTCGGTTCCGGCGACGACTCGGGTGGAGGCACCGGCATCGGCCTGGCCATCGCGAGCTGGGTGTGCGAGCTGCACGGCGGATCCATCGCCTCGCTCCGACCCGACCCGGGGGAGCACGGAGCCCGCTTCCGGGCCGTGCTGCCCCGGACACCGGGACCCACCCTCTCGCGCCCCCATGTGCCCGACGCGCCCGACGCGCCCGACCCGCAGGAGACCACCGTGCCATCGCCCACCCAGTCCCGAGCCGGCGTTGCGACGTCCGCCGAGGGCGGTCGGGGCGCGAGCTCTGCGCCGACGCAAGGAGACGTGTCCGCGGCGCCCAAGCCCACGGCATACGGCGGCGTCCCGGTAGCGCCGCCGGGTCCCGTCGTCGACTCGCTCTTCGGTGACCTCTGGCCCGAGGCCGGGCTCGCCCCCCAGGTGCGTCTGCTGCTGGGCTGCATGGGGGTCGGCGCCCTGTCGGCCGTCGTGCTGCCCTACCGCCAGTTCGGCCTGGCCCTCTTCGGCGTGCTCGTCCTCGGGGGAGCGGTCCTGTGGCGCACGAGGCGCCACCGCCACTCCCGGTGGACGGCCCTCACGGGCGTCCTGTGCGTCGCACTCGCCTCCCTGTCGGTGCTCCGCGCCGCCGAGTGGCTGACCGTGCTGGCGGTCCTGCTCGGCATCGTCCTGCTGACGACCGCGCTGACCGATGCCCGGCGGCTGCTCCCGCTGCTCGCCGGCGTCGCCTCCTGGCCGCTCGCCGCCGTCCGTGGCCTGCCGCTGCTCGGCCGCACCGTGGCCGCCACCAGCCGGATCCACGTCCTGTGGCCGGTCGTGCGCACGGCGGCCGTCTCGCTCGTGGCGCTCGTCGTCTTCGGTGGACTCTTCGCCTCGGGCGACGCCCTGTTCGGGTCCTGGGCCGGGGCGCTCGTGCCGCACCTCGGCTGGGACAGCCTGGTCTTCCGCACCTTCGTGGGCTTCGTCATGGGCGGTGCGCTCCTCGCCGCGACGTACGTCGCGCTCAACCCGCCGCGCGTCGAGCGTGTCTCGCTGCCGGAGGGACGCCCCGTCGTGCATCCGTGGGAGTGGCTCGTGCCGGTCGCCCTCGTCACCGCCGTCTTCCTCGCCTTCGTCGTCGCCCAGGCCGCGGCGCTGTTCGGCGGACACGACTACATCCAGCGCACCACCGGCCTGACCTATGCCGACTACGTGCACCAGGGCTTCGGCCAGCTCACCGCGGCGACGCTCCTCACCCTGGCGACCGTGGCGCTCGCCGTCCGCAAGGCGCCCCGGTCGAGCCGGCGTGACGCGCTGCGGCTGCGGATCGCCCTCGGGGCCCTGTGCGGGCTGACGCTCCTCGTCGTCGCCTCGGCACTGCACCGCATGGACCTCTACCAGCAGGCGTACGGCTTCACCGTCCTGCGCGTGCTCGTCGACGCCTTCGAGCTGTGGCTGGGCCTGCTCGTCGTGCTCGTCCTCGCCGCCGGGGTGCGCCTGTCGGGGTGGTGGCTGCCCCGGGCCGCCCTCGTGTCGGCGGCGGCCTTCGTGCTCGTCGGCGGCCTGGCGAACCCCGAGGCGTGGGTCGCCCAGCGCAACGTCGAGCGCTTCCAGGCCACGGGCAAGCTCGACCTCGCCTACCTGCGCTCGCTAGGACCGGACGCGACCCCGACGATCGTGGCCGGGCTCCCGCGGGAGGTGTCGGCGTGCATCGTGACGCCCTTGGTCATCGCCGGACGGGAGGCCCGTGAGGACGCGCTGTCGTGGAACCTCGGACGCTCCCGCGAGCGCGCTGTCTCGCTCCCGCCCCTGACCCAGGCCGAGGCGGTGGCCTGCCCGGGGCTGATGGCGTCGAGCTCCGCTCCCTGAGGCAGGATGGCCGCGTGCGTCGCGACATCGCCGAGCTGTTCGAGCTCGACCCGGACCTGACCCACCTCAACCACGGAGCGTTCGGGGCGGTCCCTCGCTCGGTGCGCGAGGCCCAGGAGCGGGCCCGGGCCGGCATCGAGCGCGCCCCCATGCGCGCCTTCCGTGACGAGCTGCCCGTCCAGCTCGCGCACGCACGGCAGGCGGCCGCCGCGTTCCTCGGGGTGCCGGAGGACTCGACCGCCTTGGTGCGCAACGTGACCGAGGCGGTCGGCGTGGTGGCGCAGGGCCTGGGCCTCGGGCCCGGTGACGACGTCGTCGTCAGCAGCCACGGCTACCTGACTGCCGGCTGGTCCGTCGAGGTGCGCGGCGCCGCACTCCGCACCGCCAGCTTCCCCGTCGACGCCGACCCCGGGGACGTCGTGGCCGCATTCGCCGCCGCGGTGACCGACCGCACCCGCCTCGTCGTCATCGACCAGATCACCTCGCCGACGGCGCTCGTGCTCCCCGTGGCCGACGTGGTGGCGGCGGTGGCGCCGGTGCCGGTCCTCGTCGATGCCGCGCACGTGCCCGGCTCGCTGCCCGGGGTGGACATCGAGTCCCTGGGCGTCGCCTTCTGGTCCGGCAACCTGCACAAGTGGGCGTACGCGCCGCGTGCCGCGGCCGCGCTCTGGGCCGCTCCGGAGCACCGCGAGTCGCTCCGCCCGCTCGTCACGTCCTGGAGCCACGGACTGCCCTACCCGGAGCGCTTCGACCTGCAGGGCACCGTCGACCACTCGGCGTGGCTCGCCGTCCCCGAGGGCATCGCGGCCTGGGAGGCGCTCGGCGGCTGGGAGCAGGTCGGGCGCAACGCGGAGCTGCTGGCCAGTGGAGTGGAGGTCGTGCGGGACGCTCTCGGCACGCCCGACCCGCTCGGCGGCATACCCTCGGCTCCTTGCCTGCGGCTGGTGGCGCTCCCGGAGGGCGTCGCCACGACGACGGAGTCGGCCGACGCGCTGTGGCAGCGGCTCTACTACGCGGGTTTCGTCGTGCCCCCGGTCGCCTTCGCAGGTCGCGGCTACCTGCGGCTGGCCGCGGCCCCCTACAACGACGAGGACGACTACACGCGCCTCGCCGCGGCTCTGCCACGGGTCCTCGAGGGCTGACTCCCGCCGGCCCACTTCGCCCCTCGATGCGGCCGATGCCCGGGGGATGTGGAAAGATCGACCGACCGCCGGAACGCTGCCCACGAGGAGGCCCTGCGCCATGACAGATGCCCAGACGACCCCCTTCCACCGGGTCCTTCTCAAGCTCTCCGGTGAGGTGTTCGGCGGAGGCCGCATCGGCCTCGACCCGGCCGTCGTGTCCGGCATCGCCAAGCAGATCGCCGAGGCCGTCCACCAGGGCGTCGAGGTCGCCGTCGTCATCGGCGGAGGCAACTTCTTCCGCGGCGCCGAGCTGCAGCAACGGGGGATGGACCGCACCCGCGCCGACTACATGGGCATGCTCGGCACCGTCATGAACTGCCTCGCCCTGCAGGACTTCCTCGAGAAGGAGGACGTCGAGACCCGCGTGCAGTCCGCGATCGCGATGCAGCAGGTGGCCGAGCCGTACATCCCGCGACGCGCCATCCGCCACCTCGAGAAGCACCGGGTCGTCATCTTCGGAGCCGGCGCCGGCATGCCGTTCTTCTCGACCGACACGGTCAGCGCCCAGCGCGCCCTCGAGATCAAGTGCGACGCCGTGCTCATCGCCAAGAACGGCGTCGACGGCGTCTACGACTCCGACCCGCGCACCAACCCCGAGGCGAAGAAGCTCGAGACGCTCACCTTCAACGACGCCATCGCCGAGGGGCTCAAGGTGGTCGACGCAGCCGCCTTCAGCCTCTGCATGGAGAACAAGCTGCCGATGGTCGTCTTCGGCATGGAGGGCGCGGGAAACATCACGCGCGCCCTGCTCGGTGAGAAGATCGGCACGCTGGTCACCAACGCCTGAACGCCAGGTCGCCGCGCCCGGTCGGCGGCGACGACGCGGCCGGCGCCACACCGCATACGAACACGCTGAGCACGACCACGAACGAACGAGGACGAGGAAACCCAAGAGCCATGATCGAAGAGACGATGTTCGAGGCCGAGGAGAAGATGGACAAGGCCGTCGAGGTCCTCAAGGAGGACTTCGCGGGCATCCGCACCGGCCGCGCCAACCCGGGCCTGTTCAACAAGCTCACGGTCGAGTACTACGGCGCCCCGACGCCGCTGCAGCAGCTGGCCTCGTTCCAGAACCCCGAGCCTCGCACCATCCTCGTCATCCCCTTCGACAAGTCGGCCATGCACGCCATCGAGCGCGCCATCCGCGACTCCGACCTCGGGGTCAACCCGAGCAGCGACGGCAACCAGATCCGCTGCGTCATGCCGGAGCTGACCGAGGAGCGCCGCAAGGAGTACATCAAGCTCGCGAACCACAAGGCCGAGGAGGCCCGCGTCTCGGTGCGCAACATCCGGCGCAAGGCCAAGACCGACCTCGACAAGCTCGTCAAGGACGGCGAGGTCGGCGAGGACGACGGCACGCGCGCCGAGAAGGAGCTCGACGGGCTCACGAAGAAGCACACCGACCTCGTCGACACCCTCGTCAAGGCCAAGGAGACCGAGCTGCTCGAGGTGTGACCTCGGTGCTCGACCAGGAGATGACGACCGACCAGCCGTCGGAGCCCGTGGATCCGGCGCGGCCACCGGATGCCGTGGGCGACGGCGCCGACGCGACCGACGGCGCAGACGGCGGTCACGGGCCGCTCGAGCCGGTTCCCTACGACCCGGCCCTCGACGAGTCGGCTGGGCTGCCGCCCGAGGTGGTCCTCGAGAAGAAGCAGAGCCGCGCCGGACGCAACCTGCCGGCCGCGATCGGCGTGGGCGTCGGGCTCGGTGTCCTCATCATCGCGACCCTGCTCATCCGCAAGGAGTCGTTCCTGCTGCTCGTCGCGGTCGCGGTCGGCATCGGCCTCTGGGAGCTGCGGGCCGCGCTGCGGCACGCCGCCGTGGAGGCGCCGCTCGTCCCCCCGCTGGTCGGTCTGGTCGGGATGCTCTGGGCGGCCTACGTCCACGGACCGGCCGGCCTGCTCGTGGCGTGGGCGCTGACGGGCCTGGCCGTGGTGCTCTGGCGCGGCGCCGGACGCCGCGAGGGCGCCGGCCGCGACGTCCTGGGCGGGGTCTTCATCTCGACCTACCCGACCTTCCTCGTCGGCTTCGCCGTGCTGCTGCTCGCGCCGCCCGACGGGGTGGGCCGGATGTTCGTCTTCCTCATCACGACCGTGTGCAGCGACGTCGGGGGGTATGCCGCGGGCGTCCTCTTCGGCAAGCACCCCATGGCGCCCACCATCAGTCCGAAGAAGTCCTGGGAGGGCTTCGCCGGCTCGGTCGTGCTGTGCGTCGTGGGGGGCTCGATCACCGTGCACCTGCTGCTCGACCACTCGTGGGTCATCGGCCTCGCGCTCGGCGTCGGGGTCGCGATCGCGGCCACCATCGGCGACCTCATGGAGTCGCTGATCAAGCGCGACCTCGGCATCAAGGACATGTCCAACGTCCTTCCCGGGCACGGCGGAGTCATGGACCGGCTCGACTCGATGGTCGTCGTGGCGCCCATCGTGTGGGCGGTGCTGACCCTGCTGGCAGCCAAGCCGGTCTGATCGTGTCCACCACGCCCTTCGGTCAGGTCGGCCGCGTCGCCCTCGTCACCGGTGCGGGCAGCCCCGAGGGGATCGGCCTCGCCACGGCCCGCCTGCTGGGGCGGCTGGGTGCGCAGGTGCTGCTGGCAGCCACCACCGAGCGTGTGCACGACCGTGCCACGGAGCTGGGGCAGGACGGCGTCGCGGCCAGCGGCTTCGTCGGCGACCTCACCGACGCGGCCGTTGCGCAGGCGCTCGTCGAGACCTGCCTGCAGCGCCACGGCCGCCTCGACGTCGTCGTCACCAACGCCGGCATGACCAGTGCCGCCGACCCCGACACCCTCGGCGGCGACCTGCTCGCGACCGACCCCGAGCGCTGGCGCCGCTCGCTCGCCCGCAACCTCGACACGGCATACCTCGTCAGCCGGGCGGCGCTGCCGCACCTGCGCGCCTCGGGGAGCGGGCGGCTCGTGCTCGTCAGCAGCGTGACCGGCGGCGTCATGGCCATGCGGGCCGAGGTCGCCTACGCCACCGCCAAGGCCGGGATGGTCGGCCTGACGCGCGCCCTGGCCGTCGACGAGGGACCGCACGGGGTCACCGTCAACGCCGTCGCGCCCGGCTGGGTGGCGACCGGCTCGCAGACCGACGACGAGGCCCGCGAGGGGCTCGCCACCCCGGTGGGACGGTCCGGCACTGCCGACGAGGTGGCGGTGGCCGTCGCCTTCCTCGCCAGCCGCGAGGCGTCCTACGTCACGGGTCAGGTGCTCGTCGTCGACGGCGGCAACGCCGTGTCCGAGCAGCGCGCGGCCGCGCCGCCCGCTCGTTTTGACTCGGCCTGAGACACTGGAGGGGAGATGACTGAGACCTCCGCCCCCGCCCCCGAGCCGGCACCCGTCGCGCTGCCCGAGCCGACGACGACGCGCCCCCAGCCGGGGCAGCTGACCTTCACGGCCCCCCGCCGCGGCAAGCCGCCGCGCCACCTCGCCGACTTCGCGCCGGCCGAGCGCAAGGAAGCCGTCGAGTCGCTGGGCCACAAGGGCTTCCGCGCCAAGCAGCTCTCGACGCACTACTTCGAGCGCCTCGAGGACGACCCGGAGCAGATGACCGACCTGCCCAAGGCGGTCCGCTCCGAGCTCGTCGCCGACCTGCTGCCCACGCTGCTGACGCCCGTCGTCGAGCGGGTGGCCGACGACGGCCAGACGATGAAGTATGCGTGGCGCCTGCACGACGGTGCCATCGTCGAGTCGGTGCTCATGCGCTACCCGAACCGCGTCACGATCTGCATCTCCAGCCAGGCCGGCTGCGGCATGAACTGCCCCTTCTGCGCGACGGGCCAGGCCGGCCTGACCCGCAACCTGTCGACGGCCGAGATCGTCGAGCAGGTGGTGTGGGCGGCCCGGGCGCTGCGCCGCGGCGAGCTCGCCGGGGGCGACGACGAGGACCGCGAGCACCCGCTCCGGGTCAGCAACGTCGTCTTCATGGGCATGGGCGAGGCGCTGGCCAACTACAAGGCGTCCATCGGCGCCATCCGGCGGCTCACCGACGCGGCCCCCGACGGCCTGGGCATGTCGGCGCGCGGCATCACGATGTCGACCGTCGGTCTCGTGCCGGGCATCGACAAGCTGACGGCCGAGGGCATCCCGGTCACCTTGGCGCTGTCGCTGCACGCCCCCGACGACGAGCTGCGCAACGAGCTCGTGCCGATCAACACCCGGTGGTCCGTCGACGAGGCACTCGACGCGGCCCACCGCTACTACGAGACGACCGGGCGTCGAGTGTCCATCGAGTACGCCCTCATCCGCGACATCAACGACCAGGGTTGGCGCGCAGACCTGCTGGGGGAGAAGCTCGCCCGGCGCGGCAAGGGCTGGGTGCACGTCAACCCCATCCCGCTCAACCCGACGCCGGGCTCGAAGTGGACCGCCTCGCGCCCGGGAGTCGAGCAGAACTTCGTCGAGCGGCTGCGCGCCCACGGCATCCCCACCACCATCCGCGACACGCGCGGCCAGGACATCGACGGGGCCTGCGGCCAACTCGCTGCGGCCACCGCCTGACCTGCGTAGGCTGGCGAGCAGAGGCAGTGCCCCGGCGCGGGCGCTGGTGGACGGGGCACCGGGCGGGGCGCGTGTTCGCCAGGAGGTGCGCCCATGGTCCAGTCCCTCGTCGAGCCGGTCCCGCCCGGTGGTCCCGTCACGTCGTTCGAGCTCAGTGTCGGGCTGCTGGGACGCTCGCTGAAGGAGAACGAGCACCGGCTGCCGCTGCATCCGCGGCACTTCGACCGGATCCCCGCCGCGCTGCGCGAGGGGATCGTCGTGGAGCACGGCTACGGGGAGCGGTTCGGCGTGGCCGACGACGAGCTCGAGCGCTACGTCGGCGGGTTCGGCACCCGTGAGGAGCTCGTGCGGCGCTGCGACGTGGTCCTGGTGCCGAAGCCGCTGATCGCCGACATCGAGGGCCTGCGCATCGGGCAGGTGCTGTGGGGGTGGCCACACTGCGTGCAGGACGCTCAGCTGACCCAGGTGGCCATCGACCGGCAGCTGACGCTCATCGCGTTCGAGGCGATGAACCACTGGAATCGGGACGGCTCCTTCAACCTGCACGTCTTCCACAAGAACAACGAGCTCGCCGGCTACTGCTCGGTGCTGCATGCCCTCCAGCTCGCCGGCGTCACAGGCGCGTACGGCCCGCACCGGCGCGCGGTCGTCATCGGCTTCGGCGCGACGGCGCGGGGCGCGGTGACCGCCCTCAACGCCCTGTGCGTCGGGGAGGTCGACGTGCTCACGCACCGGCAGCGCGCAGCCGTGGCCGCCCCGATCCACTCGGCCCGGATCGTGCACTTCGACACCGACGGTACGGGCGGGCGCGTCGGGCACGCGGACACCGAGCACGGACCCGTCGTCCTCGGGGAGTTCCTCGCCGAGCACGACATCGTCGTCAACTGCGTGCTCCAGGACACCGACGCGCCGCTGCTCTTCATGACCGACGACGACCTCAAGCGGATGGCACCGGGCAGCATCGTCATCGACGTGTCCTGCGACGAGGGGATGGGCTTCAGCTGGGCACGCCCGACGAGCTTCGCCGACCCCACCTTCATGGTGGGCGAGCACGTGCTCTACTACGCCGTCGACCACAGCCCCTCCTACCTGTGGGACGCCGCCACGTGGGAGATCAGCGAGGCGCTGCTGCCCTTCCTGCCCGTCGTGATGGGCGGCCCCGATGCGTGGGACCGGTCCCCGACGATGCGCCGCGCCATCGAGATCCGGGGCGGCGTCGTCCAGAACCCGGCCATCCTGTCGTTCCAAGGCCGCTCGCCCGTCCACCCACACCTGCCGCTCGCCACGTGACCAGTGGCTCTCCGGCTCAGGCCGGCTCCGCCCTGTAGGTGCGGCGGTAGGCCAGCGGGGACAGGCCGACCGCCACGGACAGGTGCTGGCGCAGTGATGCGCTGGTGCCGAAGCCGGCCGCGGCAGCGACGCGGTCGACGGGCAGGTCGGTGGTCTCGAGCAGGTGTCGCGCCCGGTCGACCCGGGCCCGGGCGAGCCACGCGCCCGCCGTCTCGCCGGTCTCCTCGCGGAAGCGCCGGGTGAAGGTCCGGACGCTCGTCCCGGCGTGACGAGCCATGTCGCGCAAGCTGATCGGCTCGTCGAGATGCTCCAGCGCCCAGGCGCGGGTCGGTCCCGTGCCCGCGTCCGACTCGCGCGGGACGGGTCGGTCGATGAACTGGGCCTGGCCGCCGGCCCGCCACGGCGCCACGACCGCCCCGCGGGCGACACGGTTGGCGGCCTCGGTGCCGAGGTCCGAGCGGAGCACGTGGAGGAGCAGGTCGATGCCGGCGGCGTTGCCGGCTGAGGTGAGCACGTCACCGTGGTCGACGTAGAGCACGTCGGGGTTCAGCTGCACCTGCGGGAAGTGTCGCCGGAACGCGTCGGCGTGGCACCAGTGCGTCGTGGCCTCGCGCCCGTCGAGCTTGCCGAGCGCCGCGAGGACGAAGGCGCCGGTGCAGATCGACAGCCAGCGCGCGTCCGGTCGGGCCGTCGCGGCGAGGGCGCGCAGCTCGTCGGGCAGGGCCCCGGTGGCGACGATCTCGCCGTTGATGCCGGGCACGACGATGGTGTCGGCGCGGGCGATCTCGGTGTTCCGGTGGGTCGGCAGGACGGCATACCCCGCCGAGGTCGTGACCGGGCCGTCGTCGAGCGTCACCAGGCGTACGTCGTAGGGGGCCGGGGCGCCCGTGGCCGGTCCGGGCCAGCCCGGGTCGAGGGCACTCGCGCGCAGGAACCGGTGGGGGAGACCGACCTCGAAGGCGATGGCCGTGTCGAGGGCCAGGACCACGACGAGGTGAGGAGGGCCGGGCTCGTGTCGCATGGCCAGATCTTTGCACATGATGTCCGTCTGGCCACTCGTCTGCCGGGCAGGCAGGCCTGAGGATGGGGCCTGTGAGCCTCACGAACCGACAGCCCGCCGCCGACGAGACCCTCCCCGGCGGCCTGCAGCCTCCTACCCCACGACACCGCATCCACCCGGCGTGGTGGGTCGCGGTCGTCACGTTCCTGACCATCATCGGAGCGGCCGGGTTCCGGTCGGCCCCGGGCGTCCTCATGACGCCGCTGCACGACGAGTTCGGCTGGCCCATGGGCGTCATCGGGGGTGCCGTCTCCGTCAACCTCGTCCTCTTCGGGCTGGCGGCGCCCTTCTCGGCAGCCCTCATGGAGCGTCTCGGCATCCAGCGTGTCATCGCCGTCGCGCTCGTCCTCGTCAGCGTCGGGTCGCTGCTGCCGATCTGGATGACGCAGTCGTGGCAGCTCGTCCTGTGCTGGGGCATCGTCGTGGGCCTCGGCACCGGTGCCATGTCGATGGGCCTGGTCGCGACCGTCACGGGACGCTGGTTCGTCGAACGGCGCGGCCTCGTCACCGGCATCCTCACTGCCGCCGGAGCGACCGGCCAGTTGGTCTTCCTGCCCGTGCTGGCCTGGCTCGCCGCGCACCACGGCTGGCGCAGCGCGGCCGTCACCACGGCCGCCGCGGCGATGGCCGTCGTCCCCGTCGTGCTGTGGAAGCTGCACGACCACCCCAGCGTGCTCGGCCTCACCGCCTTCGGGGCGCGCACCGGCACACCGGTGGCACGTCCGCCCCGCCCCACGGGTCACCCCGCTCGCCTTGCCCTCGACACGCTGCGCCACGCCGCCCGCACCCGGGTCTTCTGGCTGCTCGCCGGGAGCTTCGCCGTGTGCGGAGCCTCGACCAACGGCCTCGTCGGCACCCACTTCATCCCCGCCGCGCACGACCACGGCATGCCGACGACGACGGCCGCCAGCCTGCTCGCGCTCGTCGGGATCTTCGACGTCGTCGGCACGATCTTCTCCGGCTGGCTGACCGACCGGGTCGACCCCCGGGTCCTGCTCGCGGCCTACTACACGCTCCGCGGCGGGTCGCTGTTCCTGCTCCCGTCGCTGTTCAGCGACACCATGCACGTCAACATGCTCGCCTTCGTCCTCTTCTACGGGCTCGACTGGGTCGCGACGGTGCCGCCGACGATCGCCCTGTGCCGCAGTGCCTACGGCGACCGGGCGCCGATCGTCTTCGGCTGGGTCTTCGCCTCCCACCAGCTCGGTGCCGCCGCCGCAGCACTCGGCGCGGGGCTCGTCCGTGACCACCTCGGCACCTACACGCTTGCTTGGTACGTGGCGGGCGCCCTCTGCCTCGCGGCCGCCGGGATGTGCGTCGCGATCACGGCGGCTCGTCTGTCAGATGCGTCACCTCGACGCAGCCGCTCTGGCGCGCTCGACGACTCGGCGGCACAGTGAGCCCATGAGCGACGGCGCGGCGACGGCATACCAGAGCATCTACGACGCGAGCCTGCGGGACCCGGAGGCGTTCTGGCGGGAAGCCGCCGGCGCGATCGACTGGGTGACCACGCCGACGCGCATCCTCGACGACACGAGACCGCCCTTCTACCGGTGGTATCCCGACGCCGAGCTCAACGTGTGCTTCAACGCCGTCGACCGCCACGTCCTCGCCGGGCGCGGCGACCAGCCCGCGATCCGCTACGACTCACCGGTGACGGGCACCAAGGCGACGATCACGTACGCCGAGCTGCTCGACCGCGTGTCGCGCTTCGCCGGTGCCCTCGAGGGGCTCGGCGTCGAGAAGGGTGACCGGGTCGTCATCTACATGCCGATGGTGCCCGAGGCGGTCGTCGCCATGCTCGCCTGCGCACGGCTCGGCGCCGTGCACTCCGTGGTCTTCGGTGGCTTCGCCCCGCAGGAGCTCGCGGCGCGCATCGAGGACGCCGAGCCGAAGGTCGTCGTCAGCGCCAGCTGCGGGGTCGAGCCCTCCCGCATCGTGGAGTACAAGCCCATGCTCGACGAGGCGCTGCGCCGCAGCAGCCACAAGCCCGAGTCGGTCATCGTGCTGCAGCGTGAGCAGTCGCCGGCCGAAGTGGGGGAACGCGACACGGACTGGGAGGAGATGACCTGGGACGAGGTGTACGCCGACGCGCCGGCAGCCGAGTGCACCACCGTCGCGGCGACCGACCCGCTCTACATCCTCTACACCTCCGGGACGACCGGGAAGCCGAAGGGGATCTACCGCGACAGCGGCGGCTACGCCGTGGCGCTGCGGTGGTCGATGGCCAACATCTACGACGTGGCGCCCGGCGAGACGATGTTCACCGCGAGCGACGTCGGCTGGGTGGTCGGGCACTCCTACATCGTCTACGCGCCACTGCTCACCGGGGCGACGACGGTCCTCTACGAGGGCAAGCCGGTGGGCACGCCCGACGCGGGGGCGTTCTGGCGCGTCATCGAGGAGTACGGCGCGGTCTGCCTCTTCACCGCCCCGACCGCCTTCCGCGCCATCAAGAAGGAGGACTCGACCGCCTCCAAGCTCGCCGAGCACGACCTCTCGCGATTCCGGGCGCTCTTCCTCGCGGGGGAGCGGCTCGACCCCGACACGTATGAATGGGCCTCGGCAGCCCTGGGGAAGCCGGTCATCGACAACTGGTGGCAGACCGAGACCGGGTGGCCGATCGCCGCCAACCCCGAGGGGATCGAGCTCCTGCCCATCAAGGCGGGCTCACCCACCGTCGCCGTGCCGGGCTACGACGTGCAGGTGCTCGACGGGTCGGGCGACCCGGTGGCGCCCGGGGTCGAGGGAGCCATCTGCATCAAGCTGCCGATGCCGCCGGGCACCCTGCCCACGCTGTGGGGCGACGACGACCGCTACGTCAGCTCCTACCTGTCGGCCTACCCCGGCTACTACCTCACGGGCGACGGCGGCTACCTCGACGAGGACGGCTACCTCTACGTCATGGGCCGCACCGACGACGTGCTCAACGTCGCCGGGCACCGGCTCTCCACCGGCTCGCTCGAGGCGGCCCTCGCCGGACACGAGGCGGTGGCCGAGTGCGCCGTCATCGGTGTGCACGACGACCTGAAGGGGCAGGTGCCACGGGCGCTCGTCGTGCTGAAGTCCGGCGTCGACGCCGACGGCGACGGCGACCGTATCAAGCGCGAGCTCGTCGCCCGGGTGCGCGCAGAGGTCGGCCCGGTCGCCGCCCTGCACCAGGTCGACATCGTCGGGGCGCTGCCGAAGACCCGATCGGGCAAGATCCTGCGCAAGACGATGCGCGAGCTCGCCGACGGCCACACCCCGGCGGTCCCGGCGACCATCGAGGACCCGGCCGTCCTCGAGACCCTGACCCCGGTGCTGCGCGGGCCGTCCGCCTGACCTGCACCTCTCGAACGCGGCGTTCGGTTGCGAACCACGTGTTGTAACAGTGCGTTCGGCACCGAACGCCGCGTTCGGTGAGGAAGCTCAGGGGGTGGGGGAGGGCAGCAGGGCGAGCACCTCGTCGATCTCGTCGACGAGGTGGATCGCCTCCGCCATCGGGCGTCCGGCCGCGATGGCCGTCAGCACCGGCCACACCGGCACGCGCTCGGTCCAGTGCTCCCTGCCGACGAGCACGAGCGGTGGCAGCGGCCCCTCGTCGGCGGCGTAGTAGAGCGGGGTCACGGACTGGAAGATCTCCTGCACGGTGCCGGCGGCGCCGCCGAGCACGACGACACCGGCGTTGGACCGTGCGAGCAGGCCCTCCTCACGGATGGCGTTGGAGAAGTACTTGGCGATCACGTCGCAGAACACGTTGGGCGGCTCGTGGCCGTAGAACCACGTGGGGATGCCGAGCGACCGTGCGCTCGGGCCCAACGTGTCCGAAGGGACCGGCGGCTCGTCCCCGACGACCGCAAGCCTGGCCGACAGCGCCGACTCGGCCCACGTGGTGATGTCCGAGCGGAAGCCCGGGACCGTCGCGATGCGACCGATCGCGTCCTCGACAGCGGGCCGGCTGCGGCACAGGGCGCCGAGGTTCGCCGCCTCCATCGCGCCCGGGCCGCCTCCGGTGGCCACGAGGTGCCCCTCCTCGGCGAGTGTGTGACCGAGGTCCGCGGCGCTCGCGTATGCCGCCGAGTCCCTCTGCAGCGCATGCCCGCCCATGATCCCGACCACCGAGCGGCCGAAGACGAACTCGTCGAGGTGGTCCGTCACGGAGTCGTCATGGATCGCCCGGACGAGGGTGCAGTACGCGTCGGTGCGCAGGCGCGCGTCGACGAACCACGCATACGCCTTGGCATCGCGGGTGTGGGCGTAGCCGTGTTCGAGCCCCTCGTAGAGGTCGGAGGCGAAGTAGAGGCCGCGCCACGGGTCCACGGGTGCGTCGGCGATGCCCGGGAAGAGGATCGCGCCGCGCTCGAGCAGCAGGTGCGCGACCGGCAGGGGGACCTTCCCGCCGAGCACCACGAGGCCGGTCAGGTCGCCGTCGGCCGCCAGCCGGTCGCCGTAGCCGGTGAGGTCGAGGTCCTGCAGCCGCACGCCACGCAGGCTCTCGCCCGAGGCCAGGTGGTCGTCCAGCTCGGCGAGGGTCTCGATCTCCATGCCGCTCATCCTGCCCGCCGGAGGGGCACCGGACGTGGACCCGCGCGTGGTGCGGCCCGTGCCCGCTGCAAGGATCTGCCCATGGTCGGGGTGCTGGAGGGGTTCGCGACGATCGCGGTCATCGTGGCGGTCGGCTGGGTGCTCGCGGACCGCCGGATCCTCGACGAGTCGGCCCAGGTCAACCTCTCGCGCCTCGCCTTCTACGTCGCGTCACCGGCGCTGTTGCTGACCGTCATGCAGCGAACCCCCCTCGGCGCGGTGCTGTCGGCCAACCTGGTGACCTCGTTGCTGAGCTTCCTCGTGGTCGTCTGCCTCTACCTGCTGCTCGTCCGGCTGCGCTGGGCCGCGGGCACTCTCGGGTCACGCCTCATCGGGAGTCTCTCCGCGGCGTACGTCAACGCGGGCAACCTCGGCATCCCCATCGCGCTCTACGTCCTCGGGGACGTCGCCTGGGTGGCTCCCACGCTGCTGATGCAGCTGCTGCTCATCACCCCTGTCTCCATGGCGCTCTTCGACAGCGACGCACGCGGTGAGCGGCCGACGTTGGGGCGCAGCCTCGGTCGGATGTTCCGCAACCCGATCACGCTCGGTGCCGTTGCGGGTCTGCTCATCGCGGTGCTCGATCTGCACCTGCCGCGCGTCGTCGCCGCCCCGATCGACCTGCTCGGCGCCATGGCGGTGCCCTCGATGCTCGTGGCGTTCGGAATCTCGCTGCGCCGTGGGCCGCGCCCGGCATCGGGCAGCTCGGCCGGCCACGTGTGGTCGATCGTCGTCCTCAAGACGCTCGTCATGCCTGCCGTCGCGCTGGCCATCGGCATGTCACTCGGCCTGCGTGGGCAGCCGCTCTTCGCCGTCGTCGTGACGGCTGCCCTGCCGACGGCGCAGAACATCTTCACGTATGCCGTCCGCTACCGCCGCGAGGTGGCGCTCGCCCGCGACGTCATCTTCGTCAGCACCTTCGCCTCCGTGCCCGTCATCCTCGGCATCGCCGCGCTCTTCCACGCCCTCGCCGGCGTCTGAGCCGCCGTCCGCGTCCCCTCGAGAGCGCGTCCCGCCACAGTCGAGAGCGCGTCCCGCCACAGTCGAGAGCGCGTCCCGCCACAGTCGAGAGCGTGTCCCGCCACAGTCGAGAGCGCCCAGTCTCACACGTGTGGGACTGAGCGCGCTCTCGAGTGGGACTGAGCGCGCTCGTGTGGGACTGAGCGCGCTCTCGTGTGGGTGGAGTTCAGGCCCAGTTGGCTGCCTGGGTGAGGCAGAAGGGGTGGCCGCTGGGGTCGAGCAGGACCCGCCACGTCTCGCCGGGCTGCTCCTCGGGCAGGGTGGCACCCGCCTGCACGCACTCGGCAGCGGCCGCGTCGAGGTCGTCGACGGCGAGGTCGAGGTGGAACTGCTTGGTGCCGTGCTCGTTGGGCCAGCTCGGCGGCTCGTGGTCCTCGACGAGACCAAGACCCAGTGCGACACCGGAGGGTCCGGTCAGCATGGCGTACTCGTCCTGCACGTGCGCCACCTCCCAGGCGAGCACGGCCGACCAGAAGGCCGCGTCGCGCCGGGGGTCGGAGCTGTCGAGGTTGATCATCTTGAGGGCGGCGATCGCCATGGCCTGCGCCTTTCGTCGGGGAGGGTGTCAACGCAAGCGTGCCCCTCGGCGCGGGCCCTGTCTTGGACAATCCCGACACCACTCGCCGCTCAGAAGTCGCCGAAGCCTCCGCCCCCGAAGTCCCCTCCACCGAAGTCACCGCCGAAGTCGCCGAAGTCCGAGCCGCTCCCGTAGTCACCGCCGGCCAGGTCGGAGCCGCCGTCGACGGAGCTGCTGTCGTTGAAGCTTCCTGCGTCCTGGGTGCCGCCGGCGTCGTCGCCGCCACCGGAGTCGCCCGACCCGGAGTCGCCACCGTTGTCACCGTTGCCGCCGTCGTCGTTGTTGCCGTAGTCGCCCATCTCGTGAGCCTCCGGCGAGGAGTCGAAACCGTCGAGCATCATGTCCGCCAGCGCGGATCCGACGACGACGCCGGCGATGGTGCCGAGCATGGAGCCGGCGAACATCCCGCCCATTCCCATCCCGCCCATGCCGCCGAAACGGCCGCCGGCGAAAGCGCCCTGGAGGTAGCCAGGCCGGCTCATCTCGGCGCGGGTCGCGCTGCGGGCCAGGTCGACCGGCTGGTCGCTGCGGGGACGCTCGCTCTCGGGCAGGTCCTCGGTGAGGCGCTGCAGCACCATCTGACGCTGCTCGGGCGAGAGCCTGGCGAAGGCGTCCGCGTGCACGCGCTCGATGTCCTCCGGGTCGGCAGTGCGCAGGAGGTACCGGTAGCGGGCGATGGCGCGCTCATCCTCGCTGGAGGCGCCTCCTCGCGGGCTCGGAACGGCATACGGCTGCCCGGTGGGTGGCGGCTGCTGGGTTCGCGGGGTGGCTTGCTGCTGCAGCGGTTCGCGGCCCAGCAGGCGGTCGAGGAATCCCATGTCGTTGCTCCTTGTGCGTCGGCGTCGCAGTCATCGGATACCTACCCCAACGAACGGCCGGCCCGTGCGTTCCGCAGGTGCGCGGCCCCCGAATCCGTCGCGGGAAGCACGAAGCCACCCGCGGAACGGGTGGCTTCGTGGTTGCGCGCCTCACGGCATACGCAGGCGGTGGTTGGTCTCAGAGGTGGTTCTCCGCCTCGACGAGCACCGAGCGCAGTCGCGACTCGATGTCGTCGAACTGCTCGGGGCCCATGATCAGCGGCGGCGCGAGCTGGATGACCGGGTCGCCACGGTCGTCGGCCCGGCAGTAGAGACCGGCGTCGAAGAGCGCCTTGGAGAGGAAGCCGCGCAGCAGCCGCTCGGATTCGTCGTCGTCGAAGGTCTCGCGGGTGGCCTTGTCCTTGACGAGCTCGATGCCGTAGAAGTAGCCGGCGCCGCGGACGTCACCGACGAGCGGGAGGTCGAGCAGCTTGTCCAGCGTGGCCTTGAAGACCGGGGCGTTCGTCTTGACGCGGTCGTTGAGCCCCTCGCGCTCGAAGATGTCGAGGTTGGCCATCGCGACCGCCGCGGACACCGGGTGGCCGCCGAAGGTGTAGCCGTGCGGGAAGTAGGTGGTGCCCTTGCGGAACGGCTCGAAGAGGCGGTCGCTCGCGATCATCGCGCCGATGGGGGAGTAGCCGCTCGTCATGCCCTTGGCGCACGTGATGATGTCGGGCACGTAGCCGAAGTCGTCGCACGCGAACATCGAGCCGATGCGCCCGAAGGAGCAGATCACCTCGTCGGAGACGAGCAGCACGTCGTACTCGTCGCAGATCTCGCGGACCCGCTCGAAGTAGCCGGCCGGCGGCGGGAAGCAGCCGCCGGAGTTCTGCACCGGCTCGAGGAAGACGGCGGCCACGGTGTCGGGGCCCTCGAACTCGATGGCCTCGGCGATGCGGTCGGCGGCCCAGCGGCCGAACGCCTTCTCGTCGTCGCGCAGGTGCTCGGGGGCGCGGTACATGTTGGTGTTGGGCACCTTGTGGGCGCCGGGCACGAGCGGCTCGAACATCTCCTTGGCCGCCGGGATGCCGGTGATCGAGAGGGCGCCCTGCGGGGTGCCGTGGTAGGCGACCGCGCGGCTGATCACCTTGTGCTTGGTCGGCTTGCCGGTCAGCTTGTAGTACTGCTTGGCCAGCTTCCACGCGGTCTCGACCGCCTCACCGCCACCGGTCGTGAAGAAGACGCGGTTGAGATCGCCCGGCGCGTGGCTCGCGAGCCGCTCGGCCAACTCGATGGCCTTGGGGTGCGCGTAGCTCCACAGCGGGAAGAAGGCGAGGTCCTTGGCCTGCTTCGCCGCCGCCTCGGCGAGCTCCTCACGCCCGTGGCCGGCCTGGACGACGAAGAGGCCCGCGAGCCCGTCGATGTACTCGTTGCCGCGGTCGTCCCAGATCTGCCAGCCCTTGCCCTTGGTGATGATGGGGACCGAGTGGCCGAGGCCGCCGTCGCCGGGGTCCTCGAACACCGAGTGGCGCGTGAAGTGCATCCACAGGTGGTCGCGCGCGGCCTCGGAGTGCAGCGTGCCCGCGGGCGTGCGGTGGTCCGAGGTGGGTTCCCAGACGTCGTTCGGGTTGGTGGTCATCGTGTACCCCAGTTGTAGAGCTGTTTGTTGAGTTTCAGGTAGACGAACGTCTCGGTGGCCGTGACGCCCGGCAACTTGCGGATGCGGCCGGTGAGCAGCTCGAGCAGGTGGTCGTCGTTCTCGCAGACCACCTCGGCGAGCACGTCGAAGCTGCCTGCCGTCGTGACGACGTAGCCGACCTCCTCGATGCCGGACAGGGCCTCGGTGACCGGCGTGATGTCACCGGACACGCGCAGGCCCACCATCGCCTGGCGCTGGAAGCCCACCTGGAGGGGGTCCGTCACCGCGACGATCTGCATGACGTCGGCCTCGAGCAGGCGCTGCACGCGCTGGCGCACGGCAGCCTCGGACAGGCCCACCTCCTGCGCGATGGACGCGTACGACTTGCGGCCGTCGTGCTGAAGCAGCTCGATGATGGTCTTGCTCACCTCGTCGAGGTTGACCGAGGGCTTGCGGGTGCCGTCGCCCCCGTTGCCTGCCACGCCTCGGATGGTCGTCATGTGCCGATACTGACCTGTGGAACGCGGTGTTGGCAAGTGCTGTCACAACGGAATCCGAAGAATTATTGCCACAACCCTTCCTGATTGCGAAGGACTGTGTTTAGCATTCCGGCATGACTTCGCAGCCGCGCCAGCTCCGCAACTTCATCGGTGGCCAGTACGTCGACCCCGAGGGCGACGCGACCGTCGACATCGTCGACCCGTCCACCGCCCAGGTGGTCGCCAAGGCTCCCGTCAGCAGCCAGTCCGACGTCGACCGGGCGTATGCCGCCGCCGCCAAGGCGTTCGAGACCTGGGGTGACACGACCCCCGGCGAACGGCAGTCCGCGCTGCTGAAGTTCGCCGACGCCATCGAGGCCCGCGCCGACGACTTCGTCCGGCTCGAGTCCGAGAACACCGGCAAGCCGCACGCCCTCACCGAGAGCGAGGAGGTGCCGCCGATGCTCGACCAGCTCCGCTTCTTCGCCGGTGCGGCCCGCGTCCTCGAGGGCAAGTCGGCAGGGGAGTACATGAAGGGGCACACCTCCTTCGTGCGCCGCGAGCCCATCGGCGTCGTCGGCCAGGTGACCCCGTGGAACTACCCGATGATGATGGCGATGTGGAAGATCGCCCCGGCGCTCGCCGCGGGCAACACCATCGTCCTCAAGCCCTCCGACACCACGCCCGAGACGACGCTGCTGCTCGCCGAGCTCGCCTCCGAGTTCCTGCCCGAGGGCACCTTCAACGTCGTCACCGGTGACCGCGAGACCGGGCGCATGCTCGTCGAGCACCCCACCCCGGCGATGGTGGCCATCACCGGCTCCGTGCGCGCCGGCATGCAGGTGGCCGAGAGCGCCTCACGCGACCTCAAGCGCGTGCACCTCGAGCTCGGCGGCAAGGCTCCGGTCGTCGTCTTCGACGACGCCGACCTCGAGGCCGCCGTCGAGGGCATCGCCGTCGGTGGCTACTTCAACGCCGGCCAGGACTGCACCGCAGCCACACGCGTGCTCGCCGGGCCCCGAATCCATGACGACTTCGTCGCGGCGCTCGCCGAGTACGCGAAGAACGAGGCGAAGGTCGGTCTGCCGGACGACCCCGACGCGCTGTTCGGCCCGGTCAACAACCCCAACCAGGTCGCGCACGTGTCCGGCATGATCGACCGGCTGCCCGACCACGCCCAGGTGGCCGCCGGTGGGCGCCGCGCCGACGGCCTCGGCGAGGGCTACTTCTTCGAGCCCACCGTGCTGTCGGGCCTGCGCCAGGACGACGAGCAGATCCAGAGCGAGATCTTCGGGCCCGTCATCACGGTGCAGCAGTTCACCGACGAGGCGCAGGCCCTGGCCTGGGCCAACGGGGTGCAGTACGGCCTCGCCTCGTCGGTCTGGACCAAGGACTTCGGCCGGGCCATGCGCATGAGCCGCAAGCTCGACTTCGGCTGCGTGTGGATCAACACGCACATCCCGATCGTCGCCGAGATGCCACACGGCGGCTTCAAGCACTCCGGCTACGGCAAGGACCTGTCGATGTACGGCCTCGAGGACTACACCCGCATCAAGCACGTCATGGCCAACATCGAGTCGTGACCCGACGAGACCCGACGTGACCGGCCGCTCGGGGGCGGCCACCACCCCCCGCGCGGCCGGTTCGCACCTGTTCCGCTGACGACCGCGTCTGCCACCTGCACCCTCCGTCCCCACTCAGCCCCTCAGGAGGACCCATGACGGACAGCCACGACAACCTCGCCTTCCGGGCAGCCCTTGCCCGCGGGATGGTGAGCAGACGCGGCGTCGTGCTCGGACTCGGCGGCTTCGGCATGGCCGCCCTGGCCGGCTGCAGCGTCAAGGGCCGCAACCCCGGCGCCGGCTCCGCCGCGGCCGCGGCGCCCGTCGCCAAGTCGGCACCCGACCAGTCGGCCGCCGAGAAGATCGTCAACTGGAGCAACTGGCCCGAGTACATCGACGTCAACGACAAGACGCAGGCCCGCCCCACCCTCGACGAGTTCAAGAAGCGCTACGGCATCACGGTCAACTACACCGAGGACTACAACGACAACGACGAGTTCTACGCCAAGGTGCGGCCGCTGCTCGCCGCCGGCAAGGACACCGGCCGTGACGTCTGGTGCAGCACCGACTGGATGGTGGCTCGCCTGATCCGCCAGGGCTACGTGCAGAAGATCGACCTCGCGAACTTCCCCAACCACGCCAACATCGAGGACAGCCTCGTCACCGTCGAGTTCGACCCCGGCCGCCTCTACTCGGTGCCGTGGCAGTCGGGCTTCGCGGGAATCGCCTACAACCCCAAGGCGACCGGGGGCAAGAAGGTCGAGTCCGTCGACCAGCTGCTCACCGACCCCGCGCTCAAGGGGAAGGTCACCCTGCTGACCGAGATGCGCGACACCGTCGGGCTGGTCATGCTCGCCATGGGCAAGAGGCTCGAGGACTTCACCGAGGCCGACTTCATGGCGGCGATCGACGAGATCAAGAAGGCCAAGGACGCCGGCCAGATAAAGGGCTTTACCGGCAACGAGTACGGCAAACCCCTCAGCTCCGGCGACACCGCGGCCTGCATGGCCTGGACGGGCGACGTCGTGCAGCTGCAGGCCGACAACCCGTCGCTCGGCTACACGCTGCCCTCCACCGGCTGCACGCTCTGGTCCGACAACTTCGTCATCCCCGGCATGGCCCGGCACAAGGCCAATGCCGAGAAGCTCATCAACTACTACTACGAGCCGGAGGTGATGGCGCAGGTGGTCGACTACGTCAACTACATCTCGCCCGTCCGCGGCACGAAGGCGATCCTCGCCAAGGAGGACCCGGAAGTGGCCAAGAACCCGCTCATCGTCCCGGACCAGAAGACGCTGTCCAAGGCGCACGTCTTCCGCGGCCTCACGGCCGCCGAGGAGACCAAGTTCAACCAGGCGTTCTCCGAGCTGACGGCGGGCTGACCCATGACGACCGAACCGACCACCGAGACGATGACCACCGCCTCCTCCACGTCCTCGACGGCCGCCTCGAGCACCTCGACCGCCTCGAGCGTCACACCCGACCTGCGCCTGCTCGGCGTCAGCAAGGAGTTCGAGGCCTTCACGGCCGTCCAGCCGATGGACCTGACCGTCCCGGGCGGCTCCTTCTTCGCCCTCCTCGGCCCCTCGGGCTGCGGCAAGACCACGACCCTGCGGATGATCGCCGGCCTCGACCAGCCGACCACCGGCCAGATCTTCATCGGCGAGCGCGACATCACCGGCTCGAAGCCCTACCAGCGCAACGTCAACACGGTGTTCCAGTCGTATGCGTTGTTCCCGCACATGACCGTGCTCGAGAACGTCGCCTTCGGGCTGAAGCGCAAGCGCGACAAGGACGCGATGGGCAAGGCGAAGGAGGCGCTCGAGCTCGTCGAGCTCGGGGGCGTCGCCGAGAAGAAGCCCGCGCAGCTCTCCGGTGGCATGCAGCAGCGCGTGGCGCTCGCCCGTGCGCTGGTCAACCGGCCCGACGTGCTGCTGCTCGACGAGCCCCTGGGCGCCCTCGACCTCAAGCTGCGCCGGCAGATGCAGATCGAGCTCAAGCGCATCCAGCAGGAGGTGGGCCTCACCTTCATCCACGTCACCCACGACCAGGAGGAGGCCATGACCATGGCCGACTCCATCGCCGTGATGAACGCCGGGCGCATCGAGCAGCTCGCCGACCCGGCCGCGCTCTACGAACGGCCCACGTCGACGTTCGTGGCCAACTTCCTCGGGCAGTCCAACCTGCTGCTGGCCTCGATCACGGGACCCGCGAGCAACGGTCTGATGCCGGCGACCACGCACGGCAACGACGTCCACGTCGCCGCCGAGCACGTGCCGGACGGCATACGCGACGTATGGATCGGGGTGCGCCCCGAGAAGCTGCGCCTCGGCGAGCAGGGGTCCAACCGGCTGCGGGGCGTCGTCACCGACGCGTCGTTCACAGGAGTGGCGACCCAGTACCTCATCCGGCTCCCGTGGGGCTTCGAGGTCATGCTGATCCAGCAGAACGACGGGTCGGCCCGCGCCACCGTCGGCGAGACGGTCACCGTCTCCTGGGAGCCCGGCCAGGAGTTCGTCCTGGACCAGAACCAGGACCAGGCCGCCGGCGCCCAGATCGAGGAGCTCTGAGCCCCATGGCCGAGGCCACCGTCGACGCACCGAGCGGAGCGGCCGAACCCGTCCGGCCCGCGACGTCGCTCCCCGTGCACCAGCGCCCCCGCCGGCGCCGTCCCCGGCGCAGCTGGGTGCCCTACCTGCTGCTCGCCCCGGGCCTGCTGTGGCTCATCGTCTTCTACATCGCCCCGATGGTCACGACAGCCTCGCTGTCGATGCAGGAGGGCAACGTCGACGACGGCTACACGTTCACCGGCAACGTCGCCATCTTCGCCCACGCCCTCAGCACCTACTGGCCGCAGCTGCTGCGCTCGCTGTTCTACGCGGGCATCGCGACGCTGCTCGCGCTCGTGCTCGGCTACCCGCTCGCGTACTTCATCGCCAGCCGCCGCGGGCGGATGAAGAACATCCTGCTCGTCCTCGTCATCGCCCCGTTCTTCACCAGCTTCCTGATCCGGACGATGGCCTGGCAGACGTTCCTCTCGAGCGAGGGAGGCACGCTGACGACGATCCTGAACTGGCTGCACCTCGGCTTCCTCTTCGACTGGTTCGGCAACGTGCTCCAGTGGATCGGCGCCTCGCCCAACGGGGAGATCCTCTACTCGCCGTGGGCGGTCGTGTGGGGCCTGACCTACAACTTCCTGCCGTTCATGATCCTGCCGCTCTACACCTCGCTCGACCGGCTGGACGGCCGGCTGCTCGAGGCTGCCGGCGACCTCTACGCCACGCCGCGCGAGACCTTCCGGCACGTCACCTGGCCGTTGTCGCTGCCGGGCGTCGTCTCGGGCACGCTGCTGACCTTCATCCCCGCCTCGGGCGACTTCATCAACTCGAGGCTGCTGGGCAACACCAACACCGTGATGATCGGGCAGGTCATCGACAGCCAGTTCCTGCGGGTGCTCGACTACCCGCTCGCCTCGGCGCTGTCGTTCATCCTGCTCATCATCATCCTCGCCCTCGTCATGATCTACGTGCGCCGTGCGGGCACCGAGGAGCTGGTCTGAGATGTCACTGGTCCGATGGTTCCGGCGTCACCTGCTGACCGCCGCGGCGCTGTTCACGATGACGATCCTGCTTCTGCCCAACCTCATCGTGCTCGTCTACTCGTTCAACAAGCCGAACGGGCGCTTCAACATCGAGTGGACGAAGTTCTCGCTCGACGCGTGGACCAACCCGTGCGGCACCCCCGGCATCTGCGACTCGCTGGGGCTCTCGCTCAACATCGGCATCACCGCGTCGATCGTGGCGACGATCCTCGGGACGATGGTGGCCTTCGCGCTGGGCCGGCACCGCTTCCGGGGCCGCGCCGGCACCAACCTGCTCGTCTTCATGCCGATGGCGACCCCCGAGGTCGTCATGGGTGCGAGCCTGCTCGCGCTCTTCCTCAACATCGGCCTGTCGACCGGGCGCACCGCGATCCTCATCGCGCACATCATGTTCTGCGTCAGCTTCGTCGTGGTCGCCGTCAAGGCGCGCGTCGCGACGCTGGACCCGAGGCTCGAGGAGGCGGCTGCCGACCTCGGGGCGGGGCCGGTGTCGACGTTCATGCGGGTGACGCTGCCGCTGGCCGCTCCCGGCATCGCGGCGGGCGCGCTGCTCGCCTTCTCGCTCTCGTTCGACGACTACATCATCACCAACTTCAACGCGAGCCCCGACTCCGTGACGTTCCCGATGTACGTCTGGGGTGCCGCGCAGCGCGGCACGCCCGTGCAGATCAACGTCATCGGAACGGTGATGTTCCTCATCGCCCTGCTGGTCGTCGTCGGCGGTCAGCTGGTCGGTGCCCGACGATCTCGGCAGAGAGCGTGAGACCGTGCGAGTACTGATGATCGGTTCCGGTGGCGTCGGTGACGCCGCAGCGCGCATCGCCGCCGAGCGAGAGTTCTTCGAGCAGTGGGTGGTCGCCGACTACGACCTCGCCCGCGCCGAGCGCACCGTCGCGGCCGTGGCCGAGCGGCACCCGGGGGAGACGCGCTTCGTCGCCGCCCGCGTCGACGCCTCCGACGCCGGTGCCGTCGCGGCGCTGGCCCGCGAGCACGGGGCGACGCACGTCTTCAACGCCGTCGACCCGAAGTTCACGATGTCGGTCTTCGAGGGCGCGAGGGCTGCAGGGGCCGACTACCTCGACATGGCGATGAGCCTCTCGCACCCCCACCCGGAGCAGCCGTATGCCGTCACGGGGGTCAAGCTCGGCGACGACCAGTTCGCCGTCGCGGAGCAGTGGGAGGACGAGGGCCGCCTCGCCCTCGTCGGCATCGGCGTGGAGCCTGGCCTGTCGGACGTCTTCGCGAGGTATGCCGCCGACCACCTCTTCTCGCAGATCGACGAGCTGGGCACCCGGGACGGGGCCAACCTCGTCGTGCACGACGAGGAGGGCAACGAGATCTTCGCCCCGAGCTTCTCGATGTGGACGACGATCGAGGAGTGCCTCAACCCTCCAGTGGTCTGGGAGAAGGACCGCGGCTGGTTCACCACACCGCCGTTCAGCGAGCCGGAGGTCTTCGACTTCCCGGAGGGCATCGGGCCGGTCGAGTGCGTCAACGTCGAGCACGAGGAAGTGCTCCTCATGCCGCGCTGGGTCGACGCCCGGCGGGTGACCTTCAAGTACGGCCTCGGCGACGAGTTCATCAACGTGCTGAAGGTCCTGCACTCCCTGGGCCTCGACCGCACCGACCCGGTGTCGGTCAAGGGCGTGCCGGTCTCACCGCGCGACGTCGTCGCCGCCGTGCTGCCGGACCCGGCGACCATCGGGCCGCGGATGACGGGCAAGACGTGCGCCGGCCTCTTCGTGACCGGCACCGGCACGGACGGCCGCCCGCGGCGGACCTACCTCTACCACGTCGTCGACAACGCCGACACCATGGCCGCCTACGGCGCCCAGTGCGTCGTCTGGCAGACCGCGGTCAACCCCGTCGTCGCGCTGGAGCTGCTCTCACGCGGCACCTGGAAGGGAGCCGGGGTCCTCGGGCCGGAGGCGTTCGACGCGGTGCCCTTCCTCGACCTGCTCGCCGCGCCGAAGCCGGAGGGCTACGGCTCCCCGTGGGGTATGGACGAACGCTGAGCAGCAGCAGGTCCCCGGCGGTCGCCCGCAGGGGCCTCGATGACGACCACGACGACAGGATTAGGGTTTCAGGCATGGCAACGGTGACGCAGGAGTCAGTTCTCGAGTCGGTCCCCAAGGGGCTCTTCATCGGCGGTCAGTGGCGCGACGCGAGCGGGGGCAAGACCCTTGCCGTCGACGACCCGGCCACCGGCGAGGTGCTGACGCACGTGGCCGACGCCAGCGTCGAGGACGGCACGGCCGCGCTCGACGCGGCCGTCGCGGCCCAGGCGGACTGGGCACGCACGACACCGCGCGACCGCGCGGAGATCCTGCGGGCCGCATACGAGAAGATCACCGAGCGGGCCGACGAGTTCGCCATGCTCATGACGCTCGAGATGGGCAAGACGCTCGCCGAGTCGCGCGGCGAGGTGGCCTACGGCAGCGAGTTCTTCCGCTGGTTCTCGGAGGAGGCCGTGCGCATCGGTGGTCGCTACGCGACCTCGCCCAACGGCGCCACGCGCCTGATGACGATGAAGCAGCCCGTCGGCCCGGTGCTGATGATCACGCCGTGGAACTTCCCGCTGGCCATGGGCACCCGCAAGATCGGTCCCGCCATCGCGGCCGGCTGCACGATGGTCGTCAAGCCGGCCAGCCAGACGCCGCTGACCATGCTCGCCCTCGCCGACCTGCTCCGCGAGGTCGGCCTGCCCGACGGCGTCCTCAACGTCGTCACGACGAGCAGCACCGGCGAGGTCATGGAGCCGCTCATCCGCGACCCGCGCCTGCGCAAGCTCACCTTCACCGGCTCGACGCCGGTCGGCCGCAAGCTCATGGAGCAGGCCTCCGAGCAGATCCTGCGCGTCTCGATGGAGCTCGGCGGCAACGCGCCCTTCCTCGTCTTCGGTGACGCCGACGTCGACAAGGCCGTCACCGGCGCGATGCTCGCCAAGATGCGCAACATGGGCGAGGCCTGCACCGCCGCCAACCGCTTCTACGTCCACGAGTCGATCGCGGAGGAGTTCTCGGCCGAGCTCGGCAAGCGGATGGGTGCTCTCACGCTCGGTCGCGGCACCGAGGACGGTGTGGACGTCGGGCCCCTGGTCGACGAGAAGTCGCGCGACAAGGTGTCGGCCCTCGTCGACGACGCCGTCGAGAAGGGCGCGCGCGTCGTCGTCGGCGGCTCCGCCCGCGACGGCGCCGGCTGGTTCTACCAGCCCACCGTGCTCACCGACGTGCCGGCCGACGCCGACCTGACGCGCGAGGAGATCTTCGGCCCGGTGGCGCCGGTGTCGACCTTCACCACCGACGAGGAGGCCATCGCGATGGCCAACGACACCGAGTACGGCCTCGTCGCCTACCTCTTCACCAACGACCTGTCGCGCGCCCTCACGGTCTCCGAGGCGCTCGAGTTCGGGATGGTCGGCGTCAACCAGGGGATCGTGTCCAACCCGGCCGCGCCGTTCGGTGGCGTCAAGGCCTCCGGTGTCGGCCGCGAGGGCGGCTTCGAGGGCATCGACGAGTACCTCGAGACGAAGTACGTCGGCATCGCCCTCTGACGCCACCGTCGACCGGCGCCGGATTCCCCCGAAGGGCTCCGGCGCCGGGGAACGTTGTGGTGCAATCGGCGCATGGGGACACCAGACGGCCATCGTGACGCGGGGTCGCTGCGACCCCTGGACGCCCTGCTGACCGAGACCGACGAGGTCCTGAGACGCGGCACGCCCGCCGGTGCGCGGGTGTGGTCGACCGGCTTCCCGGCCCTCGACACCGTGCTCACCGGGGGCCTGCGCTCCGGCGAGCTCGTGCTGCTCGGCGGTCCGGCCGGCCACGGCAAGACGACGCTCGGGATGCAGGTGGCACGCAACGCCGTGGCGGCCGGCGGCTGCGCCCTCGTCTTCTCCTACGAGCACGAGAGCCACACCCTCCTCGAGCGGCTCATCTCGCTCGAGGCGGCCGAGGCCGACCCGGGCGAGGTCGCGGGTGTCATCGACGTGCGCCGTGCCCTCGAGACCGCCGACCGGGGGGAGTCGCTCGAGTCGGTGCTCGCCGCGCTCCGCGGCGGCGCCGGGGCGCACGCCGCCCTCGTCGGCTACGCCGACCGGCTGCAGATCCACGAGTCCTCCGGCGTCACGACGACCCTCGAGCAGGTGCGCGAGGCCGTCGCCCGTGTCACGGAGAGCACCGGCCAGGCGCCGCTCGTGCTGCTCGACTACATCCAGAAGGTGCCGGTCGACCGTCCCGGCGAGGACGAGCGGGTCACTGCGGCGGCCGAGGGACTGAAGGACCTGGCCCTTTCGGCGCGCGTGCCCGTCGTCGCCATCTCGGCCGCGGACAAGGACGCGCTGGCCTCGGGCCACCGGATGCGCACCCACGACCTGCGTGGCTCCTCGGCGCTCGCCTTCGAGGCCGACGTCGTCCTCATCGTCAACGACAAGGTCGACGTGGTCTCGCGCGAGCACCTCGTCTACAACCTCGGCAACATCGAGCGGTTCCGCGGGTGGTCGGTCGTCAGCATCGAGAAGAACCGCCACGGCAAGGCCCACGTCGAGCTCGAGTTCGCCAAGGACTTCGAGCACGGGCGCTTCCACCCGGAGGGCCAGGAGGTCAGCGAGCGCCTCATCGACGACCGCGTGTTCGTCTCCTGAGCACCCGAGGGCGTATGCCGTCCGCGGCGCACCCCGGGCCCGCGGGCTCGTGCGCGGGGTGGCGTGACGGCATACGGCGGCGGGCTGCCCCGGGCTAACGGGTGACGACGGTGACCAGGAGGTCGTCGCGCTCCTCGGCGGCCTGCTCGAGGATGTCGACCACGGTGTCGTAGCTCTCGCGGTCGTGCTCGCGCAGCGCCCCGGCGTGGTCCCAGACGAGCTCGATCGGGCCGTCGCGCGAGGGGTCGAGGTCGCGCAGGGCGTCGAGCAGCGCGTCCCAGTTGCGCCCGAACCAGTCCGGCAGGTCGAGACCGGTGGCGAACGCCTCGAGGACGCTCACCTTGTCGGTGCCCCCGGAGACGACGCGCACGTCGTGCCCGAGCCACCGCAGCTGCTCGATGTGGTCGTCCGGCTCGCTGTGCCGGCCGAGGAACGTCGTCACGTGCCCTCCCGGATCCGGTCGAACGAGGCGTAGTGGTCGGCGGTCCAGTACTTCTCGCCGCCGCTGCCGGTGATGATCCGGCGGGGACCGCGGTCCGGCGATCCCGGTGTCACGACGGTGAACTCGCGGTAGTAGCCGCGCGGCTCGGCCGGCAGGAGCCGCTCACGGTTGGCGAAGGTCTGGTTGTCGTTGCGCGGGTAGGGGAACGGTCCACCGGCCCGGATCAGCGCCAGGGTGTGGCGGGCCTCGGGCGGCAGGGAGGACTCGGGCACCCACGGCAGGCCGGAGGTGGGGTCGGTGGCTCCGGGGCCAGGGGTGTAGGTCGCGGTGGCCGAGGCCTGCTGGCTTCCCGGCGCGGGCGGGACCTGCCCGGCCCGGACGACGAGCCACGTGAGCACCACGACCACGACGGCGAGTACGGCCAGTGCCGTCTGGCGTGACCCGCGCGTCCTCACCGGACCATTCTCGCCGTCGGGGCGCAATGCCGCGAATCCGCTCACGCGTCGCCCGCGGCGACGGCAGACTCTCGGGCGTGAGCCTTCTGCGCGGCCTCTTCGGGGACCGGGCCGGCCGTCGCTCCGAGCCGGCCCCGGCCGTCGTGGTGCGCGACGTCGGGCACCGCGTCTTCATCGAGCGTGCGCCGGAGGACGTCTGGCCGCACCTCGTGACGCCCGGTCCCGGGGCGGAGCTGGGGGTGGACTGCGTCCGCGTCACGCCCGTGCCAGCGGTTGCGGGCGTCCGCGAGCCCGGCAGCCTGCCGGAGTTCGTCGGGGTCTGGCGGCGGCCGAACGGACGGCTGTGGGTGGGCCTCAGCACGATCGTCGACGTGGACCACGGGGTGCGGGTCGTCGCCCGGGCGCAGGACGGCGCGGCGGACCTGACGGTAACCACGACCCTCGAGCCGCTCGACGGCGGGTGCGTCGTCGAGCAGCAGCTCACGGGGCTGGCGCCCAGCGACCCGGTCGCCGAGTTCGCCCGCGCGTGGATGGCCCGGGCGCTGCTGGGTCTCAAGGCGGACGTCGAGGGAAGCCCACGGGGACGCACCCGGGACATGGCCGCCGAGGAGCCGGTCGACGAGGCGGCCTCGAGCGGCTTCGTTGGTCACGGCCCCGCATCGGGTGGGGTGCCCGGGGTGCTGCCGGTGCACGAGACGGCCTCCGTCGACATCGCCGTCACCCCCGCCCAGCTCTGGGAGGTGCTGGGCCAGCCCTCGTCCGAGCAGCTGCTCAAGCCCTCGCTGGAGCAGCTCGTCCGGCTGGACCTCGCCGACGAGCCCGGCCGCGAGCACGTGCTCGCGGTCCACCGTCACGACGACGGACGGCGCGCGGTCTCGGTCTCGCTCGTCGTCGAGGCCACCCCGGCCGCCCGGATCGTCGAGCGCGACCTGACGTCGTCGCACGAGGCCGACGTGGTGACGACCATCGAGCCGTGCGAGCTCGGGGCACGCCTCACCGAGACGTTCACCGGCTGGCTGCCGGCCGGCCCCGGTCGCGTCGTCGACGGCTCGGGCATCGCAGCGCTGATGCGCACCAGGTTGGCCGTCGCCAAGAGCCTCGCCGAGGCCGGGGCGCTGCCGCAGCGTGACCCGCTCACGGGCTTCCTGCCGCCGGGCCAGCAGCCGGTGCAGGAGTCGGTGCAGGAGTCGGTGCAGGAGTCGGTGCAGGAGTCGGTGCCGGCCGCCTCGGTGGTCGCCTCGGTTCCCTCGAGCGTGCTGCTCCCGCCACCACACGTCGCGGCGCCCGCGGCGGCCTACGACTTCGGGCCGTGGCCCGTCTGGGGAGTCGATGGCTTCGCGACGGCGGCCGACCTGCTCTGGTGGTGACCGGGGGAGCCGACACCCCGCGGGTGACCGGCAGGCGCGACTGACCGGCACGCGCGAACCGGCCCGGGTGTCGGTGCACGGCGCTAGCGTCGGAGGATGCTCGAGACACCCGACGAGACGGCAGCCCTGCAGGCGCTCCTCGACGCCTCGCACGCGCGGGCGACCGGTCACCTGCGCAGCATCATCGACGACGAGCGCACCCTGACCGCCGAGCAGCTGGTCGCCCTGCTGACGGGGATGAAGGTGCTGTCGGTCGCGACCGTGACGGCCTCCGGCGAGCCGCGCATCAGCGCCCTCGACGGTCACTTCCTCCACGGCACGTGGACCTTCGGCACCTCGGGCTCGTCGGCCAAGGCGAGGCACCTCGAACGCCGACCGGCGGTCAGCGTGGCCCACATCGACGGCGAGCAGCTCGCCCTCTTCAGCCACGGCCAGGCCGAGCTGCTGCAGCCGGGGCCGGACCTCGACGAGGTCGTCGCGCACTGGACCGCCCACTACGGCAGCAGCCCACTCTCCTGGGGCGACGACATCCGGATGTACCGCCTGAGGATGGCGTGGGCTGTCGCCTACGCCTTCCAGCGCGACGAGCTGCTGGCCCAGCGGGGCATCGCGACGTAGCCGGCGCCGCTGCGGAAGAATGCGCGGGTGACTGACACCTCCGAGCGTCCCCGCCGCGTCGTCCTGCTCGGCTCCACCGGCTCCATCGGCACGCAGGCCCTCGACCTGGTCCACCGCAACCGTGACCGGTTCCAGGTCGTCGGGCTCTCCGCCGGGTCCAACCTCGACCTGATCGCCGAGCAGGCCGTCGCCCTGCAGGTGCCCGTGGTCGCAGCGGCGAGCGCGACGCAGGAGGCCCTCGCCCGAGCGGTCGCGAGCGCGGCCGACGCGGCCGGCGTCACGGCATACGACCCGGAGCTGCTCGTCGGTCCGGGAGCGAGCACGGCGCTGGCGGCGCGGGAAGCCGACGTCGTCGTCAACGGCATCACGGGCGCGATCGGCCTGGAGCCCACGCTCGCTGCCCTCCGCGCGGGCACGACGCTGGCGCTGGCCAACAAGGAGTCGCTCATCATCGGCGGCCCGCTCGTCAAGGCGCTCGCGGCGCCGGGCCAGATCGTCCCCGTCGACTCGGAGCACAGCGCCATCGCGCAGTGCCTGCGCGGGGGACGGGCAGAGGAGGTGCGCCGACTCGTGGTGACCGCCAGCGGTGGTCCCTTCCGCGGTCGCAGCCGCGCCGAGCTCGCCGACGTGACGCCGCAGCAGGCGCTGGCCCACCCCAACTTCTCGATGGGCCGCGTCATCACGACCAACTCGGCGACGCTCGTCAACAAGGGGCTGGAGGTGATCGAGGCGCACCTGCTCTTCGACATCCCGTTCGAGCGCATCGACGTCGTCGTGCACCCGCAGCAGATGATCCACTCGATGGTCGAGTTCGTCGACGGCTCCACGATCGCCCAGGCCGGGCCGCCGCGCATGCTCGTGCCGATCGCGCTCGGGATGAGCTGGCCCGAGCGCATCGCCGACGCCGACGTGCCGGTCGACTGGACGAGGGCCCAGTCGTGGGAGTTCGAGCCGCTCGACGACGACGCGTTCCCGGCCGTCGCCCTGGCGCGCCGGGTGGGGGAGGCGGGCGGCACGTGGCCGGCGGTCTACAACGCCGCCAACGAGGTGGCCGTCGACGCCTTCCACGACGGTCGCATCGGCTTCGTCGACATCGTCGACACCGTGGCGAGGGTCGTCGACGCGTATGCCGCCGAGCCGGGCGCGCAGGCGCGTGAGCTCACGCTCGACGACGTGCTGGCCGCCGACGCCTGGGCCCGAGCGGCGGCGGCGCGCACCATCCCCGCCTGAGCGCGCGGATCGAGGTGATCGGCGACCGCATCCGGTCGCGGATCACCTCCAAGCGGGCGCCTAGCCACATCGAACCGGGACCACAGCGAGGGGATGTGACAATGAGCGGGTGCTGTTCTTCCTAGGGGTCCTGGTCGTCGTCGTCGGCGTGGCACTCAGCATCGCGCTGCACGAGATCGGACACCTCGTCCCGGCCAAGAAGTTCGGGGTCAAGGTCACCCAGTACATGGTCGGCTTCGGGCCGACCATCTGGTCGCGCCGGCGTGGCGAGACAGAGTACGGCATCAAGGCCATCCCGCTGGGCGGCTACGTCCGCATGATCGGCATGCTGCCGCCGCGTCCCGGTGACAAGCCGGGTGAGCTGCGCACCCTCTCGACGGGGCGGTTCAGCCAGATGGTCGACCAGGCACGGGCCGACTCGATGGAGGAGGTCCAGCCCGGCGACGAGGACCGCGTCTTCTACCGGCTGAGCCCCGGCAAGAAGATCGTCATCATGCTCGGCGGCCCGATCATGAACCTGATCATCGCGGCCGTCCTGCTGACCGGTGTCATCACGCTCTACGGACTGCCGCAGGTCGCCCCGAAGGTCGGGCTGCTCTCGCCGTGCGTGCCGACGGCGACCCCGACGCTGCAGGTGCCGCAGCCGCAGTGCAAGCCGGGGGACCCGGTCGCCCCGGCCAAGGCGGCCGGCCTGCAGGAGCGCGACCGCATCCTGTCGGTCGACGGCGAGCCCATCAGCAGCTGGGACCAGGTCACCGCGGCCATCCGCGACAGCAACGGCAAGCCGATGACGTGGGTCGTCCAGCGCGGCGACCGCAAGGTCACCATCTCGATCAAGCCGGCGGTCATCGACCGCGCCACCTACGACGCCAAGGGCAACCCGGTCGCCAAGGACGGCAAGCCGGTGCTGGCGTCGATGGGCTTCGCCGGCATCACGCCGACGCAGGAGCTCGTCAAGACGCCGATCACACAGGCGCCGGTCTTCGTCTGGGACCGGGTCGTCGACACCGCCTCGATCATCGTCAACATCCCCCAGAAGATGGCGGGCGTCGTCCAGGCAGCGTTCGGCTCGCAGGAGCGTGACCCCAACGGGCCGATCTCGGTGGTCGGGGTCGGTCGCATCGGCGGCGAGGTCGCTGCGCTCGACATCCCCGCCGACGAGGGCGGCAACTGGGTCAAGCTGGCGCAGCTGGTCCTCATCATCGCCTCGCTCAACCTGGCGCTCTTCGTCTTCAACCTGATCCCGCTGCTCCCGCTCGACGGCGGGCACGTGGCAGGGGCCATCTGGGAGGCGATCAAGCGGGGCTGGGCGCGGCTGCGGCACCGCCCCGACCCCGGCTTCGTCGACGTGGCCAAGGGCCTGCCCATCGCCTACGGCATGTCCCTCGTGCTCATCACGATGTCGGTGCTGCTCATCTACGCCGACATCGTCAAGCCGATCAAGCCCTTCGGCTGAGCCCGGCGGGCCCACCCAGAGCGACCCCCGCGCAACCCCGCGGCGACCTGCCCACGCAGGGTGCGGTCGCGGAGCGAGCAATAATGGCGCCATGAGCGTCTCCCTCGGTATGCCGTCCGCGCCCCCGCCGGTCCTCGCCCCCCGGCGTCAGACCCGCCAGATCCAGGTCGGCAAGGTGGGCGTGGGCAGTGACTTCCCCGTCTCGGTGCAGTCGATGACGACGACGCCCACGACCGACGTCAACGCGACGCTCCAGCAGATCGCCGAGCTGACCGCCGCCGGCTGCGACATCGTCCGTGTGGCGTGCCCCAGCCAGGACGACGCCGAGGCCCTGCCGGCGATCGCCCGCAAGAGCCAGATCCCGGTCATCGCCGACATCCACTTCCAGCCGAAGTACGTCTTCGCGGCCATCGACGCCGGCTGCGCGGGCGTGCGCGTCAACCCGGGCAACATCCGCCAGTTCGACGACCAGGTCAAGGAGATCGCGCGCGCGGCCAAGGACGCCGGCGTCTCCATCCGCATCGGCGTCAACGCGGGCAGCCTCGACAAGCGGCTGCTGGCCAAGTACGGCAAGGCCACCCCGGAGGCGCTCGTCGAGTCGGCCGTGTGGGAGGCCGGCCTCTTCGAGGAGCACGACTTCCACGACTTCAAGATCTCCGTCAAGCACAACGACCCCGTCGTGATGGTCCGCGCCTACGAGCTGCTCGCCGAGCGCGGCGACTGGCCGCTGCACCTCGGCGTCACCGAGGCGGGGCCCGCCTTCCAGGGCACCATCAAGTCGGCGACCGCGTTCGGAGCACTGCTCTCGCGCGGCATCGGCGACACCATCCGCGTCTCCCTCTCGGCCCCGCCGGTCGAGGAGGTCAAGGTCGGCATCCAGATCCTGCAGAGCCTCAACCTGCGCCCGCGCAAGCTCGAGATCGTCTCGTGCCCGTCGTGCGGTCGCGCCCAGGTCGACGTCTACACCCTCGCCGACCAGGTGACGGCCGGCCTCGAGGGCATGACCGTGCCGCTGCGCGTCGCCGTCATGGGCTGCGTCGTCAACGGCCCCGGTGAGGCCCGCGAGGCCGACCTCGGCGTGGCCTCGGGCAACGGCAAGGGCCAGATCTTCGTCAAGGGCGAGGTCATCAAGACCGTGCCCGAGGCGCAGATCGTCGAGACCCTCATCGAGGAGGCCATGCGCCTCGCCGAGGAGATGGGCGAGCCCGTCGACGAGGACTCGGCCGGGTCCCCCAGCGTCACCGTCGGCTGAGGTGCGCCCGCCCGTCACCTCGACCCGGCGCTTCGAGGTCCTGCGGGAGCTCGCCGAGCAGGTCGTGGCCGTGCGCCCGGGGGAGCGGGTCGCCGTGGCGATCGACGGGGTCGACGGGGCCGGCAAGACGGTCCTCGCCGACCAGCTGGCCGAGGTCGTCGCCGGCCTCGACATCAGGCGCCACGTGGTGCGCGTCTCGATCGACGGCTTCCACCGGCCGAGGGCCCAGCGGACCGCCCGCGGCCGGGGGCCCGAGACGTTCTACGAGGACTCCTACGACTACGACACCTTCCGCCGCGTCGTGCTCGAGCCGTTCCGCCGTGGTGAGCCCGTGACACCGGCCGTGCACGACGTCGACGCCGACCGGCCGGTCCACCCCGAACCGGTCCCGGTCGGACAGGACACGGTCCTGCTCGTCGACGGGATCTTCCTCCAGCGGCCCGAGCTGGCGGGCGAGTGGGACGCGACCGTCTTCGTCGACGTGCCCTTCGCCGTGTCGGTGCCGCGGGGCAACGGGCGGTTCCCCGGAGACCACGACGCCGACCCGGAGGCCGAGTCCAACCGGCGCTACGTCCAGGGCCAGCGACTCTACCTCGCTGCCGCCGACCCGCGCGCGTGTGCGACCTGGGTGCTCGACAACACCGACCTGGCCCACCCGGTGCTGCACCGGCGTCGCTGAGCCGGCCGCCCGCGTACGCCTCCTGCCGCCCACCGCGGCCGTGCACGGCGACACCCTGGCGCCGCCTCAAGGCCCCGCTCGGACGCCACGAGCGCACGTCCGGAGTCGCCGCGAGGCGCGCCAAGGTGACACCCGCGCCGCGGACGGGCAGTCTGGGGAGGTGCTCCGCCAACGCCTTCCCGTGCGGCCGCTCTCGTCGGCCGACCACGACGCAGCGCTCGCCCTCTGCGCGCGCAACCGCGTGGCGAACGCGTTCGTCGCGGCCCGCATCGTCGAGGGCGCGCTGCGCACGTCGCCGGGCGCGCTGCTCGGGCACTGGAACGAGGGGCAGCTGCGCGGGCTCGCGTGGGTCAGCGCCAACGTCGTCCCGGTCGAGCTCGACGACGACGGCCTGGCGGCCGTGGCGTCGCGGATCATGCGGATGCGACGCCAGTGCGCCTCGATCTTCGGCCCGAGCGCACAGGTCGCCGGGCTGTGGGAGCGTCTCGGCCCGACATGGGGTCCGGCGCGCGCCATCCGCACCCACCAGCCGCTGCTGACGACCACGATCCGGCCGTCGTCTCTCGGGCTCGACCTCGATCCCGACATCCGACCGGCCCGCCTCGACGAGGTCGACCTCGTGCTGCCGGCCGCGGCGCACATGTTCACCGAGGAGATCGGCTACCCGCCGTACTTCGGGTCCGACCGCGGCTACCGGGCGAGCATCGCGGCGCTCATCCGGGCCGGTCACACCTTCGTCAAGGTCGAGGACGGCGAGGTGGTCTTCAAGGCCGACGTGGGCTCGCTCGCCCTCGGGTGTGCGCAGGTCCAGGGTGTCTGGCTGCACCCGCGGCTAAGGGGCCGGGGCCTGTCCGTGCCGGCGATGGCCAGCGTCGTGGAGCTGGTGCTCACGACCATGGCCGACGAGGTGTCGCTCTACGTCAACGACTTCAACACCCCGGCCCGGGCCACCTACGACCGCTGCGGGTTCCGCGAGGTGGGCTCGTTCACCACGGTGCTGCTCTGACCCGGCCGGGACCTAGGGTGAGCCAATGAGGACCGGCCCGAAAGCACCACTTCGCAAGGACGCCGCCGCGCTGGCCGGGCTCTTCGCCCTGTCGGGCACCCTGCACTTCGTCAGGCCGCAGGTGTTCGAGGCCATCGTCCCGAAGCAGCTGCCGGCCCACCGGGCGCTGGTGTATGCCTCGGGCGCGGCCGAGCTCGCCTGTGCGGCAGGCCTGCTCGCGCCTCCGACCCGGCGGGCCGCCGGGATCGCCTCGGCGGCCGTGCTCGTCGCCGTGTTCCCGGCCAACGTGTCGATGGCGACGGGAGCGAGGCGTCGCCTGGCGCGGCGGCCCGGGGACCCGCGTCGCCGCGCCTACCTGGCAGCGACCCTCCTGCGCCTGCCGCTGCAGTGGCCGATGATCCGCATGGCGCTGCGGGCCGCTGGAGTCAGCGGCCGAAGCTGAGCTGGATGTTGTCGCCGACCCGGCGGTAGCCCATCGCCGCGTAGATCGCGTTGGACGTCGGGTTGGCCAGGTCGGTGTAGAGCATGCACGCCTCGCCGGCATCCATGCGGGCCGAGCTGAGCGCCGCGACGACGCCGCTGGCGTAGCCGTGCCCGCGCAGCTCCGGCGGCGTCCACACCCCGGAGATGCGTGTGATGCCGCCGCTCGCCGGTGAGGCGTAGGCCATCGAGACCGGGCGCCCGCCGTCCTCCCACAGCCCGACCCGTCCGTCCGCGAGCTGCTGCGTGAGGGGAGCGGCCCTGCGGCCGCTGCCGTCGACGGCGTCGATGAACTGCTGGTGCCACGCGTCGAGCAGCTCCGTGTCCGCGACCCCCGCGACCCGGAACGTTCCGCTCACCCGGAACGGCAGCACCGGCCGGGTGGGAAGGTCGTAGCGACCGACCTCCATCGTCACCGTCACGGTCGCGCCGGTGCGCTCGGACCATTCCGCCGCGAAGGCCTCGGCCGGACCGCGCGTGCCCCCGACACCGGGCAGTGCGTCGCCCGCCTCGGCGAGCGCAGCGAGCTCGGCGGCGAGGGCCCGGGCCTCGGCGTCCGTGGCGACCGCGACGTGCAGGGGGTGCGGCGGCGTGTGCATGAACGCGGCCACCACCTCGCCCGAGGGGGAGGTGCCGGCCCACCACCGGGGCCCGACGTAGCGGCCAGGGTCGAGAACCAGCGAGCGCGTCACGCTCGCAACGACGCTCATCGCCTCGGGTTCTCGCGCGACGAGGCCGGCGAAGCGGTCCTGGGCCTCGGCAGGGTCCGTCAGGAGGGTGAACGCAAGGGAGGCGGACGGCATACGCCAACACTGGCAAAGTCGGCACGGTTGCGGCCACCCGGTTCCGCCGTCGGTCAGACGCGGGCGAGCACCTCGGCGTGGGTCATGGCGAACCACGCGTCAGGGTGTCGCGACCACGCGAGCCAGGCCGTGCTGATCTCCTCCAGGTCCTCGCGCTTCGCGAGCCCGCGCTCGAGCGCCTGCGTCGCGAACGTCGACTCGAGCGCCCGCCGCGCCCAGACGCCGCCCCACCAGGCGCACTGCTCCGGCGTCGCGTACGTCCACAGCGACGCCGACGGAGTGAGCTGCGTCAGGCCGGCGGCATGCGCCCACGCGACGAGGTGGCGCCCGGCATCGGGCTCGGCGTGGTTGAGGCGGGCCAGCTGCCGGTAGAGGTCGAGCCAGCGCGTCATCCCCTCGGACGCGGGGTGCCACACCATCGAGGCGTAGTCGACGTCGCGCACGGCGATGAGCCCGCCGGGGCGGGTCACCCGCGCCATCTCGCGCAGGGCGCCGACGGGGTCGGGAAGGTGCTGGAGCACCTGGTGGGCGTGCACGACGTCGAAGGACGCGGCGGCATACGGCAGCGTCATGACGTCGGCGAGCTCGAAGCGCGTCCGCTCGTCACCGCGGGCGGCAGCGGTGCGGTGGGCCTCGCCGAGCGGTCCCTCGACGTTCTCGATCCCGACCACCTCACCCGAAGGGCCCACCGCCTCGGCGAGGTCGAGCGTGATCGTGCCCGGGCCACAGCCCACGTCGAGGACCCGCAGGCCCTCGTGGAGGTGGGGAAGCAGGTAGGCGGCTGAGTCCGCGGCCGTGCGCGCGCCGTGCGAGGCGAGCACGCTCGGGTGGTGCCCGTGCAGGTAGACGTCTGCCATGCCGGGACCGTACGCCGGGGGCGCCCCCGGGCGCCGCGACGTCCGCTCCGCGACCACCCGGGGCCCGTCCGCGCCAGCACGTCGTGAGCCGGCCCGTGGACCCCGATATCCTGCCGAGGTTGCGGCGACACCGCCAGCAACCTGAGTCCCATAGTCAGCCGAGGAGTCCCGGTGGCCCTGCACATGTCGTCCCTGTTCCTGCGAACCCTTCGCGAGGACCCGGCGGACGCAGAGGTCCCGAGCCACCGGCTCCTCGTGCGCGCCGGCTACGTCCGCCGCGTCAGCCCCGGCGTCTACACCTGGCTGCCGCTCGGCCTGCGCGTGCTGCGCAACGTCGAGCGGATCGTCCGCGAGGAGATGGACGCCATCGGCGCCCAGGAGCTGCTCTTCCCGGCGCTGCTGCCCAAGGAGCCCTTCGAGGCGACCGGCCGCTGGACCGAGTACGGCGACAACATCTTCCGCCTGCAGGACCGCAAGGGCGCCGACCACCTGCTCGGCCCGACGCACGAGGAGATGTTCACCCTCGCCGTCAAGGACCTCTTCAGCTCCTACAAGGACCTGCCGCTGTCGATCTACCAGATCCAGACGAAGTTCCGCGACGAGGCGCGTCCCCGCGCCGGCGTGCTCCGCGGCCGCGAGTTCGTCATGAAGGACAGCTACTCCTTCGACGTCGACGCCGCCGGGCTCGACAAGAGCTACCAGCTGCACCGCGAGGCCTACGTCCGCATCTTCGACCGCCTCGGCTTCCACTACGTCATCGTCGAGGCGATGGCCGGCGCCATGGGCGGCAGCAAGAGCGAGGAGTTCCTCGCGACGGCCGAGGTCGGCGAGGACACCTACGTGCACTGCACGAGCTGCGGGTATGCCGCCAACGTCGAGGCCGTACGCGTGCCCGCCCCCGACCCGATCGGGTGGGACGGCGTGCCTGCCGCCCACGCCGAGGACACGCCCGACACCCCGACGATCGAGACGCTCGTCGCCCACCTCAACGAACGCTTCCCGCGCGAGGACCGGTCCTGGGTGGCCGGTGACACTCTCAAGAACGTCATCGTCATGCTCGTGCACCCGGACGGCGCCCGCGAGCCGCTCGCCATCGGCGTGCCCGGCGACCGCGAGGTCGACGAGAAGCGGCTCGGCGCCCAGGTCGAGCCGGCCGAGGTCGAGGCCTTCACCGAGGCCGACTTCGCCGCCAACCAGGCGCTCGTCAAGGGCTACATCGGTCCCGGCGCCCTGGGCCTCGAGGGCAGCTCCGGCGTCCGCTACCTGCTCGACCCGCGCGTCGCGGAGGGCACCCGCTGGGTCACCGGTGCGAACGTCGCCGGCCAGCACGTCATCGACCTCGTCGCCGGCCGGGACTTCACCGCCGACGGCACCATCGAGGCCGCCGAGGTGCGCCCCGGCGACCCGTGCCCCAACTGCGACCACACGCTGTCCGCCGCCCGCGGCATCGAGATGGGCCACGTCTTCCAGCTCGGCACCAAGTACGCCGAGGCTCTCGACCTCAAGGTGCTCGACCAGAACGGCAAGCTCGTCACCGTCGTCATGGGCTCCTACGGCGTCGGCGTCTCGCGCGCCGTGGCGTGTGTGGTCGAGGGCAACCACGACGAGTCCGGCATCATCTGGCCGCGCGAGCTCGCCCCGGCCGACGTGCACATCGTCGCCGCCGGCAAGGACGACGCGCTCTTCGTCAAGGCCGAGGAGATCGCCCGCGAGCTCGAGGTGCAGGGCCTCATGGTCCTCGTCGACGACCGCAAGGGCGTCAGCCCCGGCGTGAAGTTCAAGGACTCCGAGCTCATCGGCATCCCGACCATCCTCGTCATCGGGCGCGGCCTCGCGGACGGCAAGGTCGAGATCAAGGACCGCCGGTCGGGGGAGCGGCGCGAGGTCGCGGTGGACGACGTCGTGGCCGCCCTGACGGCCGAGGTGACGGCCGAGGTCGAGCGCTCGTGAGGGGTGGCGCGCGCCCGGTCGAGGCGGTGGTCTTCGACTGGGGTGGCACCCTCACGCCCTGGCACGAGGTCGACCTGCCGCAGCAGTGGCGGGTCTTCGCCCGCACCGTGCACGGCCTGCCGGTCGAGGACCCCGACATGCCCGTGGAGGACCTCGCCGAGGCCGACTCGCTGGCGCTGCGCATCCACGAGGCGGAGGAGCGCGCCTGGCGTCGCGGACGCGAGACGCACGAGAGCGCATCGCTCGCCGCCATCCTCGAGGAGGCCGGGGTCGACCCGGCCCACGACCGGCACCACCTCGCGCTCGCGGCCTACCAGCGCTTCTGGGAGCCGCACACCCACACCGACGAGCAGGTTCGACCCCTGTGGGAGTCGCTGCGGCGCAAGGGGATCCGCATCGGGGTGCTGTCCAACACCATCTGGACGCGGGACTACCACCGCGAGGTGTTCGAGCGCGACGGCGTGCTGCACCTGCTTGACGCCGACGTCTACTCGTCCGAGATCCACGTGGTCAAGCCGCACCCGGAGGCGTTCCATGCCGCCTGCGACGCGCTCGGTGTCGCCCCGGAGCGCGCCGTCTACGTCGGCGACCGCCTCTTCGAGGACGTCCACGGTCCGCACCAGGTCGGCATGCGGGCCATCCTCGTGCCCCACTCCGACATCCCTGCCGGGCAGCGGTCGACCGTCGTCGCCCGCCCGGACGCCGTCGCCGAGGAGCTGCTCGACGTCGCCGGCATCGTGGCCCTCTGGAACCACGAGGCGCGGGCGGACGACGAGGCGTGAGCGACCCCACCCTGACGACCTTGGCGTTCCTGGCCGCGGCTGCCTTCGTCGCCGGCTGGATCGACGCCGTCGTCGGCGGGGGCGGGCTCGTCCAGCTGCCGGCGCTGCTCGTCGGCCTCCCGGGCGCCCTGCCCGCCCAGCTGCTGGCCACGAACAAGTTCGGCTCCATCTTCGGCACCGCGACGAGCTCGGTCACCTTCTACCGGCGCGTGAAGCCCGACCTGCGCACCGCGCTGCCGATGGCGGCCGTCGCCTACGTCGGGTCGATCGGCGGGGCCCTCATCGGCCTGCACATCCCCAAGTCGGCGTTCAACCCGATCATCCTCGTGCTGCTCGTCCTCGTCGGCGCCTACACCCTCTTCAAGCCAGACCTGGGCAAGGAGTCGATCCGACGCTTCCACGGCGCCCGGCACACCGTGCTCGCGATGCTGACGGGCTTCGTCATCGGCGGCTACGACGGCGCGCTCGGCCCCGGCACCGGCAGCTTCCTCGTCTTCACGCTGGTCGGCCTGCTCGGCTACAACTTCCTCGAGGCCAGCGCCAAGGCCAAGATCGCCAACTTCGCCACCAACCTCGGGGCCCTCACGGTCTTCGCCCCGATGGGCCTGGTCATCCTCAAGGTCGGCGTCGTCATCGCCGCCGCCAACCTGCTCGGCGGCTACGTCGGCGCGCGCACCGCGGTGGCACGAGGCAGTGGCTTCGTCCGAGCGCTCTTCGTCGTCATCGTCGCCGCCTTCGTCGTCAAGATCGGCGGGAGCCTGCTCGGCTGGTGGCCGTAGGCCCAGAGATCGCGCAGCACCTCACACGAGAGCACGAACCGGGCCACAGCCCACGCACAGCAGCCGGCCCGAACCTGAGCACCATGACCTCTCTCGCGCTGCCCGACAGCCAGGACCGCGTGGGCGGTGTGGCGTCGCGGCGCCGGGCTCTCGCCCACACCCCGCGCTGGTGGCGGGACGCGACAGCCGTGTTCGCGTGGGGCGTCACGCTCTTCGTCGTCGCCCTCTGGGTGGCAGGGGGAGGCCTGAGCGCCTTCGGCTCCCTCGGTGAGGGCGTCACCAACATCGGCCGACTCACCGGCCTGGTCGCCTCGGTGCTGATGCTGCTGCAGGTGCTCCTCATGGCACGGATCCCCATGGTCGAGCAGGCCTGGGGCCAGGACGAGCTCGCCCGGGTGCACCGGGTCGTCGGCTTCACCTCCTTCAACCTCATGGTGGCCCACATCGTGCTCATCACCGTGGGGTACAGCGCCGGCACGGCCCTGGGCGTCGTGGCCACCTTCGTGGACCAGGTGCTGCACTCGCCCGGCATGCTGCTGGCGCTCGCCGGAACCGTGGCCCTCGTCATGGTCGTCGTCACGTCGGTCAAGAAGGCGCGGGCCCGGCTGCGCTACGAGTCGTGGCACCTGCTGCACCTCTACGCCTATCTCGGCGCCGGTCTGGCCCTGCCGCACCAGCTCTGGACCGGCCAGGACTTCAAGACCAACACCGTCGCCACCGTCTTCTGGTGGGGGTTGTACGCCTTCGCCCTCGTGTCCGTGCTCGTCTACCGGGTGGGCCTGCCGATCGCCCGCTCCGCGCGCCACCGCCTCGTCGTCACGGAGGTGGTGCAGGAGTCGCCGACCGTCACGTCGGTCGTCATGCGTGGTCGCCGGCTCGATCGGCTCCCCGTCCGCGCCGGCCAGTTCTTCCAGTGGCGCTTCCTCGACGGGTCGGGCTGGACACGCGGCAACCCCTACTCCCTCTCGGCGGCTCCCGACGGCCGGTCGCTGCGCATCACGGCCGAGGCCGTCGGCGACTCCAGCTCCAGGCTCGCCCGGCTGCGACCCGGCACGAGAGTGGTGGTGGAAGGGCCCTACGGCCGGATGCACACCGGAGTGCGCACCAGGCACAAGGCGGTGCTGATCGCCGCCGGGATCGGCATCACGCCGCTGCGGGCGATCCTCGAGGAGCTGCCCGCGGCCCCCGACGGGGTCGTCGTGATCTACCGCGTCGGCAGCCAGTCGGACATCGTCCTGGCGGACGAGCTGCTCGACCTCACCCGGGCCAAGGGCGGGCGCGTCGTCGCGGTCGTCGGCCACCGCAACCGCGAGCGCGACAGCTGGCTGCCCGCGGAGGCTGGGCACATCGGCGACGCGGAGGCCCTGCGACGGATCGTCCCCGATGTCGCCGAACGGGACGTCTACGTCTGCGGAAACCCCGCCTGGATGGACGCCGTCATCGCAGCCGCCCGCGAGGCCGGCGTGCCGGCCGACGCCGTCCACCACGAGCGCTTCACCTACTGATCGCGGTGGCGCCGCCTCCGCACCCACGACCCTCGTCACCGTCCGACCCACTTCGCGAATCGAGCCTCACCATGCGCCGTATCGTCCTCTGGGCCATGAGCACCCTGACCGTGCTCGTCCTGCTCTTCAGCTACCACACCTCGCGCAGCTCGACGGCGATCGTGGCGGCGGAGACCCGCCCGGTCACCACGAGCAGCAAGACCTCCGACAGCACGGGGTCCGGCTCTGGCTCGTCCGCCGCCTCCTCGGCCGACTCCGCCGGACAGGACCCGACGTCGGCCTCCGCGACGTCGGGCTCGTCCTCGGGCTCCGGCTCCTCGGGCTCGTCCTCGTCGTCCTCGGCGAGGACCTCGACCGCGGCGAAGACGTACGCCGGTGACGCGATCATGACCCGCTACGGCAACGTGCAAGTGCAGATCACCGTCAAGAGCGGCAAGATCACCGCCGTGGACGTGCTCCAGGTCCCCATGGAGGACCGCCACGACGAGATGATCAACTCCATGGCGGTGCCGGTCTACAACCAGGAGGCCGTCAGCGCCCAGTCGGCGCAGATCGACGTCGTCTCCGGTGCGACCTACACCTGGCAGGGCTACACGCAGTCGCTGCAGTCCGCGATCGACGCAGCGCACCTGTGAGACCCACCAGAGCGGCCGAGCACCGCACGCGTACGAGGAGGAGCAGCCCATGACAGGCCCAGGAGACAGGCCCTCAGGTGTGACCGCCAAGCCGCCCTTTCCCACGGCGCCGGCGCGCCGCGCGTGGGTCGAGCAGATCATGGGGATGCCCATCTCGATCCACCTGCGGGGAGCCGAGGTGGACGGCGAGCGGGCCGAGCGCGCGGTGGCGCAGGCTTTCGCCGTCCTCCGCGAGATGGATGCGATCTTCTCCACCTACCGCGACGACTCCGACCTGATGCGGCTGCGTCGCGAGGAGGTGCCGGTCTCGCAGTGCAGCCCCCTGCTCGAGGAGGCGTTGGCCATCGGACAGCAGGCCGAGGCCGTCACCCGCGGAGCCTTCACCACCCTGCTGCCCACCGGCGACGGGGACCTGGCCTTCGACCCCACCGGTCTCGTGAAGGGCTGGGCCGTCGACCGAGCCTCCGCCCCGCTGGTCGAGCTCGAAGGGATCTCCTTCTGCATCAGCGCCGGCGGCGACGTGCTCGTGGGCGCCCACCCGGACCTGCCCACGGCGGGGCCGGCGGCCATCACCTGGCGCGTCGGCGTGGAGGACCCCCGCGACCGGCAACGCATCGGCCACACCCTGACCCTCGTGCGGGGAGCGGTCGCCACCTCCGGAACCGCCGCCCGCGGTGCACACCTGTACGACCCCGTCGTCGGTGCGATGATCGGCCGGCCCGGATCTGTGACGGTGACGGGACCGACCCTGCTGTGGGCGGACATCTGGGCCACGGCCCTGTTCGTCGGCTCGGCCGAGACCCGCGCGGCGTTCGAGCTCGAGGCGGCCGGCTACAGCGCGACGGAGCTGTGAGGCCCCTGCTCGAGGTGTGCTGAGCTGCCGGTGCGGTCGCGTCGGGAGACAGACCCAACCTGCTTGCGCGTTTCTTGAGCAAACCGTGCGCGCCAGGCGCCTCGCCTCTTGCAGGAGCCCGGGCAGAGTTGTCTCTGTCAGCAGGACCGGTTGGGGGACCACCCGCTGACGGAAGACCTTCGGGCGAGAGCCCGCCGATCCGTGGGGGCGTCATGACCAGCAGCACTCGCATTGACCCTGCAGTGCCGGTGCGCGGTCAGCGGACACCCCACGGACGGCGGGCCACCTCGAAGGACGTGCTGGGGGGAGAGAACCGGGACGGGGCGGAGCAGCTGGTGGGAGGCTGGTCCGCCCCGCTGCCGTTTGCCGGGGGCGGCGCGCAGCCTGTCTTGCTGGTTCGGGCCCCCGGCCCTGACGCCGGCCAGCTGCTCCGCACGTTGCGCGTGCTGCGGGTGCAGCGTGGCCGCTGAGCCGGCCGGGAGCGGCGAGCAGCACCTGGACCCCACGGCGTTGAGCCGGCTCGCTTCCGAGCTCGAGAGCGAGCAGCTCGCCCGGTCGATCGCCGGGACCTACCTCCGGATGCTCGACGTGCGCCTCGCGCGTGCCGCATCGGCGCTCGCCGACCGCGACGAGGTCGCCGCGATGGACGTGCTCCTCAGCCTGCGCGTCTCGTCGGCGACCGTGGGCCTCGTCGGCCTGGAGGCGGCCGCGCTCCAGGTCATCGACGCCGTGCGACGCGGCGAGGCCGACCTCGCCCGCGAGCGGGGCAGCTGGATGCTCGGCCTCGCGGACCGCGCACGCTCCGCGCTCAGGTCGCACCTCGAGCGGCCGGGCCTGACTGTCGTCACCTGACCCGAGGACGCCACCGCGCGCCGGAGGGTGAGCCTCAGAAGGAGTCGGGCTCCTCCATGCGGTAGCCCACCCCGCGCACCGTGCGGATCGGCGCCCGCATGCCGGCCGGTCCGAGCCGGGTCAGCTTGCGGCGCAGGTTGCCCACGTGCACCTCGACGAGGTGCTCCTCGGACCACCCCGGCCCCCACAGGCTCTCGAGCAGCACGGCCCGGGACCAGACGCGCCGGGGCGCGCTCATCAGGGTCGTCAGCAGGTCGAACTCGGTGCGGGTCAGGTCGGCCTCGTGGCTGTCGACCATGGCGACCCGGCTCTCGGGATCGACCGTGATCCGTCCGTGGCGCACGAGGGCCGGCTCCGCCTCGACGGTCGCGGTGGCGGCCGGCGACACGTGCCCGCCCGTCGGTCCGCCGGCACCGTTGGCTGCTGCGACGTCAGCCGCGCCGGATGCACCGGTGCGCGGGCGGCGGAACATCGCGTTGACCCGAGCCTGCAGCTCGCGCGGGCTGAACGGCTTCGTGAGGTAGTCGTCGGCCCCGATCTCGAGGCCCATCAGGCGGTCGATCTCGTCGGTGCGGGCGCTGATCATGACGACGTAGGCCTGGCTGACGTCGCGGACGCGCCGGCACACCTCGATGCCGTCGAGGTCGGGCAGTCCGAGGTCGAGTGTGACGAGGTCGGGGTCGACGGACCCGACGAGCTCGAGTCCGGCCTGGCCCGAGGCGGCCGCGGACACGTCGAAGCCCTGCATCGTCAGGCTGTGCGTGATGAGCTCGCGGATGTCGTCGTCGTCCTCGACCACGACGGCGGTGCGGGTGGGGCTCATCATGCCGCGATTGTTGCAGAATGCGCGGCTTGGACTGGGCAGAACGGGATGGTCGGCAGGTCGCGGGCGCCTGGACAGCGGGATCCGTACGTCACGTGCCGGGCACGTCCAGCCGGGCAGCAAGGGCCTCGGCGTTGCTCTCGGGCAGGTCGCAGACCATCCCGCGGCAGACGTAGGCGGCTGCCCGCCCGTCGAGGAGCGGGCGGTCGGCGAGCAGGGGGACGCCCGGCGCGTCCGGTTCTCCACGGACCACGACGAGCCCGGGGCTGGGGGAGCGTCGGGCCACTCGCTCCAGCGCGTCCGCGTCCGGCCCGCCCCCGACCACCGCGACCTGCAGGGGGCCGGCGACGAGCGCCTCGGCCACCGCGAGCGACCAGCCGCCGAACCGCGGCTCCCGCACGGCCAGCCCGAGGCCGGCGGCGGTGGCGCGGGCACCGTCCTCCAGGGCCCGGGCGTCGCCGCTGAGGGCCCCGAGGGTGACGAGCGCGCCGGCGAGGGCGGACTGTCCGGCCGGCTCGGCGTTGTCCGCGGCGCTGCGCGGCCGGAGGTAGAGCGACTCGGCGCCCGAGGCCGTGTCGTGGAAGCCGCCGTCGTCGGCGGCGAAGGCTCGGGCGGTCGCCAAGATGCCCCGGGCGGCCTCGAGCCACTGCACCTCGCCCGTCACCTGGTGCAGGACGAGCAGGCCCTCGGCGAGGTTGCCGTGGTCGTCTGCCACCGCCCGGGCGGCTCCGACGGTGCCGTGGCGTGACGCGCGCCGCAGCTGCCCGTCCACGAGGTGCACCTCGAGCAGGTGTGCGGCGCACCGGCGCGCCGCCTGGACCCAGTCGGGCCGCTCGAACACCGCGCCTGCTCCCGCGAGGGCGGACAGGGCCAGCCCGTTCCACGACGTGACCACCTTGTCGTCACGACCCGGCTGGGGGCGGTCGGCTCGCGCTGCGAGCAGCCGGGACCGCACGCCTTCGAACCACGACGGGTCGGAGGCGTCGACGGGCAGCTGCAGGGTGGAGGCGCCGTGCTCGAAGGTGCCCTCCTCGGTGACGACAAGGAGGGCAGCGGCCGTGCGGCCGTCTGCGTCGCCGAGGACATCGCGCAGCTGGTCGGGCGTCCACGCGTACGTCAGCCCCTCCACCCCAGCGGCGTCGGCGTCGAGCGAGGAGGCGAAGCCGCCGTCGGGCGTGGCGAGGTCACGGAGCAGGAAGTCGACGGTCTCGGTGACCACTCGCTCGGCCAGGGGATCGCGGGTGACCTTCCACCAGCTGGTGTAGGCGCGCAGGAGCAGGGCGTTGTCGTAGAGCATCTTCTCGAAGTGCGGCACCACCCACCGGGCGTCGACGGCGTAGCGGGCGAAGCCACCGGCGAGCTGGTCGTACATGCCGCTGCGCGCCATCGCCTCCAGCGTGCGACCGGCCATCGCCAGGGAGGTCCGCTCGCCGGCGCGAGCGTGGTGGCGCAGCAGGAACTCGAGCACCATCGACGGCGGGAACTTCGGTGCACCCCCGAAACCGCCTGAGACGTCGTCGAACTCACGAGACAGGCGCTCGACCGCGGAGGACAGTGCGGCCGGCTCGACGGCATACGGCGTCGGCGGGCGCAGGGAGGCGGCGAGGGTGGTCGCGATGTGGGTCCCCGAGGCGCGCACGTCCTGCTCGCGGGTGCGCCACGCCTCGTCGAGGGCGGCGAGCACGTGGAGGAAGTGGTCCTTCGGGAAGTACGTGCCGCAGAAGAAGGGCTCGCCCTCGGGCGTCAGGAAGACCGTCATCGGCCACCCACCGTGGCCGGTGGTCGCGGTGACGGCCGACATGTAGGCGGCGTCGATGTCAGGGCGCTCCTCGCGGTCGACCTTGACCGACACGAACCGCTCGTTGAGCACGGCCGCCACCGTCTCGTCCTCGAACGACTCGTGCGCCATGACATGGCACCAGTGGCAGGCGGCGTAGCCGACGGACAGCAGGACGGGCACGTTGCGCCGACGCGCCTCGGCGAACGCGTCGTCGCCCCACTCCTGCCAGTGCACTGGGTTGTCACGGTGCTGCAGGAGGTAGGGGCTCGTCGCGGCCGCGAGTCGGTTGGTCATGAGGACATCCTCCCGGGCGACGCAGGTCTGGCGGACGCCGTGCCCGTACCCAGCGGCGCCAGGCGGCGGCAAACGGCTCAGCCGGCGGGGGAGGGCGTGCCGATCCGCTCTCCCATGCGAAGGGTCGCACCGAGCTCGAGGTGGTCGATGGTGCCGGCGTCGGGGGAGCACACGAGCACGACGGTGGAGCCGAACTCGAAGTGGCCCAACGCCGCCCCGGCGTCGAGCCGGACCGGCGGGTCATACCGGCGGTGCTGGACCTGCCTGCGGCGGGCGTTGGTGTGCAGCTCGTCGTCGAAGACGAGGCGCGTCATGCCGACCATGGTCGCGCCCACCGCGACGAGGGCGAGGCGACCGCCGCCATCGACGTCGAGCTCGACGACGATGCGCTCGTTGGCCGCGAAGAGGTTGGCGACGTTGGCGACGGCAGCCACGTTGACGGGCCACAGCTCGCCGGGGATGTAGGTGGCGGCGGCGACCGACCCGGTCGCCGGCGCGTGGATGCGGTGGTAGTCCTTCGGCGAGAGGTAGAGCGTGGTGTAGGTGCCGCCGTCGAACCGGTCGGCCAGCTCGCGGCTGCCCAGCAGGGCGGCCAGGGAGTAGTTGCGTCCCTTGGCCTGCACCAGGGTGTCGGACTCCACCGTGCCGTAGGCGCCCACGGTCGCGTCGACGGGCGACACGAGCGACCCGGCGGCGACCGGGCGCAGGCCGGGGCGCAGCGTCCGCGTGAAGAAGGCGTTGAGCGTCGGGTAGTCCTCGAGGGGCAGCGCCGCCTCCTCGGGCCGCGCACCGAAGACCCGGCTGTAGCCGCGGTGCACGGGGGCACGCCAGCCCTTGCGGATCGAGCGGGTGGCGAGCCACCCGGCGCCACGGCTCAGGCCGTGCTTGGGGAGCACGGACAGCAGGAGGATGAGGAGTCGTCCGAGCACGCCTGGACCCTAACAAGGCGGACCGACGACGTATGCCGTGCCCGGGCCCAGGCGGTCGCCGCTGAGGCCGCTGTCGCGTCCTCAGGCCGCTGTCGCGACCTCGGAGCGGTGCGGCACGAGCGCCTCCCAGCGGATCCGCCGGGCACGCCAGCTGAAGATCAGCAGCTTCGCCAGCTCCTCGATGACGCGGGCCGCGAAGATCCCGACGTAGCCGAGCGGCGTGTGCAGACCGAGGAGGACTGCGAGCGGCAGGCCCACGACGAAGGCGCTGACCACGTCGCCCATGATGACGCCGCGCACGTCGTTGGCGCTGGGCAGCACCCCGGCTCCGACGATCATGTTGCGCACCTTGACCACCTGGAAGGCGGCGTTGACGAGGATGCCGACGCCGGCCATGGTGCGCACGTCGCGGCCGGCCTCGCCGAAGAGGACGTCGAGCAGCAGCACCGAGGCGGCGAAGAGGACGCCGAAGACGGCGGCGGTGCCGAGGCCTGCCCGCGTCAGCCGGCGGACCCAGGCGGTGGCGTCGCTGACGTCACCTCGTCCCACCGACCGGCCCACGAGGGTCGTGGTCGCGCTCATCAGCCCGATGCTGCCGACGATGAAGACGCCTTCCATCGTCGTGACGATCTGCGCGGCGGCGAGGGCCTGGTCGCCGAGCTTCTGGAAGACCACGTTGTAGAGGAAGGTGCCGACCGTCCAGAACAGCTCGGTCACGCCCAGCGGCAGCGCGAGCACGACGAGCGGGACGATGACGGCGCGCCACTGCCGCACCGAGTCGGGCAGGCTCCACCCGACCACGCCGCGGCGCCCGAGCGTCATCCAGAGCAGGATCAGCGCCTTGGCGACGGCCGTGACGAGGGTGGCCCACCCGGCGCCCGCGACGCCGAGCGAGGGCAGCGGACCGACGCCCACGACGAGGGAGTACGCGATCACCGAGTTCGCGACGACCGTGACCATCGTGGCGATCATCGGGCTCGTGGGCCGCCCCGCCGAGCGCAGCACGCCGGAGAGGATGGCGCTCAGCATCACCGGCAGCGTGGACAGGACCGTGAGCCGGAAGTAGTCGGTGCCGACACCGGCGACGGAGGGCGACGCGCCCACGAGCGAGAGCAGGTGGTCGGCGAAGAACCACGGCACCACGGACACGACGACGCCGAGGCTGCCGGCCACGAGGATGGCCGCCGTCACGGTGTGGTCGAGCTCGCCGCGCCGCCCGGCGCCGTGCGCCCGTGCGACGAGGATGCTCACCGACGTGCCGAAGCAGCCTAGGGTGACGGCGAGGATGAAGGTCAGGCTGTTGGAGAACCCCACGGCGGCGATGGCGGTGGCGCCGAGGCTGCCGACGACAATCTGGTTGACGAAGTTCAGCACCAGCATGAGGACGAACTCCATGCTGACCGGCACCGCGATGCGCGCGATCTCCCGGGCTGGGGTGGGTTCGGCGGCGTTCGCGCGGGGTCCGCGGAGCGTGGGCATGGCGAGGCGAGGCATGCGGGCAGGCGTCTTTCCGACAAAAGGGGTGGGGGTGCCGCACAAGGCTAAGGCTTCAAGGACCTCGAGTCGAAACGTTTTGATCAAACGATTCGGACACCTCGTCCGCGCCGTGCCCGGCTGCGGTCAGTCGTTCATCGCCTTGATCACCATGACGGCGAGGCTGATCCGGTCGTGCGCGGCGGGATCGTCTCGGCCACCCGACAGACGCTCAGCCGCGTCGACGGCGTTGTCGGCCTCGCGCACGATGGTCCACGCCCGGGCGCGGGCTTCGTCGATGCCGGCGCGCTCGCAGATGATCTCGAGGCGGCGGCGCAGCGACCACCTGACCTGTGACCCGGTGCCCAGCTCGTCGGCGCGGTTCCACAGTGCGGGAGCCACCTCGAACGCCGGGTCTCCGGACATCGGCTTGGGGTCGATGGCGAGCCACGGCGAGCGGTAGGCGCCGAGCACGTTCGTGTAGTGCAGGTCGGTGTGCAGCAGGCGGTCCTCGTCGGCCGAGCGCTCGGCGAGCTCGGCCGCGAGCCCAGCCGCCTGGTCGAGGTAGCGCCGGGGGAGCACCGCGGGTGCGCGGCGCAGCTCCTCCGCCTGCCTGAGGGCGTATGCCGTGAGGCGCGGGACGCGGGGATGCGCCGGGCGGCGCAGCACCGCGAGGAGGTCACCGATCACGCCGCACGCGTTGTCGATGTCGAGCCGCGTCAGGTCGCGCTGGTGCAGGCGCTCGAGCAGCAGCGCGAACCGGGTGGGGTCGGCGCGCACGAGCCGGACGGCCCCCCGGCCGTTCCACGCCTGCAGGGCCAGGTGCTCGGTCGCTGCCTCGGGGTGGGGCCAGGAGATCTTGAGGATGCCCTCGCCGCTCACCCCGACGACGTCGCGGCCGGCGCCGAGCAGGCGCACCGGGATGGCTACCGCGCAGACGCCGCTGGACGGTCGCCCGATGGGCTCGAGCTCCCACTCGGCGAGCAGGTCGGTGATGAGCCCCGGCAGGTCGTCGATCCAGTCCTCGCCCGAGACGTAGCCGTCGGCCTCGTAGCCGCTGACCTCGTGCGCGAAGAGTGCGGGGATGAGGTCGTACATCGGGTCGTAGGTCACGTGCTCGCTCCGGGGAAGGCGGTCAGGGGCAGGTTCCAGTCGACGGCGAGCGCCTGGAGGCGCGCGCTCCAGTGCGCCGCGTCCTCGAGGGACGGAGCGGACGGGTCCGAGCGGCCCAGGACGGCGGCGGCGTCGACGGCCGAGGACAGGGTGTCGGTGGCGAGGCGCCGTGCGGCCTGCGCCGTCGTGACGGGATACGGCAGCGACCAGCCGGCGACCTCGGTGGAGCTGGTGCTGGTCAGGGTGTCCTCCAGCCGGCCCAGCCCCGTGAGGGTCGCCTGGGCCGTGCGGCGCTGGGCGCCGGTGCTCTGCGCGGCGACCACCTCGAAGGCGTACAACAGCGACTGCGTGCGGCCCAGCAGCTGCGGCCGCACCGGGCTCGTCGGGGACGGTGGCAGGGCGGCTCCCAGCAGCAGCGCGCCGGCCAGGCGCTGCGCGTAGGCGGCTGCGAGGAGCTGGCGGGTCCCCGCCGTCGACGCGGCCAGGGCCTCCCAGTCCTCGGCGCGGAGTGACTCGACCATCAGCTGCGCGAGCGCGGTGTCTGTACGCACGTCGCCGCTCCCTGACGCCGGGGAGGACTGCGTGGTGGTCACGATGGAGGACGCAGTGGGAGACGTGGTCGGGGCCGTGTCCGGGGAGCTCGTCACGGCGGCGTCGATGACCGCTGTCGGCACGCCGGCATTCGTCAGCCGGCCGCGCAGCACGCGCACCTGCTCGTCCCCGAGGGTGCGCAACCGGCGTACGAGGGCGTCCTCGCGGGCGGAGAGCACGGCGGTCTCGGACCGGCGCAAGCGCTCCAGCCCCGCGAGGGCGGACAGCAGCAGGGCCTCGTCCGGGGCGGGACGGCGGGTGGGGACCGGAGGGGGAGGCTGCGGGGTTTCGACCCGCAGGCCGTGGTCGACCAGCAGGGCGAGCCCGGCTGCGGCGCCACCCAGCACGAGCAGCCGCCGTGTCGGATGTCCGGCACCCCTGTCCGCCCGTGACCCGAGCCCACGGGTGTCGCCGTCCATGGCGAGATCTTCGCACGGGGTCGGCTGTCCGCGAGGACCGCGCTGCGCCGATAGAGTGGTGGGCACGCGGTGCAGGCACCGCCCTTCGGGGCGCCCGACCGGACATTCGAGAAGAGCAGGAGGCGTCGACTGATGAGCACGGCCCAGGAGATCAGAGCGACGCTCGAGCCGGTGCTCGCGCCCCTCGGGCTCGTCGTCGAGGACGTCTCCGTGTCTCCCGCCGGCAAGCGTCGACTCGTCCGCGTGCTCGTCGACTCCGACATCAGCGGCCTCGACGCGTCCGACGGCACGAGCGTCGTCCCGCCGCTGTCGCTCGATGCCGTGGCCGACGCCACGCGCGCGGTGAGCGACGAGCTCGACGCCGGCGACGTGATGGGCCAGAGCCCCTACGTGCTCGAGGTCTCCTCGCCCGGTGTCGGCCGCCCGCTCGCCTCGCGCGACCAGCTCCGCCGCCAGGTGGGGCGCCTGCTCGAGGTCGTGCACCGCGACGGCACCGACACCGGCCGCCTCGTGGAGGTCGGCGCCGACACGCTCACCCTCGAGGTCCCGGCCACGAAGAAGACTCCGGAGCGCACCGTGCACCTGGCTATCGACGGCGTTCAGCGGGGCACGGTCCAGGTCGAGTTCACGCGCCCCGGGGCAGAGCCCACTGACGACACCCACGCACCGGACGACACGTCCGCCCGAGAAGGGGACCACTGATGGACATCGACCTCGCAGCCCTGCGCGCTCTCGAACGGGAGCGCGACATCAGCCTCGACGTGCTCATCCCGGCGATCGAGCAGGCCCTGCTCGTGGCCTACCACCGCACCGACGGCAGCCAGCGGCTCGCCCGCGTCGAGCTCGACCGCAAGACCGGGCACGTCATCGTCTGGGCCCGCGAGGAGGGCGAGCTGCTTCCGGCCGAGGAGGGCGAGCGGCCCGAGCGCGGCGAGCCCGGCCCCGAGTACGACGACACCCCGGAGGGCTTCGGCCGCATCGCCGCGTCCACGGCCCGCCAGGTCATCGTCCAGCGCCTGCGCGACCTCGAGGACGAGGCGATCCTCGGCGACTTCAAGGGGCGTGAGGGCGATGTGATCTCGGGGATCATCCAGCAGAGCCAGGACCCCCGGAACGTGCTCGTGGACTTCGGCACGCTCGAGGGCATCCTGCCGCTCGCCGAGCAGGTGCCGGGGGAGCGCTACGTCCACGGGGAGCGGCTGCGCTGCTTCGTCGTCAGCGTCAAGCGCGGCCCCAAGGGTCCCCAGGTCGGCCTCAGCCGCACCCACCCCAACCTCGTGCGCACCCTCTTCAAGTTCGAGGTGCCCGAGATCGCCGACGGCACGGTCGAGATCGCGGCCCTGGCCCGCGAGGCCGGCCACCGCACCAAGATCGCCGTGCACAGCAAGGTGGCGGGCGTGAACGCCAAGGGCGCCTGCATCGGCCCGATGGGCGCCCGCGTCCGGGCCGTGATGACCGAGCTGCGCGGCGAGAAGATCGACATCGTCGACTACTCCGACGACCCCGCGACCTTCGTGGCCGCGGCGCTGTCGCCGGCTCGCGTGCAGTCGGTCGAGATCGTCGACGCCGCGGCACGCACGGCCCGGGTGGTCGTGCCCGACTACCAGCTGAGCCTTGCGATCGGCAAGGAGGGGCAGAACGCCCGCCTCGCCGCCAAGCTGACCGGCTGGCGCATCGACATCCGGCCCGACACCGAGGCCGCCGCTCCGGCTGCCGAAGGTGGCAGCGCCCGCTCCGGCGACGCCTGAGCCTGCCCCCGGTGGTGCCCGGTGGAGCGGAGAGCGGCCCGGACGCGGTAGACTCGTCTGTGGCCGACCGGACTGGACTCCGCGACGAGCCATCCCGCACCTGTGTGGGATGTCGAGGATCGGATAGCTGGTCGGCCCTGCTGCGAGTGGTCGCGGCGACGGACGAAGGCGCCGGCGAGAGCTCGCCGGTCACCCTCCGGCCCGACCCACGGCATCGGATGCCGGGACGAGGTGCCTGGTTGCACCCGACACCGGACTGCTTCGAGCTGGCGATGCGCCGAAAGGCGTTCGGACGAGCCCTGCGCCTGCAGGTCGCGCTCGACGTCAGCGCGGTGGCCCAGCACCTGGGCCTGCAGCCCGAGCAGCAGCCTTCGGTGCCCAGCCCGGCAACGGGACGCACCAGATCAGTCAGAGATCAGTCAACGAACCACAAGGCGGGTTGAAACGCTATGAGCACCCGATGAGTACTCAGCGATGAGCAAGCCCCAGCAATAACCCACGGTTCGGCCACATCCTGTTCAGGCCGGACCAGGAACAGGAGAGATGTGGCTAAGGTCCGGGTCTACGAGCTCGCCAAGGAGCTCGGAGTCGAGAGCAAGACACTGCTCGCACATTTGAAGAGCCAGGGAGAGTTCGTCCGGTCGGCGTCGTCGACCATCGAGCCCCCCGTCGTCCGCAAGATCATCGAGACGTTCCCCCGGGACGGCGCGACCGGCGGCGACACCAAGCAGGCGGCGCCCAAGGCCGCCCCCACCGGCGCGACTCCGTCCGCGCCTCGCAAGCCTGCCCCCGCTGCGCCGGCAGCCCCGGCCTCGACCGGCACTGCCACGCCGGCGCGTCCGTCGGCCCCCATGCCCGCGGCTCCGGCGGCTCGCAGCACAGCCCCCGCCCCGTCCACACCGGCCCCGTCGGCGCCGGCCCCGAGCGCTCCGGCGCCCAAGGCTCCGGCCCCGGCCGCCCCCGCTGCCTCGGCTCCGGCCCCCTCGCGGGTCCAGTCCAGCCGTGACGAGGGCAAGCAGACCTCCGGCGTCCCCGCGTCGCCGCGTCCGGCGCCCCGTCCCGGACAGCCGCGTCCCGGCAACAACCCGTTCGCGCCGAGCCAGGGCATGGGCCAGACCCGTGCGCCTCGTCCCGGTGGCGACGCCGGTCCGCGTCCGGGCAACAACCCGTTCAGCTCCAGCCAGGGCATGCCGCGGCCGCAGCAGCGTCCCGGCGGTCCTGGTGGTCCGCGTCCCGGCGCTCCCGCCGGTGGCGCGCGCCCCGGTGCCCCGGCCGGCGCACGTCCCGGTGCTCCCGGTGCCGGCCCGCGTCCGGGCGGTCCCCGTCCGAGCCCGGGCATGATGCCCGAGCGCAGCACCGTCGGCCGTCCCGGCCAGCGCCCGGCCGGCGGCCCCGGCCGTCCCGGCGCAGGTGGCCGCGGTGGCTTCGGCGGTGGTCCCGGCGGCGCCGCCGGCGGTCGTCCCGGTGGCTTCGGCGGCCCCCGCGGTGGCGGTGGTGGTCGTGGATCGACGGCAGGTGCCTTCGGCCGCGGTGGCGGTCGTCCGGTCCGCGGACGCAAGTCCAAGCGCGCCAAGCGCCAGGAGTTCGAGCAGATGCAGGCGCCGAGCCTGGGTGGCGTCACCGTCCCCCGTGGCGACGGCAAGACGACCATCCGCGTGCGCCGCGGCTCGTCGCTGACGGACTTCGCCGACAAGATCAACGCCAACCCGGCATCGCTCGTCACCGTGCTCTTCCACCTCGGTGAGATGGCCACGGCGACGCAGTCCCTCGACGAGGACACCTTCAAGGTGCTCGGCGCCGAGCTCGGCTACGACATCCAGGTCGTCTCCCCGGAGGAGGAGGAGAAGGAGCTCTTCGACTCCTTCAACATCGACCTCGAGACCGGTATCGAGGGCGAGGACGACGAGGACCTCGAGGCCCGTCCGCCCGTCGTCACCGTCGTCGGCCACGTCGACCACGGAAAGACGCGCCTGCTCGACGCCATCCGCAACGAGGACGTCGTCGCGGGCGAGGCCGGCGGCATCACCCAGCACATCGGTGCCTACCAGGTGCACCGTGAGCACGAGGGCGTCGACCGCGCGATCACCTTCATCGACACCCCCGGTCACGAGGCGTTCACCGCCATGCGTGCCCGTGGTGCCAAGGTCACGGACATCGCGATCCTCGTGGTCGCCGCCGACGACGGCGTCATGCCGCAGACGATCGAGGCGCTCAACCACATGCAGGCTGCCGACGTGCCGATCGTCGTGGCCGTCAACAAGATCGACGTCGAGGGTGCCAACCCGGCCAAGGTGCGTCAGCAGCTGACCGAGTACAACCTCATCGCCGAGGAGTACGGCGGCGACACGATGTTCGTCGACGTCTCGGCCCGCCAGGGTCAGAACATCGACGGTCTGCTCGAGGCGGTCCTCCTCACGGCGGACGCTGCCCTCGACCTGCGGGCCAACCCGGACAAGGAGGCTCGCGGCGTCGCGATCGAGGCCAACCTCGACCGTGGCCGCGGCGCCACCGCGACGGTGCTCGTCCAGACCGGAACGCTGCACGTCGGTGACTCGATCGTCGCCGGCTCGGCGCACGGCCGCGTCCGAGCCATGCTCGACGAGCACGGCAACAACGTCGACGAGGCGGGTCCGTCCCGTCCCGTGCAGGTCCTCGGCCTCTCCTCGGTGCCGCGCGCCGGTGACACGTTCGTCGTGGCGCCGGACGACCGCACGGCCCGACAGATCGCCGAGCGTCGCGAGGCCGCCGACCGTCAGGCCGTGCTGGCCAAGGCCCGCAAGCGCATCTCGCTCGAGGACCTCAACGAGGCCCTCGCGGCGGGCAAGGTCGAGACCCTCAACCTCATCCTCAAGGGTGACGTGTCGGGTTCGGTCGAGGCGCTCGAGGACGCGCTGCTCAAGATCGACGTCGGCGACGAGGTCGACCTGCGCATCATCGACCGCGGCGTCGGTGCGATCACGATGAACAACATCAACCTCGCGATGGCCTCCAACGCGGTCATCATCGGCTACAACGTTCGCGCCGAGGGGCAGAACGCCGACTACGCCGAGCGCGAGGGCGTCGAGATCCGCTACTACTCGGTGATCTACCAGGCCATCGAGGAGGTCGAGGCAGCGCTCAAGGGCATGCTCAAGCCGGAGTACGAGGAGGTCGAGCTGGGCACGGCGGAGATCCGCGAGATCTTCCGTTCGAGCAAGTTCGGCAACATCGCCGGTTCGATCGTGCGCAGCGGCGAGATCAAGCGCGGCTCCAAGGCGCGGATCACCCGCAACGGCGTGGTCGTCTCGGAGAACGTCGAGATCGCCGGCCTGCGTCGCTTCAAGGACGACGTCACGGAGGTCCGTGAGGGCTACGAGTGCGGTATCAACCTCGGGTCGTACAACGACCTGCAGCTCGGTGACCTCATCGCCACCTACGAGATGCGCGAGAAGCCGCGCGCCTGAGTGCGGCAGCATCGGCGGCGCCGGTCCCTCCGGGGGTCGGCGCCGCCGCCGTCTGCGCGAGGTCCTGGGGACCCCGCAGACCCGCGGGCCGGGCCCTGCCCCGTCCGGTGCCCGCGACTAGGGTGATTGCCACTCGGCTCGCCCGACCGAACGTCACACGAAAGCAGAGACAGTCATGGCTGACCCCGCCCGCGCCCGCAAGATCGCCGACCGGATCAAGGTCATCGTCGCCGAGTACCTCGAGTTCCGCATCAAGGACGAACGCCTCGGCTTCGTCACCATCACCGACGCCCGCGTCACCGGCGACCTGCAGCACGCGTCCGTCTTCTACACCGTCTTCGGTAGCACGGAGGAGCGCCAGGCGACCGCCGAGGTGCTCGAGGCCAACAAGGGCCGCATCCGCTCCGCGGTCGGCAAGGGCATCGGCATCCGGCTGACCCCGTCGATCGAGTTCATCGCCGACGCCCTGCCCGAGGGCGCTGCGCACCTCGAGGACCTCGTGGCGCAGACCCGCGCCCGCGACGAGGAGCTCGCCCGTGCGGCCGCCCACGCGAAGCCGGCCGGCGACCCCGACCCCTACCGCAAGCCGGTGGACCGCACCGAGGACGACGACGACACCGACACCCGCGACGACATCGCGGCCGAGGTGGACGCCGACGCACGATGACCGACGCTCCGGGTGGCCTGCTCGTCGTCGACAAGCCGGCGGGCTGGACGAGCCACGACGTCGTGGCGCGGGCGCGCCGGCTCTGCGGCACCCGCCGGGTCGGCCATGCCGGCACCCTCGACCCGATGGCGACGGGGGTGCTCGTGCTCGGGGTCGAGCGGGGCACGAAGCTGCTCACCTTCCTCGTCGGGTGCGACAAGTCGTATGCCGCCACGATCCGTCTCGGGGTCGCCACGCTCACCGACGACGCCGAGGGGGAGGCGACGCGCGCGGTCGGCGTCGCCGACCTGCCGGCCCTCGAGGCGGCCCTGCCCTCCGCCGTGGCGGCACTGACGGGCTCCATCCAGCAGGTGCCGAGCGCGGTCAGCGCGATCAAGGTCAAGGGCGTGCGCAGCTACACCCGGGTGCGCCAGGGTGACACGGTCGAGCTCGCAGCGCGCCCCGTCACGGTCAGCCGGTTCGAGGTGCTCGCGGTCCGCCCGCGCACCGTGGCGCCCGAGCTCGGGCTGCCCATGGAGGTCGTCGACGTCGACGTCGAGGTCGACGTCTCCTCCGGCACCTACGTGCGCGCGCTCGCCCGCGACCTGGGGGACGCGCTGGGCGTGGGCGGCCACCTGACGGCGCTGCGGCGTACGCGCGTGGGCCGCTTCACGCTGAGCGACGCGGTGTCGCTCGACGACCTCGCGGCCGCGTCCGAGGGGCCAGACGGCATACCCCTGCTCCCGATCGCGGAGGCGGCGCGGGCCCAGCTGCCGGTGCACGAGGTGACGGCCGAGGAGGCACGTGCGCTCGGCTACGGCCAGCGCATCGCCAGCTCGGTGCGCGGGGTGGAGGCCGTCGCGGCCATCGACCCCGACGGGCAGCTCGTGGCCGTGCTCGACGAGACCCGGGCCACCGCGCGCGCCAAGGTCGTCTTCGCGCCCGCTCCGGCGAAGGCATGAGCGCCGTGGGCACGCCGGACGGCTCGCCCGACGGCCCGCCCACTACAGTGGGCGCCGTGCAGCGCTGGTACGGACTCGACGACATCCCGGCCGACCTCGGGCGCACCGTCGTCACCCTCGGCAACTTCGACGGGGTGCACCGCGGGCACCGGGAGGTGCTGAACCGCGTCGTGCGCGAGGCGGCCGAGCGCGGGGCGACCCCGGTCGCCGTCACCTTCGAGCCGCACCCGATCGCCGTGCTCTACCCCGAGCGCGCCCCGGTGGCCGTCATGTCGCTCGAGCAGCGCCTCGACGCCCTCGAGTCGGTCAGTCTCGGTGCCGTCGTGGTCCTCGAGTTCACGCGCGAGTTCGCGCAGCAGACTCCCGAGGAGTTCGTGCGACGCACCTTCGTCGAGGCGCTCAGCGCGTGCGCCGTCGTCGTCGGCAAGGACACCCGCTTCGGCGTGCGCAACTCGGGCGACGTCGACACGCTCCGCGAGCTGGGCGACGCGCACGGGTTCGAGGTCATCGCGCTGGACGACATCGGCGAGGGCTCGGACCAGGGCGCCCGCTGGAGCTCCACGCAGCTGCGCACCGAGCTGCTCGCCGGCAACGTCGGCCACGCGGCCCAGATCCTCGGCCGCCCGCACCGCGTGACCGGGACGGTGGTGCACGGCGACCACCGTGGCCGCGAGCTCGGCTACCCCACGGCCAACCTGTCGCAGGACCACGAAGGGCTGGTGCCGGCCGACGGCGTCTACGCCGGCTGGCTCGTGCGCCTCGACGCCGACCCGGCCGACCTCGACCGCACCCTGCCGGCCGCCGTCTCCGTGGGGAGCAACCCGACCTTCGACGGCGCCCAGCGCCGGGTCGAGGCCTACGTCCTCGACCGCACCGATCTCGACCTCTACGGCGAGCGGGTCGTCGTGGAGTTCGTCTCGCACCTGCGCCCGACCCTGAGGTTCGACTCCATCGAGGCTCTCGTGGAGCAGATGGCCGAGGACGTCGTCCGGTGCCGCGAGATCCTCTCGGCGATCGTCCCCTCCTGACGAGGGCGCGCCCGTGACCGTCGCCGGCCGGCCGGTCGTACGCACGGGGCGGCCGGGGCGGCCCGGGCGGCGCACCGCGGAGCCCGCGTGGCTCCGGATCGACCTGGGGCTGTTCGTCGGCGCACTCGGGCTCTCCCTGCTGGGATGCGTGCTCGTGTGGTCGGCCACCCGCGCCTCCGTCGGTGCGAGTGCCGGGCTCAAGCAGCTCGTCGCGCTCGTGGTCGGCCTGGGCTGTGCTGCGGTCGTGACCCGGGTCGAGCTGCGCACCATCCGGGCCGTGGCGCCGGTCGTCTACGTGCTCGCCGTCCTCGGGCTCGCGGCGGTCGTGTCGCCGGTGGGGTCCACCGTCAACGGCTCCCGCTCGTGGATCAGGCTTCCCGGCGGCTTCAGCCTGCAGCCGTCCGAGCTGATGAAGGTCGCCCTCGCCATCGGGCTCGCCATGCTGCTGGCCGACCGCGCCGAGCAGCTGCTGCGCCAGCGCCACCGCGATGTCGCCCTCGCCTGGGTGGTGGCCGGGATCCCCGTGCTGCTCGTGCTCGCCCAGCCCGACCTCGGCTCGGCACTCGTCCTCGTCGCCATGGCGGTGGTGGTGCTCGCCTCCGCCGGCGCACCTCCGCTCTGGACGCTCGGCGTCGGCCTCGCCGGGGCCGCAGCGGTCGCGGCCGCCTTTCTGACGCCGGTCCTCGCCGGCTACCAGCGCAACCGGCTGCGCGCCTTCCTCGACCCGTCCATCGACCCGCAGGGCATCGGCTACCAGACCCGTCAGGTCCGGATCGCGATCGGCTCCGGCGGCCTGACGGGGCAGGGCCTCTTCGAGGGGCGGCAGACGCAGGGCGGCTTCATCCCGTTCCAGGAGACCGACTTCGTCTTCTCGGTGGCGGGGGAGGAGCTCGGCTTCCTCGGGGCCGCCGGGCTCGTCGTGCTCCTCGGCTTCGTCGTCGTGCGCTGCCTCGTCGTGGCGCGACGTGCCGACGCGTTCGGGCGCCTCGTGGCCACCGGGGTCGCCGTGTGGTTCGGCGTGCAGGCCTTCGAGAACGTCGGGATGAACCTCGGCCTCATGCCGGTCACCGGGCTGCCGCTCCCGTTCGTCTCGAGCGGGGGATCCTCGCTCATCGCCTCGTGGATCGCCTTGGGGCTCCTCGGCAACGTCGCCGCGGGCACCGGGGCGCGTACGCGCGGCATCCGGTCGCGCTGAGCCCGCCCGGTCGCGCCCCGCCACCCCACGGCATACGCCCGCTCATCCTGGACGCTGGGTCACGTTTCGATGTGAAAGGTCGACGGGTCCGTGACTTGGCGCGGGGTTGTTGACATCATCCGGGCAGGGCGGTCGCCCGCAGACGCCGATGACGGGGACCGCAGTGACGAAGGAGTCCACATGCCCCTGCAGGCACTCGCCGACCGCGACGTCGACCAGGACGTCCTCGACGGGCGCGCCCCCAGCGTGGGCGCACTCTTCCGCAACCGGGTGCGTGCGACGCCGGACGCGCCCGCCTACCTCTACTTCGAGGAGGGCTCGAGCGAGCTGACGACCCTGACGTGGGCCCAGGCGCACGAGGTCGTCGAGCAGTGGGCGGCCGGCCTCGTCGGCCTCGGGGTGAAGCTGGAGGACCGCGTCGCCATCGCGTCCACCACCCGGGTGGAGTGGGTGCTGGCCGACCTCGCCGTCATCTGCGCGGGCGGCGCGACGACCACCGTCTACCCGACGACGATCGCCGAGGACGTCGCCTACATCCTGGCCGACTCAGGCAGCGGCATCGTGTTCGCCGAGGACGCCGCGCAGGTGGCGAAGCTGCAGCAGGTGCGCTCGCAGATCCCGGGCGTGCGCCAGGTCATCGCGCTCACGGGCCCCGGCAGCGAGGACGGCTGGGTCATCACCACCGACGAGCTGGCCCGGCGGGGCCGCGAGCGGCTCGCCGAGACGCCCGGTCTCGTCGACTCCCGCATCGACCAGCTGGGGCCCGAGCACCTGGCCGTGCTCATCTACACCTCCGGCACCACCGGCCGGCCCAAGGGCGTGCGCCTCGTGCAGGACAGCGTCGTCTACGAGGGCGCCGTCATCGACGCGCTCGGCACCTTCACCCCCGACGACCTGCAGTTCCTGTGGCTGCCGCTGTCGCACGTCTTCGGCAAGATGCTCCTCGCGACCGGGCTGCAGATCGGCTTCCCGACGGCCGTGGACGGGCGGGTCGACAAGATCGTCGACAACATGGCCGTCGTCAAGCCGACCTTCATGGCGGGCCCGCCCCGCATCTTCGAGAAGGCGCACGGCCGCATCGCGCTGATGTTCGCTGGGGAGACTGGCGTCAAGAAGCGCCTCATCGACTGGGCCCTCGGCGTCGGCGGCGAGATGCGCGACGTCCTCGCCCGTGGCGAGCAGGGCTCACCCGTCCTCCGGGCCCAGCACGCCCTCGCCGACCGGCTCGTCCTGCAGAAGGTGCAGGAGCGCTTCGGCGGCCGCGTCCGCTTCATGATCAGCGGGTCCGCCCCGCTGGGCGCCGACGTCGCCCGGTGGTTCGGCGCCGTCGGTCTGCTCGTCCTCGAGGGCTACGGCCTGACCGAGACGTCGTCCGGCACCACCGTCAACGCTCCCGAGCACGGGTCGTACGCGTACGGCTCGGTGGGCTGGCCGATGCCCGGCACCGAGGTGCGCATCGCCGAGGAGGACGGCGAGATCCTCGTCCGCGGGCCGGGCGTCATGCGCGGCTACCACAACAACCCGGAGGCGACGGCTGAGGTGCTCACCGAGGACGGCTGGTTCCACACCGGCGACATCGGGCGCATCGACGACCGCGGCTTCCTCTACGTCACCGACCGCAAGAAGGACGTCTTCAAGACCTCGGGTGGCAAGTACATCGCGCCCGCGGAGATCGAGGCCCGGTTCAAGGGCCTGTGCCCGTTCGTCAGCCAGTTCCTCGTGCACGGCGCCGGCCACAACTACGCCACGGCGCTCGTGACCCTCGACCCCGACGCGATCGCCGCCTGGGCGCCGACGGTGGGCCTCGAGGGCCGTTCCTACGCCGAGGCAGTCTCGTCACCGCAGGCGCGGGCCCTCGTGCAGGGCTACGTCGACACGCTCAACTCCGGCCTCAACAGGTGGGAGACGATCAAGAAGTTCACGATCCTCCCCGAGGACCTCACGATCGAGGCGGGCGACCTGACCCCGAGCATGAAGCTGCGCCGGAAGGCCGTGACCGAGAAGCACCAGGCCGAGCTCGAGGCGATGTACGCGGAGGGGTGAGCGTTTTCGCGTGGGGTAGCCGCCCACGTACCATGACGGGATGCCCGGTGAGTCACTCTTCAACGCCCTCGAGCCCCTGCTGGAGCGGGTCAACAAGCCCATCCAGTACGTCGGCGGCGAGCTCAACTCGACGGTCAAGGACTGGCACGTCGGCGGCCACGGCCCTGCCGGCGAGGAGCTGACGACCCGCTGGGCGCTGATGTATCCCGACGCGTACGAGGTCGGGGTGCCCAACCAGGGCGTCATGATCCTCTACGAGGTCCTCAACGAGCGTGACGACGCCCTCGCCGAGCGCACGTATGCCGTGTGGCCCGACATGGAGGCCCAGCTGCGCGAGGCCGGCCTGCCGCAGTTCACCGTCGACGGGCACCGGTCCGTGCGCGACTTCGACCTCTTCGGCCTCAGCTTCTCCACCGAGCTCGGCTACACCAACATGCTGACGGCTCTCGACCTCGCCGGCATCCCGCTGCACGCCGTCGACCGGGGTCTCGACGACCCGATCGTCGTCGCCGGTGGCCATGCCGCGTTCAACCCCGAACCGATCGCCTCGTTCATCGACGCCGCCGTCATCGGCGACGGCGAGGAGGCGGTGCTGGCCATCACCGACATCGTGGGGGAGTGGAAGGCGCAGGGCCGCCCCGGCGGCCGCCGCGAGGTGCTGCTGCGCCTGGCCCGCACCGGCGGCGTCTACGTCCCGGCCTTCTACGACGTGTCCTACCTGCCCGACGGGCGCATCCAGCGCGTCGCGCCCTCGTCCGACGCCCCGGGCGTCCCGTGGCGCGTGTCCAAGCACACCGTGATGGACCTCGACGCGTGGCCCTACCCGAAGCAGCCGCTCGTGCCGCTGGCCGAGTCGGTGCACGAGCGCATGTCGGTCGAGATCTTCCGCGGCTGCACCCGCGGCTGCCGCTTCTGCCAGGCCGGGATGATCACCCGCCCGGTGCGCGAGCGCTCCATCACCGGCATCGGCGAGATGGTCGAGCGGGGCCTGGCCGCAACGGGTTTCGAGGAGGTGGGCCTGCTCTCGCTGAGCTCGGCCGACCACTCCGAGATCGCCGACCTCACCAAGGGCCTCGCCGACCGCTACGAGGGCACGCAGACCGGTCTGTCGCTGCCGTCGACTCGCGTCGACGCCTTCAACATCGACCTCGCCAACGAGCTGACCCGCAACGGCCGACGCTCGGGCCTGACGTTCGCCCCCGAGGGTGGGTCGGAGCGCATCCGCAAGGTGATCAACAAGATGGTGTCCGAGGAGGACCTCATCAACACCGTCGCCGCGGCCTACGGCGCCGGCTGGCGCCAGGTGAAGCTCTACTTCATGTGCGGGCTGCCCACCGAGACCGACGAGGACGTGCTGCAGATCGCCGAGCTCGCCAAGCGGGTCATCGAGACCGGGCGCCAGGTGTCCGGCCGCCGCGACATCCGTTGCACCGTCTCGATCGGCGGGTTCGTGCCCAAGCCGCACACGCCGTTCCAGTGGTGCGCCCAGCTCGGCGTGGAGGAGACCGACGCCCGCCTGCTCAAGCTGCGCGAGGCCATCCGCGCAGACAAGCGCTACGGCTCCTCGATCGGCTTCCGCTACCACGACGGCCAGCCGGGCCTCGTCGAGGGCCTGCTCTCGCGCGGCGACCGCCGCGTCGGCCGGGTCATCGAGGCCGTGTGGCGCGACGGCGGCCGCTTCGACGGCTGGAGCGAGCACTTCTCCTACGAGCGCTGGATGCGCTGCGCCGACGAGGCGCTCGCGGACCTGCCCGTGGACGTCGCCTGGTACACCACGCGCGAGCGCGGCCAGGCCGAGGTGCTCCCGTGGGACCACCTCGACTCCGGCCTCGACAAGGACTGGCTGTGGGAGGACTGGCAGGACGCCCTCGACGAGACCGAGGTCGACGACTGCCGCTGGACGCCGTGCTTCGACTGCGGCGTGTGTCCTCAGATGGGCACCGAGATCGAGATCGGCCCGACCGGCAAGACCCTGCTGCCGCTCACGGTCCTCGGCTCGGGTCGTCAGGACCTGCTCGAGCACCAGCACTGACGCCTGCCCGGGCGGCACGCGAGTGCCCGCCCCCACGGCATACGGCAGCGGGTGGGAGCGTCTCAGACCGGGAAGCCGACGTGCGCCAGGGCCTGGCGCACGAGCACGCCGTGCGAGCCCGGCATCTCCGCGCGGAACGATGCAGACGCGGCCTCCTCACAGGTCACCCACGACAGGTCGAGGGCGTCCTGCTGAGGACGGCAGTCGCCCATGACCGGGACCACGAAGGCGAGGGACACGGCGTGCTGGCGCGGGTCGTGGAACGGGGTCACGCCCGGCGTGGGGAAGAACTCCGCCACGGTGAACGGCTGCGGCGACAGGGGGATCCGCGGCAGCGCCATCGGGCCGAGGTCGTTCTCGACGTGCCGCACGAGGGCGTCACGGACGCGCTCGTGGTAGAGCACGCGCCCACCGACGACCTCCTGGCCGATGCCGCCGTCGCTGTCGGCACGCAGCAGCAGGCCCAGGTGGGTGACGGTGCCACGGTCGTCGACCCGCACCGGGATCGCGTGGACGTAGAGGATCGGCAGCCGGTCCCGGGCGCTGTCGAGATCCTCGCGGCTCAGCCACGCACCTGCCGTGTCCACTTCGCTCATGGGCGTCATCCTGCCAAACGCCCGCGGCCCCGGGCCGGGCGGTCCACGGACGGCGCGTCGGCGGCACACGGCATACGCACACGAACCGGGGCGGCACTCGGGCCGGGGTGGACGCCCGGTCAGGCTAGACTGGCGCGCACAGGCGTTCGAGCCGTCATCAGCGGCGAGCCTCCGGAAGAACAGAGCGCAAGCTCCCACTAGACCCGGACGGGTGGGCCCGTCACAGCCTCGGACAAGAGCGGTCGTACGCCGTCAGCCCAGTGGGCGCGGACGTGCGGCAAACGGGGTGGTACCGCGGCAACCTCCGGCAGGAGACGTCGTCCTCGTGCAGGCGAGTGACCAACGATGCGAACGCAGGAGACCACGAATGACCTACCCCAAGGTCACCACGAACGACGACGCGGGGCAGTCCGCTGCCGGCGGTGTGCCCTCCAACCCGCGCTTCCCCGAGATCGAGCAGCGGGTGCTGAGGTACTGGGACGAGGACGGCACCTTCCTCGCGTCGGTCGAGAACCGCGACGCCGGCAAGGACGGCGACAACGAGTTCGTCTTCTACGACGGCCCGCCCTTCGCCAACGGCCTGCCGCACTACGGCCACCTGCTCACCGGCTACGTCAAGGACATCGTCCCGCGCTACCAGACGATGCGCGGCAAGCGCGTCGAGCGCCGCTTCGGGTGGGACACCCACGGCCTGCCTGCCGAGCTCGAGGCGCAGCGCCAGCTCGGCCTCAAGACCAAGCAGGACATCGTCGAGCTCGGCATCGACAAGTTCAACGACGCCTGCCGCAGCTCGGTGCTGAAGTACACCGGCGAGTGGCGCGACTACGTCACCCGCCAGGCGCGCTGGGTCGACTTCGACCACGACTACAAGACGCTCGAGCCCGACTACATGGAGTCGGTGATCTGGGCGTTCAAGCAGCTGCACGACAAGGGCCTGGTCTACGAGGGCTTCCGCGTGCTGCCCTACTGCTGGAACGACCAGACGCCGCTGTCCAACCACGAGCTGCGCATGGACGACGACGTCTACAAGATGCGCCAGGACCCCGCCGTCACGGTCGGCCTGCGCCTCGAGACCGGAGAGCTGGCCCTGGTGTGGACCACCACGCCGTGGACCCTGCCGGCCAACCTCGGCATCATGGTCGGCCCCGACATCGACTACGTCGTCGTCGAGTCCGACTTCACCGGCACGACGGAGCGCTACGTCATCGGCGAGGCCCGCCTCGCGGCCTACGCCAAGGAGCTCTTCGGCGCCGACGTCGACCCGCAGTCGCGGATCGTCGAGCGGCTCAAGGGCAGCGACCTGCTCGGGCGCGCGTTCACGCCGCCGTTCTCCTACTACCTCGGGCACGAGCGTGCCCACCGCGTCTTCCCCGCCGACTTCGTCACCACCGAGGACGGCACCGGGCTGGTCCACACCGCAGGCGCCTTCGGTGAGGAGGACAAGATCGTCACCGACGCGGCCGGTATCGAGCCGGTCATCCCCGTCGGCGCCGACGGCCGCTTCCTGTGGCCGGTCACCGACTACGAGGGCATGCACGTCTTCGACGCCAACGCCCACATCATCGACCACCTCAAGGCCGCCACGCGCGGCGAGGGCGAGACCGGGTCGGTCACGCCCGGCACGGTGCTGCTGCGCCGCGAGACCTACGACCACAGCTACCCGCACTGCTGGCGCTGCCGCGAGCCCCTGATGTACATGGCGGTCTCCTCGTGGTTCGTCGAGGTCACGAAGATCAAGGAGCGCATGCTCGAGCTCAACCAGGAGATCGAGTGGACGCCCTCGCACATCAAGGACGGGCAGTTCGGCAAGTGGCTCGCCAACGCCCGTGACTGGTCGATCTCACGTAACCGCTTCTGGGGCAGCCCGATCCCGGTGTGGAAGTCCGACAACCCGGAGTTCCCGCGCATCGACGTCTACGGCTCGTTCGAGGAGCTCGAGCGTGACTTCGGCGTGGAGGTCAAGGACCTGCACCGGCCGTTCATCGACAGCCTGACCCGGCCCAACCCCGACGACCCGTCGGGGAGGTCGACGATGCGCCGCGTCGAGGACGTCCTGGACGTGTGGTTCGACTCCGGCTCGATGAGCTTCGCCCAGGTGCACTACCCGTTCGAGAACGCCGAGTGGTTCGAGCACCACTTCCCGGGCGACTTCATCGTCGAGTACATCGGGCAGACCCGCGGCTGGTTCTACACGATGCACATCCTCGCGACGGCCCTCTTCGACCGACCCGCGTTCAAGACGTGCGTCAGCCACGGCATCGTGCTCGGCTCCGACGGCCAGAAGATGAGCAAGTCGCTGCGCAACTACCCCGACGTCTCCGAGGTCTTCGACCGCGACGGCGCCGACGCCATGCGGTGGTTCCTCATGTCGTCGCCGATCCTGCGCGGGGGCAACCTCATCGTCACCGAGCAGGGCATCCGCGACGGTGTGCGCCAGGTGATGATCCCGCTGTGGAACGCGTGGTCGTTCTTCGCGCTCTACGCCAACACCGCGCGTGGCGGCGAGGGCTACGAGGCCAAGCGCTCCACCGGTTCCACCGACGTGCTCGACCGCTACCTGCTGGCCAAGCTGCGCGAGTTCGTCGGCGACATGACCGAGCAGCTCGACGCGTACGAGATCGCGGCCGCCTGCGACACCATGCGCGGCTTCCTCGACGTGCTGACCAACTGGTACATCCGGCGCTCGCGTGACCGTTTCTGGGGCGGGGAGAGCGAGGAGTCGCTCGCGGCCTTCGACACGCTGTGGACGGCCCTCGAGACCGTGACGCGGGCGACGGCGCCCCTGCTGCCGCTCGTCACCGAGGAGATCTGGCGCGGCCTCACCGGCGAGCGCTCGGTGCACCTGACGGACTACCCGCTGGTCGAGGACCTGCCGGGCGACCACGAGCTCGTCGTGGCGATGGACCGCGCCCGCGAGATCTGCTCGACCGGCTCCAGCCTGCGCAAGGCCCGGGGACTGCGGGCCCGACTGCCGCTCGCGGAGCTGACCGTCGTCACGAGCGAGCCGGAGCGCCTCGAGCCGTTCCGCGGCATCATCTCCGACGAGCTCAACGTCAAGAAGCTCACCCTGCTCGACGTCGCCACGGCCAGCGAGGCCGACTTCGGGGTGAGCCAGCGACTGACCGTCAACGCGCGTGCGGCCGGCCCGCGCCTGGGCCGCGACGTCCAGCTCGCGATCAAGGGCAGCAAGTCGGGCGACTGGTCGGTCGAGCCCGACGGCACCGTGACGGCGGGCGGCCTCGCCCTCGTCGAGGGGGAGTACACCCTCGAGACCGTGGTCGCCGGGGAGGCCGACGGTGCCGGCGCCACCGCCATGCTGCCCTCTGGTGGCTTCGTGGTGCTCGACACGACCGTGACGCCCGAGCTCGCCTCCGAGGGGCTGGCCCGCGACCTCGTCCGGGCGGTCCAGCAGGCCCGCCGCGACACCGGCCTGCACGTCAGTGACCGGATCAGCCTGACGGTCCAGGGCGGCCCCGAGGTCTTCGAGGCCACCGTCACGCACCGCGATCTCATCGTCGGTGAGACGCTGGCGACCCAGTTCGCGTCCGCCGGGCTCGAGCACCCCCTGCCCGCCGGGCTCGCCGGCACGCCGACGGACGTGGTCGTCGGCGACAACCACCCGGCCAGGATCCTGGTGGTGAAGCGATGACAGCCACGAACCGCGAGGACGAGCTGGAGGCCGCCGACGTGAGCACGACCCCCGAGCACGAGACCACCCCGCCGACCCCCGGGAGCCAGGACGTCCTGGTCCGCGGCGCCGTGGGCGACGACCTCGCCGGGGTGCTGTCCGTGGGCCACCGCACGTGGCTCGCGACCTACGAGCCGATCGCCGGGCCGGAGTACGTCGCGATGGGCCTGGCCAAGTGGTGGACGAGCGACGTCGTCACCGACTCCATCCGCAAGGGCCGCACCCTCGTGGCCGTCGACGGCGACGAGGTCGTCGGGGTCGCGACGTACGGGCACCAGGACGACGCCGTCGTGCTCTGGAAGCTCTACGTCCTGCCCGGCCACCACGCCAAGGGCATCGGCTCGCGGCTGCTCGACGAGGTCGTGCGACGCGCCGTCGAGAGCGACCACCGACGGATCACGCTGTCCTACCTCGAGGGCAACGACCAGGCCGCACGCTTCTACGGCAAGCACGGCTTCACCGAGACCCACCGCGAGACGCCCGGCTCCGGGCTGCCCGAGAGCGTCTGGATGGCGCGCGAGCTGGATGGAGAGGAGCAGGCATGAACGGCCGCCCCGACGCCGCCGCCATCGAGGCGGCGCGCAACCTCGAGGAGATGAAGCGGATGCGCGAGATCGAGGAGGAGATCCTCGCCCGCGCTCCCGAGAACGACATCGGACCCTCCCTCGGCCGGATCCGCGCGGTCATGGAGCTGGCCGGCGACCCGCAGCGCAGCTACCCCTCGATCCACCTCACCGGCACCAACGGCAAGACCTCGACGAGCCGGATGATCGACTCGATCCTGCGCGAGGCGGGGCTGTCGACCGGCCGCTTCACCTCACCGCACCTGCACGACATCCGCGAGCGGATCACGCTCGCCGGCAAGCCGATCCCGCGCGACAGGTTCATCGCCGCGTACGAGGAGATCGCCCCGCTCGTCGAGCTCGTCGACGCCCGCTCGCTGGAGTCCGGCGGTCGCCGGATGAACTTCTTCGAGGTGCTGGTCGCGCTCGCCTACGCCGCCTTCGCCGACGCTCCCGTCGACGTCGCGATCATCGAGGTGGGGCTCGGCGGCTCGTGGGACGCCACGAACGTCATCGACGCTCAGGTCGCCGTCTTCACGCCCGTGGACCTCGACCACACCAACCTGCTCGGCAACGACGTCGTGTCGATCGCCGAGGAGAAGAGCGGCATCATCAAGGCCGACTCCGTCACCGTGTCCGGGGTGCAGGACGAGGACGTCGCCCGGGTGCTGCTCGACCGGGTCGAGGAGGTCGGCGGCTCCCGGATCGTCTTCGAGGGCAACGACTTCGGAGTGCTCGCGCGCGAGGTCGCCATCGGGGGCCAGCAGGTGTCCATCCGCGGGCTGGCGGGGGAGTACACCGACCTCTTCCTGCCGCTGCACGGCGCGCACCAGGCGAGCAACCTCGCGACCGCCGTCGCGGCCGTCGAGTCGTTCCTCGGCGGTGGCGAGCACCCGATCGACGCGGAGGTGCTCTCCGCGGCGTGTGCCGGGATGAGCTCGCCCGGTCGTCTCGAGATCGTGCGCCGGTCGCCGACCGTGCTCGTCGACGCGGCGCACAACCCGCACGGCGCACGGTCGCTCGTGGCCGCCCTCGAGGAGTCGTTCGCCTTCACCCGGCTGGTGGGGCTCATCGGCATCGTCGCCGACAAGGACGCGACCGGCATGCTCGAGGTGCTCGAGCCCGTCCTCGACCACGTCGTCATCAGCCGCAGCTCCTCGCCGCGCGCGATGCGCCCCGAGGAGTTGGGCGCACTGGCCGTGGAGATCTTCGGCGAGTCCCGCGTCACCGTGGTGCGCGACCTGCCCGATGCGCTCGAGGAGGCCGTGACGCTCGCCGAGTCCGACGGCATGGGCGCCGGCGTCATCGCCACCGGCTCGGTCATCACGGCCGCCGAGGTGCGCATGCTCCTGGGCCTCACCGACGTGTGAGCCGGAGGGACCGGCCGGTGGCACCCACCGGCCGGCCCTCCGGTCCCACCCGTCCGCGCCGGACCGGCCGCACGCTCAGAGGTCGGCGACCTCCGGCACGACCTTGCCGATGAGCCGGATCGCCTCGACGTCCTGCGGGTCCGCGAGTGTGAAGGTCACGTACTCCGAGCCCACCGCGGCGTACTCGCGCAGGCGCTCGGCGACGGTCTCGGGCGTCCCGGCGATGCCGGCGAAGTCCGGGTGCGCCTCCTGCCTGGCCGCCAGCTCCTCCTCGTCCGCGGCGATGAGGATCGAGACGTGGTTGCAGCGCGTGATCTGGTCGACCGGCCGGCCGACGGCCTCGCAGTGGGCGGCGAGGACCCCGAAGAGCCGCTGCACCTCGGCGGGGTCGCCGGCGACGTTGCACATGTCGGCGTAGGCGGCGACCAGCCGCAACGTCACCTTCTCGCCGCTGCCACCGATGAGGATCGGAGGCCGCGGCTGCTGAACAGGACGGGGGTCGTTGTAGGCGTCGGCGATCGTGAAGTGCTTGCCCGAGAAGCTCGCCGGTCGCTGGGTCAGCATCCGGTCGACGACCTGCACGGCCTCCTCCAGCATCTGGAAGCGCTCGCGCAGCGGTGGGAAGGGCCACCCGTAGGCGACGAACTCCGGCTCGTGCCACGCGGCGCCGAGCCCGATGATGCTGCGGCCGTGGCTGAGGACGTCGAGCGTGGTGCACGCCTTGGCGAGCAGGGCGGGGTTGCGGTAGGGAGCACCGACGACGAGCTGGCCGATGCGGATGCGCTCGGTCACGGCTGCCATCGCCCCGAGCGTGACGAACGACTCCAGGATCGGCACCTCCCGCTCGGGGTGCTCCTCGTCGACGAACATGAAGTGGTCGGCGACCCACACGGAGTCGAGCCCGGCCTCGTCGCAGGCCCGGACGAGGGCAAGGGCCGTGTCGGCCTCGTTGCCGTGCTCGCCGGCGTGGGTGGGCATGAGCTGCAGGCCGAGAAGCACGGTTCCTCCTGGGAGTGCGCCGCGCGCGCCGGCGCGGCACGGTGGTGGTCGGATGGGGGTGGAGCGACCAGCGAACGCCGGTCACATCGTTCACCCGGCGGCGCGGCATACGTACCCTTCGGCCCGGGGAGTTCACCCGTGCCACACAAGTGCGCGTTCGAACGCGCACTCCTGCGCTGAGCCCGCACGAACGCGGTGAGCGCGCACGCCTGGCGTGGTCGCGAGGGAGCCCACGGTGCGGTTCTGGGGCCACGGCCGGCGCCCGTAGGCTGGCACCATGCCCCCCTTGGCGAAGCTCGTGCTCATCCTGGTCGTCCTGGCCGTGGCCTACGTGATGTGGGGACGCCTCATGGGGCGCCAGGACCCGGACCGCGAGCTCACCGGGCTCACCGAGGCGGTGCGAGCGAAGGTCAGCCGCGAGATCAGCGCCGGGCACAAGGTCAACGCCATCAAGATCTACCGCGAGGCGACCGGGGCCCCGCTGACGGACGCCAAGAGAGCCGTGGACGGCTGGTTCGTCCCGGGACACGGGCCCGGGGTGCGCGACGCCGCGGCGTCCTTCACCGAGGGACGGCTGACCAACGAGGCACGGGCCCGCATCAGCGAGCTCGTCCTGGCCGGGCGCAGGGCCGACGCGATGAGCCTCTACGCCGAGGCGACCGGGGCGAGCGCGTCCGAGGCGCAGGCCATCATCCGCACCTGGGACACCGCACAGGACTACTGAGGCAGACCATCACATGCGATCCATCGTCTTCTACGGCCGCACCGGCAAGTTCACCTTCCGCATGCTGGCGACCGTCCTCGGCGGCCAGTCCATCTGCATCCTGCTCGGTGCCCTCGTCGCCCGCGCCCTCGCGGCCACCAACCAGGGCACTGCCACCAGCACCGCCTACCTCTGGGTCGGCCTCGGGCTCGGCGCGCTGTGCATCGTGGCGGCGGGGCTCATGCGCCGGCCGTGGGGCGTCACGCTCGGCTGGGTCGTGCAGGCCCTCACGTTGCTGAGCGGCCTCGTCGTGCCGATGATGTTCGTCGTCGGCCTCTTCTTCCTCGCCCTCTGGGTCACCTGTCTCGTCAAGGGCGGCCCGATCGATGCCGAGATGGCCCGGCGCGAAGCCGCCGCCGGGCAGGAGTGACCGGCCGATAGGGTGAGCGCGTGACCACCGAACGCTCCCTCGTCCTCGTCAAGCCCGACGGTTTCGCCCGCAGCCTCACCGGAGAGGTCCTGCGCCGCATCGAGGCCAAGGGCTACCGCCTCGTGGCGCTGTCGATCCTCACGCCCACGCGCGAGCAGCTCGCCGCCCACTACGCCGAGCACGAGGGCAAGCCGTTCTACGAGCCGCTCGTCGAGTTCATGAGCTCCGGTCCCGTCGCCGCCGTCGTCATCGAGGGCCAGGACTGCGTCAAGGGCTTCCGCAGCCTCGCGGGCGCCACCAACCCGACCGAGGCCGCGCCCGGCACCATCCGCGGCGACCTCGGGCGCGACTGGGGCACCAAGGTCCAGCAGAACATCGTCCACGGGTCCGACTCGCACGAGTCCGCCACACGCGAGATCGGCATCTGGTTCCCCGATCTGGCGGCCTGATCGGGGCATGATCTCGGCATGACCCCGCGACCCAGGCTGCGCCCCCTCGGGCGTGACCTGGGGATCGACCTCGGCACGGCCAACACCCTGGTGCACGTGCGCGGGCAGGGCGTCGTGCTCGAGGAGCCCTCGGTCGTCGCCGTCGACGTCGGCTCCGGTCGGCTCGTGGCCGCCGGCTCTCGCGCCAAGGAGATGCTCGGGCGCGCCCCCGGCACCATCCGCGCCGTGCGGCCCCTGCGCGACGGCGTCGTGTCGGACGCCGACGAGACCGAGCTGATGCTGCGCTGGTTCGTCGACAGGGTGCGCAGCTCTCGGCTCGTGCGCCCGCGCATGGTGCTGTGCATCCCGAGCAAGGTGACGGGAGTCGAGCGCCGCGCCCTCGAGGACGCCGCCACGCGGTGCGGCGCGCGAAGGGTCTACATGGTCGAGGAGCCGATGGCGGCCGCGATCGGCGCCGGCCTGCCCGTCCACGAGACGGCCGCCAGCATGGTCGTCGACATCGGTGCGGGCAGCACCGACGTCGCGGTCATCAGCCTCGGCGGCATCGTCACGTCCAGCTCCCTGCGCATCGCCGGCGACGAGATCGACGAGGCGCTGGTCAGCCACGTCAAGAGCGAGTACTCCCTCCTGCTCGGCGAGCGCAGCGCCGAGGAGCTCAAGGTCGCTGTCGGCTCGGTCTTCCCGCTTCGGGAGGAGCTGACCACCCGGCTGCGCGGCCGCGACCTCGTGACCGGCCTGCCGAAGACCGTGCAGGTGGGCTCTGCCGAGGTGCGCCGCGCCATCGAGGGCCCGGTGCTGCAGATCATCGAGCTCGTCCGCGCCACCCTCGACGTCTGCCCGCCCGAGCTGTCCGGCGACGTCCTCGACCGCGGGATCACCCTCACCGGCGGGGGAGCGCTGCTGCGCGGCCTCGACGAGCGGATGCGCCACGAGCTCGGCGTGCCGGTCCGCGTCGCCGACGACCCGCTGCGCGCCGTCGCCCGCGGCGCCGGCCGGTGCGTCGACGACTTCGCCGGACTCGAGCGCCTCCTCGTCGGGGACCACCGCCTCTAGCCGTATGCCGTCGCTCACCCGCCGCCGTCTCCTCGTCGTCCTCGCCGCGCTGACCCTCGTGCTGCTCGTCGCCGACCTGGCCGGCTGGCGGGGCGCCGACGCCGTGCGCCGTGCGGGCGGCGTCGTGCTCGGGCCGGTGCAGCGGGTGCTATCCGGCGCGCCGCACGCCGACCTGGCCGAGGCGGCGGAGGAGAACGCCCGGCTGGCGGCCCTCGTCGCCGACCAGCAGCACCGCCTGGACGAGCTGGGCCGGCTCGACCGTCTCCTCTCGTCCTCGTCGACGTCCGGGCGCACCGTCGTGGCGGCGCGGGTCGTCGCCACGAGGGTGAGCCCGCTGGGTGGTGGTCGCAGCGTGACCCTCGACGTGGGCACCCGTGACGGGGTGCGAGCCGACTCCACCGTGGTGGCCGCGGAGGGGCTGGTGGGACGGGTGGTCGAGGTGACGCCGTGGACCAGCGACGTTCAGGTGCTCGGCAGCGCGGGCTCGGTCGTCGGCGTACGCGTCGGGCCGGCCGGCACGCTCGGCACCGTCTCGGCGCCCGCGGCCGGCGATGCGCAGCCGAGACCGCGGGGCACGCTGCGGCTGTCGCTGGTCCAGCCCGCGGCACCCGTCGTCGGCGACCTCGTGCGCACCCTCGGCAGCGTCGACGAGAAGCCGTATGCCGCCGGGATCGTGGTGGGCACCGTGACCGACGTCGACCCGGACCGGGGGCAGGGCTCCCGCACGGCCACCGTGCGCCCGGCCGTCGACCCCGACGCGATCGACGTCGTGGCCGTGGTGCTGCCCTCGTCGCGCACGACACCGCGACCCGCGGCTCCGACGACGGGAGCCACGCGATGAGGCCGACGCTGCTGGGAGTGCTGCGGACGGCATACGTCCTCGTCGCGGCGCTGCTCGTGGCCACGGTGCTGCCGCGGCTCGGGGTGCCCGCTGCAGCGGTGCCCGACCTCGTGCTCGTAGGGGTCGTCGCCACGGCGGTGCTGCGCGGGCCGGTGCACGGGGCGCTCGTCGGGCTGCTCGCCGGCTGGGTGGTCGAGCTCGTGCCGCCCGGTGGCCGCCCGCTCGGGCTGACCGCGCTGGTGCTCATGGCGGCAGGGCTGGCCGCCGGGTCGCTGCGCAGCCCGTCCTCGCGATCACTCCTTCGGCCGCTGGGCGCCCTGCTCGTCGCAGCCGCCGTCGTGCTCGCCGGGGACCTGGCCGCCGCGGTGCTCGCCGACGGCGACGTCGAGCTCCTCGCCGACCTGCGACGGCTGGCGGCGACGATGCTCGCCGGACTGCTGCTCCTGCCCGCCCTGATCGCCCTCGACCGGGCCCTCGTGCGCCGGAGGCTCGGATGAGGCGAGTCCGTGTGCAGCGCCGCCGCCGGGTGGGCCGGCCCGCCGCCGGCGTCACCGGGGTGGTGCTCGTCCTGCTCGTCACCCTCTTCGGGCTGCTCGTCGGTCGCCTCGGGCAGCTGCAGCTCGTGCAGGGTCCCGAGCTGGCTCGCGCCGCCACGACCCTCAACACCCGCACCGTCACCGAGCAGGCCCTCCGCGGCCGCATCCTCGACCGCACCGGTCAGCCGCTCGTCGCCAACAGCTTCCAGACCGTCGTGACCGTGCAGCGCTCGGTGCTCGTCGACGCGAAGGACGGCGGTCGCGACCTCGTCACCCGCGTCGCTGCCGCGCTGGGCCTGCCCTTCGAGCGCCTGTGGGGCAAGACGATGCTGTGCGGCACAGCCGGCGCCCCGCCCCCGCCCGCCTGCTTCAACGGCTCGCCCTACGTGCCGGTCCCGCTGGCGAGCGGCGTCGACGCGCGGCGCGCGCTCACCCTGCTCGAGCAGCCCGAGAAGTTCCCCGGGGTCGGCGTCACGACCGAGCCGGTCCGGGACTACCCGCAGCCCGCGGGTGCGCTGGCGCCGCACCTGCTCGGTTGGGTCGGCCCACCGTCCGCCGACCAGGTGAAGGCGGCGAAAGGCAGGATCGACGCCGAGGACGTCGTCGGTCGTGCCGGGCTCGAGCAGCAGTACGACGACGTCCTGCGCGGCACCAACGGCTCCACGGTGGTCGCCGTCGACCCCCGCGGCATCGTCACCCGCACGGTGGGTGCCACCCCGGCTGTGCCCGGTCGTGACGTCGTGACCCACTTGGATGCCCGGCTGCAGGCCCGCACGGAGGCGGCGCTCGCCAGGGCGGTGGCCTCGGCGCGGGGGCAGAAGCTGCCCGCCGACACCGGTGCTGCTGTCGTCGTCGACGTGACGAACGGCGCCGTCGTGGCAGCGGCCAGCTACCCCACCTACGACCCGTCCCTCTTCGCCGGCGGCATCAGCAGCGCGGACCTCGCCCGGCTCACCGACGACCGGCGGGGCACGCCGCTGCGCTCGCGGCTGACCGCCGAGACCTTCCCGCCCGCCTCGACCTTCAAGGTGGTGTCCGTGCCGGCGGCCGTGCAGGCCGGTGCCGACCTGCACGGCACCTACGACTGCTCGCCGAACGTGACCATCGGCGGCCACGTCTTCAACAACTACGAGTCCCGCGGCTACGGCCCCATCGACCTGCACCGCACCCTCGTCGTCTCGTGCGACACGGTCTTCTACCGGCTCGCGTATGCCGCGTGGCTCGCTCAGGGCGGCCTCGCCGCCCCCGTCTCGGCCGTGGACCCGTTCGTGTCGATGGCCAAGGCGTTCGGCCTGGGTCGCCGGACGGGCGTCGACCTTCCGGGGGAGGCGCCCGGTCGCGTCGCCGACCGGGCCTGGAAGGAGCAGTACTGGCTCGCGACGCGCGACGAGACGTGCCGGCGCGCGAAGACCGGCTATCCGGAGGTGGCGCGCACCGACCGTGCGCGGGCCGACTACCTCAAGCAGCTCGCGGTCGAGAACTGCACCGCCGGCTACCAGTACCGCGCCGGCGACGCCGTGAACTTCTCGATCGGGCAGGGCGACACGGCCGTGACGGTCCTGCAGATGGCGGGCGTCTACGCCGCTCTCGCCAACGGCGGAACGCTGTGGCAGCCGCAGGTCGCCGCAGCCCTGCGCAGCGCGTCGGGCGCCACGACGCCGATCCCGCCCCGTCGGGTGGGCACGGTGCCTCTGCGGCCCGACGTCGCCGCATACGTCCGCTCGGCGCTGTCCGACGTCACGCGACCCGGCGGCTCCGCAGGCACGGCGTTCAAGGGCTTCCCGCAGGACCGCTACCCCGTCGCGGGCAAGACCGGCACGGGTGAGGTCTTCGGCAAGCAGGCCACCGCGTGGTTCGCCGGCTTCGGGCCCACGACGAAGCCGAAGTATGCCGTCGTGGTCGTCGTCGGGCAGGGCGGCTCGGGCTCGAAGGTCGCCGCGCCCGCCGTCCGGCAGATCTTCGATGCAATCCTTGCCCTGGGCCTGTGAGCCCGCACCACCTGCCGTCCGACTCCCTGCGTCCGTGGGACAGGGCGGCACTGACCGAGAGGCGTGAGGGTGGACGACTACCTGCGCAGTGACGCACGCGTCATCGAGGCGCTCGACCGGGCGTGGGACCGCAGCCGGCTCAGCGCCCGCGGGCGGTTCGCCCGGTTGCGTTCGCGTGGGTTCCTCATCGTCCAGTCCGCCGTGGCCGCGGGCCTGGCCTGGTGGCTCGCGACCGACGTCCTCCATCACCGCAATGCCTTCTTCGCGCCCGTGGTGGCCGTGGTGTGCCTCGGCATGTCCTACGGCCAGCGGCTGCGCCGGGTGTTCGAGGTCGCCCTCGGCGTCGCGGTCGGGGTGTTCACCGCCGACCTCTTCGTCCACTACGCCGGGAGCGGCCCGTGGCAGATCACCGCGGTCATCCTCGTCGCCATGGCGCTCTCGACCCTGCTCGACGGCAGCCCGGTCATCGTGACGCAGTCAGGGGTGCAGAGCGCCGTCATCGTCGCGCTCGTCGCCAGCCCCGGGCAGGCGCTCGGTCGGTGGACCGACGCGCTCGTCGGCGGCGGCGTCGCCCTCGTGGCGGCCAGCGTCGTGCCGCAGGCCCCCCTTCGGCGTCCTCGCGTCGCGGCCGCGAAGGTCGTGCGCAAGATCGGCGAGCTGCTGCGCCGGGCGGCGGACAGCGCCCGCGAGGGCGACGTCGAAGGTGCCGCCGAGGTCCTCGCATCGGCGCGCGGCACCGAGTCGCTGCTGCGTGAGCTCCGCACGGCAGCCGACGAGGGGCTCTCGGTACTCACCTCCTCGCCCTTCAAACGTCACCAGGCCCCGGGCGTCCGCAAGATGGTCGACCTCATCGAGCCGCTCGACCGCGCGATGCGCAGCACCCGCGTGCTGGTGCGTCGGGTCACGATCGCGGTGGGCAGGGGAGAGACACTGCCGTCCGGCTACGAGTCGCTGCTCGTGGACCTCGCGGCCGCCGCCGACGTCATGGGTCGGGCGCTGTCGGAGAACGCCTCGCCCGAGGTGGGCCGGCCCGCGCTGCTGCAGGTGGCGGCGGCGACGGGGGAGGTGCCGCGCACCTCGAGCCTGTCGACCGAGACGGTGCTGGCCCAAATCCGCTCGACCGTGGTCGACCTGCTCCAGGTCACCGGCCTCGACGTCGACGCCGCCATCGCCGCCCTCCCGCCCGAGCGCGACCGCCGCCCCTGACCCAGTCGAGCGAGCGTTCCGTCCCACTCGAGCGAGCGCTCCGTCCCAGTCGAGCGAGCGTTCCGTCTCACGCGTCGCATGAGCGATGTGGCCCATGGGCTGTAGCGCGCTCTCGAGTGTGGTCAAGCGCGCTCTCGAGTGTTGTTGAGTGCGCTCTCGAGTGTGGGTGGGCGGGGACGAGCGCAGGGCCGGGTCCGTGCGGACCCGGCCCTGCGGCATACGTGCTCGGAGTGCTACGCCGACGGCGTGTACTCGTGCGGGCTCTCCGGCAGCTTCTCGACGCGCGGGTCACCCGCGTCGGCGAAGTAGTCGGCCGGGATGGTCTCGTCCCGACCCTCGTCGGCCTTGACGGCGCGGAAGACGAACGTCAGCACCGCGGCCACGACGACATTCAGGGCGAACGCCGTCACGGCGATGTAGCCGAGCTGCCCTACGACCGGCATGTTGGCGATCGAGCCGCCGAAGTGCGGCGTCTGCGGGCTCGCCACGCCGTAGGCCGTCCACGTGCCGTAGACCATGCCCACGGCCCAGCCGATCAGCAGGGCTCGGCGGTGGAACCAGCGCGTGTAGAGGTAGAACACCACCGCCGGGAACGTCTGGAGGATCCAGATGCCACCGAGGAGCTGGAAGTTGATCGCGTTCTGCTTGTCGAGCGCGAGGACGAAGATCAGCGCGAACGCCTTGACGACCAGCGAGGTGAGCTTGCTGACCTTGGCCTCCTGCTGCACGGTCGCGTCGGGCTTGATCCACGCCTTGTAGATGTTGCGCGTGAACGTGTTGGCCGCGGCGATCGACATGATCGCGGCCGGCACGAGGGCGCCGATCGCGATCGCGGCGAAGGCGACGCCCGCGAACCACGAGGGAAAGAAGTCCTCGAAGAGCTGCGGCACGACGAGCTGCGGGTTCGGCTTGCCGTTGAGGCCGATCGGCTTGGTGCCGGCGGCGATCGCCACCCAGCCGAGCAGGGCCAGCAGGCCGAGGAGGAAGGAGTATGCCGGCAGGATCGAGGCGTTCTTGCGGATCGTCGTGCGGTTCTTGGCCGAGAGCGTCGCGGTGATCGAGTGGGGATACATGAACAGCGCCATGGCCGAGCCCAGGGCCAGCGTCGCGTACGCCCAGTACTGGCTCGCCCCGGGGATGAAGACGCCCGTCGGCTTGCCGGTCGCCGGGTTCGGCTTGGCCATCTTGCCCTGCGCCGCGTCGAAGACGTGGCCCCAACCGCCGACCTTCGAGGGCAGGTAGATGACCGCCACGATGATGACGATGTAGATGAGGATGTCCTTGACGAAGGCGATGATCGCCGGTGCGCGCAGGCCCGAGGTATAGGTGTAGAGCGCGAGGACGAGGAAGGCGATGAAGAGCGGCAGGTCGTTGGCCAGCCAGTTGCCGCCGCCACCGACGCCAGCCACCTCGAGGACCGCCTGGATGCCGACGAGCTGCAGCGCGATGTAGGGCATCGTGGCGATGAAGCCGGTGATCGCCACGGCCAGCGAGAGGCTGCGCGAGCCCGACCGCCCCTGCACGAAGTCGGCGGGCGTCACGTAGCCGTGTCGGTGCGAGACCGACCACATGCGCGACATGAAGACGAAGATGATGGGGTAGAGGACGATCGTGTAGGGCACGGCGAAGAAGCCGCTGACGGCCCCGGCCGAGAACATCGCGGCGGGCACCGCGACGAACGTGTACGCCGTGTAGAGGTCACCGCCGAGCAGGAACCACGTGATCCACGTGCCGAAGGAGCGGCCACCGAGGCCCCACTCCTCGAGGCTCTCCATGCTGGCCGGACGCCGCCAGCGGGCGGCCCAGAAGCCGGCGCCCGCGACGACGACGAAGAAGAAGATGAGGACGGCGAGGGCGACGCCGTTGACGCCGGTGTGCGCGTCTGTTGCGGCAGGGGCAAGTGCGGTCATCGGAGGCCGTCCTCTCGCTGGTCACGGCGGTCGTCGTCGAGGAACTCGTCACCCTCGGTGTTCATCGGCACGTGCGGCCGGGCCTTGAGGACGATGCGGTACGCCGTGTAGGTCAGCACCGAGCAGATGACGACCCACAGGAACTGGTACCAGATGAAGAAGGGGAAGCCCGCGATGCTGGGCCCGTCCTTGGCGTAGGTGCCCACGAGCATGAGGGCGACGATCGGGATGGCGAGGAGCACAGCGGCAAGGGCCAGCAGGCCCTTGTTCGCCGGCGGCGCCTGGTGGCGGTGCGGAGTGGTACTCACGCTGGTGACCTCCGTTGGTCGGGCCGGAGAAGTTCGGCCGTGCGTCGCGGAAACTTACTCCCGGGGTGGCGGACGATGTGGACAGCGACACAGCCGAAACTGAAGTGGGGTTCAGATCGTGACCTGCGCCCGACCGGCGTGACCTGCGGTCGACCGCCGTGCGGACGGCCGTACACGCACGGATAGGCTGTCGCCCATGGCTGATTTCGATCTCGTTGTGCTCGGTGCCGGTCCCGGTGGCTACGTCGCGGCGATCCGCGCGTCGCAGCTCGGCAAGAAGGTCGCCGTGGTGGAGAAGCAGTACTGGGGCGGGGTGTGCCTGAACGTCGGCTGCATCCCGAGCAAGGCGCTGCTGCGCAACGCGGAGATCGCGCACATCATCACGCACGAGAAGAAGACCTTCGGCATCGAGGGCGACGCGACGATGTCCTACGGCCCGACGCACTCGCGCAGCCGTTCGGTGGCCGACGCCAGCGCCAAGGGCGTGCACTACCTGATGAAGAAGAACAAGATCGAGGAGATCGACGGCTGGGGCACCCTGACGTCCGCCACCTCGATGGACGTGGCCCTCAATGACGGCTCGTCGCGCTCGGTCAGCTTCGACAACCTCATCATCGCCACCGGCGCGCAGGTCCGGATGCTGCCGGGCATGCAGGTGAGCGAGAACGTCGTGACCTACGAGGAGCAGATCCTCGACGCCGACCTGCCGGGCTCGATCATCATCGGCGGCTCGGGCGCCATCGGCGTCGAGTTCGCCTACGTCATGAAGAACTTCGGCGTCGACGTCACCATCGTCGAGTTCCTCGACCGCATGGTGCCGACCGAGGACCCCGACGTGTCCAAGGAGCTGCTGCGCCAGTACAAGAAGCTCGGCGTCAAGGTGCTGCTCTCGACCGCCGTCAAGAACGTCGAGGACACCGGCTCGGGCGTGCGCGTCACCGTGGCCCCGGCCGCCGGGGGAGACGAGACCGTCCTCGAGGCCGACAAGTTCCTCGCGGCCTTCGGCTTCGCGCCGCGCACCGAGGGCTACGGTCTCGAGTCGCTCGGTGTCGAGATGACCGAGCGCGGTGCCATCAAGGTCGACGGGCGCGGCCGCACGAGCGTGCCCGACGTCTTCGCCATCGGCGACGTCACCGCGAAGCTCATGCTCGCCCACACCGCCGAGGCCATGGGCGTCGTCGCCGCCGAGACCATCGCCGACGCCGAGACGATGGAGCTCAACTTCGACATGATCCCGCGGGCGACCTTCTGCCAGCCGCAGATCGCCTCCTTCGGCTACACCGAGGCCCAGGCCAAGGAGAAGGGCTATGACGTCAAGACCGCCAGCTTCCCCTTCTCGGCCAACGGCAAGGCGCGCGGCATGGCCGAGGGCGTCGGCTTCGTCAAGATCGTCGCCGACGCGGAGCACAACGAGCTGCTCGGCGCCCACATGATCGGCCCCGAGGTCACCGAGCTGCTGCCCGCCCTGACCCTGGCCCAGCAGTGGGACCTCACCGCCGACGAGGTGGCCCGCAACGTCTTCGCCCACCCGACGCTGAGCGAGGCGATGAAGGAAGCCATCGAGGGCATCGCCGGGCACATGATCAACCTCTGAGCGCGCGGGCGCGGGCCCGCCCTCCCGAGGACGTATGCCGTCCGCTCACCTCGAGCGGGCGGCATACGTGCTCCTCGGGGACGTTCCGAGCGGGCGGGGACGGCAAGACGCCCCCGCGGGATCCGCGGGGGCGTCTGGATGGTGCTGGGTGGCGGGGCCTGTCAGTACCAGTGCTTCCGACCGCCGATGGCGCGGCCGGTGGAGCCGAGCACGAAGAGCACGATGCCGATGACCAGGAGGATTGCTCCGATCGTCACCAGGATGCTGAGTGACTTCACCAGCAGTCCAATGATGAGGAGGATGATGCCGAGAACGATCATGGTGGGGCTTAGCTCCTTCGAATGGGTTACCCGAGCGATGGCTTACGTACCCGCAACCATCCCGGCGCGAACGTAGGCAGTGATCACGAAACGGTCACACGGGACACCGTGCCGATTAGGGCCCTCCGACCCCCACTGTTACGCTGGGAGACGCCGTCGAACGGCCGCGGATCGATAGCGCCCAGGTGGACCAGCCCTGGAGCACCGCGCAACGAGAACGAGAAGGAGTCGGTCATCCATGCCTTTGGACGCTGACGTGAAGAAGCAGATCATGACCGAGTACGCCACGGTCGAGGGCGACACCGGCTCTCCCGAGGTCCAGATCGCGATGCTGACCCAGCGCATCAAGGACCTGACCGAGCACGCTCGGGCCCACAAGCACGACCACCACAGCCGTCGTGGTCTCCTCCTGCTGGTCGGCCGCCGCAAGCGCATGCTGCGCTACCTCGAGGCCACCGACATCGAGCGCTACCGTTCGCTGATCAAGCGACTCGGCCTGCGTCGATGAGCTCGTGACGAAAGGCGGTCACCGCGTCCTGCGGAGACCGCCTTTCGTCGTAGGTGCGGGGTCCGACGCCCCGTCGGAACCGCACCAGGGCCACTCCGGCCCGAAGAAGTAGAAGAAACCACGCACACAACGACGATGTGCGGGGCACATGAGAAAAAGAAAGCGAGGGCCCACATGGAGGGTCCAGACATCACCTTCGCCGAGGCCGTCATCGACAACGGCAGCTTCGGCACCCGCACGGTCCGCTTCGAGACCGGGCGCCTGGCCAAGCAGGCCGGCGGCGCCGTGACCGCGTACCTCGACGACGACACGATGCTGCTGTCGACGACGTCCGCCGGCAAGCAGCCGAAGGACCAGTTCGACTTCTTCCCCCTGACGGTCGACGTCGAGGAGCGGATGTACGCGATCGGCAAGATCCCCGGCAGCTTCTTCCGCCGTGAGGGCCGTCCGTCCACCGAGGCGATCCTCACCTGCCGCCTCATCGACCGCCCGCTGCGCCCGACCTTCAAGAAGGGCCTGCGCAACGAGGTCCAGGTCATCATCTCGGTGTTCTCGCTGAACCCCGACCACCAGTACGACGTGCTCGCCATCAACGCGGCCAGCGCCTCGACGCAGATCTCCGGCCTGCCCTTCTCGGGCCCCATCGGTGGCGTGCGCGTCTCGCTCATCGACGGCCAGTGGGTCGCCTTCCCGAACTTCTCCGACATCGAGCGCTCGGTCTTCGACATGGTCGTCGCCGGTCGCGTGGTCGGTGACGACGTCGCGATCATGATGGTCGAGGCGGAGTCCACCGAGTCGACGTGGGACCTCGTCAAGAACGAGGGCAAGCAGGCGCCGACCGAGGAGGTCGTGGCCGAGGGCCTCGAGGCCTCCAAGAAGTTCATCAAGCAGCTCTGCGAGGCCCAGGCCCAGCTCGCTGCCGAGGCCGCCAAGCCGGTCCAGGACTTCCCGATCTTCCTCGACTACGAGGACGACGTGTATGCCGCCGTCGAGGCCGCCGTGTCCGACGACACCGCCGCTGCCCTGACCATCGCGGGCAAGCAGGAGCGCGAGGAGCGCCTCGACGAGATCAAGGCCGCCGTCAAGGCCCAGCTCGCCGAGCAGTTCGCCGGTCGCGACAAGGAGATCTCCGCCGCGTTCCGCTCCGTGCAGAAGAAGCTGATCCGCCAGCGCATCCTGCGCGACAAGGTCCGCATCGACGGCCGTGGCCTCGCCGACATCCGCGCCCTCGGCGCCGAGGTCGAGGTCCTGCCGCGCGTGCACGGCTCGGCCATCTTCGAGCGCGGCGAGACCCAGATCATGGGTGTCACGACGCTCAACATGCTCAAGATGGAGCAGCAGCTCGACACCCTCTCGCCGGTGACGCGCAAGCGCTACATGCACAACTACAACTTCCCGCCCTACAGCACCGGTGAGACCGGCCGCGTCGGTTCGCCGAAGCGCCGCGAGATCGGTCACGGCGCGCTGGCCGAGCGTGCGCTCATGCCGGTCCTGCCGACGCGCGAGGAGTTCCCGTACGCCATCCGCCAGGTGTCCGAGGCCCTCGGCTCCAACGGCTCGACGTCCATGGGCTCGGTCTGTGCCTCCACGCTGTCGCTGCTCAACGCCGGTGTGCCGCTGCGCGCCCCGGTCGCCGGCATCGCGATGGGCCTGGTGTCCGACACCGTCGACGGTGAGACGCAGTACGCCGCCCTCACCGACATCCTCGGTGCCGAGGACGCGTTCGGCGACATGGACTTCAAGGTCGCCGGCACCAAGGAGTTCGTCACGGCCATCCAGCTCGACACGAAGCTCGACGGCATCCCCGCGTCGGTCCTCGCCGGCGCGCTGACCCAGGCCCGTGAGGCTCGTCTGCACATCCTCGACGTCATGGCCGAGGCCATCGACGTGCCGGACGAGATGAGCCCGTACGCCCCGCGCATCATCACGGTGAAGGTCCCCGTCGACAAGATCGGTGAGGTCATCGGCCCGAAGGGCAAGATGATCAACCAGATCCAGGACGACACCGGCGCTGACATCTCGATCGAGGACGACGGCACCGTGTTCATCGGTGCGGTCGACGGCCCCTCGGCCGAGGCGGCTCGCGCGGCGATCAACGCCATCGCGAACCCGCAGATGCCCGAGGTCGGCGAGCGCTTCCTCGGCACGGTGGTCAAGACGACGACCTTCGGTGCGTTCGTCTCGCTGCTGCCCGGCAAGGACGGCCTGCTGCACATCTCCGAGGTGCGCAAGCTGGTCGGCGGCAAGCGGATCGACAGCGTCGACGACGTCGTCAAGGTCGGCCAGAAGGTCCAGGTCGAGCTCAAGGAGATCGACCCGCGCGGCAAGCTCAGCCTCGCTGCGGTCCTCCCCGAGGGCGAGCAGGGCTCCGAGGCCGGCGACAAGGAGCCGGCCGAGGCTCCCGCCGAGGCCTGAGCCGACACGGCACCACGTCCGAACGGATCGCGAGCGGCCCGTCACCCTCCGGGGTGGCGGGCCGTTCCGCGTACTCGCGCGGGTGCGTCGGTCGGGTGGGTGCCTCAGTCGGACGTGTCAGTCGGACGTGTCAGTCGGGTTCGCCGGCCTCGGTCCCGGCCGGGGGCCGGCCGAACCGGCCGGCTCCCGGCCGGGGGCCGGCCGAACCGGCCGGCGAGGCGGGGATCCTGCTCCCACCAGAGTCCTGAGCCCGCCGGCGTCGCAGGAGGGGGAGCAGCCGCAGGCGCATCGGGCGCAGCCGCCGGCTCCGGGGCCTCTGCCTGCGCGGCCGCCGCGAGGGCCTGGTCCTCCAGGAGGTCGGCGGCGCGGGCGTCCCGCTCGTCGCTGCGCACCCAGTCGACGAAGACCGCTGCGATGACGGGCAGCCCGACCGACTCGGCCACCGCGAGCAGGGTGCCACCGCCGATGCGCTGGTCCAGGAGCGGGTCGAGCCCGCTCACGCCGCTGGAGAAGCCGGGGTAGGTCGGCGACAGCAGCGTCGGCGCGGTCATGACGACGATCCCGGGGACTGCGTCGAGCAGGCCGTCGGCGAAGGCCAGGAACGCACGCACCGGGGCGGTGGCCCACGAGGGCAGCAGGTCCTCGGCGAGCAACGGCACCACGAAGACGAGCCCGGTGACGAGCAGGACGAGGTCGAGGGCGATGCCCACGCCCGTGGAGGTGACCGAGCTGACGAAGAGCGGCGTCACGAAGACGAGGAGCAGCGTGCCGGTCGCCAGCAGCGTGCTGACGGCGGGGAAGGTGAGCACCCGGGCCACGCGTCCGCGCACGACCCGCAGCAGGAGGTGGTCACCGGACGGGTGCAGCCGTTGCAGCATCCCGACGGGGTCACCGAGCGCGAGGCCGATCGGGGTCACCGTCGCGAGGATGCCCACCCGCATCGCCCCGAGCCAGAAGACCTGGGCCCGGAAGACAGCGGGCGCGCCACATGTGGCGTACGCGAGCGTCCCGACGCCCAGCAACGCGTAGAGCAGGACGCGCCCGCTCGAGGGACCCTGCCCGGCGCGGGCGGCCCGGCGCACGAGGAGCACGTACGGCACGGCGGCGAGAACGCAGAGCACGATGCCCTCGACGTCGAACGTCCACGCCGTGACCAGGTCGGACGGGATGAAGGTGCTCACAGCGCTACCCGCCGGCACCGACCAGTGTCGTGGCGACACGTGCGGGTGCCACGGGCGTCACCTCATGTTTCCGGTGTGACCGAGGGAGAAGCGGCCCGGCTGCGGCCACACGAGCAGCCCGTGCGGGCCGGCGTCGGTGTGGATGCGGTCGATGAGGTGTCCGTCGGTGGTGTCGATGACGTAGACCTCCGAGCTGTAGCGGCCCGAGAGCCACAGCTGCGAGCCGTCGGCGGTCACGCCACCCATGTCGGGTGTGGCGTGCCCGGGCAGCTTCCACGTGGACATCGGCTTGTCCGTCGCGGCGTCGAAGACGGTGATCGAGCCGGCGTCACGGTTGGACACGAAGACCCGACGCGCGTCGCGCGAGGGGTAGATCCCGTGGGCGCCCATCGCGGTCGGCACGAAGTGGTCGATCTCGAAGGTGCGGGCGTCGATGAACCAGACCCCGTTGCGCAGCATGTCGGCGGCCATGAACCACTTGCCGTCCGGGGTCAGGCGCACGTCCTGCGGCATGGCGCTGGCGCCCATCACCAGTCCGCTTCTCGGACCCCCCATGCCGCTGCCGGGCGGGGTGGCGCCGGGGGTCTTGACCGAATTGAGGTCGATGACCTTCTCCAGCCGGGTGGCGTCGGAGTCGACGACGAGCAGGCGACCGCTGAACTCGCAGCTGGCCACGAACGTCTTGAGGTCGGCGGTGAAGTCACCGTGGTTGACGCCGGCGCACGTCGGCACGTGCAGCGACCGGACGAGCTTCATGGTGTGCGCGTCGCGGACGTCGATCGAGCGGAACCGCTCTGCCATCACGAGGGCGTACTTGCCGTCGGGGGTGAAGTAGAGGTTGTACGGGTCACGCAGGTGGACGGGCGTGCCGACGGCGCCGGTGGCCGGGTCGATCGGCGTCAGGGCGTCGCCCTTGTCGGAGTTGACCCACAGCCGGGTCATGTCCCAGTTGGGGACCACGTGCTCGGGTGAGCTGGGCACGCGGACCCGCTTGATGATCCGGTGCGTGGCGGGATCGATGATCTGCAGGGTGCCCGCCACCTGGTTGGGCACGTAGACGAGGCGCTTGGCGTGGACGGCCGCGCCGGTCAGCTGGTCCGCACCGGTGTGGGCGTAGGGCGCGAGGGAGTCGGCGACGGCCGTGGTGGACCTGGTGGTCGGCGTCGCGGACGAGGAGGGGCCGGCCGTCGAGGCCGGGGTGCGGTTGACCGACGTCTGGGTGTCGGCACCGGTCTGCGGGCTCGTGCACCCGGCGACCACCATCGAGAGTGCGACCGACACCAGCGCGGCGGCCCCGCCCAGGCGCGCGCGGGCGCGGGCGGGTCTGAGTCGGGTCATGCCATCAACTTAGTCATCGGGACCGCCTGCAGGGACCGGGACGCCAGACCGCGCAGGATGGTCGGGAGCGCGTCGATGGTGCCGGGGTGGCCCAGGTGCAGGCTGACGATGGAGCCGGGCTGCACGGCGCTGAGGGTGCGCGAGGCCACGGCGGCAGCTCCCGGGTCGAGGTAGTCCGAGGGGTCGACGTCGTAGGAGATGCACCGGGCGTAGCCGCTGGCGCGTGCAGCGGCCCGGATCGTGGGCGTGGATGTCGGAGTGCCCGAGGGGCGGAACAGGTAGGGGGAGGAACCGTCGATCGCAGCCACCGCCTTGGCGCCCTTCTCGACCTCGGTCCGCGCCGCGGAGGCGGAGAGCCGAGGCATCGTCTGGTGCGACCAGGTGTGGTTGCCGAGGTCGTGACCGGCGGCCACGAGCGCGCGGCCGAGCTCCGGGTGCTGGGAGAGCCAGGTGCCGACGGCGAAGACCGTCACGTGTGCGCCGTGGTCGGCGAGGACCTGCAGCGCGCGATGCGTCAGGGCGGGGTCGCCCGCGCCGTGGAAGGTGAGCGCGACGGCGGGAACCGCTGACGGACCGCGGCGCACGTCCGGCCCGGGGGTGCGCAGGATCGCGGGCACCGCATCAGGGCTGCCGGTCGCAGACGTCCCCGTCGGCGACGCGGTGGCAGCCGGCGTGGAGGTTGCGGCGCCCCCGGTGGAGGCGCCGGTGGTGGCGCCGGCTCCGGTGGAGCCGTTCGGCTGGGGGCTGCTCGTGGAGCAGGCTGCGATCCCGATCCCGACGGCGGAGGCGAGGCCTCCGCCGATCAGGGCTCGGCGACCGACGGTCGGGTTCTCTTCGGGCACCCGGACATCATTCAGGGCGGATCTGGACAGCGGCTGGGACCACGCCGCGAGGCAGGTGGCCGACTTCAGCCGGCCCCGCGTTCGTCCGTTCACATGATGACCGTCGCGATGTTCCACCCGTTCCCGAGGTAGGAGCGTGAGGTCATGCCACCCGAGCCGTTGCCCGGGTAGAGCCACAGCTGTCCGTAGCGGTCGCGCGCGACGACGTCGGCGACGCGGTCGCCGTTGAGGTCACCGACCCCGACGACGGCGGTCATCCCGTTCCACCCGGTTCCGACGCGCACCCGCGGCAGCAGCCCGCCGGTGCCGTTGCCGGGGTAGAGCCACAGGTAGCCGGTGGCGCGCTCCCGGGCCAGCAGGTCGGCCCTGCCGTCGCCGTTGAAGTCGCCGACGCCGACGAGGGCGTTCATCACGTTCCACCCGCGGCCGATGAGCACGGGGGCGCTCAGGGACCCCGTGCCGGTCCCGGGGTAGAGGTAGAGGTTGCCGTCGCTCGTGCGCCGCACGACGATGTCGGGGCGCTGGTCGCCGTTGAGGTCACCGACGCCGACGATCGCGTTGTACGCGTTCCAGCCGGTGCTGATCGTGGTGCCCGGCAGGATCCAGCCGCCACGGCCGTTGCCCTTGTAGAGCACCAGGGCGCCGGTGGAGGCGACGCGGGCGACGACGTCCTGCGCGCCGTCACCGCTGACGTCGCCGACGGTGTCCATCGCGTTGTAGATGTTCCAATTGTGCGCGATCTCGACACCGGGGGACAGGGTGCCCGAGGTGTTGCCGGCGTAGAGCCGTACCGTTCCGTTGCTCCAGCGGGCGAGGACGTCGTTGCGCCAGTCACCGTTGAAGTCCGCGGTGCTGTTGGACAGCGACGCCACCGGCATGGGCAGCGCCGTGAACGCGTAGGTGCCGCAGGTGCGGTCGTAGTCGCGCGTGGCATCCCACCACTGCGACAGGTAGACCCGGCCCCCCGAGAAGCTGGCCTGCGTGCACCGGTCCAGCGCCTCGTTCGGGTAGTCGAGCGTGCCCGCCGTCGCCCACACCGGGACGCCCGGGAGCCACCAGGTCCCCGTGATCGCCTGCCAGCCCGAGGTGTTCGAGTAGACGCCGTACGCGTACCCCGCCTCGCGCAGTCCCCGCATCAGGCCCTCGACGACGTAGCGGTTCTCGAGCCGCTGCGCCGCGGTGCTCGACGGCCACGGCTGCGCCGGCCGCGGCTCGACGTCGACCCACACCACCGGGGGACGCCAGCCGACCTTCGCGAGGCTCGCGACGGCATACCTGGCCTCGGCGTAGCCGACGTTCGAGAGCCGCGCCGCGCGCGTCGTCGAGCGCCACGGACCGCTGGAGCCGTATGCCGTCTGCTGGGCCGCCGTCGGGAAGGTGGCCATCGTGTACGCCTGGGCCGGCTTGGCGCGGTCGCGGACCCAGGTCACCTGGCTGGCCAGGCACGGGTTCTCGGTGAAGGCCAGGCCCTTGGTGAGGCCGACGACGATGAACTGCGTGGAGTCGGGAGGCATCGGCTCGCCGTAGCCACCGACGGAGGTGGAGCACTGCGGCCAGGAGATGTCGTTGCCGAACATCACCGCGGCCTGCGCCGTCGGCGCCGACCACAGGCCGAGCGCCAGCCCGAGGGCCACCAGCGGGAGAAGAGCCAGCCGGCGCAGCCGGCTCCCGACACGGACGGAGGGCACACGGACCAACATGACAACCACTTCCTCGGTCACGTCCAGTGTGCGCCGGGGGAGTCGGGGCCGACGGGCTTTGTGGCGGACGAGGCATGCCCTCCGGACGCGCCGCGAGGGCGTGTCGCGGGCTCGTTACGCTGGCCCGGTGAGCGAGACGACGGAGGGGACATCCGGCGGCCTGAAGGTCGCCGTGATCGGCGCGAGCGGCCGGATGGGGTCCGAGGCGGTGCGGGCGGTCGAGGCGGCCCCCGGCCTGTCCCTGGTCGGCGCCTACGGCTCCGGTGACGACCTCGGAGAGCTCGGGGGCGCCGACGTCGCCGTCGAGCTCACCGTCCCCGCCGCGTCGCCCGGCAACGTGGCGCACTGCGTGGAGCGTGGGATCCATGTCGTCGTCGGCACCACCGGGTGGGACGACGCCCGGCTCGACACGCTACGCGGCCAGGTGGCCGGCGCGCCGGCGGCCGTGTCCGGCGGCGGGGTGGGGGTGCTCATCGCACCCAACTTCGCCATCGGGGCGCTGCTGATGATGTCGTTCGCCGCCAAGGCCGCCCCCTTCTTCGAGTCCGTCGAGGTGATCGAGCTGCACCACCCGGCCAAGGTGGACGCGCCCTCGGGCACCGCGGCCCGGACCGCCGCGATGATCGGTGCGGCCCGCGCGAACGCCGGCTGCGACGCCGTGCCCGATGCGACCACTCACGACCCGGAGGGGGCGCGGGGAGCCCGCGTCGACGGCATCCCCGTCCACTCGGTGCGCCTGCGCGGGCTCACCGCCCACCAGGAGGTCCTGCTCGGCAACGCCGGCGAGATGCTGACCCTGCGCCACGACTCGTTCGACCGGGGCAGCTTCATGCCTGGGGTGCTGGCGGCGGTGCGCGCCGTGGCAGACCACCCCGGGGTCACGGTCGGCCTCGAGCACTACCTCGGCCTCGACTGACTGTGAGGATCGCTTCTGCAGCCTGATCGTGCTGGGCTGTGGCTGACGGCTGTGGGTGTGACCCTTCGACTGACTGGCTTCGTGC
>NZ_JBFBLC010000004.1:0-459705 GCF_040702505.1 Terrabacter sp. NPDC080008
CTCAACGGCCGCCCCCGCGAAACCCTGAACTGGCAGACTCCCGCACAAGCCCTCAACAACCACCTCGTTGCAACAGCTCTCTGAAACCGCCCGGTGTAGCACCCGCCAACTTTGGCCTCTCGACGGTTCAGGCGGGGGAGGCGCCGCCCTCCTTCTCGCCCGCGGCCTCGACGGCGTCCTCGCGTCTGCCGCGGCGGCGCTGCGACAGGGGCAGCAGCACCCACAGGCAGATCCCCAGCACGGCGAGCACGCCACCGATCCAGAACGCGACCGAGCTGCGCAGCAGGACGTCGAGGACGAGCACGACCCCGCCGACGATCCCGGTGCCGAGGAAGAACAGGCCCGTGCCGATCAGCGTGTCGGTGTGCCGCACCACCCAGTCCTTGAGCCCCTCGCGGAAGAGCATGCGGTGCATGGCGACCGGTGTCATGAACAGCAGCGTGCTCATCGCCATCGCCAGCAGCGTGACGACGTAGATGCCGCGCTGCAGGTGCGTCAGGCTCGTGAACCGCTGCTGGAAGGGGATGGTGAGCAGGAAGGCGAAGAGGATCTGCACACCGGTCTGGACGATGCGCAGCTCCTGCAGCTGCTCGTTGAAGTTCCGGTCGAGCCGCTGCGCCTCGCTCTCGTCCCGGGTGTATCCCTGCTCCCCGTCGCTCATGCCTGTCCCCTACCCGTCCGCGCCGCGGATGAGTGCACGTATGCCGCGTGGCCGGCGACGCGGCATACGTGCTCGGGTGACCGGCGGGTCACATGACGGAGGGCCCGGCACCGAGGAGGTGCCGGGCCCTGCATCACGTCGTCCGCCGCCCGCCGGCAAGCAGGCGACCGGACCGACCTCTCAGCCGGCGCTGACGCGGGCCTTGAGGGCGTCGAACTCGGCCCACAGCTCGGCGGGGAGCTGCTCGCCGAACTTGTCGAACCACTCCTGGATGAGGGGCAGCTCCTTCTCCCAGTCGGCGGCGTCGACCTTGAGGGCCTTGGCCACCTGCTCGGGCGTCATGTCGAGCCCGTCGACGTCGAGCGAGTCCTCGGTCGGCACGAACCCGATCGGGGTCTCGACGGCGTCGGCCACGCCCTCGAGGCGCTCGACGACCCACTTGAGGACCCGGCTGTTCTCGCCGAAGCCCGGCCAGAGGAAGGAGCCGTCCTCCTCGTCGCGACGGAACCAGTTGACCCCGAAGATGCGGGGGAGCTTGGACGCGTCCGCGCTCTTGCCGATCTCGAGCCAGTGGTTCATGTAGTCGCCGGCGTGGTAGCCGATGAAGGGCAGCATCGCCATCGGGTCGCGCCGCACGACGCCGACGGCGCCGGTCGCCGCGGCAGTCGTCTCGGACGAGAGCGTGGCGCCGATGAAGGTGCCGTGCGTCCAGTCGCGCGACTCGTAGACGAGCGGCACGGTCGTCTTGCGGCGGCCGCCGAACAGGATCGCCTCGATCGGCACGCCGTCGGGGTTGTCGTACTCCGGCGCGATCATCGGGCACTGCTTGGCCGGGGTGCAGAAGCGGCTGTTCGGGTGGGCCGCCTTGGTGCCCCTCTCGCCGTCGGCGGGCGTCCAGTCGTTGCCGAGCCAGTCGGTCAGGTGCGCCGGCGGCTCGTCGGTCATGCCCTCCCACCACACGTCGCCGTCGTCGGTCAGGGCGACGTTGGTGAAGACCGAGTTGCCCTTCTCGATGGTGGCCATCGCGTTGGGGTTGGTCGACTCACCCGTGCCGGGGGCGACGCCGAAGAGCCCGAACTCCGGGTTGACGGCATACAGCCGGCCGTCCTCACCGAAGCGCATCCAGGCGATGTCGTCGCCGACCATCTCGGCCTTCCAGCCCGGGATGGTCGGGGTGATCATCGCGAGGTTGGTCTTGCCGCAGGCCGACGGGAAGGCCGCCGCGACGTAGTGCACCGAGCCCTTCGGCGAGGTGAGCTTGAGGATGAGCATGTGCTCGGCCATCCAGCCCTCGTCGCGGGCCACCGCGGAGGCGATGCGCAGGGCGTAGCACTTCTTGCCGAGCAGCGCGTTGCCGCCGTAGCCCGAGCCGTAGCTCCAGATCATGCGCTCCTCGGGGAAGTGCACGATGTACTTGGTGTCGGAGCACGGCCACTTCACGTCCGCCTGGCCCTCGGCGAGCGGGGCGCCGACCGAGTGGAGAGCGGGGACGTATGCCGCGTCCGTCTCCTCGATCTTGTGCAGCACCGTGTCGCCGCAGCGCGCCATGACGAGCATCGAGACGGCGACGTAGGCGGAGTCGGTGATCTCGACACCGAACATCGGCGCCTTGGCGTCGAGGTGGCCCATGACGAACGGGATGACGTACATCGTGCGGCCCTGCATCGAGCCCCGGTAGAGCTCGGTCATCCGAGCCTTCATCTCGTCGGGCGCCATCCAGTTGTTGGTGGGGCCCGCGTCCTTCTCGTCGACGGAGCAGATGAAGGTCCGGTCCTCGACGCGCGCGACGTCGGTCGGGTCGCTCGCGCAGTAGAAGGAGTTCGGCTTCCTGCTCTCGTCGAGCCGCACGAACGTGCCGGCCTCGACGAGCTGGTCGGTCAGCTCGGTCCACTCCTCGGGGGAGCCGGTGATCCAGCGGATGTCGCGTGGCTGCGTCAGCTCGGCGACCTGCTCGACCCATGCGGCCAGGCCCGCATGCGTCGTGTGTGTCTGTTTCTCGTGGGTCGTGGTCAACTCGGGGCCCATCCCTTCGCGCGCGGTGCCGCCCGGCACCACGTCGTGCCGGTTCGAAGCTGCTCGGCAGGTGCACGCGGAGGAGCCCGAGTGGGGCTCGACGTGTCCACATGCTGAGCAGATGACGTGATGGCTTCAAGGTAGCCGCCACCCTCACTCCCTTTACCCGTCCGGCCGACGGAGCCCGGTGAGACGGCTCACACCAGCGCTCTGCCGCAAGCTTTTCGACAACGGACTGCCGGGTTCTTGCAGATCTTGCAGGCGCACTCAGTGCGGCACCGCCGGGGCGCTGGTGAGAGTGGGGCGGGTGCGGGCCGGAGTCGGTGGGGCGCGCCGCGTGGGCGCTGCGAGGAGCCGATTTCGTGGTTGCGCACCCGAGGCGCTAAGGTAACTTTTCGTTCCTCCCGGTGACGGAACGAGCACCCGTAGCTCAACGGATAGAGCATCTGACTACGGATCAGAAGGTTTGGGGTTCGAATCCCTACGGGTGCACTCTGTGTTGAGACAGAAGCAGCAGCCCCGACCGCCTCGTGCGGCCGGGGCTGTTCGCATCTGAGCCCCTCGTCAGGCGTCCGGATCTCGCCCGCAACAGGTGATGAGCGCCGCCCCGCCCCCGCCGCATCGTGGGTGGATCGGAGGTGCGGCACGTGCGGATCCGCCGCCGTGGCGAGCCCTCCCCGGCGGAAGGGTCGAGGCGATGGCCGACGTCGAGCTGGAGCGCAAGGAGGACCTCTCCGGTGGTGGACGCCGGTCGTGGTGGGCGCGGCTGGCCCTGCTCCTCGTGACCCTCGGGGTCGTCGGGCTGGCGGTCGCGGCCGCGACCCACGACGTGCGGCTGTTCCTGGCGGTGGCAGTCGTCGTGGTCGGCTTCTTCGCGGCCGGGTACTCGTTCCTGGCGTTCCGCGGCTGGCGGCGCACCCTGAGCCTGCTCGTTCTCCTGGTGCTCCCGGTGGGGCTGGTGCTGCTCGTCGCACTCAACGGCCTCGTGCTCCCCGTGCTGCTCTGCGTCGTGGTCTTCGCCCTCGCCGTCGGTGCCAGCCGGCTGGCGCTGATGCCCGAGGACGCGGGGGAGGGCATGCCCGAGCAGGCAGCGCCGCCGCCGCAGCACCCCTTCGTGATCATGAACCCGCGCTCGGGTGGCGGGAAGGTCGCCCGCTTCGACCTGCGCGCCAAGGCCGAGGCGCTGGGGGCGGAGGTGGCGATGCTCGAGGGGCCCGAGGTCATCGACGTCGCCGAGCTCGCTCGCCAGGCCGTTGCCCGTGGGGCCGACCTGCTCGGCGTGGCCGGGGGCGACGGTACCCAGGCCCTGGTCGCCGGAGTGGCCGCCGACCACGACGTGCCGCTGATGGTGATCAGCGCCGGCACGCGCAACCACTTCGCCCTCGACCTCGGGCTCGACCGCGAGGACCCCTCCACCTGCCTCGCAGCTTTGGGCGAGGACGCCGTCGAGCTGCGCGTCGACCTTGGCGTCATCGCCGGTCGGACGTTCGTCAACAACGCCTCGTTCGGCGCCTATGCCGCAGCGGTCCAGAGCCCCGGCTACCGCGAGGACAAGGCACGCACGACCCTGGAGGTGCTGCCCGACCTGCTCAGCGGCGCGTTGGGGCCGCACCTGCGCCTGGACGTCGACGGCATCGTCGTCGACCATCCGCAGGCGGTCCTCGTCAGCGACAACCCGTACGGCATGGGTGACCTGGCCGGGCTCGGGCGCCGCGCGCGACTGGACTCCGGGAGGCTGGGCGTCGTGTCGGTCCGGGCCGAGAGCCCCCGACAGGCGGTCGGGCTGATGCGCGGCGCCACGCAGCAGGGCCTCGTGGCCGTGACCGCTCCGGAAGCCGTCATCTCCGCGGAGGACCCGGAGATCCCGGTCGGCATCGACGGCGAGTCCGTCATGGTCCCCACACCCGTCCGGTGCAGCGTGCGCCCGAAGGCCCTGCGCGTCCGCGTCCCGAGGGACCGCCCGGGTGTGCCTCCCCGGCGCCCGACGTGGAACTGGGCCCAGCTGTGGCACCTCGCGTCCTTCTCACGTCGAGGAGCGCGGCGGTGATGGAGATCCCCCCGAGGCTCCGGCAGGCCGGCCGCGAGGTCATCGAGCTCGACCGCGCCGTCTACGCCGCCGTGCACGCCACGCCCACGCCGCAGATCGACCGTGCCCTGGCGCGCGTCTCGCGTGCCGCCGACCGGTCCGTGCTCTGGATGGGCGTCGCGGCGGCGATGGCCGCGACGGGCCCGCGGCGGCGCCGGGCGGCGATGCTCGGCATGGTGGCGGTCGGGGCCACCTCGGCCACCGTCAACCTCCTCGTGAAGCAGGGCCCGAAGCGCCGCCGCCCCTCGCTGGAGGGCTCGGTGCGCACTCACGGTGTCCGGATGCCCGCCTCGCACTCCTGGCCGTCGGGACACACGGCGTCGGCCTTCGCGTTCTCGACCGCGGCCGGGGCCGCGGCCCCCGAGCTGGACACGGCACTGCGACTCGCCGCGACGGTGGTCGCCTACTCCCGGGTGCACACCGGGGTGCACTACGCCGGCGACGTCATGGCCGGGGCCTTCATCGGCGCCAGCATGGGCTCGACGACCTTCCACCTGGCCCGGGCAGTGGCGCGTCGCCGCGCCGATGGCGGCTCCCGGTTCATCCACTCGGGGTGAGGCGTGCGGGCCGGCCCGCGCTCACGATGACAGCGTGCCACCCAACTCGTCTGCCCGGTCCGGAGCCGCGGTCGTGCTGACCCTGCTGGCCTCCGGCCAGTTCCTCATGACGCTCGACAGCTCCGTCATGAACGTCTCGATGGCCGTCGTCGCCAACGACCTCGGGACCACGATCAGCGGGATCCAGACGGCGATCACGCTCTACACCCTCGTCATGGCGACGCTGATGATCACCGGGGGCAAGGTGGGGACCATCCTGGGCCGCCGCAGGGCTTTCGGTGTGGGCCTGCTCGTCTACGGGGCGGGCTCGCTCACCACGGCCCTCTCTCCGAACCTCGGCGTCCTGCTCCTCGGCTGGTCCCTGCTCGAGGGCATCGGCGCAGCCCTGATCATGCCGGCGATCGTGGCGCTCGTGGCGGCCAACTTCCCCCGCGAACGGCGCTCCGCGGCATACGGCCTCGTCGCCGCGGCCGGCGCGATGGCCGTCGCCGCGGGACCTCTCATCGGCGGCGCCGTGACGACGTACTTCTCGTGGCGCTACGTCTTCGCGGGCGAGGTCGTCATCGTCCTCGTCATCCTCGCCTTCCTGCGCCGGATGGCCGACGTGCCGCCGGTGCCCGCCCGCGTCGACTATGTCGGCTCCCTGCTCTCGGTGCTCGGCCTCGGGTCGCTGGTCTTCGGCGTGCTTCGCACGGACGAGTGGGGCTGGGTGGTGCCCAAGCCGGGGGCTCCCTCGCTCTTCGGGGCCTCGCTGTCGATCTGGCTGATCCTGCTCGGCCTGCTCGTGGTCCTGCTCTTCCTGCGGTGGGAGAGCCGCCTGGTCGGCCGCGGTCGCGAGCCGCTGCTGCGGCCGGTCATGCTGCGCAACCGCGAGCTCACCGGTGGCCTGACGATGTTCTTCGCGCAGTACATGATCCAGGCCGGCACGTTCTTCGCGGTGCCGCTCTTCCTGTCGGTCGTGCTCCAGCTCGACGCCCTCCAGACCGGCGTGCGGATCCTTCCGCTGTCGTTCGCGCTGCTCGTGTCGGCGGCCGGCGTGCCGAAGGTCTGGCCCGCCGCCAACCCGCGACGGGTGGTCCGGGCCGGCCTCGTCCTCGTGCTGGCCGGTGAGCTGGTCCTCGTCGGCGGCATGGACCCCGGAGCCGACGCCGCGGTCGTCGCGATCCCGATGCTGCTCATCGGTCTCGGACTCGGCGCCCTCGCCTCCCAGCTCGGCAGCGTCACCGTCTCCGCCGTGCCCGACTCGGAGAGCGCCGAGGTCGGCGGCCTGCAGAACACCGGCACCAACCTCGGGGCCTCCCTGGGGACCGCGCTGGTCGGCTCGGTGCTGCTGGGCACGCTGACGGCGTCGGTCATCGCCGGCATCCAGGACAACCCCGCCGTCCCCGAGTCGGTCAAGACGCGGGCCTCGACCCAGCTCGTCAGCGGCGTGCCCTTCATCTCCGACGCACAGCTGAGCCAGGCCCTCGGAGAGGCGGGAGTCACGGGCACCACCGCCGACGCGATCATGCAGGTCAACGCCCAGGCCCGCCTCGACGCGCTCCGCAACGCCTTCGCCGTCACCGCCCTGCTGACGGCCGGCGCCCTCTTCTTCACCGGCCGCATCCCGCGCCTGGCGCCCGGCAGCGAGGAGGACGAGGACGGAACGGGGGACGAGAAGGCGGCCGCGGACCGCGACGAGGAGCCTGACCGGGGAGGGGACGCGGGGGTCACCGAGCCCGAGGCGAAGGGAGACGTCGTGCGGGAGCCGGCGACACGGCATACGCCCACATCGCTTGCGCAGGCGGGGGAGCGGCGGTTGGGTGAGGGAAGACCGTCCGACGCCGCCCGGGAGTAGCCCATGACCGCAGTGCAGACCCACCCGTCGACCGAGCTCGACCCGCGCCTCTCGCACACCCGGGGCGAGACCGAGCCGCCGCTGCTCGAGCAGACCATCGGTGACAACTTCGACGCCACCGCCGAGCGCTTCGGCGAGCGTGAGGCGCTCGTCGACGTCGCGCAGGGAAAGAGGTGGACGTATGCCGCACTGCGCGCCGACGTCGACCGGCTGGCCCGCGCGCTCCTGGCCTCGGGCGTGCGCAAGGGTGACCGGGTCGGCATCTGGGCGCCGAACTGCTCCGAGTGGACGCTCGTGCAGTACGCGACGGCCAAGATCGGCGCCATCCTCGTCAACATCAACCCGGCCTACCGGGCGCACGAGCTGCACTACGTCCTCGGGCAGGCGGGCATCTCGACGCTCGTGTCGGCAGAGTCGTTCAAGACGAGCGACTACCGGGGGATGGTCGAGGAGGTCCGCGACGAGATCGACTCGCTGGAGCGGGTCGTCTACATCGGCACGTCCGACTGGGACGAGCTGCTGGCCCGCGCCGACGAGGTCGGTGCCGAGGAGCTCGCGCGCGTGCAGTCGAGCCTGACCAACGACGAGCCGATCAACATCCAGTACACCTCGGGCACAACGGGATTCCCCAAGGGCGCGACGCTGAGCCACCGCAACATCCTCAACAACGGCTACATGGTCGGCGAGCTGTGCCGCTACACCGAGGCCGACCGCGTCTGCATCCCCGTGCCCTTCTACCACTGCTTCGGCATGGTGATGGGCAACCTCGCCTGCACCTCGCACGGGGCCTGCATGGTCATCCCGGCACCCGGCTTCGACCCTGCCGCGACGCTGCGTGCCACCCAGGACGAGAAGGTCACCTCGCTCTACGGGGTGCCGACGATGTTCATCGCCGAGTGGAACCTGCCCGACTTCGACTCGTACGACCTATCGACGGTGCGCACCGGCATCATGGCCGGATCCCCTTGTCCCGCAGAGCTGATGAAGAAGCTCATCGCCTCGGGCATCGAGGAGATGACGATCTGCTACGGCATGACCGAGACGTCCCCGGTGTCGACGCAGAACCGCACCGACGACACCTTCGAGCAGAAGGTCGGCACGGTCGGCCGGGTCGGGCCGCACCTCGAGATCAAGATCGTCGACCCGGCCACGGGCGAGACGCTCCCGCGCGGGCAGGCCGGCGAGTTCCTCACCAAGGGCTACTCGGTGATGCTCGGCTACTGGGAGCAGCCGGAGAAGACGGCCGAGGCCATCGAGGACGGCTGGATGCACACGGGCGACCTCGGCGTCATGCACGAGGACGGCTACGTCGAGATCACCGGACGCATCAAGGACATGGTGATCCGCGGCGGTGAGAACGTGTACCCGCGCGAGATCGAGGAGTTCCTCTACACCCACCCCGACATCCTCGACGCCCAGGTGATCGGCGTCCCGGACGAGAGGTACGGCGAGGAGCTGTGCGCGTGGATCCGGATGAAGGAGGGCGCGACCCCGCTCACGCCCGAGTCACTGCGCGAGTTCTGCTCGGGTCAGCTGGCGCACTACAAGATCCCGCGCTACGTCGAGATCGTCGAGGAGTTCCCGATGACGGTGACGGGCAAGATCCGCAAGGTCGAGATGCGCGAGACGACGGCGAAGAGGCTCGGACTGGCCTGAACCCGCGGAGTCCCCGCTCCTGCGGTGCTGCTCCACTCGCGACCGGGCACGGCGCGGGTGGCACCGGGGTGCCCCGGCGCACAGTAGGTTGCCGGGGACGTGGTCGCGAGGACTGCGTGGATCGTGAGGGGATGGCATGTCAGACGCAGGCAAGACGGCGCTGTGGATCGTGGTGGCGGTCGCGGTCGTCGCGGTGATCATCTGGTTGTTCGTCTCGACAGGACGACGCCGCGCCGCCGAGGCACGCCGCTTCGAGGCGAGTGAGCAGCGCGGCCGCGTCGCCCGTCGGGCCGACCTGCCTCCCGAGCCCCGCGTCCGCAACACCGCCCCGGCTGCGGCTGCGCCCGCGGCGCCGACTCCCGTGCGGCCGGCCACGCCGACGGCCCCGGACGCCCCTTCCGCTGCCGGTGCTCGGGAGGGCCGCGAGGCCCGCGATGCCCGGGACGTCCATGACTCCCGCGTGCTGTGGGACGTTCCCGAGGTGCGGGATGCCCCGACAGCGGTGCCGGTCGTCGAGGAGCAGACGCCGGAGCGGCCGCAGGAGCGGACGCCGGAGCAGGAGGCCGAGCAGCGGCGCCTTGCCGAGACGGTCGGCGCGGCCGGTGCGCTCGGCGGAGCCGGTGTGCTCGGCGCACCGGGGGTGGGCGCTGCCGCGGTCGTCGCCGCATCGTTCACGCACGAGGACGACGAGGACGAGGACGACCTGGCGGACGCCGAGAACCCCTTCGCCGCACCCGGGACGACGGCAGTGGGTACTGGGAATGCGACGACGCACCCCGAGGAGAGGTCCACGACCGTGACCGAGCACCCCGCACCCGAGACCGCCGACGCCGAGACCGCCGACACTGAGTCCGCCGACATCACGGCCGCCGACAACGCGACCACCGACGATGCGACCACCGACACCGAGGGCGCCGCGGGAGTCGACGCCGGCCGCACGACGGACAGCGCCCCCACGTCCGGCACCGCCACCCCCTCGGCAGAGGGCTCGGTGAAGCCCCCCGTGGCCACCATCGACGAGCCCCACCAGGTCGAGGTCCCGGCGCTCGCCGACCGCGACGACGTCATCGCCGAGGGCGGCACGCCGGCGGGTGACCCCGGCGACCACCGCGGACAGCCCTGGGCGACGACCCCCGGCCAGCACGGACCCGGCGACAGCGAGGAGCCGGCCGACGAGGGCCTCGACGTCGACATGGCGCCGCACTCGCACGCCAGCGATGACGTCGACGAGACCGCCGAGGCGGTCGAGCCTGGCGGCGACGCCCCGCGCCGGGAGGAGGCCGAGCCGGCGTCCGACGCCGCGGCCGCAGCGTTCCCGGACGAGGACGACACCACAAGCAGTCACGAGACGGCCGGCGAGAGCGACTCGGCAGGACGTCAGGAAGCCGGCAGCCGGCGTACGTCCAGCTTCGACGAGGTCGTCGACGGCGGCTTCGGGCTCGGCTCGGCCGCCCCGATCGCCGACGGCGCGCAGCCCATGGGCCATGCGGTCAAAGCCACTCGCGACAGCCGGACCTTCGTGGCACCCGGCGACGCCGGCTACGACGACGTCGAGCCCGACGTGTGGTTCTACAACGAGGACGCCGCCCGCCGCGCGGGCTTCAACCGTCAGGGGGAGTGACCCGGTCTGAGGTGCCCGCGCCACCGGGAAACCGGGGCGCGGGCACTCGAGCGGCGCAAATAGACTGGCCCGCATGGTCTCCCCGCTCGTCGCGCTCACGCCCAAGGTCCAGTCCGCGATCGCCGCCGCTCTCGGCGACGAGTTCCGCGACGCGGACCCGGTGCTGCGCCCGTCGCAGTTCGCCGACGTGCAGGTCAACGCCGCGCTCGCGCTCGCGAAGAAGGTTGGTATGCCGCCGCGGGAGGTCGCCGCGAGGATCGTCGACGCCCTCGACCTCGACGGCGTGTGCGACACGGTCGAGGTGAGCGGCCCCGGATTCATCAACCTGACCTTCGCCGACGCCTGGCTCGCCTCGCTCCTGCAGGACGTCGAGGCCGACGAGCGCAACGGCGTGCCGCTGCAGCAGTCGGAGAACATCCCGATCGACTACTCCGCGCCCAACGTCGCGAAGGAGATGCACGTCGGGCACCTGCGCACGACGATCGTCGGCGACTCGCTGGCTCGCACGCTGGAGCACCTGGGCCACAACGTGATCCGGCAGAACCACATCGGCGACTGGGGCACGCCCTTCGGCATGCTCATCGAGCACCTCCTCGAGGTGGGCGAGGACTCGCCCGAGGCCGAGCTGCTCGTCACCAACCCCAACGCCTTCTACCAGGCCGCCCGCACGAAGTTCGACACCGCCGAGAAGGCCGAGCCGCACGGCAGCGCCGGCGACTTCGACGTGCGCTCGCGGGCGCGGGTCGTCAAGCTGCAGGCCGGCGACCCCGAGACGCTCAAGCACTGGCACGACCTCGTCGGGATGTCCAAGGCGTACTTCAACAAGGTCTACTCGACGCTCGGGGTCACCTTGACCGACGACGACCTGGCCGGCGAGTCGACCTACAACGACCACCTCGCGGCCATCTGCGACGAGCTCGAGAGCAAGGGCCTCGCGACGATGTCCGACGGCGCGCTCTGCGTGTTCCTCGAGGGCTACACCGGCCGGGAGGGCAAGCCGGTGCCGCTCATCATCCGCAAGTCCGACGGCGGCTACAACTACGGCACCACCGACCTGGCGACGATCCGCTACCGGGTGTCCACGCTGGGCGCCCACCGGGTGCTCTACGTCGTCGGCGCGCCGCAGGCTCTGCACTTCAGCATGGTCTGGGAGACCGCCCGCCGGGCGGGGTGGCTCCCCGACGACGTCAAGCCGGTCCACGTGCAGATCGGCAACGTGCTCGGCGAGGACCGCAAGATCCTGCGCACCCGCTCCGGCGCGTCCCTGCGCCTCATGGCCCTGCTCGAGGAGGCCGTGGACAAGGCGCAGGCCCTCATCGACGCCAACCGGCCCGACCTCGACGACGCCACCCGCGCCACGATCGCCCGCCAGATCGGCATCGGCGCCGTGAAGTATGCCGACCTGTCCGTCGCGCACGACAGCGAGTACGTCTTCGACCTCGACCGCATGGTGGCGCTCACCGGCAACACCGGCCCCTACCTGCAGTACGTCGTGGCCCGGATCCGCTCGATCTTCCGCCAGGTGGGCCTCGACCCGACGGCGCAGCACGCGCCCCTGCTGCTCGGAGAGACGCACGAGCGGGCCCTCGGCCTGCACCTGCTCGGGTTCGGCGACGTGGTCGCCGAGGTCGGCGCCACCTATGAGCCGCACCGGCTCGCGGCATACCTCTTCGAGCTGGCGCAGGCGTTCTCCGCCTTCTACGAGAACTGCCCGGTGCTCAAGGCCGAGCGCGACGAGGTCAAGGAGTCGCGCCTGACGCTGTGCGCGCTCACCCTGCGGGTCATGACGAGTGGTCTCGACATGCTGGGGCTGGAGTCACCCGACCAGATGTGATTCACCCGTTGAGGATGATGCCGGGTCTGAGGCTCGCGGCGACGCTGAGGTGAGCACGCCCGAGCGGGCGCTGCCCTACGAGAAAGGCGCCCCGACATGTCGTTCTGGGACATCATCTGGTTCATCATCGTCTTCTTCGCCTTCACCGCCTACCTCATGGCGCTGTTCTGGATCCTGACCGACCTCTTCCGCGACAAGGGCCTCTCGGGCTGGTTCAAGGCGATCTGGGTCGTGTGCCTCGTCGTCTTCCCGCTCGTCACCGCGCTCGTCTACCTGATCGCCCGCGGCCGGGGCATGAGCGAGCGCTCTGCCGCGCAGTACGAGCAGGCTCGGCAGGCCCAGGACGAGTACATCCGGTCCGTCGCCACCAGCAACGGCTCGGGGTCCGGGGCGGAGCAGATCGCCAAGGCCAAGGAGCTGCTGGACTCGGGCGCCATCACCCCCGACGAGTTCACTGCCCTGAAGCAGAAGGCCCTGGCCGCCTGAGCCGCCGGAGAGGACACTTCGATGACGTCCGCACCCGCCGACAGCCTCGCCAGGAGCTCGCAGGCCCGCACCGAGCGCGTCGCCCACGCGACCGAACGTATGCCGTTGCCTGCGCACGCGCAGCTCGTGTCGTGGCCGGAGCGCGATGCCCTGGCGATACTCGAGGAGCAGGGCCGCAGCCGCGTCCCGGAGCTGCTGCCCGTGCGCTACGGCCGGATGGTGGCCTCGCCGTTCGCGTTCTACCGCGGGGCGGCCGCGGTGATGGCGGCCGACCTGGCGGCGAGCGGCAGCTCCGAGCTGACTGCCCAGCTGTGCGGTGACGCGCACGTCTCCAACTTCGGCTTCTTCGGCACGCCGGAGCGCAAGCAGGTCTTCGACCTCAACGACTTCGACGAGACCTGGCCGGGGCCGTTCGAGTGGGACGTGAAGCGGCTCGCGGCCAGCCTCGAGATCGCCGGCCGCGAGAACGGGCTGCGTCGCAAGGAGCGGCGCGCCCTGACGGTCGCGGCGGTCCGCTCCTACCGGCAGTCCATGGCCGAGTTCGCCGGGCAGTCGGCGCTCGAGGTCTGGTACGCCCGCGCCGAGCTGCAGCCGGGGCTGCCGCGCCTGATGAAGGCGTTGCCGAAGTCGGCGAGGGCGACCACTCGGAAGGTCGTCAGCAAGTCGCGGGGCAAGGACGCCGCCCACGCGGTGGCGAAGCTGACGACGCCGGAGTTCGGGCAGCGGCGGTTCGTCAGCGACCCGCCGATCCTCGTGCCCCTGCGTGAGCTGGCGCCGGAGCTGGCCGGCGACCTGAGGAAGCTGCTCGACGAGCTGCTCGGGCAGTACCGCGCGAGCCTCCAGCCGGATCGTCGGGTGCTGATCGACCGCTTCCAGGTGGTCGACATGGCCCGCAAGGCGGTGGGCGTCGGGTCGGTGGGAACCCGCGCCTGGCTCCTGCTGCTCGTGGACGAGCTGGCCAACCCGCTCCTGCTGCAGGCGAAGGAGGCGGCCGAGTCGGTGCTGGCCGCCCACCTGCCGTGGCCGGCGCTCGACAACCAGGGCCGGCGCGTCGTCGAGGGCCAGCGCCTGATGCAGGCGAGCAGCGACATCCTTCTCGGGTGGCAGCACGTGACCGGGCTCGACGGGGTGGGGCGCGACTTCTACGTGCGGCAGTTCCGCGACTGGAAGGGCGGCTACGAGATCGAGACCCTCGACGCCGTGACGCTGGGACTGCTCGGCCAGATGTGTGCGTGGACCCTGGCCCGGGCACATGCCCGCTCCGGTGATCCACGGGATATCGCCTCCTATCTGCGCACCCCGCCGGGGCCCGCCGCCCCGGACGGTGCGTCCGACGGGCCCGGGGCCGAGTTCGACGAGGCGGTGGCCGACTTCGCGGGCGCCTACGCCGACCAGAACGAACGGGACCATGCCGCGCTCGCGGCAGCGGTGGAGTCCGGGCGGTTGCCGGCGACGACGGACCTCTGAGGACGCGGGGCCCTCGGCGGCAGCGCGAGGTGCCCTGTGGATGGCGGCAGCGGGGCACCCGGGCGGCTGCCTAGGTTCGAGACGTCCGAACCCACAGGGGAGAAGAAGATGAGCCATCAGCCGCCCGAGCGACCCGCCGTCCCGACCGCACCCGCCCACGTGCCGTATGCCCTGATCAGCCGTCCGCCCACCGTCGCCACACCCGCGCCGGCACAGAGGCCGAGCGGCCTCACGGCCGACGGCAACGTCGTCAGGGTGCAGCCGTGGCGCGGCTCCACCCCGGTGCTCGCCCGCGCCGCTCAGGGCCTGCTGGTCCTCCTGGCGTTCGGCAGCCTCCCGCTCGCCCTGCTGGAGTCCAGAGTGGACCGGCTCCTCGCCGGGCGGGAACCCGCTCAGGTTGACCTCGTCGAGGCGGTCGGCCTCGTCCGCATCGCTGAGGACCTCACGTGGGTGCGCAGCAGGGTCGCCGTCGTCACCGCGGTCGTCCTGCTCGTCTGGCTGCACCAGGTGTGGACCTCCGACCGCTCCGCGCACAACGTCTACACCCGCGGCACCAGCCTCGCCGTGGGGGGCTGGCTCATCCCCGTCGCCAACCTCGTGCTCGCCCCCAACGCGCTGCGCGACCTGTGGCACGGCACCGAGCGGGCTCGTGACGGCATCTTCGACGGGCCCGTCGACCGCAGCACGCCGAGGCTCGTGTCCGCGTGGTGGGTGGCCTGGTGCCTGCTGTTCGTGGGTCTGGTCGGAGGCTGGCTGACGGGCGTCGGCGCAGACCTCACGACCCGGGGCGACCTGGTGACGGTCCTTCGCGCCGGCCTCCGGTTCGACATCTTCACGTGCGTCGCCTTTCTGGCCTCGGGCGTCCTCCTGGCCTGCATCGTCGGGAGGATCACGAGCTTCACGCGCCGCTGAGCCGTTGGGCCGACGTTCGGCACCGGAGACGGGCCGCACGTGGCGGCGTCATTTGTGTGACGTGCCGAGCGGTGGGCCACCGAACCGGCCGGTCGTGCCCTAGGTTCGGGGCACCAGCGCCCACCCAGCGAAGGAGCCCAGCGTGCAGATCGGTGTCCCTCGTGAGACTCGGCCCCGCGAGACGCGCGTCGCCGCGACCCCCAAGACCGTCGAGCAGCTCGTCGCCCTGGGCTACGACGTCGTGATCGAGAGCGGGGCCGGCGAGGCCGCGAGCTTCTCCGACGAGGCGTATGCCGTCGCGGGCGCCCGCGTGGTCACCGCCCCGGAGGCGTGGGGCTCGCCTGTCGTCCACAAGGTCAACGCTCCCTCGGACGAGGAGATCGGCCTGCTGCACCCGGGCGCCGTCCTCGTCTCGCTCCTGGCACCGGCACTCAACCCGCAGCTCGTCGAGAAGCTGCGGGCCGCCGGGGTCACCGCCATGGCGATGGACGCCGTACCTCGCATCAGCCGCGCCCAGTCCCTCGACGTGCTGTCCTCGATGGCCAACATCGCGGGCTACCGGGCCGTGGTCGAGGCCGCCCACCGGTTCGGGTCCTTCTTCACCGGGCAGGTCACGGCAGCAGGCAAGGTACCGCCGGCCAAGGTGCTCGTCGCCGGCGCGGGCGTGGCCGGGCTCGCCGCCATCGGGACCGCGCGTTCCCTCGGGGCCATCGTCCGCGCCACCGACGCCCGCGCCGAGGTCGCCGAGCAGGTCGAGTCGATGGGAGCCGAGTTCCTCGCGGTGCAGCTGCCCGAGGTCGACGCCGCTGACTCGTCGAGCGACGGCTACGCCAGGGAGATGGGCGAGGAGTACGACCGTCGCGCAGCCGAGCTCTACGCAGCGCAGACCCCGGACGTCGACATCATCGTCACGACGGCGCTGATCCCGGGCCGACCCGCCCCCCGACTCATCACCGCGGCGATGGTCGCCTCGATGAAGTCGGGCTCCGTCATCGTGGACATGGCGGCCGCCAACGGCGGCAACGTCGAGGGGTCCGTGGCCGACGAGGCCGTCGTCACCGACAACGGCGTGACGATCATCGGCTACACCGACCTCGCGGCGCGGCTCCCGACGCAGGCGTCGCAGCTCTACGCCACCAACCTCGTCAACCTCATGAAGCTGCTGACGCCCGGCAAGGACGGGCAGCTCGTCCTCGACTTCGACGACGTCGTCCAGCGCAACATGACCGTGGCCCGCGACGGCGAGCTGCTCTGGCCCCCGCCCGCCATCCAGGTGAGCGCGGCCCCGGTGGCCAAGCAGCCGGCATACGGCACGGAGGCGGCGAAGCAACCCGAGCGACAACGCGACCCGCGCCGCAGGTACGTCGGGATGGCGGTCGCCGCCGTCGTCTTCGCTGCCGTGGCAGCGGTCTCGCCCACCAGCTTCCTCGGACACTTCACCGTCTTCGCGCTCGCCGTCGTGATCGGCTACTACGTCATCGGCAACGTGCACCACGCGCTGCACACGCCGCTGATGTCGGTGACCAACGCGATCAGCGGGATCATCCTCGTGGGCGCGCTGCTCCAGCTCGGAGCGGCGAGCACGTCGGTGGGCAGCGACGTGGTGATCATCGTGCTGGCCTTCGTCGCGACGCTGATCGCGAGCATCAACATCTTCGGTGGCTTCACCGTGACCCGCCGCATGCTCACGATGTTCAGGAAGGGCTGAGCCGTGGTCGACGTCAGCACCTCGCTCATCCAGGCCGCCTACATCGTCGCGGCGCTGCTGTTCATCATGTCGCTCGCCGGCCTGTCCCGGCACGAGACGGCCAAGGACGGCAACGTCCTCGGGATGGTGGGCATGGCCGTCGCGCTCGTCGCGACCCTCTGGCTGGCACTGCGGCACGCGCCGTGGGGCAACGTCGTGGCCGTGTTCGTGGCCATGGCGATCGGCGCGGCCATCGGCATCTGGCGCGCGCGCCGCGTTGAGATGACCGGCATGCCCGAGCTGATCGCGATGCTGCACTCGTTCGTCGGCGCGGCCGCGGTGCTCGTCGGGGTCAACACGTTCCTCGCCTCACACGGCGCCGGCGACTCCGTGCACCTCGTGGAGATCTTCCTCGGCGTTTTCATCGGCGCGGTGACGTTCACCGGCTCGATCGTGGCCTTCCTCAAGCTGTCGGCCCGCATCTCGAGCCGGCCGCTGATGCTGCCGGCGCGGCACTGGCTCAACCTCGCTGCGCTCGTCGTCTCCGCCGGGCTGCTCGTGTGGTTCGTGGCGGCCCACTCGATGGTGCCGCTGCTCGTGATGACCGCCATCGCCCTCGCCTTCGGCTGGCACCTCGTGGCCTCCATCGGCGGTGGCGACATGCCGGTCGTCGTGTCGATGCTCAACAGCTACTCGGGCTGGGCGGCCGCTGCGGCCGGCTTCATGCTCGGCAACGACCTGCTGATCGTCACCGGTGCGCTCGTCGGGTCCTCCGGTGCCTACCTGTCCTACATCATGTGCAAGGCGATGAACCGCTCGTTCGTCTCGGTCATCGCCGGCGGGTTCGGCTCCGACGGTGCGGTGTCCGACTCCGACGTCGACTACGGCGAGCACCGGGAGACCACGGCCGCCGAGGTGGCCGAGCTGCTCGAGAACGCCTCGTCGGTCGTCATCACCCCCGGCTACGGGATGGCCGTGGCGCAGGCGCAGTATCCCGTCGCCGACCTCACCGCGAAGCTGCGGGAGCGCGGGGTCAACGTGCGCTTCGGCATCCACCCGGTAGCCGGACGACTGCCCGGTCACATGAACGTCCTGCTCGCCGAGGCGAAGGTGCCCTACGACATCGTGCTCGAGATGGACGAGATCAACGACGACTTCCCCGACACGGACGTCGTGCTCGTCATCGGCGCGAACGACACGGTCAACCCCGCGGCCGCCGAGGACCCGAGCTCGCCGATCGCCGGCATGCCCGTGCTGGAGGTGTGGAAGGCCCGGCAGGTGATCGTCTTCAAGCGGTCGATGGCCGCGGGCTACGCGGGGGTCCAGAACCCACTCTTCTTCCGCGACAACTCGGCCATGCTCTTCGGCGACGCCAAGGAGCGCGTCCAGGACATCATCAAGGCCCTCTGAGCCCAGCCCCGCCGCCCAGCGCAAGCCCCTCCCGCCGCCTTCGCTGCGACTCCCTCCCGCGTCTTCCACCGAACGCAGCGTTCGATCTCGAACGCGGTGTTAGAACACTGAGTTCGCGATCGAACGCTGCGTTCGGTCAGGGGATTGGGGGGCGGGGGGGTCAGGCTGCTGCAGCCCGCGAGTCGCGGATGCTCGCTTCGACGCGAGCACGCACCAACGCTGGCTTCGCCAGGTCGGCGCGGGTGAGGCGAACGACGAAGTACCCGAGGCGCCGAAGCTCGTCCTCACGAAGCTTCTCCTGGAAGTTGGCGCGGGCCGCATCCGGGTTCGAATCGGGGTCGTACTTCACCCTTCCGTCGAACTCTATGAGGACGCGGGTGCCGTCGATGCGGAAGTCGGCGTGGAAGACCCGGCCGGGTCGCTCCAGCCTGGCCACCTCGAACTGGGGGCTGAAGGAGTAGCCGAGCCCACGCAGCGCCTGTGCAGTCAGTGTCTCGCCCGGTGACTCGTGCCGACCGTCGCACCAGGGGATGGCGGCCTTCGCGCGGGTGACACCGCGCTGGCCGTGCAGGGCACGCGCCGCGGCGGCCAGGCCCGCGGGCGTGATGAGTGACAGGTGCAGACAGTGGTCGGCCGCGACCAGCATCCCGGTCTGGCTCCGCAGCCCCATCTGCACGACGGCGAGGGCGAGATCCACGGTCGTACTCGTGTGGACCAGGCCGGGGTCGTCGAGAAGTTCGTGGATGTGGACGCGGCTGAACGCGCGGAACTTCCTGTCTGGATCCCGCCACATGAGGTGCACCGTTCCCCAGTCGATGTCCTCGTCCGGCAGGTCGAGGAGAGCGACCACGGAGCAGTGCGAGGCCATGACCTGGTCGCCGTACTCCTCGAGCAGGGCCATGACCCGTAGCCGGTGCCGGTGCTTGTCGCTTGCAGGTCGCTCGACGGAGTACCAGCCCCGGTGCAGTGGGTGACATCTGCCTTGGGCAACGAGACTGCGCAGCAGCGCACCGCTGATGCCGCTGGCGCGCGCAGCGGCAGCCGAGAAGACTCCGGAAGGAGCGAGACGGCGCAGGTCCATCGGACCATCGTGACGGCATACGCCACCTCGGCGCTGGGCGCCTGTGGACAACGCTCGCCAGGTACGACCGAACGCGGCGTTCGGTCTCGAAAGCGGTGTTAGAACACTGAGTTCGAGACCGAACGCCGCGTTCGGTGAGAAAAGCGGGGGCGGTCAGCGTTCGGCGATGACCTCGGGGGCCTCTTCGGCCTCGGGCTCGCCGATGCCCCTGCCGACGTTGCTGTGGGTGCGGGAGTAGGTGAAGTAGATGAGGAAGCCCAGCGCCATCCAGACGACGAAGCGGATCCACGTCTCGACCGACAGGTTGAGCACCAGGTAGAAGCACGCGAGGGCCGAGAGCCATGGGACGACCGGGTTGCCCGGCACCCGGAACGAGCGCTTGAGGTCCGGTCGGCGCTTGCGGAGGATCGGCACGGCGAGCGAGACGAGCATGAATGCCGTCAGCGTGCCGATGTTGACCATCTCCTCGAGCTTGCCGATGGGCGTGAGCGAGGCGATGAGCGCGACGACCGTGCCGATGATCAGCGTGAGCTTGACCGGGGTGCCGGTGCGGGCGCTGGTGCGCCCCAGGCTTCGGGGGATGAGGTTGTCGCGGCTCATCGCGAAGGTCACGCGGGTGGCCCCGATCATCAGGGTCATCACGACGGTGGTCAGACCGGCGACGGCGCCGGCCGAGATGAGCGTCGCGAACCCGTCCTTGCCGACCTGGGTGAAGGCCGTCGCGAGGGCGGCCTTGGGATCGATGTCCTTGTAGTTCTGCATGCCGGTGATCACGAGGGTGACGGCGACGTAGAGGATCGTGCAGATCGCGAGCGAGCCGAGGATCCCGCGCGGCAGGTCGCGCTGCGGGTTGCGGGCCTCCTCCGCCGTGGTGGCGACGACGTCGAAGCCGATGTAGGCGAAGAAGACGATCGCGGCACCGGCCATGATGCCCATCACCCCGTACGTGGCGGGCGTCATCCCGCTGATGAGCTGGATCAGCGGCGTCGTGAGCCCCTCGGCGGCCTTGCCCGGCTCGCTCGGCGGGATGAACGGCGACCAGTTCGCGGTGTTGATGTAGGAGATGCCGGCGAAGATCACGAACAGGACGATGAAGAGCTTGACGCCGACCAGCACGAGGTTGACCCGCATCGACTCCTTGATGCCCTTGGCGATGAGCAGGGTGAGGACGGCGACGAGCAGGAAGGCGGGCAGGTCGAAGGACGAACCGGGCCCCACGGAATCGGGCCACTTGATCCCCAGTTGTCCGAGGAACGTCACGAGGTACTGCGACCACCCCTGGGCGACCACGCTCGCGCCGAGCATCAGCTCGAGGAGCAGGTCCCAGCCGATGATCCACGCGATGAGCTCACCGAGCGTCGCGTAGGAGAACGTGTACGCCGAGCCGGAGATCGGCACCGTGGAGGCGAATTCGGCGTAGCAGAGGGCGGCGAGGCCGCAGACGATGGCGCCGACCACGAACGACAGCGCGATCGACGGGCCCGCGTAGTCCTTGGCAGCCCTTCCGGTGAGCGTGAAGATACCGGCGCCGATGATGACGCCGATGCCGAAGACCGTGAGGTCCAGGGCGCTGAGTGTTCTCTTGAGCTTGTGGTCGGCCTCGTCGGCCGACGCCATCGATGCCTCGACGGACTTCGTGCGGAACACGCTCATGATGCCCTCCGTGCAGGTCGGGTGACTGGCGGATCATCACAAACTAGCGGGGAGCGTCACCGGCGGCGACCCCTGCCCGTCACTCGTCGGACATGTCCCTCTCATCGGTCGGCCAGATCGGACCGGTGTCGGCACCGCGACGTCGCCTCTTGAGCTCCCGGCTCTCGTAGACGGTCTCGGGCCTGCCGTCCTGCTGCCGCCCGCGTGACCCGCCGGGGCGCTGGACGGGCATCGCCCGGGAGTACGAGTCGAGCCGGTCGGTGACGGGGTTGCGGACGCTCACGTCGGGGAAGTCCGTCTCCAGCGCCGGGACCTCGAAGTCCTCGTCGCCGGGCGGCGGGACGATGTGGAAGATCTCGGCGCAGATGTCCCGGTAGGTCCGGTCCGGGTTGGGGACCCACTTCACCTCGCGCAGGGCCTGGTCCTGTCCGGCGCTCTCGAGCACGAACTTGCCGTAGCCGAGGAACTGGCCCGGGATGGACCGGACATAGCTCATGTCGGTCACCTTGAGCAGCGGCATCATCGCGACCTTGTGCGTGACGAGCCCGTAGCGCAGCAGCAGCCGCTTGTCGGTGGCGACGAACCAGTTGTGGCTCCAGTCGACGAGGCACCACACGAGCCGTGCCAGCAGGGCGAGAAAGAGCCACCAGAACGCGGTGCCGACCAGCTGGGTCGACTTCGTGACGTTGGAGTCGACCCAGATCGCGGCGATGAACCCGAGGGTGGTCGTCGCGACCGGCTCGGCGAGCTTGGCCCAGTGCGCACGGACCGCGGTGACGAGCCGTTCGCCCGGCAGCAGGATCGGGGCCAGCCCCGCCGGGACCTCCGTGCTCCTGAGCAGCGCCATGACCTTGAGTCTGCTCGCGTCAGCGGTTGAGCAGCGAGTTGAAGAACCTGAGGAGCGCGTCGAAGCCGTCGACGAGGAGGCCCCAGATCGTGTGCACGAGGTCTGCGGCCTTGGCCGGGTTGGTGAACACGGCATAGACGAAGAACGCGAGCACGAGGATCAGCACGATCTTCTTGAGCTTGGGGCCCATGGTGTGTCGCTCCTTGGAGGGAAGGTGCTGGCGCTGCCCTGACAGCCCCACGGCACAGGGGTGTGCCCAGTGTGCCGTATGAGGCGTTTGTGGCTCGGGACCCGGGGGGCGCGGCGCGTGTCCGGGTCGGGGCGAGGGGCGCGGCTATCCTCCTCGCGTGTCCCGAACGCCGACGTATGCCGCCGAGCTGCGTGCCGCCCTCAGCCGCGCCATGCGCGGGGTGGACGAGCGGGAGCTGGCTCGCGTCACCGAGGTGCTGGTCGCCCGCTACCGCTCCGTGAAGCCGGCCTCGTCGCCGATCCTCGCCTCGGGCGTCCACGTCGCAGCGTACGCGGCCTACCGGATGCCGGCGACGCACGCCGCCCTGTCGCGGGTGCTCGAGGCCGTGGCGGATCGTGGCGTCGCGCCCCGGTCGCTGCTCGACCTCGGCGGCGGCACCGGGGCGGCGGCCTGGGCGGCCGCCGGCGCCTTCCCCTCGCTGGAGTCGCTCACCGTGCTCGACCAGGTCGAGGCGGCCCTGGCGCTGGGTCGCGACCTGCTCGCCGACGCACCGTCACCGGCGCTCGCGAATGCCACCTTCCGGCGCGCTGTCGCCGGCGCCTGGCCCGACGACCAGGCCGACCTCGTCACCGTCTCCTACGTCCTCAGCGAGCTCGACGAGCATCAGCAGGATGCGTTGGTGCGTGACGCCATGCGACGCGGACGAGTCGTCGTGGTCGCCGAACCCGGCACCCCGGACGGCTACGGCCGCGTGATCCGGGTGCGGACGGCTCTCCTCGCCGCCGGCTGGACCCTGCTCGGGCCCTGCCCGCACGAGGCGGAATGCCCTCTGCTGCACAGCGACTGGTGTCACTTCGCCGCGCGCGTCAGTCGTTCGGCGGAGCACCGACGGATCAAGGGCGCGGAGCTGTCCTACGAGGACGAGAAGTTCTCGTGGGTGGCGGGCGCCGCGCCGGGCGTGCTGGATTCCCAAGTGACACAGGCGACTCCAGGCCGCATCATCCGGCATCCCTTGAAGCGCAAGGGACTCGTCGAGTTCCAGGTCTGCCGAACCGATGGCACGGCAGGCCGCGAGGTCGTCTCGAAGAAGGCGGGCGAGCGCTACCGGAAGGCGCGGGACGCCGAGTGGGGCGACACGCTGCCCTGACCCGGCGGCATACGCAAGCGGTCAGACGACGCCGTAGAGACGGTCACCGGCGTCGCCCAGCCCGGGCACGATGTAGCCCTTCTCGTTGAGCTTCTCGTCGATGGTGCCGAGCACGACCTTGACCGGGATGTCGCTCTCGGAGAGCTCGTCCTCCAGGTGCTTGATGCCCTCGGGTGCGGCAAGGAGGCAGACGGCGGTGATGTCGCGCGCGCCCTTGGCGGTGAGGTAGTCGATCGCCATGACGAGGGTGCCGCCGGTCGCGAGCATCGGGTCGAGGATGAAGACCTGGCGGCCGGTGAGGTCGTCGGGCAGGCGGTTCGCGTACGTCGAGACCTCGAGGGTCTCCTCGTTGCGGATCATGCCGAGGAAGCCCACCTCGGCGCTCGGCAGGAGCTTGACCATGCCGTCGAGCATGCCGAGGCCGGCGCGCAGGATGGGCACGATGATCGGCTTCGGGTTGGACAGCTTGATGCCCGTGGTGGGCGCGACCGGGGTCTCGATCTCGAACGCCTCGACGCGGACCTCGCGGGTGGCCTCGTAGGCGAGCAGCGTCACGAGCTCCTCGGCGAGACGGCGGAACGTGGGGCTGTCGGTCCGCTTGTCGCGCAGGTAGGTGAGCTTGTGGGCGATGAGCGGGTGGTCTGCGACATGGACGTCCATGGGTGGAAACTTAGCGCGTGGCCAGAGGATCCGAGACCCCCCGCAAGAGCTCCGTCACCTCCCCGGAGGCGTATGCCGCGTGGCTCGGCGACGCGCTCGAGCTTGCGGCGGCGACCGTGGGCTCGCAGGACGTCCCGGTCGGGGCGCTTCTCGTGGACCCGGACGGCGCTGTCCTCGGCCGCGGACGCAACGTGCGCGAGGAGAACGGCGACCCCACGGGGCACGCGGAGGTCATGGCGCTGAGGGAGGCCTCGCGCTCGGCCGGCTCCTGGCGACTGGAGGGGTGCACCCTCGTGGTGACGCTGGAGCCGTGCGTCATGTGCGCCGGCGCGGCCATGGCGGCGAGGCTGGAGCGGATCGTGTTCGGCGCCTGGGACCCGAAGGCGGGGGCCTGTGGCTCGGTGTGGGACCTGACCCGCGACCCGCTGGCGACGCACAACGTGGACGTGGTCGGAGGGGTGCGCGCGGAGGAGTCGGCGGCCCTGCTGGTCGATTTCTTCGAGGGCCGCCGCCTCCGGTAAGGTCTCTCCCGGTGGCGTGTCCGAGCGGCCAAAGGAGCACGCCTCGAAAGCGTGTGTGGGGGTAACTCCACCGTGGGTTCAAATCCCACCGCCACCGCCAAACGAAGAAGGACCCGACACGCTTTTCGTCGGGTCCTTCTTCGTTTGGCGGTGGCGGTGGGATGTGGGACGGCGTCCCACCGCCGAATAGGGCGGTCAGGACGCGGACTGCGCGACCGACCGAGCGATCGCCCGGTCCACGCGGTCGGCCGTCAACGCGTGCTGGATCACCATGGTGGCCGCTCCGATGACGCCGGCCTGCGTGCCCGTGGTCGCGGGGACGATCTGCAGCGCGCCGGTGGCCAGGGGCAGCGAACGGCCGTACACGATCTCGCGGACGCCGGCGATGAGGCTCTCGCCGGCTTCCGACAGCGTGCCGCCGATGACGATGACCGACGGGTTGAGCAGGCTCACACAGGTGGCCAGCACCTCCCCGATGGTGCGGCCGGCCTGCCGAACGGCCAGCGCCGCGGGGATGTTGCCGCTCCGCACGAGGTCGACGATGTCGGCGTTCGACTCCGCGGTCACATGGATCTCCGCGAGCGCCTTGGAGATCGCGGGGCCGCTGGCGACGGCCTCGAGGCAGCCGAGGTTGCCGCACGAGCAGAGCACATCGGCTGCGTGCGGTGCGGCGACATGGCCCAGGTCTCCCGCAGCGCCGACGGCGCCACGGTGGAGCCGGCCCCCGCTGATGATCCCGGCGCCGATGCCGGTGGCCACCTTGACGAAGAGAAGGTGCTCGATCTCGGGGTGTGCCATGGCGTGCTCGCCCAGAGCCATGATGTTGACGTCGTTGTCGACCAGAACCGGGACGTCGAGGTGGCGCCGGACATGGCCCGGCACGTCGTATCCGTCCCAGCCGGGCATGATCGGCGGCCGCATCGGGCGTCCGCTCGAGTGCTCGACGGGACCGGGCACCCCGATCCCGATGCCGATCAGCTCACGCGGCTCGCGGCCGGCCTGGTCGAGCAGCCGTCTCGTGGTGGCGACCACCCAGTCGAGAACGACTTCAGGGCCGTCGGTGATGTCGAGGCTCTCGGCGATCTCGCTGAGCGGCCGGCCGCTCAGGTCCGTCAGCGCCACTCGGCCGTGGGTGGCGCCGATGTCGGCGCCGATGACGACGCGAGCCTCGGGGTTGAACGCGAACCGCACCGGTGGGCGGCCGCCGGTGCTCGCAGCCTCACCGCTCGGCGCGAGCAGGCCGGAGGCAAGGAGTGCATCCACCCGGGCGCCGACGGTGGAGCGAGCCAGCCCGGTCAGCTTCGCCAGCTCGGCGCGGGTGCGGGGCCGCTCGTCCCGGAGCAGCTGGAGCAGCTCGCCGGCGCCGCTGACGGAGGTGGCGGCGTAGGGGGACGAGGCGGGCTGGGGACGCACCCTTCAAGTCAAGCACAAGCGGCTTATGTGTGCCATGCGAGACACTTGTGCAGGATGATTGTGAACTTTTGCTTGACGCGCCGACAGAAGTGGTCCACGGTGTGACGCATGGAATCTCGACGGCGAGATGGAGCGGACGCCCCGCTGCTGCGAATGACCGATGTGGTCAAGCGGTTCCCCGGCGTGGTCGCTCTCGGTGGGGTCGACCTCGACGTGCAGCCCGGTGAGGTGCACTGCCTCCTGGGCCAGAACGGAGCAGGCAAGAGCACACTGATCAAGGTCCTCGCCGGCGTCCACCAGGCCGACGAGGGCACGATCGAGTGGGATGGGGAGCCGGTCACGCTCGTCCACCCCCAGGCCGCCATGGACCTGGGCATCGCGACGATGTACCAGGAGCTCGACCTGGTCGAGGGCCTCACCGTCGCCGAGAACATCTACCTCGGGCACGAGCCCGCCCGCTTCGGCTTCTCTCAGCGCACCGACGCCCGTCGCGGCGCGACCGAGCTGCTCGCCCGCCTCGGCCATCGCGAGATCTCCCCATCGACCGAGGTCGGCACCTTGTCCGCCGCGTCGTGCCAGATCGTCAGCATGGCCCGCGCGCTCTCCCGTGACGCGCGGCTCATCATCATGGACGAGCCGTCGGCCGTCCTCGACGCGGGCGAGGTCGAGCAGCTGTTCGCCGTGATCCGCGAGGTCACCGCCCAGGGCGTCGCCGTGGTCTACATCTCCCACCGTCTCGAGGAGATCCGCGAGATCGGCGACCGGGTGACCGTCCTCAAGGACGGCCGCACCGTCGCCACCGGCCTCGACGCGAAACAGACCGGCACCCAGGAGCTGATCCGGCTCATGACCGGCCGCTCCATCGAGTACGTCTTCCCCGACCGGGCGGTCGTGGCAGCCGCCGAGCCGCTCCTGCGGGTCGAACACCTCTCCCGCGCGGGCGAGTTCGTCGACGTGAGCTTCGACGTGCGTCCCGGCGAGGTCGTCGGCCTCGCCGGCCTCGTCGGCTCCGGACGCAGTGAGATCGTCGAGACGATCTTCGGCGCGCGCCGCGCGACGGGCGGGCGCGTCCTCGTCGACGGCCAGCCCGTGCGCCCCGGCTCCGTGTCCGCGGCCGTCGCCGCCGGCCTCGGCCTGTGCCCCGAGGAACGCAAGAGCCAGGCCCTCGTCCTCGGCGCCTCCCTGGCGGCCAACATCAGCCTTGCCACGCTGGCCCGGTTCTCCCGCGCCGGTCTTCTCGACGGCGGCGCCGAGGTGGCCGCCGCCGAACAGCTCATGGAGTCGCTCGACGTGCGGCCCCGTGGGGTGCACCGCGAGTCGCGCCTGCTCTCCGGCGGCAACCAGCAGAAGGTCGTCCTCGCCCGGTGGCTGCTCCGCGGCTGCCGCGTCCTGCTCCTCGACGAGCCCACCCGGGGAGTCGACGTGGGCGCCCGCTCGGAGATCTACGCACTCGTCCGGCGCCTCACCGACGAGGGCGTCGCCGTCGTCGTCGTCTCGAGCGAGATCCCGGAGGTGCTCGGCCTGTCCAACCGGGTGCTGGTCCTCGCCGACCGCACCGTCCGCCACGAGGGTCCGGCCGACGAGCTCGACGAGCACGCCGTCCTCGACATCATCCTGAAGGGAGACGCGGCATGAGCGCCGACGTCACGAAGGCCGACCAGACGCTGCCCACGGCGGGGTCCGGCGCGGCCCCGGAGGAGCCGAAGGGCGGACCAGCCGTCGGCAGCGCCGCGCCACGGGCAGCGGGCGGCATCACCGGCTTCCTGTCCGGTCCAGCAGGCCGAAGCGCTGGGCTGGTCCTTGCGCTGTTGCTGCTCGTCGTCGTCGGCATCATGACCGGCGGGGAGCGGTTCGCCAGCCCAGAGAACGCGCTGACGATCCTGCGCCTCGGCTCTGTCATCGGCGTCGTCAGCGTCGGCATGACCTTCGTCATCTCCGGCGGCGGCATCGACCTGTCGGTCGGGGCGATCGTCGCCCTGTCCTCGGTGTGGGCCACCACGGTCGCCACCCAGACGATGGCCGCTGACAGCCACTGGATCGTCATGGTGTTCGCGGCAGTCGCGGTCGGCGCCGGGTGCGGGCTCGTCAACGGCCTCCTCGTGGCCTACGGGCGGATCGCGCCGTTCATCGTCACCCTGGCCATGCTCGCCGCGGCCCGCGGCCTCGCCGAGATCATCGCCAAGCGGCGCACCCAGATCGTCCGGGAGCGCGGTTTCATCGAGTTCTTCGGCGGCAGCGTCCTGGGCGTTCCCGTGCTCGTCATCATGTTCGCGGTGGTAGCCGTGATCGGCTGGGTCCTGCTCAACCGCACGACCTTCGGGCGCCGCACCCTCGCCATCGGCGGCAACCCCGAGGCCGCGCGGCTCGCCGGCATCCGCGTGCAGCGGCACACGACCTACCTCTACGTGCTGCTCGGCGTCGCCTGCGGCATCGCGGCCGTCATGCTCATGGCCCGCACGACCACCGGCACCTCGACCCACGGCCAGCTCTACGAGCTCGACGCCATCGCGGCCGTCGTCATCGGCGGCACCCTGCTGTCCGGTGGACGCGGCACCGTGGTCGGCACCGTGCTCGGTGTCCTCATCTTCACCACACTCACCAACGTCTTCACCCTGAACAACCTCGACACGTCCACGCAGGCGGTGGCCAAGGGCGCCATCATCGTCGCCGCCGTCCTGCTCCAGCAACGGGTCTCGCGCACGCGCTCGGCGTAAGGGCACCCACCTCGACCACCACCCGGTCTCGGCGGCCGGACTGGATCGCACCACCCACGGGGGAAACACGGCAACACCAGCCCGGACCACCGGGTCGCACGGCAACTCACATTTTCAGCACCGCTCACATAGGAGTCAGCGTGTCCGCATCCCTTCCTCGCTCCACCAAGCGCGTCGCCGTCCTGGCGATCACCCTGAGCACGGCACTGGTGGCCGCGGGGTGCACGAGCAACGACCCGGCCACGACTCCCGCGGCCTCGACCCAGACGGCGGGGGGCAATGCCGCCAGCGACAACGACGCCCCGGGCAAGAAGGTGGTCATCGGCTTCTCGGGCCCCGCCGCCGACCACGGTTGGCTCGGAGCCATCAACAGCGCAGCCCAGGCCGAGGCGAAGAAGCACGCCGACGTCGAGCTCAAGGTGGCGGAGGGCACGAACGACGCCTCGCTGCAGATCAGCCAGATCGAGACCTTCATCAACGACAAGGTCGACGCGATCGTGCTGCTCCCGACGGACGGCGCCGCCCTCACCGAGGTCGCCACCAAGGCCATGAACGCCGGCATCCCGGTCATCAACGTCGACCGCGAGTTCTCGAGCCCGTTCGCGGCCCGCGCCACGGTCCTCGGCGACAACTACGGGATGGGCGTCTCGGCCGGCACCTACGCGTGCAAGCTGGTCAAGGACAAGAACCTGTCCAACCCGGTCATCGCGGAGATCGCCGGCATCGACTCGCTGCCCCTGACGCAGGACCGCAGCAAGGGCTTCGCCGACGCCCTCAAGTCGTGCGGCCAGACGGTCGACAACCGGGTGGCCGCCGAGTTCACCGTGGAGTCCGGCGAGAAGCAGATGTCCAACCTGCTGCAGGCCGCGCCGAAGATCGACATCCTCTGGAACCACGACGACGACCAGGGGGTCGGCGTCATGGCCGCGCTCGACCAGGCGAACCGCCACGAGATGGCCTTCATCGGTGGCGCCGGCTCGGCGAACGCCATGCGCTGGATCAAGGACGGCAAGATGGAGGCGACCGTGCTCTACCCGCCGACGCAGGCCGCGGACGGCATCAAGCTCGCGCGCCTGATCGCGCAGGGCAAGGGCATCAGCGATCTCGTCCAGGTCGAGGTCCCGCGACGCATCGTCCTCAACGCGCCGGTCGTCACCAAGGCCAACGTCGACCAGTACCTCCCGCTCGGCTTCGAGTCCTGAGCATCGCGCTCCCCGCGCCGTGCCGCCGGGGGCGGCGCGGGCACGGACCCAACCAACGCCGAAGATGAGGACGTCATGACGACTGCACCACAGCCTGCCCTCGGGGTGGGGATGATCGGGTACGCCTTCATGGGCCGCGCACACTCGCAGGCCTGGCGCAACGCGCGCTCGTACTTCGACGTCCCGGTCGAGCCGCGACTCGTCGCCGTGGCCGGACGCGACGCGACCGCCGCACGCCGCACCGCTGACCGCTTCGGCTGGGGCGACGTCGAGACCGACTGGCGGCGGCTGCTCGAGCGCGACGACATCGACGTCATCGACATCTGCACGCCTGGTGACACGCACGCCGAGATCGCCCTGGCTGCGCTCGAGGCCGGCAAGCACGTCCTGTGCGAGAAGCCGCTGGCCAACAGTGTCGAGGAGGCCGAGGCCATGGCGGCGTCCGCCGAGGCAGCCCGCGCGCGGGGCGTGCGGTCGATGGTCGGGTTCACGTACCGGCGCGTCCCGGCTGTCGCGTACGCCCGGCAGCTCGTCGCCGAGGGACGGATCGGGCAGGTGCGACACGTGCGCGGCGCCTACCTGCAGGACTGGCTCACCGACCCGGAGGCACCCCTGACCTGGCGCCTGCAGAAGGAGCGCGCCGGGTCAGGAGCGCTGGGCGACATCGGGGCGCACATCGTCGACCTCGCCCAGCACGTCACGGGACAGACGTTGACCGGGGTCTCGGCCCTGACCGAGACGTTCGTGCGGGAGCGGCCCGTGTCCGACCCGTCGCTGCTCGGCACGAGCGGGATCACCGGGACGGCCGCCTCCAACGGCAGCGCCGCCCGCGGCCCCGTCACGGTGGACGACGCGGCCGTCTTCGTGTCGCGACTGAGCGGGGGAGCGCTCGCGACGTTCGAGGCGACGCGGTTCGCGACGGGCCGCAAGAACGCGATCCGTCTGGAGGTCAACGGCACCCGTGGGTCCCTGGCCTTCGACTTCGAGGACATGAACGTGCTCCACGTCTTCGACAACGACGCCCCGTCGCGCGACGCGGGCTTCACGCGGGTCCTCGTCACCGAGGCCGACCACCCATGGGTGGCGGCGTGGTGGCCGCCGGGCCATGTGCTCGGCTACGAGCACGGCTTCACCCACCAGGCGGTCGACTTCCTCACCGCCGTGGCCACGGGCGCCGACCCGCGGCCCTCCTTCACCGACGGGCTCCAGGTGCAGCGGATCCTGTCGGCGGTCGAGACCAGTGCGGAGCGGGAGGGGTCCTGGACCCCGATCGACGGGGCCCGCGCGACGTCTCCCGTCCCCTCCTGACGCGGGCCCTGCCCGCCTCGTTCGCCGAAAGGAGATCCGGTTCCCCCGCACCACCCTCCCTGTCACACCCGAAGGAGCAACCTCACATGCAGGACAACGACGTCAAGCCGCTGAAGCTCGCCAAGGGCCTCGGCCTCAACCGCCGCCAGTTCATGGCGGCCTCGACGGGGATGGCTGCCGCCGCGGCCATCGCCGGGATGGGCGCGACGAGCGCCTCGGCCGCCCCGGGCACCGGCAACGGAGTGCTCGTGCCACCCGGCAAGAGGGGCATCATCCTCTACACCGTCCGTGACGCCATCTCGCGCGACCCCGGCACGTCGCCGTACGCGTCCGGCTTCAAGGCCGTCTTCGAGGAGCTCGGCCGGATCGGCTACAAGCAGATCGAGTTCGCCGGTTTCAGCCAGCACGCCAACGCCCCGGGCGGCAACGTCAACAACGCCGCGGGCGCCCAGCTGCTCCGCACCTGGCTCGACGACAACGGGCTCGAGGCCGAGGGCAACCACGGGACCATCCCGTCGACGATCACCGAGGCGACGCTCGCGGCGTTCGACGCCGCCTGCGAGGTCGCCAACATCCTCGGCATGCAGCACATCGGCACCGGCAGCGACCCGACGAGCTCGGCCTACAAGGCCGACTGGGACGCCGCCGCCGCGCGCTGGGACGTCCTCGGCGAGCGGGCCCGGGTCAAGCACGGCCTCAAGCTCTACACGCACAACCACGACGTCGCCTACAGCTTCCTGCTCGACAGCGGACCGCTGGACGCCCAGGGCCGGCCGACCCGCTCGTCGGGCGTGCGGCGACTGGAGTACTTCCTCGCCAACACCAACCCCGACAACGTCTACCTCGAGATGGACATCTACTGGGCGCACGTCGCGCAGTACAAGCACACGTCGTACACGGCCCCCGACGGCTCGACCGTGACGTCCGTCTTCAACCCGCTCGGCGTCGTGCAGGCGCAGCCGATCCGGTTCCCGCTGTTCCACGCCAAGGACGGCGCCTCGCGCCCGGACCTGCCCAACGGCTACGACTTCGTGCCGTTCGGCACCGGCGTCATCGACTACAAGGCGTTCCTCAGCCGGACCGGGGCCAAGGGCTACCACAACCCGATGTACGAGCAGGACAACGCTCCCGGCGGCACGGCCAACCCGAACCAGTCGCTGGAGTACGCCGCCATCAGCTACGCCAACCTCGCCAAGCTGCGCGGCTGACGCCACGCCGCTCCCAGTCGCCGACGCGTCGCCGCGCCACCGGATGCGGCGGCGCGCCGGCGCTGACCACGAAGGCGGAAAGTCGACCTACGACTGCACCGTCAGACACCCGACCAGATCAGGCAGACCCTCACCGCGCCAAGGAGACTCACATGGCTCGACCGATCACCCTCTTCACCGGCCAGTGGGCCGACCTGCCCTTCGAGGAGGTGTGCCGCCTCGCCGGGGAGTGGGGCTACGACGGCCTCGAGATCGCCTGCTGGGGCGACCACTTCGAGGTCGACCGGGCCCTCACCGAGGACGGTTACGTCGAGTCGCGCCACGAGATCCTCGCTCGCCACGGCCTGAAGGTGTGGGCGATCTCCAACCACCTCGTCGGGCAGGCCGTGTGCGACGACCCGATCGACCAGCGCCACCAGGACATCCTGCCCGCGGCCGTGTGGGGCGACGGCGATCCGGAGGGCGTGCGCAAGCGCGCGGCAGAGCGGATGGCCGACACGGCGCGTGCTGCTGCGAAGCTCGGGGTCGACACCGTCATCGGCTTCACCGGCTCGGCGGTGTGGAAGTACGTCGCGATGTTCCCGCCCGTGGGTGACGACGTCATCCAGGCGGGCTACGCCGACTTCGCCGACCGCTGGAACCCGATCCTCGACGTCTTCGACGAGGTCGGCGTCAAGTTCGCGCACGAGGTGCACCCCAGCGAGATCGCGTACGACTACTGGAGCACCGTCGCGACACTCGAGGCGATCGGCCACCGCGAGGCGTTCGGCCTCAACTGGGACCCGAGCCACATGGTGTGGCAGGACCTCGACCCGGCCGGCTTCATCTGGGACTTCAAGGACCGGATCTACCACGTGGACTGCAAGGACGCCCGCAAGCGGATCGGCAACGGCCGCAACGGCCGTCTGTCGTCGCACCTGCCGTGGGGCGACCCGCGCCGCGGCTGGGACTTCGTCTCCACCGGACACGGCGACGTGCCGTGGGAGGACTGCTTCCGCACCCTCAACGCGATCGGCTACGACGGACCCATCTCGATCGAGTGGGAGGACGCCGGCATGGATCGCCTCGTCGGCGCTCCGGGGGCGCTCGAGTTCGTCCGGTCCCTCAACTTCGACAAGCCCGAGGCGGCGTTCGACGCCGCCTTCAGCACCAGCAGGGACTGAGGCGGCCGCCCAGCGCGCGAGCGCCGGGCAGGACCGGCAGCATCCCGACGAACAATCACCAGAAGGAGCAGAAGTGGTGCGTCAGCCGACCCCTGAGGACAAGTTCTCGTTCGGCCTGTGGACCGTAGGCTGGACCGGCATCGACCCCTTCGGGTCGGCCAGCCGTCCGGCACTCGACCCGTGGGAGTACGCGGAAAGGCTCGCGGAGCTCGGCGCCTGGGGCGTCACCTTCCACGACAACGACGTGTTCCCGTTCGACGCGGACGACGCGACGAAGGACAAGATCCTCCGGCGGTTCAAGGAGGCGACCGACCGGGCGGGCCTGGTCATCGAGATGGTGACGACCAACACGTTCACGCACCCCGTCTTCAAGGACGGCGGCCTGACCTCCAACGACCGCAACGTGCGACGCTTCGGCCTCCGCAAGGTGCTGCGCGCGGTCGACCTCGCCGCCGACCTCGGTGCCACGACGTTCGTGATGTGGGGCGGACGTGAGGGCGCCGAGTACGACGGGTCCAAGGACGTCCACGCCGCGATGGAGCGCTACAAGGAGGGCCTCGACACCGTCGCCGGCCACATCAAGTCGCAGGGCTACGACCTGCGAATCGGCTTGGAGCCCAAGCCGAACGAGCCCCGCGGTGACATCTTCCTCCCCACCGTCGGGCATGCCCTGGCCCTGATCGCCGAGCTCGAGCACCGTGACATCGTGGGACTCAACCCGGAGACCGGGCACGAGCAGATGGCGGGCCTCAACTACACCCACGCGCTGGGGCAGGCGCTGTGGAGCGGCAAGCTCTTCCACATCGACCTCAACGGCCAGCGGGGCCTGAAGTACGACCAGGACCTCGTCTTCGGCCACGGCGACCTGATGTCCGCCTTCTTCACCGTCGACCTCCTCGAGAACGGGTTCCCGGGCTACCCGGACGGGCCGCGCTACACCGGGCCCCGACACTTCGACTACAAGCCGTCCCGCACCGAGCACATGGAGGGCGTGTGGGCGTCTGCGAAGGCGTGCATGTCGACGTACCTCATGCTCGCGGAGAAGGCCAGGGCCTACCGGGCCGACGAGCGCGTGCACGAGGCGATGGCGTATGCCGGGGTGCTCGACCTCGCCCAGCCGACCCTGGGCGCCGGCGAGACCGTCGAGGACCTGCTGGCGACGGACGACGGCTTCGACCCCGAGGCGGCGGCCGAGCGCGACTTCGGCTTCGTCCGGCTGCAGCAGCTCGCGCTCGAGCACCTGATCGGCTGAGACTGCACGCATGAGCCTCGTCGCCGGGATCGACTCCTCCACCCAGGCCTGCAAGGTCGTCATCCGTGACGCCGAGACGGGGCGACTTGTGCGCCACGGCTCGGCTCCGCACCCTGCCGGCACGGAGATCGACCCCGAGAGCTGGTGGCACGCCATGGAGCACGCACTCGAGGCGGCGGGTGGTCTCGACGACGTCGAGGCGGTGTCCGTGGCCGGACAGCAGCACGGTCTGGTCGCCCTCGACGAGCGCGGGGCCGTGGTCCGGCCCGCGCTGCTCTGGAACGACACGAGGTCCGCCGATGCGGCCGCCGACCTCGTCGCAGAGCTCGGGAGCGGCGACGTCCAGGAGGGCTCACTCCTCTGGGCCCGGGCCGTCGGCACCGTACCCGTTGCAGCCCTCACGGTCGCCAAGCTGCGGTGGCTCGCCGACCACGAGCCCGAGAACGCGGCCCGGGTCGCGGCCGTGGCGCTGCCGCACGACTGGCTGACGTGGCGGCTGTCGGGGGCGACCTCCCTCGACACGCTCGTGACGGACCGGTCGGACGCCTCGGGCACGGGCTACTTCTCGCCCACCGCCGGCGGGTACCGCCGCGACCTGCTGGCGCTCGCACTGCGCCGGGAGGAGGCGTCGGCCTCCTCGATCGTCCTGCCGCGAGTGCTCAGCCCCGGCGAGCGGGCCGGGACCGGTGACCCGGCTGCGGGCCGAGGGCACGTGGTGCTCGGCCCCGGCTGCGGCGACAACGCCGGCGCCGCCCTCGGCCTGGCCCTCCGGCCGGGCGAGACCTCGGTCTCCCTCGGCACCTCGGGCGTCGTGGCTGCCGTGTCGGCGACGCCGACGGCCGACCCGAGTGGTCTGGTGGCGGGCTTCGCGGACGCCGCCGGGCAGTTCCTCCCACTGGCGTGCACGCTCAACGCCGCCCGGGTGCTCGAGGCAGCCGCACGCATACTCGATGTCGGTCACGAGGAGCTGAGCGACCTGGCCCTCTCGGCCGACCCCGGTGCCGGCGGGCTCGTCCACGTGCCCTACCTCGAGGGCGAGCGCACTCCCAACCTCCCTACGGCCACCGGCTCGCTCTTCGGGATGACGCTCGGCTCCATGACGCGCGAGAACCTCGCGCGCGCCGCGGTGGAGGGCCTGCTGGGGCTGATGGCAGACGGAATGGAGGCCGTACGCCGTCAGGGAGTCACGGTCGACCGCGTCACTCTTGTCGGGGGCGGCGCCCGCTCCCGCGCCGTCCGCGCGATCGCGCCGAGCCTCCTCGGCGTACCGGTCGACGTGCCACCGCCGGGGGAGTACGTCGCCGCCGGCGCTGCGCGACAGGCGGCCTGGGTCCTCTCCGGGGCGGCCGAGCCACCTGCCTGGGAGTCGGGAGGCGTCGAGACACTCGAGGCGGAGGCCACGCCCGCGGTACTCGAGCGCTACCGAGAGGCAGCCCGGCTGGTCGCCGAGGCGCAGCCGCGCTGACCACCCGAAGGTGGCCGGCGCAGCAGGCAACCGGATTTGTCAGGCGACCGGGCTGGCGCCCAGCGTGACGGTGGAGGTGTGCTGCGTCCCGTCCTGGCTGGTCCACGCGATGTCCACGTGGTCGCCGGGGTTGGCGCCCACCAGCGCCGCCGACACGTCGTCGGCCGAGGTGATCGGGTGCCCGTTCAGGCTGGTGATGACATCGCCCGCCTGCAGTCCGGCGTCGGCGGCTGCAGCGCCGCTGAGGACGCCGCTGACCTGCGCACCGGGAGTCGTCGCACCGTAGCCCCCGTAGGCGCCGTAGCCGTCGCCGCCGTCCGAGCCGTACCCGTAGTCGCCGGAGGAGGGGGAGTTTCCGACCTCGACGCCGAGGAACGCGGCCGGGCCGATGCGCACCGTGCTCGTCCCGTGACCGGACCGGATCTGGTCGGCGATGGACAGCGCACGGGTGATGGGGATGGCGTACGCGTCGGGCGTGCCTCCGGAGGAGCCTGCGGTGTCGATGCCGACCACCTCACCCTGGGCGTCGAAGAGCGGCCCGCCGGAGTCGCCGGCCTGGACGTCGGCGTTGGTCTCGAGCATGCCGTCGAGGGTCTCGGGCGACGTGCCGTCCTCGGAGCGGGCCGTGACCGACGCCCCGGTCGAGGTGATCTGGCCCGCGGCAGCGGTCAGCGTTCCGGTGCCGCCGGCGTTTCCGACCGCCGTCACCTGCGACCCGACGGAGACGCCGTCGGTGTCGGGCTTGATCGTCGTGAGGCCGGAGGCACCGGTGAGCTGGATGAGTGCGACGTCGTGCGCCTCGTCGCTGCCGATCACCGTCGCGCGGTAGGTCTGGCCGGTCGCGGCCACCGTGACGCGGATGCTCCCCGCGCCGTGGACCACGTGGTAGTTCGTGAGCACTTGGCCGCCCGAGGTCAGCACCATGCCGGTCCCTGCTGCCTGCCCGTTCTGGTAGGGCAGGGTCGTGTCGATGAGCACCACGCCCGCCGACTCGGCCGCGGTTGCCGCCTGCGCCGTGGGGCCGGAGCCCTGGGCCGAGCCATAGCCGGAGCCGTCGCCCCACCCGTAGCCCGACCCGTCATCCGACCCGTAACCCGAACCGGCCTGCGCGGTCGACCAGCCCTGCCAGTCCCGCACCGTGGCGCTGTGGGGCCCGGTGCCGGTGGCGAGAGCGGGCCCGGCGGCCGCGAGCCCCAACGCCAGTGCCGCGGCCAGGGCGAGCGTGCCCCGACGGAGCCGCGACCTGCGCGGTGGGGCAACCGGGGAGGTTCCGGAGGTTTCGCTGGCGCGTACCGGCTTGCCTGCTGTGCTCATCTGCGTGTCCTTCGCAACGGTCTGCATCTCTTGAGACCAGTGCACCGCTCGGTCCCATGCGCCCTCCCTGAGCCGGCCATGAGCCGGTTGTGAACCGGGCGGGGATAGGGACCTTCGGCCCCTTGGCCGGCCTCGGGCGCCCGGGAGAGGCTGGTCACCGGACCGACAGGGAGGGCGCGTCATGTCCGAGGCAGCCGTCAGCACGCAGAGGTCGCGCGGGAGCGAGCAGGCCACCGCACCGGCGCGCGCGCCGTTGCCGCCCCGTGCGGCCTGGGCAGGAGTGGGCCGGTGCGTCGGCACGAGCGCGAGGATGCTCGTGCGGGGGCAGGTCCGCTTCCCCCGGTCGCAGGTCGGCCGCCGCATCAGCTTCGCCGACCACTCGACCAGCCGGGTCTACCGGGACACGACGGTGGGCAGGCCGGCCCTCGACCCGTGCTTCCTCGCTGTCTCCTTCCGGCTCCGGGCCGTCCGGGGGCGCGGCCACGCGTGGTTCCGGGCGGAGAGCTGGCTCAACACCCCCCTCTTCGTGGGCTTCCCCGGCTTCGTCTCGAAGCTGTGGCTGACGCACGACGAGCACGGTCGCTACCGGGGGCTCTACGAGTGGGACGGCGCCGACCTGGCCGAGCGGTATGCCGGCTCGCTGTGGCACGTGCTGGCCCTGGTGAGCGAGCCGGGCTCCATCGACTACCGGGTGGTCCCCGGCCTGCGCCGCGCCGACCTGCTCGCCGACCCGGGCGTGCTCGCCCCGTGGTTCCCGGACGAGGAGGGAGCCTGGTGGCGCGTGCTGGCAGTCACGTAGGCGAGGACCCGGACGTCCTCGTCGTGGGCGCCGGCCCCACGGGGCTGGCGGCGGCCCTGCAGGCGCACGCCCACGGCGCGCGGGTGCGGGTCGTAGAGCGCCGGCCCGAGGCGTTCCGCCCGTCACGGGCGATGATCGTCCACTCGCGCACGTTGGAGGTGCTGCGCCCGCTGGGCGTCGTCGACGACGTGCTGGCCCGCGCGGACCGCGCCCCACGGGCGCACCTGCACTTCGGTAGGCGAGTGGTCGAGGCCGAGCTCGGTCACGTCGCGCTCGCCGACACGGCATACCCCCACCTGACGCTCGTGCGGCAGGCCGACGTCGAGGACGGGCTCGCGCGCGCCCTGGCCGCCCGTGGCGTCCCGGTGGAGCGGGGCGTCGAGCTCGTGGGCGCCACGTGGGGTCCGGATCGGGTGTCGGCCCTGGTGCGCACCGACGGCGAGGTCACCGAGGTCGTATGCCGTCACCTGGTGGGGTGTGACGGCCCGGACAGTCTGGTGCGCAGGCTCGCGGGCATCGGCTGGCGGGGTGGGCGCTACGCCGAGGAGGTGGTCCTGGCGGACCTCGAGCTGGACGGGGGAGACGGGAAGCTCGCGCCCGGGGTGCTGCACGTGGTCGCGGGGCGGGAGGGTCTGGTCTTCCTCTTCGCCCTGGGGGAGGGGGCGAGCTGGCGGCTGCTCGGCACCCGGGCCGCGGGAGGTGACCGGGACGGGGCCTTCGGTCAGCCCGCCGGCGAGCTGGCACTGACGGAAGTGCAGGGACTGCTCGACGCCGCGGGCTTCGGGGTGCGGGTCGGTGAGATGGCCTGGTCGGCCAAGGTTCCGCTGCAGCACCGGCTCGCAACCACGTTCCGGCAGGGGCCGGTCTTCCTCGCCGGTGACGCCGCGCACGCCGGCTCGCCCGCCGGTGGCCAGGGCCTCAACACCGGCATCCTCGACGCGACGAACCTCGGCTGGAAGCTCGGGCTGGCGGCTCGGGCTCGGGACGACGGCGACGAGCCCGAGGAGCTGCTGGCCTCCTACGACCTGGAGCGCCGGCCGGCCGCCGGGCAGGTGCTGGCCCTGACGCACCTCATCTTCTTCGGCGAGGCCTCCACACACCGCGTCCCGGCGTTCCTGCGGGGCTCCCTGCTCCCGCTCGCGGCTCCGGTCCTGCCGGTGCTCCTGCGGCAGCCTCCGCTTCTGGCAGCGGTCGTGGCGCTGCTGTCGCAGCGCTGGGTGCGTTACCGCGGCAGCCCCCTGTCCGCGGCGGGCAGCCCGACGGGCCGGGGCGCCCACCCCGGCGACCGGCTGCCTGACCGGGCGATCGTCTCGCAGGGACGGTCACGGCGCCTGCACGAGCTGACGGCACGGCCGGGCCTGCACCTGCTGCTGGAGCGGGACGCGGACGCTCCGGCCCTGCGTCCGGCCGACCCCCTCGTCACCCTCCACCGGATCGACAGCTGGCCCGGAAGGGGCCTTGTCGCGGTGCGGCCTGACGGCCACGTCGGCTACCGCACGGGGCGTCTGGACGGTGCTGGCCTGGCGAGCTGGCTCCGACTCGTCCGCCCCTGAGCTCGTGGTTGGTGCGCGGTCAGTTCGAGGTCCCGCCGTCAGAACTCCCGTCGGCAGAGGTGGGGTCGGTGGTGAACCGCGGGCGTACGCGTGTGTCGACGCTGCTCCGGCGGGCGCTCGCGCGCCACTGCTCGGCCCCGGAGCTCGTCCGCCGGGCTCGCCCGTGGTCGCCGTACCAGTCCAGGACGAGGACCGTGGCGTCGTCGGCCAGGTTCTGGCCGCAGCTTTCGAGCACCAGAGCGGTGAGGCGACGGGTTGCCTCCCGAGGGTGCAGGTCTCGGGTGTGGGTGATCGCGTCTCGTAGGTCGAGGGCCGCGGCGTTGCGCTCCATCATGCCGTCGGTGACCAGCACCAGCCTGTCCCCGGGCTCGAGCACGAGCTCGCTCGGCTGGTACTCGCTGTCGGCGAAGAGCCCCAGCGGCAGGTCGGGGGCCAGGGCCACGACGGCCGTGTCCGCCCCCCGGCAGAGGTAGGGCGGGACGTGCCCGGCGTTGACCACGGTCAGGGCGCCGGTCTGCAGGTCCAGGCGGGCGACCAGGCCGGTGGCGAAGTGGTCGGTACGGCCCTTGGTGGCGTGCTCGTAGAGCGTGGTGTTCGCGGCATCGGCCTGCTGCAGCAGCGACCCGCCCATCCGCCGGGTGTTGCGCAAGCTGTTGACGCACAGGGTGGCAGTCAGGGCGCTGGCCACCCCGTGCCCCATGGCGTCCGTCAGGGACAGGTGCAGCGCGTCTCGGGCCAGGGAGTAGTCGAAGGTGTCGCCGCCCACCGACGCCGCCGGCTCCAGCCAGGCGGCCAGGGTGAAGGGGCCGCCCTCGCAGGTGAACGCCGAGGGCAGCAGCCGGCGCTGGATCTCGGCCGGCAGGGAGAAGAGGGTGCTGCGCTCCGCGCGCTCGAAGAGGTCGGTGTGCCGCCGGTTGGCGATGATGACGAAGGCGAGCAGATGCGCAATCCGCGCGATCTCGGCGAGGGCCTCGGCGTCGGGCGACTCGGGGACGGAGAGCTGGAGCAGGCCGAGCACCTCGCCCCGCTCGGTGACCGGGGCCAGCACCACCGCGCCGGTCGATGCGCCCTGGGTGTCGGCGTGGCTGTCGGCGGGGGCGGCGGGGAGCACCTGGAGGGTCTGCGTGCGCAGCGCCGCCTCGACCGGTCCGCCCCTGACGACGGGCACCGCCACCGACTGCTCGCCGCCCTCGTCGACCCGGGCCACGCCCTCCGACCCGCCGAGCCCCTGCCGGGCAAGGGCGGCGTCGGTGGAGCCGTACGACATGCGCACCAGGGCGCCGCCGGCGAGGTCCGCGGCGAGGAAGAACGCCGCCGAGGCGCCCAGCCGGTCGGCCAAGGTCTCTGTCACCGCCTCGACGGCCTGCAGCGGCGAGGCGTCCTCCACGGCGTCGAGCACACCGAGGAGCAGGTCATCGAACACCTGAGCTCGCCCCACCCCACCACGGTATGACCGCACAGCCGACATCGCGTGAAGTTTCGGTGCGGCCTGTGTCCTGGGCTGGCGCTCCCGGTTGGCCCGAAGGGATGCTCGGGTACGTGCCGACCGTGAGCGAGACCCTCAACTGGACCACCGACCCCGTCGACCTCGAGGGCGTCGAGCCGGCCGACCCGCCGACCGAGATGCTGCCCGGGCTCTGGCACGGCGGCTGCCCCGTCGACTTCCAGTGGGTGCGCGAGACGGGCATCGACACGGTCGTCGACCTCGCCGACCCGGACGCCTACCCGCCGCCGGAGGACATCGAAGGGCTCGCCTACCTCAAGTGCCCCCTCGTCGACGGTGAAGACGTGCCCGACCCCGCGCTGACGCTCCGCCTCGCCCACCTCGTCGCGGGACTGGTGGGGGAGGGCCGCACGGTGCTCGTGCACTGCACGTTCGGACGCAACCGTTCCGGTCTGGTCATGAGCCTCATCGTCCGGGAGCTGCTCGGCGTCTCCGGGGCCGAGGCGCTCGCGCACGTCCAGGAGCGCCGGGACCGCACGGTCAACAACAAGGACTTCGCCGAGTGGCTGCGCTCCCTCCCGGCGCCGTCCGCCTCGGAGCCGGCTGCCTGACGAGCGGACCGGCGGGCCTCAGAGCGGAGAGTGCCAGAGCCCGAGCTCGGCCGGGAGCCAGTCGAGGTCGCGCCCGTGGTGCCGGCAGTCCCAGATGCGGAAGACGACGCCCGCCAGGTCGGCGATGCGGTCGAGCAGCGGCAGGCCCTCCCAGCCCAGCACGTCGTGGCCGTAGGCCGCGCAGAAGTCGCGATAGGTCTGCCGGTCGAGCTCGCCGGCCCGGAACCGGCGGGAGGCGCTCGCCAGGTCGTACTCGCGTGGCGCGACCGCGACCCAGTCCAGGTCGATGAGCGCCGCCCGGATGCCGTCGTGCATGACGTTCGACGGTGAGACGTCCCCGTGGATGACGCCGTGGCCGAGCTCCGACCGCACCCCGGCGAGCGCCGAGAGCAGCCCGTCGCGGGCCGCGCGCAGCACCTCCGCGTCCTCTTCGGGCAGGACCTCCGCCTGCGACTCGAGCCGCGAGAGCGGTGACCAGGGCGCGACGTCGGCGCCCGCGTGCTCGGCGTGGAAGTCGCGCAGCAGCCGGCCGGCCTCCGGCCAGGTCACCGGGCAGCCGCCGGACAGGCGGGCGGCCACGGTGACCACCCCGTGCGGGGTCACGGCCGCCGGCACCAGCGGCGTCGTCGCCGTCCGCGACCCGGCCAGCGCGGCGTGGATCCGGTCGAGGTGCGCCGCGTCGGTGCCCGGCGGGTAGACCTTGACGACGTGCTGCCCGGCGCCCAGCACGACGGTGGTGAGCAGGCCCAGCACCTCGTCGGCCGGGCCCACCTGCAGCGGGAGCTGCCCGCGGGCCAGCTCCAGGGCGGCATGGGCGTCCGCCGCACCCCACCCCGGCGCGGGCAGCGGCAGGGGCAGCGGGTCGACGTCGCGGGCGACGACGGTGGGCCTCGGCTGGGAGGTGGCGGACGGCATACGAGGGCTCCTGGGACGCGGTCCGTCACGGGTCGCGCGCTGCTGACGCGCCGGCGGACGCGGAACGTTAACACGCGGGAAACCACCGTCGTACGCGTGCTGTCGTACGCGTGCCGCCGGGCCGCGGCCCACTGGCAGGATGAGCGCCATGACCACCGACGTGCCGCTCAGCGTGCGCACCCCCTCACCGCTGGGCGAGTTCCTCCGGGCGCGCCGGCGCGAGCTCGCCCCCGAGGAGGTCGGGATCAAGCGGGCCAAGGGTCGGCGCCGGGTGGGCCTCAGCCGAACGGAGGTGGCCGAGCTCGCGAACATCTCGGTGGCGTACTACGCCCTCATCGAGCGCGGCCGCGACCTGCGCCCCAGCGCGAGCGTCGTCGACGGGCTCGCCCGCGCGCTCAAGCTCGGCGCCGACGAGCGGGCGCACCTCAGCGCCCTCGCGTCCGGCACCCCGTCGCGGCGGCCGCAGGCGCCCGAGGAGCTCACCGAGGAGCTCGAGGAGCTGCTCGACTCGCTCGACCCCAACCCGGCCTACGTCGTCGGCGCCCGCTGGGACGTCCTCGGCGCCAACCACACCGCCTGCCAGCTCTTCACCGACTGGGAGGGCAAGCGCAGCAAGCGCGAGCGCAACCTGCTCTGGTTCTACTGCTGCGACCCGGCGGCGCGCACCCTCTTCGTGGACTGGGAGCAGGAGGCGGCCGACCAGCTGGCCCTCTTCCGCGAGGCGTATGCGCGTCACCCCGACGAGCCGTCGTTCAAGCGCGTCCTCGACGAGGTCTTCAAGGGCAACCCGGCGACGGTGCAGTGGTGGGAGCAGCACGACAGCGACCCGACCCGCGGGCGCACCAAGCGGATCCGGCTCGACAACGGCCAGGTCATCCGCCTGCACCAGCTCGTGCTGCAGGTCGTCGACGAGCCCGACATCCGGGTGATCAGCTACTTCGCGGACGCCGACGTCGACCTCGACGACCTCGGCCACTGAGTTCGAGGACCCCCGCCCCGTCGATCGGGGCGATCGGGGCGATCGGGGCGATCGGGGCGCTCGGGGCACCCGCTGCGGCCGGCCGGTCAGGCCGGCCGGGCGACGACGACGACGTTCTCGTCGTAGCTGCGGCGCACCGGGTCGAACCGGCCCCCGCACGTGACGAGGTGCAGGCTCGGCGGACCGTCGGTGCGGAACAGCGCCGCCAGGTCGAGCCGGGTCTTGCGCACCGCCTGCACCTCGGTGACGACGTAGCGGTGTGAGGTCGAGCCGGTCGTCACGACCACGCTGTCGCCTGCGCTGACGTCGGCGAGGCGCCCCAGGGGGCCGGTGCCGTACCAGGGCTCGTCGAGGTGGCCCGCGATGACGGTCGCACCCTGCGGGTCTCCGGGTAGGGCGCCGAAGCGGTACCAGCCGGCCTGGGCGGGGCTGTGCGGCAGGGCCATGTCGCCGTCGGTCGCGACTCCGACCGGGACGACCGGCATGCGCAGCCCGACAGCGGAGATGGTCAAACCTGTCGGCGGGGCGGCGGCCGGATCCGGGCTCGGCAGTCCCGCCTCCGTGGCCCCGACCGTCGGTGCGGTCACGGCGGGAGCAGTGGCGGTGGCGGCCGGCGTCGTGGGCTGCGCGGCAGTGGTCGCCGTCGCGGCCGAGCCACGCATGGCCGCGCTGAGGGCGGCGGCGTCACCCTGTTGCGGACGCGTCACCCACAGCACGAGGAGCCCGGCCACGAGGGCGGCGGCCACGGCGGCCGCCACCCTCGCAGGCGTGGTTCGTGCACGCACCGGACTCGTCAGCGGGTCGGGACCGCGCGACGCCTGGTGACGAGCACGGCAGCGGCGGCGAGTGCCCCGGCACCGCCGACGGCCGCGTAGCGGCCGAGGTCGGACGAGCCCTGAGCCTGGCCACCGCCGGCGGGGATGCCACCTGGGGCCGAGTGCATGCCGCCGATGGTCTGGACGGCGAGCTTCAGGTTGTTGTCCTTGGCGCTGCCCCAGGCGTACACGATGGTGTTCGTGCCCTCCTTGAGCGTGAGGTCGGCCGGTCCGATCGCGACCTTCGAGGTGCCGGCCAGCACGACGTCCGCCTTGACGGTGCCCGCACCGACGAGGCCCATCGCCTGGTTGGGGTTGGTGAGGTTCTTGAACACCGGCGTGCCGCCGGCGCGCACGTCGACGGCCGGGGCGGCCGCGTCGTGGCGGACGGTGAGCCGGGCCTTGCCGGCCGGCACCATGGAGGTGTCGTTGACGTAGGGGGTCAGCTCCGGCTTGCCCGAGGCGTCGAGGTGGGCGACGACCGTGACGTTGGCGCCGCCGGGCACCTGGACGCCGTTGGCCTGGATGATCGCCTTGCCGGAGGCGCCGGCACCGGCCGCAGTGACCTTGAGGTCGTAGGTGCCCGCGGGGAGCATGAGCGGGTCGGTGAGGGTGCCGGGCTTGAAGTTGGTCAGCAGCGCCTTGCCGTTGGCGTAGACGTCGACGGTGGCTCCGGGGACGGCGTGCAGGATCGAGACGGTGGCGTCCGATGCGGCGTGGGCCGGCAGGGCGGCGGCAGCCAGCGGGGCCAGGGAGAGCGCGACGACGGCCGCGATACGAGGGGTCTTCACGAGGGGTTCTCCTTGCTCTGTCTTCCGAATCGGGGAGGAGACGCGAGGCCGTGGGTGGCCGTCGCTGACCGTGCTTCGGCGCCAGGCGTGGTTCGGATGGGCCCGTCCGGGAAGTCTTTTGGGGGTCTCAGGAGAGGGATCGTGCAGGCGTGGCTTGAGAGCGCGCTCCGCCTCACGCGTTCCACATGCGCGCGTGACGGACGGGACGGGGGCGCTCTCGAGTGGGGAGGGGTGCGCTCTCGAGTGGGACGGGGTGCGCTCTCGAGTGGGACGGGGTGCGCTCTCGAGTGGGACTGAGCGCGCACTCGAGGAGGAGGGCGGGCGGCATACTCAGTCGAGAGCGCGCTGCGCCTCACGCGTCACACGGCGCGCTCAGCGGCGGCGCGTGCCGAAGATGCTGCGGGTGATCTCGCGGCCGATGACGGTGCCGGCCGAGCGCAGCATCGAGCGGAAGGCCGTCGACTGCACGACCTGCTCGACGACGCTGGGCTCCTCCTTGGGCGCGCGTCCCTGCCGCGGAGCCGGGGTGGGCGAGCCTGTGGGCTCCGGCGCGGCGGTTGCGGGAGCAGGCGCGGCGGGCTGCTGCGGAGTCGTCTGGAGCCGGGCCGTCAGCAGCTCGTACGCCGACTCGCGGTCGACGACGTCGGCGTACTTCGTCCGCAGGGCCGACGCGGCGACGACGGCGTCCATCGTGGCCTGCGGCGAGGGGTCCATGAGCGAGTTCGGCGCCTTCATCCGCGTCCACGCCACGGGGGTCGGCACGCCCTTGTCGGACAGCACCGTCACGACGGCCTCGCCGATGCCGAGGCTCGTCAGCAGCTTCTCCATGTCGTACGCCGTGTGCGGGTAGGTGGCGATCGCCTGCTTGAGCGCCTTGGCGTCGTCGGGCGTGAAGGCGCGCAGCGCGTGCTGGACGCGGTTGCCGAGCTGGGCGAGCACGCCGGACGGGACGTCCTTGGGCGACTGCGTCACGAAGAAGACGCCGACGCCCTTGGAGCGGATGAGACGGACGGTCTGCTCGATGGCCTGCAGGAACGCCTTGCTCGCGTCGTCGAAGAGCAGGTGCGCCTCGTCGAAGAAGAAGACGAGCTTCGGCTTGTCGACGTCGCCCTCCTCGGGCAGGTCGTGGAAGAGGTCGGCGAGCAGCCACATGAGGAAGGTCGAGAAGAGCTGCGGCCGGTCCTGCACCTGGGGCAGCTCGAGGCAGGAGATGATGCCGCGCCCGTCCGAGGCCGTGCGCAGCAGGTCGCTCGTCTCGAACTCCGGCTCGCCGAAGAAGTCGCCGGCGCCCTGGTCCTCGAAGGCGATGAGGTTGCGCAGGATGACCCCGGCCGTCGCGCTGGACAGGCCGCCGAGGTCCTTGAGGTCGGCCTTGCCCTCGTCGGAGGTCAGGTGGGTGATGACGGCACGCAGGTCCTTGAGGTCGAGCAGGGCGAGGCCGTTCTTGTCGGCGTAGTGGAAGATCAGCCCGAGGCTGCTCTCCTGCGTGTCGTTGAGGCCGAGCACCTTGGACAGCAGGGTCGGGCCGAAGGCGGTGATGGTGGCCCGGATCGCGATGCCGGTGCCCTTCCCGCCGAGCGTGTAGAACTCCGTCGGGTATGCCGTCGCCGTCCACGGCATGCCGACGTCGGCCGCGCGGGCGGTGATCTTCTCGTTCCCCTCACCGGGGGTGGCGAGGCCCGACAGGTCGCCCTTGAGGTCGGCGAGAAACACCGGGACGCCGGCGTCCGAGAGCTGCTCGGCCATCAGCTGCAGCGTCTTCGTCTTGCCGGTGCCGGTGGCGCCGGCGACGAGGCCGTGCCGGTTGAGCACGCTGAGCGGGATCTGCACCGGGGCGTCGGCGTGGGCCTGCCCGTCGACGACGGCGGCCCCGAGCTTGAGCACCCCGTCCCCGAACGCGTACCCCGAGCGGATCTCGTCGAGCTGGGCGTTCGACGACGCGTCGTCGCCGGTGGTCTTGACTCCGGTGTCGGTCACCCCTCGAACTGTAGTGGGCGGCCCACCCCCGGCGATGTCTATGCTGACCCGGTGATTTTCAAGGCCGTCGGCGACTCGCGCCCGTACCCCGACCATGGACTCGAGACGACCAAGGACTGGTCCAACGTGCCCCCGCGGGTGGTCCAGCTCGGCGAGCTCATCACCACCAAGAGCACCCTCGACCTGCGCGGGCTGCTCGCCGACGACTCCACCTTCTACGGCGACCTCTTCCCGCACTGCGTGGAGTGGGAGGGCGAGCTCTACCTCGAGGACGGCCTGCACCGGGCCCTGCGCGCCGCGCTGCAGCAGCGTCCTGTCCTTCACGCCCGAGTCCTCGTACTCTGACCCCGGACCGCCCGAACCGAGGCGGCTCCGGACTGGTCCAGTGAGCGAGGAGCGTGCATGTCGCAGGCCGTCGACGACGACGACCGCCCCTATCGCCGGCGCCGTCAGCGCCGGGCGGCGATCGTCATCGCTGTGGTGCTGCTGGGGCTGGCGGGGGCGTTCTACTACGCCTCGACCTACTTCCGTGACACGGCGCCCAAGCCACAGCCGTGCACGACCGAGCTGGTGCCCGCCCCGCTGACGCCCCAGGACGTCAGCCTCAACGTCTACAACTCGACCAGGCGCAGCGGCCTTGCCGCCGCGGTGGCCAAGCAGGCCGGGACGCGCGGGTTCAAGGTCAAGGCGGTCGGCAACGACCCCAGGGGCGAGTCGGTCAAGCAGGTGGCGCAGATCCGCTTCGGCCCCGAGGGTGAGGCCTCGGCCAAGCTGCTGAAGACGCACGTGCCGCAGGCCGTGCTCGTGAACGACAAGCGCAAGGGCGACACCGTCGACCTCGTCGTGGGGGCGGCGTGGAAGAGCTTCGGCAAGGTCCCCGTGGTCGCGACGCCCACGCAGACGCTGCGTCCGTGCCCGACCGTCACCGTCACGCAGTGACTGCCTCCCTCTCCCCGGCCTGAGTATGCCGTCCGGCGGGGGTTGCGCCGGACGGCATACGTGCTCGGGGCCGAGCGGAAGGCGGCCGCTCAGCTGACGGGGGTGGCGGCCTTGACGAACTCGTTCGTGTAGGTCTTGCCGAGGTCGATGCTCTTGCCCTTGACCTTCGGGTTGAACTCGCCGAGGACCGCGAGGCAGGTCTTGGGCCCGTCCTCGGGCATGAGGCCGGTGGGGTTGAAGATCCCCTTCTCGCTGTCGAGCGCGTGGACGTAGGCGGCCTTGCCGACGCCCTTGTAGTAGTCGGCCGGCATCTTGTCGGCGATCGCGGCGCCGTCGTGCTGCGAGATCCACGCGAGCGTCGAGACGTAGGCGTTGACGAGCTTCTGCACCGTCGGCTTGTTGCTGTTGACCCAGTCGGTCTGCATGTAGAGCGAGGTGGCCGGGTAGGTGCCGCCGAGCGCCGCCTTGGAGCCTTCGGCGGTGCGCATGTCGAGCAGGATGAAGGCGGTGCCGTCCGAGAGCGCCTGCGAGACAGTGGGCTCCGTGGTCATGCCGCAGTCGATCGCCTTCTGCTTCATGGCGGCGATGAAGGTCTGCCCGGCGCCGACGCCACGGCGTGTCTCCGAGGCGGGGTCCACGCCGTTCTTCTTGCTGAGGTACTGCGTGAGGAAGTCGGTCGACGAGCCGGTGTCGGTGATACCGAGCGAGCGGCCCTTGAAGTCCGCCGGGCTCTTGACGACACCCTTGAGGTCGCTGCGGCACAACTCGACCTCGCCGGGGATCTGGAGCATCGACACGACGGCCTCGGACGACTTGCCCTGTGCCTGCAGGGCGATGTTGTGGTCGTAGAAGCCGCCGACGCCCTGGACCTGGCCGGCCAGCATGTTGTTCGTCGCGTCACCGCCGGCGGGCTCGTCGACGAGCTTGACTTTGACGCCGATCTTGTCGTAGTAGCCGAGCTGCTTGGCGAGCATGAACGGCAGGTAGATCTGCTTGCTCATGCCGCCGACCATGATCGTCACGGTCGGGGCGTTCGCGTCGACCGGGGCACCGGTGCCGGCGCTGGTCGAGGAGCCGGAGGCGTTGTTGGCACAGGCGGCCATGGTGGTCGCCGCGAGGAAGGCGGCGCCTGCGGCACCGATCCGCTTGATGTTCATGGGAACTCTCCTTTGAGTCGTGTGGTGGGTTCTGTGTAGGAGCTGCTGGGTGGAGGCCGGAAGGCGCTCGGGCGACGCGGGCTACTCGACGGCTGCACCTCCGTGGGACTGGGGCGGGCGCCAGCGCAGCAGGCGGCGCTCGAGCACGGTGATGAGGCCCTCTGCGGTGAGGGCGATGACGGCGACGAGGACCATTCCGGCGAGCACGCCGTTCATGTCGAAGTTGTTCTGCGACGAGCGGATGAGCAGGCCCAAGCCCTGGTTGGCGCCGAGGATCTCGCCGACGAGGGCGCCGATGAGCGCGAAGCCGAAGCTGATGTGCAGGCTCGCCAGGATCCACGTGAACGCCGACGGGAGCACGACGTCGCGGGTCACCTGCCAGCGGGTGGCGCCGAGCAGCCGGGCGTTGGCCACGAGGTTGCGGTCGACCTCGCGGGCGCCTTGGAAGGCGTTGAAGAAGACGCCGAAGAAGACGAGGACGACCGCGAGGATCACCTTGGACTGGATGCCGAAGCCGAACGCGACGGTGAAGATCGAGCCGAGGATGATGCGCGGGATTGAGTTGGCGGCCTTGAGGAACGGCGCGAACAGCTCGGAGAGCAGTCGCACGCGACCCAGGGCGATCCCGCACACGACGCCGAGGATCGAGCCGATGACGAAGCCGAGCACCGCCTCCTCGAGGGTGACGACGATCTGCTCCCCGAGGGAGCCCTGGCTCGTGCCGACGGTGACCCAGTCGTGGAGGTCGCTCCAGACGCCCTTCGGCTCGCCCCAGAAGAAGGGGTCGACGACCTTGGCGTCGACGAGCAGCTGCCAGGCGACGAGCAGGACGACGACGATGCCGAGACGGGCTGCGCCCAGCACGGCCCGGCGCCGTCTGGCCCGGGTGCGGGGGGAGGTCGTCACCGGGGTCGCCGCCGGCGGGAACTGCGCGGCCAGGGCGGTCAGGGAGCCGCCGTCCTGGGTCGGGGTGTCGATCACGACGCCACCTCCGCGAGCTGCGTCGTGCGGGCGTACGCCTCGGCCACCTCGGCGCGCAGCGCCTCCCAGATCTGCTCGTAGAGGCGCGTGAACCTCGGGTCGAACCGGATCTCCTGGACGACGCGCGGGCGGGGCAGGTCGATCTCGAACTCGGCCTTGACGGTGCCCGGGCCGGCGGTGATCACCACGACCTTGTCGGCGAGGGCGATCGCCTCTTCCAGGTCGTGCGTGACGAAGACGACCGCGGGCTTGGTCTGGTCCCACAGGTGCAGCAGCTCGGTGGACATGATGGCCCGGGTCTGCACGTCGAGGGCGCTGAACGGCTCGTCCATCAGCAGCACGCGGGGCTGGTTGATCAGCGACTGGGCCAGGGCCACTCGCTTGCGCATGCCACCCGAGAGCTGGTGCGGGTAGCGGTCCTCGAAGCCGCTGAGCCCGACACGCCGCAGCCAGTCGCGGGCCAGCTTCAGCGCCTCGGACCGGCTCTGGCCGCGGTAGAGCGGGCCGGCCGCGACGTTGTCGAGGACCGACCTCCACGGGAAGACGGCATCCTGCTGGAACACGAACCCGGTGCTGGTGTCGATGCCCCGGACCTGCTCGCCATGGACGAATGCCTCACCGCGAGAGGGGTTCTCGAGCCCCGAGATGAGGGTCAGGGTCGTGGACTTGCCGCACCCCGTGGGCCCGACGACCGCGCAGAACTGGCCCTCCTCGACCGTGAGCGACAGGTCCTGGATCGCGGTGTAGGTGCCGCCGTCCGCCGTGGCGAACCTCTTGGTGACGTTGCGTAGCTCGATGGCCGCCATCGGTCACCCCTTTCTCCTCGTTGAGTTGCGTCACCGTAGGACCGGGGTGGGCGGCCCAGGAATGCTTCTGGACGTTGACGCCGATAGCCGCGATAGAGATGGTTTTGTGCAATCTGCTCAGTCATGCTGGGAGCGACGCCGACGCAGGCGTCACCGGGGCCACGCCGCCGGAGCCGTGGCGGACGCTGGGCAGGCAGGAGCGGAGGAGAGGTATGCCGCGACTGGGTAGGACGCTCGCCGCCCGGATCCTCGTTGCCGTGCTCGGGATCGTCGTGGTGACGCTCGCCGTGGGCTTCGCACTCTTCGCGCGTCTGACGTCGCAGACCGCCGACACGCGCGCGGTCGAGCAGGCCAGCGGCATCGCGGTGACCCTTGGCCGCGTGCCGCAGGTGGCCCAGGCCGTGGCGGCGGGCGACCCCGGGCACGTGCTGCCCGCCCTCGGCGCGCAGGTGCGTGCCTCGACCGGGGCCTCCTACGTCGTTCTCATCGACCGCTCGGGGAGGCGCTACTCCCACCCCAACCCGGCCCTCGTCGGCCGGCGCATCGAGGAGCCGGTCGTCGCCCTGGACGGACGGGTGCACACCGGCATCGACGAGGGCAGCCTCGGCCGCTCCGCCAACGCGCGGGCGCCCATCGTCGACGCGGCCGGTCGGCCCGTGGGTGAGGTGTCGGTCGGCATCCTCGAGTCCGAGGTCGGGGTGCGCCTCACCGCCGAGGTCCTCGACATCGCGCTGTACGCCGGGATCGCCCTCGCGCTCGGCGTGGCAGCCTCGCTGCTGCTCGCGAGGGCGATCAAACGGGTGACCTTCGGGGTCGAGCCGGCCGAGATCGTGGCCCTCGTCCAGGAGCGCGAGGCCATGCTGCACGGCATCCGCGAGGGGGTGCTGGCCGTCGATGCGAAGGGCGCGATCAACGTGCTCAACGACGAGGCCCGCCGCCTGCTCGCGATCGAGGCGGGGGGCATCGGGCAGCGGGTCGAGGAGGTCATTCCCGACGGGCGGCTGCGTGGGATCGTCACCGGCCAGGTCGAGGGGGTCGACCTGGTCGCGGTCACCGACGAGCACCTGCTCGTGCTCAACCGGATGCCGGTGCTGGTGGCCGGTCGCAACGTCGGCTGGGTCGTGACGATCCGGGACCGCACCGAGCTCGAGGCCCTCGTCCGCCAGCTCGACTCGGTGGAGGGGCTGTCGACGGCCCTGCGAGCGCAGGAGCACGAGTTCTCCAACCGGCTGCACGTGCTGTCGGTGCTCCTCGAGCTCGGAGAGGTCGAGGAGGCGATGGGCTACAGCCGCGAGCTGCAGGCTGAGACGGCCCTGGTCAGCGAGGAGATCCGGGCGCGGGTCGGCTCCCCGGTCGTCGCGGCCCTGCTGCTCGCGAAGACCACGGTGGCCGCGGAGCGCGACGTCGTCGTGCGCCTCGATCCGACGAGCCGGTTGGAGGCGGGCCGCGACGATGACCTGCCCCTCGTGACCGTGCTCGGGAACCTCATCGACAACGCCGTCGACGCGGTCGCCGACGACCCTCGGACCGCGGGGACCCACCCGCGCGGCGAGGTCGTCGTGCGCGTCTGGTGCACCGCGGACACGCTCGAGCTCACCGTGACGGACTCGGGCCCCGGCATCCCCGAGGACCGGCTGGCCGACGTCTTCCTCGACGGCTACTCCACCAAGCCACCGCGTGGCTCCATGCGTCGGGGTGTCGGTCTGGCACTCGTCCACCGCCTCGTCACCCGCGCCGGCGGGACGATCCGGGCCAGCTCGGCCGCGGGCGCGACGTTCGAGGTGCACCTGCCGCTGCACGTCCGCCAAGGAGCCCCATGATCCGCGTCCTCGTCGTCGACGACGACTACCACGTCGCCCACGCCCACGCCCTGAGCGTTGCCCGGATTCCCGGCTTCGAGGTCGTCGGCGAGGCACACACCGGCACCGAGGCGCTCGAGCTCGTCGCCTCGAACGAGCCCGACCTGCTGCTTCTCGACATGTACCTGCCCGACTTCAGCGGCCTCGACCTCGTGCGGCAGGTGGCGGCTTCGGGCGATCGGGTGCCGGACTTCCTGCTCGTCACCGCTGCCCGTGACATCGACTCGGTGCGCTCGGCGATGCAGCTCGGCGCGTTCTACTACCTGGTGAAGCCGTTCAGCTTCGCCGCGCTGCGTGAGCAGCTCGAGGGCTACCGCGCGTGGTCCGAGCGGATGGACCGGGCCCCGGAGGCCGACCAGCACGTGGTCGACGCGCTCTACAGCCTGCGGGGAGCTCCTCCGCGGCGGGCCGCTGCCGCACGCACCCTGCAGCCGACGATGGCGCGGGTGCTCGAGATCGTCGCCTCGGCACCCGCGCCCATCGGGGCCGCCGAGGTCGCGGAGATCCTCGGCGCGAGCCGCCCGACCGCGCAGCGCTATCTGGCGGGGCTGGTCAAGAAGCAGCTGCTCGATCTCGACCTGACGTATGGCTCGACGGGCCGCCCGGAGCACCGCTACCTTCCCCGCCGCGCGTGACCAAACCGTCGAGAGGCCAATTGTTGTGGGTCCTCACCAGTCGAGAGGCCAGGGTTCACGACGAACTCTGGCCTCTCGACGTGGGCCGACCCGCAAACTCTGGCCACTCGACGGTCGGGGGAGGGGACGGCATACGCCCTCGGGTGAGGGGGTCAGGAGGTGTACGGCACGCGCTGCCAGCTGAGCACGTGCTCGGCACCCGGGCGGTTGACCGTGACCTCGAGGAAGTCCTTGTTGTTGCTCGAGCCGTCGACGGTGACGCGGGTGAGGTTCTCGGCCGAGCCCTGCACGCCGTAGAACGAGAGCCACTTCGAGCCGGCGGCGAGAGGCTTGTCGGAGTTGAAGACGTGGCTGTCGCCGTTGAAGAGGTAGACCTCGCCGTCGAAGGCGTTCGACTGTGCGACGAGCTCGCGCACGAGCGGCTGGAAGGCCGAGTCGTCGGCCCACGTCACGTCGTAGGTCGGGTCGAACATGTCGGCCTGCATGAAGAGCGCGACCGCGCGGTCGTGGCGCTGCCGTGCGTCGGCGAAGGCCGAACGCACTTGCGCCACGGCGTTGTCCATGCGGGCGCGCTCCTCGGCGACCTGCTGCGGCGTCGGCGTCGTGAAGCCGAGCTCCGGCCAGGGGAGCAGGCCGTCGTTGCTGCCGACGACGTGCAGCGTCGCGAGGTCGACGCCCTGGCGGCGGAACGAGACGTTCTCGGGGAAGCCGGCCGCGGCCTGCGAGGCGACCGTCATGTCGGCGCCGAGGGTGTGGCCCGGCCGGTCGAAGAAGGTCGAGCGGATCGTCGAGAGGCGCTCGAGGGGGTTGTACGTGCCGTTGTTGGTGCGGTGGCAGTCCGTCCACTCGTTGTCGCCGGGGGTGTAGACGAGCGGCATCGTGAAGCGGTCGAACTGCGTGCGGATCATGTCGAAGTACTCGTTGGTGCACTTCGACGAGCCGTTCTTGATGTCGCCGACGTGAATCGTGAAGGACAGCCCGGGCGTCGCGTTGATCTGGTCGATCCACTTCGGCAGCGCCGCGATCTGGGCGTCGCCGTAGGGCAGGTCGCCGATGACGGCGAAGCGGTAGTGGCCGTCCTTGCCCTGGCCGGGTGCGTCGGCGGGCGACGCCGTCGCGGCTGCGGCGGAGAGGACGACGAACGAGGCGGCGGCGGCCGCGAGGACTGGGGTGCGAGACAGGTGCATGGAGCCATTTGTCCCGTGCTGCCGGGAAACGGCACCACCGCCGCTGCGTGAACGTCAGGCGTCCGCAGCCTCGGAGATCGCTGGGAGCCGGCTGTGCTCGCGCCTCAGAGGTCGAGACGCCAGCAGCCCGACACGACGGACGGGCGGTAGCCGAGCGCGTCGTTGATGCGACGCATAGGGGCGTTCTCGTCGGCGTTGTACGTCTTGAGCCGCGTGGTGCCGGGACTGGCCTTTGCGAGGTGGCGGGCGTTGGCGATCTTGACGAGCAGGCCCAGCCCGTGGCCCCGGTGCTCGCGGAGGACGAGGGTGAACTCCTGGCTGGCCGGTGCGCTGTCGACCAGGGGAGGGTCGATCTCGGTGAAGGCGACCAGTCGTCCCGTCGCGCGGTGCCGGGCCGCGGCGTAGAGCCGTCGCCGGCCCATCGAGGTCAGGCCACGCTCCGCCTCGACGAGGCGCGCCGGGTCCCACGGGTCGGGCCCGGCTGCCGTGCCACCCGCGGGGGCGTCGGTCGCCATCCGCGTCTTGAGGGCGGCCACGTCGGCGACGAGCTCGGACGGCGTCGGCATCTCCCACGTCACCACGTCGTAGTCGCGCGAGGAGGCCGGCAGGGCGCGCTGCAACGCTTCGAGCCGGTCGGCCGGCAGGGGCACCTCGACGGTGGAGCCGACCAGCGCCTGGACCAGCCGGGAGCCGCGAGCCAGCGCGAAACCCGTCGACGGCGCGCGCGCCGGGACGCCGCCGTTGCCTCCCTCCACGGGGACGAGCTCCCCGCCGCCGACCAGTGGTGACATGACGAACGACTGGAGCGTCGTCGAGTCGGCGCGACGCGCCTCGTCGACGACGCGGTCGAGCAGGGCCGAGCCGACCCGCTGCCGCCTGGCGTCGGGGCGCACTCCCAGGAACAGCCACGACTCCCGCGCCCCGTCGTGCAGCGGCCGCCGATGGAAGGCGTAGCCGCCCACCTCGCCCCGGAGGCGGGCCATCCACACCGTGATCTCGTGGATGTCCCTCTTGCGCCACGCGATCCGCCGCTGCTCCGGGGTGCGGGTCATGCCGCGGTCACCCTCGAGCTCGGCGTACACGTCGTCGATGAGCGCGCTCGTCGCGACGAAGTCGGCCCAGCCGGGGGAGCCGGGCTCCATTGCGGTGTCGAGGCGCTCGAGGTCGACCTCGCCTCGGCTCGACATCGCGGTCGTCAGAGCTGGACCATCGTGGCGACCATGAGGGCCTTGATGGTGTGCATCCGGTTCTCGGCCTGGTCGAAGACGACCGAGGCGTCCGACTCGAACACGTCGTCGGTGACCTCGAGCTCCTTGAGGCCGAACTGCTCGTGCACGTCGAGCCCGACCTGGGTCTCGAGGTCGTGGAAGGCCGGCAGGCAGTGCATGAACTTGACCTGCGGATTCCCTGTCAGCGCAAGGAGATCCGCGTTGACCTGGTAGGGCGTCAGCAGCGCGATGCGCTCGGCCCAGACCTCCTTCGGCTCGCCCATCGACACCCACACGTCGGTGTGGACGAAGTCGACGCCGCGCACTCCCTCGGCCACGTCCTCGGTGAGGGTGACGCGCGCGCCGGTCTCGGCGGCATACCTCCTCGCGATGGCGACGACGGCGTCGGAGGGCCACAGCGAGCGGGGCGCGACGATGCGCACGTCCATGCCGAGGATCGCGCCGGTGACGAGCAGCGAGTTGCCCATGTTGAAGCGGGCGTCGCCGACGAAGGCGTACGCGATCTGCTCGTCGGGCTTGCCGGCGTGCTCGCGCATCGTCAGGGCGTCACAGAGGGACTGCGTTGGGTGCCAGTCGTCGGTGAGGCCGTTCCAGACCGGCACGCCGGCATAGGCGCCGAGGGTCTCGACGACGTCGTGGGCGGCCCCGCGGTACTCGATGCCGTCGTAGAAGCGCCCGAGCACCCGCGCGGTGTCCTTGGCCGACTCCTTGTGGCCCATCTGCGAGCCCACGGGGTCGAGGTAGGTCGTGCTCGCGCCCTGGTCCGCCGCGGCGACCTCGAAGGCGCACCGGGTGCGGGTCGAGGTCTTCGCGAAGAGCAGCGCGATGTTCTTGCCGGTGAGGCGTCGCTCCTCGCGGCCCTCGCGCTTGGCGGCCTTGAGCTCGGCGGCGAGGTCGAGCAGGGCCCGGAACTCCTCGGGGCTGAGGTCGGTCTCCTTGAGCAGGTTGCGGCGGTGGAGTGCGGCGAGCGACATGGGGGGATGGTGTCAGGCGGGTGCGGCAGGCGGCAATCGGGTCTCAGGTGCTCGGGCGTCGCAGTAGGCCGAGGTGCCAGCGCACCCGCTCGACGAGCGCGCGAGCCTGCAGCGGCACGACCACGCGGGGACCGGTGCCCACGCAGAAGACGACGTCGTCGAACCGGTGGGTGCCCGGACGGTTCGCGACGGTGCGGAACGCGTCGCGGACGGCGCGCAGCTGGGCGACCGTCATGAACGGGGAGGGCTCCTCGGGCTGGTAGCGCGCACCGAGCGGGTAGTCCCGACCCGGCGTCCGTGTCATCTCGACGTGGCAGCCGAGCACGTGCCGGACGCCGCGATCCTCGGCGAAGGCCACGAGCCGGTCGAGACTGGCGAGGAGTGCGGGCGGGTCGTCGACGTAGAGGCGCCCGGGATAGACGGTGTCGCCGGTGTGGAGCACGCCGGTCAATGGGTCGTGCACCGCGATCGAGGTGGCATGGTGCCCGGGGATGCCGAAGACCTCGAGCGTGCGCCCGCCCAGCTCGACGCGTACGACCTCGTCCGGTCCACCGGTGATGGCGAAGAAGTGCCGCACCGCGTCGAGGTCGTGGCCCACGACGGTCGTGCCCGGCCGGTCGACGAAGGCCGCGTCGCCGGCGACGTGGTCGCCGTGCGCGTGCGAGTGCGCGACGACGAGCTCGAAGGAGGCGGGGGCGTATGCGTTCGGCCCGGTGCGCGTCGAGAGCCAGTCCGCGACGAGCGCGTCCACGGCCTCCCGCAGCGTCGTGCCCTCGACGGCGCCGGTGTCGAGCAGCAGGCCGCGGTGCCCGCCGAGGAGCAGGAGGATGAAGGGTGCCTCGAAGGTCAGGTCCTTGCTCTGCCGGATCAGGACCGTGCCCGGTGCCAGGTGGTGCACCTGCAGCGGCGGGTCGCCGAGGTGCCGGGGCGAGGGTGAGCCGTGGATCCACTGCACGTCGAGGTGGAGGGGGACCGGCTGGCTGGAGGGCATGGAGGGATTGTGCTCGGGCGAGGTGTCAGCGCGGCCGCTCGGCTCGATTTCTTGTGTGGGGCCCGGCTCCGGTAGCCTGCGCGACGGAGGATTCGCATAGTGGCCTAGTGCGCACGATTGGAAATCGTGTTGGGATAAAACCCTCGGGGGTTCAAATCCCCCATCCTCCGCCACACGACAGCGGCCCCATCGCGTTCGACGCGGTGGGGCCGCTTCGTTTGTCTGTAGGCCCGGTTTCATTGGATGCACCTCAAACCAATCCGGTGCGGCATTCGCCGCGAATGACCTCTTGTGGAGACGGTCGACGACGGCCCCCGCCGGCAACATCGAGGCGGTAGGTCTCCCCATACGGAGGGAATGCAGATGCGCACCACCACCACTCGGATCGCCGGCGCCAGCTTCGTTGCTGCCGCCGCCCTGGCCCTCAGCGTCGGCCCCGCCTTTGCGGCCGACGGCTTCGTCAGCGCCAACCTGAAGCCCGTCGCCGGCAACGGCGTCCAGGGCAGCGGCACGGCCATGGTCGAGGTCAAGGGCAACCAGATCACCGTGACGATGGCCGCCAACGGCCTGCTCCCCGACAGCCCGCACGCCGCCCACATCCACTTTGCCGCAGCAGCCCGACACGAGTGCCCCACGCTCGGGGACGACAAGAACGGTGACGGTCACCTCAACACGACCGAGGGTGGCCCCGCCTACGGCGACATCGTCGTCTCGCTGACGAAGACCGGCGACACGAGCCCGAAGTCGGGCCTCGCCATCGACCGCTTCAGCACGGCCCCCGGTGGCAAGATCGCCTACCAGCGCGGCAGCATCAACGTCTCGAGCGACGTCGCCAAGGCGATCTCGGCCGGCGAGTCGGTCGTCGTCATCCACGGCGTCGACTACAACAAGGACGGCAAGTACGACGGCAACACCAAGAGCGACCTGATGCCGTCGCTGCCGACCGAGGCCACCGACCCCGCGCTCTGCGGCGCGCTGCGGGTGGCTCCGGCCGGTGGCATGCACACCGGTGGTGGCATGGCCGGCGACGGCCTCAAGAGCGGCGGGCAGAACGAGGCCCTCATGCTCGTCGGCGGTGGCGCCCTGCTCGCCGCCGCGGGGACCGGGGCCTTCGCCGCACGCCGCGCGCGGTCGCGCGCCTGAGCGATCGGGGTTCTGCCGATGTCCGAGCACGCCCCGTCCCGACGCAGCGGACGGCTCCCCTCCGCCACCGTCGCAGCCCTGGCTGCGACGGTGGTGCTGATCCTCGTCGGGGCGGTCGCGCTCGTACTCGGCTCTCGAGGTGACACCAGGACGCCCCGGCCGCCGCAGCCCGCGGCCGCCGGGGTCGTCCCGACCACCTCGCCGGTGACCGGTCCGTCCGCGAGGGCGACCGGTGCACCGGGGAAGAGCGTGCCGGCCCCTCCCGGTCGTGGCGGGACGACGGCATCCGGCACCGGGGGGATCGGCACCTTCCTCGAGGCATCGGAGCCGACGTCGATCGAGATCCCGTCGATCGGCGTGCGGTCCTCACGCTTCGTCCCGCTCGAGATCCAGCGCGACGGCACGATCTCCGTGCCGGGGACGACGCACGAGGTCGGGCTCTACGACGCCGGTCCCACCCCGGGCCAGCTCGGACCGGCGGTGCTTGCCGCGCACGTCGACGCGCCCTCCGGGGCGCCGGGGATCTTCTACCGGCTGGGTCGGGTCAAGGCGGGCGACGTGGTGCGGATCAGCCGCCGGGACGGCTCGCACCTGACCTTCACGGTCGATCGTGTGGCGGCGTTCCGCAAGAGCGAGTTCCCCACGGCGCTGGTCTACAAGGGCGACTTCACCCGGGCCGAGATCCGGTTGGTGACCTGCGGTGGCCCGACGGACAGCCGCAACGAGTACCGCGACAACGTCGTGGTCTTCGGCCACCTGACGTCGGCCACCTGACCAGCGAGACCCGCTGCACGCGTACGCCCTCGGTGACCCCGGCTCAGCCGTGACCGATGAGCAGCTCGCCGAGAACGAACGCCAGCACGAAGACACCGCCGAGCAGGGGCAGCATGATGACCGGGACCGACCGCTCCCGGGACACGCTGATGGCGCCCACCGCCGAAGCGGCCGAGACGAGTCCGAGCGCGAGGCTGATCTCGCCGAACGCCGTGAAGGCGAGGGCCACGGCGGCGAAGAAGCAGGCGAGGCTGACCCAACCGCCGGCGCTGGTCGGCACGGCGCCCAGCCGGTCGCCGCGGGCCCGGACCGCGCCGACGACGGTCACGACGAGGGCAACGAAGAGGATGGCAAAGCCGAGCGCCCAGCACAGGTCGGCGAGGGTCGGGTTCGGCACGACGAAGGTCGCGGCCGCGACGAGCACCCCCAGGATGCCGAGCGCGAGGGCGGCCCGGCGGCCCGGCGCCTGCTGCCGCGACGGCTGGCGCGAGGGCTGGCGCGAGGGCTGGCGCGAGGGCTGGCGCGAGGGCTTGCGGCGCTGGTCGAGCGTCGACATGGCAGGCCTCCTTCTCCTGCCTCCAGACTCGGGCCCGGGGGTGTCGGGCCGGCAGGGGCGAAGGTCCCGGAAATCCGGACGACGGCTGTCGGTGGTGACCGGCAGACTCTCCCGGTGAGCTCGACCACGACCCGCCCGCCGCTGTCCTCCTTCTGGCACGACCTGCCACGCGAGGGCCGCTGGCTCATCTCCACCGTCCTCGTGCAGTCCATCGGCACAGGTCTCGTCCTGCCGTTCCTCGTCGTTTACCTCCACGAGGTGCGCGGCATCTCGCTCGAGACCGTCGGCCTGCTGCTGGCCTTCCAGGCGGGCGTCGGCATCGTGCTCGTGACGCCGGCCGGTGCGCTCATCGACCGCATCGGGGCCCGGTTCGTCTACGCCAGCGCCCTGATCGCCCTGCTCGTCGGCGACGTGCTGCTCGCCTTCGCCACCAGCCTGCCGCAGGCCGTCCTCGCCCTGCTCTTCTTCGGCTACGGGTTCGGGGTGGTGTGGCCGGCGTCGAGCTCGCTCGTCGGATCGCTGATCCCGAGCGACCAGCGCCAGCGCTACTTCGGCATCAACTTCACCCTGCTCAACCTCGGTATCGGCATCGGCGGCATCGTCGGCGGCCGATTCGTCGACGTCACCCGGCCCGGCACGTTCGAGGCGATCTACCTGCTCGACGCGGCGAGCTACCTGCTGCCACTGGCGATCCTGCTCGGTCCGCTGCGTCGCGCCGGGGGCCGGGTGCTCCACGCCACGCACGGCGCCACTGACGACGCCGGCGCTCGCGTCTCCTACCTCACCCTGCTGCGCGACCGTCGGCTGCGCGCACTCCTCGCCCTCGGCGCCGTAGCCGCGGTCGTCAGCTACCCCCAGCTCAACGTCGGCATGCCCGCGTACGCCCGTGCCGAGGGGCAGGTGTCCACCGAGGGGCTCGGCTATGCGTTCGCCGCCAACACCGTGGTCATCGTCCTGCTGCAGCTCTTCGTGCTCCAGCGCATCGAGGGCCGGCGCCGCACGCGCGTGACGGTCGTCATGGCCGCGACGTGGGCGGTGGCCTGGTCGCTGCTCGGGGCGACGTCCCTCGTCCCGGGCACCGTCACCGCCACGATCCTGCTCTGCGGCGTCGCCGGTGTCTTCGGTCTGGGCGAGACGATGCTGCAGCCCACGAGCGCCGCCATGGTCAACGACCTCGCCCCCGACCACCTGCGCGGGCGCTACAACGCCCTGAGCTCGCTGATGTTCTCGCTCGCCTTCGCCGGCGGCCCCGTGGTTGCATCGTTCCTCGTCGGTCGGGGCCTCGGCTGGGTCTACATCGGCTTCCTCGTCGGCGGCTGCGTCGCGCTCGCCGTCATCGCCCTGCTCGTGGAGCGGGTGGTCCCCGACCAGGTCAACGGCCTGCGGCCTGTCGAGCCCGCGCCCGCGGTGGTCCCGGCCACCGTCGGAGAGGCGATTTCGGGCTGAGGACGGCTGCGGCATACACTGACCGTCGGCACCCCGCGTGGTGGTACCTCTCCGAACTCCCCCAGGGCAGGAATGCAGCAAGGGTAGGAGAGCTCTTCCAGGTACGCGGGGTGTCCCTTTTGTCAGGGCAGCTACCCGTCACGGCGGCTGTGTCAGGGCAGCGGCGCCGTCGTGGTGCCGACCCGCAGGTCGACCGGCTGCGTGACGCTCCGCGGGCGCCTGCCGTCGAGGCGCCGGCGCACCAGGGTGCCGAGGGTGCGACCCTTCTCGCGGCCGTGCTGGTCCATCGTCGTCAGGCGGTGCGGCAGCCACGGCAGGTCCACGCCGTCGAAGCCGGTGACGCTGAGGTCCTCCGGGACGCGCAGCCCGAGCTCCTCGGCGGCCAGGATCACCCCGGCGGCGATGACGTCGGACTGGGCCACGACTGCCGTCGGGCGCTCGTGCTCGGGCACGTCGAGCAGGGCCCGGCCCGCGATGAGGCCGCCCTCGACCGAGGAGCCGTCGCCGGTCTGGACGGCGGGCGCGTCCGTGCCGAACACGTCCCGGAAGCCGAGCAGCCGCCCGACGCTCGGCACGTAGGCGTCCTTCGGGTGCACCTCGGCGTCGGGCACGCGGCCGGCCGCGCTGGTGGCGAGCATCGGCATGGCGACGTGTGCCACGCGGCGGTGTCCGAGCTCGTGCACGTGGGCGGCGACCGCCGCACCGGCGGCGCGCTCGTCGATGCGCACCTGGGTGATGCGCCGGTCGTTGGGCACGCCAGTGCTGAACATCGGTATGCCGCGGGCCGCCAGGTGCTCGACGGCCGGGTGCTCGCCGGGACCGCAGAGCGAGAAGACGACGGCGTCGAGGGCGAGGGGCGCCAGCTGGGGCACCACCGACTCCGGGTCCTTGGTGGACTGGCCGATGAGAAGCATGCCGGTAGGGACCTCCTCCAGCACCTCCGCCAGCCCGTCGAGGACCGCGATGGCGAAGGGGTCGCGGAACGCCATGCGCAGCCGACCCTCGACGAGCACCCCGATAGCCCCCGAGCGACCCTGCCGCAGCGACGACGCGAGCGGGTTGGGGCCGGCGAAGCCCAGCTCCGCGGCGGCCGCCCGGACCCGCTCGGCGGTGGAGGTGGCGACCGGTCCCTTGCCGCTGTAGACGAGCGAGGCCGTGGACACCGAGACCCCGGCCCGCTCGGCGACGTCACGCAGCGTCGGGCGGGGGCTGTCCGCTTGACCTCGGGGAACCATGCCGGGCATGCTATCGAAACGTTTCGAGTCGAAACGATTCGAACCAGTCGAAGCGCTGCCCGACCTTTGAGAGGCTTTCTGCATGTCCGCCAGCCCGTTGTCGCCCGCCACCGTGCGAACGGCTCGTACGGCCGTCTTCACGGCGTTCGCGCTCAACGGTGCGGCGTTCGCGGCCTTCGCCTCACGCGTACCGGACGTCAAGCACGAGCTGGGCCTGTCGGCCGGTCAGCTGGGGCTCACGCTGCTGGCGGCCTCCCTCGGCTCGGTCCTCGGACTGCCGCTGTCGGGCTGGATCGTGCACCACCTCGGCGCCGCGCGCACCCTCCTCGGGGCGGCTGTCGTCCAGTCCGTCGGCATCGTGGGGGTCGGCATCGGAGTCAACGGCGTGGACAACCGGGCGGTCGTCATGGCCGGCCTGTTCCTCGTCGGGATGGGCACGGGCATCTTCGACGTCGGCATGAACCTCGAGGGCGCCTCGGTCGAGCGTCTCCTCGGCCGCTCGATCATGCCCCACTTCCACGCCGCGTTCAGTGGCGGCACCGTCGCCAGCGCGCTCGTCGGCGCCGGCCTGTCCTACCTGCACGTGCCGGTCGCGGCGCACCTGCTCGGCGTCGTCGTCCTGCTGCTCGTCATCACCCCGTGGTTCCTGCGAGCCTTCCTGCCGCGCTCGGTCGAGACCGACGAGCAGGGCGAGGAGGTCAAGCAGAAGGCCGGCATCGGAGCCGCGTGGCTCGAGCCGCGCACGCTGCTCATCGGCGTCGTCGTCCTCGCGGCGGCCTTCACCGAGGGCACCGCGAACGACTGGGTCGCCGTGGCGCTGTCGGACGGCTACGGCCTCGAGCGGTGGGTCGGTGTCGTCGGCTTCGCCGTCTTCCTCTCGGCGATGACCGCCGGGCGCCTCGTCGGCACCCGCGTCCTCGACCGGCGTGGGCGGGTGCCCGTCCTGCGGGTGCTCTTCGTGTCGGCCGTCGTCGGCTGTGTGCTCGTCGTCTTCGGCGGCCCGGTGCTGGCGTTCGTCGGTGCCGCGGTCTGGGGCATCGGTGCCAGCCTCGGCTTCCCCGTCGGCATGAGCGCTGCCGCGGACGAGCCGAGGCGGGCCGCGGCGCGCATGAGCGTCGTCTCGACCATCGGCTACACCGCCTTCCTGGCCGGCCCGCCACTGCTCGGCTTCCTCGGTGACCACGTCGGCGTGCTGCACTCGCTGCTCGTCGTCGGGGCGATGGCGGTCATCGCCCTGCTGGCGCTCCCCGCAGTCCGCGAGCCGGCGCGCCAGCCAGCGCAGGCGCCCGCGCACCACTGACCCCCGCCTCGTCGCCCCCGGTCCAGTCGAGAGCGCGCCCCGTCCCACTCGAGAGCGCGCCCCGTCCCACTCGAGAGCGCGCCCCGTCCCACTCGAGAGCGCGCTCAACCACAGCGGAGGGGTCGTTTCGGCGATGACGCTGTGACGGGGCGCGCTCTCGAGTGTTGAAGAGTGCGCAGTCGAGTGTTATTGAGCGCGCTCTCGAGGAGAGGGATCAGAAGTACTCGGTGATGTAGGGCTGGCAGGCGAAGGCTGCGTCGAGGGCGGCGTCCCCGTCGAGGGTGCCACCGGAGGCCAGGCCGGCCTGGCGCAGCCGGGACACCGACCAGCCGCACCAGAGCGCCGAGAGTCCTCGCGCCTCCACCCGCAAGACGCTCCCGTCATCGTGACGGGTCGAGGCGATCCCGTCCCCGGGCACGCCGACCCCATCAGCTCGCACCACCGCCTCGTCGATGCGGCGCGCGGTGCCGCGGCCACCGCCGACGGTCAGCGCCCACCGCCCGGTGTTGCTCGCCGCCTCGGGGTCAGAGACCACGAGGTCCACCTCGACCGACACCTGCGGGGCAAAGCCGCGAGCACCGAAGGCCGCCGCGAAGTCGATGACCCGGCCCATCCACGGCACTTGCTGCACCTCGGTCGACGGGAGGCCACCGACCACGAGAGCGACGGGGTCGCGCGGGTCGAGGTAGGTGTGCACCGTGGGGACCGCTGCCGTCCCCGAGCCGACCACACCCCACAGGGTCGCCGCGGCCTCCGGGGTGGTGGCGACGAGCTCCTCCACGGTCAGCGCGTCCCCGGACAGGTCGTAGAGCACGTGACCGCCGTCGACGACGTATGCGTTGAGCTCGTCCCGCTCGAGCGTGCCGCGCAGCGTCGCGACCGACTGGAGCATCGGCCCGCTGACGCCATGACGCGTGCCGGCCTCGCGGGCCACGTCCTGCAGGCGCTGGGCGTCGTCGGGCCGGGCAGGGCGCAGGCCTGTGGTGGCTGCCTCGCGGTCGGTGCCACGGCGGGAGGTGCCGAGCTCGCGCAGGAGGTGGCCGGCATACGTGGTCCGCGTCTGGACACCGCCGATCTCGTAGCCCGAGCGGCGGTAGAGGCTCGGCGTGGTCGGGAACAGGCACGAGACGACGTCGCCGAGCTCGCCCATCCGCGTGATGAGCGCCCGGGTCAGCGTCGTCGCGACGCCGCGTCCGCGGGCGCTCGGCTCGACGTAGACCCCGGCGACACCGCCCATGCGCAGGTGGCGCCCGCCCCAGGCCTGCTCGTACGGGCGGATTCGGCCGGCTCCGAGCACGGTGTCCGACTCGTCGACGACCGCGATCATCCGGCCGTCGAGCGTCTCGGCCGAGACCCGCTGCCACCAGGCGTCGCCGCCGCTCGCCAGCGGCCCGAAGGACCGGGCGCGGATGGCCAGGATCGCGGGCAGGTCGGCCTCGACGACGTCTCGCGTGCGCAGCTCGCTCATGCCCTGAAACCTAACGAGTGCGCCGGCGCGGGGGCGGCCGGGCCTTTCTCAGGTGCGGTGCAGGTAGGTCTGGCGCCGCACCCGCGACACCGCCCAGGCGAGCACCGCGTAGACGAGCCAGCTCACCACCGACAGCCCGGTGTAGCTGCCGCTCTTGGTCAGGACCACCACGAGCGAGCCGAGCACGACCACGGTGAGGGCGGGGACGGCATACCAGAGCGCCACCGTCTGGGGCCGCAGCACGAAGGTCGGGGAGCCGCGGAAGGCCGCGAGCACATTGGTCGACACGAGCAGCACGAGCACGAGCCACAGCGACAGCGGGGCGCTCACCGGCAGCGAGCCGAGCGCGGCTGAGACGCCGACCCAGAAGCCGAGCACGATCGCCGTCAGCACGGTCGGCACGGTGATGTGCGCGACCGCCTCGGTGACCTCCCCGGTGCCGAGCAGCGAGGGCGTGCCGACGTTGTCGGCCTGCAGCCGCAGGCCCTCGGCCCACGCGCCGAAGCCGAGGTAGAGCGGCAGCAGCCCGATCGTCGCGGCGATGCTCGGCGCCGCGGGCTGCGTGAAGGCCCACGTGACGATCGCCCCACCGAGGAGGCTTAGCCCCAGGCCCGAGAGGAAGGCGCCGGGAGTGCGGCGCAGCCCGAGGAGGTCACGGCGCACGAGGACGAGGAAGGGGTGCCCCGCGCGCAGTCGGGCGGAGCGGCCGTGCCGGACCGGCCGCGTCAGGGCAAGGCGGGCGGTGCGCAGGTTGCCGGTCAGCGCCGACCCCGCCATCGTCGACGTGTTGGCCGAGTGGGTCCGCAGGGACTCGGAGTGCAGCTCGCGCAGCGCGTCGCGCACCCGCCACAGCAGGCTGAGCCCGCGGTCGGGGCCGGGCCACGACCGCACCTGCGACCACAGCCACAGCCGGGTCGCGAGCACCCCGAGCGCCGCCCCGGCGAGGGTCGTCACGACGACGGTCCCGATGCCGCTGAGGTGCGCGAACGCCAGGCCGCCACCGATGGTGAGACCGCTCAGGGCGCCGACGAACAGCCCGCCGATCGCCGCATAGCGCCACCAGCGCCGCAGGGCGACGGCCCGGTCGATCGGGGCCGGTAGCACGAGGTCGATCCACGGCATGGGCGGCACCACGGGCCCGCGGAAGCGCCCCGCGAACACGACGGCGCCGAGGAGGGCGGCCACGGACACGACGAGCAGGGCGACCGCGACCGGCGAGCTCAGCTGCCGCCCGAGCGAGCCGGGGTCCGACGTGCGGAAGACCGCCTGGACGATCGGCAGGCCGTAGACGAGGGCGCCGAGGAAGAGGACGTAGCCGGCATACAGCCCCTGCCGCCTGGCCTTGCGCGCGGCCTCGCCGCCGATGACCCAGTCGGCCTGGCCGAGCAGGTCGTGGTCGTCGTAGTCGATCTCACCCAGCGGCGCGTCGTCGTGGCCGGTGTCGTCGCCCGTGTCGTATGCCGGCTCGTCGGCCGGGTGCTCGCGGCTGCTCATCGGGGTGTCCGGGTCTCGGTGAGCTCGCACGTCAGCGGGCCGGGGCCACGTCGACGACGTGAGTGGCGAGCGTCGCCGTCAGCTCGGGGTCGTGACAGGCCATCACGACGGTGGCACCGGCCTCGGTGCGCTCGCGGATCAGCTGGCCGACGACCTGCCGCTTGGCAGTGTCGAGCCGCTGCTCCGGCTCGTCGAGGAGCACGACGCTGGCGGGCCGCGAGAAGGTCAGCGCCAGGCGGAAGAGCTGCTCCTGGCCGGAGCTCAGCTCGTGCGGGAACCGGTCGTCGAGGTGCGCGATGCCCAGGCGGTCCAGCAGGGCCAGGCCCCGCTCGTCGGACGTGGCGGGCGCGCCGCCCCACGTCGAGTCGATGAGGACGAGGTGGTCGATGAGCGTGAGGTCGCGGTAGGTCGTCGGGGCGCCGAGCAGGGCGGCGACGGCGGCTCGGACGGCGCGGTCGCGCTCGTCGGCCTCGCGCCCGCCGATGGTCGCGGTGCCGGTCGAGGGAGCGAGCAGGCCCCCGATGATCCGCAGGAGGGTCGTCTTGCCCGAGCCGTTGGGTCCTCGGAGGACGACGCACTCGCCCGGATCGGCGCTGACGTCGGTCGGCAGCAGCAGGGTGGTCTCGTCGATCGTCTTGCCGACGCCCTGAGCCCGCACCTCGCCGGCCAGCACCGCGACCGCACCCATCTGCTCTTCCCTTCATCGGTCTGCACGGCGCCAGCAGGAGTCCACCGGGCGACCACCCGTCGAGGACACCGTATGCCGTCCGGCTCCGAGCGCGCTGAGCGAGCCGTCCCGCCCCCTCGACGTGGTGACGCAAAGTGCCCACTCGACGTGGTGACGCAAAGTGCCCACTCGACGTACGTCGAGTGGGCACTTTGCTGCAGGTGTCCACAGCGCGTCGAACCGCAACGTCGAGTGGGCACTTTGCGACGGCCGCGGCCGGCGCTCAGCCCTGCTTGCCGACGGGTGGGCCGACGAGGAGAGCGACACCGGTGAGGGCGAGCACGGCGACGACCCCGACGCCGACTGCCACCGCGGGCTTGGCGAGGAGGGCTGCGACGAGGCGCTCGGCGGGGTTGGTCGGGGTCTCGCCGTCGCGGCCGAGGCGCCAGCGGCCGTCGAGGCGACCGCGCCGCTCGAGGCGCCGCTCCCACCACACGGTGAGGAAGGGAGGCACGGCGCTCAGCAGGCCGAGCAGCCCCTCACGCGCGGTCCAGCGCTGGTTGACCCAGAGCAGCACCGTGACCAGGCAGAAGGCGATGAAGACGACGCCGTGCGCCATGCCGAAGACCTTGACGCCGAGATCGGTCGTCTTGGTGACGTACTTGAGGACCATCCCCAGCAGGAGCAGCGCCCACGTCACCACCTCCGCGGCGGCGATGCGGCGGTACAGGGTGCGAGGGCTCATGCGGCGTCTCCTACGTCGTGTCGTACTTGGCTGCCACAGTCTCACCCAGACCTCGACGCAGCGCCCAATCGGGTCATCCCTCCCGGCGGGCGAGGGTCAGCGCGAAGTCGCCCTCGGCGTCGGTCCAGGTGCGTTCGACACCGAAGCCCGCAGCAGCCAGCTCGTCGCGAAGCCGTTCGGGTCGGAACTTCGTCGAGATCTCGACCCGGATCTCCTCGCCGTGCGTGAGGTCGATGACCAGGTCGGCGCCCGGGATGGTCACCCGGTGCGGCATGTCCGCTCGCAGGCGCAGGTCCATCCGCTCCTGCCGAGGGTCCCAGAACGGGACGTAGGAGAACGCCTCGACGTCGAAGTCGGCGCCGAGCTCGCGGTTGAGCACGTGGAGGCAGTTGGCCACGAACTTCGCCGTGACGCCCTGGCTGTCGTCGTAGGCCGCGATGAGCCGGTCGGTGCTCTTGACGAGGTCGGTGCCGAGCAGGAACCAGTCACCGGGCTCGAGGCTGTCGCGCAGGGCTCCGAGGAAGGCGGCGCGTTCCTCGACGTAGAAGTTGCCGATGGTCCCGCCCAGGAAGGCCACCAGGCGTCGGCCCCCGCGCGGCAGGTGGCCGAGGTGCAGGGTGAAGTCGCCGACGAGCGCCTCGACCCGCATGGAGGGGTAGCGCTCGGAGAGCATCGTGGCGGCGTCGCGCAGGGTCTGCTCCGACACGTCGACGGGCACGAAGCACTCGAGGTTGCCGGCAGTGGCGAAGGCGTCGAGCAGCGTGCGCGTCTTGTCGCTCGTGCCGCTGCCGAGCTCGACGACGGTCGTCGCGTCGCAGGCGGCGACGATGTCGGCGGCGTGGTCGCGCAGGATGGCCCGCTCGCACTCGGTCGGGTAGTACTCGGGCAGCCGGGTGATCTCGTCGAAGAGGTCGGAGCCGGCGTGGTCGTAGAGCCACTTCGGCGGCAGGGTCCGCGGCTGCGAACCGAGCCCCCGGCGTACGTCGTCGACGAGCGCCCCGGAAGCCCAGTCGGGGTCGAGGGCGACGGTGACGACGGGCTCGCGGGCGGTCACGAGCGGGCACCTCCGTCCGCGAGGCGCACGCCGGACAGGGCCCATCGCGAGCCCGGCGGGAAGAAGTTGCGGTAGCTGAGCCGCGCATGGCCCGGCGGGGTGAGCGCGCAGCCGCCGCGCAGCACCATCTGGCCCGACATGAACTTGCCGTTGTACTCGCCGATGGCCCCGGCCGGTGGGTGGTAGCCCGGGTAGGCGAGGTAGGCCGAGCTCGTCCACTCCCAGCAGTCGCCGTAGACCTGGCGCAGGTGCCCGGTCGGCGGTCCGGCCGGGCGCGGGTGGAAGGTCTCCGTGTCGGCGAGGTTGCTACGCGCCGCGGAGGCGTCGGCCTGGCCGTCTGCGACGACCGCGTGCTCCCACTCGCCCTCGGTGGGCAGCCGTTTGCCGGCCCACGTGGCGTAGGCGTCGGCCTCGTAGTGGCTGACATGGCTCACCGGAAGGCCGGGGTCGACCGGGCGGGTGCCGCTGAGCGTGTGCTCGAACCAGACGCCGTCGACCTCGGTCCAGTAGAAGGGGGCGCGCCACCCCTCCGACCGGACCCTGCCCCACCCGTCGGAGAGCCAGAGCTCGTGGCGCTCGTAGCCGCGGTCGGCCATGAACTCGAGCCACTCGCCGTTGGTGACGAGCCGGTCGGCCAGGCGGTAGGGCTCGAGCCACTGCTGGTGCAGCGGCAGCTCGTTGTCGAAGCCGAAGCCACCGCCGCGGTGACCGACCTCGACGAGCCCGCCCTCGACCTCGACCCAACCCAACGGGTCGGGAACGGACGGCGCGAGGGGCGTGCCGGCATACGTCGGCTGAAGGGGGTTGACCGACAGCACGTGCTTGATGTCCATGAGCAATAGCTCCTGGTGCTGCTGCTCGTGGTGGAAGCCGAGCTCTATGACCGGCGCGAGCTTCTCGAGCGAGCCGCCGTCGAGCGTCGTGACGAGCTCACGCATGCGGGCGTCGACGTCGGTGCGGTAGAGGCCGACGTCGTGGGCGCCCGGGCGGGTGATGAAGCCGCGCTCGGCCCGTGCATAGCGTGGACCGACCCCTTCGTAGTAGCTGTTGAAGAGGAACCAGTACTGGTCCTGGTAGGGCCTGAAGCCCGGTTCGTGCTCGGCCAGCACGAACGTCTCGAAGAACCACGTCACGTGTGCGCGGTGCCACTTCGTCGGGGAGACGTCGGGCATCGACTGGACGGTCTGGTCCTCGGGTGACAGGGGAGAGGCGAGCGTCTCGGTGTGGGCGCGCACCTCGTCGTAGCGGGCGACGATCGTGTCGGCGTCGCGCATCGGGTCGGGCTTCGGGTCGGGCATCGTTGACCTCCTCCGTCCGGTGGCCGCACGAGGTGCGGCGCTGACCGGTCGTTCGACCCTAGGCGCAGGTGCCGACAGCCGCGCGCCCAAGCTTCCGACCTTCGACAGGAGTTCACGCGGACGCCACTGCGAGGACCGGCGGGAAGGGGTCTCGGTCGTCGTTCCCGGCGTCGGTGGGGGCGGTTAGGGTTTCGGACATGGCCACCGCCCTGTACCGCCGCTACCGGCCCGAGAGCTTCGCCGACGTGATCGGCCAGGAGCACGTGACGGAGCCGCTGATGCAGGCGCTGCGCACCGGTCGGGTCAACCACGCCTACCTCTTCAGCGGTCCGCGCGGCTGCGGCAAGACCACGAGTGCACGCATCCTGGCGCGCTGCCTCAACTGCGAGCAGGGCCCGACCCCCACGCCCTGCGGCACGTGCGACTCGTGCGTGGCGCTCGCGCGCGGCGGGTCCGGCTCGGTCGACGTCATCGAGATCGACGCGGCCAGCCACGGTGGTGTCGACGACGCGCGTGACCTGCGCGAGCGGGCGAGCTACGGCCCCGCGCAGAGCCGCTTCAAGATCTACATCATCGACGAGGCGCACATGGTGACGCCGCAGGGCTTCAACGCGCTGCTCAAGATCGTCGAGGAGCCGCCCGAGCACGTGAAGTTCGTCTTCGCGACCACCGAGCCCGAGAAGGTCATCGGCACGATCCGCTCGCGCACCCACCACTACCCGTTCCGGCTCGTCCCGCCGGCCAAGCTGACCGCCTACATGGAGCGGCTGCTCGAGCAGGAGCACGTGCCGGTGCAGCCGGGCGTGCTCAGCTTCGTGACCCGCGCGGGCGGCGGCTCGGTGCGTGACTCCCTGTCGGTGCTCGACCAGCTCATCGCCGGCTCGGGTCCCGAGGGCCTGACCTACGACGGCGCCGTGTCGCTGCTCGGCTTCACCGACGGCGAGCTGCTCGACAGCACGGTCGACGCGCTGGCCGCCGGCGACGGCGCCGCGACGTTCCGCCAGATCGACAAGGTCATCGAGTCCGGCCACGACCCGCGCCGCTTCGTCGAGGACCTCCTCGAACGCCTCCGCGACCTGATCATCGTCGCCGCCGTGCAGGAGGGCGCCGGGCAGGTGCTGCGCGGCGTCCCCGAGGACCAGCTCGAGCGGATGCGGGTCCAGCAGGCGGCCTTCGGTCCGGGAGCCCTCTCCCGCGCCGCCGACATCGTCAACACCGGCCTCACCGAGATGACCGGCGCCACGGCGCCGCGGCTGCAGCTCGAGCTGATCTGCGCCCGCATCCTCCTGCCGACCGCCTCCGGCGAGCAGGGGTATGCCGCCCGCCTCGACCGTCTCGAGCGGCGCCTCGACGTCGGTGGAGTCCCCAGCGCCGCAGGCGGGGCTGCTGGAGGCCACGGCGGACCCGGGTCCCCGGCGCCGCACGCGCCCTCCGCTCCGCAGCCCGTGGCGGCCCCTCCCCGCACGGTCTCCGACTACACGCCACCCGCGAGCGGTGTCGGCGGCTCGAGCGGCGCGTCCCACGCGGCCGGGGGCATGGGTGGTGGCGGCCGCAGCACGGGCGTCGTGAGCCCGACATGGTCGGCTCCCGGTACGGGGCCGGGCGACGCCGGCCGCGTCGACGCGGCGCGAGCGGAGGTGGGTGCCCCTCCGGTCATGACCCCGGCGGAGTCGGTCGGCGGCCCGTCGGCCGTGGACACCCCGCACGCGCCCGGCGAGCACCTGACCGGAGCGAGTGCGTCGGGCGGCGGCCACGCCGGCGAGCCCGGCAGCGGTCATCGCGGCGACGCCGGCGGCGGTGCGGCTGCACAGGAGAGTGGGGCCGGTGGCGTCCCGTCGACCGGTGCATCCGGCGGTCCCGCTGGTGGCATGGACACCGACGCCATCCGGCGGGCCTGGCCCAACGTGCTCGGTCGGATCTTCACGATGCGCCGCATCACGTGGACCTTCGTGTCGCAGAACGCGCAGGTCACCGCCTTCGACGGCAAGAAGCTGACGCTCGGCATCGCGACGGCCGGGCTCACCCAGACCTTCCGGGCCGGCAACCACGCCGACATCGTGCGTCAGGCGCTGATCGACGAGCTCGGCGTCGACGCCGTCGTCGACGGCGTGCACATCGACACGGTGGCGCAGCAGGCTCCGGTGGCGCCACCCGCGGGCGTGGTCCCGCCCGGACCGCCCGACCCGCCGAGCAAGGGCGAGCCCGCCGGCGGCCCCGGCGAGGCGCCCCAGGGTGACCCCCGCTCGTCGGGCCAGAGCGCTGACGGCTCGCCGGGCCGTGCTTCATGGGGTGATGCCGGCGCGGGGCATGAGTCCGCCGGCCCCGGCGGCTTCGTGCCCGTAGGGGTCGGCGGCTCCGGCGGCGGCGCTCCCGGCGGTGCGCCCGGCCACGAAGGTCAGCAGGGCTCCGGCACGCAGGCCGGCCCGTCCCGCGGTGCGACCGCCCTCGCCGACGCCGGGCTGAGCCCGGTGGCGAGCCGGTCCATGGAGAGCAACGCCGGCTGGGGTGCGCCCACCGGACCTGCGCCCGACTGGGCCACCGCCCCCGCCCCGGCGGCGGGATCCTCGGCAGGCCCGGCTCCGACGGCGGGAGCCCCGGCCGGCGACGACACCGGGCAGGGCACCGGCGAGCGGCCGACGTCGTCCGCGGTCCGCGGAGCCAGTGCCGTGCGGCAGTCGTTCGCCGAGGCGCGCTCCCGTGCGGCTGGGTCACGTTCGGGCGAGGACGAGCAGCCACGCGAGCCGCTCACGGACGACTCGGCCGTGAGCCACGACGACGAGGTCATCGAGCAGTCAAACGACGTCGGTCGCGCCGTCATCGAGAAGGTCCTCGGTGGTCGCGTCGTGCAGGAGCTCAACGAGTGAGGGCCTGAGCCAGCCGTTCGACCACGCGGCACCGCGCGCCGGGAGTAGCCTTTGGCCCGTGACCTTCGAGGTTGCAGCGAGCGCCTACGACCGCTTCATGGGCCGCTACTCGCGCCCGCTCGCGCGCCGATTCGCCGACTGGTCCGGGGTGGCAGCCCCGGGGCGGGCGCTCGACGTCGGCTGCGGCCCGGGCGCCCTCACCGAGGTCCTGGTCGACCGCCTGGGCGTCGAGAACGTGGCGGCGGTCGACCCGTCGCAGTCCTTCGTCGCGGCGCTCCGGCAGGACCGCCCCGGCCTCGATGTCCGAGCCGGTGTCGCCGAGCAGCTGCCCTACGCCGACGACCTCTTCGACCACGTGCTGGCGCAGCTCGTCGTCCACTTCATGTCCGACCCGGTGGCCGGCCTGCGCGAGATGGGCCGGGTCACCCGGCCCGGCGGGACGGTGTCGGCGTGCACGTGGAACCTCGCCGGCGACGACAGCCCCCTGTCGCTCTTCTGGCAGGCAGCGCGCGAGCTGGACCCGCAGGTCGAGGACGAGTCCGGCGTCCCGGGTGCCCGTGAGGGAGAGCTGGCGCAGATGTTCGACCGGGCCGGCCTGAGCCGGATCGAGCCGTCGGCCCTGACGGTCTCCGTGCGCCACGAGAGCTTCGAGCAGTGGTGGGCCCCCTACACGCTCGGGGTCGGCCCGCCGGGCGCCTACGTCAACACGCTCGACGACGACGCCCGCAGCCGTCTTCGCGAGCGCTGCCGCGAGCTGGTGCCCGAGGTGCCCTTCGACCTCAAGGTCACCGCTTGGGCCGTGCGCGCCCGCGCCTGAGCCGAGGTCACCGGCACCCCGGCGGAGGGGAAGACGAGAGCCGGCGGGACGGCATACGGCCTCGGCACGGCATACCAAGAAGTGGACACCCAGGGGTCGCACGGTTGGTCGCGCGCGGTGCGGGACGGACCCGGCCCTAGGCTGTCGCCCATGTTCTACAGCCTCGGGCGCAACCTGCTGTACCCGCTGTCCCATGCGCTGTACCGCCCGACGATCGAGGGCAAGGAGAACATCCCGCGCGAGGGCGGGGTCATCGTCGCGAGCAACCACCGGTCGTTCATCGACTCCTTCGCCATCCCGCTCGCGGCCCCTCGCCAGGTGCGCTTCCTCGCCAAGGAGGAGTACTGGCACGGCCCCGGGATCGGCGGCTTCCTGCGCAAGGGCTTCTTCAGCGCGGTCGGGATGGTGCCCGTCAACCGACACTCGCCGACGGCTGCGCAGGAGAGCCTCGACGCCGCGCTCGAGGTGCTCAAGAACGGTGACGCCTTCGGGATCTACCCCGAGGGCACCCGCTCGCGCGACGGCCGCCTCTACCGCGGCCGTACCGGCGTGGCCTGGCTCGCGCTGACGGCCCAGGTGCCGATAGTCCCGGTCGGGCTGATCGGGACCGAGGACATCCAGCCGGTCGGCGCGCGCTTCCCGCGCCTGGCGAAGGTGACGGTGCGCTTCGGCGAGCCCATCCGCGTCGAGGAGTACGCCGGTATGCCGGCCGGGAAGGCGCGCCGCCAGCTGACCGACCGCGTCATGGACGCGATCGCGGAGCTGAGCGGGCAGGAGCGCGTCGACGCCTACAACGAGGTGCCCGGCGGGGCTCCGCCCGCCTGAGCGCGACCACGCGCTCGACCCGTCGGCCGGGTGGGTGGAGTCGGTCGAGTCGGGCGAAAAGCCGCAAATCGCTGCGGGGCAGCCCGCCACGGCTGTTGCACGCCTTCAGGGCCGTGGCCAGCGCGGTGGGGCCGCTCGTGTGCCACTCGGGGAGGCCCCGCGTTCTCCGGCAAGGCGTCACTGGGCTCGTACTTCCACCAGTACTGAGCCACCGGCGCGGATTCGCCCCCCGGCAGCGGGGGACCCAAAACTGCGATCTCGTTGCAGATGCGACCCAGTCGCATCTAGCGTGGGTCCGTGACCCTGACGACCGCCCGCCCACGGGACCGCGCCGACCACCCCGGCTCCCGACGGCGCCTGAGCCGCGACGAGCGGCGCCGCCTGACCGGCATGGGCGCCTTCGTGCTGCTGCTCCACGTCGTGGGCTGGGGGCTGCTCGTCGGGGTCGTCGCGCCGCAGGAGTACCGCGTGGCGGGCCAGCTCTTCGGCGTGGGACTCGGCGTCACGGCATACACCCTCGGGATGCGGCACGCCTTCGACGCCGACCACATCGCCGCGATCGACAACACGACCCGCAAGCTGATGGGCGAGGGGCAGCGCCCGCTCAGCGTCGGCTTCTGGTTCAGCCTGGGCCACTCGTCGGTCGTCTTCGCCATGGTCACGCTCCTGGCCCTGGGCGTCCGCGCCCTCGCGGGTGCCCTGCAGGACGACGGCTCGACGCTGCAGCAGGTGGCGCACGTCTGGGGCACCTCCGTCTCCGGACTCTTCCTGGTGCTCATCGGCCTGCTCAACCTCGCGGCGCTCATCGGCATCCTGCGCGTCGCCCGCCGGATGCGCGTCGGCGACCTCGACGAGGCCGAGCTCGAGCGGCAGCTGGAGCGGCGTGGCTTCCTGACCCGGATCCTCGCCCGGGTGACGCGCGCCGTCACCAAGCCGTGGCACATGTATCCCGTCGGGGTCCTCTTCGGCTTCGGCTTCGACACGGTCACCGAGGTGGGCCTGCTCGTCGTCGCCGGTGGCGCCGCCGCCGCCAACCTGCCCTGGTACGCCGTCCTGACCCTTCCCGTGCTCTTCGCCGCGGGCATGTCGCTGCTCGACACCATCGACGGCGCCTTCATGAGCGTCGCCTACGGCTGGGCGTTCAGCCGGCCGGTGCGCAAGATCTACTACAACGCCACCGTCACGGCGCTGTCGGTCGCGGTTGCCCTCGGCATCGGCGGCATCGAGCTCGTCTCGGTGCTGGCCGAGCGCCTCGACATCACCTCCGGGCCGCTCGCGTGGGTCGGTGCCATCGACCTCGGCGACGTCGGCTTCTGGGTGGTCGGGCTCTTCGTCGTCACCTGGGCGTTGGCCCTGGCGATCTGGCGCTTCGGCCGCATCGAGGATCGGTGGGGCACGCAGCTTGCCGACTGACCCGAGCGTGCCGGTGGACGCCGCCGCTGGGGCTTAGGGTTGCGGTGTGTACGAAGGCGCGGTCCAGGACCTGATCGACGAGCTCGGACGACTCCCCGGGGTCGGTCCCAAGAGCGCCCAGCGCATCGCCTTCCACCTGCTGCAGGCCGACTCCGAGGACGTCACCCGGCTGGTCACCGCCCTGACCGAGGTCAAGGCCCGGGTGCGCTTCTGCGAGGAGTGCGGCAACGTCGCGGAGGCCGACAAGTGCCGCATCTGCGCCGACCCGCGCCGTGACCACACCGCGATCTGCGTCGTCGAGGAGCCCAAGGACGTCGTCGCCATCGAGCGCACCCGCGAGTTCCGCGGCACCTACCACGTGCTCGGCGGCGCGATCAGCCCGATCGACGGCATCGGCCCCGACGACCTGCGGGTGCGCGAGCTGATGACCCGCCTCGCGTCCGGCGAGGTCAAGGAGGTCATCATCGCGACCGACCCGAACCTCGAGGGGGAGGCGACCGCCACCTACCTGAGCCGGCTGCTGCGCGACGTGGGCCTCACCGTCACCCGCCTCGCCTCCGGCCTGCCCGTCGGCGGTGACCTAGAGTACGCCGACGAGGTCACCCTGGGGCGCGCCTTCGAGGGCCGCCGCCGCGTCGACGCCTGACGCAGTGGGGCGGGGCGCGCTCGCGAGTGGGGCACAGGAGGGCACGTCCCCGACGGGCCGGGCCACACGGCATACGGCATGCTGGGAGTCATGACTGACGAACCGCTGACCGAGAGCCACGCCAGCGAGGTCGCCGACCTGTCGGGCCTCGCCGACCTCACGGCGGCGGAGGCCAGCGCCTTCCTCACCTCGCTGTCGGAGGTGGCCTCGGGCAGCGCGCCCGAGACAGCACTGCCCCTGCTGACCCTCGCACTGTCGCAGGTGCTCGTCGGCGGCGCCCGGCTCGGTGCGGTCCAGGACGTCGTGCCGGAGGAGCGCTTCGAGCCCGACGCGGGGGAGGACGACGCCGACCCGCTGCGGACCGGCCTGGCCAACCTCTTCACCGGCATCGACGAGTACGTCTACGTCATCGACCCGATCACCTCGTCCGAGCGCGCCGACGGCTCGATCACCAACGACCTCGTCGACGTGGCCGTCGCGCTGAGCCACGGGCTCAAGCACTACGCGGCCGGTCGCAAGCTCGAGGCGCTGTGGTGGTGGCAGTTCAGCTACCTGTCCGAGTGGGGCGACCGCGCCATGATGGCGATGCGGGCGCTGCACTCGATCCTCGCGCACCTGCGCCTGGACGCCGACGCCGAGACGGTCGGCGAGGCCGAGTTCGACGCCCTCCACCCCTGACGCGGCGGTGGCGCCTCCCCGGCAGACCCGCACACACCCGCAGATCTTGCGGTGTCCCGGGCCCGGCGCAGCACGTCTCACCATGATGACCGGTCGCAGGCCGGACGCCCCCTCGTGCCTAGACTCGGAGGGCCCTGTCAGCGAGCAGATCCGGAGCAGCGAGTGAGCATCGTCGTCCAGAAGTACGGCGGTTCGTCCGTGTCCGACGCCGAGGCCATCAAGCGCGTGGCCCGGCGCATCGTCGAGACGCAGCGGGCGGGGCACTCCGTCTGCGTCGTCGTCTCGGCGATGGGCGACACGACCGACGAGCTGATGGACCTCGCCGAGCAGGTCACCCCGGCCCCGCCGGCGCGCGAGCTCGACATGCTGCTCACCTCGGGCGAGCGGATCTCGATGGCGCTCGTCGCGATGGCCATCGCCCAGCTCGGCGCGGAGGCGCGGTCGTTCACCGGCAGCCAGGCCGGCGTCATCACCGACGACGCCCACGGCGCGGCCCGCATCATCGACGTGACACCCGGCCGCATCCAGAGCGCCCTCGAGGCGGGGCACATCGCCATCGTCGCTGGCTTCCAGGGCGTGAGCCAGACGACGAAGGACATCACGACCCTCGGCCGCGGCGGCTCCGACACGACCGCGGTGGCCCTCGCCGCAGCGCTCGAGGCAGACGTCTGCGAGATCTACACCGACGTCGACGGCGTCTTCACCGCCGACCCGCGCATCCTGCCCAGCGCCCGCAAGCTCGACGTGCTGTCGATGGAGGAGATGCTCGACCTCGCCGCCAACGGCAGCAAGATCCTGCACCTGCGCTGCGTCGAGTACGCCCGCCGCTACGGCATCCCCATCCACGTGCGCTCGTCCTGGTCCCAGAAGGCGGGCACGTGGATCAAGGACAACCCCTACGAAGGAGAAGGCGCTGTGGAAGCACCGATCATCGCCGGCATCGCCCACGACCGCAGCGAGGCCAAGATCACCATCGTCGGGGTGCCCGACCGGGTCGGCATCGCGGCGAAGATCTTCGGCGCCATCGCCGAGTCCGGCATCAACATCGACATGATCGTGCAGAACGTGTCGGCCGCCGAGACGGCCAAGACCGACATCTCCTTCACCCTGCCGCAGGCCGACGGCGCGCGCGGCATCCAGGTGCTGCAGTCGATCAAGCACGAGGTCGAGTACGCCGACCTGCGCCTCGACGACAAGATCGGCAAGATCGCGCTGGTCGGCGCCGGCATGAAGAGCCACCCGGGCGTGTCCGCGAAGTTCTTCGGCGCGCTCGCCGAGGCCGGCATCAACATCGAGATGATCTCGACCTCCGAGATCCGCGTCTCGGCGGTGACGCGAGCCGAGCAGCTCGACGACGCGGTGCGTGCGGTGCACACGGCGTTCGGGCTCGACTCGGCTGACGAGGCGATCGTCTACGGCGGCACCGGCCGCTGAACGCGCCGAAGCGCGGCCGCCGGGCTAGTTTCGGCAGGTATGAGACTGCTGACGCGATCCGTCCTGCTTGCTGCCGCCACCACCGCGCTCGTCGTCGGCACCACGAGTGCGTATGCCGTGTCGCCCGGCACCGTGGGACGTGACGCCCCCGCTCGGGCCGGCGTGACGGCATACGGCTGGTCGGTCACGCCGACGGGGACGACCGAGCGCTTTCGTGGCCTCGCCCCGGTCTCGCGCGACGTGGCGTGGGTGAGCGGCACGAACGGCACGGTGCTGCGCACGACCGACGGCGGCCGCTCGTGGGCCGACGTGAGCCCGCAAGGACTCGGCACGGACGCGCTGCAGTTCCGCGACATCGAGGCGTTCGACGCGCGGCACGCCGTGGTGCTGTCGATCGGCGAGGGCGGTGACTCGCGCATCCTCGTCACCGACGACGGCGGCTCCAGCTGGACCGAGTCGTTCCGCAACGACGACCCGGCCGCGTTCTACGACTGCATGGCCTTCAGCTCGCCGCGCCACGGGCTCGCGATGAGCGACCCGGTGGACGGGAGGTTCCGCCTCGTGAGCACCTCCGACGGCGGCCGCTCGTGGTCGCTGGTCGACCCGGCCGGCATGCCCGCGGCGCAGGCCGGTGAGTTCGCCTTCGCCGCGTCCGGCACCTGCCTCTCGGCCGGCGTCGGTGGGCGGACCTACCTCGTGAGCGGTGGCGTCGACCCCGCTCGCGTCTTCACCTCCACCGACCACGGACGCACGTGGACGGTGGCGCCCAGCCCGGTGGCGGGCGGCGAGTCGGCCGGCATCTTCTCGGTGAGCTTCCGTGACGCCCGACGTGGCGTCGTCGTCGGTGGCGACTTCGCGTCCCCGACCGGCGCCGACGACAACGCAGCCTGGACGGACGACGGCGGCAGGACCTGGACCAAGTCGACGACCAACCCGTCGGGCTACCGGTCCGGCTCCGCGTGGGTGCCGCGCACGGCGCGCACGGTGCTCGCGGTGGGTCCGTCCGGCTCCGACGTCTCGACCGACGGTGGCCGCTCGTGGTCGACCTTCGACACCGGCAGCTTCGACTCGGTCGGGTGCACCTCCGACGGCGCCTGCTGGGCCTCGGGTGAGCAGGGCAGGGTGGCCGTCCTCACCCGCTGACGACTGCTCCGTCGTGCCCACCTGTGCGTCTCTGATTCCGCGGGTTGCCCTCGCCGACGCGCGGGTATGGTCGGCCTATAGCCACATCCACCCACTCGGGGCGAGAGGCGATGAGACGTGACCCCTCACGAATCACATCTGCAGAGCGACGGATCGGTCTTCCCGCCGGTCACTCCGGACCCGCCGACGCCGCCGGGCCTGCCCGACATCGAGATCCCCGACATCGTCCCGGTCAGGTCGCCGGACGGTCCTGAGCGCCCGGCCGACACCCGCAAGTCGGAGGACTCGCCGGGGCCCACGGGCGACGGCGGCGAGGCCACCTCGGAGACCGACGCCCCGGACTGACCCTCGTGGCGTTCCGGCGTGCGGGCGCAGCAATGCAGCACACCGGCACGAACCGGGTATCTCTCACATGTGAGACTGCGCCGGAGCATCATCGACAAGCCGGGTATCCGACGGGTGCGCCGGGGGCGCGGCTTCGCCTACCTCGACCAGGACGGCCGAGCCATCGACCCCGAGGTGCGTGAGCGCGTCACCGCGCTCGTCATCCCGCCCGCGTGGAAGGACGTCTGGATCAGCCCGTACCCCAACGGGCACATCCAGGCGGTCGGGACCGACGACGCCGGACGGCGGCAGTACCTCTACCACGACCAGTGGCACGAGGCCCGGGCCCGCGAGAAGCACGACCGGGTGGTCGACCTGGCCAAGCAGCTGCCGGCCGCCCGCAAGCAGATCGCTGCCGACCTACGCACCAACGGCCTGACGAAGAAGCGCGTCACGGCCGCCGGCCTGCGGATGCTCGACGCCGGGCTCTTCCGCAGCGGCGGCGAGGAGTACGAGAGCGAGAACGGCTCGCACGGCGTCGCGACGCTACTGCGTTCGCACGTGAAGGTGAGCGGCGAGGAGGTGACGTTCGAGTTCCCCGCCAAGTCGGGGGTCTGGCGCGAGGCCGTCATGAACGACCAGCTCCTCGCCCGGATCATCCTCTCCCTCAAGCGAAGTGGCTACCCGGGGGAGCGGCTGCTCGCCTACCGCGACACGGACGGCTGGCACGAGCTGCGCTCGGGCGACCTTCGCATCGCCTTCAAGGAGCTCGTGGGGGAGCAGTACTCCGTCAAGGACCTGCGCACCTGGGCCGCGACCGTCACGGCGGCGGTCGCCCTGGCCCGCACCGGACCGGTCGCCACCGAGCGCGAGATCAAGCGCGCCGAGAAGGATGCCATGAAGGTCGTCTCCGAGCACCTCGGCAACACGCCGGCCGTCGCCCGCAGCTCCTACGTCGACCCGCGCGTGCTCGACGAGTTCGCCGTCGGCCGCACGATCGCCCGCAACATCTCCAAGCTGACGAAGGCCGACAAGGCCCGGCTGGAGCTCGGCGACATCGTGCAGATCCGTGACCGCGACGCCCTAGAGCGCGCCGTGATGCGCCTCGTCAAGGGCGCCGCCTGAGCGTCGTGGACGATCGCGTATGCCGTGGGCTCCTCTCCACGAGAGGGGGGCCCACGGCATACGGCGGCGTCTCAGGCGGTCAAGTGGCCTGAAGGTGGGCGGCTCAGAGGTCGACGACCTCGTTCTCGCCCTCCATGCGCTGGCCGGTGACCTTGGCCTTGACGAAGTTGGCGATCTGGGTGACCTTCGCGCCGGGCGAGTCCCAGTACTCTGCGGAGTCGGCGCTGACCTTGATGAGGATGTTGTTCGGGTTGTCGGGGCCGCCCTCGAGCCAGGCACCGGTGAAGGAGTTCCACAGCTCGGCGAGCTTGGCCGTGTCGTCGACGACCGTCGCGGTGCCCGAGAGCGATACCCACGAGCTCTGCGAGCTGTAGGCGACGTTGACCTTGGCGGGCGACTGCGACGCGATGTCGCGGGCCTTGTGGCTGTCGCGCTCGGCGATGAAGAGGACGTCACCGTCGAACTCGACCTCCTGAGTGGCCATCGGGTGGCTGACCAGCCGGCCGCTCGAGTCGGCGTGCGTCAGCATCGCGACGCGGATGTCCTTGATCAGGTCGGCGACCTTCTTCGTGCCGTCCTCGTGCTCGCTCATCGCGTCCTCCTCGTTGTCGGGCTGGCTCACCGCCGGGTGGCGGCTGGCCTGCACGACGTACCCGATGGGCTCAGGCGGTGCTCGGCCGTGTCGAGGGTTGCGGCTCGCGCTCGGGCTGCGGCTCGGGCTGCGGCTCGCGCTCGGCCGCGCCGCCGGGGCCGTCGTGCTCGACGTCCTCCGCGCGGGTGTGCGGCATCAGCAGGCCCGCGGCGATGCTGAGCACGGCAGCGACGACGACGGCGAGGAACACGGCCGAGGAGCCGGAGCGGACCGCCTCGCTCGAGGAGTCGCCCCCGCGCGCGGCGATCACCGCATTGGCGATGGCGCCGAAGATCGCGACGCCGACCGCGCTGCCCACCGAACGCATGAACATGTTGGTGCCGGTGACGACGGCCCGCTCGTTCCACGGCACGGACGCCTGCGCGGCGATGAGCGTCGGCGTGGCGACGAGGCCGAGGCCGAGGCCGACGACGAGGCAGGAGCCGGCAGTGGTCCAGACGCCGGGGTGCGAGGAGCTCAGCCAGAGCAGCACGGCGCCCACGGAGGCGACCACGAGGCCGATGAGGGCCGTCGGCCGGAAGCCGATGCGCATGTAGAGCCGGCCCGACTGTGAGGCGGAGATCGGCCAGCCGATGGTCAACGCCGCCACGGCGAGGCCCGCGACGATCGGGGTGGCACGGGTCGAGCGCTCGAGGAAGGTCGGCACGTAGGAGGTCAGCCCGACGAGCACGGTCCCGATGCCGACGCTGATGAGGCAGGTCGCGACGATGAGGCGCCGGGTCAGCACCTCGAGCGGGAGCACCGGCTCGGCGGCCCGGCGCTCGACGACGCCGAACACGGCGAGCAGCACGGCGCCGACCACGAACGAGCCGATGCTCTGCCACGAGGTCCACGCCCACGCCTGGCCGCCCTCGAGGACGGCGAGGATGAGCAGGGTCAGCGCGCCCGTCAGCAGGGCCGCGCCGGCGTAGTCGATGCGGTGCTTCCGCCGCTCGATCGACTCGTCGTAGTTGCGCCACAGCATGGCCGCGGCCAGGAGGCAGAAGGGGATGTTGACGAAGAAGATCCAGCGCCAGGAGGCGAACTGGGAGAAGACGCCGCCGAGCGTCGGGCCGACGACCGACGAGACGGCCCAGACGCTCGCGATGTAGCCCTGGGTCTTGGCCCGCTCGGCGACGGTGTAGATGTCGGCCGCGATGGTCGTCGTCATGGGCAGCACGGCCCCGGCGCCGAGGCCCTGCAGCGCGCGCATGACGATGAGCGATCCCATGCTCCAAGCGAACCCGCACAGGATGCTGCCGACGAGGAAGAGCGCGATGCCGACGAGGATGACCGGCTTGCGGCCCAGGGTGTCGGCGAGCTTGGCGTAGACCGGGACCGACACCGCCTGCGCGAGCAGGTAGACCGAGAAGAGCCACGGGAACTGCGACAGGCCACCGAGGTCGGCGACGATCGAGGGCACCGCGGTGGCCAGGATCGTCGAGTCGAGCGCGATGAGCGACGTCGAGAGCATCAGGGCGATGAGGATCGGCCCCCGCTCGGAGCGGAATCCCAAGCTGGACGAGGTGGACACGTTCCTCCTGCGGTTCGGGGCGACAACGGTGGTCAACGCGCGTTCGCGCGGTTCATTCCCGTGACGTCCGCCATTCGAGCCCGGTAACGCGTCGAACCCTCCCCGCGAGGGGCGACACTGGTGGGAACGGCCATGCGGCACCCGACCACGCGCGTCCCCTCGGAAGGAGCGCCATGGTGCGAACCCTCGGCGTCGAGGAGGAGATGCTCCTCGTCGACCTCCACCACGGACACCCCCGGTCCGCCTCCTCCGAGCTGCTCATGCACGCTGGCCGGAGGGCGAGCGACCCGGCCGTCGTCGGCGGCGTGCAGGGGGCCGTCGAGGGCGAGTTCAAGCAGCAGCAGATCGAGACGCACACGCCACCCGTGCGCGACCTGACGAGCCTGACCCGCGAGGTGGCCCGCTGGCGCCGCGAGGTCGCCGCGGCGGCGCGGGCCACGGGTTCGGGGGTCGCCGCGCTCGCCACCTCGCCGCTGCCGGTGCGGCCGGTCATCGCGCCCAGCCCGAGGTATGCGTGGATGGAGGATCGCTACCAGCTGATCGCGCGCGAGCACCTCGTCTGCGGCTGCCACGTGCACGTCTTCGTGGAGAGCGACGAGGAAGCCGTGGGGGTGCTCGACCGGATCCGCGTCTGGCTGCCGGTCCTGCTGGCGCTCAGCGCGAACTCGCCGTTCTGGAACGGGACCGACACCGGTTTCGCCAGCTACCGCTCCCAGGCGCTCTCGAGGTGGCCGTCGTGGGGACCGACCGACCGGTTCGGCTCCGCCGAGGCCTACCACCGGCTCGTACGCGACATGGTGCAGTCGGCGGTCATCCTCGACGAGAAGATGGTCTACTTCGACGCCCGGCTCGCGGTGCGCTACCCGACCGTGGAGATCCGGACTGCGGACGTCTGCTTCACGGTGGAGGACGCCGTCCTCGTGGCTGCTTTGTCCCGTGGCCTCGTCGAGACGGCAGCCCGGGAGTGGGCCGCCGGTCGGGAGGCTCCGGCTGTGCCGACGCAGCTGCTGCGATTGGCCGACTGGCAGTCCGGGCGCGACGGCGTCGAGGGCTCGCTCATCGACTGGCGCACCGGCCTGCCGGCGCCCTGCTGGCGGGTCGTGGACTCCCTGCTCGAGCACGTCGGACCCGCGCTGGAGGCCGCCGGCGACCTCGACGTCGTGCAGGAGGGACTCGCGCGTATCCGCGAGGAGGGCAACGGGGCCACGCGACAGCGTGCCGTGCACGCCCGCACCGGACGGCTCGCCGACGTCGTCGCGGAGTCGGTCCGCGAGATGGCGCTGCGGTTCGAGGACTGGCGGATCGAGGACTGGCCCGTCGAGGCCTAGCCGGTCGGGGCCTGGTCCGGCCCCGTCCGGCGGCTCGGGGAGCTCGGGGAACGTCGGCTCGAGGTCCGGTCGGGTGGCGTGAAGAGGCGGCGGCCGATCTCGAGGTGCACGCCGACGTACGCCCCGCCGGTGAGCACGCCGGCCAGCGTCATGGCCGTCGGCCCGCCACCGGAAGCGGAGGCGATGAGGGCGCCCAAGGTTCCGGCGACGATCGCGTTGACGGTGGTGAGGAAGAAGGTCGTGCTGCCGATGATGTGCAGCACCAGGTGGCGGCGGGTGCCGAGCGTGTAGGTCTGCATGAGGCCGGCGGCGTCGTCGGTCGTCCCGGTCGTCAGGTAGGGGGCCAGCTCCGGCGCCAGCTCCACGTAGGCTGCGCGCAGCCGGTTCATCGCCCGGATCAGGTCGGCGTCCTCACGACTCGCGAGGTCGACGCGTACGGCCGTGAGGCTGCCCATGACCAGGGCCGCCGCGGCGAAGCCGATGGCCATGACGTGAAAGGCGGTGCCGAAGCCCGTCCGCTGCACCGTCAGGACGAGGACCACGAGGAAGGCCGACACGACGGTCAGGTAGATCGTGATCCGGCTCATCACCTCCGACCACGTCATCGACCGGGTGCCGAGCAGGCTCCAGTGCTCGGTCGAGAGAAACACCGGCAGACCCGGGGCCGTCGAGCCGCGCAGCGCGGAGGGTCTGCCGGCGGTGTCCACATCGTCCGTGCCGGGGCCGCGTGCATTCCCGTCGGGCTCGGCTGTGGGCCGGGGATGCCGGGCCTCTCCCGATGTCTCGACGGCCATGGCGTCCTCCCGCTCGCTCGGCCGGTCGGCCACCGCGATGCGGTGCCCGTCACCAGTGTCGCGCGGACCCCTGCTTCCGTCACCCGAGTCGCGGGTCCTTGGACCCTGTGCAGCCCGAGGCGCAGGCAGGAGGCTCAAGGTGAGCGGAAGGAGGTCCGTGATGCGGACCCTGTCGCTGGTCCTTCGCCGCGCGACCCTCGTCCTGACGACGATCTTCGCCGTCGGCGGCCTGCTCTTCGCCCTCGGGTATGCGTTCGACGACCCGGGCGGGTGGGCGGCGGTGCTGATGGCGCTCGGGGTCGTCGTGCCGACGGCGGCCCTGACCCTGCTGGCGGTTTTCCGGCGTCGCCTCGCCGGGAGGGTGCTGGCCGTTGCTGTGGCGCTCTTCGCCGCCTGGGGCGTCGTCAATTTCGTCGTCGACCTCGTGGAGGCGCCCGACGTCCCGGTGCTGACCCTGATGCTAGCCCTGCCGCTCGCGGTGGTCGGCCTGACGTACCCCCTCCGTGCGGGCGGCCTGCTCCTGGCCGTGGCCGCGGTGCCGTTCCTCTCCGTGTTGGTGCGCCTGCTGCGGGAGCCGGGTGCCGAGGGCCCCGGACTGGGCGCGCTGCTCGGAGGCTCGTCGGGAGCCGTCGTCGCGCCACTCGTGGGCCTGGCAGCGCTCCTGCTGCTGGCGGCCGCCGTCGACCGCCGGGAGCCGGGCGCGGGGACGCGGCGGACCCAGCCGGATCCGCCGCGCACCGTCCCGCCGCGCGGATGGTCGGGGTGACAGGACACCGTCGCCGCGTCCCGCGCTCGTTCCTCGCGCGGTGCGCGGCTCCTCCGGGCATGATGTCCCCCGCCTACGCCAAAGGGCCTGCTGGATGACTTCGTCATTCCAGCAGGCCCTTTGGCGGATGGTCGGGGTGACAGGATTTGAACCTGCGACCTCTTCGTCCCGAACGAAGCGCGCTACCAAGCTGCGCCACACCCCGGTGCTGCACCTGCCTCGGATTCGGTCGACGTGGTCGACCGGAGGCAGCAAGCAGAGATGCTAGCGCAGCCTCCCGTCCATCTCCGAATCGGGTCGTTCCGGTCCGGGCTCGGCTCAGGCCCTCGAGCGGGGGACGAGCGTCAGGAGGCTCGCCTCAGGGCGGCAGGCCAGGCGTACGGGAGCGGTGGGAGCGGTGCCCAAACCTGCAGAGACCTCGAGCCACGCGGCGCCCTCCGGTGCGCGCGACGACGGCGTCGAGCCCGCGCCCGGCCACCACCGCGAGAGTCCCTTGGCCCGGCTCGTGTCGAGGTCGCAGTTGGTCACGAGCGCGCCGAAGCCAGGCAGGCAGACCTGCCCGCCGTGCGTGTGGCCGGCGATGATGAGGTCGGCGCCGTCGGCGGCATACGCGTCGAGGACCCGCTGGTAGGGAGCGTGCGTCACCGCGAGGGTGAGGTCGGCGTCGGGGGAGGCGGGGCCGCGCACGAGGTCGAGCCGGTCGTAGCGCAGGTGCGGGTCGTCCACGCCGACGAGGTCGACGCGCAGCCCGCGGACGGTCAGCGAGTCGCGCCGGTTCGTCAGGTTCACCCAGCCACGCGAGCCCAGCCCGCGCACGAGATCGGCGGTGGGCAGGCGGGGGGTGGTGCCGACGTCGCGGGCGTGATGGCGCGTCAGGTAGCGCACGGGGTTCTTCACCTTCGGCGCGAAGTAGTCGTTGGAGCCGAGCACGAACGCGCCCGGCGTGCCGAGGAGCAGGTCGTACGCGTCGAGCAGCGACGGGACGGCGTCGTGCGCCGCGATGTTGTCGCCCGTCGTGATGACGAGGTCGGGGTCGAGCGAGGCGAGGCTGTGCACCCAGGCCCGCTTGGCCCGCTGGCGCGGCAGCAGGTGCAGGTCCGACAGGTGCAGCACCCGCAGCGGCGCGGCGCCCTCGGGCAGCACCGGCACCTCGAAGCGGCGCAGGACGAACGCGTTGCGCTCGACGAGCGATGCCCAGCCGAGCACGCCCGCACCGGCGAAGCCCAGGCCCAGCACGGTCTTGGTCACGGCACGCATGGGGCCCATCCTCGCACCCGGGGGAGCGCCGGCCGACAAACCGGGCGGGGCGGGGCTGCGCGACCTGTCAGACTTGGCCCATGAGCACCCTCAAGCAGCAGCTGCAGTCCGACCTGACCTCCGCGATGCGCGAGCGTGACCAGGTGCGTGCCGGCTCGCTGCGGATGGCACTGACCGCCGTCACCAACGAGGAGGTCGCCGGCAAGGAGCACCGCGAGCTCAGCGACGACGACGTGCTCAAGGTCCTGACCAAGGAGGCCAAGAAGCGCCGCGAGGCCGCCGAGGCGTACTCCGGCGCCGGCCGCTCCGAGCTCGCTGCCAAGGAGGAGGCGGAGCTCGCCGTCCTCGAGACCTACCTGCCCAAGCAGCTCGGCGACGACGAGCTCGAGGCCATCGTGCGGGAGGCCGTCACCGCATCCGGGGCCACCGGTATGCCGCAGATGGGCCTGGCGATGAAGGCGGCCAACGCCGCCGTGGCGGGTCGCGCTGAAGGCGGGCGCGTGGCCGCCATCGTGCGCCGCGTCCTCGCCGGCTGAGGTGCCTCGGCGGCCCACCCGCTCAGGGTGGCCGGCACGCCAGGACGACGAAGGCCCGACGCGAGCGCGTCGGGCCTTCGTGGTGTCTGGGCTGGTCTACGGCTTCGGGGGCTTGCCCGGCTTGGTCTTGCCGGGCTTGGGCTTGGCGCCGCCGGTGGTGGTGCCGCCACCTCCGCTCGGTTTGACGACCGTGGGCTGCGGCTGGGGCAGTGCCTGCCGTGAACCTCCGCGTGAGGTGTAGATCGTGATGAAGGTGCCGCTCGGCGCCTGCCCCCACGGGGAGGTGCCGGCGACGAGACCCTGGGGCACCGACGAGCTCATCGTGCCGCCGACGCCAGCCGAGTAGCCGGCGGACTGCAGCGTCGCGATCGCCTGCCCGACCGTCATGCCGGTGACGCCGGGGATGGAGCCGGCGGACGTTGAGTCGGCCGGGTTCGAACCCGTCGTGAACTTGCTGGACGGCTCGGGGAACTTGACCTGCGGCAGGCCCTCCGAGGCCCGGTTCATGATCGCCTTCCAGATCGGGGCCGCGATCGCGGCACCGTGCATGACGGGGTAGAACTGGCCGCCGACGCTGACGTTCTTCATGACGCGGGTGATCGGGTCGTAGGGCGTGCCGACCCAGACTGCGGTGACGAGCTGCGGGGTGTAGCCGACGAACCACGACTCGTTGTTGTTGTCGGCGGTGCCGGTCTTGCCGGCCGACTGCCGCTTGCCGTCGTCGAGCTGGTTCCGGATGCCCGAGCCGTTCGTCATGTTGTACTCGAGGAACTTGTCGGTGGCGTGGACGACGTCGGGATCCGCGACCTGCGCGCACGGCGTGGCCGGCAGGGCGATGTTCTTGCTGCCCTGCATGATCTTCGTGATCGCGACCATGGGGCACTTCTTGCCGCTGGCGGCCAGCACGCCGTACGCGTGGGCGACGCCCTGCGGCGAGACGTCGTCGCCGCCGAGGATGTACTGCGGCGCGTATCGTCCGATCTGCCCGCCGTCGGAGCGGTGCAGGCCGAGGCGGATCATCGTGTCACGCACCTTGCAGCCGCCGAGCTTCTCGACGAGCGCGACGAAGGCGGTGTTGGTCGACAGGGCGGTCGCCTTCATCAGGCTGATGTTGCCGCCGGCGAACGGCGTGTCGTTGCGCACCGGCCAGGGCTCACCCGGGCCGCAGTTGTTCGGGCCGCCCGGCCACTCCTTCGGGGTGTACACCGCCTTGGAGCTGCCCCCGGCGCCCTTGGCGTTGACGCTGGCGTTGATCTTCATGCCGGACTCCATGGCGGTCACGAGCGCGAACGCCTTGGCGGTGGAACCGAACTGGAATCCACCGGAGCCGCCGTACTTGAAGTCGAGCGCCCAGTTGATGCTGGTCTTGCCCTCGAGCTCCTTGCCCTTTTCGACGGAGTACTCGGTGTTCTGCGCGAACGCCTTGACCTGGCCCGTGTTGGGATCGGCGACGTACGCCGCGGCACCGATGCGCGCCTTGTTGCCGATCGGCACCTTCTTGGTGACCTCCATCTGCGCGTACTGCTGCAGCTTCGGGTCGAGGGTAGTCGTGATCGTCACGCCGCCGCGGTAGAGCATCCGCTTGCGCTCCTCGAGCGTCTTGCCGAGCTGCGGCATCGCGAGGGCGTAGTTGATGATGAAGTCGCACCAGTAGGGGTAGGGCGAAGCGAGGCACGTGCTCTTGGGCTCCGTGACCCGCATGTCCTGCTTGAGGGTGCGCTTCTTGGCGTCGGTCCACTGCTTGTCGGTGATGCGGCCGAGCTCGTGCATGCGGTCGAGCACGACATTGCGCCGGGCCACCGCGCGCTCCGGGAAGTTCACCGGGTCGGTGGTGCCGGGGTTCTGCGTCAGGCCGGCGAGCAGGGCCGCCTGCGACAGGGTGAGCTGCGAGGCGTGGACGCTGAAGTAGTGCATGGCCGCTGCCTCGACGCCGTAGGCGCGGTCGCCGTAGTAGACGAGGTTGAGGTAGCCCTGCAGGATCTGGTCCTTGGTGAGCTTCTTCTCCAGCGTGATCGCGTACTTCAGCTCCTTGAGCTTGCGCATGTAGTCCTTCTTGACGGCCTCGGCCGCCGCCTCCTTGTTGCCGGAGTTGAGCGCGGAGTACTGGAGCGAGATCTTCACGTACTGCTGGGTGAGCGAGGACGCACCCGAGGTGGTCGCGCCGCTGCGGAGGTTGCCGATCGCGGCGCGGAGCACGCCCTGCAGGTCGACGCCACCGTGCTCGTAGAATCGGTGGTCCTCTATCGCGATCTGGGCCTCACGCATGATCGGCGCGATCTTGTCGAGCGGCACGATCGTGCGGTTCTGCTCCTGCGGGGTCGCGATGACGGAGCCGTCGGCCGCGAGGATGCGGGAGGTCTGGGCCAGCGGGTCGGTCGTGAACTCGCTGGGCAGCTCGTTGAACACGTCGACGCCGCTGCGGGCCAAGGCCCCCGTGGCGCCCACCGCTGGCATCGCCAGGCCGGCGGCGAGAAGGCCGAGCACCAGCGCGGACGCGAGGAACGCGCCGAGCAGGCTGATGACGCCACCGATCGAGGTCGTGCGTGAAGACATGGGCCCAAGGGTAACCGCACACCTTATGACCACAGGTGCCCCGCGCGGGCCGGATCGCCCGAGTTGCGCGCGTGACGCCGAGCCCACCTCGCCTGCGGTGACCACCTCGACCGTGCTCAGGTGACTAGTCACCCGCTCAACTAAATGGTCCATAGAGGCTATGTCCGTCGGGGGGCTCCCGATCCTAATGTCTCCTTTGGGTCTTGGGGGACCCGATGGTCAGGACCGGTGGGACGGTCCAACGGCCGGCTCGGATGTCATGGGAGGCGCCGGGCGGGGAGGGGTAGTGCAATGAGTGCAGTCGTCATGGTGGATCCGTGGGTGGACGAGTGGGCCAGTCAGGCCAAGTGCTCCGGTCAGGATCCTGATGCGCTGTTCGTCAGGGGCAAGGCACAGCACGATGCGAAGGCCGTCTGCAAGACGTGTCCGGTCCTCGCCCAGTGTCTGGCGGAGGCTCTCGACAACAGGACCGAGTTCGGCGTCTGGGGAGGGATGACCGAGCGCGAGCGCCGGGCCCTGCTGCGCAAGCGGCCCGACATCACGTCCTGGAAGTCCGCCCTCAAGGCGGGCATGGCCGCACAGGCCAGGTAGCAGGACGCGCAAGACCGAGCGGCAGCCGGTCGAACAGACTGCCGGTCGCCGCTCTCACAACTTCACACGATCGCGGGGTCGTGACCAATCGGTCACGACCCCGCGAGCGCGTCACCGATCTGGCGCAGGCCCTCGAGGTCGTGGACGTCACGCCCGAGCGCGGGCACCTGCACGACCGGTATGCCGGGGTGTGACCGTGAGAAGCGGTCGGCGAGCTCGCGCTGCCGCTCGCTCGTCGTCACGAGCGCGGCGTGCAGGCGCAGGAGGCCCGCGGCGTTGTCGGCCGACTTCGGGCCATCGCTCTCCTCGAGGTGCTCTGCGGCAGCGAGGGCGCGGGCGGGGGTGACCCCACCGGCCGAGACGCGACCCATGCGGTTGACGACGAGCCCGGCGAGCGGCATGCCGTCCGCTTCCAGCCGGTCGACGAAGTAGGACGCCTCGCGCAGCGCGTCGCGCTCGGGCGCCGCCACGACGAGGAAGGCCGTGCCCTTCTCCGACAGCAGGCGGTAGGTCTCGTCGGCGCGCTCGCGGAAGCCGCCGAACATCGTGTCGAGGGCGTTGACGAACGTCTGCACGTCGTTCAGCATCTGCCCGCCGAGGATCTTGGTCATCGTGTTCGTGACGAGCTGTATGCCGCCGGCGAAGACCTTGAGGCCGGCGCGCCCGCCCGCCTTGGCCGGCGCCGTGAGCAGGCGGATGAACCGCCCGTCGAGGAAGCTGCCGAGCCGGTTGGGGGCGTCGAGGAAGTCGAGGGCCGAGCGCGACGGGGGAGTGTCGACGACGATGAGGTCCCACGGGGCGTCGGGGCTGCCGGCGCTGGCCCTGAGCTGGCCGAGCTTCTCCATCGCCATGTACTCCTGCGTGCCGGCGAAGGAGCTGCTGACCGCCTGGTAGAAGGGGTTGGCGAGGATCTGCTGGGCCTTGTCGGGGTCGGAGTGGGCGAGCACGACCTCGTCGAAGGTCCGCTTCATGTCGAGCATCATGGCGTGCAGGCTGCCGCCGGCCGAGGTGTCGATGCCGGCCACGGGGCGGGGCGTGTTGTCGAGCTCGGTGAGGCCCAGGGACTGGGCGAGCCGGCGCGCGGGGTCGATGGTGAGGACGACGACCTTGCGCCCGGACTCGGCGGCCCGCAGCCCCAGCGCCGCCGCGGTCGTGGTCTTGCCGACACCTCCGGATCCGCAGCAGACGACGATCGAGGTGGCCGGGTCGTCGATGAGGGCGTCGACATCGAGCGCGGGCGGGGCGGGGGACGTGGTCGCCGGGCTCATGCCTGCACCGCCGCGGGGACCGTGGCCGGGGTGAATAGGGGCGCGAGCAGCGCGGCCAGCTCGCGGATCGAGCCCGGGTCGACACCGCCGGGCAGGGCGGGCAGCTGCACGATAGGCAGGCCGGTGGCCTCGAGGAGGGCGAGCTGCTCGCGCTCGAGGTCGACGCGCTCGGCGTGGTCGCGGGCCTCGTCGAGCAGGCCCTCGACGAGCTCGGGGGTGACGCGGATGCCGGACTCGGTGAGCTGGCCCCGGATGGAGGCCTTGTGCAGCCGTCCGTCGCGGGCCTGGTCGAGGGCGACGTCGTCGAGCAGCGGCTCGCGCACCATGTTGACGATGATCGCGCCCGGCCGCAGCGACTTGGCGCGCAGCTCGTCGATGGCGTCGAGGGTCTCCTGCACCGGCATCTCCTCGAGGAGCGTGACGAGGTGGACCACGGTCTGCTCCGACTCGAGCAGCCGCGTGATCGAGGCGGCCTGCGAGGCGATGGGCCCGACCCGGGCGAGGTCGGCGACCTCGGAGTTGACCGAGAGGAAGCGTCCGATGCGACCCGTCGGCGGCGCGTCGAGGACGATGCCGTCGTAGACGGGGGCCGCCTCGCCCTTGTGGCGCCCGTCCCGCCGGCGCCGGTTGGCCTCGTAGATCTTGCCGATGAGCAGCACGTCGCGCACGCCGGGGGCGATGGTCGTCGCGAAGTCGATCGCGCCGAACTTCTCGAGCAGCTTGCCGGCCCGGCCGAGCTTGTAGAACATCTGGAGGTACTCGAGCAGCGCGGCCTTGGGGTCGATCGACAGGCCCACGATCTCGCCGCCTCCGGCCAGGCGCAGGATGCGGGTCTCCTCGGTGCCGAGCGGTGGCACGTCGAACGTCTGGCTGATGCCCTGCCGGCCCTCGACCTCGGCCATGAGGACGCGGCCCGGCCGCGAGGCGAGCGCGAGGGTGATCGCGGAGGCGACCGTGGTCTTGCCGGTGCCGCCCTTGCCCGTGACGACGTGCAGTCGCGCTCGTGCCCAGGGTGCGGCGCTCGGGTCCGTCGTCACGCCTCCCACCTTAGGCGGGGCGCGTTCGGAGGTCGCCTCGACCTCGGGTTGCCCCCTTCCCGGTTCGAGGTGATCCCGTGGGCTGGTGGGAGCTCCTATCACCTCCATCAACTTCTGCCGACGCTGGTTCGAGGTGATCCTGTGGGGTTGGTGCAGGTCGAGATCACCTCGACCCCTGGCGCGGACGGGTCAGGCGGCCGAGGTGCCGAGCTGGGCCTGTCCCTGCGCGACCTGGGCCATGAACTCCTCGGTGTAGACGCGCAGCCCTACCAGATCGATGCGCAGGGCGCGGTCGCCGCGAAGAACCAGGGCGTTGGTTCGTAGGTTGTCCGCCGAGACCGCGAGGGCGCGTTGGTGCTGCACGCCGTCGATCTCGACGACCAGGCCGCCCCGCCACCGGACGTCGAGGTAGACGCGCCCTGTGTCGGTCTGCACGAGGACCTGTCGGTCGGGCTCCGGAAGGCCGCGTTCCCGGCAGAGTCTCGCGAAGTCGAGCTCGCCGAGCGACTGCACCCCGAGTGCGATGTCGCGGACGACGCCCTTGACGAAGGCACGGCGGCGGCGCCCCTTCAGGATTTCGGTCGTGTGCAATAGCTGCTCCGGTGTGGCGAGGCGCTGCTGGACGGTCATCACGAGGATGAGGGCCGCCTGCCGGTCGCTCACGGCCCAGTGGGCTGCACGAAGTGCCGCCACCGCTGGCCGAGTCCGTGGGATCCCGACCGCAACGACCTCGTCAGGAACGCGGCGGATGACTTTGTGCGCCGCAACCCCCGACGGCCAGGTCACCCGCGCGGTGTGGACGACCGAGCAGTGAACACTCGGCTCGTCGTAGTGCTTCAGGCCCGCGACGTGCAGGGACGTGACGCCGTCCAGCGCTGCCACGTCTGGGCCGATCTCCCAGACGGCTCGCCACAGCTGCTCCTCACGGGTCAACGGACGGGTGTGCACCGCCACCGTGACGTCGCCGTGGAGGGTCCACCGTTCTGCATGCACCTCGGATGCGACGTGCTGCCGCTGGATGCCTGCTGCTCGAAGCATGGCGCGCGACACCACGCCACCTTGCTGGTCTGCGAGTTCGCGAGCACGTCGCCGTCGTTCTGCACCTCTCATCCGACGACCGTCGCGCTGACGTCCCTCGGAGGCGAGCGGCATACGCAAGCTGTGGATGTGCGGTGCATCGCCGTGGTGGGTGTGGACAACCGGTTCGAGGTGATGTCGCCGGGGCGAACCCACCACGATCACCTCGAACCACCGGGAGTCTCGATCGATTCGAGGTGATGTTGACGCGGACGGGGCTGCGGTATCACCTCGAACCGGAGAAGGGTCGGGAGGTCAGGGGCTCGTCGACGTGAGCGACCGGACCGCCGCCAGCACCTCGTCGAAGGCGGGGTGGCTCGGGTCGATGATCGCCATGTGGTCGGTGCCGGGCACGACCTGAACCGTCACGTCCCCGCCGGCCGCAGTGGCCCCGAGCACGTATGCGTCAGCGACCTCCGGGGGCACCGTGTCGTCGTCGGCGCCGTTGACCAGGCGCACCGGCACCTTGGGCGGCAGCGTCGTCATCGGGTCGGCGGAGGTCCAGGCCTCGCTGCTGGGCCCGGTTCCGACGAACTCGCGCGCCGCGTCGGAGCCCAGGTGCAGGCGGTCGGACGCACCGAGGTCGACCACGCCGGCCAGCGACACGACGCCGGCGATGCCGCGCTGGGTCGCCCACGGCTGCCCGGCCACCCACGTCACGAGGTGGCCACCGGCGGAGTGGCCCACCGGGACCAACGGCTTCGGCAGGTCCGGCTGGGCAGCCACCGACGCGAGGAGGTCGCGCACGTCGTCGAGGGTCCCGGGGACGCCGCCACCCGGCATACCTGCTCGGCGGTACTCCGCCACGACGACGTGCCAGCCCGCGGCGGCGAAGGCGCGCGCCTCGGGGAGGGCGTGGTCGCGGTCGTACTCCTTGCGCCAGAAACCGCCGTGCACGACGACGACGGTGCCCGGCGCCGGCGGCGCGTCGGCGGCCGGGAGGAGCACGTCGTAGACCTGCGCGGGGTCCTCGCCGTAGGAACGGGTCTCAGGGCTGGTCTCGGCGCTGCTCGTCATGCGCGTCATGCTGCCACCCGGGGCGCCGAGCGCTCGTCGGGGCGTGCTGCGGCCGCTGAGTAGGGTGAGCCCATGACCCAGTGGGAATACCTCACCGCACCGCTCCTGATCCACAACACCAAGCAGATCCTCGACAACTTCGGGGCTGACGGCTGGGAGCTCGTCCAGATCGTCAACGGCCCCGACGGCACGAGCCTCGTCGCGTACTTCAAGCGCCCCAAGTCCTGAGCCAGCCACCGCTGAGCCACCTCCGAACACCCCCGAGCCACCCCTGAGGAGCCCCCGCACCATGTCTGCTGTCGAAGACCGCCTGTCCGAGCTCGGCCTCACCGTCCCCGAGGTCGTGCCGCCCGTCGCCGCCTACGTCCCCGTCGTCCGCGAGGGCGACCTCGTGTTCACCTCGGGCCAGCTGCCGATGGCCGACGGCGCCCTCGCCGCGACCGGCAAGGTCGGCGCGGAGGTCGACGCCGACACCGCCAAGTCCCTCGCCGAGACGTGCGCGCTCAACGCCATCGCCGCGATCAAGTCGGAGATCGGCGACCTCGACGCGGTGACTCGCGTCGTCAAGGTCGTCGGCTTCGTCGCGTCCGACCCGTCCTTCACCGGCCAGCCGGCCGTCATCAACGGCGCCAGCGAGCTGCTCGTGAAGGCCTTCGGCGACAACGGGATCCACGCCCGCTCGGCCGTCGGCGTCGCCGCCCTGCCGCTGGACGCCCCGGTCGAGGTCGAGGTCATCGTCTCCGTCGCGAAGTGACCTCGACGTGACCTCGACGGGCCGCCGGTTCCCGCTCACCACGACCCCCGGCATCGCCGACGCGGCGACGCGCTGGCTCGCCGGCGAGCGGTGGGACGTGGCTGCGCCCCGCCGGGCGAGCACGGTGATGCTCGTCCGTGACGGCGCCGGCGGCCCCGAGGTCTTCATGCTCCGGCGCGTCTCCGCGATGGAGTTCGCGCCGAGCATGATGGTCTTCCCCGGCGGCGGGGTCGACGCGCGCGACGGCGACCCGACCCTGCCCTGGGCGGGGCCCTCGCCCTCGGAATGGGCTGCGCGACTGGGCTGCTCGCCCGCCGAGGCGCAGATGTTCGTGGCCGCAGCGGTGCGCGAGGTCTTCGAGGAGTGCGGTGTGCTGCTCGCCGGCGCCTCCGCCGACGGCCCGCTCGCCGCGGTCGACGGGCCGGAGTGGGCCGGCGTGCGGCAGGCCCTCGTCGACCGGCGGCTGTCCCTCGACGAGGTGCTCCACGACAAGGGCCTGGTGCTGCGGTCCGACCTCGTCGTCGCCAAGGCGCACTGGGTGACGCCGGTCTTCGAGCCGCGCCGCTACGACACGTGGTTCTTCGCCGCGCTCATGCCCCCGGCGCAGGTCGCCGACGGCGACACCACCGAGGCCGACCACGCCGACTGGTTCGTCCCGTCCGAGCTGTTGAGGGCGTATGCCGCCGGGTCGGCACTCATGCTTCCCCCGACGGTCGTGTGCGTGGAGGAGATCGCCGACGCGCGTTGTGCCGCAGACGTGGTCGTGCACAATGACGCGCTGCCGCTCGTCATGCCGCAGGTCGTGTCCGGCCCCGAGGGTGCGGCCATCGAGATCGTCGAAGTGGTCACGACGTGAGTGCAGGGGGCGGGTGGTGAAGGGATCGGAGGCCGACCCGAGCTGGCACGGCGGCGTCATGACCGAGCGCGCCGAGTGCGTGCTCTGCCCGAACCCGTCGCCCATGACGCTCGACGGCACCAACACGTGGCTGCTCGCCGAGCCCGGCTCCGACGAGGTCGTCGTCGTCGACCCGGGCCCGCTCGACGAGGCCCACCTGCAGCACGTCGTGCGCCGTGTCTCCGAGTCAGGGCGCCGGGTGGCCCTCACCCTGCTGACGCACGGGCACGCCGACCACGCCGAAGGGGTGGGCCGTTTCGCCGAGCTGACCGGTGCGCCGGTGCGCGGCTTCGGCAGGGGCCACGACGACCTTCGAGCCGGGGAGACGGTCCGGGTCGGTGGGCTCGAGATCCTCGCCGCCCCGACCCCCGGCCACACGAGCGACTCCTTCTCGTTCGTGCTGCCCGCCGACAACACGCTCCTGACCGGCGACACCGTGCTCGGGCGCGGCACCACCGTCGTGGCCTGGCCCGACGGCAGCCTCGAGGCCTACCTCGCCTCGCTCGAACACATCGAGGCGCTGACCCGCGCCGGTGAGGTGACGAGCCTGCTCCCGGGGCACGGGCCGTTCGTCGCCGACGCGGCAGCCACCGTCACCTTCTACCTTAAGCACCGCGCCGAACGGCTGGAGCAGGTGCGCGAGGCGGTCGCCCGAGGTGCGCAGACGGCATACGACGTCGTGGAGCAGGTCTACGCCGACGTGCCGCGCAGCGTGTGGCCCGCCGCCGAGCTGTCGGTGCGGGCCCAGCTCGACTACCTCCGCGCCCACGCCTGAGCAATGGACCGCGGCATCGGAGCCCTGGCTGCGGCGGCGTTAGCGCTCGTCGGCGACCACCGGCGGGTCGTCCTTGGCATCGCCGGTGCGCCCGGCGCCGGCAAGTCGACCCTCGCTGACGCGCTGGTCCGAGCGGTCGGGGCCGCGCAGGGCAGGGACTGGGTGGCGCACGTGCCGATGGACGGCTTCCACCTCGCCGACGCGCAGCTCGAGCGGCTGGGAGCGCTGTCCCGCAAGGGTGCTCCCGACACGTTCGACGCGGACGGCTACGCCCACCTGCTGCACCGGGTCGTTACCGAGCCCGACTCGTGGGTGTACGCGCCGGGCTTCGACCGGACCCTCGAGCAGCCACTGGCCGCGGCGATGGTGGTGCCGCCGTCTGCTCGTCTTGTCGTGACCGAGGGCAACTACCTGCTCCTGCCCGAGGCGCGCTGGGAGCGGGCGCGGGCGCAGCTGGCCGAGGTGTGGTTCGTGGCGGGCGACGACGAGGTGCGCCGGTCGCGTCTCGTCGACCGGCACGTCACCTTCGGCAAGAGCCCGTCGGCAGCGCTGGCCTGGGTCGAGCAGACCGACGAGGCGAACGCGGTCGCGGTGGCCGCCACGGCCAGTCGCGCCGACAGGGTCGTCCTCAACGGGCCGGACGGCTGGCGCCTCGCCGGTCCGACGGGCTGACCGGAAGGCTCAGCGGGCGCGGCGCTTGAGACGCTCGACGTCCTGGAGCAGGACGGCCCGGGCCTCGAGGCGCAGCCACCCGCGCGTCGCGAAGTCCGCGAGTGCCTTGTTGACGGTCTCGCGGGAGGCGCCGACGAGCTGCGCCAGCTCCTCCTGCGTGAGGTCGTGGGAGACCATGATGCCGCCCTCGACGGGCCTGCCGAAGCGCTCCGACAGGTCGAGCAGCGCCTTGGCGACGCGGCCGGGGACGTCGGTGAAGACGAGGTCGGCGAGGTGGGCGTTGGTGCGGCGCAGGCGCTGGGCCAACGCGGCGAGCAGGGCCTTGGACACCTCTGGGCGGCCGGTGAGGATCGCCGTGAGCGAGTCGTTGCCGAGCCCGAGCAGTTGGGTCTCGGCGACGGCGGTCGCGGTCATCGTGCGGGGCCCCGGGTCGAAGAGGCTGAGCTCGCCGAACATCTCGCCGGGACCGAGGATCGCGACGAGGTTCTCGCGGCCGTCGGGGCTGCGGCGGCCGAGCTTGATCTTGCCCTCGGCGATGACGTAGAGCGTGTCGCCGCGGTCGCCCTCGTGGAAGAGCACGTCGCCGCGCTCCATGTGCGACCGGCTCATCTCGGACTGCAGGGCGGAGGCCGCCTCGTCGTCCAGAGCCTTGAACAGGGGCGCACGCCTCACCACGTCGAGATCCACGGGGTCAGTGTGCCACGTGGTGCGTGCCGATGCCCTGACACCACAGGCACATCCGGTCGCGCGTCGAACTGTGGCCCGCCCCGGCCCGACCGTCTGCTGCTCGCACGCGGCTCAGTCGTCGATGCGGTAGTCGATGGGCTTGCACACGCCGTTGTTGGACTTCTCGGCCGAGCAGGCGGTCAGGCCCACGATGAGGTCGGCCTCGGCGCGCAGGACGAAGCGGTCACCGGCACGCGAGGTTGGCGGGTCGATGTGCAGCTCGCCGCCGCGCTCGTTCCACACGTTCATGAAGATGTTGAGTGTTGTGGAGATCCGGTCGGGGTCGACGTCGTAGGCCGCCATGTTGGTGGCGAGGTTCTCGTAGCAGCTGGGGTGGTAGGCCCCGTGGAACTCGGGATAGAGCAGGTCGAAGGTCTCCTGCGAGCACGGCGTCAGCAGGATGTCGTGGTGCCCGCACGTGTCCTCGACGACGGTGGCCATCCGCCGGCTGCGGTTGCTGTAGAGCACGCTGCCGGTGGTCACGGCCGTCGAGTTGGCGTAGTCGATGGTGCGACCGGAGCTGAACCACTCGTCGCGGTCGTCGGCCATGACGGCGAAGAAGTCGCTGACCTGCTCGCCGGTGGGGTCGACGACCGTCAGTCGCTGGCCCGCCCGCAGGAGGAAGGCGGTGCCGGTCTGCGGGGCCAGGCGGGTGAGCTCCATGCCGTCACCGTAGCCGCCGAGCGGTTGGAAGACCGGTCCGCCGGGGCCGAAGAGGCGCCCGAGGGTGGTGTGCGTCAGGTCCTGCGAGATCGTCATCCTTGCTCCCCTGGGTGGGTGGTGGCGCGGGCTCCCATCGGGCACCGGCTCGCGCTCGCGGTGGTGGTCGGGACGTGCGTGCCGTCAGTGGCTGCGGCGGCCTCGGGGTTGACCTCGAGCGGCGGCTGCCAGCCGTCGGGATGGTGGCGCCCGGAGTACTGCAGGGCCTCGGTGCTGTCGCCGTGGTCGGCGACCATGGGGTTGACGAACCCCTGCAGGTCGACGTCGCGACGGCGGATCGTGCTGCGCATGTGGTCGAAGCGGCCCTCGGCGCGCAGGTTCTCGAACTGGTCGTGCGGGTTGAACACGAGGGTGGGCAGCGGGGCCCGCCGGGCCACGCGGGAGGCGGCGGGGTGCAGGCCGACGATGAAGTACGCGGTGCCGCCGGCGCTGAAGGCGAAGTGCGGGTCGCTGGGGTCGGAGCCCACCCCGTCGGCCCACGACTCGTCGTCGACGTCGTGCAGCCGCTGGAGCAGGTCGAACAGGGCCGTCTCGAAGCCGGCCTCGTCGGCGGGCACCGGCCCGCGGAAGGTGACGATGAAGGAGTGGAAGCCGCTCTCGCCCTCGATACTGGTCGCGAAGGCGCGGAGCCGCTCGAGGAGCTGGCCGGGGACGTCCGGATCGGTCATGTCGCCGAGCACCAGGTGGTCCATGCCGCCGCGGCGGAAGACGGACTTCGCTCCCAGGCAGGGGAACTCGGCGTGGGTCACCATGAGCTCGAGGGCCCGGACGACGTCCTGCTCGGGCGAGTGGGCGAGGTCCATACCGGCCAGCAGGTCGAGGGTCGACTCCAGCCCGTGGTGCTCCTCGGGTTCCGTAAGAGCGACCGGCACGGCCGCGGGCGACGCTGGGATCACGGAGGCAGGCAGAACGCTCGCCTCGGCAGGCGTTGGGGCATCGATGCGCGTATCCGTTGACATGTCGGACTCCCTCCGTGCGTTGCAGCACGTACCCAGAAGGAGAGGTCTTCGCTCGAAGGTTGGACAGGGGTGTGGGCTCTGTCACGTGCGGTCCTGCGGGCCCGGCTCGGCGAGGAGCGCGGCGGACGGCGTGACCCAGCGCGGCGGCATACAGTGTCGTGCGTGTCTCCCCGTGCCGTCGTGACCGCCGACGAGAGCCCCGTGGCGCGGACCCGGCGCGCCCGGAAGATGTACCGCCTGCTGCACGAGCGCTACCCGTACGCGCACTGCGAGCTCGACTTCAGCACCCCGCTCGAGCTGCTCGTGGCGACGATCCTGTCGGCGCAGACGACCGACGTCGGGGTCAACAAGGTGACGCCGATCGTCTTCGCCAAGTACCAGAGCGCCGCCGACTACGCCGCGGCCGACCGGACCGAGCTCGAGACGATCATCCAGCCGACCGGCTTCTACCGGAACAAGGCCGACTCGCTCATCAAGCTCGGCATCGCCCTCGTCGAGAACTTCGACGGCGAGGTGCCCGGAAGGCTCAAGGACCTCGTCACCCTCCCGGGAGTGGGCCGCAAGACGGCCAACGTCGTGCTGGGCAACGCCTTCGACGTGCCGGGCATCACCGTCGACACGCACTTCGGGCGGCTCGTACGCCGCTTCGGCTGGACCGAGGAGGAGGACCCCGTCAAGGTCGAGCACGAGATCGGCCGGCTCTTCCTCCGACGCGACTGGACGATGCTCAGCCACGTCGTGATCTTCCACGGCCGCCGCACCTGCCATGCGAAGAAGCCCGCCTGCGGCGCCTGCCCCGTCGCCCGGCTGTGCCCGAGCTACGGCATCGGCGAGACCGATCCCGACAAGGCGGCGAAGCTGCTGAAGTACGAGCTGGCACCGAAGTGACGGAGGTCGTCAGCGGCATCGCGTATGCCGGCCCGTCGGGCGCCATCGAGCCGTCCCCAGCGCTGGATGGTGGCACCGCCCCGCGCCCGGCGTGGATGGACGACGTCGCGGTGCGCCTCGAGAGCGTGGCGCCGCAGTACTTCTCGCGCTTCCTGCCGCCCGAGGAGGGCGGACGGGAGTCGGCGGTCCTCATCCTCTTCGGCCCGCCACCCGCGGGATCCGACGACGACGGGGAGCATGTCGTGCTCATCGAGCGTTCTCACACCATGCGCACCCAGCCGGCCCAGATCGCCTTCCCGGGCGGCTCGCGCGACCCCGAGGACGACGACCTCGTGGCGACTGCGCTGCGCGAGGCGCAGGAGGAGACGGGCGTCGACCCGGGCGGGGTCGAGGTCGTCGCGCAGCTGCCGTCGCTCTTCCTCGCGCCGGCCCAGTTCGTCGTCGCCCCGGTGCTCGGCTGGTGGGCCAAGCCCACGCCCATCGGCGTCCGCGACCCCCGCGAGGTGCACGACGTGCTGTCCGTGCCGGTCTCGCACCTCGTCGCCCCGGCTACGCGCTTCTCGGTGACCCACCCGTCCGGCTACACCGGGCCGGGCTTCGAGCTCGACCACCTCTTCCTCTGGGGTTTCACCGCCGGACTGCTCAGCAGCGTCCTCGAGCTCGCCGGCCTGTCCCAGCCGTGGGACGCGGGCGTCATGCGGCCGCTGCCCGAGGTCTTCCTGCGTCAGGGGAGGCGGGCATGACCGGCAGCAACCTGCTCGACGTCGTCCTCGTGCTCCTGCTGCTCGCGTATGCCGTGTCGGGCTACCGACAGGGGCTGATCCAGAGCGTGTGCTCGCTCGTCGGCTTCTTCGCCTTCGCCATGCTCGCGGTCTGGCAGCTGCCCGGGATGCTCACGCGCTGGCCGGCCGTCGCGAACGACAGCCGCACCCGGGTGCTCGTGCTCGTCGTCGGCGTCGTGGGCTTCGGCTGGCTGGGACAGTTCCTCGGCAGCCTGCTCGGCTCACGCATACGGCGTCGGGTCGGGCAGACGTCGCTGCGACGCGTCGACTCGGCGCTCGGCGCGGTCGTCGTGGCGCTGGCGGCGAGCCTCATCGTCTGGTTCATCGGCGGCGCGCTGCGCACGGCCGGCAACCCGACGCTGTCGAAGGCCATGGCCGACTCGAAGGTGCTGCAGGTCGTCAACTCGGTGGTGCCCGAGGAGACGGGGCAGGTGTTCGCCGGCTTCCGCGGGTTCCTGTCCAGCCAAGGCTTTCCGCAGGTCTTCGGCGGCCTCGCGCCCGAGCCGATCACGCCGGTCCAGGGACCAGACCCCGCCGTCGCCCACTCGCAGGCGATCCGCGGCGCGGCCCGGTCGGTCGTCAAGGTCACCACGCAGTCCAGCTCGTGCCAGCGTGGCCAGGAGGGCACCGGGTGGGTGCTCATGCCCGGGCGCATCGTCACCAACGCGCACGTCGTCGCCGGCGCGGACGACGTGCAGGTGCAGAGCGGCGACCAGGTGCTGAAGGCCCGCGTCGTCGTCTTCGACCCGCGCCGCGACCTCGCGGTCGTCAGCGTGCCGGGCCTGCTGGCTCCGCCCCTGCAGCTGGGCGGGGAGCTGCAGCGCGGCGACTCCGCGGCGGTGCCGGGCTACCCGCTTGACGGCCCCTACCGCGCGGTGTCCGCGCGCATCCGGGCCCAGCTCGACGCCCGGGGCTTCGACATCTACAGCAAGGACCGCGTCGTCCGCCAGATCTACTCGCTCGCCGCGACGGTCCAGCCGGGCAACTCCGGCGGCCCGCTCCTCGACACGAACGGCCGCGTCGTCGGCGTCATCTTCGCCAAGTCGCTCGAGGACGCCAAGACGGGCTACGCGCTGACCCTCGCCGAGGCCCGGCCGGTGCTCGACGAGGCCTCCTCGGCCGGCATGGAGGTCAGCACCGGCGCCTGCGTGGCCAGCTGACCATCTCTCGCCCAAGTCGAGTGGGCACTTTCCGACGTCGAGTGGGCACTTTGCGACGGCTCGAGGTGACGCACAGTGCCCACTCGACGTGGGGGGCGGACGGGGAGGGCAGGATTCGGGCATGCGCATCGACAGTCCCGGGCTGACGACCGACCTCGAGCTGCTGCGGCTGCAGGGCTCGACCGTCACCGACCACGGCCACCACCTCGTCGTCCGGACCGAGGCCAACCCGACCTTCTGGTGGGGCAACTTCGTGCTCGTCGAGGGCGAGGCCCGGGCGGACGAGGTCGACCGCTGGGTCGCGCGGTTCGAGGAGGAGTTCCCCGAGGCGAGGCACCGGGCCGTCGCCTTCACCCTCGACGGCGGCGACACCGAGGCGTGGGCGGCGCGTGGCTGGGAGGTCGAGGGCGCCGTCGACCTGGCCACGACGCAGCTGCCGGTCGCCGGGGACGTGCCCGACGGCATACGCACTCGGCCCCTGGAGGGCGACGACGACTGGGAGCAGTCGGGCACGTCGGCGCGTCCGACACCGGGGACGCCGGGCTGGAGGAGCGCATGGTGTTCGAGCGGCGGCGCGCCGGCGCCCAGCGCGCGCTCGCCGGGTCGGGGCGGGCGCGGTGGTTCGGCGCCTTCGACGGCGACCGGCTGGTGGCACGGCTGGGCATCGTCCGCCTGGGTGGGCTCGCGCGCTACCAGGACGTCGTGACCCTGGAGAGCCACCGGCGGCGAGGCATCGCGGGGGCGCTCGTGCGCGCCGCGGGGGAGTGGGCGCTCGAGGACCGAGCCGTGCGCCAGCTCGTCATCCTCGCCGAGGACGGCGGCCCCGCGATCGGGCTCTACCGGCGGGCCGGCTTCGCGGAGGTCGCCCGTCACGTCGACGTCTCCAAGCCCCCCGCCTGACGCCCGATACGTCGAGTGGGCACTTTCCGTCGTCGGAAAGTGCCCACTCGACGTGATGTCTTGCGTATGCCGGGTCGCTCAGGCCGCCTTGACGGCGAGCACCGGGCAGGTGGCGTCGAGCAGGAGGCGCTGGGCCGTCGAGCCCAGGAGCAGCTTGCCGACCGGGCTGCGGTGGCGGATGCCGATGACGAGCATCCGCGGCGACTCCGTCTCGATGATCCGCAGGAGCGCCTCGGCGGGGTCGGTGCCGTGCTCGATGCGCCGCACCTCGTGGGCCACGCCCGACTCGGCGAGGTCGCCGTCGAGCCGGTCGAGGTCCGAGCCGGCGGCACGGTGGGCGTCGACGAGCTTGTCGTCACGCGACATGTTGATGACGAGGACCGACTCGTCGTGCGACCTGGCCTCGGCGATCGCGGCCGCGAGGGCGGCCTCGCCTTGCGGGGTGGGGATGTAGCCGACGAGGATCGTCATGCCGTCACCTCCTCCTTGAGCTCGGAGACGAGCCCGGAGCCGGGACCACCGTTGCCGCCGCGGGCCGCACGGATGGCGCGGGCGATCAGCGGCCACAGGATGGTCAGGGCGATGATGCCGTAGCAGACCCAGGCGACCGGGCCGCCGAGCAGGCCGCTGACCTCGCCGTGCGAGAGCTGCAGCGAGCGGCGCAGGTGCAGCTCGGCGATCGGGGCCAGGATGACGCCGATGATGAGCGGCAGCACCGGGAAGCCGAAGCGGCGGATCGCGAAGCCGACGAGGCCGATCCCGAGCAGCAGGTAGAGGTCGAAGGCCTGGCCGTTGACCGCCCACGCACCCATCGTCGCGAAGAAGAGGATGCCCGCGTAGAGGTAGGGCCGCGGGATCTGGAGCAGCTTCGCCCACAGCGGCGCCATCGGCAGGTTGAGCAGCAGCAGCAGCGTGTTGCCGACGAAGAGGCTGGCCACGAGCGTCCAGACGAGGACCGGCTCCTTCTCGATGAGCAGCGGACCCGGCTCGAGGCCACGGCCCTGCAGGAACGTGAGGATGATCGCGGCGGTGGCGTTGGTCGGCAGGCCGATGGCGAGCAGCGGCACGAGGGTGCCCGCGGCCGACGCGTTGTTGGCGGCCTCCGGGCCGGCGACGCCCTCGATGGCGCCGTGGCCGAACTCCTCGGGGTGCTTGGTCAGCTTGCGCTCGGCCACGTAGGACAGGAACGTCGGCACCTCGGCGCCGCCGGCGGGGATGGCGCCGAAGGGGAAGCCGAGCGCGGTGCCGCGCAGCCACGGCTTCCACGAGCGCTTCCAGTCCTGGCGGCCCATCCACGGCTGGCCCACGGGGATGACGCCGCCGGCCTTGCGCCGCAGGTGGGCGGCGACCCACAGGGCCTCGCCGACGGCGAAGAGCCCCACCGCGACGACGACGATGTCGATGCCGTCGGCCAGCTGCGGGATGCCGAAGGTCATCCGCTGCTGGCCGGTCACCTTGTCGATGCCGATGATGCCGATGGACAGGCCGACGAGCAGCGAGGCGAAGCCGCGCAGGCGCGAGGAGCCGAGCACCATGCTCGCGCCGACGAAGGCCAGCAGGATGATCGCGAAGTACTCCGGCGAGCCGAGCTGGATCGCGAAGGCGACGACCTGCGGCATGACGAGCACGAGCAGGACGGTGGCGATGGTGCCGGCGACGAAGGAGCCGATGGCGGCGGTGGCGAGCGCCTGGGCGGCGCGTCCGGCCTTGGCCATCTTGTTGCCCTCGAGCGCGGTGACGACCGACGACGACTCGCCCGGGGTGTTGAGCAGGATCGAGGTCGTCGACCCGCCGTACATGCCGCCGTAGAAGATGCCGGCGAACATGATGAGCGCCTGCGTCGTGTCGAGGGTGAAGGTGATCGGCAGCAGCAGGGCCACGGTCATGGCCGGGCCGATGCCGGGGAGCACGCCGACGGCCGTGCCGACGACGACGCCGATGAACGCGAAGAGCAGGTTCAGCGGCGTCATGACGTGCGCGAAGCCGTCGAGGAGGTGGTTGAGGTTGTCCATCAGAGGATTCCTTGGAGGATGCCGGCGGGCAGGTTGACCCCGAGCCCGATGGCGAACGCGTAGAAGGTGCCGAGGGAGATCGCGATCCCCACGAGGAGGCCACGGACGACGTGGCGGTTGCCGAGCGCGTACGCGCAGCCGGTGAAGAGCAGCGTGCCGGCGATGACCCAGCCAAGCGGCTCCATGAGGGCGGCGCTCACGCCGAAGATGACGACGAGCAGGCCGACGGTCTTCCAGTCGGCCTTGGCGCCGAGGTCGACGTCCTCGCCCTCGTCGGCAGCCCCGACCCCACCGCGGTGGATGTCGATGGCGTAGAGCACGGAGGTGACGAGGAGCAGGATGCCCAGGACGGTCGGGATGACCCTCGGGCCGAGCGAGTCGTTGCTGCTCGCCACCGGGGCGAGCGAGGCCGAGTTGACGAGCAGGACGATGCCGAGGCCGGCGAGGGCCGCGCACATGCCGTACTGCGCGCGGTCCCCGCCCTGCTTCTCGACATCCTGGCCCGCGGGCTCGGGGTGCGTGCGGTCAGGTGTCGTGTCCGTCATGTCAGCTGGTCAGCCCGAGACCCTTGAGGATGTCGGCGACGTCCTGGTCCTGCGCCTTGAGGAAGGTGCCGAACTGGTCGCCGGTCTCGAAGGCGTCGGTCCAGCCGCGCTTCTCGAGCTCGGCCTTCCATGCGTCGGAGCCGTGCATCTTGGTCAGCGCGTCGACCCAGACCTGCTTGTCGCCGGCCGAGATCTGCGGCGGGGCGACGATGCCACGCCAGTTGGTGAAGGTGAAGTCGATGCCCGACTCCTTGACGGTGGGCACGTCGGGGAGGGCGTCGATGCGCTTGTCGCTCGTGACGGCGAGGATCCGCACCGAGCCGGACTTGACCTGCTCGAGGAACTCGCCGAACCCGCTGGCGCCGAAGGCGATCTTGTTGCCGAGGACCGCCGGGAGCAGCTCGCCGCCGCCGTCGTAGGAGATGTAGGAGACCTTGGTCGGGTCGATGCCGACCGCCTTGGCCAGCTGCATCGGCAGGAGGTGGTCGGGGCCGCCCGGGCTGGAGCCGCCGCCGACGTTGATCTTCGACGGGTCCTTCTTCCAGGCGTCGACGAGGCTCTTGAGGTCCTTGTACGGCGAGTCCTTGGAGACGACGATCGCGCCGGCCTCCTCGATGAGCTTGGCGATCGGGGTGGTGTCACCGAGGGTGGCCTTCGACTTCTGCGTGTAGGCCGCGCCGACGACGCCGAGGCCCATCTGCATGGCGAGCTTGCCGTTGCCCTTCTCGTTGACGACGCGCTGCAGGCCGACGGTGCCGCCCGCGCCTGGCAGGTTGAAGACCTGCACCGAGTTCGTGACCTTCTGGTTCTCCATGACCTGGGCCACCGTGCGGGCGGTGGTGTCGTAGCCGCCACCGGGGCTGTTGGGGACCATGATCTGCAGGCCCGTCGCGGGGCCGGCGGCGGCGCCGGTGGAGGCGTCGTCCTTCTTGGCGGTAGCGCCGCAGGCCGACAGGGCCAGGGCGCCGGCGGCGGCGAGGGCGACGAACGCGCCGACACGACGGCTGCGGTCGTGACGGGCAGTGGGGTGAGTGCTCATCGTTGAGATCTCTTTCGCGATCTGAGGCTGGACGGGCATGATCGTGCCCGCGTCCCGGAGCGGTGTCGCCGTTGTGTCACCAATGAAGGTTGAGTTCGTTGTGGTCAAGCAGAGCAGGCGCCGGTGGTTCGGCCGGTGGTTCGGCGGGCTGACCCTCACGGGGCAGCTGTTCGCCGTGCAGCTGCTGATTCTCCTCGGCGTCCTCGTGGCGGTCGCGCTCGTCTCGCTGTCCCAGTCGGAGGCCACCTTCACGCGTACCGAGGGCCGTCGGGTGTCGGCGATCGCCGAGCAGCTGGCGGCCACCCCGATCGTGCGCACCGAGATGTCGCCCGGCGGGGTGCCCAACGTGCTGCCGAGCCTCGTCCAGACGATCGTGACGCAGTACAACATCACCTCGATGAGCGTCGCCGACGCCGACGAGGTGGTACGCGTGTCGTCCGACCCGACGCTCGAGCGGGCTCCGATGCCGGTCGGGTCACCCGCGGTGTCCGACGGGGCGAGCTGGACGGGCGTCATGGAGCTCGGCGGCGAACGGATGATCGTCGCGCAGAGCCCGCTGCTCTCGGTGCCCGACCCGAGGGCCGACGAGCCGCAGCTGCCCGTGGGCACCCAGCTCGGGACCGTCATGATCGCCGTGCGTATGCCGTCCGCCTGGGACCGCCTGCTCGGCAACTCCTCGTACCTGCCGACCTACCTCGGCATCGCGCTGCTCCTGGGCGGGGTCGGCTCGTGGCTGCTGGCGCGGCGCATCAAGCGGCAGACGCTCGGGCTCGAGCCGGCGGAGATCACCGGGCTCGCGGAGAGCCGCGAGGCCATGCTCTTCGGCCTGGCCGAGGGGGTGGTCGCACTCGACACCAACGAGCGGATCACGTTGGTGAACAACGTCGCCCAGCGTCTGCTCGACCTTCCCGAGCACGCGGTCGGGATGCGCCTGGACGACCTGCCGATGGGTGACCGGTTGCGGGACGTGCTGCGCGGGGTGGCCGATGAGGGCGAGGCGACGGGCGCTGACGGGTCGGTCGCGGTGCCGCGCGACCAGGTGGTGGTGCGGCGAGGGCGGGTGCTCGTCATGAACCGCATGGAGGTCAGCAAGGACGGCCGGGCGCTCGGCTCGGTGACGACCCTGCGCGACCGCACCGAGCTGGCCGACCTCGAGCGCGAGATCGGCTCGTTCCGCAGCACGACGGAGCTGTTGCGGGCGCAGGCGCACGAGTTCGCCAACCAGCTGCACACGATCAGCGGGCTGATCCAGCTCGAGGAGTACGACGAGGTGGTCGGCTACGTCGACTCGGTCAGCGAGCACCGCGCCCAGCTCGACCTCACGGTCACCCGGCGCATCCGCGACACGGCGGTCACGGCCCTGGTGATGGCCAAGGCGGCGCAGGCGACCGAGCGCCGGGTCGAGCTGCGGGTGTCTGACGACACGTCGCTAGGCCGCATGGGCGCCCGCGACTCGGCGGACGTGGCCGCGGTGGTCGGCAACCTCGTCGACAACGCGATCGACGCGGCCGCGTCGTCGGAGGGCGCGGACAAGTGGGTCGAGCTGTCGATCCGGCAGGACGCCAGCTCGCTCGAGATCAGCGTCGTCGACTCCGGGCCCGGGATCGCGCCGGAGGTCGTCACCGAGGTCTTCACCCACGGCTACACCACCAAGGCGGCCCGCGCCGGCGAGCGCGGCATCGGCTTGGCCCTGACGCGCCTGATCTGCCAACGTCGGGGCGGCGAGGTGGACGTCGAGAACACGCCCACCGGTGCGAAGTTCGTCGCACGCCTCACCGTCGAGGCCGCACCGGTGCTGATGGAGGAGAAGCGATGACCAGCGTTCTCGTCGTCGACGACGACTTCATGGTGGCCCGCATCCACCGGGGCTTCGTCGAGCGGATCGAGGGCTTCGAGGTCGTCGGCTCGGCGCAGACGGGTGAGGAGGCGCTGGCCCTGGTCGGCTCGCTGCAGCCGGACCTCGTGCTGCTCGACCTCTACCTGCCGGACGCGTTCGGGCTCGACGTCGTGACCCGGCTGCGGGCTGCCGGCGAGACGTGCGACGTGCTCGTCATCACCGCCGCCAAGGAGGCCGACGCGGTGCGCGGTGCGGTGCGCCAGGGCGTCGTCGGCTATCTCCTCAAGCCGTTCACCTTCGCCGACCTCGAGCAGCGACTGAGGGCGTATGCCGCCGAGCGGGCTCGCGACCTCGGCGACGACCTCACGCAGGAGCAGATCGACGCCGCCTTCGGGGGGCAGCCGGTCGGGCGCGGCGGGGTCGCGCTGCTGCCGAAGGGGCTGAGCGCCGAGACGGCGGAGGCCGTGCAGGCGGCGCTGCGCGACGCGACGGACACGTTGTCGGCGACGGAATGCGCTGAGGCCGTGGGGATCTCGCGGGTGAGCGCCCGCCGCTACCTCGAGCACTTCGCCGCGTCTGGGCGAGCGGACGTCACGCTGCGCTACGGCGCGACCGGCCGCCCGGAGCGCCGCTACCGCCGCGTCTGACCTGTGGACAGATGAAGCAAACTGCCCACTCGACTTTCAGGAGCGGAGGCACCCACCCACAAACCACGTCGAGTGGGCACTTTCCGTCAGTTGTCCACACCCCGATGCCACGAGTCGGCGCGTCAGGCTGTGGACAGATGCAGCAAAGTGCCCACTCGACTTGGCAGGGAGGAGGGGGCGTGCTCGTCAGCTGGCTTGGGTCTCGGGCTCGTCGTCCACGGCAGGTGCCGTCTGCTCGACGGCCTCGATGGGCTCGACCGGGTGCGGGAGGTGGGTGCCGAAGAGGCGGTCGTGGTAGGTGAGCGGCCGGCCCGTGCCCGCTTCCGCCGCGACCACTGCGCCGATCACGACGACGTGGTCGCCGGCGGGGACCAGCGAGCGCACCTCGAGGCCGATCCACGCATGGACCCGCGGCAGCCGCGGGGCGCCTCCCAGAAGCGTCCAGTCGAGCCCGGCGAAGCGGTCGGCAGCCGCGCGGGCGAAGCGCATCGCCAAGGAGGCCTGCGTCGAGCTCAACACGTTGACGCCCAGGCGTGTGCCGGGCGCGACCAGGGCGAGCAGCCGGCTGGATCGCTGCAGGGCCACGGTCATCAGGGGCGGGTCCATCGAGAGTGAGTCGAACGCCGACACGGTCGTGCCGTGGGGCGTCCCGTCGACGCATGCCGTCACGACCGAGACCGGGGCCGCGACGTGCCGCATCGCCTCCCTGAAGTCGCGCTCCAGCGGGGGCCGTTCGGGGCGGGGGTCAGCCGAGCGTGCCACGGGCCGCTCCCTCCGCCGCGAGTGCCCGCTGGGCGCGCTCCTTGCTCACCTTGGCCCACGGACTCCAGAGGAACCAGGTGGGCAGTGACCGCGTGAGCTGCGGCATCCCGTGCACCTCGATGTCGCCGGCCAGCACCGACTGGCGCCAGCTGCGCACGCCCGAGAACACCTCGGAGAACGTCGCGGTGGTTGCGCTCGCGACGACGTCCGGCTCGAAGCCGGGGTGCTGCACGCAGACCGAGGCGGTGCCGCGGTCGAGCATCAGCCAGATCGTCTCGCCGGCGTCGCGGAAGCGGAACTCGACGACGGTCCGGTGCGGCGGGAACCTGCGCGGCTCGACCCGCTGGTGCATCCACCACATCAGCGTCGTCGGTGGCACCGTGTCCGGCTTGAGGTCCTCGAAGAGCCACTCGATGGCCCAGCGGCTCATCGCGTCGATGACCGACTCGAGGTCGCGGCCGGCATCGGTCAGGCGGTACTCGCGCCCTCGCCCGTTCGGCGACGGCCACGTCTCGACCACGCCGCGACGCTCGAGATGGCGCAGCCGCTGCACGAGCAGGGTCCGCGAGATGCCGGGGAGGGCCCGCGCGATCTCGTTGAAGCGGGTGCTCCCGAGGAGCAGCTCGCGGATGATCAGGGGCGTCCACCGGTCGGCGACGACCTCGGTCGCCATGTTGACCGGGCAGTAGTCGCCGTACTCAGCCATGAGCCCAGTGTCGGACAACGACCGTGACTCCGGGAGTACACAATCTGGACCGTTTCGGTAGCGATCGAGCACTGGAGGCGGCCACCCGCGCGACCGGAGTCTGGGACGCATGACGACACTCACTGCACTCGACCAGTCGGCCGGCTCCACGCATACGTCGGCCTCCCTCCTCACCCGCGCTGCCGAGGTGGCACCCGTCCTCGAGGCGAACGCTGCCCGACACGACGCGGACGGCACGTTCGTCACCGAGTCCTTCGAGGCACTCGGCCGCGCCGGCCTGCTCAAGGCAGCCGTCCCCGCCGAGCTCGGGGGCGACGGCGCCACCATCGCCGAGCTCACCGCGCTGCAGCGCACGCTCGCCCACCACTGCGGCTCGACGGCGCTCGCCAGCTCGATGCACCAGCACGTCACGGCCTTCACCGCGTGGCGTCACCGGCGCGGTCTGCCGGGCGCGGAGGCCACGCTCCGGCGCGTCGCGGACGACGGGATCGTGCTCGTGTCCACCGGCGGCGGCGACTACTCCCACCCGTCCGGGACGGCCCGCCGGGTGGACGGCGGCTTCCGCGTGTCGGGGCGCAAGCGCTTCGTGAGCCAGTCGGCCGTGGGCACGGTCGCCTCGACGATGTTCCGCTACGACGACCCGCAGGAGGGCGAGCGCGTGCTGAACGTCGCCGTGCCGCTCGCCGCTCCCGGCGTCACGGTCGTGTCCACGTGGGACAGTCTCGGGATGCGGGGCACGGCCAGCGACGACCTCGTCTTCGACGACGTCTTCGTCCCCGACGACAAGGTGCTGGCCAAGCGGCCGTACGGGGTCGTGGACGGGCCGCTGCAGGTGATCTCGTGCATCGCCTTCCCGATAGTCTCGGGTGCCTATCTCGGCGTCGCCGAGGCAGCGTATGCCGCCGCGCTGGCTTCCGTGCAGGCGTCGCCGACCAAGCGGGAGAGTGCCGTCGTCCAGCGGCAGCTCGGCTTGATGCGCCACCGGCTCGCGGTCGCGTCGTGGGCGCTCGACGGGGCGCTGGTGGCCGTCGGGGACGACCCCAAACCCGGTGCCGACGCGTACTTCGCGGTGATGGCGGCCAAGCGCGAGGTGGCCGGCGCGGGGATCGAGGTCTGCGACCTGGCGATGGAGGTGGTCGGTGGGTCGGCGTACTACAAGGGGTCGGTGGTCGAGCGGTGCTACCGCGACATCCGGGCGGCGAAGTTCCACCCGCTCGACCCCGAGACGACCCTGGTCGAGACCGGCAAGCACGCCCTGGGACTGCCCGGCGTCCTCGCCTGACGACACGAGGGGTAGATGCCCACTCGACGTCGCACAGTGCCCACCCGACTTCCGAGACGAGACGAGACGAGACGGGCCGGGGCGGGACGGGGCGGGGGCCGCGTGCCGCGCCGCGCCCAACCCCAGTCGAGTGGGCACTTTCCGTCAGTTGTCCACACCCCCCACGCCACGACTCGGCGCTTCAGCCTGTGGACAAATGCAGCAAAGTGCCCACTCGACTTTCGGGGGAGCCGGGGGCGGGCAGCGAGGGGCGGGGCGTGGAGGGCGCGGCGCTCACACCACCACGTCGAGTGGGCACTTTGCGTCGCGTCAGGTCCAGAAGTCGCTGAGCTCCTCCGCGAGGGCACGGCCCTGGGCGTAGCCGCCGCGGGCGGCCGGTGGGCGCGTGGCGGGGTCGAGCGCGTTCGCGTCGAACCCCTCGCCCGCCTCGGCGTCGGGGAAGACCGCCCGCACGCTGCTGCCGGCGGCGCGCAGCTCCGCGACCTGGGTGGCGAGGTCCATGCCCCAGCCGGACGGCATACGCGATCGGCCGCCGAAGGGGGACAGCACGAGGACGCGGTCGTGTCCGGCCGCGAGGTCGGCGTTCTCGCTGCGGCGGTAGCCGCCGTTGAGGTACCGGTTCTCTCCAATGCGGTAGGGGGTCATCGCCGAGGTGCTCGCGGCGACGGCATCGACGAGGTCGACCCCGCTGTCGCGGTCGAAGACGACGGGTTCACCGGTGTGCGCGTCGACGGCCGGGACGAGGACGCGCTGATCCGGCCAGTCGTGCCGGGGCAGGCGTGCTGCGACGACCTCACGCCAGTGGGCGGAGTCCGCACCATCGGACCGGTCTCGTTCGAGGGCAGCCGCGCCCAGCCGGCGGCGCATGTCGGCCGGATCCGTGGCGGAGTCGATGATCGCCTGCGACCACTCGAGGTAGCTCGGTCCGGAGAGGGTTGGCGGGCGGCCGCGGTCGGGCTGCGCCCCACCCGAGCGCGCACGGGGCACCTCTGCGAGGACGGCGGCATACAGCTCGGCGGGGCCTGTCCCGCTCGTGATCTGCGCGGCGACCGTGGAGCCCGCCGACGTCCCGGCGATGAGGTCGGCCCGGATGACGTCGACGCCGGATTCGGCGAGCCCGGCGACGAGTCCGAGCTGCCAGGCGTTGCCGGCTGCTCCGCCGCCGGCGAGGACCAGGGCGCGGGTGGGTGAGGTGGAAGAAGGTGAGGCGTTCACGGGAGACGTCCTTCGCGAGGTGGCTTCTCGGCGCTCCCGGTGGCGGCTACCTCAGCCGCTTGATTGTGGACGGCGGGGAGCGCCCACTGACGATGCTGCGCACATGGGTCTCACCTCCCGGGGATGGGTCACGATCGTGAAGATCCTACAAGCCGAGGCGATCGCGGAATCGACCGTTTGACCCCCAGATGCACTGATGGTCGCTTACCTTCATCAGGTGGACCGGGGGGTACGAGTCGCCGCTCTCGACGGCATTCGAGGCGTAGCCATCCTTCTCGTCCTGCTCGGGCATGTCGTCGGCTTCACTGGCGCCGGTCTCGTGGGCGTGCTGGTGTTCTTCGTGCTGTCGGGATACCTGATCACCTCCGTCATCGTCCGCGGCGTGAACTCGACGGGCCGTCTCGACCTGAAGCGCTTCTATGTTCACCGAGCGCTGAGGCTCCTGCCGGTCCTCCTGCTCGTCATCGCGTTCGTCTTCGCGCTGACACGTCTCCCGGGCAGCGGCGTGGACCTCGGCGACACCGTGACTGGCGCCTGGCAAGGCCTCGCCTACGTTACGGACTTCAGCCTCGCCCTGACCCAGAGCTTCAGCCCACAGCTAGCGCATCTTTGGAGCCTGGCGGTCGAGGAGCACTTCTACCTGGTGTGGCCGCTCGTCATGGGGCTGCTGCTGCGGCGCTCCCAACTCCAACGCAGGCGTGCGTTGGTCATGCTCATCTCGGCCGCGATGCTGATGCGCCTGGCGACGGTCGTGATCGGCCGATCGCTCGGGTGGTTCTTCTACGCGATGCCCACTGTCTGGTTCGAGTGCCTGCTGGCAGGAGGAGCGTTGGCGCTCCTCGAGGGACAGATGCGGCCATTGCGCGGAGGTCGCCCGGGCGCGACCCTGATCGGAACTTTGGCGGCAGCGGTTCTCCTCGGCGCCGCCCTGCACCCATCGACCTACCTGTCCACCTTGACGTATCTCCTCGGCATCCCCGTCCTGGCCCTGGCAACCGTCGGCATCATCTGGGCTGCCCGACAGGCGGAGGCGCGAGCCGTGCGACGGGTGCTGGAGTGGGCACCGCTGCGCTGGTTGGGGGACCGAAGCTACGCGCTCTACCTCTTCAACTCGCCATGCATCCTCGTGAGCACCTCTCTGCTGGGACACAACGCGGGAGCCAGGCTGGCCGGCGGAACGGTCGCTGTCGTGATCAGCATGCTGACGCTGCGGTTCGTCGAACGACCCGCCCTGGGTCTGAAGGCCCGGTTCGACCGGTCCCGCGCAACCCCGAGTTCCGCCGACGTGCTGACGGCCTGAAGCGGCCGGCGCCTGTCGGGCCGAAGGCGTCGCAAAGTGCCCACTCGACGTGAGGGGTGTCGCAAAGTGCCCAATCGACGTGAGGGGTGTCGGAAAGTGCCCACTCGACGTGAGGGGCGTCGCAAAGTGCCCACTCGACTTGGGGAGGGAAAGGGGCGGCCCGCCGACCACAGGGGGAGATCGACGGGCCGCGACTGGGGAGGGCTGGTCAGCCCAGGTGGGCGGCGTCTATCGCCGACTGGAGGCTCTGCTGGTAGGCCTCGCTGGTGTACGTCGCGCCGCTGACGACGTCGATCTGCGCGGACTGCTGGGCGAGCGCCTCCTGCCGCAGGATCGGCGCAGCGCCGGCGCTGATCGACACCGAGGTGCCCGAGCTGTCGGTCAGCTTCAGGGCGTGGACGTTGGTGATCTTCTTGCCCTTGAAGGTGACCTGCACCTGCACCGAGCCGTACTGCGTGTCGACGACGCCGCCGTCGACGGTCCCCGACCGTGGCGGGGCCGAGGCCGCCGAGGTCTTGCCGGAGGATGCCTTGCCCTTCGAGCCGGCCTTCGACCCGCCTGTCGGCTGCGGCGCGGCCACCACCGGTCCGGCGCCCTTGGCGCCGACGATGTGGGCGCCGGCGACGCTCTCGTGCTTCGGGGCGAGGCCGCTGGCCCAGGATGCGCCGACCGTGACCAGGCCGGCGAGGCCGACGACGACACCGGTTGCCTTCCTCACCAGGAGAACCTCTCGTCGTGGATGTGCTGCTTGGGTATGCCGCCCTCCCGCAGGGAGTGGTGCACGAGGTCCATCCAGCGGCCCGGGCCGCAGACGTACGCCTCGTGGCGGGCGAGGTCGGGCACGAGCCCGGCCAGCCGGCGCGCGTCGGATGCCGGTTCGCCGTTGCGCCGCGAGGCCGCGGCCGGCAGCCACGACCCCTCGACGGGCGGCCCGACGAGCAGGAGCAGCCGGTGGCCGCCGACGGCGGCGAGGTGCTCGAGCTCCTGCCTCAGGGGCAGCTCCATCGCCGTGTTCGCGCGGTAGACGACGGTGACGTCGCCGGGTCCGGCGTGGCCGTGGCGGACGAGCTCCTCGAGGATCGACCGGACGGGCGTCACGCCGATGCCGGCGGCGAGGAGCAGCACCCGGCGGCGGACGCGGTTGCGGGCGGTGAACGCGCCGTAGGGGCCCTCGAAGAGCACCCGCGTGCCGGGGCGCAGCGACGCGAGCCGGTTGGAGTGGTCGCCGAGGTCGCGCACCGTGATCCGCAGGCTGCGGCCGTCGGGGGCGCTGGAAAGGGACCACGGGTGGGCGCTGGCGAAGAGGCGCGGGCTGAGGAAGCGCCAGTTGAGGTACTGCCCGGCCCGCACGGGGAGCTGATCGAGGCCCCGCCCGGTCATCCGGACCGACCACACGCCCTGGCTCTCCTCGACGACCTCGCTGACGCGCAGGCCATGGCGCAGGCTGCGGGCGACGGGCACGAGCAGGCGCCACCACACGACGCTGGCGGCCACGATGATGAAGAGGGTCCACCAGTAGTTGCGCACCCAGGCGGAGGCGGTGAAGTCCGAGCCCATCGACAGCTCGTGCGGCACGGCGAGGACGACGGCGGCATACGAGGTCAGGTGCACGACGTGCCACCACTCGTAGGACATCTTCCGGCGGGCGATGCTGACGGACGTCACGGCGACGACGACGAGCAGGGCTGTGGCGCCGAACGCGAAGAGCAGGTCGCTGCCGCCGGCCAGCAGGCGGAAGGTCTCCACGACGGGACCGAACGGCCCGTGCAAAGCGTCGCGGACGGCATACCCGAGGATGATCGCGCCCACGTGGACGAGCACGAGCGGGACCGTGATGCGCCCGAGGACGCGGTGCGCCTTGAGTGCGCGGTCCATCCCGTAGACGCGGTCGACCCACGGCACCCGGGCGGCGAGCAGCAGCTGGATGAGCAGCAGGTCCATGGCGACGAGCCCGGTGAGGCGCCCGACGCCGATGAGCATGGTGCTCTTCGTGCCGGCGACGAGGTCGTGGCTGCCGCCGGCGAGGAAGAACTGGGCCACGACGGCGAGCAGGCTCGCGAGGGCCAGCGTCTCGAGGAGGTCGCCCGTGCGGGCCTGCCAGCGGCGGAAGTCCGCGCCGGCACGCAGGGCTCGACGGACCCGGCTCGGGGTCCCGCGGTGTGGTGCGATGGTGGTGCTCACGTAGACGATCGTCGTGAGGCGATCTCAGAAAGTTATGAGACGGGTCGAGGAGTTTGTCCGCATGAGTGTGCCGATGTTCCGCCCTCGCCTGCTCCTCGTCGAGGACGACCCGGACCTGTCGCAGATGCTCGCCGAGCTGCTCGACGAGGAGGGGTATGCCGTCACGGCCGTTCGCGACGGACAGGCGGGCTTGCACCGTGGCCTGGTCGACGACTGGGACGTGCTCGTCGTGGACCGGGGGCTGCCGGGCATCGAGGGCGTGGACCTCGTGACCCGGCTGCGCTCGCGAGGGCTGTCGGCGCCGGTGCTCTTCCTCACCGCGCGCGGGACGGTCGCCGACCGGGTCGAGGGGCTGGACGCGGGGGCGCAGGACTACGTGGTCAAGCCGTTCGACGTCGAGGAGGTGCTCGCGCGGCTGCGGGCGCTGCTGCGGCCGGTCGGTGGGGCGTCCAACGAGCTGGCGGTCGGTGCACGCCGGCTGCTCGTCGGCGAGCAGCGGGTCGTCGGGGACGGTGACGAGGTGATGCTGTCGGGGCGTGAGGCGCGGCTGCTCGAGACGCTGGCGCGGCGCCCGACCCGGGTCTTCTCGCGGGACGAGCTGCTCGCGGCGGCCTTCGACCACGCCGATACGCTGGGCGCCGTCGACACGTACGTCTACTACCTGAGGCGCAAGCTCGGGAAGTCCGTCGTCGAGACGGTCCACGGGGTCGGCTACCGGCTCGGGGCGTCCTGATGGGCGTGTCTCGGTCGAGATCGGCTGTGGCGGAGCGTGATCCGCTGCGCCAGGCGTCGCGCTCGGTTGCGATCCGGGTGGGGGCGACGACGGCGCTCGTCGTGCTCGTGGCGATCATCGGGGCGGCGATCCTCTTCGACCGACAGCAGCTGGCGGAGGTGCGGGGACGCACCGAGACGACCGCCCGCACCGCCGACGACGTCATCGACGCCCCACCGGGCACGTGGCTGGCGAAGCTGGCGGCCGGGGCGCACGAGGTGACGCGGTCGATGCCTGCGGGCTTGGCGGCGGCCGTTGTCGCGACGCCGTCGGACGTGTCGGGGGCGACGAGCTATGAGGCGGACGGGCGCTCCTGGCCCGCATGGGTGGATCGGCGTGCGGACGGCGCGTACGTCGCGGTCTACGACATCCGGCTGCACTCCGGCGAGGAGCAGCGGCTGCTCGTCTCGACGGCCGTGGCCGGTGGCCTCGGCGTGCTGCTGGCGGCGCTGACCGGGCTGCTCGCGGGGCGCCGGGCGGTCAAGCCGCTCGGTGAGGCGATGGAGCTGCAGCGCCAGTTCGTCGCCGACGCCTCGCACGAGCTGCGCACGCCGCTGGCCGTCATCAGCACCCGCGCGCAGCTGTTGCGCCGGCACGTCGCGGCGGACGTGCGGTCCCACGACGGTGACCCGGCCGCCGCCCGCCGGCTCGCGGAGGTCGACCAGCTCGTCCACGACACCCAGACGATGGCCGACGTCGTGTCCGACCTGCTGCTCTCGGCCCAGCTCGAGCACGTTGACAAGGTCGCCGAACGCGTGGTTGTCGCCCGGCTGGCGTCCGAGGTCGTGACCTCCCTGACGCCGTATGCCGCCGAACGCGGGGTCACCCTCGTCGACGAGCCGGAGGCCTCGGGTGCGGGCTCGGCCGCCGGGTGCGTCGTCGACGGTGTGGCGCCTAGTCTGCGGCGGTCGGTGCTGGCGCTCGTCGACAACGCGATCGCCCACTCGGAGAAGGGCTCTCGCGTGGAGGTCCGGGTGTGGGACGAGGACGGCCTGGTGCGGGTCGACGTCGTCGACCACGGGCCCGGCGTCGACGTCGAGGACCTCGAGCGGCTCACCCGCCGGTTCTCCCGGGGAGACGGCGCGACGGGCGGACGGCGCGTCGGGCTGGGGCTGGCCCTGGTGACCCAGATCGTGCGCTCGCACGGCGGGCGGCTCGAGGTGAGCGAGACCCCCGGGGGAGGGGCGACCTTCACCCTGGTCATCCCGGCTGCCGCGTCGTCGAACTGACGTGCCGGGACGGCGAACGGGCGCACCACCTGGTGGTGGTGCGCCCGTCCGGGTCCTACCGGTTCGTGCTTCCTAGATCACCGGAGGCCGATGTTGACGTAGTACGTCTGGCCGTCGTCGAGCGTGACTCCCACTCGCCAGTAGCTGCCGGCCTGCGCCTTGTCGGTCTTCCAGTTGTACTGGTACTGCGTGCCGTCCCAGGTGTAGGTCCCGCCGGTGCTCCCCGTTGCGGTGTAGGCCGCCTCGTTGACCGCCGCTGCCGTGCTGCTGCCCTTGACCGGGGTCAACCACTGCGGGGCGGCGTTGGTCTGGACGACCTGACCCGCGGCGTTCTTGACCTGGAACTTCATCGGGATCGTCTGGCCGGCGTTGAACACGCTGGTCGACACGCCCGTCTGGTGCGCGGTGTCGTTGACCGGCTGAAGGAACAGCGGGCCGTTGCCGGTGCCGTTGCCGTAGCCGTAGATCACCTTGTAGGTGACCGTGGCGGTGCCCACGTTTCCGGCCTTGTCGGTCGCGGTCGCGGTGTAGGTGAACGTGCCCACGCCGTTGGCCGTGCCGCCAGTCAGCTTACCGGTCGCCGGGGCGGCCAGGCCGCTGGTGGCGTCCTTGGCCGAGGCCGAGGCGGCCGGGACCGCACCGAGCGTGTACGTCTTGCCGTCCGCGATGCCGCCGATGGTGACGACGGGCGCGACGGTGTCGACGTTGATCCCACCGACGGTGGCCGTCGCGGTGTTGCCGGCGTTGTCGACGGCGGTGCCGGTGACGCTGTTGGCGCCCTCGGCCGACGCCGTGGCGTCGGGCTGGCAGGTAGCGATGCCGCTGACCGCGTCGTCACACGTGAAGTGGACGGTGACTGCGCTGTTGTACCAACCCGCGGCGTTCGGCTTCGTCGTCGCAGCACCGGTGATGGTCGGCTTCGACTTGTCGACGAGGACCGCCAGGGTGTGGGCCGTCTCTGCGTTGCCAGCCTTGTCGACGCTCCAGTAGGCCACCTGGTGGGTGCCCTCGCTGGAGACGGTGACCGACGAGCCGGACTGCGCGGCCCCGCCGTCGACCGTGTAGAAGGTGGCCTCGACGCCCGACAGGCCGTCGGTCGCTGCCAGGTTCACGGTGACGTCCGAGCTCTGCCAGCCGCTGGGGGCGGTGGCGCTGGTGCGCGGCGCCGTGCGGTCGATCTTGATGCCCTTGACGGTGGCACCCGTGGTGTTGCCGGCCTTGTCGCTGACCGACGCACCCGCCGAGAGGTTGTCGCCCTCACCGGTGATGGTGCTGTTGGCGGGGGTGGTGCCGTCGATGCCCGAGAGGGCGTCGGCCGCCGTCCACTTCACAGTGACGTCGCCGTTGTACCAGCCGTTGCCGTTCGGCGCCGTGGTGGCAGCACCGCTCAGCGTGGGGGCGGTCTCGTCGACGTTGATGCCACCGATGGTGAACAGGTCACTCACGTTGCCCGCCGCGTCGGTGGCGGTGCCGCCGGCGCTCTGGCCCTTCCCCTCGTGCAACGTCGTGGACGCAGGGCAGGAGATGAGCCCCGAGAGCCCCTTCTGGTCGGCGCAGGTGAACGTCGCGGTGACGTCGGAGTTGAACCAGCCGTTGGGGTTGGCCGTGGCCGACAGGCCGCCGGTCACGGTCGGCTTGGTCTCGTCCACGTTGACCGTGGTCTCGTCCGTCGCCGTGTTGCCGGCCTTGTCGGTCGCGGTGCCCTGGACCTTCTGTGCGCCGCCCTCGCCCTTGGTGACGGGAGCGGTGCAGCTGGCGATGCCGGAGCCGCTGTCGGTGCAGGTGAAGGTGACGGTCACGTCGCTGTTGTTCCAGCCGGCGTCATTGGCCTTCGGCGACTGCGAGTGGCTGATGCCGGGGGCCGTCTTGTCGATCTTCACCTCGATGTTCTTCTGGGCCTCGGTGTTGCCGGCCTTGTCGACGCTCCACACCTGGAGGTGGTGGACGCCGTCGGAGTCGATCGTGACGGAGGTGCCGTCGGCGACCGGGTCGTTGTCCAGCTGGTAGTGCGTAACCGCGACACCGGACAGGTTGTCGGTGGGCGTGAGCGTCACCGTGACCGCACTGTTGCTCCAGTCGGAGACGTCGGAGACCGCGGTGCTGGGAGGGGTCCGGTCGATCTTGACCGGGGCGCTCGTGGCCGAGGACCCGTTGCCGGCCAGGTCGGTGACCGAGGCGCCGGCTGTCAGGGCTTTGCCCTCACCGGTGATCGTGCTGTCAGCCGGGGCGGCCCCGTCGATGCCCGACAGGTTGTCACCCGCGGTCCAATGGATGGTGACGTCGCCGTTGTACCAGCCGGCCGGGTTGGGGTCGGTGGTCGGCGCCCCGCTCAGGGTCGGAGCCGTCTCGTCGACGTTGATCGGGCCCACCGTGGCGTCCTGGCTGTTGCCGGCCGCGTCCGTGGCGGTGCCCTTCGCCGACTGGGCCTTGCCCTCACCCAGGGTCACGGGGGAGGAGCAGCTGGCGACTCCCGAAAGCGCGTCCCCGCAGGTGAAGCCGACGGTGACGTTCCCGGCGTACCAGTTGTTGCCGTTCGGGTCGCGGTCGGCCTTGCCGGAGATGGTCGGCTTGGCCGTGTCGATGCTGACCGTGGCGTTGTCGACCTGGGTGTTGCCCGCGTTGTCCACGGCGGTGCCGGGCACCGCCTGGTCCTGGCCGTCGGTCGAGACCTGGGCGTCGGGCGGGCAGCTGCCCACTCCCGAGAGGGCGTCGGTGCACTTGTACGAGACCGTGACCGGCGTGTTGTTCCAGCCCTTGGCGTTCGGCGCCGGCGTGACCGTGTGGCCGATCGTCGGGTTGGTCAGGTCGATCTTGACCGTCGCGGTCTTCGCCGTCTCGGTGTTGCCGGCCTTGTCGACGCTCCAGTACTTCAGGGTGTGGACCCCTTCGGTGTTGATCGTCAGCGAGCTGCCCTTCTGCGGGTCCCCGCTGTCCACCGTGTAGTACGTGGCGGCGACGCCCGAGAGCCCGTCCTTCGCGGCCAAACTCACCGTGACGGCGCTGTTGTTCCAGCCAGTCGGCGCGTTGGCGCCGGTGACGGGAGCCGTGCGGTCGATGTTGACCGCAGCGCTGTCGGCGGTGAAGGTGTTGTCGGCCTTGTCGGCCACCGTGGCCGTGGCCGTGAGGCCGGTGCCCTCGCCCGTGATGGTGCTGTCGGCGGGAGTGGAGGCAACGCCCGAACGGTCGTCGCCGGCAGTCCAGCCGATGGTGACGTCGCCGTTGTACCAGCCGTTGCCGTTGGCCGCGGTGGTCGGCTTGCCGCTCAGTGTCGGTGCCGTCTCGTCGACGTTGATGCCACCGACCGTCGTGCTGGCCGAGTTGCCGGCCACATCGACAGCAGTGCCCTCGAGAGACTGGTTGGTGCCCTCGCCGAACGTCTTGTCAGCCGTGACAGAGGCGATGCCGGACAAAGAGTCGGCGCCGTCGAAGTGGACCGTGACGTCGGTGTTGTTCCAGCCGTTGGCGTTTACGCCCGGCGTGCGGCTGCCGGTGATCGTCGGCTTGGTCTTGTCGAGGTTGACGGTGACGGGGTCCGTTGCCGAGTTGCCGGCGTTGTCGGTTGCCGTGCCGATGACCTTCTGCCCGGTGACCTCCTGGGTGACGGTCTGGGGGTCGGTGCAGCTCTTGACCCCGGACAGACCGGGCTGGTCGGCGCACGTGAAGGTGACCGTCACGTCGGCGTTGTTCCAGCCGGCCGCATTCGCCTTGGGCGAGAGCGAGTGGGTGATGGTCGGAGCGGTCTTGTCGATCTTGACCGTGGCGACCTTCCACGCCTCGACGTTGCCTGCCTTGTCGGCGGAGCGGTAGGAGACCGTGTGGGTGCCCTCGGTCGTGAGCTGCACCGTGTTCCCGGCCTGCTCGGACCCGTTGTCGACGGTGTAGACGGTGTAGACGACGCCCGAGAGTCCGTCGGACGCCTCGAGGTTGAGCGTCAGGCCGTTGTTGACCCAACCGTCGGGCGCGTCGGCCGTCGTGAGCGGGGCGGTCTTGTCGATGTTGACCGGCTCGCTCGTCGACGACGTGGTGTTGCCGGCCTTGTCCGAGATCGACGCCGAGACGGTCTGTCCCTTGCCCTCCCCCGAGATGACCGCGTCGGCGGGCTTGTCACCCGCGAGGCCCGACAGGGCGTCGTCGGCCGACCAGGTCTCGGTGACGTCGGTGTTGTACCAGCCGTTCGCGTTCGGGCTGGTGGTGGGAGCGGCGCTCAGGTTCGGCGCGGTCTTGTCGATGTTGATCCCGCTGACCGTTGTGTTGCCGGAGTTACCGGCGTTGTCGGTCGCCGTGCCCGTGACGCTCTGGTCTGCGCCCTCGGTGAGGTGCTGGGGAGCGGTCACGGTGTCGATGCCGGAGAGGCTGTCCTTGGCGGCGAAGGAGACAGTGACGTCGTCCTTGTACCAGCCGGCGGGGTTCGCCGCCCGGTCCGTGGCGCCGGTGATGGTCGGAGCGGTCTTGTCGATGTTGACCGTGGTGCTCGCGTTGGTGCTGTTGCCGGCGTTGTCGGTCGCCGTGCCCTTGACCTGCTGCGCCTTGCCCTCGGTGGAGACGGTCACCGGCGGGGTGCAGTCCTTGAGGCCCGAGAGGGTCGTCTGGTCGGCGCAGGCGAAGCTGACGGCGACGTCGGTGTTGTTCCAGCCGTTGGCGTTCTGCGCGGGGGACTGGCTCGGCGTGATGCTGGGGGACGACAGGTCCACCTTGACGGTGAAGGTCTGGCCGTCCTCCTTGTTTCCCGCCGCGTCCACCGACCAGTAGCTGACGGTGTGCACGCCCTCCGTGCCGAGGGTGACGCTGTTGCCCTTGGTCGGGGTCGTCGCGCCGTCGACGGCGTAGTAGGTGCTGTCGATGTCAGACAGGTTGTCGACGGCCTTGAGGCCCACGGTGACCGGTGCGTTGACCCAGCTGGACGGCACGCCCGAGGCGGTCGTCGAGGGGGCGGTGCGGTCGATCTTGATGTCACCGACCGTGGCGGTGGCGGTGTTGCCGGCCTTGTCGCTCACCGAGGCGGAGGCAGAGAGGCTGCTGCCCTCGCCCGTGACGACGGAGTCGGCCGGGCAAGCCACGGCCCCGGAGAGGTTGTCGTCGCAGGTCCAGTGGATCGTGACGTCACCGGTGAACCAGCCGTTGGCGTTCGGCGTGCCGACGATCGTGCCGATGATGGTCGGCGCGGTCTCGTCGACGTTGACCGACGGGGTGGTCACCGATGCGCTGTTGCCCGCCGCGTCGATCGCGGTGGCGGTGGCCGTCTGGTTCGCGCCCTCACCGAAGGTGTGCGCCTTGTCCTGGGTCTTCACGCCCGACAGGGCGTCGGAGGCGGTGAACGTCGCGGTGACGTCGCTGTTGTACCAGCCGTTGGTGTTCGGCTTCGGCAGCGCGTCGACCGTGACGACCGGCTTGGTCTTGTCGATGCTGACGGCGGCCGGGTCAGTGGCGGCGTTGCCAGCCTTGTCCGTCACGGTGCCGGTGACTGCCTGAGCCTTGCCCTCGGTCGTGACGGTCTGCGGACCGGTGCAGCTTGCCACGCCCGAGAGAGCGTCGAAGCAGCTGAACGTGACGGTGACGTCGGTGTTGTTCCAGCCGTCGCTGTTGGCGGCAGGCTTCTGGGTGTGGCCGATCGTCGGGGACGTCTTGTCGATGCCGAACGAGACGGTGTGCGACTTCTCGACGTTGCCGGCGTTGTCGACGCTCCAGAACTCGAGGGTGTGGTTGCCCTCGGCCGTCACCGGGATGCTGGTGCCGGTCTGCTGGGTGCCTCCGTCGAGCTTGTAGTACGTCTTGCCGACGCCGGAGAGGGCGTCGCTCGCGACGAGGGTGAGCGTGACGTCGCTCTTGTTCCAAGCCGGCGGTGCACTCACCGCGGTCACCGGCGCCGTGCGGTCGATCTTCACCGGAGCGCTCTGGGCGTTGGTGGAGTTGCCCGCCTTGTCCGTGGCAGTGGCGCTTGCCGTGAGGCCCTGACCCTCGCCGGTGATCGTGCTGTTGGCCGGGTTCGACGTGCCGGACAGCCCGTCGGTGGCGGTCCAGGCCACGGTGACGTCGCCGTTGTACCAGCCGTTGACCGGGTCAGTCGTCGGCTTGCCCGACAGGGTCGGGGCGACCTGGTCGATGTTGATGCCGCCCACTGTCGCGCTGGCAGTGTTGTCGGCGTTGTCGGTGACATTGCCAGTGACCGACTGGTTCGCGCCGTCAGTCTTGAGAGTCACGGGGGACGCCGAAGTCTTCGTGGCGTTTACTCCGGACAGCTTGTCGTCGGTGGCGAACGAGACCGTGACCGGAGTGTTGTTCCAGCCGTTGGCGTTCGGGACTGGAGTGCGCGAGCCCGTGATGGTGGGCGCCGTCTTGTCGAGGTTCACGGTCACGGAAGCGGTGCCCGTGTTGCCGACGTTGTCGATGACCGTCGTGGTCTTGGTGACGGTGCCGTCTGAGGTCACCGTGTCGGTAATGGGGTTCACGGACGCAAATCCCGACCCCGGGATCTGGTTGCCCTTGGAGTCGGTGCCGGCGGGGTCAGATCCGCTCCACGCGATGCTGACGTTGCTCTTGTTCCACCCCGCCGCGTTGGGGGCAGGGCTCAGGAGACCGGTAGCCGTAGGAGCGGTGTTGTCGAGCGTGTAGGAAGCCGAGGTCGACGGCATCCCGTTGCTGTTGCCGATGCACTTGCTCTGGTTGTCGTTCCAGCCGGAGTAGTAGTCGACGTTCGCCTGCTGCACGCCGTCGCCGCTACCGACGGTGAAGGCCTGGGTGTACGTGGGCCCCTTTACGTCGATGGGCTTCGCGAAGACGTTTCCTGACAGGTGCAGGCATGCCGCCCCGGAGGGACCGGCCGCGGTCAGGGTGACCGTCTGGCCCTGACGGGCGAAGACGCTGCTGCCTGACGTGTAGGTCCCGGCGCCGCCGGTGAATGAGGCCGACGTGACTGGCCCCGCCGCGTACGCGTGAACGCTGGCCCCGGTGGCCAGCATCGTGATGGTGGCCGCCGAGGCAGCCAGAAGCCTTCTTCCAGGCATGGATGGGTCCTCCCCCTACGTGGTCGACACTCTCGCCCCCGCGAGTCGACGTGAATGAAATTAAGTGCTCAGTCAGGCCGTTGTCCGGCGAATCAGGATTCGTCGCGCCGCCATTCCTGTCGAACGGATTGCTTTGTCCGTTTTGACCGTTTGATGCTCTTCGTTGCTTCTTTCACAGCGTCAACTGCACCAGGGCGGAGCCGAGTGTCGCTGTCGCCGCGAGGGTCAGCTCTGTCGCGCCGATCAGGACGAAGGGCCCCTCCTGGCGACCCGTGGCCGGGTCGACCGACATGCACAGCTGTGCGTGCAGGCCGTCCGCCACGGGTAGCGGCTCACCCACGTGGAGCCAGTCCTCCTCGCCCTGCTGTGCGCCGTGGTCCGTGATGCACCACCGGGGGCAGGCGGAGCCGGAGTCGCCTCCCGATGAAGCCCCCCGGACATCCGACTCCGCCATGTCACCTCCCAGTGAATTCCTCGGACATCACCCGTCGATGTCCCTCCTCACGGCGAGTGAGCGGCCGAGTGTCCTCCCGAAGAAAAGCCTAGGAAGGGTCAAAGGCTGCCAAGACCGATTTGGCGTTCAAGTTGGCAAACGCAGAGTTCAAGTCCCTAAACGGCGTTTGGGCGAGACGCTGGTCTTGTCATTCCTCGCGCAAAAGCCTGAAGGCGGCCTCGCGGTCCTTGACACGCAGCTTCTTGAGCACGGACGACACGTGCACGCGCACGGTCGTGGCCGAGAGGAAGAGCCGCTTGGACACCTCGTCGGTGGTGAGGCCCTCGCCAAGGAGCTGCATGACCTCCCACTCGCGGGCGCTCAGCTTGGCGGCGGCGACGCTGCGGCGCGCGAAGCGGCGCTTCGCGGGTGCGCGGAACTCGTCCATGATTCGCGCGACGAGCCGAGGTGGCATGGCGGCCTCGCCGTCGAGGACGCCGCGGAGCGTGTCGGCGAGAGTTGCCGGGTCGGTGCCCTTGAGGAGGTAGCCGGAAGCGCCGGCCCGCAGCGAGTCGAAGAGGTCGTCGTCCTCGGCCGACTGGGTGAGCATGACGACGACGACCTCGGGGGCGGCCTTCGTGATGCCCCGAGCGGCTTGTATGCCGTTGCCTGGCATGTGGATGTCGAGCAGCGCCACGTCGGGGCGGTGCTCCACTGCGAGCCGCACGGCGTCCTCGGCGGACGCCCCTTCCCCGACGACGTCGCACCCGCTGGCTTCCAGCGCCGCGCGGACCCGGCCCCGCATGCGGGCGTGGTCGTCGGCGAGGACGATGCGCAGGCTCACCAGGTCACCGCCACGGTCGTGCCCCGGCCGGGCGCGGAGTCGATGCAGACGGAACCGCGTAGGGCGGCTGCTCGCTCCTCCATGCTGGTCAGGCCGTAGCCGGTGCTGTTGCGCTTGACCGTCGCCGGGTCGAAGCCGGCGCCCTCGTCGCGGACGAGGAGCTGTCGCCGCTGGTCGTCGCGCTGGAGGCACAGCCGCACCCGCTCGGCGCGGCCGTGGCGGATCGCGTTGGACACGGCCTCGCGGGTGATCCGGACGAGTGCGTGCCGCTGCTCGTCGTCGGCGTGCACCGAGTCGTCGAGCTCGACCTCGAGGCTGGCGTGGTAGCGGTCGGCGACCTGTCGTGCTGCGCGGTGCAGCATGAAGCCGAGCGGCTCGTCGGTGCTGCGTCCCAGCGCGTCGATGGCCGCGCGGGCCTCGTCGAGCGCGCGGTCGCACGCGGCGACGATCCGCTCGCGGTCGAACGCGTCGACCACGGCCGTATGCGTTTCCGCGCGGATGTAGGCGATCTCCTGCACGACACCGTCGTGCAGCTCGCGAGCGAGCCGGCGGCGGTCCTCGAGGACGGCGGCGCGGGCCTGGGCACTCCAGTAGCGGCTGATCTCGCGGGCGGCGCCGAGGAGGAGGACGGCATACGACCCCGTGCGCAGCAGGTCGCCCGTGTAGAGCCAGCCGCTGTAGAGCGAGGGGAAGAGCACGTAGTTGAGGCGGGCGAACGCCGCGAGGGCGAGCGCGGGGCCGAGCCAGCGCAGCAGCTCGTCGTCGTCCCTCGGACGCCGGGCCGCTTTGCAGGCGAAGAGCACCGACGCCACGGCGAAGCACGCCGCGGTGAGCGCGTGGGCCGCGAGGAGCGCGGGATGTCCGGCGATGACCGGCCGCTCGGCGGACGCCGGCGGGGTCGCGGCCAGGGCGACGGGGAGCGAGGCATCGAGCAGGTAGGCGAGGGCGAGTCCGAGGGCGACGGTCGCCCACGGCAGGGCGGTCAGGGTGAGGGCCCAGCCGTGCGTGGCTCGTCGCGGACCGACCACGGCCGCGCCGAAGACCAGCACCGCTCCCACGACACGGATCGCGACCGGGAGCCAGACGTCGGCGCGGCCGTCCTCGAGACCAAGGAGGTGCAGGGCAAGCGTCAGGCCCAGCCCGGCGACGGCGAGCAGGAGCAGGCCGCCGGCGAGCAGCAGGTCCGGGAGGCGGCCGCTGCGCCGGTAGCGACCCCAGGTCAGGAACGCGACCAGCAGCGCCACCCCGGTGTCGGCGGAGTCGAGGATGAGGTGCAGCTGCGGGTCGTGGTAAGCGAAGAGCAGGTACGGCGTGCCGAGGATGGCTGCCGTGACGGCGATGCCGAGGATCCATCCGATGACGGTCGGGAGGATGCGTGAGGTCGCCACCTCACGGCCCGGTCGACGGGGACCGGGCACCCCCATCTGCCCCATGTTCGGAGTGTAAAAGGAGCGTCTGTCTCAGATGGGTGACTTGGCAGGATTGGATCTGTTGAAGGTAAAGAGTTCGCTCCAGAGATTCGACATGATTCGACCAAAAGGTGCTAAAAGGACGGCCGCATCGCCTTTCAGTGATGCCCCCCGCCCCAATCTGCCCGCTTAGGAGTGTTCACGCGTGATGGCACCTTCAATACGTGAGCGGGCCGGAACGGCCGGCTTCCCCTCTTGGGGGCTCGCCGGAGCACTGGGTTGTGTAGACGAGGCGGACGAGTCCAATGACACGTCATGGGGGACCTTGTAGGTGAGGAACCGAGCCTCGACCAAGCGCCAGGAGAGGGCAGCGATGGCAATGCTCACCGTGAGCACCACGGGCAGCATCACCAAGCCGTGAGGTCGTGCCATGGCCGCCGGTGCATGCCATAGGTAGACTCCGTAGGAGATGCCTCCCAGTCGGGTGAGAGGCCCAAGGGCCAAGACGCGCGGCGTGCGAGACGCAGCTACTGCAACCACAACTGCCGCGCAGACTGTCGCGAGTGGCATCATCGCTGCGTTCGTCTCGAGTCGCTCCGGCAGGCAGAGAGCCAAAAGCACGGCACCTGCCCACACCGCCGCGGCGGAGGGGAGGTGCCGCAGCCGATCGGCCACAAAGGCCAGCAGGCAACCAGCGATGATCGCGTCAATGCGCATGTCTGGTCCGTAACCCACACGGAGATAGGGCCATCCAAGTCCGATCGCGACGGCGCGCCACATCGTCACGAGCAACACCAGCGCGGCAAGGGTGATAACGGGTGCGCGGCGCCGGCGCAGTGCCAGCATCACCAATGGTGGCCACAACAGGTAGAACTGCTCCTCGAGCCCGAGCGACCACGTGTGGCCCGTCAGCTGCACTGGCTCCCCAGCGGCCATTGCGAGGTTCGTCGCGTAGACCGCGGGCAGGACAACCCACGTCAGTGGAAAGTGATTGACGATGCAGATAACTGCCGCCACGACGAGGAAGGCGGCCAGGGCGGGGGCGAGGCGCCGGATCCGACGAACCAAAAAACCTCGGTAGTTGATGCCGCCGGTGCGAGCTCGTTCCTCGACGAGGATGCGCGTGATGAGAAAGCCAGAAAGCGCAAAGAAGAGAGTTACTCCGACGGTGCCAGCGCTGTTTCGGGATCCCAGGCTGTGCCCGGAAACGACCAGCAGCACGGCGACGCCGCGCAGTCCGTCCAGGCCGGGCCGCCGCCCCAATGCGTAGCCGCCTGGCTCGTTCGACATGCCGGTCAGCGTGGCATCCTCGCCGGCGTCGAGGCCGGAAAATGAAGAAAGTTGCCATTGTGGGACGCACTGCTTTGGGTAGTCGCACGGGAGTCGACCCGGGACGGTAGTTGCGCCGTGTTGAAGTTGGCTCGCGCGAGCCTCCGAAGCCCTCGAGCACGCCTTTTCTAAAATCAGAGTTGGGCGAGGACCTGTTCGCCGACGTGGCGCATGCCGCGGAGGACGGCCCAGACGGTGAGGTTGTCGAGCGTCGTCCCGGGCGTCGGGTCCCAGTTGGCGATGGCGGCCCAGGTGACAGTCCGGCCGTCGGAGGTGACAGCACCAACGTCGGCTCGGACGCCGTCGTCCGTGCCGGTCTTGTTCCAGAAGCTGGTGGCTAGCCCGAGCGAGGAGTGGTGTGCGATCGGGTCCAGTCCGCCCTGCTCCACCAGGGCGGAGCCGACCATCGACTGGTCAACGTTGGCCGAGAGCCACTGGCGCACGAGACGGTCCGCGTCGCTGTTCACGGCCGTGCCGGCGGCAAGGCGGCTCATCAGCGAGCTCAGTTCAGCGGCCGTGCCGGTCGAGAGGGTCACCGGGTGCTCGGCCTGGCGGACGTCGCGGACCTGGTCGTGCAGGGCGGTTGCACGCAGGCCGAGGGAGGTCGCTCGTGCTGCGACCTCGGCGAGACCGACCCGCCGGAGCAGGACGTTCGTCGCGAGATTGTCGGACACGGCGCCGACGAGCGCTGCGACGTCGACCAGGGGAAGCGTCTCCACCGACAAGGTATGCCACAGCCCGGAGTCGCCGACCCACAGGTCGAGCGACCGCGTCAGCGGCTCGTCGGGGGAGAGCTCGCCAGTCGAGATGAGGCGCGCCGTCTCGACAAGGAGCAGCACCTTGCCGACGGACGCCGTGCGCAGTGGGACATTCTCGCCGACCGCGCCCAACGGCATACCGGAGCTGTCACGGACGGAAACCGACCACGTGACCCCACCAGCGTCGGGAAGCTCGAACTCCATGTCAGGCAAGGGATTTTAGCCACGAGGTCAGGGCGGCGCTGACCAGCTCGGGAGCCTCCTCCGTGAGGAAGTGGCCCGCGCCGGGAACCTTCACCTGCCGGAAGTCGTCGGGCACGAACGCACCCGAGCCGTGGGTCGCCTCGGCCAGGACGCAGCCGTCGTCGGTGCCCTGCAGCTGCAGGACCGGGACGCGGATCGCGTGGCGGATGCGGCGCATGAAGATCGGGCCGTCCGGTCGGATAGACGACCGGCCGAGCCACCGGTAGTGCTCGGCGGCGGAGTGCGCGACGAAGGGGATCATCATTGCGTCGCCGTAACGGCATACGTCCTCGGCGGTCGGGAACGACCCGGTAGGAGAGGCCCAGGCACGCAGGAGCTCCTCGACGTAGTCGTGCGAGCGCGCCATCTCGCGCTCGGGGACGAAGGGCTTCTGCAGGCCGACGAGCCAGGAGGAGGCGCGGCGCTGCTTGGCGTTGGTCCACGACGCGTGGCGCATGATGCGCGGGTGCGGCATTGATAGCGAGGCGACGGCTCGGGTCACCTCGGGGCGCAGGGTCGGCATGCTCCATGCGATCCAGCCGCCGAGGCCCTGGCCCATGACCACGGCGTCCTTCTCACCGAGCGCGCGGATGACGCTGTCGGTGTCGAGGGTCGCCATGTAGGTGTCGTAGCCCCGCGGTGGCTTGTCGGAGCCGCCGTAGCCGCGGAGGTCCATGGCGGCGACGCGATAACCGGCGGCGGCGAGGGCGACCATCTGGTGGCGCCACGCGTACCAGAACTGCGGGAAGCCGTGCAGCATGACGACGAGCGGGCCTTCACCCATCTCGGCGATGTGGAATCGCGCGCCGTTGGCGGAGACGTAGCGGTGCTCCCACGGGCCGTCGATGTTGACGAAGGCAGCGTCGACGGACATGGGTGTGACGATAGGCCCTCGGTCAGGCGTCGCGGGACGAAGTCACAGCTGAGGCACCGGTGGTGTCGGCCGGCACAGCGGGAGCGGCGGTGACGGCCGGACGGTCCCACTCTGGACGCGGCGCGGGAACGGTGGTGCCGGGGTGCTCGGCCGCTGATTTCAGACCGGCCACAGTCTCCTTCGCCTCCGCGATCGTCTTGTCAGGCGACGGCTTGACGGTCTTCATCTTGCGGATGCCCAGCATGGCCAGCACGCCGGCGACGAGCAGCATGAAGACGGTGACGATGAGGAAGCTGAGCCAGCGCGGCAGGCCGAGGGCCTGGATGCCTTCGGCGATGGTGATGAAGACGAAGTAGACGGAGTAGAACGCGACGACGCCGGCTGCGGCGAGGAGCGCTCCGCCGACCCCGGCCTTCTTGAACTGCACCGAGAGCTCGGCCTTGGCCAGGGCGATCTCGCTGCGGATGAGCGTCGAGAGATCCTGCGTCGCGGAGGCGACCAGCTGGCCGAGGGTCCGCTCCTGCCGGGGATCCGTGGTCATCGGCTCACTTCCTCCGTGCTCGTTGGGGACTGCGCGGTCGCGCCTGCTGGACATGCAGGTGCAACCCTACTGCGGAGCCCGTACCCGAACGCGAGCGGCAGGAGTCAGGCCCGGTCGAGTCGCCCGTCGGCCTGGTAGACGTCGGGCACGCCGTCGTGGTCGAAGTCGGCGGTCTCTCGAGCCTCGACGAGCCGGTAGTGCCGGTTGCGCAGGCGCAGGACGACCGATGCGAGGAGCGCCGCCATGAGGCTGCCGCAGAGCACGGCGAGCTTGACGTGGTCGTCGCGCTCGGAGCCGTTGCCGAACGCGAGCTCGCCGACGAGGAGGCTGACGGTGAAGCCGACACCCGCGAGCAGCGACAGCCCGAAGACGTCGGTCCAGGCGAGATCCTCGTCGAGCTCGGCGCGGGTGAAGCGGGCGACCGCCCACGTGCCCCCGAGGACGCCGATCGCCTTGCCGGCGACGAGCCCGACGACGACACCGATGGCCGCCGCGTCGGTGAGGGCGGCGCCGAGGCCTCCACCGACGACGGTGACGCCTGCGGCGAAGAAGGCGAAGACCGGGACGGCAAAGCCTGCGGAAAAGGGGCGCAGCTTGTGCTCGAGCCGCTCGGCCAAGGATCGACGGTCCGGGTCGTCCTCGACCTCCCGGTTGACGGGCACCAGCAGGCCGAGGAGGACCCCGGCCACGGTGGCGTGGATGCCGCTGGCATGCACGAGGCCCCAGGCGAGGAGCGCGGGGATCCCGAGCAGGAAGGGGTTGGTCAACTTGCGCTTGAGGAGCAGCCGCCAGGCCGCGAGGGGGACGGCGGCGGCGAGCAGCCAGAGCAGGTTGACGCTCTCCGTGTAGAAGAACGCGATGATCGTGATGGCGATGAGGTCGTCGACGACGGCGAGGGTCAGCAGGAAGGACCGCAGGGCGCTCGGCAGGTGGGTGGCGATGACAGCCAGCACGGCCAGGGCGAACGCGATGTCGGTGGCCGTCGGGATCGCCCAGCCGTGGAGTATGCCGGCCAGCTCGCTCGGGCTGTCGCCCCGGCCCATCAGGGTGGCCGTGACGGCGTAGAGGATCGCTGGGAGGGCGACACCGCAGACCGCCGCGGCGATCGGGAGCGCTGCCTTGCGCCGGTCGGCGAGATCGCCTGCGACGAACTCGCGCTTGAGCTCGACGCCGGCTACGAGGAAGAAGATCGCGAGCAGCCCGTCTGCGGCCCACGTGCCGAGGGACAGGTCGAGGTGCAGGGCCGAGGGCCCGACGACGGTGTCGCGGAGGGTCGCGTAGCCCTCGCGCCAAGGCGAGTTGGCCCAGAGCAGGGCGGTTACCGCTGCGGCGAGCAGGACGGCGCCACCGACGGTCTCAGTGCGCAGGAGGTCGGCGACGTAGCGGGCTTCCCGCCAGGAGCCCCGTCCGAGGAGGCGGCTCTTGGTGGCGGCGGCGCCCGATGTGGGCTCGGGGCCGGCGGGGGAAGGGGCGTCGGTCACGGGAAGGCCTCTCGGGGGTCGGGTCGTAGGACGCCGACCAGACTTCCCGGCACACCACGGCTGATCGCTTCGTCGCGCGGGCCTCGGCCAGTCTAGCGAACGCCCCGAATGCGGCTCTGCGCCCACCGAATCGGACTTATCCGACAACGGCGGTGTGAAGTGTTCCCACGGCTCTATCTTGGGCTTGCGGGAGGGGGAATCCCGCACACAAGTGCATTGAGTGGGGGAACGATGAACGACAAGCCTGAAGGCTGGTACTACTTCGGCGACGGCAAGCTGCGCTACCGCGACGACTACGGCTGGACTGACTACTACATGGACACGAGCGACCCGCGGGCAGCGGATTGGCCCCCGCCCGCGCCGAAGACGCTGCTCCACGAGCTGCGGGAAGAGATGCGGGACACGACCGTCCGCACTCGTCGAGGCCACCGGCTGGCGACCTTGTTCTATCGCGGGCGTCACGTGCGGTAGCCCACAGACTCCGCACCCGTTCCCTGCTCGAGTCTGGTATGGGTGTGCGGGCATGCTTCTTGCCGAACGGGGCGATATGGCCGGGCGAATGAGGTTTGCGCATTCTGCTGCGCAGGCCCCAGGGGCTGGGAAATACTCCTCTGCGGGGAGCGTGGAGGGCGCCTCCACTCTTTCGTCAGGGGGCAAGAATGCGTGTCTGCATCGTGGGCGGCTGCGGCCACGTCGGGCTCCCGCTGGGACTCGTACTCGCGGCGGCTGGCTGCCATGTCGTGGCGCTGGACACCAATTCCGAGGCGGTCGCGCGGGTCAACTCCGGGGCCATGCCTTTCCACGAGGACGGCGCCGCGGAGACGCTGATCGCTGTCCGCGCTGAAGGCCGCTTCAGCGCCACCACCAATGCCAGGGCGATAACGGACGTGGACGTCGTCGTCGTAGTCATCGGCACACCGGTGGACGATCACCTGAATCCCGACCCGAATGCCGTTGTCGCGGCCATCGAGGAGTGCCTGCCCTACCTCGACGACCACCAGCTCGTCATGCTGCGCAGCACCCTCTATCCGGGTGTCACCCGCTCTGTCGCGCGACTGCTTGCCGAGAGGGGAATCAAAGCCCCAGTCGTCTTCTGTCCGGAGCGGATTCTTGAAGGGCATGCACTCCGCGAGCTCCGTTCGCTACCGCAGATCGTCGGTGCGATGTGCCAGGAGGGGGCTGAGCGAGCGATCTCGGTCTTCGACCATCTCGGGGTCCAGTGCATGGTCGTCGAGCCGGAAGAGGCTGAGCTGGCGAAGCTCTTCACCAACACGTGGCGCTACATCAAGTTCGCGGCAGCAAACCAGTTCTGGGAGATGGCCAATGACGCGGGTTTGGACTTCGCGCGTATTCGTGAAGCCATCACCTTCGACTACCCCCGCGCAGCCGACCTGCCTGGTCCCGGATTTGCTGCGGGCCCCTGCCTCTTCAAGGACACCATGCAGCTGTCCGCCTTCGCCAAGAACACCTTCGGCCTGGGTCACTCGGCAATGCTGGTGAACGAGGGGATGCCGCTCTACGTTGTGGACAGGCTAGCGGCACGGTACGACCTGGCCAACATGACGGTTGGCATCCTGGGGATGGCTTTCAAGGGGGGATCCGACGACACTCGCTCCAGCCTGTCCTACAAGCTAAAGCGCACTTTGAGGTTCCGCGCTCGCGAGGTCTTGACCACCGATCCACATGTCACTTCCGACCCTGCGCTGCTGCCACTCGCAACAGTACTGGAGCGCGCGGACGTACTAGTGCTGGGGGCTCCCCATCAGGAGTACAAGTTCCTGGACACCGACAAGCCCGTCGTGGACGTTTGGGACCTCCAAGGCAGAGGAACCCTGCTATGACGGGACCCCGCGCGTCCATCGTCCTGCCTGCTTACAACGAGCACGAGTCCATCGTCTCGGCGCTTCTAGCGATACGTGATGCGGTCATGATGCCGCACGAGATCCTCGTCGTCGTCGATACCGAGACGGACACAACCGTTGCCGCCGCGCAAGCCACCATCGAGGGCATGCCGAACGCGCGCATCCTCGTGCAGGACTACGGACGAGGACCGGCCAACGCCATTCGCTACGGCATCGATCACGCGTTGGCCCCGTGCGTCGTCGTCACGATGGCGGACGGCTCGGACGACGTGCGGGTGATCGATGAGCTGGTGCGCCTCGTCGAGAGCGGCTTCGTTGTCGCCTCCGCTTCCCGGTACATGCGCGGCGGCGCGCAACACGGAGGACCGATGCTGAAGCGAGTGATGTCAGAGGCTGCGGGCCGCAGTCTTTACCTTCTGGCACGTGTAGGCACGCGCGATGTCACCAACGCCTTCAAGGCGTATGACACCGCCTTCGTCCGAGAGGTGGGCATTCACTCTCGCTCCGGATTCGAGGTCGCGCTCGAGTTGGTCTCGAAAGCGCGCCGGACCCGGCGGCCCGTAGCGGAAGTGCCAACCGTTTGGCTCGCCCGCAAAGTTGGAACATCCAACTTCAAGGTCGTCGCCTGGATTCCAAACTATCTGTACTGGTACCGCTTCGCGTTCGGTCCCCGGCTGGATCCGCGAACCGTTCAAGCATGTATGCAACCCGAACTGGAAGGCGCACGATGAAGGTATTGGTGACGGGATCGGCCGGGTTCATTGGCGGCTACGTGGTGCAGGAACTGCTGCGCCAAGGCTGGGACGTGGTCGGTGTGGACAATTACTCCAAGTACGGTCCGGTGCGCCATTCCTATGACGATCACGAGCGCTACACATTCGTGGAAGGTGACGTTCAGGACACCGACCTCATGTACAAGCTGATGGTCGACGTGGACCACGTGGTCGCGGGGGCGGCACTGATTGGCGGCATCACATACTTCCACAAGTACGCGTACGACCTGCTGGCCCAGAACGAGCGCATCATCGCGTCCACCTGCGACGCTGCCATAGCTGTGCAGCGTGACGGAGGGCTCCTTCAGAAGGTCACCTACTTGTCGTCATCCATGGTATTCGAGTCGACGGATCGATGGCCCTCGGTGGAGGGTGACCAGCATCTCGTCCCGCCACCGCGATCGAGCTACGGCTTCCAGAAGCTGGCCGTCGAATACTTCGCCCGCGCAGCCTGGGAGCAGTACCAACTGCCCTACACAATCTTGCGTCCCTTCAACTGTGTCGGGGTAGGAGAGCGTCGAGCCCTCGGAGAGCTCGAAGTGTGGTCTGGAAACGTCCCCCTAGCCATGAGCCATGTGGTGCCAGATCTCGTTCAGAAGATCCTCAAGGGGCAAGACCCGCTCCACATTCTCGGGAATGGTGAGCAGATCCGGCACTACACCTACGGCGGTGACCTGGCCCGCGGCATTGTCGCGGCGATAGCGCACCCAGCAGCGCTCAACGAAGACTTCAATCTCTCGACGTCCGTGGGTACGACGGTCGCGGAACTCGCCCAAGAGATCTGGTCAAAGGTGCATGGCGACCGTCCACTGAGTCTCGTACACGGCGCGGCTTTCGAACACGATGTGCAGAAGCGGGTGCCGTCGGTCGAGAAGGCACGGGACGTCCTGGGCTTCGAGGCGACCACGACTCTCAGCGACATGCTTGACGAAACGATTCCTTGGGTACGAGAGGCGATCGCGTCGGGTGTCCTGTAGGTCCGCAGGGCCAGCCTGTGGACTGCCCTGCAGATCCGTGACCGTTAGGGCCAGCTATGGCATGTGCAGAACGACCGGTCGGCTCCTTCGAGGATATTCGAACCGACGTCAGGTCCGGCATCGGCGCTGCAGGCGAGACATCGTTCGGGGGTGAAGTAAAGATGCGTCGATCGAGGGTTGCGGGCTTTGGGCCTTGGGTGAGCAGCCGCGTGAGACTCGAGGGCAAGCCTCGGTGGACGGTTCCCATCGGCATCTTGTCGTTGTTCCTGGTAATCGCGCGTCTTGTGCCCTTTGACCCTCTGATGCCCCGCAGCGCCCTCGATCCGTCTTGGCAGCAGGCGCTCAACCAGGCGGCGGCGATGAGATCCGCCTTCGGCAGCGCGGTGGTGTTCACTGGGGGCCCGGGATCGGCATTCGTCACTACTGCGTACGATCCACGTACATATGGGTGGGTAGTGGTCATGAGCTTGGCCACGGCTCTGATCATCTGGCTGTGCACCGTGCAGGCCATCGGCGGGTCGAGCCGACTCTTTCCAAGAGCCCTGTGTGCCCTTCTGGTCATTGCGGGTCTTGGCGACAGGGAGGGACTGCTGCTCCTGGTGCCGTTCCTATGCGTCCTCGCTCTGGTTCGCGCACAGAGCCTTCTGCGGTGCTCGCTTGCAGTGGCGGGGCTATCGATAACGGCAGCCATCGATATATCGGCTAAGGGGTCCATGTTCCCCCTTGCCCTGGTTGCCTGTCTATGCGCTGCGTTCTGCGCGTGGCACACCGGACACAGGTATCTCGCCCCAGTGGCGGTGATTGCTCCGGTCCTTGCTTTCTCGGTGCTCTGGGTAGCCATGGGCCAAAGACTTACCTCCGTTCCGGCATACGTCTCAGGCGTCGTCGATCTTGCTCAGGGCTATACGGAGGCTATGAGCTGGGGATCGCCGGGCGGCGACCTTCCGCTCTTCCTTGTGGTTGGGTTCGTCGGGCTTCTTGCGGCAATATCAGTTGTTCTTGTTCGCGGCCTATCGCTGGCCGGGCGCTTGGCGCTCGGGTGTGTTCTTGGCTTCACCGTCTTCACGGCCATGAAGCTCGGGTTCGTGCGCGCAGATCAACACATGTTCGCCACCTTCTCCTGCGTCGCCGGTGTCATCGCCATATCCATGGCAATGACGCACAGGCGGCCGCGAACCATCGTTGCCGGCTCTGGCGTACTGCTCGCCGCAGCAACGATCTACTTCCTCGGTTCCTGGGCACTGCCCGCTGTTGCCCCGATTCACCAAGGAGAAGCAGTGGCAGGTGTTGCGGAGGCGCTGCGACGGCTAGGGGGCGCAAGGCCGGCGCTAGGCGATCAGTGGGAAGTTGCCAGGGCGAATATCGTTGCCGAGAGCGAGATTCCGCGGCTCGAAGGACGTGTAGACACCTACTCGTACGATCAAGCCGACGTGCTTGCCCGCGATCTCGACTGGGCTACGCGCCCAGTCCTGCAGAGCTATTCGGCGTACAGTCCCCGACTGGCAAAACTGAATCAGGACCACCTGACGGGGGCTGCGGCGCCGAACTGGGTGCTGTTCGCACCCCAAGCAATCGACGATAGATACCCCTCAATTGAGGACGGTCCGACATGGTTCACCCTCCTCAAGCTCTATAGGCCCACGGGCTTCGCGGGAGACAAGGCAATCTTGAGGCGCCTAGAGGCGCCCAGTGGCTACTCGGCGCTTTCCTACGGTTCCACATCCACGGCGGAGTTGGGTCAGCGAATCGCTCTGTCTCGCACGGCGCGCCTTCGGTTCGTTCAGCTCAACGTGAAGCCAAGTCTGTTGGGCCAAGCGGCCTTGCTCCTCTATAAGACTCAACCTTTGACAATAAATGTGTGGACGGCAGACGGGCTTGCGCATCGATTCAGGCTTCCGGCCGGCATGGCCGAGTCTGGATTCCTCCTATCGCCGCTCACGGAGGACGCGGAACAGTTCTCCTCGCTGTATGGCGACACTCCCGTAGTAGACGCCGCTCGGGAAGTCGTTGCTCTTCGAGTAGATGGGTCGGATCGTTTGTGGTCCTCCACCTTCGAATATCGGGAGTCTCTGGTCGATGTGCGGTCTGCGCCATGAGAGGCGTCCGCGCCTTGCGCCATTCTCCGGAGGGAGCTCAAACGCCCGCGGACACCTGTGTCGCCACCAGCGTGCGTGCGCTGAATCGAGGAGGACCAAGTGGCTGCTCGGCCCAATGACAGCATCGCGGAAATCGCCCCACACCGGATGCCTCAAACGGGCCTCAAGCCTGGCCCGCTGAAACAGATTCTCGGTGACAAGAGGGCTAAGTTCCTGCTCGCCGGGGGCCTGAACACGGTTTTTGGTTTTGCTTGCTTCGTGGCCTACCAGCAGTGCGTGGGCCACCGCTGGGGCTACATGTGGACATTGTTCCTGACCCACATAACAACTGTGCTTTTTGCCTTTGTCACTCATCGAAGCCTGGTCTTTAAGGTAACCGGCTCGCTGTTTCGTGATCTGTGGAGGTTCGAGTCCGTCTACCTGGTGGGCTTAGGAGTCAACGCCCTTCTGTTGCCTTTCGCTGTCGAGGTGCTGGAGTCTCTGGTTTTGATGGCTCAACTCGGTCTTACGGCTCTGAACGCAGTACTCAGCTGGCTGGGGCATAGCCGGTTCTCGTTTGTACGCCACTCCAGCAGCGCGGCGTAGCGGCTGCACGATCTCGTGGGCTTCGAATAGTGACCTCCTGATGAGGTCAGGATGCAGCCCCTGGTGCAAGTCTTTGACGCACTGGCTAGGTCGTCGCCGTCCCGCCGGGCTCGGTGCCGTCTTCAGGATGTGAGAGAAACGCGCGTTCGATCACTCGGCGGTACCGCTCTTAGGATCGCGGAGTACAAACCGCGATCCGTTACGACCACTCGGCCATCGTCGAGTGAGAGCGTGTCTCGCGCTAGTTGGACACCTAGTCGCAGGTTCGAGCGGTCGTCCGCGAGTTTGTAGACGCCGTCGTCCAGGTCTACCGCTCGGCGAGTCGCAGAGCCGCTTAGAGCGTGAAACCAGAGGGACGCTTGAGCAGGGTTCATGTCCCGCGCGCGAGTTGCCAGCAGGCGAGTCCTGGCCGCGAGCTCCGGGCTCAGCGATCGTGCCAGATCAAGGGGGAGATCCACGTCTCCAGATGTTGGAGCGGTCGTTCGAGCTCCCAGCGACTGCGGAAGGGTCATCGCCCAGAGGGCAGAAGGGGCGGTGAAGTCCTTCAAGGCGCTTCCGAGGCCAGCTGAAGCCATGAGCAGGGCAGTAGCCGCGGCAACCAACCGCATTCTTGCGGGCACTCGGATCCTCGCGGGCGCTCGGATCGTGTCGGCGGGCGTAGCGGCAACGAGAACGGCGTGTGCGGTCACCGAGCATGAGACCACGAGCGACGCGAGGCCGAGCTTCCAGAAGTAGTAGGTGAGCGCGCCCTGCGCGACCCACATGTAAGCGCCCAGGGCCAGCGTCCCCGCGGAAGCGGCGAACGTGAGAAGGAGGTGCGGTGTGAGGGGTATGCATCTCCACCTGCTGCGCATGAATCCAATCAAGCCGGTTGTTCCAACCAGAAGTGCAGCCATGATCGGCAGACGAACGTGCGGGACAGTGCCGTCCCGGAGCAAGGCCGCAGTACCTCCTTGCGGCAGATTCACGAGCATCAGAGTGATCCCGGCCGTAGCGGTCAAGCCCAGGCAGCCCACGCTCCACCTTCTCGTCGACCTCTGCTGCCGACGCCAAACGGCATACAGCGGAGGAGCCAACGCCGCCACTGCCATCGGGACGACCAGGGTCCACGAGGCGCTGACCAGAACGAGTGCCGCGAGAACGATGAGGATCCCCACTCGAGGCCGAGGCCTCGCGACGCTGAGAAGGAAAATCAGGAGCGGCGCACAGCCGGCGACCAGAAAGCTCAGGTGGCCCTGGATCAAGTTGATCGCCCCTGGGACGCCCAGAAGCAGGCTGAGCAAGACTGCTGTTCCGGGCACGAGCAGATGAAGGGACACGCCTTCGGGCAGAGCCTGAAGGAATGCGGCGATGACGGCGGCAACGAGAAGGCTGAACACGAGCCACTGCAGCTGTGAGTATCGGACCAACTCTGTGGCCGCGTTGGCAGGGTCCCCGAAGGCGATCTGGGCGAGGACGGTCAGGAGTTTGTGAAACCACTGGGGGTAGCCGTCGAACGCGAAACCACTGCCATCTGCGTTGGCTGCGAGGACAGCGGTCCCTGCGGTCGCCATTCGCTGCTCGAGGAACATCGCGAAGTGAGACCCGTTGTCTATGCCCGTGCTCAACATCGCGAGTGCACGACTTGGGCTGCCGGGCGACCGCAAGGGCCACGCGACCAGCGCCGCGAGAGCTCCAGCGAAGAGGAGAACCGCATCGCGGGGGCGGACTGAAGGCATCAGCCGATCAGGGTGCTCGAGAGCCACGCCGACGATGAGACCCGTGGCCAGAGAAACGGTCACCACAACCGCTGTGTGGGGCCCAAACGCTGGAGGCACCCACAGAGCCATCGGCATCATGCCGAGCGCCAGAGACCCGTTGACTGCGAAGCGACGATCGAACCGTTTCGCCGAGGGTCCGAAGAAGAAGAGCCCCAATACCCACGGGACGCTGATCCACGGCGTGGAGACCAGCGCGTAGATTGCGCCGGTTGCAAGAACTGCCGCGATCGCGCCGGCCGTCGTGGCCGCCCCAGGCCAGGGGGATCGAGGCTGGGTCGCGACGACAGAACCCGAGGGTGCGCGCATCGCATCGCCCCTCACACGCGAGGGCGAGCCGCTCACTGGCCTTGCTCGACGCTGGTCGATCGGATGGCGATGGCCTTTCTTGCTGGCGCCATATGGCGACGGAAATGGAAGGCCCGTGTACAGAGGTAAGGGAGCAGAGAGCCCAGATGCCGCATGCTCAGGTTAACGTCGGGCAGGGGGCCTCGAGCCCGAATTGCGCCCCTTCGACCGGTCTCCGTGTGTGGCACCTTGGGACAAAGCGGCCCCAGAAACGGCCGCGCGATGGCAGGGTGTCGGGCGGAGTGCTCGAGGTAAGGGGGAGGAATGTCCGTAAGGACCACGCAGCACGAGCCCAAGGTGGAGGGGTCCTGGGAGGCTCTGGCGAGCAAGCGCTGGTACTTGATCCCGTTGGCGATCTTGGCGGTCTCGCGGCTCGTCGACGCGATCCTTCTAGCCTTCGCCTCCGGGCGGCAGGTGGCACTGACTGCCACTCGTTCGGACTACAACGTCTTCGACCCCACACCGGCGGCGCCCGGCTACTCCGGGATCATCGCGAACTGGGACGGCCAGTGGTACTGGCGGCTTGCCACTCACGGTTATGAAGTGCCGTCCACTAGGGCCCCGGGCGCTGGCGAGGCGCTGTGGGCTTGGGCCTTCCCGCCCGGGTACCCGCTGTTGGTGCGGGCGGTCATGACTCTAGGTATGCCGTTCAGCTGGGCAGCGTCCATCGTCAGCCTCGCTGCCGGCGCCGGCGCCATGGTTTTGATGTTCCGCCTCGTGAACCGGTATGGGGGCCGGTTCCTCGCGACCTTCACCGTCACTCTTTCCTGCTTCTTCATCAGCGCGCCACTCCTGCAAATCGCCTACAGCGAGTCTCTCGCGCTCTTGCTCCTCTTCGCCGTCCTGAACCTCATGGCTGACCGCAGATACGGCTGGGCCATGGTTGCGGTGATCCTCCTTTCCTACACGCGCCTCGTAACCCTCCCCCTTCTTCTGGTGGTGGCGGCTCATGGATACTCAAGGTGGCGAGAAGAAGGACCTTTTTGGCGCAGCCATCGTCGGGACGCTGCGTTGTTGGTGGCGCTCGGTGCCTCTGCCGTCGTCGGTGCGGTCCTATGGCTGTTGACCGCCTCCCTCTTCGTCGGCCTGGACGCAGGAACTGGCCGCACTGTCGACCAGAGGCGTCTGTTCCAGGGCTGGTTCCGCGACGCGTACGACAACTTCGGCTTGGGTGGACTGCTCTTGCTGTTGGCGTTCGTCGTTCTTCTGGGACTCAACCTCTTGACGAGAAAGGGGCGGGTTTGGGGTCCGGAGCTCCGCGCCTGGTCAGTGGCCTATCCCCTCTACTTGTTCTGGTTCACCCCGCTCTTGCCGGCAGTCATGAGGTACCTGCTGCTGGTTCCCACGCTCGCAGTGGTGCTTCTCGGAACGCCGCAGCGTGCCAGCCGCCTCTCTGTGGGTCTACTCGCCGCCGCCGTCGTGACTCTCGTGGTCGGCCAGTACTGGTATGCCGGGAACATCATTGTCGTGTTCACGCAGAGTGCCCGCCCGGGGCCTTAGTGGTGGTTTTGTCCGTTTAGGGCCTTTAATCCTGTCGAATTTCCGCAAGAAAGCGCGATTTTCCGGACAGCCCTAACGACGCTCCCTACGTTTTTGTCGAGCCCGCCCGAGGTGAGGCGAGCATCGGGGCTTTCGTGGGGTGTCACATTGAACAACGGTTCACCCAAGCACGTGGCCAGTTTGACTGGCCTTCGATTCGCAGGCGCACTGTTGGTGCTGCTGCATCATCTACCTCTGGCGCTGCCTGCCGTGTCAGGCCCGCTTCGTGTGGCGCAGTGCGGATACGTCGGGGTTACATTCTTCTTCGTTCTCAGTGGCTTCGTACTGGGCTATGGCTGGGATGAGTCATTTCGAGCGCGAGACTTCTATGTCAGACGCGGCGCACGCGTATATCCAGTCCACCTGTTGACCGTTGCTCTGATAATTGCGGTGCTTTGGAAGCATGGCGTCCTTTGGCAAGTTCTCCCCCTCAACCTCATGCTCATACAGGCGTGGTCCCCGAATGCGACCGTTTATTACTCGTTCGTCGGAGCAGCGTGGTCATTGTCGTGCGAGGCCTTCTTCTACTTGTGCTTCCCTGCGCTGGTCCGGTTGCTCAAGCGGTGTCGCAGGCCAGTGGTCCATTCCTGGGGTCTGGTCGTGAGCGCGACAGCCGTCGGCCTGGCGGCGAAAGCATTCTGGCCAGCAGCGGGGGAGTATCTCTTTCACGTGCCGATCTTCCGAATCTCCGACTTCACGGTCGGCATACTTTTGAGTGTTGCGGTGCGGGCGGGCTGGCGCCCGCGGCTAGGGCGGCGGGCGGCACTGGCGCTATGCATCACGGTCTATCTTGCGGTTCTCTCGCAACAGGTGCTTAGTGGCTCAGGCCCCGAGATGGCATGGCTGTACTCGATCCTCATGGTCATGCCGTTCGGACTGTTGATTGCCGCCGTGGCCGGCAAGGAGCTCGACGGGCACAAGTCTGTGCTGGGATCAGCGGTACCGGTGATGCTCGGGCAGTGGTCCTTTGCCCTCTACATGATTCACGGAGTCGTCCTTGCTGCGCTGCATGAGAGTGTCAGGGGTTTGACGGGATCCGCAGCAGTCGTGGTATCGATCGCGATCGTGGTGCTGGCTGTGGCTGCCGCCCGGCTCGTCTTCGTCTTATACGAGCGCCCGCTCGAGGCGGCCATTCGTCAGCGCTGGGGTCAACGCGCGGTGCGCACCTCGCTGAGGCCTTCGGTCGCTTCCCGCTGAGGCACTCACTGCTCAGTTCGTCCTGGTCAGCACCACATACGAACCGACACGCCGGACCGGGGTGAAGCCAGAAGCCGACGCTGCGACGGCCTGGGGCGAACCAGGCGCTGCGACGACAACGTCGGCACGCTGGAAGGCGGCGCGTGCGCCGTTCTTGTCACCCTTCATGAAAGCGAGGTATGCCGCCTGGTCGGCTGAGGTGAAAGCGTCCAAGGGGTTGCTGACCCAGACCGTTGCGCCGGCCACCGCGATTGATTCGACCAGCGGCTCCTGCGCCAGAACGACCTGCCCCCGGGTCGTGGCGGCAAGCTGCGCAGCGTCCGCGTCGGACGCCCGAAACGACGGCGCCCTCAGAGTCAGCACAACAGCCGACACGATGACGAAAATGGCGGCGAGGACGGGGGAGAAGATCTTCAAGAAGCGTCTCGGAGACTCTCCGAAGACGGTTGAAGGGGCGCCGAAGCTCGCGGCGGCTGGGACGGCCAGGAAGAGCAGCAGCCAAACGCCGTGCCGAGCGGCGGACCCGGTGGCGACGACGAGTCCCAGCCCCGCGGCGTACTCCCAAAGGGCTCGGCGCTGACGCAGAGCGGCGGCGCCAAGCGCGACCGCTGCTAGGACGAGCAGGACGTCGAAGGGGTTGTCCAGACTGATCCGGCTCCACATGCCCGACTCGTCGGTCGTCGCCTGTCCGCTGAGTACCCCGACGTAGTAGCGAGGCGCCTGAATCAGCCCTGGGTTGAGGCACGTCGCCAGGAGCGATGCTGCCCCAACACCGACGGCTGTAGCTGGTTCGAGGCGCAGACGCGACAGCAACAGGTAGCAGCCGAGCAAGGCGACGCCGACCAGGACAGCCCCGTGCAAGTTGCCCCAGACGGCGATCAAGGGGACGGCCCACCAGATCGCGCGCGTCGGTATATCCCTCTGACGGCGGAGCAGGACGAGGAGCATCGCAAAAGGCACCAGGGACAGCAGTTGGGCACGTGCGATGAAGAAGGTAGCTGCGGCTCCCGTCGTCACCCCGACGATGACGAGCGCCGTCACCGTCGGGCGTGCCCCCAGCTGCGAAGCATGGAGGGCGAGCACCCCGAGGGTCAGCACTACGGCGACGACTTGGGCCACCACAACACCGGCGCTGCCACCGACATGAGCGGCTGCGAGAACCAATTGACCTGCCGCCGTGGTGTTGACCCAGTCGCCGGAAGGAGCTGCAGCGAAGGGGATTCCGCTCGGGATCTCTCTCGCCGCAAGGATGCGGTCGCCCAGGGCAGGGAGCCACAGGGCGTCCGAGCCGACGACGGTGATGGCACTTGCTAGGACGGCAACCAGGCCTAGAGCAGCCACCACGACGACGTATGCCGCTTGAGGCCGGGCGTGCAGATCTCGCGCGAAACGCAACGTGCCTCCGTGCCTCGAACCTATACTCACGACGGCGCGTCGAGCCCTTCCTCAACCCTCCGCGCCCACCTGTCACATCCTCGCATCGCAGGCGCCCCAATCGCCCACTTTCAGACGATGGTGTGAAGTTCAAGGATTTTCAGGACACGGCGTGTTGTGACACCTAATCTTCCAGTTGCGGGGGGCACATCGGGTGGCCCTGCATCAACGGGAGGAACCCTTCATCATGACCAAGCTTGCTGCCAAGGTTCAGTCGCTGCTCAACAAGGAGCGCGGTGCCACCGCCGTCGAGTACGGCCTCATGGTCGCTCTGATCGCCGTCGTCATCATCGCGGCCGTCACGCTGCTCGGCGGCAACCTGTCGACGACCTTCAACAACGTCGCCACCAAGATCTGAGCACCGAACGTGGGTGCGAGGCCTGGGGGATCAGCCTCGCGCCCACGTTCAGCTCGTGATGGGGGTCTCACGAGTTACACCAACTCGAAAACCAGGGGCCTAGAGCCCCATCACAACCAGGGAGAGAAACCAATGACCAAGCTGGTGGCCAAGATCCAGAGCCGGCTCTTCTCAGAGCGTGGTGCAACCGCCGTCGAGTACGGCCTCATGGTCGCTCTGATCGCCGTGGTGATCATCGCCGCAGTCACGCTGCTCGGTGGCAACCTGTCGACGACGTTCAACAACGTCGCGACACAGATCTGACACTCGCTCGCCGTCCAGGTAGGGGTCCCTGGACGGCGACAACAGACTCACGGGGAGGGGGAGCCGGCATGAAACGAGCTGATCGCGGCGCAGCTGCTGTAGAACTAGCCATCGTCTTGCCGGTGCTCTTCCTTGTTATCGGAGGAATCGTTGACTTTGGGCGGTTCTTCTTTACGCAAATCCAGGTGACAAACGCGGCGCGCGAAGGGGCAAGGGTGGCCGTCGTTGCCCCGGGGCCAGCGACGTCGCCGGATCCGATAGTGCAACGAGCGCAAGCGGCGGCAGCTCCGCTCACGGTCACCGTGACGGTCAACAAGCGTTGCACTGTGGGCGTGGCAGCTGATGCGTCGGTCTCGGTACAAGCGCCATTCGACTGGATCATTATGGGGCCCGCGGTTCGGATGGTCGGCGGCACCTGGGGTTTCAGTGGTCCAGTTGTGTCGACAGGAGTCATGCGATGCGAAGGCTGATTGACCCAGCTGGTAGAACGGCCGAGAAGGGCGCCGCCGCCGTGATAGTGGCGATCCTCTTTAGCACCGGTGCGGTGATGGGCTGCCTTGCCGTAAGTGTGGACCTCGGCAACCTCATGTCGGAGCGGCGGCAACTTCAAAACGGGGCCGATGCTGCCTCATTGGCTCTAGCTCTTAGTTGCGCCAAGGGCGACGCAGCGGTTTGCGATCCGGGCGGTTCCGTCGCAGCGATCCAGCCTTATGCGGACAAAAACGCCAAAGACTCGCACTCTGCCGTAACGAAAGTATGCGCGAGAAACGTGGGCGCCTTCAATGCTGCAGCGGACCAGTGCCCCGATGGAGACGCCACCAAGCTCACCGCATGCCCGCCACTTCCTGCGGGCTTCTCAGACAAAGCGCCCTATGTTGAGGTCACGACCGAGACGCGTGACAAGACAGGCGTTGGCACCAAGGTCCTCACGCCCTTTGGCCAGGCGTTGGTCGGATCGGATGGAACCACGGTGAAGGCGTGTGCGCGTGCTGCTTGGGGAGGTCCGGGCAGTAACGAGGGGTCTGTGCCTCTCGTGTTGGGTCGTTGCAACTGGGACAAGGCCACGTCGGCCACTCCGCCTTACGCGCCGGCTCCGCCCTATTCGCCAGGACCGAATGACAAATCGCCGAGCGCCTTCCCTTCTTCTGTCGCCTCATATGTGGTGCCTATCTTTGGCAATCTGAATGGATCTGAGGCGAATTCGGCGTTCATATCTAAATTTGGCTGTGCTGGCGACCTGCAGAATCCACCGCCCTCTGGGGGCTATACGGCAGGCGGATTTGGCTGGGTGGACACGGTGAGTTCGACCGACTGCACCGCAAATGTTGTGGATGGGACAGTGGTCGCGAATACAGGTGCGCTTCCCAGTGCGTGCAAGAAGGGCGAACTTGCGTCTTACGTAGGTCGCGAGGTTTTGATTCCAGTCATTTCGTCTGTCAGTGGCAGTGGCACGAATGCGAAATACACGGTGGATGGAGTCTCCTCTTTCTACTTCGCCGGTTACCGGAACGTCTCTGCAGCGAAACCGAGTGATTACAACGTCTACTCTGGTGGGCCCTGTGACGGCTATAAGAGCGAGTGCATTTGGGGTTGGTTCACATCCCCCCTCCTCCCGGCTGGCTCTGTTACGGGCGGTGGAACAACTTCACGTGGACCGATCACCGTCGGTCCAGTCGGGTAATACACGTTAACTTTCTCCTTGGGGGGACTCAGCATGAACCGCCGCATTCTCGCCATTGTGTTGGCGCTCGCCCTAGCCGTGACTGGCGGTGCGCTCGTCATTATGTACGCGCGCAATGCCGACGCTCGCGCCATCGCGGCCGAGACGCCCGCACCCGTGTGGGTAGCGCAGCAGCCGATTCCAGCAGGTACCACGCTCAAGGACGCTCAGCGCATGGGGTTGATCGCGCAGACGGCGGTGAGCTCCAAAGCCGTTCCGGTCGGCGCCCTCCAGGAGATCAACGCTGACAACAATGCCCTCCTGGCCACGACTGACATTGCTGCCGGCGAGTACCTGCTTGCGGCTCGTTTCGGAACGCAGCCGGCGGGGACGAAGGCAATTGAGGTGCCGAGCGGCATGTTGGCCGTGTCGGTCCAACTGTCGGACCCGGCGCGCGTCGGAAAGTTCGTAACCCCTGGGTCGCACATCGCGCTCTACCAGTCGTACAAGATCAAAGACCTTCGCAACACTCCTGAGGCGAAGATCCTGAATGACAACGACGTTCATGGCACGAGCCTTCTACTTCCAGACGTGCTGGTTATCGCAATGGGCGACGCGCCGCTCGCGGGCCAGGCGGCAGCTCCGCCCGCGGAGGGCCAGCCCGCTACAGCGGCGGGCGCGAGTGGCGGCTATTTGGTGACCGTGGCCGTTAAGCCCAGCGATGCCCCGGTGCTCATCCACGGCATCAACAACCGTCAGCTCTACGGTGCCTTGCGTGGCTCTGACGTCAAGGTGGACACGACGCAGGAAGTGACGGACCTTCAACTGCGAGATGCGGTGACTGGACAATGACGATTCTGTGGGACTTCGACCCGGCAGCCGTGGACACCTACCGCTTTGCTCTCGGCGGCGACGCGCTGCTGCTCAATTCGGCCCCGCGCGTCAGCCGAGCGCTCGAGGAGGATCGGGCCCAGCTCCTGGTCGTCATCGGCCCCGACATCGACCTGGACGCTGCGTGTGACCTCGCGGAGCGCGAGCGCATCGACCGCCCCGAGCTCGGCGTCATACTGCTGCGCCACCGGCTCGACGTCACCGCTCTGGCTCAGGCATTGCGCAGTGGGGTTCGTGAAGTCGTTCAGGCCGACGACCAAACCGCGCTTGCGGATGCGGTGAGGCGCTCCCTCGCCCTGACACAGCAGCTCAGCGGTCACGGGACGACTGTCGGCAGCCAAGATGGCAAGGTCATCACCGTCTTCAGTGCCAAGGGTGGAGTCGGCAAGACGACGATGTCGACAAACCTCGCTGTCTACCTCGCCTCCACGGGGGCCAAGACGCTGCTGGTCGACCTCGACCTCATGTTCGGCGACGTTGCGATCAGCCTGCAGCTTCTGCCGCACGGGTCGGTACGAGATGTGGTTGCGATGAGCGGCCATCTCGACGACCAGGGCCTGCTGTCGGTGGTCACTCACCACGACGAGAGCGGCCTCGATGTCGTCGCGGCGCCCTCCGACCCTGCCGATGCGGACCGCGTGCCATCGCACGTCATAATCGAGCTCCTTCGTGTCGCCCGCGGCAAGTACGACTACGTCATCGTCGACACTCCGCCGTCCTTCACGGAACACGTTCTTGCGGCGTTCGACGTCAGCGACCTCACGGTGCTCATCGCGACTCTCGACATCCCGGCAGTCAAGAACCTCCGTATCGCCATCAACACCCTCGACACGCTGGGTGCCTCGAAGGAGGCACGGACCATCGTTCTCAACCGCGCAGACGCCAAGGTCGGCCTGAAGCCGGACGACGTAGAGGCGGCGCTCAAGTCCCCGATTTCCGCGAACGTGCCCAACAGCCTGACGGTGCCCGCATCCGTCAACCGCGGTGTCGCCCTAGTGCTTGACGACCCGCGCAACCCGGTGTCCCTGGCGATCCGCGAGCTCGCAGACCAGGAGATTCGGCGTCGTTTCGGTGAAGAGCTGCAGAACGGCGCCAAGCGGAGCTTCACCTTGTTTGGAGGCAAGCGATGAGCAACCTGGCAGAGCGACTAGAACGTGCTCGGCAGTCGAGCCAGGTCTCCGAGCCTGCACCAAGTAACGGCGCCCAGGTCCGCATCGTCAACGGTGTTGAGCCCAAGCGGCGCAGGGGTGTCGACCCGTTCGCGCCGGTGAAGGAGCGCGTCCACCAGGCCTTAGTCGCCTCCCTCGGGCCGCGTCTCTACGACCCGAACCTCAGCGAGAGCGAGCTCGCGGCGCAGGTACGCACGACGCTGCAGGACGTCATCGACTCGGAACAGACACCTCTATCGCACGCCGACCGCACCCGAATCGCGCAGGACGTGTCCGACGACATCCTCGGACACGGGCCTCTCGAGCCCTATCTGCGTGACGTCGAAGTCTCCGAGATCATGGTCAACGGGCCGGAGGACATCTACATCGAGCGGGGCGGCAAGATCTACCCCGTCGAGGCGAGCTTTTCCGACGAGACGCACCTGCGTCGCACCATCGACAAGATCGTCGGACGCGTCGGCCGTCGCGTCGACGAGTCGAGCCCGATGGTGGACGCTCGACTGCCCGACGGCTCCCGCGTCAACGCCGTCGTGCCGCCCATCGCCCTTGACGGTTCGATGCTCACCATCCGCAAGTTCTCCGCCGACCCCTTCACCGACAAGGACCTCATCTCCTTCGGCACGATGACCGAGAACGTTCGCGACTTCCTCGACGCCTGTGTGAAGGGCCGCCGCAACATCATCATCAGCGGAGGTACCGGTTCGGGAAAGACGACGACGCTCAACGTCATCAGCTCCTTCCTCCCGCACGACGAGCGGATCGTCACGATCGAGGACGCCGCCGAGCTTCAGCTCCAGCAGCAGCACGTGCTCCGACTCGAGGCGCGACCGGCCAACATCGAGGGCCGTGGACTGGTCTCCATCCGCGAGCTCGTCAAGAACTGTCTGCGTATGCGTCCCGACCGCATCATCGTCGGCGAAATCCGCGACGGCGCAGCGCTCGACATGCTGCAGGCCATGAACACGGGCCACGACGGCTCCATCACGACCGTGCACGCCAACTCTCCCCGAGACAGCCTTGCCCGTCTCGAGACGATGGTGCTCATGGCCGGCGTTGAGCTGCCGGTGCGAGCGATCCGCGAGCAGGTGGCGGGCGCCGTCGACCTGATTGTTCAGCAGTCGCGTTTGAAGGACGGATCGCGGCGCATCGTCGCCATCTCCGAGGTGGTCGGCATGGAGTCCGACGTCATCACCCTTCAAGACATCTTCACGTTCGACTACGGCGCCGGTCGTGACGAGAACGGTCGATTCCTCGGTGGCCTCGTGCCAACGGGCATCCGGCCGAAGTTCACGTCGGACCTGGCGGATGTCGGCGTCGAGCTGCCGGTCCAGCTCTTCTCCCGGATGGCTCGATGAGCCTCCTCCGTCGCCTTGTCGTCGCCCTGTCCGGTCTCGCGGTCGGGTTGGCGGTTGCGCCTGTCGGGTCGGCGAGCGCCGCCTCGGATGACCCTTCGGTCGGACTCAGCAACCTCGCGGCGACGTCCAGCGGATCGGCGTCCAGCCTGACAGGCATCATCACCTTCCGCGGCACGGGCGATGTCCCTATCGACCCCGGTTCACTCAAGGTCAAGGTCGACGGCCAGGCGTACCCGGCGAACGTGAAGCAGGCCGCCAAGGTCGACCGGCGGTCGATGCTCGTCATCGACACAAGCGGCTCGATGGGCACACAGGGCATGGCCACAGTGCGCAAGGCCGCCGCCACGTATCTCAAAACCGTGCCGGCGGACGTGCAGGTTGGCGTTGCCTCCTTCGCCAACACGGCGGGCGTTGACCTCGCACCGACGCTCGACCGAGGGGCGGCGCTCGACGTCATCAATGGCCTCGCATCGCGCGGCGACACCAGCCTGTATGCCGGCATGCAGGCTGCAGCTGCCGCGCTCGCGGGAAGGGGTGACCGCAGCATCGTGCTGCTGAGCGATGGCGCGGACACGATGGCCGCCGACAAAGTCAAGGCGCTCAAGGACACCGTGACTAGGCTCAAGGCCGCCGGCATCCGCGTCGATGTCGTCCGATTCAAGACCAACGACCCCGAGGCGACGGCCGCGCTGCAGTCCTTCGCGAGCGTCAACGGCGGCACCGTCGTGTCTGCCGATGACACTGCCGGAGTTTCTTCCGCCTTTCAGGCATCGGCTCAGGCGCTGAGTCGCCAGGTGCAGTTCTCGGCAACGATCCCCAAGGATCTCTCGGGGCCCCATCAGTACGAGGTGACCGGGACGGCCGGCGGGGCCGCCTTTGACTTCAGCAAGCAGGTCACCGCGGGAGCGGCAACATCCGCACCCCCAGTGCCCTCGCTTGCCCCTAAGTCCCCAGCCGCGCAGTCCGCGCAGATCGGCCCAGCCGCCGCAGAGCCCACGAACCGTACGCCCTACCTCGCTGCCGGGCTCCTCGGGCTGGGGCTCCTGGTGGTGATGGGCGTCATCCTCATGCCTACGCTGCAGACCAAACGGGAGCGGCGCGTTGCTGCCATCGACGCTTACGTGGTGGGTGACACTGTCGCTCTTTCACGTCAAGACATGAAGGCGGCACAGAGCACCATCACGGCCCAACTGCTCGACATGGGTGAGCGCGTGATGAAGGACCGCAAGTCGACGAGCAAGACGATGGCCTTCATCGAACGCGCTGACCTACCGTTCCGAGCGGGGGAATGGCTGGTCCTGCGCGTAGTCGCGGTGATCGTCGGCGCTGCCCTTGGGATGGTGTTTGCCGGAGAGGCCAAGTTCGTCGGCCTGGCCATCGGGGGAGTGCTGGGCCTGCTGCTCATGCCATTGGGTCTCCGCTTCGCGGCGGGTCGGCGCGCTCGGAAGTTCGAGGCGCAGCTACCACAGATCCTGCTGCTGATCTCCACGAGCCTGCGGAGCGGCTTCGGCCTGCCCCAGTCCCTCGACGCCGTGGCGCGTGACGCGGCGGAGCCCGCGGGCAAGGAGTTCAGCCGAGCTCTTGCGGAGACTCGCATCGGCACGGACATCTCCGATGCGCTCGAACGTGTAGCGGTCCGGATGGAGAGCAAGTCGATGCACTGGACGGTCATGGCGATCCGCATTCAGCGAGAGGTCGGCGGCAACCTGGCCGACACGCTGCGCACCACCGCCGGAACCCTGCGCGAGCGAGAGTCACTGCACCGTCAGGTGGCGACGCTCTCCGCCGAGGGGCGCCTGTCGGCGTACATTCTCGTGGCGCTGCCGATCTTCATCTTTCTCTACATGACGAAGGTCAACTACGAGTACGTGAGTCTGCTCTGGACCACCACGGTTGGACTGTTCATGAGCGTTGGCGGGCTCATCGCCCTCGGCGCCGGCATCGTCTGGATGCGTCAAGTCGTGAAGATCGAGGTGTGAGGTGACCATCAATCTCATCTACGTCGCCGCCGGAATGCTGGCACTCGGGCTGCTCATCGCCGCGCTGAGCGTGAGCGTCAGCGGAGGCGAACCACGCGGCGTCGCCCGGTCCCTGATGCTCATCGATCAGCACATCGAGCGGCGTGAGGTGGTGACCACCGAGCTCGCGGCCAAGGACCGACTCCTTGTCCCGATCCTTGAGCAGACCAAAGGCTTGGCCAGGGCCCTGTCGCCCGGCGGCGTCGACGATCGCTATACGAAGATGCTGGACCAGGCCGGCAACCCGGCGAACTGGACGGTCGAACGAATCCTTGGCCTCAAGGGGGCCGGGCTGCTCATCGGGATGGTTCTGGGCGCCTTCTACGCCAAGTTCCAGCTGCCGAACGCCCTGCTCTACGCCCTCATCGGTGGCGCGGCCCTCTTCTTCCTGCCCGACCTGCTCATCAAGAACCTCGCACAGCGTAGGCAGGAGCAGACGAGCAAGAGCCTCGCTGATGCGCTCGACATGCTCAGCGTCTGCGTCGAGGCGGGCCAGGGTTTCGACGCGGCGCTGCTGCAGGTGGCACGCAACGTCGACGGTCCGATCTCGGGAGAGTTCGCGCGCGTGCTTTCGGAGATACAGATCGGCAAGTCCCGTGGCGAGGCCTTCAGCGCTATGGGCGACCGTGTAACGCTCCCCGAGGTGAAGAACTTCATCACTGCTCTCGTGCAGGCAGACCGGCTCGGTCTCCCGATCGCCGGCGTGCTGCGAGAGCAGACGGTCAACATGCGTCTGGTCCGTCGTCAGAAGGCGGAGGAGAAGGCCCAGAAGGTCACCATCAAGATCCTCTTTCCCCTGATGTTCTGTATCCTTCCGGCCCTGTTCATCGTCATCATCGGGCCCGGTGGTATCCGCATGATGCAGGCCTTCGGCGGCTGAAGCCAACCGTGTCGGTCGTTGCCGACGCCGAGTCCCCGGCGGCACTGGCCCAGGCGCGTCCGACCTCCCCGGTCGGACGCGTCGGCTGGTTGCTTCCCCCCTTCGTGCTGGCGCTTTATGCCCTCAAGCCGCTGGGGCCGGTCAAGGACCCGGACACCTACTGGCACATCGTGGCAGGCAAACACCTCTTGGCTTCAGGTCAGTTCGTACTGCAAGACCCCTTTGGGGCGGCCAGCGAGAAGGCCTGGATCCTCAACCAGTGGCTGCCCGAGGTGCTCATGGATTGGGCATACACGGCATACGGCCTCCCCGCCGTGGCATGGCTGCTCTGCCTAGGCTCTTTCATCGTCGGGGTCTCAGTCATGACGGCATGCCGGCGACGCGGCTCGCCGCTGGTGACGGCGCTCGTCCTCGCGCTCGTCTTCGTCGCCCTCAGTGGCAGCCTCTCCCCGCGACCCCAGCTGGTGACGTTCACCCTAAGCGCCGTGACGACGAGCGCGTGGCTGGTCACACGGGAGGACGGTCGCGCACGCTGGTGGCTCGTTCCCGTGACGTGGCTGTGGGCGTGCAGCCACGGGATGTGGTTCGTGGGGCCGGTTGTCGGCGTCGTCGTGGTAGTCGGCATGTGGCTCGAACATCGCGCAACCTGGAAGGGCGCGGCCCGCCTCGCCCTCGTGCCGGCGCTGTCCGTGGCCGTCGCCGGTGTGACGCCGGTGGGGCCGAGGCTTTTTACCTCGCCGTTCCAGGTTGGGGGAGTGACGGCCTACATCAGCGAGTGGCAGCGGCCCGGCCTCACCGACCCCGCCGTCTTGGCCGCACTGGGGCTCGTCGTAGTCGTGGGGGTGGACCTAGTGCGCCGCCGACGAGCGAACTGGACGACGATGCTTCTGGCGGTCTTTGCAGTGGCACTGTCCCTGACATGGGCGCGCACCGTCGGGCTGGGCGCCGTCATCGCCGCGCCGGTGGCCGCGGCCGCGTTACAGAACTTGTTGCGGCAGCCGGTGGTTACGACGCTCAGGCGTGAGCGCGTGGCGGTCGCGGTGGCTGGGCTGCTGAGTGTCGTAGCCGTCGGCGTCGCGGCGCCCGCGGTGGCCAGCACGCCAGCACTAGGCCCCAATGACCTCGACAGCGCGCTCGGTGCCCTTCCGGGGAGCACGGTCCTCTGCAACGACCAACTCGACGGCGGCTGGCTCCTGCTGCAGCACCCCGGACTACGGCCCACGATGGACACGCGGGTCGAGCTCTACAGCGCTGAGCACATCAAGGCCTACCTCGGCTTCGTCGCGGGAGACGCCGGGTGGGAGACCTATCCGCGGCAGGTGGGCTGCACGTATGCCGTGTTGCCGACGAGCGCGGCAGTAGTGCCGCGCTTGCGTGGTTCTGGGGACTGGGCGGTCGTGGCGGAATCAGAGGGCTACGTGCTTTTGAAGTCGGCGCGTTGACGGAGCGAGGAAGTGCGCGAGCGAAGCGCGCTGCAACTGACGTCGAGCTGAATGCGGCCATGGAGCAAACGGGCTCGGGTCGAGCGAGCGAGCGCACGATCGCGGACGTGGGCCGCACCGCGCTTTGGATTGCACTGACTCCCACCCTTTGGATCCTCTTCGGCAGCCGCCTGGCGAGCTTCGGCACGGACTCGGCGCACGCGTACTGGAATGTGTGGAGGGTCGGGCCGTATGCGCTGCCGCCAGGATCAATCGACGCGTTCAATTACTCCCCAGCCTTCGCGCAGGCCATCTACCCGCTGACGCTGCTGCCGTGGCCACTCTTCCTGACCGTGTGGACAGCCCTGCTCGCGGCGGCGCTCGTCTGGCTGCTCTGGCCCCTGCCGTTGCGGTGGCGGTGGCTCGTGCTGGCCTATGTGGCGCCGCCGGCTCTTCTCATCGGCAACATCGAGGCGTTCCTCGCGCTGGCCGCGGTGATCGGCATGCGGCGACCCTCGGCATGGGCATTCCCGCTGCTGACCAAGATCACGCCGGGGCTCGGGCCGGTGTGGTTCGCCGTCCGTCGTGAATGGTGGCAGGCGGCCATCGCGGTCCTTGGCACGGCGCTGGTCGTGCTGGTCTCGTTCGCCCTCTCACCGGCGCTGTGGCCGCAGTGGTGGGACTTTGTCATCAATGCGCCGACTCCGCCCACGCAGGCGCACTACCCGCCGCTGGCCCTACGGCTGGTGCTCGCCGTCGGCGTGGTGGTCTGGGGCGCACTCCTGGGCCGTCGAGGTGCGCTCGCAGTCGCAATGGTGCTGGCGATGCCGCTCTGGTCCAGCGGTGTCCTGGTGCTATTGGCAGCGCTGCCGAGGCTCCGGTCAGACGGGTCGACGTCTCAAAACTGAGGGATGTTTTGCGCAAATCATGACGCTTTGTCTGAATGCGAATTGCCTTTGATAGCGGACTTTTTCGCGTTTTCGAGAGCGGCGTGCGCCGGTCCTGCACGCTGTTTGCATGTTGGTCAGGGGGAACGGGGCTAGGCGGGCTGGCCCGCGCCTTCAGGACGGGCTGCCCCGCCCATCTCGTGCCGCTGTCAGGCAGGGGGTGAAGGACCGACTCAGCGGTCGGGACAACGCGCTCAACGCGATCCGTCTCTTGTTGGCGGTCTTCGTCGTCGTGGACCACTCGTTCAAGGCGGCGACGGGACAACCCGGCCCGTGGCCATATCTGGGCGGCTTCGCCGTTGACGGCTTCTTCGCCATCTCGGGCTACCTCATTGCTGGCAGCCGAATCAGGACGGGGATGCGGCCATACCTCTGGAGCCGGGGGCTGAGGATCATGCCGGGCTACTGGGCGCTCTTGATCTTCACCGCCCTGGTGGTGGCTCCCGCGTCCGCGCTCCTCGACGGCCGTTCATACGACTGGGGGAGCGGGGGTACCTATGTCATGCGTAACGCTCTGCTGTTCACAACACAGATGGGAATCGACGGCACCCCGACTGCAGTGCCCTACGAAGGTCTCTGGAACGCGTCGACCTGGAGCCTGCCTTATGAGGCGGCCGCCTACGTCGTCTTCGGGCTCTTGGTGGGGCTTCCGAACTTCCGCGCCCGCTCTGCCGCCGCAGTCTCCTCAGGTCTGGCGGCCTGCATCCTCGTCCAGGTCGGCGCCGGCGTGGGCTTGGGCACGGCGCTCGAATTGACTCGGCTGTGGTCGTTCTTCGCTGCGGGCACGCTGTTGTGGTTCCTGCGTGAATGGTTGCCGGACACCGTCGCGCCAGCCGTCGTGGCAGGCGGCATAGCCCTCGGCGCGCTCCTCCTAGGACGCGGCTGGTATCTAGCGATCGCGCCCGTACCGCTCGCTTTCCTCCTTCTCTGGTTGGGTGCGAGGCTGCCCCTGCGCATCGGCTCCCGCAACGACATCTCCTACGGCGTTTACCTCTTCGCCTTCCCGTTGCAGCAGTTGATGGTCGTAGCAGGCGTCCCGGAGGCATTGGGGCTCGTCTGGTTCACTGCGCTGTCGATAGCGGTGACCGTGCCCGTTGCGTGGGCATCGTGGCTGCTAGTCGAGCGCCCGTGCCTCCGGTGGCGAAGGCGTGCGGCCGTCTTGGCACGTAGGCAACTAGCCGAGGAAGGCATCGATCTGCACGCTGCATCGCGTTCCTAGTGTGGTTGGCGCCTCCGAGCGTGAATCATGCCGGTGAGGAGCATCTGGCGGCCGACGACCTCGTTACCGCTCCCGTGTCGGTGCTGCTGCAACGCCGTCGCCCACCTCGTCATCGACTCCCGCGGCGAAGCGATGGGTGCCTGGCTCGAGGAGCCCTCCTCCATGCCCAAGAGCGCCGACGGTGCCGGCCGCCCCACCCACCTCATGGAGAAGGTCTCGCGCTACGTCGAGATGTACTCCGGCGCCTCGCAGACCGACATCGAGAAGGGCGTCACCGGCAAGGTCCAGTACCTCCGCCTGGCCGTAAACGCCCTCGTCGCCGAGGGCTACATGACCATCACCGCCGGCCCTCGCAACACCCGCAACCACTCCGTGATCGCGGTCTTCCGAGAGGACGAATCCGATGCCTCGTGACCGTCACATCGACCCCGTCCCCACCCCGTCCCGACCCCGTCCCCGCCCGGGCACAAGACGACCCCGTCCCCTTGCCCGCTTCTCTAAGCAAGGGACGGGGTCAGTGAGCACGAAATCACCGCAACCCCGTCCCAGATCGTCCCGAGGCCTCGAGCGCGTCCCCACCCCGTCCCGCACCTCCGAAAGGACTACCCGATGAACGAACATGCAGACCGAGACCGGAGCGAGCAGCCGGGGCTCCAGCTGCTCCACGAGCGCGCCGGATGCGGGTGTGTGGCACCCCATGCATCGGGCGATGGCCAGGACGACCCCGTGCATCGCGTGCCGGTCCGAGCGACCGAGGCTCAGGTCGAAGCGGCTCGCCAGGCGGCGTGGGACTTGCACGACGGTGGCGGCACGAAGCGCCTATCGCAGTCGGCGGCAAGGGCGATCGCTGACGCGGTTGTGGCTGCTGGTGACGCCGCCTCGCCGGCCACAGGGGAGAGACCAGGAGGCGGCGCCGCGGCCACGGTACCTGCCTCGGGCGACACTGCACACGGCGGTGGTCAGTGATGTTTCAGCGCCGCTGGGCCAGCAGCAGCCGAACGACGTCCCGCAGAGACATCGACGCTGCCGCCGCCACCGGATCCCAGTCCTCGAGCGCCGGCCATGGGAACTCCCGGCGATACGCGTCCAAGGACGTCTCCGCCCTCTCGAAACGTTCGGGATCCGTCAGCCAGCGAGCCACGATGCCATTGAGGACACGCACGTCAGTCGAGGGGATCGTCGGCTTCCACTCCGCCCCGTCGTCCAGGAATATCCCCTCCATCAGCCTCGCCCGGTGTGGCTGCTGCGCGCAGCAAGCACACGGCCGAAGTGCAAGCTTCGAATGGTGTCCTCGGGGACCGTTGTCACCCAGGCTCCGTCGCGGAACCGGGGTGGGTTGTCAGCCAGTCGGCGGGTCGCGACTGTGAGCATCTCCCCCAGCTGCTCCTGCTGTCGAAAGGTCCGCTCGCGCTTCCACTGCGAGCGCATCGTGAGCCAACCGCCGAGCCAGGCCAGCCCGCCACCTACGAATGCGCCACCGAAGCCGATCCACCCTGCCAAGACCGTGTTGTCCATGGCGCTCAGCATGGCGGCGGCTGAGGACAGCCAGATGGAGGCACGCTCGTGAGTCATGACCGAGTCGTCTGTGGCGCGAAGACCACAACGGCTGTACCTGCCGCAACGCCCTCAACGGAGGCTGCAGTCTCGACCTACCGCTGACGCCTCGCCCGGCTCTGCACCGACCCCCGAGGCCGCTGCCCGCGCACCTCTACCGGTCCAGTGCTCTCCGCGGCTTTGGCCGCAGCCGCGACCAGTTCACGATGCCGCCACTCAGCCAACTCCTCACGGTTCCGCCGCACGGCACCGTGAGCAAACAGGTACGCGAGGGTCGGCCCGATCAGCATGCCGAACGTCATCACCGCCATCCACCGGCTCTGATCGCTCAAGGCGTACGTGGCGAGCCCTCCAGCAATGACCAGACTGAACAGGAACCGCGTGCCGACCGCCGCCCTGCGGCGAACCGCCGGGTGGGCCAGCAGCAACCACGTCACCGGAGCGATAGCCAGGCTGGCCGCCAACATCTTCAGCTCGCGGCTCACCGGCTGTCCCCCGGCATAGTCATCTCGCAGCACGATGACGCACATGTTCAGGAAGCCGACGCTCAGGACGGTTCCGAGCGGCCTTGCACACCAGGGGCTCAGCCACCGATTGGTCGTCTGAATCAGGCCACCGAGGCGACGGGAGGAATCGGGCATGCCTGAGATTCCCACGGTCTGCGGCGCACGTACGCGAAACGGCGGCACCTGCAAGTCCGCTCCCGTCGCCGGCGGCACCCGCTGCCGCATGCACGGCGGCTCCTCACCCCAAACCAAGGCCAAGGCCGAGCAGCGCCTCGCGATCGCAAAGGCCGAGCAGGAAGTCGCCCGCCTCGGCGCCCGCCGCGACATCCACCCCGCCGACGCGCTCTTCGAGCTCGTGCACTGGACCGCCGGCGAGGTCGATTACTGGCGCCAGCGCGTCGTCGAGATCGCCGACACCGACGCCGACGCCCTCACTTGGCGCACCACGCAGCACCGCGACGGCGTCGGCCCCGAAGGCCCCGTCGACGTCACCACCAAGGAGGCCGCGCCCAACGTCGCCTACCGGATGCTCACCGACTCCTCCAACCGCCTCGCTGCCTACGCCGCGGTCCTGCGCTCGGGATTTGATTCGGTGCCATTTGTTCATAAATCGAAGGTGTCTGGCACGACCGGCCCAGCATCCGACGGTTTGAGCTCGAGGCCTACTAGGACTCTATCGGCAGGTGGACCGGTACGGTGGTGGCTCCGCTGGCCGCACACCGTCTGGAGACATCCCCGCCATGGTCGAGAGCACCGAGTCCGCGAGCTACGCCGAGCGTCTGCGCTCCCTCTCCGGAGCCAAGTGGAAGCGCATCCTGCCCGTCCAGCTGCCCTACCAGCTCAACCTCAAGCGCCAGAAGCTCGGCCGCACGCTCGACATCGGCTGCGGCATCGGCCGCAACCTCGTCTCCCTCAGCGCCGACTCGCTCGGCGTCGACCACAACCCACACTCGATCGCCGAGGCGAAGAAGGCCGGCTTCAAGGCCATGACCGTCGAGGAGTTCGAGGCCAGCGACGAGGCCAAGCCGGCGTCCTTCGACTCGCTCCTCATCGCGCACGTCCTCGAGCACATGGACGAGGAGTCGGGCCGCTCCCTGCTGCGCTCCTACCTGCCCTACCTGCGCCCCGGCGGCGTCGTCTTCGTCATCTGCCCGCAGGAGGTCGGCTACCGCACCGACGCCACTCACGTGCGCTTCGTGACCGACACGGACATCGAGAAGCTCTGCCGCGAGATGGGCCTGACGCCGCGCCGCTCCTATAGCTTCCCGTTCCCGCGATTCGCCGGAAAGTTCTTCCCCTACAACGAGTTCTGCGTCCGCGCGACCCTCGACGGCACGCCCAGCTGAGCCCGTCGCGGGCCGCGACCCCGAGCACGTATGCCGTGTGCCCGGGTGGCGGGGCTCAGTCGCGACGTCGCTTGGGCCGGCTGTGCCCACCGCCCGAGCGGGGCCCGTCGTCGCGCGTCAGCTCGATGAGCTGGCCCGAGATGCGGGTCGAGCGCAGCTTCTCCCAGGCGCCGGGCGGCAGCGTCGCGGGCAGCTCGACGATCGAGTGGTCGGCGCGGATGTCGATGTGACCGAAGTCCTGACGGCCGAGGCCGCCCTCGTTGGCGAGCGCGCCGACGATCTGGCGCGGTTCGACCCGCTGCCGACGGCCCACGGCGATGCGGTACCTCGCCATCGGGCCGGACGCCGGGCGCCGCGGCCCGCGGTCGCCCTGACGACCCCGCGAGTCCCGGTCGTCGCGCCGCTCGCGCGGGCCGCGGTCGTCGAACGTCCTTGCGGGGCGGACCGGTTCAGGCTCGAGCAGCATCGGCTCCTCGCCCTGGAGCACCACGGCCAGCGCGGCCGCGACGTCGACCTCCGGGACGTCGTACTCGTTGACGTAGTGCCCGATGACGTCGCGGAAGGCGTCGATCCTGCTCGTCGCCGACAGGGCCTGCGTGATCGCGTCGTCGAAGCGGGACAGGCGGCTGGCGTTGATGTCCTCGACGCTCGGCATCGTCATCGGCACGAGCGATTGCCGGGTCGCCTTCTCGATCGCCTTGAGCAGGTGGCGCTCGCGCGGGGTGACGAACGAGATCGCGTCGCCGCTGCGGCCGGCACGGCCGGTGCGGCCGATCCGGTGGACGTAGGACTCCGTGTCGGTCGGGATGTCGTAGTTGACGACGTGGCTGATCCGCTCGACATCGAGCCCGCGCGCGGCCACGTCGGTCGCGACGAGGATGTCGAGCTTGCCCGACTTCAGCTGGTCGACGGTGCGCTCGCGCTGGTTCTGGGCGATGTCGCCGTTGATCGCCATCGCCGAGAAGCCACGCGCGCGAAGCTTCTCCGCCAGCGTCTCGGTCTCGTTCTTGGTCCGGACGAAGACGATCATGCCCTCGAAGTTCTCGACCTCGAGGATGCGGGTCAGGGCGTCGACCTTCTGCGGGTAGCTCACGGTGAGGTAGCGCTGGGTGATGTTCGGCGCCGTCGACGTCTTCGACTTGACCGTGATCTCGACCGGGTCGTGGAGGTACTTCTTCGAGATGCGCCGGATCTGCGAGGGCATCGTCGCCGAGAAGAGCGCGACGTGCTTGTCGTCCGGGGTGTCGGCCAGGATCGTCTCGACGTCGTCGGCGAAGCCCATCTTGAGCATCTCGTCGGCCTCGTCGAGCACGAGGAAGCGCAGCTCGCTGAGATCGAGCGTCCCCTTCTCCAGGTGGTCCATGATGCGACCCGGCGTGCCAACGACGATGTGCACCCCGCGGCGCAGGGCGCTCAGCTGCACGCCGTAGGCCTGCCCGCCGTAGACGGGCAGCACGTGCACGCCACTCATCCGGGCGGCATACCGCTCGAAGGCCTCGCAGACCTGCAGTGCCAGCTCACGCGTGGGCGCCAGCACCAGCGCCTGCGGCTTCTTCTGCTTGAGGTCGAGCCGGCTGAGAATGGGCAGCGCGAACGCGGCCGTCTTACCGGTGCCGGTCTGTGCCAGGCCGACGACGTGGCGGCCCTCGAGCAGCGCCGGGATCGTTGCGGCCTGGATCGGCGACGGGTGCTCGTAGCCGACGTCACGCAGCGCCTTGAGCACCTTCTCGTCGAGCCCGAGGTCGGCGAAGCTCGGCTCCCGCTGGCCGCCATCGGCTCCTGCGCCGTCTCGGACCTCCGCCTGAGGGATATCGGTGTCGGCGGTCTGGGGCTCGGTGCTGGGCTCACTCACCCCCCGACGGTAGTGCGTCGGAGGGGGTGCGCGACACTCGCCGACCGAAGCCGGACCGAAGCCGAGCCCAGCGCGGCGGAAGCCCGACGGAAGCGGTCAGGCAGGCAGCGGCAGCACGTCCTGGATGCCGCAGGAGCCACCCTTGTTGCCCGTCATCGGCGGCGTCGCCCGCGACCCGCTGCAGAAGGTCGCCGGCTGCACGCCCGGCAGGGGAGTGCAGTCGCAGCCGTAGCGCATGTAGGTGATGCACAGCTCCGCGTTCGCGCTCGAGCCGCTGGCGCCGCCCGCGGTGTAGAGCAGGACGCGCTGGGTGTTGGTCCCGGACGGCGTGCAGAACTGGTGGTTCGACGGCGCGTTCCCGCAGGTCGAGCAGGTGCACGACCCACTCCGCACCGAAAGGGCGAACTTCGGCTCGGGGACGCCGTTGACCGTCACGCCGGTGATCACCGTGACGGTGTTGGTCGGGTTGCCCGAGCTGCTCGCGATGAGCTCGAAGACGTAGCCCTTGTAGGCGTCGGTGGCACTGCCGGGCAGCTTGCACGCCGCGCCGCTGAAGTGCAGCGCCCCCGTCGACGCGGCAACCGTCGGAGCCGGTGCCGCGACGACCACGGCGGGCATGGCCCACGCCGCGCCCTTGACGACGGTGCGACGGGTCGGCCCGTCGGACGCGAGAGCGTCGGTGCTTGACATGCATCCTCCGGGGTGTGACCGCTGTGGCTTGGGCGCACCTGTGGCCGATCTGGTCCAGATGTTCTCTCTGCAGCGCTTTGTATCACCCCATCCGTCCGGTTCGGAAGCAAATGACGTGAAGGGGTCAGTGCGAGATGGAATCGGCGATTCGGTCTAACTCGACCGGGGCCGGCATCGGCCGTTGGTCACAGGATGAGACCGACTCGCTCCTGCCGCGCATGGTCCACGTGTAAGACGCCGACGTGCCGTCGTGGTCGGCGGCGCAGTCCGCCTTGCCGGTGGCAAGTACGTGGGCCTTGCGAGCCTGGTCGACACGCGCCTGGGTGACTCTGAGGTCGTAGGTCAGGGCCACCACCTGCTGGTGAGCCAAGGTGCCGGTCGTGCGCTTGCCGTTGACCACAAGAACCCAGGTGCCGTCGGCGACGACCGTCAGCCGGCTCTCGCACGGGCCCGACGCGCACATGCCGCCCCAGGTCCGCCGCTCGACCCGCAAGTCGGTCGGAACTGGATCGATGGTCGAGTGGGCGGTGCTTGCGTCCGGGTTGACTGCGACGACACCGAACGTGGTGGTGTGCTGGGAGCCGGGCTCGAGCGCTGACACGTGCCCGCACCCCGCCAGCAGCGTGACCGCCGCGCACACGGCATACGCCCTCGGGATCGTCAGGGCCAGCCTCCACGCGGACCGTCGCGACTCGCTCGCCATCGTGCCCCCTGCTGCTCACCGGCGCTGTGCGCTGATGGTGGCAGCAGGGGGCACGTGGGGGTGCCGTTTCGGCGGGAAGACGTCAGGCGGAGGCGCTGACCGGCTCGTCGACCTTGGCGGCGAGGGCCTCGAGCAGGCCGGCCAGCTCGGCGCGGCGCTCGTCGGTGACCTCGAGCTCACCGGTCGGGGTGAGGTCCTGGGTGAAGACGAGACCGCTCGCGCCGACGACGTCGGCCTTGACGTGGGTCAGCACCTTGGTCAGGTCGGCCGTCGCGTCAGAGGCGCCGGTCCAGCCGTAGCCGACGAGGGCGACGGGCTTGGCGTCCCACTCGGCGAAGAGGTAGTCGATCGCGTTCTTGATCGGGGCGGGGAAGCTGCGGTTGTACTGCGGGGTCACGACGACGATCGCGTCGGACTCGAAGACCTTCGAGGCCCAGTCCTTGGTGTGCGGCTTCGCGTAGTTGCCGTTGCGGGGCATGTCCTCCTCGTCGAAGAACGGCAGCGACGACAGGTCGAGCAGCTCGACCTCCCACTCGTCGGCGGGAGCCTGGGCGGCGACCCACTGGGCGACCTTGGGGCCGATGCGGCCGGGGCGGGTGCTGGAGACGACGATCCGAAGTTGCTTCACATTTCAACTAACTATCATGGTCCCGCAGGCATTCCCCAAACGAGCGTATGCCGTGTGCCCCCTCCCCGCGAAACGCGCAGGGCGACCCCCGGGTCTCCGGGACTCGAGATCCTCGAACTCGTCGGCGCCGGGCGAGGCTCTCGTCCGGCCCGCGACGCCGGCCTCGGCCGCTAGCGGTCCGGCTGGGCGAGAACGCAGACCAGGCCCGACTCGGCGGGACCGATGTGCAGACGGTCGTTGCCGATCCGGAGGCTCTGCCAGCCCTCGAGGGCGCGGAGCAGGCGTCGCTCCTGCTCCATCGCCTCCGGCGGCCCGGCCATGCGGGTCATGCCGGTGCCCTCGACCTTGATGCGCTCAGCCTCGGCCACGTAGGTCCCCACGAGGCGGTTGACCCCGGTCGTGCCGGTCAGCAGGCCGCCCTCACCCAGGGAGATCGATGGTCTCGGCTCGCTCGTCGGGACGCCCGCGATCGCCTCGACGACCCACGTGTTCGACTCCGGCGAGGGGCTGCTCATGGCCTCGAGTCAACCACGCAGCCGAGGGCAGTGGCCCCCACCACGAGCGCCGCCCGCCTCACCACGAGGGCGAGGCGGGCGGCATACGTGCTCGGTGCCGGCGGAGGGCGCGGAGGTCAGCTGGGCGTCGACTCCGAGCTCATGCCGGACTTGATGAGGTCCATGACCGAGCTGTCGGCCAGGGTCGTCACGTCGCCGATCTCGCGGCCCTCGGCGACGTCGCGCAGCAGGCGGCGCATGATCTTGCCGGAGCGGGTCTTCGGCAGCTCGCTGACGATCATGATCGAGCGCGGCTTGGCGATCGGGCCGATCTCCTGGCCGACGTGGTTGCGCAGCTCCTGCACCAGGTCCTTGCCCTCGCCCGGCTCGTCGGCCTCCTCGACGAACTCCTGGCGCAGGATGACGAACGCGCAGATCGCCTGACCGGTGGTCTCGTCCGCGGCGCCCACGACAGCCGCCTCGGCGACCTTCGGGTGCGAGACGAGCGCGGACTCGATCTCAGCCGTCGACAGGCGGTGGCCCGAGACGTTCATGACGTCGTCGACGCGACCGAGCAGCCAGATGTTGCCCTTGTCGTCGTACTTCGCGCCGTCGCCGGCGAAGTAGTACTTCTCGCCGAACCGCGACCAGTAGGTCTGCTTGTAGCGCTCCGGGTCGCCCCAGATGCCGCGCAGCATCGACGGCCACGGCTTGGTCAGCACGAGGTAGCCGACCTTCTCGGCCTCGGTGAACGGCTGGCCCTCGTCGTCGAGGATCTCGGCGCTGATGCCGGGAATCGGCTTCTGCGCCGAGCCGGGCTCGAGCGTCGTGACGCCCGGCAGCGGGCTGATCATGATGGCGCCGGTCTCGGTCTGCCACCACGTGTCGACGATCGGGGCGCGGTCACCGCCGATGTGCCGGTGGTACCAGAGCCAGGCCTCGGGGTTGATCGGCTCGCCGACCGAGCCGAGCAGGCGCAGCGAGCTCATGTCGAACTTCGCCGGGATGTCGGCGCCCCACTTCATGAAGGTGCGCACCGCGGTCGGCGCTGTGTAGAGGATCGTCACCTTGTAGTCCTGGACGATCTCCCACCAGCGACCCTGGTGCGGGGTGTCGGGGGTGCCCTCGTACATCACCTGCGTCACGCCGTTGGTCATCGGCCCGTAGACGATGTAGGAGTGCCCGGTCACCCAGCCGATGTCGGCGGTGCACCAGTAGACGTCGGTGTCGCGGTGCACGTCGTGCACGACCGCGTTCGTGTAGGCCGCCTGGGTGAGGTAGCCGCCCGTGGTGTGGAAGATGCCCTTCGGCTTCCCCGTCGTGCCCGAGGTGTAGAGGATGAAGAGCGGGTGCTCGGCCTCGAACGCCTGCGCCTCGTGGGTCGGGGCAGCCTTCTCGAGCTGCTCGTGCCACCAGAGGTCGCGGCTGTCGTTCCACGCCGTGTCCTGGCCGGTGCGCCGAACGACGAGGACGTGCTCGACCGAGGTGTCGGCGTGGTCGAGGGCAGCGTCGACGGCGGGCTTGAGCGCCGCCGGGGCGCCGCGACGGTAGCCGCCGTCGGCGGTGATGACGACCTTGGACTTGGCGTCGTTGATGCGCGTGTGCAGCGCTTCCGCGGAGAAGCCGCCGAAGACGACGGAGTGCGGGGCGCCGAGGCGGGCGCAGGCGAGCATCGCGACCGCGGCCTCGGGGATCATCGGCAGGTAGATCGCGACGGTGTCGCCCTTGGTGATGCCGAGGTCGGCGAGCGCGTTGGCGGCGCGCTGCACCTCCGCGTGCAGCTCGGCGTAGGTGATGTCGCGGGTGTCGCCCTCGGGCTCGCCGACGAAGTGGATCGCGACCTTGTCGCCGCGGCCCTCCTCGACATGCCGGTCGACGGCGTTGACGCACGCGTTGAGCTCACCGTCGGCGAACCACTTCGCGAAGGGCGGGTTGCTCCAGTCGAGCGACTGCGTGAAGGGCTTGCTCCACGTCAGGTAGGTCCGGGCCTGCTCGGCCCAGAAGCCCTCCGGATCCGCGGCCGCCTTGTCGTAGAGGTCGGCCGTGCCGTTCGCCTGTGCAGCGAACTCGGCGGGCGGGGGGAAGGTCTGTCCCTCGTGGACGAGGTTCTCGAGCGGCTTGTCGCTCACGTGTGTCACCCTTTCGCATCGACTCTGGTGCGGTCCCGCCGCCAGCGGGCGACGCGCCTCCTGCGGCACAACTCACGTTCAGGTTAGATCGCCGATCGCCCTGTGCGTGAGGTGGGTCCGTCGCTACCGACGAGTAGCCACCGCGCGCCATCCGAGAGGTCCGAATGCGCCGAAGATGGGGTGTGACCGATCGGACCTATCGCCTCGTCATCCGCGCCGCGCTCGGCCTCTTCGCCCTGCTCGGCCTGCGGATCGAGGTGCGCGGCGCGCAGCACCTGCCCCGGCATGGGGGAGCGGTCCTCGCCAGCAACCACACCGGCTTCCTCGACTTCCTCTTCGTGGGGCTCGTCGGGCGCCGGCGCGGCCGCTTCGTCCGCTTCCTCGCCAAGGAGGCGGTCTTCGACGCGCCCGTCGCCGGCGCCGCGATGCGGGCCATGCGGCACGTGCCCGTCGACCGGGGCCACGGCGAGATCGCCCTGCGCCACGCGGTCGCCGCGGCCCGCGCCGGTGAGGTCGTCGGTGTCTTCCCCGAGGCCACGATCTCCCGCTCCTGGGAGCTGCGGCCCTTCCGTCCCGGGGCGGCCGCCGTCGCGACGTGGTGCCAGGTGCCGCTGGTGCCGGTCGTCGTGTGGGGCGCCCAGCGCGTCTGGACGGTCGACGGCCGGTGGAGCCTGCGCCGTGGCGTGGCCATCAGTGTCGTCGTCGGGGAGCCGCTCCACCCGCTGTCCGACGCCGACCCGTATGCCGTCTCCGACGAGCTGCGCGACCGCATGGCCGCGCTGCTGGTGGAGGCCGTCGACGCGTACCCCGACCGGCCGCGCGACGACACCGACCGCTGGTGGGTCCCCGCCTCGCGGGGCGGCACGGCTCCCGGGATTGCCGAGGGGCTGCACCTCGACGAGGAGGGCATGCGACGGGCCGACGCCGCCGCGGCGGCGGCGCGGACGCTTCGCGCGTCCCAACGGCATACGCGAGGCGCCCGCCGCCAGAGTTCCCCGACGGCCGCTCAGTAGCTCATCCCCATCACCGCGCGGACGGTCGCGAGCGTCCGCTCGGCCACCTCGTTCGCGCGGGCGTTGCCCTCGTGCAGCACCGAGGTCAGGTATGCCGGGTCGCGGGCCAGGTCGGCCCGGCGCGCCCGGTGCCCGGCCAGGGAGTCGTTGACCGACTCTGTCACCACCTCCTTGAGCACCCGGGCGCCGCCGTCGCCGACCCGCTCCGCTACCGACTCGGGGGACTCGTCGAGGAAGAGCCCGGCGATGGTGAGGAGGTTCGCCACGGCGGGACGACCGTTGGGGTCGTAGGTGATCCGCCGCTCGGAGTCGGTGCGCGCGACGCGGATGCGGTCGGCCGTCTGGTCCGCGGTGTCGCGCAGGTTGATGACGTTGCCCTTGCTCTTGCTCATCTTCGTGCCGTCCGTGCCGAGCAGCAGCGGCACGTCGCTGAGCAGCGCCTCGGGCTCGGGGAACACGCTGTGCCCGGCGGCATACCTGCTGTTGAAGCGGCGCGCGATCGCCCGCGTCTGCTCCAGGTGCGGCAGCTGGTCGCGGCCGACCGGCACGATTCGGCTGTGGCAGAAGAGGATGTCGGCCGCCTGGTGCACCGGGTAGGTGAGTAGCAGGCCCGACAGCGGGCGCCCGGCCGAGAGAGCGAGCTCGTCCTTGACGGTGGGGTTGCGGCGCAGCTCCGAGTCGGTGACGAGCGACAGGAACGGCAGCATCAGCTGGTTGAGCGCCGGCACGGCACTGTGCGTGAAGATCGTCGTGCGGGCCGGGTCGAGACCGGCGGCGAGGTAGTCCAGGACGAGGCCCTGCACGTTGTCGCCCATCTCACCGACCGAGTCGCGGTCGGTGATGACCTGGTAGTCGGCGATGACGACGAACGTCTCGACTCCCTTGTCCTGCAGTCGGACCCGGTTGCGCAGGCTCGCCAGGTAGTGGCCGATGTGAAGCGGCCCCGTGGGTCGGTCGCCCGTCAGCATCCGGAAGCGGGCCGGGTCCTCGGCGGCGTGTCCGTCGATGAGCGCGTCGAGCACGGCGCTGCGGTCGCGCGCGGCGGCATACGTCCTGCTGTCGTCGGTCTCGACGGACGCATTTGAGGCGGTGGGCGCGGTGGGTGCGGTGGTGGTGGTCATGGTCTCTCCTTCTCGTGGTGCCCACGGGGAGAGGCCGGTGCCGGGAAGGTCCCGGACATGCGAAGAGCCGCCCGTGGGCGGCTCGGATCTCGGGTTGGTTCGATGGGCCGCCTCAGCTGGGCAGCCACCACGCGCGGGTCTGTGCGACGGTCGAACTCACGTCACTCAGGATACGCGAGGAGCACGCGCTCGGCGATCAGGGTGACCCAGCGGCTCGGCTGCCCCGCGGGATCGCCCAGCACGTGCGTCGCGCCGGGGTAGGCGCGGTTGACCACCCAGCGTCCGTCGACCCGGCGCCGGCTGTGCAGGACGCCCAATGCGTCGTCCATGCGCTCGTCGCGCGGAACTCCCGCTGCTGCAAGGGCATCCAGCCCGCGGAGGATGTCGAAGTGCCATCTTGCGGGGAAGTGCAGGCGCGTCAGCTCGGAGTCGATCGGCGCCCCGGTGCGCTCGCTGCGGAAGAGCCGATGGCGCAGGAGGAACTCCACCGCGGTGGACCGGGCCTGCTCGAGCTCGTCGCGGCGGTAGGCGAAGCCCGAGTGCAGGTAGGTGGTGATCCCCTCGATGACGCAGACGGTGGTGTGCACCGAGGAGTGGTGGACGGCGTCGTCGGGCTCGTGGTGCTTGCAGTTGAAGCCGCCGTCGGTCACGCGCTGGCGCAGCAGGTAGTCGACGACCGAGCGGAGGTCGTCGGCGTCGGCCCAGAACCAGCTCGCGTAGTTGAGGGCCATGCCGTTGACGCAGGCGTCGCTCGGCTCGTGCCGGGCCGACGGGTTCACCCCGCCGTCGTGGCCCTTCTCGGTGGCCAGGATGAGCTGCACGCTCTCGCGGACGGCGGGATGGGTGGGTGGGAAGGCGATCTCGCGCAGCTGCAGCAGCGTGTAGTGGCTCGAGGTCCACTTCGGCTGGTAGAAGCCGCGACCCCAGTGGCCGTCGGGGCCGCGCGCCGCAAGGAGGGTGGCGCCGAGGCCCTCGGTGGCGATGCGGCACTGTAGATCCCGGTCCTCGTGCCCCAGCAGGTCGCGCGTGGTGGAGTAGGCCACCGCGACGTCACCGCTCAGCAGCCAGTCGAGCACCTCCGACGTGGGCACGATCTCATCGTGGCAGGGCAGGAGCGGTTCTGGGGCGGACCTAGGCTGGACGCCGTGCCCGAACCGACGCCCTCCCGCGCCACCCCTGCCGCAGCCGATCCCCAGCCGGCGCGCGCCGAGCAGCCCGTCGTCACTGGGCGGCCGGCGGTCTCGGGGCAGTCGGGACCCCGGCAGGGTGGCACGCAGGCTGCCCTGGTCGAGCAGCTGGCCGCGCTCGTGGAGCTGCCCGGCGTGCGCGAGCGCGCCGACGCCGCCCGGGAGGCCTGCACCCGGCTGCGGTTCCACGAGGCGCTGCGGCGACGCATACCCGAGGCGTCGGCCGAGTCGCGGGTCCGCGGCGCCCAGGCCAGCGCGGCGCTCGACGGGGCGGAGTTCCCCGTCGACCTCGTGCGCGAGCTGATGAGCGGGGCCCGCGACTGGCCCGAGGACCTCGACCCGGGGCTGCGCACCCTCAAGGGCGCCGTCGCCGCGACGGCCGAGAGCGAGCGGGTCGCCTCACTCGTGCGCACCGCGCCGCTGCAGGCCCTGGCTCGCCTGCACGTCGCGGCCGCCGCCCCCTTCGTCGACGGGGAGGCGCTTGGGCGCCCGCGCGTCGGCGACGAGGGTTGCACCGAGCTCGTGGATCTCGGTCCGGCGCCCTCCCCGACGGTGGTGGCCGCGCGTCTCGCGTCCCTGTCCGACGTCGTCGTCGCGGCCGCGGGGAGCACCCGCGTGCCGGCGTCGGTGGTCGCCGCGCTCGTCCACGCCGAGATCGTCGCCCTCCGGCCCTTCGTGCACGGCAACGGGCTCGTGGCGCGCGCGATGGAGCGCGCCCTCGTCCAGGCCCTCGGCCTCGACCCCACCGGCGTGGCCGTCCCGGAAGCCGGCCACGTCGCGAGCGGTGGGCCGGCCTACCTGGGCGCGCTCACGGCATACGCGGAGGGTGGTTCCCGCGGGGTCGGGCTGTGGCTGACGCAGGCGGGCGACGCGCTGGTGCGCGGTGCCGTGGAGGGTGAGCGCATCAGCGACGCGGTGCGGGCCGGTCGGCTGCGGTGAGCGGGCGACGGCCGCGGCGGTTCTGAGGCGTGTCCACGTGGCTGGACAGTTTCTGGGCAGCGCGCCCCGCGGGGGGTGTCGCAAAACGGTCGCGAGGAGTAGACAGGAGCCAAGGAACCACATCGCCGAGAGGCGTAGGCCGGATCCCCTGCACGACGCAAGTCTGAGAAGACACCGAGTACCCACGCGAGAGCAGTTCACTTGGAACAGTCCACCTCCGGGCGCACAACCGGGGCGACACTACGAGAAATGCACGCCTGGTAGCACGGAGCTTCTCTGAAGGCCCCCGACCCACGGTCGGGGGCCTTCGCCTGCATTATTTCGGGTTCACAAATCGTTAAAAATCCGGTCTGGTGAGGACAAGTCGGTTTGCATTCGGAGGCCGCAAGCCTCACGATTGAAGAGGTGCTCCCCTTCGGGGTCGAGCATCGCGCGATCTGGCTCCTCCCCCCCCGGCGCCAGTCTCGTGAGGTGGCCTCCGTCTTCCCCCGGACGGGGGCCACCATTGCTTTCCCCGGCTCTCTCTTCGTGGGCCCAGGTGGCGGGCGGCCAGGTGTCCGGGTCGGGGTGTCGGCTCCCCGGTTGGTCTGGTTGTCCACACCCCCTCGGTGGGAGGGGCGGCTGTCCACCGGCCGCCGTATGCCGCTGGGCGGGCGCGGCCGGTCGCGCGAGCGTTGGCGCATGGGAGCAGTCATCGCGTTCGTGCCCGCCTCCGGGGGAGTCGGGTCCTCCACCCTCGCCGCCGCCGTCTCGGTCCGCGCGGCCGCCGCAGGCCGCTCGGTCGCGGCCGTCGACCTCGACCACTGGTCGGGCTGCCTCGACGTGATCTTCGGGCTCGAGCAGCAGCCCGGCTGGCGCTGGCCCGAGCTGGCGGAGGTCGCCGGCGTCGTCGACGGGCTCGGCCTGGCCGACGAGCTGCCGTACTCGTGCGGCGTGCCGGTGCTCTCGGGCGCCACCGGCGCCGGCTGGGCCTCCGCCGGGAAGGCCGCGGGGGAGGCGGCGGGGGAGGCCGGTGCAGGTCGGGCCTGGCTCGACACCGTCCCTGACGTCGTCGCAGGCCTGGCCGACGCCCACGCCGTGACCGTGCTCGACCTGCCCCGGGACCCGTCGGTCCTCGCCGCGGTCTCGTTGCTCGTCGACGCGGTGGTGGTCGTGATGGGCTCGCAGGTGCCGCAGCTGGCCTCGGCGTCGGCCGTCGTGTCCGGCATCCGTGGCCTGCTGCGCGGCGCCCGAGACAGTGACCGACCGTGGGACACCGAGCCGCTTCTGCCCATCGAGCCGTGGGTCGTGCTGCGCGGCAGCCGGGTGGAGCCGGACTTCCAGGACCTCGTCATCGACCAGCTCGACGTGCCGCTGGTCGCGACCGTGGCCGAGGACCGCCGCCTCATCGGCGAGGTGTCCGAAGGGCTGCCGCCAGGCGCGCGTGGCCGCGGTGACGTCGTCCGCGCTGCGGACGAGCTGCTCCTGCGCCTCACCGGGCAGGCGATCGCCGCATGAGCGCTTCGAGGAAGTGCCGGGGACAGGGCCGAGGCAACCGGCTGCACCGGATCGATGGGTGGCTGCGATGAGCCTGACACCCGCGATGTGGCAGCGAGTGCGCGAGGGCGTGGGTCCAGACGGGGACGCCGTCGCGGACGTCGCCAGCCAGGAGCGTGGCGCCCTCGGCGCCCACCGCGTCGCCGAGACCCGCTCGGCGCTCGCGGCCCGGGTGCTGGGCGCAGGGCCGCTCGACCCGTGGCTCGCCGAGCCGGGTGTCACCGACGTCGCGGTCAACGGCGACGGTCGCGTGTGGGTCGACCGCGGCCAGGGCATGGAGTGCGTCGACGAACGGCTGGACCTCGACGAGGCGCGCGGCCTCGCGGTGCGCCTCGCCGGGCTTGCCGGGCGCCGCCTCGACGAGGCGAGCCCGTGGGTCGACGGTCAGTTGCCCTCCGGCGCCCGGCTGCACGCGATGTTGCCGCCGCTCGTGGCCGGCGGCCCGCACATCACGATCCGGGTCCCGCCGAGCCGCCCGGTGTCCCTCGACGAGCTCTGCGTCAACAGCATGTTTCCGCCCGAGTGGGAGCCGGTGCTGCGCGCCGTCGTGGCCCAACGGCTCGCGTTCGTCGTCTCCGGCGGCACGGGAGCCGGCAAGACCACCCTGCTCTCGGCCCTGCTCGGCTGCATCGAGCCACTCGACCGGCTGCTGGTCGTCGAGGACGTCCGCGAGCTGAGCATCGACCACCCCCATGTGGTGCGCCTCGAGGCGCGTCCCGCCAACGTCGAGGGCGTCGGCGAGGTGACGCTGACCACCCTCGTCCGGCAGGCCCTGCGGATGCGCCCCGACCGCATCGTGGTCGGTGAGGTTCGCGGAGCCGAGGTCCGGGAGCTCCTGGCGGCCCTCAACACCGGCCATGAGGGCGGGTGCGGCACGGTCCATGCCAACGCACCGGACGACGTGCTGGCGCGCTTCGAGGCGCTCGGGGCGCTGGCCGGCATGGCGCCCGAGGCGGTGCGGGCGCAGGTGGCCGCCGCGGTGGACCTCGTGGTGCACGTGGCCCGCGGCGCGCGGGTGCGCCGGGTGGCCTCGGTGGCGGCAATCGTGCGCCGCGGTGGAGCGCCGCAGGTCGTCTGTGCCCTGCACTGGGAGGGGCCGGGGCACCTGCCGCAGGTGGGCCCGGGCTGGCCCGAGCTGTCCGCACGACTGGGTCTCGCCCCCGATCTCCTGGGCCGCCCGCGCGTGGTGGAGGCGTCATGAACATCCCCGGCTCCGCGGTGCTGGCGGCACTGCTGCTCGCCACCGCCGTCCTGCTCTGGCCGCGGCGACGCCCGGGGTCCTTCGCCTTCGCCGGCCCGGCACCGCACGCCACCGCCGGGCAGATGGCACGGTCGGGCGCCGACTCGGGGGACACCCGCAGTCTGTGGCAGGAGGATCCCGTCGAGCTCTTCCGACGATGGCGGCTGCGTCGCCGGCCGGGCGTGCTGGTGGATGACGTGCTCGAGCTGCTGCGCGGCATCGGGCCGGCGCTCGAGGCGGGCCTGACGCCCGCCCGCGCCATCGAGCTGTCGGCGACCTCCACCTTGGGAGCTGACCGCGTCGCACGCGGCCGCGAGGCGGTGGGCAGCTCCCGCGGGCGCAGGCGGGCACGTGGTGAGCGGCCCGCAGGGCCGCCGACGGCAGACATCGACCGACTCGTCGGGGCGCTCCTCGAGGGAAGCCACCGCGGCGAGCCGACGTCCCAGGTGTGGACCGAGTGGGCTCGGCGCAGCGCCTCGGCCGAGCTGGCCCTCGTCGCGGCCGCCTGGCGCCTCTCCGAGACGACGGGCGCTCCACTGGCCTCTGCGGTGCAACGCGCCGTGCGTGGACTCCTGGACGCGCGGGCCCGGCGGGGCAAGGTCGCCGTCGCGGTCGCCGGTCCCCGGGCCACCGTCACCGTGCTGACCCTGCTGCCCCTCTCCGGTCCGCTGTTCGGGCTCGCCTGCGGCGTGGGTCCTTCGCGGCTCTACCTCGGGTCACCCGTCGCCACCGCGTGCGCCGTCGGCGGCCTCGTCCTGGTGTGGACCGGGCGCGTGTGGTGCTCGCGCATGGTGCGTGGGGCGGTGACCCCGTGACCCGCGGCGGCGAGATGGTGCTGCTGGGCGAGGTCCACCTCCCCGAGGTCGTCGCTGCGCTGCTCGCCGCCGTGGCCGTCCTCGTGCTGCTGGGCGGGCCCGAGCGGTCCGGGGCAGGAGCAACCGGCGCTCGCAGACCTGAGGGCTGCCCTGACACCTCACCCCGAGCCACCCCTCGCTCCAAGCTCCGTCGCGTGTTCCGCCGCGGACGCACCGGCAAGCTCCCGGCCTCCGAGTCCGAGGTGTCGTCGGCGCTCGCACTGCTCGCCCTGGCCTACCGCTCCGGACTGCCCACCTGGGACGTCCTCGACGCGGTCGCTGACGGAGTCGGTGGTCCGGTGGCCGCCGACCTGCAGCAGGTCGCGAACGCCTTGCGGTGGGGTGCCGGCGAGGCCGAGGCCTGGGCGTCCGTAGGGCCTGCGTGGGCGCCTGCCTCTCGGGCGGTCGCGATCGCGCACCAGGCCGGCGTCCCACCCGGCTCGATGCTGTTGGCAGCCGCCGACGACCTGCGCACCGCCGAGCTCGAGCGGCTCGAGGTGTCCGCCGCGAAGGTCGGGGTGCGCCTCGTCGCGCCCCTCGGGCTCGTCCTGCTACCCGCGTTCTGCCTCACCACCGTCGCACCCCTCGTCATCGCCTTGGCCGGCGACCTGCTCCAGGGATGACCCGACGAGCCGTGTCGTGACTGTCCGGCGCTCGCGACGAGCTGCCGACACCACCAGACGTCCCGGGCACGCCGCCCGGACCGAGAGAAGGAGAATCCATGACCCACCGACTGAGCCGACGGCTCAACCGTCTTCGTGGCCGCCAGAGTGGGAGAAGACGACTCGCAGACGCTGGCATGACGACCGCCGAGTATGCCGTCGGCATCATGGCCGCCTGCACGTTCGCCCTCGTCCTGCTCGGCGTCGTGAAGTCCGATGCCGTGCGTGGGGCGCTGGGCGGCATCGTCCAGAGCGCACTGGGGCTCGCCGGGTGAGTCCCCGTCGAGGCTGGCTCCGCGCCCGTGGGGACCGCGGGATGGTGACGGCCGAGCTGGCCGTCGCCATCCCGTCCGTCGTCCTCGTCCTGGCCCTGTGCCTCGTCGGTGTGCGGGCCGGCATCGACCAGATCCGCTGTGTCGACGCAGCCTCGCTCGCGAGTCGCGCGGCCGCCCGCGGGGACGATCCGGCGAAGGTGGCCGCCCTGGCCCGTGAGGCGGCGCCCGACGGCGCGCGAGTGCAGGTGGGCGGCTCCGGCGGGCAGGTCCGGGTCACGGTCACGGCGCGGACCGGAGGATGGGGTGCTCTTCCGGGTTGGGACCTCACCGCGTCGGCCGTCACGCCGGTGGAGGCCGCTCCATGAATCTCCTTTCTCGCCAGAGGGCGAGGGGCCTAGAGGGGGGTGCGGCCACGGTCCTGGTCGTGTCGGTGGTCGGATTGGTGCTCGTGCTCACTCTCGCCGGCCTCGTGCTGGCATCGGTCGTCCTCGCCAGCCACCGTGCCCGACTGGCAGTCGACCTGGGGTCGCTGGCCGGTGCCGCCGCCATCCAGGACGGTCTTTCCCCCGCATCCGCCTGCGCCGTCGCCCAACGCGTCTCCGGTGCGAACGGTGCCGCGGCACAGGGTTGCTCGGTCAGCGGAGAGACTCTCGACCTCCGCGTCGCAGTGCGTGCAGCTCTGTGGCCGGAGCCCGCGTCTGCGCATGGCCGTGCGGGTCCGCAGCGATGACGCGGCGCGCACCGGTCAGCGGCTGTGCCAGGCGTCGGGTGCGGCTAGCAGCTGCCGCACTCGGTCCGGCAGGGTGCCGGTCCTGAGGTCGTCGAGCGACGTGTCGTCGAGCACCTCCCGGAGGCTAGCGCGTACCGCCACCCAGAGACTGGGCAGGTGGGCGGCGACACCCTGGTACTCCGTCTCGTGCGGGCGCAGGCCGCGGACCTCGGCCAGCGGGCCGTCCACGGCCCGGAAGACGTCGCCGACGCTGATCGCGGAGCTGGGCCGGCCGAGGACATAGCCGCCGCGTGACCCGCGCCGACTCATGACGAGCTCGGCGCGGCGCAGGTCGGCGAAGATCGCCTCGAGGAACTTGCGTGGCAGCTCCTGCCGCGTTGCGAGGGCATCGATGCTGACGGGCCCGGAGGCCTCGGCGTCCGCCTGCGCGAGGATGAGCATGGCGCGGACCGCGTAGTCGACCCGTGCCGAGATGTCCACTCCGGCAGTCTGCCGCACGGCGACGAAACCCATCGCATCACCTCCGCGCCGACGAGGAGCGACGTCGAGCCCGTCCCGAGTCGAGTGGGCACTTTCCGACGGAAAGTGCCCACTCGACTTTGGGGGAGGGGCTGGGCATGGACGTGGCCAGTCGGTGTCGGAAAGTGCCCACTCGACTTGGGGAGGCGGGGAGGGCCTGGTCGGTGTCGGAAAGTGCCCACTCGACTTGGGGGAGGGACGGGTCAGATGGCAAGGGCGGGGTCGATGTCGACGACGCTCGAGCGGCCGACCGCGCGCGCGTGGACCGTCTCGCCCTCGCGCAGGTGCAGCTGCGCGGCCTCCCGACGGGTGATCTGCGCGGCGAAGCGCTCTCCCGAGTCGGCGCGGAGGTCGACGCGCACCTCGAACCCCAGCGGAACCACCCGCTCGACGACGGCGGGCACCACGCCGGGGGAGTCGGTCACCTCGGCGTCCAGCGCCAGGGCGGTGGCGCGGTCGCGCTCGAGCGCGATGTCGTGCGGTCGCACCAGCTGGCCGCCCAGTCGGGCCACCGACCCGAGGAAGCCCATGACGAAGTCGTTGGCGGGCCGTTCGTAGAGCGTGACCGGGTCGCCGACCTGCTCGATGCGGCCCTTGGCGAGGACCGCGATCCGGTCGGCGACGTCGAGCGCCTCCTCCTGGTCGTGGGTGACGAGCACCGTGGTGACGTGGACCTCGTCGTGCAGCCGGCGCAGCCACTGCCGCAGGTCGGTCCGCACCTTCGCGTCCAGCGCACCGAAGGGCTCGTCGAGCAGCAGCACCTGCGGGTCGACCGCCAGCGCCCGGGCCAGCGCCATCCGCTGCCGCTGCCCACCGGAGAGCTGGGCGGGGTAGCGGCGGGCGAAGCCGTCGAGCCCGACGATCTCGAGGAGGTCGCTGACCTTGCGCTCGATCTCCTTCTTGGGCCGCTTGCGGATGGTCAGGCCGAACGCGACGTTGTCGCGCACTGTGAGGTGCTTGAACGCCGCGTAGTGCTGGAAGACGAAGCCGATGCCCCGCCGCTGCGGCGGTTCGCCCGTCACGTCACGCCCGTCGATCGTCACGCTCCCGGAGTCGAGGGTCTCGAGGCCGGCGATCGAGCGCAGCAGCGTGGACTTGCCCGAGCCGCTCGGCCCGAGCAGCGCCGTCAGGGAGCCGCGCGCGATGTCGATGCTGACGTCGTCGAGGGCGGCGAAGCTGCCGTAGCTCTTGCGGGCGTGCGTCACGGTGATCATCGGTGGCTCCTCTTGCGGTCGAGCACGGTCATGAGCAGCAGCACGACGAGGGCGATGCCCATGAGGAGGGTCGCGGCGGCATACGCGCCGTAGGTGTTGTGGTCGTCGATGTAGCGCGAGTGCACGAGCAGCGTCAGCGTCTGCGACACACCGGGGAAGCCGGAGCTGACCATGATCACGGCCCCGAACTCGCCGAGCGCCCGCGCCACGGTCAGCACGACGCCGTAGGTCAGCCCCCACCGGATCGCCGGCAGCGTGATGCGCCAGAAGGTCTGCCATCCGGTGGCGCCGAGCGTTGAGGCGGCCTGCTCCTGCTCGGTCCCGATCTCGTGGAGCACCGGCTCGACCTCGCGCACGACGAACGGCAGGGTGACGAAGATCGTCGCGAGCACCATGCCGGGCAGCCCGAAGATGACGTGGAAGCCGGACCGGTCGAGCGCGCCGAACCACCCGCCGGCGCCCCACAGGAGGATGAGGGCGACACCGACGACGATCGGCGAGACGGCGAACGGCAGGTCGACGACGGCCTGCAGCAGCCCACGCCCCCGGAACCGGCCGCGGACCAGCGCCAGGGCCGTCGCGACCCCGAAGACGACGTTCAGCGGCACGGTGATCGCCACGATGAGCAGCGAGAGGTTGATCGCCGAGCGCGCCGCAGGGGTCGAGACGGACTCGACGAACGCTGAGAGGCCGGGCTCGAAGGTCCGCCAGAGGATCACCGTGACGGGCACGGCCACGAGCACGAAGAGGTAGCCGAGGGCGACCGCCCGCAACGAGAGGCGGGTGGCCCGCGAGACCCTCACGCCGCACGCTCCTGGCGCCGCTGGGCGCGCCCCGAGACGACGCGCAGCGCGAAGAGCGTCACGAACGCGATCGCGAGCAGGGCCACCGACACCGCCGCCGCCGCCTGGGGGCTGTCGGTCTCGATCTGCTGCTGGATGTACTGCGATGCCACCTGCGTCTGGCGCGGGATGTTGCCGCCGATGAGCACGACGGAGCCGTACTCGCCGATGGCGCGGGCGAAGGACAGGCCCGCACCCCCGAGGACGGCCGGCGCCAGGGTCGGCAGCACGATGCGCCGGAACGTCGTCCAGCTCGAGGCACCGAGTGAGGCGGCGGCCTCCTCGACCTCTCTGTCCGCCTCGAGCAGTACCGGCTGGACCGAGCGCACGACGAACGGCAGCGTCACGAAGAGCAGCGCGACGATCAGCCCCCACCGGGTCGCGTTGAGCTCGATGCCGACGGGGCTCTCGGATCCGTAGAGCGAGAGCAGCACGATGCTCGCCACGATGGTCGGCAGGGCGAACGGCAGGTCGATGAGCGCGTTGACGACGCCTTTGCCCCGGAAGTCGTCGCGCACGAGCACCCAGGCGACGAGCGTCCCGAGGACCGCGTTCACCGCCGCTACCACCGCCGACACGAGCACGGTCACCCCCAGCGCCGCCAGGGCCGCCGGCTCCGTCACCGCCTCCCAAAGCCCGGACAGGCCGTCCCCGAACGCGGCCACGGTGAGCGCCGCGAGCGGCAGCAGCACGATGACGCTGAGCCACAGGGTGACCAGCCCGACGCCGAGCGGCCGCCGCGCCCGTCTCGCCGACCCCCACGCCTTCGACCTGTCGCCCGACCGATGGCGTATGCCGTCCGCCCCGGTCGCGCCGGTACGCGCCCCTCCCGTGTGGTCCGCACGCGTCGACGCCGGGGGGTGCTGGGTGCCGACGCGGCTCTGACGGGGGCCGGTCTCGACGGTGACGGCGTCCTCGACGGTCACTGGGTCGCCTGCTCGTAGATCTTGGCGATGTCGCCGACATCCTTCTTGAACAGCGTGCTGTCGACGCTCTTCCAGCCGCCGAGGTCCGCGATGGTCCACAGCTTGGCCGGGGCCGGGAACGTCGAGGCGAACTGCTTCGCGACGGCCTCGTCGACCGGGCGGAAACCCGCCCGGGCCAGCAGCGTCTGCGCCTCTGTGGAGTAGAGGAAGTCGTCGAACGCCGTGGCCGTCGCGAGGTTCTTGCTGCCCTTGAGCACGGCCGCTGGGTTCTCGATCTTGAAGGTCGCCGGTGGGGTGACGTGCTGGACCGGGTCGCCCTGGCGTTCGATGAACAGCGCCTCGTTCTCGTAGCTGAGCAGCGCGTCGCCGGTGCCCTGCAGGAAGGTCTCGGTCGCCTCGCGGCCCGACTTCGGCTGCACCTTGACGTGGTCCTTGACGAGCGCCGAGATGTACGAGAGGCCGGCCGCCTTGTCGGCGCCGCCGTCGCTCTTGGCGGCGTACGGCGCGAGGAGGTTCCACTTCGCCGAACCCGACGAGAAGGGGTTGGGCGTGACGACCTCGATGCCTGGCTTGAGCAGGTCGCCCCAGTCCTTGATGCCCTTCGGGTTGCCCTTGCGCACGACGATGGTCACGACCGAGCCGAACGGGATCCCCTTGTGCGCGTTGGCGTTCCAGCTCGGGTCGACGAGGCCGGCGTCGACCAGGCGCGTGACGTCGGGCTCGACCGAGAAGTTGACGAAGTCGGCCTGCGCGCCGGCGGCGACCTTGCGGCTCTGGTCGCCGGAGGCGCCGTAGCTCTGCCGGAACTGCACCCCCTTGCCCGCCGCCGTCCTCTGGAAGGCGGGGATGACGGCGTCGAAGCCGACCTTCGGGACGGCGTACGCGTAGAGGTTGATGGTGCTCGTCGCGGCACCTGCACCGCCGGCGGGGCCGTCGGCCGCCGCGACGGTGTCGCTGGCGCCACCGCCCGCGCAGGCCGTCAGGCCGAGGGCGGTGGCGACGGCGACAGCGGCGAGCGTGAGGCGGGGGTGACGCATGGTGGGCTCCTGGAAAGTGGAGGGCGCAAGCAGCGGGAGGGGGCAGTGACCGGGGTGACCGCATTCCCACTCGGGTGAGGGGAGTTTTGAATAGCATGTAGTTACCGGTCAAATAACGCGAGATTATGTCTCAGAGTGTGAGCGACCCAGCGCGCCGGAGCCGGAGGTTCAGTCGCCGCGAGACAGCGAGCGCACGCGGAGCACCGCACTCATCGCCGAGCCCGTCCCGGCCTCGTCGGCAGGGTCGCCGCTCACGGTGACCCGGGCGCCCGGCTCCGCATCGACCGACCAGCCCGGAGGCAGCAGCAGCTCCCACGTCGTGCCGTCGTCGGCGTCCAGGAACAGGGGCTGCGCCCCGGTGTCGCCCCGTCGCAGGGTGCCCCGCGCGACCACGGTGACGGGCGCGCGCTGGGCAGACAGCGCCGCCCGACGCAGCCGCTCGAGCCCGTCCGGCCCGGAGGGGGCGGCGCCCCCGCCGCGGCCACCGCCGGGGTGACCGTGCCGCTCCGGACCTGCGGGGCCGCGCCGGCCGGTCATGCCGGCGTCGCCTTCGCGGCGGGTGCGGCGGGAGCCGCACCCGCACACCGCAGCACGAGGTCGAGCAGGGCCACGGCGCCCGCCTTGTCGAGCGGCTCGTTGCCATTGCCGCACTTCGGCGACTGGATGCACGACGGGCAGCCGGTCGCGCACTCGCACGAGGCGATGGCGTCCCGCGTCGCGCCCAGCCAGGCGCGGACCCGGCGGTAGCCCCGCTCGGCGAAGCCCGCACCGCCCGGGTGGCCGTCGTAGATGAGGATCGTCGGCAGGCCGGTGTCAGGGTGCAGCGCGGTCGAGACCCCGCCGATGTCCCAGCGGTCCGCGGTGGCGAAGAGCGGCAGCATCCCGATCGCCGCGTGCTCGGCCGCGTGCGCAGCGCCGGGTATGCCGTCCTCCGCCACCCCGGCCGCCGCGAGCTCCTCGACGGGCATCGTCCACCAGACGGCCTTGGTGGCGAGCGAGCGCGGCGGCAGGTCGAGGGGGTGCTCGCCGAGCACCTCCCCGCCGGGAAGTCGCCGGAGGAAGGAGGTCACCTGGTTGCGCACGGTCACGTGGCCGAAGGAGCAGCGCAGCGGCCCCCAGTCCTCGTGCTCGACCTCGTGCACGATCTGGAAGTCGCTGACCGACTGCGCCTGCGTGGTCCAGCCGGGATCACCCCGGACCGCGAAGGCGGCGTGGTCGTCGAGGTCCAGCTCGGTCACAACCCACGTCTGGCCCTGGTGCAGGTGCACCGCGCCGGTGTGCACCTGCGAGTGGGCGGCGGCGTCGTCGACCGTGCCGACGACCCGCCCGGTGCGGGTCTCGATGATGCGCACCGGCTCGCCCGCGCCGCGCAGCGACAGGTGGTCGGCGGGCCGGTCCTCACGCCCCCAGAACCAGCCCCGGGGCCGCTTCTTGAGTATGCCGCGGGCCACCAGCGCGTCGAGCAGCACGCGGGTCTGCGCCCCGAAGATCGCCACGTCCGCCTCGGTGACGGGCAGCTCGGCGGCGGCCGCCGCGAGGTGCGGCGCGAGCACGTGCGGGTTCTCGGGGTCCACGACCGTCGCCTCGATGCCGCGGCCGAAGATCGCCTCGGGGTGGTGCACGACGAAGGTGTCGAGCGGGTCGTCGGCGGCGACCAACACCGCCAGCGACCGCGACCCCGACCGCCCGGCCCGGCCCGCCTGCTGCCACAGCGACGACAGCGTGCCAGGCCAGCCGGCCAGCAGCACCGCGTCGAGCCCGCTCACGTCCACTCCGAGCTCGAGCGCGTTGGTCGCCGCCAGTCCGAGCACCTCCTTGGCCCGCAGCGACTGCTCGAGCTCCCGCCGCTCCTCCGGCAGGTAGCCGCCGCGGTAGGCCGCGACCCGGCCCTCGTCGGTCACCGGCACCCGCTCCTTGGCGATGCGTGCGACCACCTCGACGCCGGCGCGCGACCGGGCGAAGGCGACCGTCTGCACCTGCTCGCGCACGCACCCGGCGAGCAGCTCGCCCGTCTCGGTGATGGTGCTGACGCGCTGCGGTTGCCCCGTCTCGTCGACGAGCAGCGGCGGCTCCCAGAGGGCGAAGGTCATCGACGCGCGAGGGGAGCCGTCCTGCGTCACCGGCGTCACCGGCATACCCAGGAGCCGTGAGGCGTGCTCCTCCGGCTCGGCGACGGTCGCGGACGCGAAGACGAAGGTCGGCTCCGAGCGGTAGCGGGCGGCGACCCGCCGCAGCCGCCGCAGCACCGCGGCCATGTGCGCCCCGAAGACGCCCTTGTAGACGTGGCACTCGTCGACGACGACGTAGCGCAGCGCCCGCAGGAACGAGCTCCACCGCTCGTGCCCGGGCAACAGGGAGTGGTGCAGCAGGTCCGGGTTGGTCAGCACGAGGTTGGCGTGGTCGCGGATCCAGCGCCGCTCGTCGGTCGGGGTGTCGCCGTCGTAGGTGGCCGGCCGCACCGAGGGCAGCGCCAGCCGGTCGATGCGGCTCAGCTGGTCGGCGGCCAGCGCCTTGGTGGGGGAGAGGTAGAGCGCCGTCGCGCCCCGGCCGTTGGGCGCGCCGGCGCCCGCGGCCAGGTCGGTGAGGATCGGCAGGTGGTAGCCGAGGCTCTTGCCCGACGCCGTGCCGGTGCTGACGACGACATGCCGCCCCGCGTGCGCGGCCTCGGCGACCTCCACCTGGTGCGACCACGGTGCCTCGATGCCCGAGGCGAGCAGGGCGCCGAGCAGCGTCGGGTCGACCCATCCGGGCCAGTCGGCGTGGACGGCCGCGCGGGCCGGGACCTCGTGGACGTGCACCAGGCGCTCGGGGCGGTCGCCGACGAGCGTGCGCAGCAGGTCCTCCGGCACGGTTCGCATGGGCGTGGGCTCCCCGTTCATGTGGAGCAACCGTATGTCGTCGGGGTACGGTTACCGACGAGCGGGGGCATGTTACTCCGCTGTCAGCCATGCAGGTGGAATCGTGGTTCGTGCAGTTCGCGGGGCACTGCCGGACCACAAATCGAAGCCACGTGCAGTCGTAACCATCTAGCCAGTGTGGGCACAGGAAGGGGCACAGGTGGATCTCTCGATCACCCGAGCCGACCATGGCGACCAGACCGTGGTGCACCTCGGCGGCGAGATCGACGTCTACACCGCGCCGGTCGTGCGCGAGAAGCTGGACGAGCAGATCCAGGCCGGTCGCACCCAGCTCGTCGTCGACCTCACCGACGTCACCTTCCTCGACTCCACCGGGCTCGGGGTGCTCGTGGGCCGGCTCAAGCTGACCCGCACCCGCGGCGGCTCCATGCGCCTCGTCGGCAAGGACGACCGGGTGCTCAAGGTCTTCTCCATCACCGGGCTCGACAAGGTCTTCGAGATCCACCCCGACCTCGAGTCGGCGCTCGCCGCCGGCCATGCGTCCGGCTCCAACGGCTCGGGCGAGGGGTTCTGAGCGACACGCCCGTCGTCGACGAGCGGCTCCTCGCGCTGCTGCGCGCGGACCTCACGGCGGCCGCGTTCACCGTCGACGGCGTCGCCGACCGGCTCGGCACCGTGGCCTCGGCCGCGCTGCACCGTGAGCAGCCGCTGCCGGCGCTTCTTGCCACCGACCCGTCAGGTGGCCCGTCGGCCGCCCGCCAGGACGCCTGTGGGGTGCTCATCCGGCTCTTCACGCTCGGCCGTCCCGTCGGCGCCGCAGCCCTCGCCGACGCCCTGCCCACGCTCGGCGTCGAGGGAGCGGTCGCGCTTGGTCTGGTGCGCCTCGAGGGCGGCCCGGCGGGCTTCGCCGCCGCCGGTGCGCCCCGCGACCGCACCGCGGTGGGCACCTGCGACCTGCGCCCCTACGGCGACGACGCCCACGACTGGTGGGTCGCCTCCGACCTGTCCGAGCTGGCGGTCGGCGGCCCGCTCCGCGCCGACCACGTGCTCGGCATCGGCGGGGCGTCGACCACCCTCGCGTCGTGGACCGTCCGTCGCAGCGTCGACCGGGCCCTCGACCTCGGCACCGGGTGCGGTGTGCAGGCCCTGCACCTGACCGGCCACGCGCGCTCCATCGTGGGCACCGACATCTCCCGGCGGGCGCTGGCGTATGCCGCCTTCAACCTCGCGCTGGCCGCCACCGACCAGCCGGGAGCGGTGCCGCCGGTCGACCTCCTCGCGGGGGACCTTCTCGATCCCGTGGCCGGGCAGCGCTTCTCGCTCGTCGTCAGCAACCCGCCCTTCGTCATCACGCCTCGCGACGACGACCTCACCCTCTACGAGTACCGCGACGGCGGCCGCTCCGGCGACACGCTCGTCCGGTCGCTCGTGCGGCAGGTCGGCTCGGTGCTCGAGCCCGGCGGCATCGCGCAGTTCCTCGGCAACTGGGAGGTCCCGGCCGGCCGCACCTGGCGCGAGGTCTGGTCCGAGTGGCTCGACGAGCAGGCCGCCGAGGGGGTGGCCCTCGACGCGTGGGTCGTGCAGCGCGAATCGCAGGACCCGGCCGAGTACGCCGAGCTGTGGGCCCGCGACGGCGGCGCCCAGCCCGGCAGCGAGGCCCACTCGAGGATGTATGCCGCGTGGCTGCGCGACTTCGCCGCGCGGGACGTCGAGCGTGTCGGCTTCGGCGTGGTGACCCTCCAGCGACCGGCGACCGACCGCGGCCCGTGGCGCTCGCTGGACGAGGTGTACGGCCCCGTCGCGGCGCCCATGGGGCCGACGATCGATGCATGCCTTCGCGCCCGCACGTGGCTGGCGGAGCACGACGACGACGAGGTCCTCCACGTCGCCTGGTCGTGCGCCGTCGACGTCACGGAGGAGCGCCACGGGCGTCCGGGCGCCGAGGATCCGAGCGTCATCCTCGTGCGGCAGGGCGGAGGGCTGGGACGGGTCGTGCGCGCCGGGACGCTGCTCGCCGCATACCTCGGCGTCGCCGACGGGGAGCTGACGGCGCGGGCCGCCCTCGACGCCATCGCGACCCTGCTGGACCTCGACCCCGCAGAGGTGCGCCGCGAGCTCGTGCCGCAGCTGCGCGACCTGGTTGCCGACGGCCTCCTCGTCTGAGAGTCGCCGCTCGAGCGAGCCGGCTGATAACGGCCGCCGCCCGGACGTCACAGCGTGCGCGGGAGCTGCCGTCTCGGCCGCTGGGCGTGGAGGTTGCCGCGCAGCCACCGCGTGCCGATACTGGCTTCGGCGCCGCCGGGCGCCCGTCTCGCGGGGGCAGGACGAAGAGCACGGGCGCGGCTGGGGATGGCAGGGGGGACAGGGGATGGTCGACGGGGTGCAACGCGGCCGTCGTGCCCACCTGCCCGAGGACGCCACGCCGTACGCCAGTTCCTACGTCGACGTCGGCGCCCGCGTCGCGTGGCTGCTGCGGATCAGCCGGCTGCTCTCCCCGCACCCGGGCACCTCGTCGCTGGCAGACTTCGCGCGCCGGCTCGCCGCGTTGGGGCTGCGGGCCGACCCGGCCCGCATCAGCCAGTGGGAGACCGCCGCGACCGCGCCGTCGGCCGAGGTCCTCACGGCGTACGAGGTGGCGCTCGGGCTGGCGCCGGGCCAGCTGCTCGCCGTCTGCGAAGGGCTCGGTCACTCGGTGCTGTCGAGCCACCGCCAATGGGTCACGCCGGGCACACCCGCCGGGGGTGGTCAGCGTCGGCTCGACGAGGCCTACGAGCGCATCGTCGACGGTGAGGGCAGCGGAGGCGACTGGCTCGGCTTCTCGGGGCTGCTGACCGCTCCGCAGCCGGCGCTCGTGCCCGGGCGGATCGTCCAGGACCTGACCAACCGGCTCGTCGACGAGATGACCCGGTCGGTGGGCATCGCCTACGTCACCCGTTTCGAGTCGCTGTGCCGGATGGCGGCGGCCCCGACCACCGCGGCCTCCGTCGTGCGCGGCGTGACGGCGTTCGTCCGGGCCGACGGCGCGCAGTCGATCCTCGACGCGATGACCGTCTACGGCGAGATCCCCCACGCGCAGGTGGTGGCGAGCCTGGTGAGGACCGCGAGCGCCGACGGCTCCCGGCTCCGGCTCGGAGCCGTCCACGCCCTGCTCAACATGGTGCTCCTCGGCACGCTGCCCGAACCGACGGTGCCGATGGTCGAGACCCTCGCCGTGCGCCTGCTCGACCCCAGGGGTGATGTGCCCGGGCAGCACCTCGGTCGCCTGCTGGCCGAGCGCCTCCGGGAGGACTCCCGACGGCGGGTGGGCCGCCGCAGCGGTGTGCCGGTCGGCACGCCCGCAGCCCCCTCCCGCCGCGGGCTGGGACTGCCGCCGGCGATGGGCATCTACGTGCAGGCGGCTGAGCGCGCGAGCGGCGTCGTCGCAGACCCGATGCTGGCCCGGCTGCTCCACGAACTGCTGGCCGGCGACTTCGTCGAGCGCCAGCACCAGGCAGCGCTCATGCTGCTGGCCAGCCCCTACCGGCAGGTGCTGGCCGACACGGCGCTGCTCGTCGCCGCCGACACCGATCGCGAGTCGGCGGCCGAGGCGGTGCACATGCTGACCTATCTCGCCTCCGCCGAGCACGTCCCCGCCCTGCGACGCCTGCTCCTGACGGTGGAGGTGCCGCTGCGCGGAGGAGTGCTGCGGGCCCTGGCCCACGCCGACGACGGGGCGCTGCACGGCATACGCCCCCTGCCGGCGGCAGGCGAGGACGGTGAGAACGCGGTCGGCGAAGGCGCGGTCGGCGAAGGCGCGCCCGACTCCGTCCCGCGCGCCTCCACCCTGCCCGTCCTCGCGGACCTCACCGCCGCGGGCATCGACGACGCCGCGGTCCTTTACGCGGCAGGGATGACGGGGCATGCGGGGCTGCGAGACCTCTTGGAGTCGCCCCTCGAGTCCAACGACCGCCGCCTGGCCGCCCGGTGGTGGCGCGACCACGGCCCCGCGGTGCGGTCCTGAGGGCGACGAACTGTCGAAAACCACTTGTGAGTGAGTGCTCACTCATTCACAATGAGCGGGTGCCCACCCCCCTGCAGGACTCGTCCGGCGCCCGCGCCACCGCACGGCGCGCGGCCCCGATGGATCCCGACGACCGGCGCGACGCCCTCATCGAGGTCTTCGTGCGGCTTGCCCACCGCGAGGGCCGCAAGCCCACGACGAGCGAGATCGCCCAGGAGGCCGGGGTGGCCGAGGGCACGATCTTCCGCGTCTTCCCGACCAAGGAGGTCCTCGAGAAGGAGGCCGTCCAGGCGGCCTTCTGCCCGGCGCCCGTGAGCCGGCGCATCGCCGCCATCGACCCGCAGGGCTCCCTGCGCGACCGGCTCGTCGACTTCGCCCGCATCATGCAACAGCGCTTCACCGAGGTGTTCGGCCTCATGGGGGCCCTCGGCCTGACCGAGCCGCCGCGGCGCGGCCCCCACCAGGCCTGCTACGAGGCCGGGCGCCACCTGCGCGGCCACGCCGACGAGGAGGAGGACGGCGCGGCCCACCAGCCGCTGCTCGACGCCATCCACGAGCTGCTCGTCCACGACGAGGGCCACCTCGTCGTGCCGGGGGCCGACGTCGTCCATCGCATCCGGCTGCTCACCTTCTCCGGCAGCCACCCCGGCATCGCCGACGGTCGCACACTCACTCCCGAGGAGATCGTCGACACCGTCCTATTCGGGGTGGTGTGCCGTCCGCGCGGCCAGGAGGTCAGCAGCGGGCTGTCGATCGCCGCGCTGCACGAGCGGCTCGGCGGCGACCCACGCCACCTCACCGACGCGTGGGACGGCCGGCCGTGACAAACCGGTTGACCCTCACCCGACGTCAGTCCCCAGCGTTCCCTCGGGACCCGCGCACCACCGCCACGACCACGCACCGAAAGGCACCCTCATGCTGATCCGACTGCTCCGCAGTCACCTGGCCCCCTATCGGGGCCAGATCGTGCTCATCGTGCTGGCGCAGCTGGTCAGCACGATGTCCTCGCTCTACCTGCCCAGCCTCAACGGCGAGATCATCGACCAGGGCGTGGCCAAGGGCGACACCGGCTTCATCCTCAGCCACGGCGCGCTCATGCTGGCGGTCAGCGTGGTCCAGATCGCCGCCGCCGTCAGCGCCACCTACCTCGCGGCCAAGGTCGCCATGGGCATGGGCCGCGACGTGCGCGGCAACGTCTTCGGCACCGTCGTCGGCTTCTCGGCCCAGGAGGTGACGCGCTTCGGCGCCCCCACCCTCATCTCCCGCAACACCAACGACGTCACGCAGGTGCAGATGGTCGTCTTCATGGCCTTCTCGCTGCTCGTGACGACCCCGATCATGATGGTCGGCGGCATCATCATGGCGCTGCGCGAGGACGTCGGCCTCTCGTGGCTGGTGGCGGTCGCCGTGCCGCTGCTCGGCCTCTTCGTCGGCCTCGTCATCTCGCGGATGCTCCCGTGGTTCGGTCGCATGCAGACCTCGCTCGACGGGGTCAACCGGGTGCTGCGTGAGCAGATCACCGGCATCCGCGTGGTGCGGGCCTTCGTGCGGGAGGAGCACGAGGAGGCGCGCTTCGCCGAGGCCAACGGCCTGCTCACCGACGCCGGCCTGCACGTCGGGCGCCTCATGGCGCTCGTCTTCCCGATCGTCATGTTCATCTTCAACGTCTCCACGGTCGCGGTCATGTGGTTCGGCGCGCACCGCATCGCCACCGGTGACATGCAGATCGGCGAGCTGACGGCGTTCCTGTCCTACCTCGTGCAGATCCTCATGGCGGTCATGATGGCGACCTTCATGGCCACGATGATCCCGCGTGCCTCGGTGTCGGCCACCCGCCTGCAGCAGGTGCTCGACACCGACTCGTCGGTCGTCGAGTCGGTGCAGCCGCTGACCCTGCCGACCGCCGCGGCCGGCGTCGAGATGGTCGGCGTCGACTTCCACTACCCGGGTGCCGAGGCCGCCGTCCTGCACGACGTCAGCTTCCGCGCCGAGCCGGGCCGCACCACAGCGATCATCGGCTCGACCGGGTCGGGCAAGACCACCCTGCTCGGGCTCGTGCCGCGGCTCTTCGACGCCTCGACGGGCAAGGTCCGCGTCGGTGGTGTCGACGTGCGCGACCTCGCGCTCGACGACCTCTGGAGCAAGATCGGTCTCGTCCCGCAGAAGCCGTACCTCTTCACCGGGACCGTCGCGAGCAACCTGCGCTACGGCAACCCGGAGGCCACCGACGACGAGCTGTGGGACGCCCTGCGCATCGCCCAGGCCCGCGACTTCGTCGAGGCCATGGGCGGCCTCGAGGCGCCGGTCGCCCAGGGCGGCACCAACGTCTCCGGCGGCCAGCGCCAGCGCCTCGCCATCGCCCGGGCGATCGTCAAGCGGCCCGACATCTACCTGTTCGACGACTCGTTCTCGGCCCTCGACCTGTCGACCGACGCGCGGCTGCGCCGGGCCCTGCGCCCGGCGACCGCCCGCAGCACGGTCGTCATCGTCGCCCAGCGTGTCTCGACGATCGTCGACGCCGACCTGATCATCGTCCTCGAGGACGGGCGCATCGTCGGCCAGGGCACCCACGACCAGCTCCTCGACTCCTGTGAGACCTACCGGGAGATCGTCGAGTCCCAGCGCAGCGCGGAGGAGGCGGCCTGATGGCCGAGGGAGTCAAGACGGCCGAGGAGAAGGCCGCAGAGAGCCGCCGGGGCCCGGCCCGCCGCGGTGGGCCGCCGCACATGGCGATGGGCCAGCCGGGCGAGAAGTCGCTCAACTTCGGCCCGTCGGCCAAGCGCCTCCTGGGACGGTTGCGCCCCCACCGGGTCAAGGTCACCGTCGTCCTGGCGCTTGCCGTCGTCAGCGTGGTGCTGAGCTCGGTCGGGCCCAAGATCCTCGGCCGGGCCACCGACATCATCTTCTCCGGTGTCGTCGGCCAGACCGTCAAGGCGCCGCCCGGCACCACCAAGGAGCAGGTGGTCGAGGCCATGCGGGCGCGAGGGATGTCGACCTACGCCGACCTGCTCTCCAACGTCGACTTCGTGCCGGGCCGGGGCATCGACTTCGACGCCCTCGCCCACGTGCTGCTGCTCGTCGTCGGGCTCTTCGTCTTCGCGTCGCTGTTCATGTGGATCCAGGGCTGGATCCTGCAGGGCGTCCTCCAGCGCACGATGTACGACCTGCGCCAGGAGGTCGAGGCCAAGCTCAACCGCCTCCCTCTGCCGTACTTCGACAAGCAGCCCCGAGGCGAGGTGCTGAGCAGGGTCACCAACGACATCGACAACGTCGGCCAGTCGCTGCAGCAGACCCTCTCGCAGCTGCTCAACTCGCTGTTGACGGTCGTTGCCGTGCTCATCCTGATGTTCTCGATCTCGTGGGTGCTGGCGCTCATCGCACTCGTGACGATCCCCGTCTCGGTGGTCGTCACCGGCCTGATCGCCAAGCGCTCGCAGAAGCTCTTCGTCCAGCAGTGGCGCAACACCGGCGAGCTCAACGGCATCGTCGAGGAGACCTTCACCGGCCACGGCCTCGTCAAGGTCTACGGCCGCCAGAAGGAGACCGAGGCGCACTTCAGGCGCAAGAACGACGAGCTGTTCGAGGCCTCGTTCGGCGCCCAGTTCATCAGCGGCATCATCATGCCGGTGATGATGTTCGTCGGGAACCTCAACTACGTCGTCATCGCCGTCGTCGGCGGCCTGCGGGTCGCCTCGGGCAGCATGAGCCTCGGTGACGTGCAGGCGTTCATCCAGTACTCCCGCCAGTTCACCCAGCCGCTGACGCAGGTCGCCTCCATGGCCAACGTGCTGCAGTCTGGCGTGGCCTCCGCCGAGCGCGTCTTCGAGGTGCTCGACGCCGAGGAGCAGCAGCCCGACGCCGCGTCGCCGGCGCGCATCGAGGACGCCCACGGCGCCGTCACGTTCGAGGACGTCGCGTTCTCGTACACGCCCGAGAAGCCGCTCATCGAGGACCTCGAACTGTCCGTGCAGCCGGGCCAGACGGTCGCGATCGTCGGGCCGACGGGCGCCGGCAAGACGACCCTCGTCAACCTCATCATGCGGTTCTACGAGCTCGACGGCGGCCGCATCACCCTCGACGGGGTCGACATCCGCGACCTGACGCGCCACGACTTGCGCTCGCGCATCGGCATGGTGCTGCAGGACACCTGGCTCTTCGGCGGCACGATCCGCGACAACATCGCCTACGGCCGGCCCGGCGCCACCGACGAGGAGGTCGTGGCAGCAGCCAGGGCCACGTTCGTCGACCGCTTCGTGCACTCGCTGCCCGACGGCTACGACACCGTGCTCGACGACGAGGCGTCCAACATCTCGGCCGGCGAGAAGCAGCTCGTCACGATCGCGCGCGCGTTCCTCTCCGACCCGTCGCTGCTCATCCTCGACGAGGCGACGAGCTCGGTCGACACGCGCACCGAGCTGCTCGTGCAGAAGGCCATGGCCGCGCTGCGGTCCGACCGCACGAGCTTCGTCATCGCGCACCGGCTCTCGACCATCCGTGACGCCGACCTCATCCTCGTCATGGAGGAGGGCCGCATCGTCGAGAAGGGCACCCACGCCGAGCTGCTCGCCGCCGGCGGCGCCTATGCGACCCTGTATGCCGCCCAGTTCGCAGGTGCCGCAGCCGACCTCGACGAGGGGGCGGGCGCTCCTGCCGCGGCGGACGGCATACCCGAGCTGGCGGGCGTGGGGGCGGCGACCCCCGGTCCCACCGGCGGCCCCGGCGTGCCGGCGCCCGACAACGCCGTCCCGTCGGACGTCACCGCCGACTGACACCCCGCCGCACCGGACCTTTCACAGGGGACGACCGGCCGGAACCAACCCGCAACTGAGCGCCTGAGGGCACGAAAGGCGGTTCGTTCCGGCCGGTCGACCCGTCCCGAGGCGTCGGAGGGGTCAGGGCTCGAGCAGGACGGCGCCCGGTCCGCGCTCCGCGAGCCGGTCGTCGGGGTTGTTGAGGGCGCAGGTGGTCAGGCTCAGGCAGCCGCACCCGATGCACGAGTCGAGCTGGTCGCGCAGCCGTTCCAGGCGGCCGATCTGCTCGTCGAGCCGGCCACGCCACGCGCGCGACAGCCGGGCCCAGTCACGCGCCGTCGGGGTGCGCTCCTCAGGCAGTCCGGCGAGGGCGGCGCCGATCTCCTCGAGCGTCAGCCCCACCCGCTGGGCCGCCCGGATGAAGGCGATGCGGCGGATCGTGGCCCGTTCGTAGCGGCGCTGGTTGCCGGCCGTGCGCACCGAGCGGATGAGCCCGAGCTCCTCCCAGTAGCGCAGCGCCGACGGTGCCGCGCCGGTGCGCGCGGCGACCTGCCCGATCGTCAGCGCGCTCATCTACGCGATCCTGGCCTCGGGCAGCCTCCGCGCGATCTCGTCGACCGTCTCGTCGGGGGTCTGCTGCGAGCTGTCGAGCCACAGCCCGATGTGGGGCGTCTCGGTGCGCACCTTGTGGTCGAAGTCGCGGATCGACCACAGGTCGCCGTAGCCGACCTTGGTGCGCTCGGCCTCGCGCTGCATGACGGTGCCGACGTCGGGCGCGAGCATGACGAGACTGAGCGGCCGGCTGCCCACCTGCTCGAGGAAGGGCGCCAGGGTGGCCCCGACGAAGAGGTCCTGCACGACGACGGTGAAGCCGGCCTGGGCGTAGGTGTCGGCGGTGCGGGCCGTGATGCGGTGGCGCAGGGCGAGCTGGCGCTCGGCCTCCGGGTCACCGTGCGGTGACATGTCCACCCGTCCGCGCACCACGACGCGGCGGAACTCGTCACCGCGCAGGTGCACGGCCCGGGTGAAGCGTTCGGCGAGCAGCTGCGAGACCGTCGACTTGCCCGCGGCCATGACCCCCGTCACGACGATGACCTGCGGCACGTCGAGCGGCGCGTCGGCGCCGCGGGGGAGGGGTCGCTCGCTCACGAGGCACACCCTAGGTGGCGGGTGGTGCAGCCGCCAGAGCTGACGTGTGCCGACAGCCCACCGGGCCGAGGGCGTATGCCGTGTGCCGCGGTCCCCGTGCACGGGCGCGGTGGGTGCCCACCCGGCGCCGGTGGAGGGGCCCGGGTCGGGTGGGCACGGGTGCCCCGCGGGGTCAGGCGTAGGCCTCGACCTCGTCGGGGGTGGCTCGCCGCACGACGACGCGCGTCCACGCGCCGACGTAGAGCCGGTCGTCGTCGCCCAGCTCGGTGCGCGGCCCGACCGCGATCGCCGTCTCGGGGAGCGGGCCCGAGGCCGGGCCGACGTAGGTGCCGTTCGAGCTGCCGAGGTCCTCGACGAACCAGCGGGTGCCGTCGGTCGTCAGCTGCGCGTGCCGGCGGCTCACCCCGGGGTCGGACGACAGGTCGATCTCGGGATGGGTGTTCCGGCTCGTCGACACGCGGCCGAGCAGGACGCTCCGGTGGCGCAGCGGCATGATCGTCGGCAGCCCGGGCGAGGGGCACGGATCCTCGGCCTCCTGGGTCTGGTACCAGTCCGGGTCGACCCACACCTCGGCGAGCCACTCGAAGGCGGCGGGCGACTCTCCGCCGGCCTCGCCCTCAGCCGCCCCGGCACCCGGCCCCGCCGCTGTCGCTGACGGGGCGCCGGCGCCCGCAGCGACAGAAGCGGCCGGGACCTCGCCGGAGTCGGCGAACTCGTGGGGCTCGGTGTCGACGAGCTCACCGGGCGTCACGGAGGGGTCGCGGGGCATGGCACCCGTCGTGAAGTCGTAGCCGCAGGCCTCGCAGAAGAGCGCGCCGTCGGGATTCTCGGTGTGGCAGTTGGGGCACTCGAGCGCAGCCGGCGCGCCCGTGGTCTGCGCGGCGCCCGTCGCCGTGCCCGTCTCCGTGCCCGTCGCCGTGCCGGTCGCGGCGCCCCGCTCGTCGGGCCCGAGGTCGAGCGACGACCCCGACGCCGCTGAGGAACCGGCCGGCGAGCCGGCAGCACCCTGACCGCCACCGGTGGCCGATGCGGCGGGGGCGGGCTGGGCGGCCAGGTCGATCGGCGAGCCGCAGGTGTCGCAGTAGTCCTCGGCCTCGGAGACGTGGCCGTTCGGACAGACGGCGCTCATCGGCGCACCCGGCTGGTCTTCGTCGAGGCCGTGTCGAGCGACATCTCGTCGATCTTCGAAGCACCCTTCTTGAGGCGGACGGTGCCGGTGTCGACGTCGTCGATGTCGACGACCTTGCGCAGGCGCGTGGTCATCTCCTCGTTGCCGGTCAGGCCCGCGAGCTGCACGGCCCGCCCGAGCTTGGCGGTGGCGATGTCGTCCTGGCCCGCGGCCTTGGCCGCGAGGCCCTCCTGGATGGTCGTGGCCAGCTCGGCCTGGCCCGTGTAGGCCGCGACGGCCGGGTCGATGCGGGTCGTCAGCGAGTCGTCGTTGCTCCACTTGGCCTTGACCAGGCCCTGGGCGACGGGGTCGCCGCCGAGGGAGAGCTGCACCCGGGCTGCGAGCTGTTCCTGGCCGAGCGTGCGCGCGGGCAGGCGCACGGCGACGTGGTAGTCGCGACTCTCGTCGGACCACGCACCCGTCGGGTAGGCGTTGGTCAGCGGGTTGATCGGCGTTCGCCGGGACGTGAGGTCCTCGAGGGTCGGGGAGACCTGCTTGACGAAGAGCAGCTCGGCGCCCTGCGGCACCCACACCCGAAGCTCGGAGCTCGCGACGCCACGCGACATGGACGCCCGCATCATGGCCTTGAACTCGGCGGCCATCTCCTCGGGGGCCGGGATGAGGTCGACGCTGCCGAGCAGCGTCGAGGCGATGCCGCGCACCTCGTCGACGCGCCACTGGTCACCGACGCCGCGGCAGTCGCACTGGAAGACCCCGACGCAGCTGCGCACCGCGGCCTGCAACGACTGCGGCGTCTCGCCCTCGTTGACGCCGTCGGTGAGCAGGATCGCGTGCCGCTTGGTGACGTGCGGCACCGTCTCGAAGATCTGTCGCGCGAGCGTCAGCCAGGTGCCCATCGCGGTGCCGCCGTTGGCCCGCAGCCCCTCGATGGCACGGTTGGCCTCGCCCCGCGTGTGCGACGACATCGGCACGAGCGCGCCCTGGTGGCTGTAGGGGTAGACGATCTGGGCCGTGCCGTTGCCGGCGACGATCGAGAAGAGGGTGCCGTCGACGATCTCCGCGAGGGCGGCCTTGGCGGCCTCGCCGGCGGCCGAGACGCCGCGGCGGCCCATCGACCCGGAGGTGTCGATGAGGATGACCTCGGCCGCGGAGCCCGGGTCGACGAGGGCGCCGGCCGCGCTCCCGGCGGAGGCGCCGCTCGAGGTGATGCGCACGATGGCGTGCACGTCGGTGCCCCCGTCGGGCAGGAACTCGTTCTGGAACACCTCGGCGGTGAAGTCAGCCATCGGCCCTGTCCCCTTCCACCGGCGCCGTCGTCGCGGCCGGCTCGCTCGTCGTGCTCGATCCTCGTCCAGCCAGTCTGGCGAGGGCAACCGTGATGTTGTCGCGTCCGCCCTGCTCGTTGGCGAAGTCGACGAGTGCCTGCGCCAGCGCGGAGGGGGTCGGGTCGCCGAGGCCGGCCGCGTGCTCGCGCAGCAGGGTGCGCAGCTCGTCGGCCTCCGAGCAGTAGTTCCAGAGACCGTCGGAGCACACGAGCAGCCAGCCGGCGCTCGCCGTCACCGTGGTCAGGTGGGGGGTGAGGTCGTCGGGCGCGTCGCGTCCGAGCCACCGGGTGATCGAGTGCGCGTGCGGGCCGTGCTCGGCCTCGAGCCGCGGGACACCGGCGGCCATCTGCTCCTGCGCGAACGAGTCGTCGCGCCCGAGCTGCAGCGCCGGCTCGTGGTCGGCGTCGGGCAGCCAGTAGATGCGGCTGTCGCCGACGTTGCCCGCGACGATGACGTCGTCCTCGACGACGGCGGCCGCGAAGGTGCACGACGGCGGGTTGGGCACGTCCTCGACCACCGCCGCCATGACGGCCTCGTTGGCGCGCGCGACCGCGGTGGTGAGCGCCCGACCGGCTGCGGCGGCCCAGGCGTCCGGCGTGCCGGCCCCGCGCGGGAACGGCTGGTCGAGCACGGCGCGTGCCTCGGTGGCGGCGGCGAGGGAGGCGATGTGCGAGTCGGAGGCCATCGAGACGCCGTCGCACACGACGAGCACGGCCCGCGAGCCCGGTGCCTCGGTCGCGCTGAGGGACATGGCGTCCTCGTTGCGCGAGTGGCGCCGACCGATGTCGCACACCCCGCCGACCCAGGGGGCCGGGGCCTGCACGAAGTGGTCGCGGGGGTCGGGCGGCGGCGTGCCGCAGTTGTCGCAGTAGCCGTCGACGATGTGGCCCTGGCCGCACGCGTGGCAGGTCGAGTCGTCCTCGGAGGCCGGTACAGCGGATGACGGCACCGCGCCGGTCCAGCCGACGTCGAGGGGCGACTCCTCGCCGGCGGGGGCCGTCTGCGGCGTCGCCGGGGCGACGACCGGCCCGTCGGCGGGGTCGTCAGGCGCCCCGGCGGCCGTCTGGCCCGGGAAGTCGGGGGAGGCGGCATACGCCCGGGTGGTGACGACGAGGTCGGCGCCGCACGCCTCGCAGAAGCTCGAGTCCGCCGGGTTGCCGGTGCCGCACACGGGACACTCCCGTGACGCGCCGTAGCCGCCGCCCGTGGCGGCGTCGTCGGCGTCCGGGGCGCCGGGAGCGTACGTGGAGACGGGAGCGACGGGCGGCTCTCCGGCTGTCGGGAAGTCGGTCACCAGAGGCTCCAGGGGCGGATGGCGTTCGCCTCGTCGACGAGGGGGACGCGGGCTGACAGGTCGGGGGTGCGCCGGGCCAGCTCCCGCAGGGCCTGCTCGAGACCGACGCGCAGGCCGTTGGGAGTGCCCTTGTGCTCGCCGATGCGGATGTCGGCCTTGTTGCCGCTCTTCTGCACCGTCGCGAGCGCCTCACGGTAGATCAGCGTGGTGAGCTCGGCCCTCCGCCGCGCCGACAGCGACGTGTCGTCGAGGGTGCGCAGCGCCTCGGCCAGGTCGGGCAGGCCGCGGTTCGCCCGGGCGAGCAGCTCGGCCAGTCCCGCTCGCGCGGTGCGGTAGGCGCTCGACTGCACCGGGACGAGGCGGTATGCCGCCACGGCGCCGTCGACGTCGGACCGTGCGGCCCGGATGCGGGCGAGTCCGAAGGCCGCCATCGGCACGTAGGTCGCGTCGGTGCGGGCGCACGCGACGTAGAGGTTCTCGGCGACCGCGTCGTCACCGGCCTGCTCGGAGGCGTGCGCGAGCGCCAGCTTGGGGGCCAGCTCGCCGGGGACCTGGCCGTAGACGGCGTTGAAGGCGGCCTGGGCGGCCCGGGCGTCGCCGCGCTCGAGGGCGATCAGGCCCTGGATCCACACGGCGCGCCACTCCCACGGGTCGGACGTCAGCAGGGCGCCCGCGGTCTTCTCGGCGACCTCGCGCCGTCCCGCGTCGAGCGCGGTGCGGGCCAGCTCGAGCAACACCTCGGTGGTGGGCACGGCCGAGCGCTCGAGCGTGGCCAGGCGCTCCTGCGGGGTGCCGGAGACCGTCGTGAGCCACCCGGTCTGCGGGTCGTGCGGGTCGCGGCGCAGCGAGGGCAGGTTGCGCCAGTCGTCCGGGGCAACCCCGGGGGTCGGCACGTCGAAGAGCAGCGAGCTGACCGTCGAGGTGGCCGCGCCGGTGCCGCGGTCGAGGGCCACGACCTCGCGCAGCACCCCGACCATCTGCGAGCGCAGCTCGTCCGCCGAGACGAACCGGTCGTCGCGGTTGGGCGCGCACGCCTTTGCCACGAGCCGGTAGAAGGAGTCGTAGCGCTGGAAGACCGGCACGGTGTCCTGCGCCGGCAGGGTGTTGAGGTAGGTGGTCTGGTAGCCGCGGAACTCCATCGTCAGCACGACGAGGCTGCGACCGATCGTGTAGATGTCGGAGGCGGGGGAGACACCGAGCTCGGCGACCTCGGGTGCCTGGTAGCCGACGGTGCCGAAGATCGCCGAGTCCTCGTCGTCGGCACGGCGCACGCCGCCGAGGTCGATGAGCTTGACCTCGTCGCCGACCTGGATGACGTTGTCGGGCTTGAAGTCACAGAAGACGAGCCCGAGGTCGTGGAGGTACTGGAAGGCCGGGAGGATCTCGAGGATGTAGGCGAGAGCCTGGTCGACGGGCAGCGGGTCGTACTTCCCGGCCGACTGCATGCGCTGTTTGAGGATCGACTTCAGCGACGTGCCGCCGACGTACTCCATGACGATGTAGCCGGCGTCCTCGTGCGTCACGAAGTTGTAGATCTCGACGATGCTCGGGTGCGAGACCTGGGCGAGGAAGCGCTGCTCGGCGATGGCTGCGGCCAGCGCGTCGGGGTCGGCGGAGTTGAGCAGGCCCTTGAGCACGACCCAGCGGTCGGAGACGTTCTTGTCGCGGGCGAGGTAGATCCAGCCCAAGCCGCCGTGGGCGAGGCAGCCGGCCACCTCGTACTGCCCGGCGACGAGGTCGCCCGCCTTGAGCTTGGGGTCGAACGAGAAGGGCTGGCGGCACTTCGGGCAGAAGCCGGTGGTGCGCCCCGGCCGGCCGTCGCGGCTGCGGCCGACCGGCTCGCCGCACTTCGGGCAGAAGCGCTTGCTCTCGGGCACCGTCGGGTTGGTCAGCAGCGCCTTCTCGGCGTCGATCTCCGGGGCGGGTCGCACGGTGGTGATGCCGCCGCCGAGCCGCGCCGCGCGCAGTCGCTGCGAACCCCCGGTGCGGCGCGTGGCGACCGATCCGGACTCGCGGGCCCGTTTGGAGCCCAAGGCCGCCGAGGCCACGTTGCTCGAGGCGGCGGAGCGGGTGGACATCTCGGGGCCGACCCCGGCCGGGGCGCTCGCGGCGCTGCCGTCGGGCGGGGCCTCGGAGGGTCCGGCTGCCTCGGCCGCAGCGGCGTAGGCGGCAGCGCTGAGCTGGTCGGCGGGGGTGCCGCACACGTTGCAGTAGCCGGCCTCGATCGTGCCCGTGCACCCGGGCTGCTGGCACGCGCCGCCCTCGGGGATCGAGGGGCCGGAGGGCGCCGCAGCCGACGGGGCGGCCGCCGAGCCGCCGCCGGCCGTCGCCATGGCCGGGGCCCGGGCCGGGGCCTGGGCCGTGGCCGGCACCGGGTTGGAGCCGGCGGCCATGCCGCACAGGTCGCAGTAGCCGTCGACGATGGTGCCGGTGCAGCCCGGCTGCGTGCAGTTCATGGACGGGGCCTCACGGGTCTGGTGGCGGGCGTGCGCGAGGCGCCGGGCTGGGGGCGCGTCGCGGTGTCGACGTAGGCGGAGAAGGCGGCCGCGAGCGCCCGGGCTCGCGCGATCGGCATCGGCCGGGCGCCCAGGGTCTCGTCGAGGCGGCGGCGCAGCTCGGCGAGGTCCGCCTCCGCCTCCGGGTCGAGCGTGGCCGACGCGGCCATCGCTCCGACGGCACCGACCAGCCCGACGACCTCGTCGCGCTCGGCCAGCCCTCCGGCATACGTCTCGTGGGCGAGGTCGAGCGCGCGGGAGACCCGCTCGAGCCGTGCGCGGTATGCCGTGAGCTCGGCTGCTGCCTGCGGCACCGGTCCCAGCGCCCGGACGTTGGGGATGGCCAGGTGCGGGGCGGGGGTGATGGCCTCGAGGCAGGCGCGCTCGAGGGCGCGGATCGCGGCGGCGCGGGCGTCGAGCTCCTCGACCTGCTGCTGGGTGCGCACCCGGCTGCGGGCGGCGGACGCCCGCTCGGCGGCGGCGACGATCAGGTCGCGCTCGAGCACGGCGACGTCGATCTCGAGGGGGCCGATGATGCCGCCGACGTCGGCGCCGCGGCGGGCGCGCTCGAGGAGGTCCTCCATGCGCCGGTCGAGCCGGGCCAGCTTCTCGGCGGCCTCGTCGCGCTGCGACCCCTCGGGGACCAGCGGCACCTGGTCGCGGGTGCGCTCGAGGCCGGCCCGCACCAGCGTGATGCGCTGGGTGGCCTCGGCCGCCCCCGGGGCGAGGGAGGCCCGGGCCTGGAGCGTGCGGGTCAGCGAGTCGAGCAGGCGGCAGGCCTCGGGCAGGCTGACCGCGAGCGAGCCGCTCGAGGGCAGCGACAGGTGCTCGGTCGTGTTGGAGTCGAGCCGGCCGTGGATGAGGGTGGAGAGGCGCTCGGCCTCCACGGGACCCACCCGGCCGCCGTCGAAGGTGGTCTCGAGCAGGGTGAGCCGGTCGCTGACCGCCTTCCAGAAGGTGAGCGCGACAGTCAGGTCGTTGGTGATCGCCACCTGCTCCGCGGGCGAGAGCTTGAGCACCGCGCGGTCGACCTCGCCGAGGTCCGCCCGGCGCTGCGCGACCCACTCGCGCAGCGCGAACAGGTAGGTCTGGGCCTCCGCCGCCTGGACCGGCACCCCGAGGCGGCCGGGGGCCGTCGGGGCGACGGTGCCCGGCTCGGGAAGGCCCTGGGCGACGGCGCTCATCGGCCGTAGACCGGGCTCGGCGGGGCCGGTGCCGGGCCCAGCTGGCCGGCCAGCCAGCGGTTGTAGATCGACTTCCACCCACCGCTGGACTCGAGGTCGGCGATGACCCGGTTGACGTAGCGGGCGAGGTAGACGTCGGCCTTGTTGAGGCCGAGCCCGTAGGGCTCCACGGTGATCGCCTTGGCGTTCGTCACCACGGTGTTGGGGTCCTGGGCGGCGAGGCCGGCCAGCACGGTGTCGTCGCCGGTGATGGCGTCGGCCTTGCCCTGCTGGAGCAGGACGAGGCAGGCGGTGTGCGTCGGCGCCGTGACGACGACCGGCCCCTTCACCTGCTCGAGCTTGGTCAGGGACGTGGTGGCGGTGGGCGCGCAGACGCGCTTGCCCTTGAGGTCGGCCAGCGTGAGGTTCGCGGCGTCGGGCAGGGCCTTGCTGACGAGGACCTTCTGGCCGGAGCGGTAGTACTCGGCCGAGAAGGCGATCTTCTGCCACCGGTCGCACGTCATCGACATGTTGCGGGCCACCATGTCGACGGCGCGCGACTCGAGCAGCGGCAGGCGGTCCTTGGCCGTGATGACCCGCAGCTGGACCTTGTTCGGGTCGCCGAAGATCGCCTTGGCCACGGCACGCGCCATGTCGATGTCGAAGCCGGTGATGCCGCCGGTGAAGGGGTCGCGGGCCCCGAAGAGGTAGGTGTCGGCCGAGACGCCGACGACGAGGTGGCCGCGCTTGATGATCTCGCGCATCGTCGGGTCGGTGATCTGGTCGCGGCTGGGCAGGCTCGACAGCGGCGTGTAGGACTGGGTGGCGTTGCTGCACGTCTCGGCCGGCGCCGGGGGCACGCTGGTGGACCCGGACGCCGACGAGCCGGAGGGCGTGGCTGGGAAGGGTGTCTCGGCATACGTCACGCCGGTGCACCCGGCCAGGGCAGCGAGGGCAGCCGCAGCGGCCAGGGCGCCCAGGCGCCGGCGCAGGGTTGCGGTGAGCGCGTTCATCGGTACTCCTCCAGGCGCTGGCCGATGCCCCGCACGATGAGCCAGGAGGCCACGAGCCCGGCCAGTCCGACCAGGACGGCCACGAGGGTGGCGCTGCCCCCGACGTCCTGCAGCGTCGTGACGGTGTCCTTGCGGGCGTCGTCACGGGCCTGCGTGACGGTGTCGTCGAAGGTGGTGAACGCCTCGGCGCCGCCGTCGGTGGTGCTGGTCGAGAGCTTGACCGCGTCGTCCCAGCGGCCGCTGTCGTCGAGCGAGCGCACCTTGACGTGCGCGTCGGTGTAGGCCTTCCACTGCTGCTGCAGGTCACTGGAGGCCCCGACACGGTCGAGGGCGTCGTCGACCGTGGCTCGGTCCGCGGACCACGCCTTCTCGTTGGCCGCGCCGGAACCGCGCTGGATCAGCGTCAGGCTCTCGTTGGCACGCGCGTCGTTGGCGGCCGTCGTGACGTCGGCGAGGGCGACCGCACGCTGGTAGGACCCCGACGACACCTGCGAGGTGGCCGACGCGATCCCGCTGATCTGGCTCGCGGCCACGAACAGCGCGACGAGCAGAAGCGCGATGGCGCCGGTCAGCGAGGCGTTGAGGTAGCGGTGCGTGCGCCGGGCCAGCCAGACCGCCAGGGCCACCAGGCCCGCGAGGCAGAGCACGCCGACGAGCAGCTGGAGCCTCGAGTTGCTGCGGTCGAACTCCGTGCTCGACCGCTCCTCGTTGGCCTGGACGATCTTCTCGACGATCGGGATGGCATCGGCGCGCAACCCTGCGCTGGCCTGGGTGAGGTACTGCGCGCCGACCGGCAGGCCGAGCCGGTTGTTGGCGCGGGCCTGCTCGACGAGGGCGGCATACGTCTGCACGCGGTCGGCGAGGGCCCCGAGTGCCTTGCCGTCGGCCGGCTGCGCGGCCGCGGCCTCGGCGATCCCCGACGCGACCCGGGCCATCGCGGCCTGGTAGCCGGCGCGCGACTCCGTGGTCTCGAGACCGCCCACGAGGAAGGCGTTGGTCGCGACCGCGTCGGCACGGAGCAGGTCGACGTGGATCGACTGCGCGCGGACGACCTGCTCGGTGTTGTTGGCGGCGCGCTCGACGGCGGCGTGCGAGGCCACGAGGGCGTTGGCGCTGATCGCGCCGAGCAGGACGGCGGCGATGACGCCGAGGAGGCCGAAGAGGCGCATCCGCCCCGGCGTGCCGTGCAGGAGCCGGTCCGCGACGCTGCGCACGGTGGGGATGCTGCCCGCGATGGTGCGCGGCGCCTGCCCCGCGGACTGGCCCGAGGCCTGACCGGACGGCTGGCCGGCCGGGCGCCCGGACGACCCGCGCGCCGGGACGGCGACCGGGATGTTGGTCGGTGCGCTCATGCGGGGTCCTCGGGCTCGGTCGGTCGGGTCTCGTGCTGCTCCTTCGAGACTCCCTCACCGGAGACCGCCCCACCATCGGGTTCGACCCTGACCGGTGCCGGATCTGCCCCGGTCAGGGCATCGGGGTCCGACTCGTCCCGGTGCCCCTGCTCGTCCTCCTGCGGTGAGTCGGGCTGCTCGACGAGGTCGTCTGCTGTCAGTAGACGCAGCTCGTCGCGGGTCGGCTCCTTCGCGTCGCGCAGGCGCCAGGCGTGACGGCCCACGGCCTGCTCGAAGAGGTTGCGCGCGAAGCGGCCGTTGCCGAACGACGGGCCCCGCGGCGTCGCCTCGAGCAGGTGGCCCACCCGCCGACGGGCGTCGTCGGTCAGCTCGTAGTCGCTGCCCTCGGCGATGGAGTCGAGGATGTGCAGCAGCTCCTCGTCGGAGTAGTCGTCGAACTCGATCGTGGTGGTGAACCGGCTCGCGAGGCCCGGGTTCTGCGCGATGAAGGCCACCATCGGCTCGGGGTAGCCGGCCACGATGACGACGAGGTCCTCGCGGTGGTCCTCCATCTCCTTGACGAGGGTGTTGACGGCCTCCTGGGCGTACTGGTCACCCATGAGCGCGTAGGCCTCGTCGATGAAGAGCACCCCGCCGGTCGCCTTGGCGCAGACCTCGGCCGTCTTCATCGCGGTCTGCCCGACGTAGCCGGCGACGAGCTCGCTCCGGTCGACCTCGACGAGCTGGCCCCGTGGCAGCAGCCCGAGCGCCCGGTAGATGCCGCCGACGAGACGGGCGACCGTGGTCTTGCCGGTGCCGGGGTTGCCGACGAAGATCAGGTGCCGGCTCATCTTGGGAGCCTTGAGCCCGGCCTCGGTGCGCAGCTTCTCGACGGTCAGCAGGGCCACCTGGCGGTGGATCTCCTTCTTGACCCGTTCGAGCCCGATCATCCCGTCGAGCTCGGCGAGCAGCTCCTCCACCGACCGCTCGGGCTCGGCCGGCGCCTCCGGCTGGGCCGGTGGCTGGGCAGCCGCGGCCGTGGCCGCAGCGCCACCGGCCGACCCGTCTGCCGGGGGGTGTTGCGGCGCAAAGTGATCCGCCGGGACGGGGGTCATCGGGCCGGGGATCGTGGGTCGCATCGTGTCGGGGGAGCCGAGCCCCAGGCCGGGTATGCCGGCGGGCGCGTCCCCGGGGTGGGCTGGGACGGCGCGCGACGGCATACGTGCTGCGGCGAGGTAGGCGCCCGAGGCGGCGGAGGCGTTCGCGATGACCCAGATCGGCGCCGTGCCGAGCATGACGGCGGAGGAAGCGACCTCGGTCAGGGCCTCGGCGTACTCGAGGGCCAGGGAGCTCTGCGCGTCGACGAGTGACTGCAGCAGGTCCGTCGGGGCGCCGCGCCACCGGCGGCCGCTGGAGGCGGCGTCGAAGAACGCCTCGTTGATGCGGCCGAGGTCGGTCAGCCCCGGGAGGGCGACCTCGGCCCACGCGGGTGCCGCTCCCGGCACCGCCTCGGCGAGCGCGGCCGCCACGCGCAGGCCTTCGTCACGGGCGGTGGCGGAGTCGAGGCCGGCCTCGGCGGCCACGTCGGTCAGCTGCTCGAGGCTCTCGGCGAGACGGGTCCCCACCGTGGTCATGCGTCTGCCTCCCAGCTCGTTCCGGCGCTCATTCCGGCGCTCATTCCGGCGGTGCCAGCGGTGCGGGCGAGGTGGAGCCGCCCGGGGCGGCACCCGTCGCGGGCGGCGGGGGCACGCGGACCGGGTCGGGGCCCAGGCCCAGCACCCCTCCGGCGGAGGCGGGCCCGAACTTCTCCTCGAGGAACGCGCCGTGCACGATGATCGCCTCGGCGTCGGCGCGGTTGACCGCGTCGTAGACCTTGTCCATCGTCGTGCCGAGCAGGTCGAGCTGGTCGACGAGGAGCATGACCGAGCTCTTGCCGGCCGCGATCGGGCGGGTGTCGGCCCAGTCGCGCGGCAGGCGCAGGTAGTTGCCGATCGCCACGGGCAGGTAGTCGGTCACGGTCGCCATGACGCTGTAGCCCTGGGTGCTGCCCAGGCCGAGGTTGGCCAGCCGCGGCAGGGTCTGACGCACGATCCGCGTCACCCGCAGCAGGCGCGAGAGGACGACGCCGGGCACCTTGCCGTCACGGGCCTGCTGCTCGATCGCGTCGAGCGCCCCCAGCAGCTGCTCGGTGGTGGGCGGTCCCGAGCGCACCGGCTCGGGTGCTTCGGGCCGGTCCAACCCGAACCACGACCGGATTCCCACTGCGTCTGTCCCCTTCGGTTCCTCGTGCTCCTCGTGCCTGCACCATCGCGAAGCGCTCCGCTCAGCGACCCGACCCGAGGTCGAGCAGGCCCGGCGCGACGTTGTCGGCGCGGCGCTCGTCCTGCTTGGCCACGCGGTCGAGGTAGGAGCGCGACTTCGCGACCTCGGTCTCGAGCGTGCCGATCGTCGCGGCCATGGTGTCCAGCGCCCGGACCTTGAACTGGTCGATCGCGTCCATCGTCTCGTAGATGTTGGCGAAGGCCTTCTGCAACGACTCGATCGAGAGGGTCGAGCTCGCCGACTGCTCCTGGATGCGGGCGGAGTTCTGCTTGAGGGCCTCGGAGGTGCGCTCGATGATGCCCGACGTCGTCGTGTTCAGGGCCGTGATCTGGTCGAGCACGAGCTGCTGGTTGTTCAGCGCCTGGGCGACGATGACGGCGGTGCGCAGGGCCGAGACCGTGGTGGTCGTCGCGCGGTCGACGCCCTTGATGAGCTCGATGTTGTTCTTGATGATGATGTCGATCGCGAGGTAGTTCTGGATCGACACGGCCAGCTGGGTCAGCAGGTCCTGGTGCTTCTGGCGCACGTAGAAGAGCACGTCCTCGCGCAGCGCCTTGGCCCGCTCCGGGTCGCTCACCTCGTACGTCGCGACCTGGGCGGCCAGACGCGCGTCGAGCCGCTCGGCGACGTAGACGTACTGGTTGAGCCGGCCCATCGACTGCCAGAGGTTCTTCTTCTCGAGGTTGAGCGCGACGTTGTCCTTGACGAGCTCGTCCTGGCCGGACTGCAGCGAGTGCAGGATGCCGTTGAGGTGGCTCTGGGCGGACTGGTACTTGCGGAAGTAGTCGGTGACGCGGTCGCCGAAGGGGATCATGCCGAGGAACTTCTTCGGCCCCTGGGCCTGGCCCGGGTCCAGGTCCTCGACGGTGCGGCGCAGGTCGAGGAGCGTCTGGCCGACCTTGGAGTTTCCCGACAGCCCGCCCTCGTTGAGCGCCTTGACGGGCATCTGGAGCATGCGGTTGGACGACTCGGCGGCGAAGCGCACCTCGTCGTTGCCCATGCTGCGCACGTCGGCGGCCTTGACCTCCCACTCGGGGGAGCGGGCGGCGACCTTGGTCAGCGAGTCGAGGTAGGTGTCGACCTTGGCGTCGAGGCCGGGCAGGGCGGCCTCGGGGACGGCCGGGGCCATCTTCGGGGCGGCCGTCTCGGCGACGGGGGACGTCGGCGCCGGCGCGGTGAGCACGAAGGCCTCGGCGGCCGGCGGCTCGAGGGGCGCGACCTGGGCCGGCGCGGCGGCCTGGGCGGCGGAGGTCGCCTGCTGGGCGGCGGGCTGGTCAGTCATGGTGGAGCGCGTCCTTCCCTCGCGTGCCGGCCGCGTCGGTGACGCGCCCGAAGTCCCTCGCCCGGCGGCGGGCCGAGGTGGTGGCGTGAGCGGAAGCCACCGCTGCACGACACGCACCGGCGGCGCGATCGTCGGGCGTACGGCCACTCTACGTGCCGCCCGCCTGCGACGGGTGGGCGTTGTCGGCGGTTCCGTCGTGCGGCCCGGGTGGGCCGGTGACCTCCTTCCGGACACCCGGTGGAAGGGGCGGCCGCGACTCGGAGTCAGGGGAGGATCCGAGCCGCGGCCGCGTTCGTGGGGCGCCCACACCCGGTCAACGGAGGGCGCCGCGGGCGGGTTCCCGCACCCGCTGGATTCTGGGCGGGCGTTCAGCCGAACTGCCAGGAACGCTTGCTCAGGCCGAACCAGAAGCCGTCGATGACGCTCTGGTTGTCGAGCCCGGCCGACTCGTAGGCGGCGCCGAGCGTGACGAACAGCGGGGCGAAGTGCTCGGTGCGCGGGTGCGCCTCGTGGGCGGCGGGGGCCTTGTCGAGGAAGTCGAGCAGGCTGTCGACGTCCTGGGCGCGCATCGCCTCCTGCGCCCAGTGGTCGAACTCGGCGCTCGCCCTCGGGGGCAGGGCGTCGGCGCCGGCGCGCGGGTTGAACCAGCGCAGGTTGTGCGTGGTGAAGCCCGAGCCGACGATCATCGTGCCCTGCTCGGGCAGCGGCGCGAGCTGCCGGCCGAGCTCGAAGAGGCCGCGCGGGTCGAGCGTCGGCATCGACATCTGCAGCACCGGCACGTCGGCCTCGGGGAACATCTCCTTGAGCGGCACGTAGGCGCCGTGGTCGAGCCCCCGGTTCTCGTCGCGGTGGACCGAGTGACCGGGCCGCGTGAGCAGCCGGGTCACCTCGTCGGCCAGAGCGGGCGCGGCGGGGGCGTCGTAGGTGACGTCGTAGTACTTCTGCGGGAAGCCCCAGAAGTCGTACGTCAGGGGCGCACCGGTCGTCGAGCCGAGCGTGGTGGGTGCGTCCTCCCAGTGGGCCGAGACGATGAGGACGTCCTTCGGCCGGGGCAGGGCGTCCGACCACTCGGCGAGCTGCGCCGTCCAGCGCTCGTCGTCCGCGAGGGGCGGGGCGCCGTGGCTGAGGTAGAGCACCGGGGCTGACATGACGGTTCCTTCCAATTTGTTGAACCTTAAACTATCAGAGGAACGTCGGCTTCACGTCGATCATTCCGGGAACGTATGCCTTCCGCTGCGTTTCGGGGTGCACCGGTCGGGGCGGCCGGGAGGGACCTCCGTCCCCCGCGCGGGCACGTGCGCGGGCCCTTCGGCCCTGTCCGCGCCTCGCCGACCGGACGGACGCTGGCCGGATGAAGGAGACGAACGAGATCCGCGTCGTCGAGGCCCAGGAGACGCCCACCGCCGTGCTGCACGCCGAGGTGCCGGTCACCGAGCTGCCCGCCTTCTTCCAGAAGGCCTTCACCGAGACGTGGAACGCCATGCGCACCCAGGGACTGACCCCGGTCGGGCCGCCCTTCGCCCTCTACCACGGCATGCCGGCGGCGACCGTCGACGTCGAGGTGGGCTTCCCCGTCACCTCGCCCGCCCACCCGGACGGCGAGGTCGAGCCGAGCACGCTGCCGGGGGGCCGCGCCGTCGAGGCCCTGCACGTCGGGCCCTACGACACCATGGGCGAGACCTACGGTCAGCTCGAGCAGTGGATGGTCGGGCAGCGCCTGCGCCCCGGGTCGGTGATGTGGGAGAGCTACCTCAGCGACCCGCAGCGCGAGCCCGACCCCGCCACCTGGCGCACCCTGATCCACTGGCCCGTCGGCTGAGCGGTCCGGGCGTCGGCACCTGCCGGGCGGGACGGCATACGGCCGCTCCGCGGGTGCCTGGCGAGCCCGGACGCCTCCTGCTGTTACGGTCGGTCCCGCGTCCACGTCGGGGCAGCGACGAATCCGCTGCACGTGAGATGCGGGAAGTTGAAGGTGCATCCATGGCCGCAGGCAAGGGCCGCAAGCTCGTCATCGTCGAGTCGCCCGCCAAGGCGAAGACCATCGCCGGCTACCTCGGCGGCGACTTCGAGGTCGAGGCCTCGGTCGGTCACATCCGTGACCTGCCCAACCCGTCGGAGCTGCCGGCGGACATGAAGAAGGGCCCGTACGGCAAGTTCGCCGTCGACGTCGAGAACGGCTTCGACCCCTACTACGTCGTCGACCCCGACAAGAAGAAGAAGGTCGCCGAGCTCAAGCGGCTGCTCAAGGACGCCAGCGAGCTCTACCTCGCCACCGATGAGGACCGCGAGGGCGAGGCCATCGCGTGGCACCTGCTCGAGGCGCTCAAGCCCCGGGTCCCGGTCAAGCGCATGGTGTTCCACGAGATCACCCGTGAGGCGATCCAGCGCGCTGTCAACGACACCCGCGAGATCGACACCGCGATGGTCGACGCGCAGGAGACCCGCCGCATCCTCGACCGCCTCTACGGCTACGAGGTCAGCCCCGTCCTGTGGCGCAAGGTCCGCCAGGGCCTCTCGGCCGGCCGCGTGCAGTCGGTCGCAACGCGCATGGTCGTCGAGCGCGAGCGCGAGCGCATGGCGTTCGTCCGCTCCTCGTACTGGGACGTCGAGGGCGAGTTCACCCCGGAGGGCGCCGCCCAGCAGTTCACCGCGCGGCTGTCCTCCGTCGACGGCGTGCGTGTGGCCTCGGGTCGCGACTTCGCCGATGACGGCCGCCTGACCGGCAAGGGCGTCGTGCACCTCGACGAGGCGCTCGCGACCCGCATCGCGTCGGCGTGCCTGCCGCTCACGGCGAGGGTCACCGACGTCCAGGAGAAGCCCTACACCCGTCGCCCGTCGGCGCCGTTCACCACCTCGACCCTCCAGCAGGAGGCCTCCCGCAAGCTGCGGATGTCGTCCAAGAACGCGATGCGCGTGGCACAGCGGCTCTACGAGAACGGCTACATCACCTATATGCGTACCGACAGCACGACGCTGTCGGACGCCGCGACGACCGCGGCCCGCAGCCAGGCGCGCGACATGTACGGCGCCGAGTACGTGCCGGACAGCCCGCGCCGCTACGAGAAGAAGGTCAAGAACGCGCAGGAGGCCCATGAGGCCATCCGCCCTGCCGGTGACCGCTTCCGCAGCCCGGCCCAGGTGGCCGGCGAGCTGCGCGGCGAGGAGTTCGCCCTCTACGAGCTGATCTGGAAGCGCACCGTCGCCTCGCAGATGGCCGACGCGCGCGGTTCGACGGCCACCGTCAAGCTCGCCGTCGACACGGCGATCGAGGGCGCGCAGTCGGTGGAGTTCAGCGCGAGCGGCACGGTCATCACCTTCAAGGGCTTCCTCGCGGCCTACGAGGAGGGCCGCGACGACGAGGCCACCGCTCGCGCCGACGCCGCCGCGGAGGAGCGCCGCCTGCCGAAGCTGTCCGCCGGGGTCGCGCTCGAAGTGGTGCGCGCCGAGGCCGACGGCCACGAGACGAGCCCGCCCGCCCGCTACACCGAGGCCACCCTCGTCAAGGCGATGGAGGAGCGCGGCATCGGCCGCCCGTCGACGTATGCCGCGACGATCGGCACGATCCAGGACCGCGGCTACGTGTTCAACAAGGGCCAGGCCCTCGTGCCGACATGGCTCGCCTTCGCCGTCACGCGGCTGCTCGAGGAGCACTTCGGCAACCTCGTCGACTACGAGTTCACCGCCTCGATGGAGGAGGACCTCGACCGCATCGCCAACGGCGACGAGCGGCGCATCGACTGGCTCAAGCGCTTCTACTTCGGCGAGGAGGCGACGACCGGCGAGGGCCTCAAGTCGCTCGTCGACGACCTCGGCGAGATCGACGCCAAGGAGATCTCGACCATTCCGATCGGCGACGGCATGGTCGTGCGCGTCGGCCGCTACGGCCCGTACGTCGAGGAGGTCGTGCCCGCGGGTGTGGACCTCGCGACCGGTGAGGTCGCCGACGGCGCCTCCGTGTCGGGCACGCCCCGGCGCGCGACGATCACCGACGACGTCGCCCCCGACGAGATGACCCCCGAGAAGGCGCGCGAGCTGCTCGAGGTCGCTGCCGACGACGGCAAGGTGCTCGGCCGCGACCCCGAGACAGGCCGCGAGATCGTTGCCAAGGCCGGGCGCTACGGGCCCTACGTCACCGAGGTCATCGAGGAGGACGAGGCGCCCGCGGCCGACAAGCCGAAGGCCCGCAAGGCCGCCAAGGCCAAGCCGCGCACCGCCTCGCTCTTCAAGGACATGGAGCTGTCGACCCTGACGCTCGACGACGCGCTCAAGCTGCTGTCGCTGCCGCGCGTCGTCGGCACCGACGCCGAGGGCGTCGAGATCACGGCGCAGAACGGCCGATACGGGCCCTACCTCAAGAAGGGCACCGACTCGCGCTCGCTCGCCTCCGAGTCGCAGCTGTTCGACATCACGCTCGACGAGGCGCTCGCGATCTATGCGCAGCCCAAGCAGCGCGGTCGCGCGGCCGCCGCGCCGCCGCTCAAGGAGCTCGGCGCCGACCCGGTCAGCGGCAAGCCCGTCGTCGTCAAGGACGGCCGGTTCGGTCCGTACGTCACCGACGGCGAGACGAACGCGACCCTGCGCAAGGACGACGACCCGGCCTCGATCACCCCGGAGCGCGGCTACGAGCTGCTCGCCGAGAAGCGCGCCAAGGGCCCGACGACCCGCAAGCGCGCCGTGAAGAAGACGGCCAAGAAGACCGCGAAGCGCACGACGAAGAAGACCGCCGCCAAGAAGGCCTGACCTCGCCCCCTCGAGTGCGCAGTTCGTCCCACGTCTCGTGTGGCGGAGTGCGCACTCGAGTGGAGCTACGTGCGCTCTCGAGTGGGGCTACGTGCGCTCTCGAGCGACGGGGGCGTATGCCGGGTCGTGGCCTCCCGGCATACGTGGCGGTCGCGCTAGCGTCGGCTCGTGATCGAGATCCGACGGCTCGAGCCCGCCGACCGTGAGCGGTGGGAGGAGCTCTTCAGGGCGTACATCCGGTTCTACGAGCGCGAGCTGGGCGACACGGCATACGACAGGGCCTGGCGCGAGCTCGCTTCCGACGCAAGGCTGCACGGGCGCGGTGCCTGGCTCGACGGCCGGCTGGTCGGGATCACGCACTTCCTCGTCCACCCCAGCACGAGCGAGCCGGACCTGTGCTACCTCGAGGATCTCTTCACCGATCCGGCCGTCCGGGGGCAAGGGGTGGCGACGGCGCTGGTGGAAGCCGTCCGCGACTGGGCTCGGGCGCAGGGCTGCGGCAGCGTCTACTGGCAGACGCACGAGTCGAATGCGGTGGCTCGGCGGCTCTACGACGAGCTGGCGACCTTCGAGGGCTTCGTCGTCTACACGCTGCCGGTCGGCGACGTGGCGTCGGACGTCGGTGGGCGGTGAGAGGCTGTACGCATGTCAACGCTCGTCTTCGTGCACGCCCATCCCGACGACGAGGCCTCGCAGTCGGCCGGCTCGATGGCGCGGGCCGTCAGTGAGGGCCACCGCGTCGTGCTCGTCGTGGCCACCAACGGCGACCACGGCGATGTGCCCCCCGACCTCGCAGAGGGCGAGACCGTCGTCGACCGGCGCCGCGCCGAGGCGGCGGCGTCCAACGCCCTGATCGGGACGCATCGGGTCGAGTTCCTCGGCTATGCCGACTCCGGCATGACGGGGTGGGCCCAGAACGACCACGAGGCCAGCTTCGCCCGCGCCGACACCGAGGAGGCGGCTGCCCGTCTCGCCGGGATCCTGCGGGAGGAGGCCGCCGACGTCGTCATCGGCTACGACTGGCACGGCGGCTACGGCCACCCCGACCACGTCAAGGTGCATGCGGTGACCAAGCGCGCCGCCGAGATCGCGGCGACGCCCCGCTACCTCGAGGGCTCGATGAACCGCGACGCCATGATCCGGTCGCACCAGGCGGCGCTCGCAGCCGGACTCGACGTGGGGGAGTGGGATCCGACGGTCCCGATGGACGACGGCAACCCCCTCGGCAGCCTCGAGAGCGAGCTGCACTGGGCCTGCGACGTCAGCGAGTTCCTCGAGGTCAAGCGGTCCGCGCTCAAGGCGCACGCCAGCCAGTCCGACGCCCAGGGCATGCTCCAGATGCCGATGGACATGTTCGCCGTCGCCTTCTCGTGGGAGCACTACATCGAGCCGGCCCGTCCCGCCGGGATGGTCACGGGCTGGTTCCTCGACGTGGAGTGAGGGCGCGGTGGGCGAGATCGACTTCCGGACCGCCACCCCTGAGCAGATCGCCGCTGTCGGGCCGGCGGAGTTCGTCCGCATCGTCGAGCGGATGTCCGACCGGCAGGTCGACGAGGTGATGGCGAGCGCGAACCGGGGCCTGATCATCGGCACCATCTTCCGGCGGATGCCGGGGCTGTTCCGCCCCGACCGGGCCGCCGGCGTGGAGGCCACGACCCACTGGAGCATCACCGGGCGACCCGACGGCGGGGCCGACGAGTGGACGGTGCGCTTCGCCGACGCGAGGTGCACCTGTCTCCCGGGTCACGAGGGGCAGGCGGCGCTGTCGCTCACGATGGCGCCGGTCGAGTTCACCAAGGTCGTCACGAAGCGCGGCAGGCCGGCGGTGATGTTCATGACCGGTCGGATCAAGGCCAAGGGCGACCTGCACCTGGCCAACCGCATTCCGAGCTTCTTCGACCTCCCCGAGGGCTGACTCTCGAATTCAACCGTCGAGAGGCCACGTCTGGCCCCTCCCCAACCGTCGAGAGGCCACGAGTGGCCCCTCCTGAACCGACGAGAGGCCACGAGTGGCCCCTCCTGAACCGACGAGGGGCCAGTTCTCGAACGAGAACTGACCCCTCGAGGCGTATGCCGTGTCGCGGGCTAGACGACGAGGTTCAGCAGCAGCACGAGGACGAGGCCGGTGACCGAGAGGACGGTCTCCATGAGCGACCAGGACTTGATGGTCTGGCCGACCTTGAGGCCGAAGAACTCCTTGACCAGCCAGAAGCCGGCGTCGTTGACGTGCGAGAAGAAGACCGAGCCGGCTCCGATGGCCAGGACCATGAGCGAGACCTCGTTGGTCGACATGCCCGCCGCCAGCGGGGCGAGGATCCCCGACGCGGTGACGGTGGCGACGGTGGCCGAGCCGGTGGCGAGGCGGATGAGCACCGCGACGAGCCAGGCGAGCAGGAGCACGGACAGCCCGCTGCCCGAGATCCAGTCGGCGACGAGCTGGCCGATGCCGGTGTCGACGAGGGTCTGCTTGAAGCCGCCGCCGGCGGCCACGATGAGGATGATGCCCGCGATCGGCCCCAGCGAGGACTCGAGCGAGGAGCTGACCTGCTTGATGCCCATCCCGGCACCGCGGCCCAGGGTGAACATGGCGAGCAGCACCGCGATGAGCAGGGCGATCAGGGGCGTGCCGACGAAGTCGAGGACGGTGCGGGCGGCCGTGCCCTTGCCGGCGAGGATGTCGGCCAGCGCCTTGCCCATCATCAGGACGACGGGCGTCAGCACGGTCAGCATCGTGACGCCGAACGACGGACGGGGGCCGTTGTCGTCGTCCGACTCGCGTCCCTCGAACAGGTCGGGGGCGGGGACGTCGACCCACCGGGCGGCGAAGCGGGCGAACCACGGACCGGCGAGGGCGATCGTCGGGATGGCCACGAGGATGCCGAAGCCGAGGGTCACGCCGAGGTTGGCCTTGAGGGCGTCGATGGCCACGAGCGGGCCCGGGTGCGGCGGCACGAGGCCGTGCATGGCCGACAAGCCGGCGAGGGCCGGGATGCCGACGCGGATCACCGACTGCTGCGAGCGCCGGGCGACCAAGAAGATCACTGGCATCAGCAGGACGAGGCCGATCTCGAAGAACATCGGCAGGCCGATGATCGCGCCGACGGCGGCCATCGCCCAGGGCAGCGAACGCGTACCGCTGCGGCCGATGATCGTGTCGACGATCTCGTCGGCACCGCCCGAGTCGGCGAGCAGCTTGCCGAACATCGCGCCGAGGGCGATGAGGATGCCGACGCTGGCGGCGGTGCTGCCGAAGCCCTTGGTGTAGCTGTCGAGCACGTCTGCCATCGAGACGCCCGCGACGGCGCCGACGGTGAGCGCGCCCAGTGTCAGCGAGAGGAACGGGTGCAGCTTGAAGCGCACGATGAGCACCACGAGCACGGCGATGCCGAGCAGGGCGGCGGGCACGAGGCGCCCGGCGGGGATGTCAGGTGCTGCGCCCGCGGCGAGTGCCGAGGTGGGCAGCAGGGAGAACAGGTCGGCGGTCATGGGCGGGTCGCCTCCGGGTCGTGGTGGTCGAGGGTGTGGTGGTCGAGGGTGTCGAGGGACTGGGTGACGATGTCGTCGACCGGCTGGTCGACGTCGAGGACGGCTCCGCGCTCGCCGGGCTCGAGCGGCTCGAGCGTCGCGAACTGCGACTCGACGAGGGCGGCGGGCATGAAGTGGCCGGGACGCCCGGCGACGCGCGCGGCGATGACGTCGGGGTCGCCGTGCAGGTGCACGAAGAAGACCTGGGGCGCGGCGGCCGCCAGCACGTCGCGGTAGGAGCGCTTCAGTGCCGAGCAGCTGGCGACACCGCCGCCGGCGGCGTTGTCCGTCAGCCAGGTGGCGATGGTCGCGAGCCACGGGCGGCGGTCGTCGTCGGTCAGCGGGATGCCCGCGGACATCTTGTCGATGTTGGCCCGGGGGTGGAAGTCGTCGGCGTCGGCGAAGGGCACCCGCAGCCGTTGGGCGAGCGCGGCGCCGACGGTGGTCTTGCCCGAGCCGGACACCCCCATGACGACGACGAGGGGAGGGGGGTGGTGATCCATGTCTTCCGTGACTCCTTCGTCCGGCTCGAACGACCTCTTCGTCGAGACGCCCGCCCAGAATGGTCCAACAAGGGCGTCTTATCAAGTCATCACGGGCTATAAAGCAGATTTGTTATCGGGATGCAGGGCACACGGCAGGCGTGTGCCACTCTTGACCCGTGTCCCTCGCCCCTCGTCCAGCCCTCCACGCGAGCGTCCTGGACGCCCTCGGGCGCCAGATCGTCGGCGGTGAGCTCCCGGCAGGCACCGTGCTGCGCATCGACCAGCTCGACGAGCGCTACGGCGTCTCACGCTCCGTCGTGCGCGAGGCCGTCCGGGTGCTCGACTCGATGGGGTTGGTCGAGGCGCGCAAGCGGCTCGGCGTGCGAGTCCTGCCCAGCGCTTCGTGGAACGTCTTCGACCCGCGCGTGATCCGGTGGCGCCTCGACGGTCCGGGACGCGACGAGCAGCTGCTCTCGCTCGGCGACCTGCGCCGGGGCATCGAGCCCGTCGCGGCCGAGCTCGCCGCCGCTCGGGCGACTCCCGAGCAGTGCGGAGCCCTCATGGGGGCCGTCATGCAGATGGCCGTGCACGCGAAGTCCGGCGATCTCGAGGCCTACCTCGAAGCCGACCAGCTCTTCCACGCGACGCTGCTGGCGGCGTCCGGCAACGAGATGCTCGCAGCCCTCTCCGGCGTCGTCGGCGAGGTCCTCGCCGGTCGCACGCACCACGACCTCATGCCGGCGACCCCCAACCCGGTCGCCGTACGCCTGCACGGCGACGTCGCGGAGGCGGTGCAGTCCGGCGACGGGGCCGCCGCTGCTGCCGCCATGGACGCGATCATCGCGGAGGCCAGGGACGCCCTGCGCGACGTCGAGGGCTAGCCAGCCCACCGCGTACGTATGCCGTCCGGCTCGCTCCCGGACGCGCGCGAAGGCGGTCTCCCGACGGTCGACAGGCGGTCGACGTGACCTCTCGTCGGTCAGGAGGGCGTGACGCGGTCAGGGGTGGACCAGCCGCAGCAGCTGCGCCGTGCCGCCGGCGCCCTCGTCCCGTGGCCCTCCCGCTGGTCGCTCGGCCACCAGCGCGTACGAGCCGCTGCGGATGAAGGGCTCGGCGGCGCCACCGCGGACCACCACCCACTCGGTGTGGTACTTCGCGAGCAGCTCGGCGCGGCGGGCCGAGGACGTCGCCGAGCGGAAGAACGTCTTGGTGTCGGCGATCCTGCGGTCCTCGGCCCGGCCCAGGAACGGGTCCGGCCAGGCCGGCTGGACGGTGAAGATCCCGTAGGCCGGCGCCATCGCCCGGGTGTCCCAGTCGGCGGTCATCACCGTCGATCCCGCCGGCACGTGCTCGGCCAGCCACTCGTAGTCGCCCTTGCTCAGCCGCGAGTGGAAGAGTCGGTCGAGCGTGGCGGGGTAGGAGCCCGGCGACAGCAGGTTCACGACCCCGCTCTGGAAGAGGCAGCCGGCGACGATCGCGAGGCTGGCCACTGCTGCGAACACCCGCTGGGGGCGCGTCTGCGTCTCCGCGACCGAGCGCCGCGGCCTGAGCCAGTCGGCGACGGCCACGCCCACAGCGACCTGGGACAGCAGGGCCACGGGCGGGAACACACGAGCCAGGGCCTCGTGTCCCGTCAGGCCACCCATCACGAAGACAGCCAGGCAGACCCCGACGGTCCATGCCAGCGGGTCGGCGCGGTCGCCCCTGAGGCGGTGCACCAGGACCGGCACGGCGACGAGGAGCAACAGGTAGCGGCCGGCCAGGTTCGTGTAGAGCACCTTGTGGACGGCGTCGAAGCCGTCGAGCCCGCCCGCGGCAGAGAAGACGCTGAAGAGCGGCCACGCCGCGAGGACGGCGAGGCCCAGCGCGGCGCCGACTCCCAGAGCCAGCCACACCCGGCGCGCGATCCGCCGGTGGTGACGCAGCACGAGCGCCACGGCGTAGATGCCGAACGCCAGGGCCGTGAACTGGTGCACGAGGACGGCGACGGCCGCCCCCACCGCAATGCCCAGGACGAGCGGGAAGAGGTGGCGCGACGGCGGATCGAGGACCACGCGCGTCAGCCCGGCGAGCAGCAGCAGCATGAGCCCGACGGCGAACGTCGACGGGTAGGCGATGCCGGCGACGAGCGTCGGCAGGGAGATGAAGCCGCTCCAGTAGAGCAGGTTGGTCCCCCAGAGGAAGCAGGCCGCGAGCAAGGAGGTGACCGGCGCCCAGGGGTTGCTGCTGACCGAGCGGACGAACGCGCGGAAGCCGACGAGGAGGAGCAGCAGGTTGACGACGCCCGAGAGCCGCAGCACGGCGAAGACGTCCCAGCCGGTGCCTCGCGCGACCAGGGCCCAGCCGACGGCCCACGGGGAGAAGTAGGGGTTGCCGAGGCCGTCGGTGCCGGTCATCGGGTCGCGCGGCGCGAGCAGGTGCAGTCGCAGCTGCTCGATCGTGCCGGCGTGGACGAAGAGGTCGCCCAGCGCCGGAAGGCGGACGAGCACCGGGACGAAGGCCAGCACGACGAGTGCGGAGAGCCACGTGTAGGGCTCCCGCACGAAGCTCGGCGTCGTCCGACGGGCTGGCACCGGGCAAGGATAGGAGAGCGAGGCGCGCTCAGGGCGTCACCACACGCGTACGTATGCCGTCCGGCTTGCTCGGGTGCGGGCCCACCCGTGGCCTCTCGACGGTTGGAGGGGTGACGCAAAGTGCCCACTCGACTTTCCCAAGTCGAGTGGGCACTTTGCGTCAGTGAGAGCCTCAGGCCAGGGCGTCGATGATCTCGTTGAAGGTCTTCGACGGGCGCATCACCGAGGCGACCTTCTCGGCGTCGGGGCGGTAGTAGCCGCCGATGTCGACCGGGTGGCCCTGGGCGTCGACGAGCTCCTGGGAGATCGTGTCGATGTTGTCGGCCAGGGCCTGGGCCACGGGGGCGAACGTCTCGGCCAGAGCGGCGTCCTCGGTCTGCTTCGCCAGCTCCTGCGCCCAGTAGAGCGCCAGCCACACGTGGCTGCCACGGTTGTCGATCTGGCCGACGCGGCGGGCCGGGCCCTTGTTCTCGTCGAGCAGCGTGCCGGTCGCGCGGTCGAGGGCCTCGCCGAGCACCTTGGCGCGCTCGTTGCCGGTGACACCCGCGAGGTGCTCGAAGCTGACGGCCAGGGCGAGGAACTCACCGAGGCTGTCCCAGCGCAGGTAGTTCTCCTGGACGAGCTGCTGCACGTGCTTCGGTGCGGAGCCACCGGCGCCGGTCTCGAAGAGGCCGCCGCCGTTGATGAGCGGCACGATCGAGAGCATCTTCGCCGAGGTGCCGAGCTCGAGGATCGGGAAGAGGTCGGTCAGGTAGTCGCGCAGCACGTTGCCGGTGACCGAGATCGTGTCCTCGCCCTTGCGGATGCGGCCCAGGGAGTAGGCGATCGCGTCGGTCGGCTTCATGATCTCGATCGTCAGGCCGTCGGTGTCGTGCTCGCCGAGGTACTCCTTGACCTTCGCGATGAGGTTCGCGTCGTGGGCGCGGTCCTCGTCGAGCCAGAAGACGGCCGGCGTGCCGGTGGCCCGGGCGCGGGTGACGGCCAGCTTGACCCAGTCGCGGATCGGCACGTCCTTGGTCTGGCAGGCGCGCCAGATGTCACCGGCCGAGACCGCGTGCTCGAGGACCGTGTTGCCCGAGCCGTCGACGACGCGCACGGTGCCGTCGGCCGGGATCTCGAAGGTCTTGTCGTGGCTGCCGTACTCCTCGGCCGCCTGGGCCATGAGCCCGACGTTGGAGACCGAGCCCATCGTCGCCGGGTCGTAGGCGCCGTTGGCGCGGCAGTCGTCGATGACGACCTGGTAGATGCCGGCATACGAGCTGTCGGGCAGCACGGCGAGCGTGTCCTGCTCGGCACCCTCGGCGTTCCACATGTGCCCGGAGGTGCGGATCATCGCCGGCATCGACGCGTCGACGATGACGTCGCTCGGGACGTGGAGGTTGGTGATGCCCTTGTCGGAGTTGACCATCGCGATGGCCGGGCCGTCCTCGAAGCCCTTGGCCACGGCGGCCTCGACCTCGGCACGCTCGTCGGCCGGCAGGCTCTCGACGGCCTTGAGCACGGCGCCGAGCCCGTCGTTGGGGGAGGCGCCGACGGAGGCCAGCGCGCCGGCATACGTCTCGAACACGTCGGGGAAGAAGGCGCGCACGACGTGGCCGAAGATGATCGGGTCGGAGACCTTCATCATCGTGGCCTTGAGGTGCACGGAGAAGAGGACGCCCTCCTCCTTGGCGCGCTTGACCTGCTCGGAGAGGAAGTCGCGCAGCTTCGCGACGTCCATGAAGGTGGCGTCGACGACCTCGCCGGCGAGGACGGGGATCGACTCCTTGAGCACCGTCGTGGAGCCGTCGTGGCCGACGAGCTCGATGCGCAGCGTGTCGTCGGCCGGCATGACGACGGACTTCTCGTTGTGCCGGAAGTCGCTCTCGCCCATCGTGGCGACGTTCGTCTTCGAGTCGGCGCTCCAGGCGCCCATCGAGTGCGGGTGCTTGCGCGCGTAGCTCTTGACCGACGCGGGAGCGCGGCGGTCCGAGTTGCCCTCGCGCAGAACGGGGTTGACGGCCGAGCCCTTGACCTTGTCGTATGCCGCCCGGGCCGCCTTCTCCTCGTCGGTGGACGGGTTGTCGGGGTAGTCGGGCAGGGCGTAGCCGGCCGCCTGCAGCTCGGCGATCGCGGCCTTGAGCTGCGGGATCGAGGCCGAGATGTTGGGCAGCTTGATGATGTTGGCCTCGGGCGTCTTGGCGAGGGCGCCGAGCTCGGCCAGCGCGTCGCCGATCTGCTGCTCGGGCCTCAGGGCCTCGGGGAAGCTGGCGATGATGCGCCCCGAGAGCGAGATGTCACGCGTCTCGACCTCGACGCCGGCCTGCTTGGCGAAGGCCGAGACGATCGGCAGCAGCGAGGCCGTCGCCAGGGCAGGTGCCTCGTCCGTGTGCGTGTAGATGATTCGCGAGTCCAACGCGGGTGCTCCGTTCGGGTTGCTGGTCGTGCCGAGATCCGAGAGGTGGGTCCCGAATAAATCTTGATGTCAAGATATCCGATGCGCCGCGGCCGTGGGAGGTCCGGCCGTCGCTCCATCCTGACGGGGTGGCCGCCCACCCCGCCACGGTCCTGCCTGCCTAGGCTGGCGCGGGTGATCAGCGATCCCCACACGCATACCCCCGTCGACGCGCCCACCGCGCGCCACCTGCACCACCTGCTGGCGACCGAGCAGCGGCGGGGCCGGCTGCCGTCGGTGACGGCGGCCATCGTCCGGGGCGGCGCTCTCGCGTGGTCCGATGCCATCGGCACCGTCGACGGCCGCGCCGACGGCCAGGCCGCCGACCCGGACACGCAGTACCGGATGGGGTCCATCACCAAGACGTTCGTGGCGGTGGCCGTGATGAGGCTGCGCGATGCCGGCCGCCTCGCCCTCGAGGACCGGTTCGAGGACCACGTGCCGGGCAGCCGCATCGGCGGCGCCACCATCGCCCAGCTGCTCTCGCACGGCGCAGGCGTGCAGGCCGAGACGAACGGTCCGTGGTGGGAGCGCACTCCAGGCGGGGACTGGGACGCCCTGGCCTCCTCACCGGTAACGCAGCGCTTCCGGGCCGGCCGGCGCTTCCACTACACCAACGTCGGCTTCGCGGCGCTCGGCGAGCTCGTGGCGCGGGCCCACGGCGCCGAGTGGTTCGAGGTCGTACGCCGGGGCCTGCTCGACCCGCTCGGCATGACCCGGACGACCACCCGACCGACCGGCAAGGCTGCCCAGGGCCTCGCCGTCCACCCCTTCGCCGACGTGCTGCTGCCCGAGCCGGAGCACGACGCCGGCGCCATGGCTCCTGCCGGCCAGCTCTGGACGACCGCCGAGGACCTGGCGCACTGGGCCGCCTTCGCCGGCGGCGACACCGGCGGGGTCCTCTCGCGCGACACGCTGGCCGAGATGTACGAGCCGCACACCCTCGTCGACGACCCGGGCCAGCCGTGGACGGCCGCCCACGGTCTGGGCTGGCAGCTCTGGAACGTCGACGGCAGGAGGTACGCCGGCCACGGCGGCTCGATGCCGGGCTTCCTCGCCGGCCTGCGGGTCGACGTCGAGACCGGCGACGGCGTTGTCGTGCTCACCAACACCACGAGCGGCCTGGGCCCGGTGGCCTCCGAGCTGCTCCGGGCCTTCGTCGAGCGCGAGCCGCTGGCGCCGGAGCCCTGGCACGCGGCAGGCGACCCGTCGGTCCTCGACCTCGTCGGGACCTGGCACTGGGGTCCGGCGGTCTCCACGGCGCGGGTCGTCGGCGAGCACCTCGTGCTCGGCGAGCCGGGCACGGCCCGCGGCTCGCGGTTCGCCCCAGCGGGCGCCGACGAGTGGGTCGGCCTGGACGGCTACTACACGGGTGAGCCGCTGCGCGTGCACCGCTCACCCGACGGCATACCGACCCACCTCGACCTCGCGTCGTTCCGCTTCACCCGCACGCCCTACGACCCGGCGGCGGACGTCCCCGGCGGTGTCGACGAGCAGGGGTGGCGCTAGTGGCGCAGCCCGACCTGTCTCGGCTCACGTGGCCACGCAGGACCGACCGGCTCGACCTGCGACCGGTGACCCTGGACGACCTCGACGCGGTGCTGGCCTACCGCAGCCGTCCCGAGGTCGTGGTGCACCTGAGCCACGACGAGCTCGACCGCGAGCAGGTGCGCGAGCGCATCACCTCGCGCATCGCGCGCGGCCGGCCGGGTGCCGCCGAGCCGTTGCTGGCGCTCGCCGTCGAGGAGCGCGCCGGCGGGCGGGTCGTCGGCGACGTCATGCTGCGCCTGGAGGTCAGCCACAGCATCGCGCGGACCCCGAGCGAGGAGTGGGAGGGCACCATCGGCTACGCCCTGCACCCCGACGTCCACGGCCGGGGCCTCGCCGCCGAGGCGGCCGCCGAGCTGCTCGTCCTGGGCTTCCGCGACCTCGGGTTGCGGCGGATCACCGCCGACGCCTACGCCGACAACATCGCCTCCAACCGGGTGCTGCGCCGGATCGGGATGCGGCACGAGGCGACGGTGCGCGCGAAGCCGCTCGGCAAGGACGGCACCTGGCTCGACGACAACACGTGGGCGTTGCTGCGCGAGGAGTGGCTCGACCTCGCTGCTCGGCGAAGCTGGCGCACCTGACGGCCCGTCGCCGGACCTCTGAGCGGGTCGCGGGCGCCCGGCGCGCCCTCACATCTGCGTCACGAGGTAGCGCTGCAGCCCTGCGACCGTGCGGGCGTTCCACGTCGTGGCGCCGTCGAGGTGGAGCCAGAGGTAGCGCTGGAGCGCCGCGACGGAGGCCGAGCCCCAGACGCCGGTGACGGGCGCACCGACCCGGGCCTGCAGGGCGCGGATCGTGGCGGTGTCGAAGACGCCGGTCTGGGCGATCCCGAGCCAGCGCTGCAGGGCCGTCTTCGTCTGGGTGCCGAAGTAGCCGGTCACCGGCAGCCGCGGTGCGAGCAGGCCGTACTGCGCCTTGACGGTCAGCACGCGCAGGACCGCCGCCTGCACCCGGCCGCGGAAGACGCTGTCCGACGCGGCGCGCGCGGTCACGGCGCTGACCATGGCAGGAATGACGGAGGGGTTGACGGTCAGCACGACGTCGCCGCCGGCGTCGACGAAGTCCACGGCGCGGGCGCCCGCCGACCAGGCGGCCACCTGCTTGGCGTTGCCGAGGTCGTCGCTGATGACGATGCCGCCGAAGCGGAGGTCGCCACGGATCATCCCCCGGATCACGGTGGGGGAGAAGGCTGCCGGGTGTGAGGCGTCGATGCGCGAGTAGTAGGCGGACGACACCATGAGCAGGTGCGCGCCGGCGCCGATGGCGGCCCGGAACGGCGTGATGTCGGCGGACGTGCGAGTCGTCACCGTGTCGGTGACCCGGGCGGTCGTGTCGGTGTTGCCGGCCACGCGCCCGAGGCCGGGGAAGTGCTTGCCCGTCATCGCGAGCCCGGAGGCCTGCATGCCCTTGAGGAAGGTCGTCCCCTTGTCGGCCACGACGGTCGGGGTGTAGCCGTACTCGCGCTGGTAGTAGCCGATGGGGGCGTTGTAGGGCGCGAAGCTCTTGGCGACGGTGTCCATCACCGGGGCGAGGTCGACGTCGACGCCCGAGCGCATCACCTGGGTGCCCCAGGTGCGGGCGTATGCGTTGAGCGTCGTGTCTGCCCACGTGCCCTGGGTCAGGGCGGTCGGCATGCGGGAGAAGCCGGGGCCCTGCAGGACCTGGACGTAGCCACCCTCCTGGTCGGCGGCGATGAACAGCGGGACGCCTGCAGTGGCCGCGGTGGTCGCCAGCGTGTCGGCGCGGCCGGCCAGGTAGCGCACGGGCGGGGCGCCGGCCGTCGTGCGGCCGGTGAGGATGAGGTTGCCCACGTGGTAGCTGCTGATCGCCGTCGTGGTGGCGGCGCCGAGGCCGGTCACGGGGCCTCCGACCATGAACAGCTGCCCGATCCGCTGCGCGGTCGTCATGCGGTTGTAGGTCGACTGGGCCAGCTGCGCCGGCGTCAGGGCGACGGCGGCCGGCGCTCCCATCGTGGTGGCCGCCGACGCGGGGGAGGGGCCGGATGCCTTGGCGCCGGCGGTGCCGGCGGCGGTCGCCGGTCCGGTGCCCTGCGCGGGCGTTGCCGTGGGGCTGCACCCGCAGACCGCGACGGCGACGAGCGCGGCGCCCAGGCCGGTGAGCGAGAGGTGATGGCGGCGCATGGGACCACCTGCGTTTCGAGGAGGCACGCGGCGACGTGCCCTCAGTCTAGGGCCGGGGCTGCGGCTGCGAGCGTGGTTCCCGGGCGGCCGCATCGCCGTCTCGCGCCGGCGGAGGAGGAGCCAACCGCAAGCCGCTCAGGGCGATTCCTCCGCGTCGCTCGGCCGCCCACAAAGGTGTGGGCCACACGCCGGAAGGGAGTCCGGCGCATGGCCCACGAGTGCCACGACCGGCAGGAGCGGGTCGGTCGGGCGTGGAGGGGTGAGAGGTGAGGTCCGGGGTGGAGGGAGGCCTCCGCACCATCCGCGAACGTGCCTTGCTCGAAAGGGTGCTGGATGGATTCAACGGCCGCACGGGAGCAGTGTCAAGGCTTTGTCCAACCCTGCGTGACCGGCTCCGGTCGGCGGGAGGCCCCGGGGGTCACCTCCGTGGACTCGAGAGCTGCCGGGTGGGGACGCCTCGGCCACCAGAAGCGGTCGCCGAGGGCGACGGCGATGGCAGGGACGAGCAGGGTGCGCACGACGAGCGTGTCGAGCAGGACGCCGACGCAGATGATGACGCCGATCTGGGCGAGCACGACGAGGGGCAGCACCCCGAGCACCGCGAAGACCGCGGCGAGCAGGATGCCGGCGCTCGTGATGACGCCGCCGGTGGCTGCGAGCCCGCGCAGCATGCCCGTGCGCGACCCGTGGGTGCGCGCCTCCTCGCGGGCCCGTGTCACCAGGAAGATGTTGTAGTCGACGCCCAGGGCCACGAGGAACACGAAGGCGAAGAGCGGGGCGCTGTCGTCCAGGGCCGAGAAGCCGAAGACCTTCGTGAAGATCCACCACGAGGCGCCGACGCTCGCGAGGTACGTGGCGACGACGGTGGCGACGAGGACGAGGGGCGCCACGACCGAGCGCAGCAGCAGCCCGAGGGCCAGGAGCACGAGGGCGAGCACGATGGGGAAGATCACGAGCCGGTCCCGTGACGACGCCTCCGCCTGGTCGAGCGCCACCGCCTCGGTGCCGCCGACGTGGGTCTCCGGGAAGCCGGCCAGGGCGGTGCGCAGCGCGCGGACGGTGCCGGCCGCGGCGTCGGAGCCGGGCGCTGCGTCGATGACGGCGTCGACCTCGGCGACCCCGCTGCCCTCCTTGACCGTCCGGGCTCCCACGATGCCCGGCACCTGCTGCGCGGCGGAGGCCACGGCGTCGGGGTCCGCGGTGGTGACGATGACGGCCGGATCGGCGCTGCCGGCAGGGAAGGAGCGGGCCAGCCGCTCGCTCGCCGCAATGGCCTCGGGCTTCTTGAGGAACTGGTCCGAGGACTTCAGGCCGGTCTCGATGGCCGCGAGTCCCGCTGCCATGACGGCCAGGACGACCAGGGTCACGCTGATGACGCGCCTCGGGTGGGCCGCCACGCGGTCGCCGACGCGCCGCCAGAGGCTGTGCCCGTCGGCCAGCGCCGCCTGGCCCTCGTGTGGGACGCGCGGCCAGAAGACCCACCGCCCGAAGGTCACGAGCAGGGCCGGCAGCACCAGCAGGACGAAGGCCGCGGCGACGACGACCCCCACCGCGCACGCCAGCCCGAGCCCGCGGGTGGCGGGGAAGAGCGAGAGCAGCAGGGTCAGCAGGCCGAGCACGACGGTCACCGCGCTGGAGAGGACCGCCTCTGCGGTGCGGCGCAGGGCGAGGGACATGGCCTCGCGCCGGTCCGCGTGCCGGCGCAGCTCGTCGCGGTAGCGGGAGATGAGCAGCAGGGCGTAGTCGGTGCCGGCGCCGAAGACGAGGACCGAGAGGATGCCGATGGTCGACTCGTCCCAGACGATGGAGAATGCCGCGAGCGTGTGGGTGGCGAGCACCGCGGCGAGTCGGTCGGCGACGCCGACGACGAGCAGCGGCAGGATCCACAGCAGGGGGCTGCGGTAGGTGAGCACGAGCAGGAGCGCGACGACGGAGGCGGTGGCGATGAGCAGGCGCGTGTTGGCGCCCTCGAAGACGGCGGCGAGGTCGGCCTGCACGGCGGCTGGCCCGGTCACCTGCGCGGAGACGCCGTCCGGCAGCTCGGCCTTGACCGCCGAGCGGATGTCGGCCACCTGCTTCGCCGTGTCGCCGGCGTCGGTGGCGTCGACGGGAACGACCGCGAGGGCCGCGGTGCCGTCCTCGCTGCGCTGCAGCGGTGCCTTGCCGGCCTCGGGCAGTGTGGCGACGCGCGCCTCGATCGCGGACACGTCGGCGGGCGAGAGGCTGCCGGACTCCTTGCTGAAGACGACGACGGCCGTCGAGCCCTCGCCCTGCGGCAGCCGGTCCCGCAGCGCCGTCGCCGCGGCGCTGTCGGAGCCGACGGGCAGGGCGTCGGTCGAGGCGGCCGTCCGCGAGGCCTCGCCTACCGCACCGACGACGCCGAGTGCCCCCGCGAGGGCCAGCACCACGATCGCCACGGCCCACCACTTGCGTGTGATCCTGTCGGTCAGAGCGTGCACGGGACACCTCCGGATACGATGAGTAAGTGGCTTACTCAGTAGATTGCTAAGTTGGTGAGTGACATTATCAGGAACAAGAGCGCGGGCAAACAGCCGGCACCCGGGGGCGTGCCCGGGGTGCCGCAGTGGCGTACGACCGGCACGCTGTCGGCCCTGCAGGAGCTCGTCGAGGTCTCCGAGAGCGTGCCCGCCGTCGTCGCACGCCGGGCCGGGCTCAGCACCTCCGAGCTGCACTCCCTGCGCCACCTCATGCGTGGCCCGCTCGGCCCCGTCGACCTGGCGCGCCTGCTCGGGGTGACCTCGGCCGCGTCCTCGGGTGTGGTCGACCGGCTGGTGGGCCACGGTCACGCCGAGCGGCGCTCGCACCCCGACGACGGGCGGCGCACCGAGGTCGTCATCACCGACAGCGGCCGCGCCGAGGTGCTCGCCCGGATGACGCCGATGTTCGAGAGCCTCGCTGCGCTCGACGCCACCCTGAGCGACAGCGAGCGTGAGGTGGTCGAGCGCTATCTGCGCGGCGCGACGGCGGCCATGCGGGATCTCCTGCGCTAGGCCGCCTGCCGGGTCAGAGTTGTGCGTGGACCGCCTCGGCGGCGCGCTGCCCGGAGACCAGTGCGCCCTGGATCGAGGCCGTGTCGCGGTGGTCGCCGCACACGAAGACGCCGTCACCGAGGGAGACCGGTGAGCGGGGGTCGAGCGGCGGCGGCGTCGCCGGGAGCGCCGCCGTGATGCGGTGTCGGGTGACCGTCCGCCAGCCAGAGGTGTCGGCGCCGTAGATGTCGCCGACGTGGCGCAGCACCACGGACTCAGGGGCGTCGCCGTCGGGTCGGTCGAGCAGGCAGGTGGCCTCCACGAGGTGACGCGTCGGCGGGGCGTAGCTCGGCGCGGCGGCGGTCATCACCGCCGTGTTCCACACCGGCCCCGGCGGCGTGGTGCCCTCCCGGCGCCCGTCGACCGCCACGAGGGGCAGGCGCGTCGGCGGCTCGGGCGCCTCGAACCACCAGGTGACCAGGCCCCTCGTCACCGGCTCGGGCAGCATTGTGAGGCCCGAGGCCCCCGCCGGGTCGGTGGCCACGACGACGCTGCGGGCGCGCACCCGCGCCCCGTTGACGCGTACGTCCACTCCACCGGGCGACGGCGTCACCGCCTCGACCCGGCTGCCGAGGCGTACCCGGTCACCGAGCGGGGCCGCGAGCTGCTCGGGCAGCGCCTGCATGCCCGTGGCGGGAACGGCAGGGCGTCCCAGCGCGAACATCCGCACGAGCAGCTTCGTGAAGTTCGCGGAGGTGCGGCCGTGGCTGTCGACGAGCACCCCGGCGAGGAAGGGCTCGAGCACCTCCCGGCGCAGCCGCCCGGTGACGCCCGCGGCGTCGAACGACTCGGCGAGCGTCGAGTCCGCCTGCCGCATCACGCCCTTCGGGTCGACGAGTACGCGTGCCGCCCAGCGCGCGAGCGCCGCGAGCTCACGGGGGGCGAGGTAGCCGCTGCGCAGGGTGCGGCCGAGCAGCGCCGGCTCACGCACCGGGTCGGCCACGACGCGCAGCCCCTCGGGGCGCCGCACGAGCACCCCGGCGCCGAACGGCTTGAGGTCCAGGGCGGCCACGTCCACCCACCGCCTCACCGCCGGGTAGGCGGGGCCCAGCACCTGGAAGCCGCGGTCGCAGCGGAAGCCGTCGACGACGTCGGTGCGCACCCGACCGCCGACCGAGTCGCCCTCCTCGAGGACGACCACCTCGTGGCCGAGCTCGGTCAGCCGCGCGGCGCACCGCAGCCCGGCAAGGCCCGCTCCGACGACGACGACGTCAGTGTCCATGCAGCTCCTGCCTCCGGTGGCGGCGCTGCGCCGCGACGAGGACCACCACGGCTGCCACCGCGGCGGCGATGCCCGTCGCGACCGAGCGCGGCTCGTCGCCCAGGCGGCCGATCGCGATCCAGGCCAGCCCCCAGGCCATGGCCGCAGTGACGGCCCAGCGGCCACCGAGCCGCGGGACCAGCACGCCGAGGGTCAGGGCGAGCGCGACGATGACCACGACGCTGGCCCAGATCGAGCCTTGCTGGGTGACGAGCAGCCACAGGGCGTTGAGCACCATCGACGCGGCGGCGAGCCAGCCTGTCGACCGGGCCCGGTCGCGGACGGCGTGGGCGGGCAGGAGCTGCCACACGGCATACCCGAGCAGTCCGAGGTAGATCGGCGTCCAGATGGAGAAGGCCGGGCCGGCGGGCGCGACGAGGGTGGCGGTCGCGGCGAGGGCGCCGCCCGAGGACTCCTCGACGCGGGTGCCGAGCACCCCGACGCCGACGAGCGTCCCGACGACGCAGAAGACCTCGGCGGCCACGACGACGAGCCGTCGCACCTGGTCGCCGGTCGTCAGCGGGCTCGGGGGACGGGTGGGGCGGGCGGTGGTCGCTGTCACGTCGGTCTCCTCGAGGGCGAGGTCGGTCGGACGATTGCTCACTCAGTTAGCGACCTTAACAGCCGGCCCGAGGGGGCACTAGCCGCGCAGGCGCACCGAGAGGCAGGTGACGCAGCCCTCGAGCTTCTCGAACTCGGAGATGTCGACGGTGACGACGTCGTGGCCGTGCTCGGCCAGCAGCTGCGCCGTGCGGGGTGCGGAGGCGGACATCAGCACCGACATGCCGCCGAGCAGCACGACGTGGGCGCCGGCCTCCTCGGGGACCGCGAGGAACCGCGGCCACACCGCCGGGTCGTCGACGAGCGGCGGGTAGCCGATCACCCTGCCGTCCGGGAGCGCGGTGACGGCCGACTTGAGGTGCAGCACCTTCGACACCGGCACCGGCACGACCTCGACGCGGTGTCCTGCGAGCGCTGCCCGCAGCTGCTCCACCCCGGCGAGGTTGGTCCTGCCACCGACCCCGACCCAGACCCGGTGGCCGTGCTTGAGCACGTCGCCGCCGTCCAGGGTCGCCGGTTCCTCGACCTGCACAACGTGGTAGCCGTACGTCTGTACGGCCTCCCGCACGCCGGCTCGCTCGCCCCGTCGCTCCGGTGCTCCCGAACGGCACAGCACCGCGAGGTCGCCGTGCACGACCACCTGGTCCTCGATGAAGACGCCGTCGGGGCAGTCGTCGACCGGCGGCGCCTCGACGACCGTCCAGTCGCGACGCCGCAGCACGTCGCAGTACTCCTGCCACTGGCGCAGCGCCAGGTCCGGGTCCACGGAGCCCGACCGCTCGATGTGCGTCACGAGCCCGTCCGCGAGGCGGGGCGACGGACGGCGGACGAGCGCGAGGCGACGGTGCACGCGATCACTCTAGGGGCGGCATACCGTGGGCCTGTCGGCGCCCGTGTCGCCCTGTGCCGCAACAGGCTTGACCCTCACGCGACGTGAGGCGCCACGCTCGTTCCATGACCGGAAGGACGCAGCAGATGACCACCTGGACGGTGGGGCAGGTCGCCGAGCTCTTCGGGGTGACGGTGCGCACCCTGCACCACTACGACGAGATCGGCCTGCTCGTCCCGAGCGAGCGCTCGCGGGCGGGCTACCGGCTCTACACGGACCGGGACCTCGAGCGGCTGCAGCAGGTCGTGGTCTACCGGCGGCTCGAGCTGCCGCTCGAGGAGATCGCCACCCTGCTCGACCGCGGCGAGAGCGCAGCGTCGCACCTGCGGCGTCAGCGTGACGCGGTCATGTCCCGGCTCGACGAGCTCACCGGCATCGTCGCGGCCATCGACCGAGCACTGGAACGAGCACTGGAGAGAGAGATGAGCAACCAGCCCGCCACCCCCGAGGACCTCAAGGAGCTCTTCGGCGACGGCTTCGAGGACGAGTACCAGCAGGAGGCCCAGGAGCGCTGGGGCGAGACCGACGCGTGGAAGCAGTCGGCCTCGCGCACCAAGGGCTACACAAAGGACGACTGGGCGCAGGTCAAGGCCGAGATGGACGCCGTCAACGCGGCCTTCGTCGCGGCGCTGACCACCGGCGAACCGGCGACGAGCGAGGCCGCCATGGACGCCGCCGAGGCGCACCGCCGGCACATCCACGACCGCTTCTACGACCTCGACCACGACTTCCACCGCGGCCTGGCCGACATGTACGTCGCCGACCCGCGCTTCACGAAGACGTACGACGACCTCGCACCGGGCCTCGCGGCATACGTCCACGACGCGATCCACGCCAACGCCGACCGCCACGGGGCGCACGGCTGCGCGGGGCGCCACGCCTGACCGAAAGGTGAACGCGGCGAGGGAGGGGCACCTCCCTCGCCGTAGCCTTGCTCCATGCGAGTCGGAGTCTTCGGTGCAACCGGTCAGGTCGGCGGCGTCATGCGCGCCCTTCTCGAGGAGCGCGACTTCCCGGTGACGCAGGTGCGCTTCTTCGCCTCGGAGCGCTCGGCCGGCACGACGCTGCCGTTCAAGGGCGAGGACGTCGTCGTCGAGGACTCCGCCACCGCGGACTTCGCCGGCCTCGACATCGCGCTGTTCTCCAACGGCGGCGCCGCCTCCAAGTTGCTGGCCCCGAAGGTCGCCGCCGCCGGCGCGACCGTCATCGACAACTCGAGCGCGTGGCGCAAGGACCCCGAGGTGCCGCTCGTCGTCTCCGAGGTCAACGCCGACGACCTCGACGACATCCCCAAGGGCATCGTCGCCAACCCCAACTGCACCACCATGGCCGCCATGCCGGCGCTGAAGCCGCTGCACGACAAGGCCGGCCTCGTGCGCCTGCACGTCAGCAGCTACCAGGCCGTCAGCGGGTCGGGCGGCAAGGGCGTGCAGGAGCTCGACGGCCAGCTGCGCGGGGCGTACGCCGCCGGTGACCCCGCCGGGCTCGCCCTCGACGGGCGCGCGGTCGCCATCCCCGAGCCGACTGTGTATGCCGTCCCCGTCGCCTTCAACGTCGTGCCCCTCGCGGGGTCGATCGTCGACGACGGCTCGCTCGAGACCGACGAGGAGCAGAAGCTGCGCAACGAGTCGCGCAAGATCCTCCACGCGCCCGACCTGCGGGTCTCGGGCACCTGCGTGCGCGTCCCGGTCTTCACCGGTCACAGCCTCGCCATCCACGCCGAGTTCGAGCGCGACATCACCCCCGACGAGGCCCTGGACCTGCTCAAGAACGCCCCGGGTGTCATCGTCACCGACGTGCCCAACCCGCTCGAGGCCGCGGGCCGCGACGAGGTCTTCGTCGGGCGGGTGCGCGCCGACCAGGCCGCCCCCGAGGGCAAGGGCCTCGTGCTCTTCGTCGTCGGCGACAACCTGCGCAAGGGTGCGGCCCTCAACGCCGTCCAGATCGCCGAAGCGCTCCTCGCCCGCCGCTGACCGCCGCGCAGCCATCCAGCGCTGACCACCCAGCCGCCCACCCCCCTGCCCAACACACCGAGTAGGTCACAACCGACCGCGATCCGATCCCGGTGGGTTGTGACCTACTCGGCGTGTTGCGTAGCGGGGGCGGAGAGGCGCGGGGACCGGGGCGGGGAGGCCGCGGCGGGGAGGCGCTGACGGTGGGGTCGCATAGGCTCGGGGCGTGACGGAGAACCTCGCGGCAGCGACCCATCGAGCCGACACCGCCCCGGGGCTCTTCGTGTGCTTCGAGGGCGGCGACGGCGCCGGCAAGACCACGCAGGTGCGCCTGCTCACCGAGGTGCTCCAGCAGCGTGGTCGCGAGGTGGTCGTGACCCGGCAGCCCGGCGGCACGCCGCTCGGCGAGCAGATCCGCGAGCTCCTGCTCCACGGCGACCACGTGTCGCCGCGGGCCGAGGCGCTGCTCTTCGCGGCCGACAAGGCCCACCACGTCGACGAGCTGATCAAACCGGCCCTGGTCGAGGGCAAGGTCGTCATCACCGACCGCTACGTCGACAGCTCCATCACCTACCAGGGTGCCGGCCGGGCGCTGGGCCGCGACGAGATCATGGCCCTGCAGCACTGGGCCGTCGGCGGGCTGCTGCCCGACCTGACGATCGTCCTCGACGTGACCCCGCAGGTCGGCCGCGAGCGGCGGGGCGACGCCCCGGACCGCCTCGAGTCCGAGGCCGACGCCTTCCACGGCGCCGTGCGCCGCGGCTACCTTGAGCTCGCCTCGACCGACCCCGAGCGCTACCTCGTGCTCGATGCCAGCCAGTCCGTGGAGCGCGTCCACGCCGCCGTGCTCGACGGGATCGACCGCGTCCTCACCGTCCGCCGATGAGCGTCTGGGACGACCTCGTCGGACAGGAGCCCACGATCGAGACCTTGTCGCGGGCGGTGGCCGACGAGTCCGCGATGACGCATGCGTGGCTCTTCACCGGCCCTCCGGGGTCGGGGCGCTCCACGGCGGCCCGGGCCTTCGCGGCCGCGCTGCAGTGTCCGCAGGGCGGCTGCGGGCAATGCCGCGAGTGCCGCACCGCGCTCGACGGCAGCCACGCCGACGTCAAGGTCGTGGCCACCGAGGGCCTGTCGATCAAGGTCGCCGAGGCCCGCGCGCTCGTGCAGGAGGCTGCCCTGCGCCCCTCGGTCGGGCGCTGGCGCATCATCATCATCGAGGACGCCGACCGCCTCACCGCCTACACCGACGCCCCCGCCGACGCGCTGCTCAAGGCCCTCGAGGAGCCGACACCGCGCACCGTCTGGATGCTCTGCGCCCCGAGCCTCGAGGACGTCATCGTCACCATCCGCTCGCGCTCGCGCCACGTGCGCCTGCGCACCCCGCCCGTCGAGGCCGTCGCCGACCTGCTCCAGCGCCGCGACGGCGTCGACCCCGCGATGGCGTTGTATGCCGCCCGCGCCGCCCAGTCGCACATCGGCCTCGCGCGCCGGCTGGCCCGCGACGAGCAGGCCCGGATCCGCCGCCGCGACGTCATCGCGATGGCCACGAAGATCATGGGTGTGGGCGATGCCATCGGCGCCGCTGCCGACCTCGCGCAGATCGCCGACGAGGAGTCGTCGGCCTCGAGCGCCGAGCGCGACGCCGCCGAGCGGTCCCGGCTGATGGAGACCCTCGGGGCCGACCCGACCGCGCGCACCCAGCCGCCGCACATCCGGTCGCAGCTCGCGGCGCTCGAGCGCGAGCAGAAGACCCGCGCCACCCGCTACGCCCGCGACGTCGTCGACCGCGCCCTGATCGACCTGACCTCGATCTACCGCGACGCGCTCGTGCTGCGGCTGGGCTCCGACGTCGACCTCGTCAACCCGGACGCCGTGGACAAGGTGCGGGCGCTCGCCGGTGTCTTCGGACCCGAGCAGCTGCTCGCGGCGATGGACGCCATCCACGAGGCCCGCGACCGCATCAACGCGAACGTGTCGCCGCTGCTGGCGCTCGAGGCGATGGCGCTGCAGCTGCGCGTGCCCCGCGAGCTCGGCCTCTGAGCCGGCCGGACGGCATACGGCCTCGATGCGGTCACGACCCTTGGTCGCGAGAGGCCGCACGCAGGTCGACCCGTTACGGTTTCGGGCATGACGAGACGTCCGGCCGAGTCCACCCGCGCCCGCTCCGCCGCCGTGCCGGCGCTCGCGCCGGTGCTGGTGTCGGTGCTCGCCCTGGTGCTTGCCCTCGCGGGCTGCACGAGCACCTCGGAGCCGCCGGTCGCCGCGACTGCCGGTGCCGGCCTGCCAGCTGCCACGGCCGCGCCCAGCCCTGCGCTGGCGCGCTACTACACGCAGCAGCTCGCCTGGCAGAAGTGCGGCAACCTCGAGTGCGCCGACATGCGGGTCCCGCTCGACTACGCCGCGCCCGACCCGGCGAAGGACCTCACGATCAAGGTCGCGCGCGTCAAGGCCAATGACCAGGCCCACCGCCTCGGCTCGCTCGTGGTCAACCCCGGCGGCCCGGGCGCCTCCGGCATCGAGTACGTCCGCAACGGTGCCGAGACGATCGGCGGCCCCGAGGTGCGCCGCTACTACGACCTCGTCGGCTTCGACCCCCGTGGCGTGGCCGGGTCCGACCCCATCAACTGCCTCAGTGACAAGGCGCTCGACCGCTTCCTGTCCGTCGACCCGACCCCGGACACGCCGGCCGAGGAGCAGACGTGGCTGACGGAGGCCAAGGCCATGGCGGCCGGCTGCCAGGCCGCCGCTCCAGAGCTCGTCAAGCACCTCTCCACCGCCGACGCCGCCCGTGACATGGACGTGCTGCGCGCGGCCGTCGGCGACCGGCAGCTGAACTACCTCGGCAAGTCCTACGGCACCTTCCTCGGCTCGACCTACGCCGACCTCTTCCCCAAGCGCGTCGGCCGGATGGTCCTCGACGGCGTCGTCCCGCCCGACCTCACCAGCGCCGAGCTCGGCGAGGGTCAGGCCCGCGGCTTCCAGATCGCGACCCAGGCCTACGTCGAGGACTGCGTCAAGTCCGACTGCCCGCTCGGCAGCACGCCGCAGGCGGCGCTCAAGGGCCTCGACGACTTCTTCTCCCAGGTCGACCGGCAGCCGCTGCCCACCGGAGACCCGAGCGCCCCGCAGCTGACCGAGGGCTGGGCCCGCCTCGGTGTCGCCGTCGCCCTCTACGACCAGGGCTCGTGGGGCATCCTCACCGACGCCCTGCGCGAGGCCAAGGCCGGCAACGGCCAGAGCCTGATGCAGCTCGCCGACGCCTACGCCGGACGGCGCCCCGGCGGCGGCTATGACGGCAACCTCATGGAGTCCATCTACGCCGTCAACTGCCTCGACCGGCCCGACAGCCCGAAGCTGTCGGCCTACGAGAAGTACGCCAAGGACTTCTCGGCCAAGGCGCCCACGTGGGGCGCGAACCTCGCCTGGGGCGCCCTGCCCTGCGGTGTGTGGCCGGTGAAGTCGACCGACCTGCCGCACAAGATCAGCGCTCCCGGCAGCAACACCATCGTCGTCGTCGGCACCACGCGCGACCCGGCGACGATCTACGAGTGGTCCAAGCGCCTGCGCGACCAGCTCGACAACGCAGTTCTCGTCTCCTTCGACGGTGACGGCCACACCGCCTACGGTCGGAGCAACACGTGTGTCGACAGCGCCATCGACGCCTTCTACGTGCAGGGGCGCGTGCCCAAGGACGGACTCCGATGCTGAACGACGCGCCCGGCCCCAGCGACCTGCCGGACGGGCCGAGTGGGTATGCCGCCCTCCCGCCCGACTACCCGCCACCCCCGCCGGGTGCCTCGTCCGGTGCCGCGCCGGGTGCAGGCGGTCCGCCGGGGCACGGGCGGGGCGCGGCCGGCTCGCCGCTGCGGCTCGTGCTCGCCGCCGTGGCCGTCGTCGCGGTTCTCGCGGTCGTCGTGCTGACGGTCTGGCGGGTCGGCAACCCGCCGCCCGTGTCCCAGGCGCGTCCGCCGGCTCCTGTCCCGAGCGCCGCACCGGGGTCGCCCGGCTCACCGTCGCCCTCGACGCCCTCGCCCGGCGGCACTGCGCCGCAGGACTATCCGGCCGCCCTCAGCAGCTACTACACCCAGCGCCTGAGGTGGTCGCCCTGCTCCGACAACCGCCAACAGCAGTGCACCACGATGCAGGTGCCCGTCGACTACTCCCAGCCCGGCGGCGACCGGTTCACCCTCGCCCTGCGCAAGGCCCCGGCCACCGACCCCGCCAAGCGCGTCGGCTCGCTCGTCATCAACCCCGGCGGCCCGGGCGGGTCGGGGGTGGAGTACGCCCAGTACTCCTCGTTCGTCTTCTCGCCGGCGGTGCGAGCGGCATACGACATCGTGGGCTTCGACCCGCGGGGCATCGGCGCCTCGAGCCCCGTGCGGTGCCTGACGAACTCCGACATGGACCTGCTGTTCAGTGCCGACCCGACGCCGGACTCGCCGGCCGAGCGCGCCCAGCTGCTCGCCGACGTCGACGGGGTGACGGCGCGCTGCGCCGCCCGCGGGGGCACGCGTGCCCGGCACATGAGCACCGCCGAGGTCGCGCACGACATGGACGTCATGCGCGTGCTCCTCGGCGACGCGAAGCTCAACTTCTTCGGTGGCTCCTACGGCACCTTCCTCGGCGCGATGTACGCCGACGCCTTCCCGAAGAAGGTCGGCCGGATGGTGCTCGACTCGGCGATGTCGCCGAACCAGACCGACCAGCAGGAGATGACCTACGACATCCAGGGCTTCGAGTCCTCGATCGACGCGTTCATCGGCTGGTGCGTGGCCCGTACGGACTGCGCGCTCGGGCGCGACAAGGGCGCGGCCCGGCAGAAGATCGTCGACCTGCTCGACACGGTCGAGCGCAAGGGCCTGACCACCGGCACACCGGGGCTCACCAGGATCGGCGAGGGCTGGGTCGGCTTCGCCATCTTCATGTGCCTCTACTCCGACACCTCGTGGCCGACCCTCAACCAGGGGCTGGCGCAGGCCTTCACCGGCAGGGGCGACATCCTGCTCTCCAAGGGCATGTCCGTCGTCGAGCGGAGCCGCAACGGCAGCTACGCGCCGAGCACCTACCTGCAGGCGATGATCCCGGTGCGCTGCGCCGACTGGCCCCGCTCGAAGACGGACCCCGCCGAGCTGGCCGCCCAGCGCAAGGCCCAGGCCGCGCACCCGCTGTGGGCGCGCATGACCGGCGAGATCTACGACAACTGCCGCACCTGGCCCACCCCGGGACGTACCGAGAAGGGGACCACCCTCGCCGTCGGCGCCGACCCGATCCTCGTCATCGGCAACCAGCGCGACCCGGCGACGCCGATCGGCGGCACCAAGCAGCTCGCAAAGGACCTCGACTCGGGCGTTCTGCTCACTTCCGACCATGACGGGCACGGCACCTACTACGCTGGCAACCCGTGCGTGGACTCCGCCGTCGACGGGTACCTGCTCAGGGGAACGGTGCCGGCCGACGGCACGACCTGCTGAGCCGGCTGCTCGCGCCCCTCGTCTCCGTCGCGATCCTCGCGACCCTCCTGCTGCTGGCCGCCGCCCCCGCGCGGGTGCCGGCCGATGCCGGCTCCCACACCGGGGGCAGCGGGCCCGCGGTCGCCGTTGGGGCCGGCCCCTCGGCTGCGCCGGGGGACCGGGCGGCCGCGATCGGGGACCGGCCGTCCACGACGCCGTTCACCTTCACCGGCCCGGTCCAGCCCAACCCCGCCGGTCTCGGTGCCTTCTACGGCAAGCGGGTCACCTGGGCCACCTGCGCCGACGACGAGCGCTTCGACTGCGGGACCGTGGTCGTGCCGGTGGACTACGAGCGGCCCCGTGGCGCGCGGACGTCCGTCGCGCTGCGGCGGCTCCCGGCCTCCGGGCCGGCCCACCGGATCGGCTCGCTGCTCATCAACCCCGGCGGGCCCGGCGGCTCGGGCATCGAGTTCGTCGGGGAGGCGCCCGACTTCTTCGGCGACGCGGTGCGGCAGCGCTACGACATCGTCGGCTTCGACCCGCGCGGGATGGGCCAGTCCGACCCTGTCCGCTGCCTGCGGGACTCCGACCTCGACGCGATGTATGCCGCCGACCCGACTCCCGACACGCCGGGCGAGCGCGCCGCCGCCCGCAAGGCACCCGCGGAGCGCAACCGCGCCTGCCTGACCCGAGGCGGTCCGCTGGCCGCGCGGATGGGCAGCGAGTTCGTCGCCCGGGACCTCGACGTCCTGCGCTCGGCCGTCGGCGACGAGCGCCTCAACTACTACGGCGTCAGCTACGGCACGATGATCGGAGCGCTCTACGCGCAGTTCTTCCCCAGCCGGGTGGGGCACGTGGTGCTCGACTCCGCCGTGCTGCCCGACGCCCGCGAGGAGGCCACCCCCAGCCAGCAGGACGTCGACGCCTCCGCGCGCGGCTGGGCCGACGAGTTCGACGACGTCGTCGACGACTTCGCGACCGACTGCGGGTCGAGCGTCGAGTGTCCCCTCGGCAAGGACCGGGCCGCGGTGTCCGCGACGCTCGTCACCTTCCTCGACCGGCTCGACCGGCACCCGCTCGAGACCGGCTACGCGAGCCTGCCGCGCCTGACCGAGGGCTGGGCCACCACGGCCATCGGCTGGGGCCTGACCCGCCCGGAGACCTGGCCCGACCTCGTGGACGCCCTCGACACGGCCGTCAGCGGAGACGACGGCTCCGACCTCGCGGCGTTCGCCATGGAGATGGTCGACCGCAACGAGGACGGGACGTATGCCGCCGACGCGACGGAGCGCGGGCACCTGCCCGTGACGTGTGCCGACTGGCCGCCCTCGCCGTGGGACTCGGCGGTTCCCAGCCGTGACGTGCTCGAGAACCACCCGCTGTGGGCCCGCGTGGAGGCCCCGACGACCGCCGAGTGCGACGGCTGGACGGGGGTGCGGCGCCGCACGCTGACCGTGCGGCCCGACGTCTCGACCCCCGTGCTCGTCATCGGCAACGACGATGACAAGACGACGCCGATCGAGGACACGCGGGCGCTCGCCGGCGAGATCAGCAGGTCGCGCCTCGTCACCGTGTCCGCGGACGGCCACGGCGCATACGGCAGCGACAACGACTGCGCCGACGAGGTCGTCGACGACTACCTGGCGAGGGCGAAGGCGCCCGAGGACGGCTTCCACTGCGGAGCCTGAACCCGGGCGCCGTCGGTCGGGTGCCGCGTGCCCCCGAGCGGGCTCAGTCGCCCGAGACCCGCAGGACGATCTTGCCGGCGGCGTGGCCCTCCATGCTCACGCGGAAGGCCTCGGCGAGCTGCTCGAGGGGGAAGGTCCGCGCCACGGGCACCGACAGCGCGACCTCCTCGACGAGCCGCGTCAGGTGCGTGAGCGCGGCGCCGTCCGGGCGCACCCAGACGTAGTGTCCGCCGGCCTGCGTGACGGAGGCGTCGGCGATGGAGCCGTGGCGACCGCCGTCGGCCAGCACGGCCGTCGTGACGTCGAGCACGCCGCCGACGAAGTCGGCCACCGCGTCGACGCCCTCGGGCGCCAGAGCTCGCACCCGCTCGACCACCCCGTCGCCGTATGCCACCGGCTCGGCCCCGAGGTCACGCAGCCGGTCGTGGTTGCGCTCGGAGGCGGTCCCGATGACCCGGGCTCCCAGCGAGCGCGCGATCTGCACGGCCAGCGACCCGACACCACCGGCGGCGGCGTGGACCAGGACGGTGTCACCCTCGCCGACCTCGAGCCGCTCGAGGAGGCGCAGCGCGGTGAGGCCGGCGAGCGGCAGCCCTGCGGCCTCGTCCCACGACATCAACGCGGGCTTGCGGGCCAGGGCGCGCACCGGCACCGTGACGAGGTCGGCGAAGGTGCCGCCGTGGACGTAGTCCTTGCGGGCGTAGGCCAGCACCTCGTCGCCCACGGCGAACTCCGGGGTGTCGAAGCCGACCGCCTCCACGACGCCCGAGACGTCCCAGCCCGGGACCACCGGGAAGCGCACGTCCATGACGGCGTCGAGGCCACGGCCCATCAGCTTCCAGTCGACCGGGTTGACCGATGCCGAGCGGACGCGCACGAGCACCTCGCCCGGGCCGACCTTCGGTCGCGGCTGCTGCGTCAGGGCCAGCACCTCGGGTCCGCCGTAGGTGTCGTACGTCATGGCGCGCATGCTGTCGCTGGTGCTCTCGGGCATGTTCACTCCTTCTTCGTCGACGAGCCGGTGTCGGCTACCGCCCTCGGGTCAAGGCGCCGGGAGGTGACGGACATTCCCGGCCACAGGAGGCCCTCGCGACGTCTCGGGAAGGGGTGCAACGGCCTTGCGCTGCTGGATTTTTCTCAGGTGCGGCTCGTGCGTATACTCAACGTCCGTGTCCGGTTGCGCCTGTCGCAGCCTGCGCGACCAGCCGCTTTAGCTCAGTCGGCCAGAGCGATTCACTCGTAATGAATAGGTCGTCGGTTCGATTCCGACAAGCGGCTCCACGCATCACCACAGGTCAGGCCCCCTTCTCGCCAGAGTTGGGGGCCTTCTCCTTGCCCCTGACGGCATCAGATGCCCCCGTGGTGCCCCCGACTTTCTGCGCCGCTTCCCACAGGTTGCGGTCGATCAAGTGGCCGTAGAGGTCCATCGTCATGGCCGCCGAGGCGTGCCCCAGGATGCGCTGGACTACCTTCGGGTCGGCGCCCGCACCGAGCCAGATCGACGCCGCTGTATGCCGTAGGTCGTGAGCCCGCAGGGTCGGCCTGCCGATGGCCGCGCAGGCCTCACGCCACCCGACGGAGCGTTTCCAGTTGGACTCTGAGAGCGGTCCGCCGCCGGGTGCGCTGAACATCCATGCCGAGGGCGACTTGCCGGCCGACCAGAGGTCGAGGATGGGCACCACTGCAGCCGGCAGCGCCACGGTGCGCGAGCGGCGACCCTTCAAGGTGTCGAGGTAGAGGCCGCCTTTGGAGCTGCTGGCGAGAACGGTTCGCTGCAGGCGCAGGCCCTCGCCCGGCACCTTGACGCGGTCCCCGACCTGGAGGCCGGCCAGCTCGCCCCACCTCAGTCCGCACAGGCCGAGGACCCTGATGACGTCGGCATACGGGCCGTTGCATGCGAGGGCCAGCGCCTCGAGCTCCTCCAAGGAGAGGAACTGGCCCTCGCGACGGGCGCGCCCTGCCTTGGGCGGTTTGACCAAGGCCGCGACGTTCCTGGACACGCGACCGTCAGCGACCGCGAACGCCAGCATCGAGCGCAGCGTGGACAGGTATCGGCTGGCCGTCGATCCGGACAGACCGGCCGCCACGAGCCCACCTGCCCACGCCGAGACCTGGGCCTCGGTGATCGAGGCAATCGGCAGGTGGCCGAACTTGGGGGCCACATGGTTCGCCCACGCCGAGAGGTCCGCCTCCTGCGTCTTCCTCTTGAGGCTCTGGCGCGAGGCGACCCAGTCAGGAAAGAGCGAGGCCAGCGGTACCCTTCCCCGACGCGGGTCGAACCACTCGCCAGAGCGCAGCCGGCGAGCCTGCTCCTGCTCCCACGCGACCGCGTCAGACTTACGGTCGAAAACACGGGTCGCCACCTCGCGCCCATGGGACTTCACGCGCGCCCGGTAGCGGACGCGATCGCCACGAACCAGTCGCTGGATGCTCACGCTGCCGGTGTCCCTTCACGTTGAGCCTCCAGCCAGGCGTCGATGTCCTTGACGTCCCAGACGAGGCGGCGGCCCACCTTGATCGCGGGTGCGAACCGGCCCTCCTGTCGCAACCAGCGGATGGTCAGGACGGGGACGCGCAACCGTTCGGCGACCTCGTCGATGGTCATCAGCTCCATCTCTCAACTCCAATCTCCTAGCGTTGCGGCTGCTTATGTTTGTCTTTCGCTCTCTCCTGGGCGTACTCCCGGGCGCGGGCGGCGGCGGCCTTGGCGAGCTCGGCGTCGCCGTCGGTGTCCCAGCCGGTCCCGGCGTAGGCCCACTGGCCGATGACGAGGGTGGTCTCTTCGGTGTCCGCCTCGAGGAGGTCGTCGAGGTCGCGGACATCCAGGGTGCGGCCCTCGCGGTGGGCGGCGGCCAGGGCCCGTTCGTAGCGGACCCGGCGGCGGCGCAGCTGCCCGAGCGTCACGGAGTAACGGCGGGACTTGGTGGAGAAGTGGCCGCGGAAGCCGAGCATGTGCCGCCACTTGAACAGCAGCCCGTACGGGTGCTCCCGAACCAGGGTGACGTCACGTGTCGGATCGTCGGCGCGCGCGTCGGCGTGGATTCGGCCGGCGATGGCGGCGGTTGTCGCGCGCAGCTGCCGGGCGTGGGGGCTGTCGGTGTTCGTGGAGTCGGTGGCCGACTTCGTCGCGTACTTCGCGAGGTAGCCGGCGACCTGTTCCGGGGTCAGCGCCCGGTCCGGGTCGTCGGTGCGGCGGCCAGCGGCGATGGGTCGGGCGTCGAGCTGGGTGCCGAACCGGAGCCGGCGCGCCACGTCCTGCTCGTGAAGTGGTGGCGCGTGGAAGGACACGCTGGCGGCGGCCTGCTCGACGAGCCGGGCCAGGAGGGCTGCGGTCAGTTCGGCTGGCGCGGGCGTGAACCCGTCGTCTGTTTTGGGGCCGTCGAGGCGGATCAGGGCGTGGAAGTGGACGATGCCGCGGTGCTGGTACTCGGCGACCTTCGCGTACTGCACCCTCACGTGCTCGGCGAGCCGCGACTCCGGGACGCCGAGGTGCTTCGCGAGGGCGCGGCGCAGGTCGATGGTGAACCGGCGCCACAGCTCCGGGGCCCACCACTGCCACACCAGGTGGCTTTCGTAGTCGTAGCAGTCCCGGCAGAGCGGCTGCCCCAGCTGCTCGTCCCCGTCGGTATGCCTCCTGTGGCATACCGTCGACCGGCGGTGCTCGCACACGGAGCCGTAGCCCTTGAGCGTGAAGGGGCGGCAGGCGCGGCCGCCGCGGGTGCCGTGCACGAGCCCGAACGAGGGCGCGGTCAGCGTCGCGAACACCAGCGGGTTCTCCCCGATTTTCTCGGGGACGCCCTTGCCGCCGGTGACGCCGGCCCGGATCAGGTGGAAGGTGTCCGCCGCGTACAGCCTCGAGCAAGACGGGCACTCCGCAGCCCGGCGGTTCCCGCACCGCACGTGCAGGACCCCGAGTGGGCTCTCAGTCGACGAGAAGCTCGAGAGCACTTCGCCGGTCCCGGCATCGACGGTCTGCGAGGAGCCGTGGAGGCGGACCGGTCTCGTGCAGTGCCCGACCCGGGCGGCGGCCTCGGACCAGGCGTCGAAGTCCCGCGACAGCAGCCGAGCGATCACCTGCGGCTGCATGGCCGCGTCTAAGTGGTCCAGGTCCAGCAGAGCGCCGTGCGCGGGGGCATGCTCACCCGGACGCTCGAGCGAGTGCTCGGCGGCACGGAGGGGGACGGCGTCCCAGATGCGGTCGCGTGTTGCCCGGGTCATGACGGCCACCCCCTTCCCTGGTCCGGGTGGGTGTGCCGTGCAGCTACTGCGGCTCCCGCTGCACGACACACCCGGTCCGAAAGGGCGGCCCGAAGAAACGAAGTCCCAGAAGAGGGAGATGCCGGCGCTACGGGGAGTCGCGCACACGCCGACCGCGTCAAAGGTCACGAAGGAGATGGCGGACCAGAAGATGTGTGTTGTGTGACGGCAATTCATGTGGATGGCCTCTGCCCGGGGTGGGAGCTGACCCCAGGGCATCAAGCCCGATGTTCCGTCAGTTCAGGTTATTTGTGTGGGTATGTCCGCACTCCCACCATCCACAGCCCTGGCCCCTCGGGACGAAGAAACACGCCGAGTATCGGCGGACGAAGTTTCACCCACATGCCGAATAGCGGACGTTGCGGTGGGCTGCCCCGCCGGGGTCATGGGCGGTGCTGCTTAGGGTCTGACAGCATCTGTGCATGGCAGCCCGAGCATCAGGAGCGACAGGCGATGCGAGTCGCCCATGGCAGACGCTTTCGGCAGGTTTCGAGCGGGCTCGCGCCCGTGAGGACTCCCTCGACCGGCTTGTGGAGTGGCCGGCGCAGCGCGAGCTGTTGGGCGATGTGACCGGTCTTGCGGTCTTGGACGCCGGATGCGGGAACGGGGCCAAGGTTGCTCAACTGGCCAGCGAGGGTGCGTCGGTCGCGGTCGGGGTCGATATCAGCGGGAACTTCATCGAGACGCCCCCTGGCGTGGAGCTCATCCAGGCCGACCTGTCGGATCTCGCGGCGGTGCCGGGTCTGGCCGGTCGCCGCTTCGACCGGATCCTGTTCCTGCAGTCCTTCGGTTACGCCAAGGACCCCGTCCGGGCGCTCCAGGTCGCCCGGAGCATGCTGACCGACGACGGTTACATACTGCTCACTCGGACGCAGCCGATTCGGTACGCCCTGGAACGGGCCGAGCAGAACGGCACCACGGTGGGCGAGGAGTACTTCTCCACGGCACGGTTCTCGTACAAGCACCGCAACTGGGATGACCAGGTGACGCTCACCAAGCGGCCGTACACGATGTCCGACCTGCTCAACACCTTCAGCACCGCAGGACTCTGGATCGAGAAGGCCGTCGAGCCTCAGATGTCACCCGAAGCGGCCGAGCGCTACCCCGAGAAGTACGCGTCAATGAACAAGCGCCTGGTCGGCATCCTGATGTTCAAGCTGCGGCCGATTCCTGGGCTCGACGCCGACCACTGAACACCAGGTCCATCGCTCAGCGCGGCAGGGCCCGCCACCGACGCGCCACGCTGCTTGAGCCCATCGGTGGCGCGCTGGCTGTGTCCTACCCGCCGGCTCTCGACTTACTGCGTACGGACGCGGATCCGTCCATCGGGCGGGCGGAGATGCCTCTCCCTGCCCTCGAGTCGCGAAAGGCACACCGCTTCCGCCCGCTGGCACGATGGGGCTCGTGCCCACTGACATTCGCGAACTCGCTGCCGTCATCGACTCCACGTGTCGCCTGCGTGGCCAGTTCACGCTCCGCAGCGGGCTCGTGACCAACGAGTACTTCGACAAGTACCGCTTCGAAGCAGACCCACACCTGCTGCGGCTGGTCGCCGAACATATGGTGCCCCTGCTGCCCGCGGACACCCAGGTCCTCGGGGGCCTCGAGCTCGGCGGCGTTCCCATCGCGACGATGGTCAGCTCCCTGACCGGGCTTCCCGCGATCTTCGTGCGCAAGGAGGCCAAGGCGTACGGTACCTGCCGGCTGGCCGAAGGAGGCGACTTCACCGGCCGCACGGTCACGCTCATCGAGGACATCATCACCACCGGCGGTGCCGTGAGGAACGCCGCGGTCGCGCTGCGCGCCCTCGATGCAACCGTCCACTCCGTGGTCTGTGCGATCGACCGCTCCGAGCCGGGAGCCAACACCCTGCACGAAGTGGGCCTGACGACCCGCTCGGTGATGTCGAAGGCCGACTTGGACGACGCCCGCCGCTGACCACAGCCCCGCGTCTTCAGGGCGCATGGGTGGGCGTTCGCCCCGGGTGTGCCCCCAAGGGTCGTTCGGTGGTTCGGCCTAACTCTTGAAGGTGGCGTTGGCCCGCATCCAGCGCGCCGCGATCTGCTCGTCAAGGTCTCCGATGAGGTGTCCTGTCGGTAGCACCTCGTGGTGCACGTCTGCTCCCGCCTGCCGGAGGGTCTCGGCGAGGAGCTGGCCGTCGCCAGGGTTCCGGCGTTTGTCGTGAGCACCATCGACGAGCAAGACCGGGAGCGCGTTCAGCGGCTGCTCAGGGCCGACCGCGAACGGCGAGAGAGGCCGGAGCAGGATCGCGCTGGAGAACATCTCATGCTCGGTTCGCAGCATCGCCGCCGCCATGATGGCGCCATTGGAGAATCCGACGACGACTGGGCGCCGGACCAACCCGTGCTCGGACAGGGCAGTTCTGATGACCTCGCTGAGCGGTGAAACCCGCGCCGCCAAATCCTGCTCGTCGATGCGCCGGTCAGCGAAGCGCTGGAAGAACGCGAAACCGCCAGGCGTCGCCACGGCCCCACGGATGCTGATCTTGGCCGCCGAAGGCATGAGCCGTTCCCCGAACGGGATCATGTCTGTTTCTCGCCCATCGGAACCGTGTAGGAGCACGAGAGGAGCCGCACGGGATTCTTTGGCCGGGATGAACAGGTACTCGTGCACGACGTCACGCTCTCACGCATGAACCAGGGTTGAGCCCCTGCGCGAACAGATCTGAACTCCGCTCGTCGGACGACGCCCGACCGTGCCGCGGTCGGGTAGTGCCGAGGTGGGCCTGACCCGGGCCTACGCGGTCCACAGGCAGGTCCGGCGACGTGGAGGCGGTGGCTTCTAAGATCAAATCACTCACCCCATGTCGACAGGGAGAGGCCGACATCCCTATGCAACCCGTCCGAGCCGTCCTCTGGGACGCCGACGGTGTACTCCAGGACACGCCAGCTGGCACCTGGGACCTCGCCATCTCGGTCGTGTCTCAAATCCCTGCCGCGATCACCGGCGCAGCGATCGATGAGGATCGCATTCGAGCCGTCGCCGCTGACATGGGTTTGGGCGGTCACGTTGACGAGGTGCTCTCCGTCTGGTGGACCTTCGACGTCCTGCAGCCAACGCTGGAGATCGTCGCGAGCGTGCGAGCCGCCGGGGTCTCCTGCTATCTGGCGACCAACCAGGATTCCTACCGCGCGGCCTGCATGCGTGACCGCGCGCCGTACGACGAGATCCTCGACGGCGCCTACTACTCGTGCGACATCCGCTCGGCCAAGCCGTCGGCGCAGTTCTTCGAGCACATCGCCGCCGATCTTGGGCTTGCACCCGAGCAGCTGCTCTTCATCGACGACCAGCTGGCGAACGTTTTAGGAGCTCGGTCCGCGGGATTGAACGCGGAAGGTTGGACACACGGTGACGGGATCGAGAGCCTCCTCAAGCTCATCGACGCGTACGGCATCCATCTGGCCTGACTCTAGGAACACCCTCATCTGCCACTGAGCGCGATCGTGCCGAGTTGAGGACGTTCAGTCGTGGCTCCCCTCTGTGTCAAGACGCGGCGGGAAGCCCGGTTCTAGGGTGGGTTCTGGCGGGTCCGGGAAGTGGCTTGTCCGAAGAGTTGGTGTGGGGTTGTGAGCCGGCCGCGCTGGAGTCAGAGTCGTCACCCTGGTGCCCTCCCGGGCCCGTCGTCATCTGCCGTGCCGCGTCGGCCAGCATGGTCCGGAACACGATGTCGGACAGCCGCCGTTTGAGCAGGCGCATGGCCTCGTTCGGGGTCTTGCCCCGGGCCTTGGTGCGGTCGAAGAAGGCACGTCCTTCGGTCGGGTTGCGCAGCTGCACGGTGGCCATGATGTGCAGCACCCGGTTGATCTGACGGTTCCCGCCGCGGGACAGCCGGTGGCGCACGTGGTCCCCGGAGGAGGCGTCGATCGGGGCGGTGCCGGTCCAGGACGCAAAGTGGTTGTTGTCCGGGAAGCGAGTGATGTCCCCGACCTCCACAAGCAGCCGCGCAGCGCCGGAGGGGCCGATACCGTTCAGCCCGGTCAAGGTCGTGCCGGTCGCGGCGAGCAGCTGTGACAGCTCCTTGTTCGCTGCCTTCTTCCGCGCATAGATCCGCTCCAGGTCGGCGACCAGTTCGGCCGCGACCCGACGGCGGGCCTTGCCGGCGACATCCCGCGGGCGCACCGTCGCGAGCAGCTTCTTGGCCTGGGCCGCCGACAGGTCCTTCTTCGCGCCTCCCGGAATCAGCTCCAGCAGAAGGTGATGCAGCTGAGAGACCATCCGCGTGTGGTCCTCACCCAGGGCCCGGCGGCGGTCGACCAGCACCCGTAGGACGGCCAGCTGCTCGTCGTCGACGACGGGGCGCAGCCCGGCCATCCGTACCCCGACAAGCGCGATGGAATGCGCGTCCGTGGCGTCGGTCTTGCGGCCCTGCCCGGTGGCGAACATCCGCACCCGCGCCGACAGTCGCGGCGGCACGTCGATGACCTGCTCACCGTCCGCGAGCAGCCGCAAAGCGACGTGACGGCCGATCCCGTTGCAGCCCTCGACCGCCCACACCCGCTCCGGCCAGGCCCGCGCCACCTCGAGCATGGCGTCGTATCCGGCCCGGTCGGTGCCGAAGCGGCCGCCGGCGGCGACCGACTCATCGGGCGCCATCACCTCGATCGTGACCGAGCGTTTGTGCGGGTCCATCCCGACCACCACGCGACTGGCTGGTTGCTCCTTCATCGGTGCTCTCCTCTGCTCGAACCGGACTGGTCATCGAGCTGGGAGGGCAACGCTGCTTTGAGCTTGGGCACACCCCTCTCGAGCCTCTCCCGGCCCTGGCGACGTCCGGGACTGCGCAGGCCAAAAGAGAGCCACACCCGAAGGTGAGCAGCCGATGTGAGAGCGACAGCCCGGACGCCTGGAACCGAGCCTTGCCAGGCACCGATCCTGCGTCGATGAAACAAGCAGCCGATGAGCGGGCCGTCAGGCAGCGCTCGAAAGAGCGTGCCAGGCTTGCATGCATGGACGGTGAAGCGCTGCCGGCCGAGGTCCTGGACGACGTGGCCAGCGTGGTCGGGGCGGAGGTCACTCGTCTCGGTCGCCTACCCGGAGGCGTCAATGCGGGTGCCACGCGTGTCCAGTTGGCAGGGAGGGCGAGCGCGGTGCTCAAAGCAGAGCTCCGGACACACCCCAACCACCTCGACGAGACGCTGCGAGCTCAGAGAGTCGTCGAGCACATGCGTGGGCGCGGATATCCCACCCCGGCCTGGCTCGGGGTGGGGGCCACCGCCACCCACGTATGGCATCTGATGGATTTCGTTGACGCGGCTCCAGCGCCAGCGCTGACCCCGTCCCTCGTGGAACAGTTGATGGCGATCGTCGAGCTCCAGGCTGGCCAAGCCTCCGAGCCCTACGACCACTGGTCCTACGCCTGGCGGGTCGCTACCGGTCAGGGACCGGCTGTCGCAGGGATGGATCTAGTCGAGACACCGGAGCAGTCGCTTCTCCGGCTCTCTGTGGCCAAGCTCTCGGGCTACTCCTCCGTGGTGTCGGCCTTGGTCGAGCGTCTGCGGCTCGTGTGTGCCGACGCCCCACCACCGCGAGGGGCGCCTGACATGGTCCATGCCGATCTCAACCCGAGCAATGTTTTGGTTCGTGACGGAGCCGTGGTGGCGGTCGTGGATATCGGGAACGCAGGTAGCGGCACGCGGGCGACTGATCTCATCAACCTCGTGTGGCTGACCTTCCAGGATCCGCTAGACGGTGTTCGAAGGCGGTTGTGGACGAGAACCCTCGACATGGTCGGCTGGGAGTCGGTGGCGGTGCTCGCAGCGACACAGATCCTCCTTCAGCTCGAGTGGCCCATCCGTCTCGGCCGCCGCGATGTCGTGCCAGGGGTGGTTGAGCGCGGCCATCGCGCCCTCGATGAACTGAACGGGCTTCGCTAGCTGACGGTCATCAATGGAGCACGTAGACCTGGTCGGCCTAACGACCGGTCATGCCGCGAGCGGTGTCATGCCATCGAGGAGGACGTCGGCTGTGGCCGCCGGTCTTGTTGGTGGTGCGGCTGGTCAGGGCAGCAAGGACAGGAGATGGGTTGCTTGCATCTCCGTCGTGCCGGCTGGGTTTCGGTGGGAGCCGGAGTTCTCGGGGAGCAACCTCGCGAGCCAGAAGGCGGCAAACAGCGGGCGGTAGGCCTGCATTCGTTCGCGCTCCTCGTGTGACAGGCCGACCGCGGCGATGAGAGCCTCACCGTCGATGACACCTGAGAGACGGCCCGCGATGTGCTCGATGTGGTCCGCCATCTCGTAGGCGGGGTCGCTGAGACCGCCGTCCTCGAAGTCGAGGAGTCGACACGTTGTCCCGTCCCACATGAGGTTCGCCGGGTTCAGGTCGGCCATGCCGAGCGCCGTCAGTCGCGGCTCTGGCAGCGCGTCCGGACGCGCCAACCACGACAGGGCAGCGTCGATGGCAACCGACACGTGCCGCTCATCCCGGCAGGCCCGCACATCCCTCGGCTCGGCGAGCCATTCCGACACGTTCTTTCGCCATCGTCGACGGCCCAAGGATCCGCTCCCCGAGGCCGGCCGCGCGGACTGCCGTGGCAGGCACCGCGAACAACCTGCAAAGGGTGCGACCGAGCTCTGCCATCTGCACCTCCGAAAGGGGAGCACCACCCAGCGGATGGCCCGGCAAGCGCTCCATGACAACGAAGGGCCGGCCACCGTCCCAGCCACGGCGCAGCGGTCGCGGGGCCAGCCCGGGAGCGTGTTCAGCCAGTACTGTCAAGCAGGCCCACTCCCGATCGGGTTCACTGCGGCCCCAAGACACAAACTGCTTCCGCACCTGGTCGGCCGCGAACGTCACGTCGTGGGTGGAGGTCTGCACGGTCATCAACGTAGACGTGGCTCGCCTGAAGGCCGGCATGGCGCACTGTGCGTGCCGATGAAGGAGGCCATCGGGCGACGTCCGACCATCAGCGTGAGAGGTTTACCGCTCATGCCGCGCTGAGGATGTTCTCCGGCCCGTTTCGCGGCGGACGTGATGCCGGCGTGGCATTGCAAAAAGACGTCGTCGCGTTGTGTCACATTTGAGGCGCTGGCGGACAGTGCATGAGCATCAGGCTTCGACAGGAGGAGGCGCCATGCTCGTGGACGACACAGATGAAATCGACACGCTGTTACGCGCGACCGCTGCACCGGTGACCGTGGCGGACGCGGCCGAGCAGTCCGCCCGGATCGCCGCTCAGGTGGTTTCGGTGAGCCTGCTGGCCAAGGTGGCCCAGCGCCAGAACCGGCGCCGCCGCCGAGTGGTGGGCTTGGCGGCCGTGTCGATCCTGGTCCCAGGTATCGCGGTCGCGGGACAGCAGTTCGTGGCCCGCAGCGGGGTGTTCGGGCAACCCGGACTCACCGAGTCGGACACCAGTGAGTGGATCAACGTGTGCGCCCGGGACTTCCCGCGGTACATGCGCACCGTGCCGCTGCCGTCGGACGCGCTGCCAGCGGGTAGCTCGTGGTCCTCGGTCGTCGCCGAGGTCACGGCCATGAACGTGGACGGCGTCGGACAGGGCTGCACAGCAGGGCCGAGCTTCGTGCAGGCGAGCGGGCTGCGATCAGGCTTGCTTCTGGCCGCGCAGCGGCGGTGGACGTGCACCGCGCTGCGCGAACACACGAACGGGAACGCGCCGCTCGCGCGCGCCGCGGCAGAACAGGTCGCGACCCTGTACGACCGGCTCGCTTCGACCGGACGCCTCGGAGACCGGAACTGGACCGCCCAGCAGGCAGCCGCTGCGCGGGGCGACTTCGCGGCGTTGAAGGACGCCGCCGCGGTCAACTTCCCCACCGGCTACTGCTCGACATGGGGGCAGCCGCGATGACGCCCAACGAGAAGCGCCTGGATCACCTGGCCCGCACCTGTGGGCCCAGAGTGCTCACCTACCTGGCCCGGCGCGCCACCCCCGCCGGCGACGCCGCGGACGTGTACCAGCAGGTCCTGGTCACCACGTGGACGAAAATCGCCCGCGTGCCGGGCGACGAGGAGGCGGCGCTGTGCTGGATGCTGGCCGTCGCCCGACGGCACCTGGCCAACCACTCCCGCGGACGCCTCCGGCGCCTTGAGAGCACAGCCCGGCTCGCGGAGTCGCTGCGGACCGGGCCGGGTCAGGCCCCAGCCGAAGCGGACCACGGCAGCAATCGTGTGCTCAAGGCGCTGCAGGCGCTCTCCGATGACGACCGCGAACTGGTGCAGCTCGTCTACTGGGACGACCTGAGCACGGAACAGGCTGCCACGGTGCTCAACATCCGCCCCGCCACCGCCCGCAAACGCCTCGAACGCTGCCGCACCCAACTCAAGGCGACGCTCGAAACCCCCGGGCCGGCACCCAGCGAGCCGCTCGAACCGACCACCCGTGTGGCCGACGACCACGCGCCCGCAACGGCACACTGACACGCACTCTCATGCCGCAGGTCGTGCCGATGTCCCCGCCGTCAGGCGACAGACTGGCGCAGCGAACGCGCATTCTGCCCCTCGCGCGCCTGGTCCGCGAGCTACTTCTGAAGCGCCTTTCTCCTGGTTCGGATCATGCGAGGATCGGGTGGGACTCCGGGTCGGACGTTGTCCGCCCCGCGGGACGTCGTCAAGGGCAGTGGAGGCGTCATGGAGGAGCCGGTTGGTTCGTTCGACGGGCTGGACGGCGCGAGCTTGGTAGCGCTCCTGGACTGCCTTCCCGAGCCGGTCGCGTTCTGGGATCGTGGCGAACGGTGCGTCTTCGCCAACGCGGCTGCCGCGGCCGCGCTCGGCCGTTCGGCCGAAGGGCTGCGGGGAGCTCCGCTCGTGGACGTTCTCGGGACCCATGCCGCGAGGCTGGTTCGCCCCCGGTTCCTAAACGCCCTGGAAGACGTCGGCTCTGAGCAGGAACGGGCGATGTTTGACGACGAGGGTCGGCTGCGGCACTACCGCACCATCTGCGTCCCAGTCCGCATCGACGAGGTCGTCGTCGGCGTCGCGGTCGTGCTGATCGACATCACCGAGGAGCTGAACGCGCAAGCGGAGGTCGCCCGCGACAGCCTCCGGGCCGCCCGGCTCACCGAGCGGCACCGGCTCATGACGGTCGCCGGCAGCGAAGTGACGGGCCGGCTCCGCCAGACCTTGGACCAGCTGCAGACGCCCTGCCCTCGTGACGACCTGGAAGCCAACCTCCACCAGCTGGCTGAGGAGCTGCGCAGCTGCACCCGCCGCCTCCGGGAGGGCACCCGGGCCTCGCCCCCGGCCTCGGAGGACGGCACGGTCTCGAACACGGTGTCGACCACAGCGCCGAGCACGGTCTCGACCTCTCCCTTGCCCGTCGACCGGCAAGACTCGGACGGGAGGAGGCTGTTGTCCGCCTCGGCGTCGCAGACGTGCCCTCAACCGGGCGCCGCTCACCGTGCAGCGGGTCTCGAGGCCGAAGTCTCCGCGCTGCTGGATCAGCTGCCGGTCGTCATCACGGTATGGGACCGAACACGATCACTTCGCTACGCCAACCGGGCCGCGCAGGCGCTCCTAGCCAAGCGGGGCATCACGAAAGCGACCGGCCGGCGCCTGGAGCAGATAGTCAGCGAGGACTTCCTCAGGGAGCACGAGGCGTACGCTGCGGACGTCCTGCGCGGCAGGACCCAGTCGTTCCACCGGCGCCAGATCAGCCCGGACGGGCAGGAGCACCACTTCCACGTCCGCTACGTGCCGCGAATCGTCGACGGCGAGGTGGTCGGCGCCTTCGCGTACGCCTGCGACATCACAGACGCCATGAAGGCCGGCGAGGAGCTCATCGCAGCCCGGTCGGCATACGCAGCCCTGCAGGAGCGGCAGGCCATCGAGGACCGCCTTCACGCGTCCATCCTCCAGGAACTCTTTGCCGCAGCGATGCTTCTGGACGCAGCTGCACGTTCCGGGGGCGACATGCAGGCTCCCGTCGAAGAGTCCAAGAAGTACCTACAGACGGCCCTGGACGGGCTGAGTCAGCTCTCCTAGCGCCCCACGCGAGGCGTGCCACCGTAGCTCTCACGGCACGGGGGTCCTCGCCGGAGCTTCAGATCCTGGATGCTCCTCGGCTGCGTCGGGTGCGGTATGGAGGTGCTGCCGTCGCCAGAAGTGGGAGGGCGACGGCAGCACCTGGCATTCGGTAGTTGGGCGGCGAAAGCGGCAGCCCGAATAGGTGTCCCGAATGCGGTCTTTCGCATTTAGACCGAGCTTCGTTACTGCTTCTTCTCGAGCGTGCCGATTGTGGACTGCAGGTTGCTCAGCGCCGACACACACGTCGCCTTGGTCGGCGGGGTGGCCCGCAGGGCGGTGAGGGCGCCGTCGATGGCCGAGTCCATCGTGTGCCAGTCGTCCGGGGAGGCCGGCTTCATCGCCGCCTCGCCGTTGTCCCAGGCGACCTCGAGGTCCTTGACCCGTGCCGTCGCCGCCGCGAGGTCGCCCTTCTTCGCCTTGGTCGTCACGTCGTCGACGATGACGGCGAACGGGCGCAGGTCACCGATCGGTGAGGTCGGGTCGGCCTCCAGCGGGTTGACGTGCGCGGTCTTGCCCTTGGCAGTGGTCGCGGCCGGGGCGGCCACGGCCGGCGTCGGCGCGGGCGCCAGAGCCACAGCCGCAGCCACCACGGCGACGGCCCCGGCAGCCGCCCAGGCGTAGTCCCGGCGCGGGCTCACGGCGGGCGCCTCGCCCTTGGCCCGGATGCCGTGACGGGTCGCGTTGACCTGTTCCCGCGCCACCAGGGTGACGATGACGGCGAGGAACACCAGGCTCGTCAGGCTCGCCCCGAGACCCAGGCCGCCGAAGGAGCGGTCCTGGGTCAGCAGGTCACCGAGCGAGGCACCGAGCGGACGGGTCAGCACGTAGGCGATCCAGAACGCCAGCACGCCGTTCAGGCCGAGGCGCCGGGCGGCCCAGACGGCAAGGATGAGACCGCCGAAGATCAGCGCGCCGTTGCGGAACCCCAGCGAGAGCGCCTCGGTGGCCAGGTCGCCTCCCGCGGTGCCCAGGGCGAAGGTCGTCAGGATCGCGCCCCAGTAGTACCGCTCGCGGCGCGGGGTGTCGATGGCCGTGATGGCCAGGGTGCGCTCCTGACGCCACCACACCGTGAACACCACGGCGAGCACGACCGTGAAGACCGCGGTGCTGACATAGAGGCTGACACCCAGCGTGTCGGTGAAGAAGTCGGTGATCTGGGTGCCGACGATGCTTACCAGGACGACGGTGAGCCAGTACAGCCAAGGGATCAGTCGTCGGGCCCGGAGCTGGGCGACGAGCGCGATGGCCAGCAGGGTCATCATCGCCCCATCGGTCACGGCCGTGCCGAGCCCGACCTGCACGGCCAGATAGTCGGCGAAGGTCTCACCGATCGTCGTCGACAGGATCTTGATGAGCCAGAAAGTCGCCGTGATGGCTGGCACCTTGTTGAGCCACGAAGGGCTCGACAGGCCACTCCTCCCGCGGTCGAGGACGGAGGTGACGGTGTCAGGCATGGGGATTCCTTCTGGTCGGGTCGGACTGAGCCCTCGACCCTTCACAACCGCGCTGAGGCCAAACTGGGAAACCCGACAAAGCCGCCTCACCGGGGTGGCTGAGAGGTCGCCCAGCGGAAATCCGTAACCTCGACCGTTCGAGCGTCGTTGGAGGGATTGGCCGGGCGCCGTTGCCCGGCCATTGGACGTGGCCGTTTCGCGGTCGCCTTCTCCCAGGAGCCAGCATGCGTGTTCGGTCCCGTCGCCTTCTCGTCCTTTCTACGGTGGCCACGCTGGCCTTCGGCGGCGCGCTGGCGGTCCATCTCGTGCAGGACAGCCCGGCCGCTGTGGCGGCCGACTGCGCTCCCGGCTTTCTGCCGGTCGACTCCGTCCTCAAGGAGGTCCAGAGCGAGGTCAAGGCCGAGGAGGCCGGCAAGACCGACGGTGGTGGCTGGGTCGGTGAGGCGTACCGGGAGCTGACGGGTGCCGACCAGAACGAGCTGGCCCGGGAGGCCATGCGCGAGGTACCGGCCCTTTCCACCATCAAGCAGAGTCAGTGGTCGTCCTACTGCCTGCGCAGCAAGCACCCCGAGTCGTTGAAGGAGCTGCTCGCGCTGTTCGGTGCTCGGGCGATCCCGCGGATGGCCCCGTACGGCAGCTGGGCAGACGGCGCGGCCGCCGGTGCGGTGCAGCAGCGTCAGGCCCTTCAGCCGGGGTCGGTGGCCGGCAGCGATGGCACCGGCGCTCCCTACGGCAAGGGCCCACTGATCGTGAACGATGCCCGCTACCCGGAGGTGAACGGGCTCGGGCTCGTGCACAACTCCGGCAGGGTCGACTCGTTCGCCTGGGACCCCGCCGGCAAGCGGTTGTTCGCCGCGGTGGGCAACGGTGGCATCTGGCGTTCCGACGACCTGGCTCACACCTGGACCAGTGCCAACGGCAACCTGCCCACGTCCATCACGGGCGCGGTCGCGTGGTCCGCCGCCAACAACGGCACCCTCATCGCCCTCACCGGTGAGCCGACCTTCGGATCCTCGGCCTACACCGGTCTGGGCGCCTACTACTCCACCAACCTCGGCGCCACCTGGACCAAGGCCACCGGCGTGCCCGACGGAGCACTCGGCTTCGCGCTGGCCGTCGACCCGGGAAACCCGCTCAAGGTGTATGCCGCCACGCAGCTCGGACTGTTCGCCTCCACCGACGGCGGCAAGTCCTTCGTCGACACCAACCTGCCCACCGGTGAGTGCTCCGGCGTGGTCGACACCAAGGCCCGGCCCGAGTGCGCCTTGGCCAACGTCGTCACCGACGTCGTCGTGGCCAAGGGCGGCGGCGTCGGCACCACCACTCCCGCAGGCACGGTCGTGGCCACCGTCGGCTGGCGAGGCGGGCAGCGCGCCAACCCCGACGGTTCGATCCAGTCGCCGAACAACGGGGTCTACCGCTCGTCCTCCGGTCGAGCCAACACGTTCACCAAGCTCGCGACCAGCGGGTTCGCGCCGCAAGCCCGGATCGGGCGGATCAAGCTGGGCAACGCGGTGGGCGCGGCGCAGAACCACGACGTGCTCTACGCCCTGGTCCAGGACGCCACCCTCCTCAACAACGGCGGAGTCGCCGGCATCGACGCCCCGGCGGGGCAGAAGTCGCCCATCGGCACCACCGTCCTCAACGGGCTCTACGTCTCCCGCGACTTCGGCCTCACCTGGACCGAGCTGGCCACCGGAACGCAGCTGGCCACCGACCCCACGACCAGCTCCGCCCTGGTCGGCGTCGGCACCGCGACCGGCTACCAGCCCGGCGTCCAGAGCTGGTACAACCTCTGGGTCCAGCCCGACCCCACCCGCCAGACGGCCACTGGCGCGCCGACCCGGCTGGCCTTCGGGCTGGAGGAGATCTGGTCCAACGAGCTGGCCAACACCGGCGCCATCCCGCTGGACGGCACCGTGCCGGTGAAGTTCCGGGTCGTGGCCAAGTACTTCTCCGGCTCCTCGTGCCAGCTCCTCTCGGCTGGGCTCCCCGCCTGCCCGACGAACCGAGAGCCCTTGAGCGACAACCTGACCACCCACCCGGACCAGCACGCCGGCATCTGGATCACCGATCCCGGCGTCAAGGGCGGCGTCCAGCTCGTGGTCGGCAACGACGGCGGTGCCTACCGATACGGCTTCGACACCGACCCCGACGGCGAGCTCGACAACGCCCACTGGGGCCCAGGCGACAACGACGGATTCCACACCCTGATGCCGTACTACGCCGCGATGGCCAAGGACGGCACGGTCTGGGCCGGCCTGCAGGACAACGGCAACCTCAAGATCGACCCGGTGGACCAGAAGCAGTACGAGACGTTCGGCGGCGACGGCTTCTACGCCGCGGTCGACCCGAACACCTCCTCCACCGCGTACGAGGAGTACACCAACGGCGCCATCTCGGTCACCACCGATGGCGGCACCTCGTGGAAGAGCATCGACCCGGGTCTGACCGCCTCGAAGTTCTCCAACCCGTTCACCATGGACCCCACCGACCCCGCACACCTGATCACCGCGGGCCGCGAGGTCGTCCAGACCCTCAAGGGCCCCGACACCACCAGCGGCCAGACAGCCGCCGACGCCGCGACCGACACCACCACCACCTGGCGCACCGTCTACAACCTGGGCACCCGCTCCCACCCGGGCGACGCCTCGGCCACCTCGAGCCCAAGCGACCCGGACAACTCGATGTCGGCGGTCGCCGTCCGCGGCGCTGCGGCATACGTGGGCTTCTGCGGGCAGTGCGACACCCTGAACAAGCTCGGTCCCACCCCGAACCTGTTCCAGAACGGCCTCGCCACCAACGTCGGCGGCCCCGTCGCGCCGCAGAAGGGCACGACGAACGGCTGGCACATCGTTGCCGCCAAGGGCCTGCCCAACCGCTACATCACCTCAGTCGCGGTGGATCCGCGCAACGTGAAGAACGTGTTCGTGACCCTCGGTGGCTACACGCGCCGCTGGCTGCCGCCAGGCGCCGTCGGGGACGCCAACACGCAGATCGGCACCGGGCACGTCTTCCGGTCCACCGATGGCGGGCAAACCTTCACCGACGTGACCGGCAACCTGCCTGACTCCCCGGCCAGCTGGGTCGAGCTGCGCGGCGACCAGCTGCTCGTGGCCACCGACGTCGGCGCCTTCGCCTCGCAGACCGGCGGGGCGTACGCCACCCCGACCTTCGCGCCGCTGAAGGACCTCCCAGCCACCGCCGTCTCGAGCATCGCGCTCAAGCCTGGCGACCCGAACACCGCCGTCGTCGCCATCTTCGGACGGGGCGTGTGGACGTACTCCTTCAAGAACAAGCTCCCCGTGCCGGTGACACCGCCCCCGACCCCGGCCCCCAGCGTCGGCACGGCCTACGGGGCGTGGGACTTCGAGTCGGGAACGCAGGCGTGGACCACCGGCGGCACGCCGACCTGGACCCGCGGGACCCCGGGACACGGCGCGGGCACCGCCGAGAACGCGTCAGGTCAGGCCTTCTCGATCAGCGGCCCGACCGGCTACCTGGACAACATGGACGCCACCCTGGTCTCACCGTCCGTCACCGCTCCCGCCGGCAACACCGTCCTGCAGTGGTGGATGCGCCTGGACACCGAGAACGGGTTCGACACCGTCTCGGCGGACTGGAGCACCGACGGCACCACCTGGCACACCCTCGGCACCTACACAGGGAAGAACAGCGGCAACCCCGAATGGACCCGATACGCCGTCCCGTTCACCTCTCCCGGTGGCGCGGTGAAGGTGAGGTTCCACTTCGTGTCGGACTCACTGTGCTCCGGACTGGGCGGCCCCATCTGCTCCTCCACCAGCGGCTGGGACGGAGTCCACGTCGACGACGTCGCGGTGGGCGCCCCGGCACTCTGACCCGCTGGCCGGAATGTCCGCGGAAACTCGCCCCATCTGCTCCGGTCCCGTGACCTCCGGCGCGTGCGCTCGTTAGCACTGCAGATGGAGCCAACGGGCCCGTCTCGTCTGAACCTCACATCCCCCGGTCCGCCGGGAAGGGTAGCCCCGCCTCGTCCCCCCACCAGGCGGGGCTACCAACCCGCCGGCGAGTCCGCCGGCTTGGGGTTTCATCAGCCGTGGACCGTTCGGTCCTCCGGGCCCGTGATGGTGTGCGGACTACCGGACGCGGAGGGAGTCGCGGATCTCCGTGAGCAGCAGAACCTCCTCGGATGGCGCCTCCGGCTCTGGCTCGACACCCGTCTTGCGTCGCTCGGCGAGCCGGTTCATCGGAACGACGACCATGAAGTAGACCGCCGCCGCGACGATGAGGAAGCTGACCAGCGCCGTGAGGAAGGCGCCGACGGCGACCCCGCCGGGCTGGAAGGAGGAGAAGTTCGGCTTGCCACCGAGCTTGCCGATCAGGTCCATGATGACCGTGACGAAGGCGTCCACGACTTTCGCGAATGCCGTGCCGATGACGACCGCGACCGCGAGGTCGACGACGTTGCCGCGCATGAGGAAGTCTTTGAATCCCTTGAGCATGACAGTCCTCTCAGAAATGATGAGCGTGCCTTGCCAGCCAGTGGGCGGTGGGTGGGCATGGGCGGCGTACTAATGAGTGCTCATGCCAGATTCCAGCGCTCGTGCGCCATTGAAGCTTGCCGCCGTTTGCTTGAGCGGACGGTCAGTCGGCCAGCTTGGCGATGGCCTGGGCCCACAGGAAGTGCTTGTTGGTGCCCAGGTCACGGATGCTCTCGATGTTGAAGGCTGCCTTGAGGTGCTCGGCGTCGCTGGCGCTCACGCCCTGCAGCGCGTCCACTGGCGCGTCTGCCAGCTCCGCGATGCTCTTGGACTCGTATGCCTTGTCGACCTTGCTAGCGATGTCACCCATGCTCACTCCTGAGAGTCGGCCCGCCCTCTTGGCGGGAGTATCTCGATGCTTACCACCTCACAATGGTCTCCGCGACAGCAACGAATGACGCGGCCGACCGCATGCCTGCAGTACCGCCGCCGACAGAAGTCCGTCGTTCGGAGCAACGCATCACGGCGGGTGGCTTACGGGCCCTTGCGGCTGGGGCGAGATCGGTCAATGATTCGACGAGGCGGTCCGGCGAAGCTGGGGGGCCGGGTCGGTCGGCCACCGTGGGACGGGTCCACGTTAGACGTGGCTACGACGAGGTCTGCGAACGAAACGAGGTGGCGCATTCGTGTCTTCCGCCGACCTGGCCGCGTTCCTGGTCAGGGCCGCGGCCACCCTGGTGCGGCTTGACAAGACTCTCGGACCCGACGACGAAGTATTTCGCCAAGTAGCTATCGGCGACATGGTCGACGGCGTGCCGCTACTAGATTCGTGGGAGCTGCTGCGCAAACGGCTGCACATCTGCGCCGATCCAGTGGACGCGGTGTCCGAGGTGCTGTCCGAGCAGGCCACCGCCTACTGCGAGGCCGCCGCACGGGCAACCTATTCGGTCGTTGAGCGAGCGGTCAGCCACCTGCATACGGCCGGCGGCGAAGAGGCTGCTGCTGCGTTCCTTGACGCCTTGCTCTCAGAGGAGATCGCGCCCAGCTGCCCACAGGCGCGGGACCGGGTATCGCGGGACGATGACCGCCGCAGGTGACAGGGATCGACAGGCCACCGTCCCGCTTGACTCAAGCATCAGGGCAACAGATACGCGCCCGCACGGTGATCGGTCGGAAAAAGGACACGGAACCGCAGCACCTCTGGTGAGAAGTTTCTGTACTGGCTCAAGCTGCGCCTTCGGCGCAGAAAAGCGCGGGGACCCGCGGCAGGGACCCCGCGCTGCGGGCGGCGCTGGCGCGCCGTCCTCGCGCACCCCGCCGCCCCCACGCTTACTCACGAGTTCACGGCGGAGCCCGACCCGCTGACGACACTCGCAGCCGCCGCCCCGTCGACCTGGGGCCCGGACTCAGGCGCTTGGACGAGGGAGGCCCCAGCCGTCGCCGCTCGGGCTCGCTTCCACGGAGGACCACTGCCCACCTCGACAGCCACCTGGCGACAACGGCCGGCCCGGCTGGGTCGGTCAAGCGCCTTCTGCGCGGCGCCTTCTCGAGAGGCCGGGTGACGGTCGATGCGCAAACCCGCGGTGCCCCCATCTGCCCCGCGCGTGCCCCCGACGTGCCCCCGACCCCCCTCAGCAGCCATGCCAACCAGCACCAGATGGCAGATGATCTCAGCGTGGGCTCGGCTCGAAATCGGGTCGAGGACGAACTCGTAATGAATAGGTCGTCGGTTCGATTCCGACAAGCGGCTCCAGCAGCACGACAGATCAGCCCCCGACTCTGAGGAGTCGGGGGCTGATCTGCGCTCGGGGCCTGTCAGCCGTGGTCGACGTCTCGCCTCCTGCGGCGCAGAAGCGTCAGAGCGGCCGCTGCACAGACGGCGGCGACGACCACGACGAGGGCCACGACCACCCCGCCGGGCAGGCCCGACCCGGATGGCGAGGTGCTCTCGCTGCCGGCCGCCGGGGCCGTGGCCTCGGGGGAGGCCGCGCTCGAGGCGGTGGTGGGGGAGCCGGTCGTCGGGGTGGCGCCGCCTGGTGCGACCGCCCCGGCGGCACGCGAGGTGAACGCAACCTCACCGGAGACCGGGTGCCCGTCGGCCGACGTCACGCGCCACAGGACCGTGTAGCGACCGGCGGGGGAGGATGCAGGCAGGTCCTGCACGACGGTGTTGTCGACGAGCCGCGGCTTCGGCACGGCCACCGGTCCGCTCGGGCCGGTCACCACCATCTGGGTGCCGATCGGCAGGGCCGGGTCGGTGAAGGTGAGCACGATCCGGCTCGGGGTCTGCGCGACCGTGGCGCCGTTCGCCGGGGAGGTGGAGATGAGGACGTCGTGGGCCGCCGCCGGTCCGGCGGCCACCACCGAGGTGACCGCCGAGCCGAGCAGGACCAGCAGCGCGGACGCCAGCGCCTGCGCCATGCGGCGAGGGGCTCGTGGCTGCCGGGTGGGCGCGTACGAGCGGATCATGACCGCCGCCCCGTCCCCGTGCGGCGCCGACCGAGCACGGCGACGGCGACGGCCACGAGCCCCAGGACGACGGCGACGCCGCCCAGCGTCCGGGCGAGCGGATCGGCGCTCGCCGGGCTGGTGCCTGCTGCAGCGTCGGTCGACATCGCCTGGCCGCCGTCGTGCCCGGAGCCCGCTGCCGCCGCCGTCACGGTGAAGGAGGGCGCCGGGTGCTCCGGCTCGACGCCGGACGCCGGCGTCGGCTGGTCCCAGCGCACGACCGATCCGTCGGACATCGTCTGCGTGGCGGGCAGCACGACGAGCCCGGGCGAGGGGAGCGGACCGACGGAGAGGTCGAACTGCTGGTACTCGTCGGGACCGATACGGGTGCCGGGGCGTGCGGTCCAGGTGACGGAACGCACCGCCTTGGTGATGGTCGTCCCGTCGACGGTCACCGGCTTCGGCAGTGGTCCCCTGGTCAGGGAGACGTCCCAGCCTGGGAGCGGCTTGGTCGAGACCGACAGGAACGGCTTGTCGGCCGGCAGCTCGACCGACACCTTGACCGTGCCTGCCGTCGGGGACTCGTTGGGGACGCGGAGGGCGAGCTCGCTGAAGGAGCCCGAGGTGGTGGTGTCCGCGTCGACGTGCACGTGGGCGGAGGCTGCCGCCGCGGAGCCGGCGACGAGTGCGGCCGCCAGGCCGAGGGACGCGACGATGCGGCGCCTCGAGCGGCGGGCCGGGGGACGAAGGGTGAAGCGTGCGGGGGAGCTCATGATGTCCTCGTATGCGTGGGGTGGGCACCGCTGCTCTCAGCGGGCCCGAGGTGGTGGACAGGTGCCAGGTTGGCCGGGCACCGCAGCCGACCACCCTCGTCACGAGGCGCAGGGGTCAGGCGAGGCCCGGCACGAGGGGCGCGGGTGGACCGCGCGGGGAGGTGCCGTCGACGCGGCAGGACACGATCGGCCGGAACATCGCGGCGCCCGGTCCGGTGGTCGGGTCACCGATGGCCAGCGGCGCGACGGACGGCAGCGGCTGCGGCACGATCCGGTCGGCCAGCGCCCAGAGGGCGGCCTCGCCCCGGGACAGCACGACCGCGGTCAGCAGGGTCGCGACGACGTGAGCCGCCAGCATCGGCCACGAGCTCATCGAGTGCGTCATCGAGTGGCTCATCGCCCCCGTCGTGACCGCCGCGCCCGCCACCGCGTCAGCTGCGCCCGGACCGGCTCCGGCAGCGCGGCCCGAGGGGCACGACGAGTGGACGACGGCGACCGCGTGGTGGCCCACGTCGACCAGCCTGCCGCCGCACGCGGCTGCGCCCGAGGTCACCGAGAGTGCGGCGTGCAGCAGCACCTGCTCGATGCCGAGCGCGGTCAGCAGGCGAGGGAGCCGGCAGCGTCGATCGGTGACCACCAGGACGAACGGGGCGAACAGGACCGCGAGGAGCGCGAGGACGGGAAGGCCTGGCAGCTCGCCGCCGCCGCCGCGGTGTGCACCGGCCGCGAGCAGGAGCGAGATGGCACCGAGCATCGCGGCGCGGACCAACCGCACCGGACCTCGACTCGGCGCCTGCACGCCTCGACCCTAGCGCCAGCAGTCGTGACGTCCCGACGGGGACGAAGCACCCTGACCCACCCAGAAGCAGCACGTCGGGAGGCGGAGATGGGCGGTGAAAAGGCGAAGGAGCCCACCTGCGCGCGCAGGACGGGCTCCTTCGAGGCTGGTGCGGATGGGGGGGTGCGTGCCAGCCGTGGGGGTGTTACAGGTGTGACAGTAATGAAGGTGTAGGCCGTTGTAAGCGTTTTCGCGGAAATATCCGCAGATTCTCGTTTTTGCCCCGAACCCCGGCTCAGGACTCGGCAACGACCTCGGTGCCGGGTGGGAGGACCTGCGGTCGCTCCGCGCGGCCGAGGACCCGCCTGCAGGACCACGACAGGAGCACCGCGGCGGCGCCGGCGCCGACCGTGACGGCATACGCCGGCGTGTGTCCACCCCAGTCGGCGAGCCGGCCGGCGAGCGCGGCGCCCACGGCGTAGCCGAGCCCGGTCGCGGCGGCGAGGGCGGTCATCGCGGCACCGGTCCGCGCCGGTGGGGTCACGCGCTCTGCGAGCGTGAAGGTGGTGATCATGTAGGGCGCGACGGTGCAGCCGAGCACGAGCAGCACCGGGACGAGCGCCGGCAGAGAGCCGACGAGCAGCAGCGGCGAGGCGAGGACGAGCAGACCCGCGGCGAACCAGCGCAGCCGCGCGGGCAGCGCCCACCGCGCAGGCAGCCCGGCGACGGCGAGGCCGGCGATGACGCTGCCGACGCCGAGCAGGGCGTGGAAGTAGCCGGTCAGTCCGGGCGACCCGGCGGCCGTCGCGAGCACGGAGGTGCCGGTCTGGACCGAGCCGAAGACCGTGCCGACGAGCAGCTGCGCGACGCACAGCACCACGAGCGCCGGCCCGAGCAGCCGGCCGGCCGGGCCCACCGACTGCGACGTCGCGGCGTGCGTGACGGCAGCCGTTTCATGCAGGGCGAACCACGTGCCGAAGACGGCGAGCGCCGCAGCGGCGAGCCCGAGAGCCGCCGAGGGACTGGCGACGGAGACGCCGAGCCCGACGAGGGCCGGCCCGAGCACGAACGAGGCCTCGTCCGCCGCGCCCTCGTAGGAGAAGGCCGTATCGACGAGGCGGTGCTGGCGAGAGCCCGTGCCGGCCGTGATCGGCCGCCAGCGCACGCGGGCCAGCGGCCCGATCTGCGGCAGCAGCAGGCCTGCCACGGCGCTCGTCACGGCCGCCACGCCCCAGGGCAGGCCGGCGCCCACGACGACGAGGATCGCGACGAGCCCCGCGGCGCCTGACAGAGATTGGAAGGTGACGACGCGGCGCTGGCCGAGACGGTCCGCGCGGGCGCCCCAGAAGGGTGCGCCGACCGCGTTGGCCACGGCGAGGGCCCCGGCGCAGACGCCGCCGGCCCCGTAGCTGCCGGTGGCCTCGGACACGAGCAGGAGGGTGCCGAGCTGGCTCATCGCGAGCGGCATACGGGCCAGGAACGCGACGACGATGTAGGTGCGGCCGGTCAGGCGGAAGAGGTGGCGGTAGGAGTCCGTGGGTGACACGAGGGGCAGCTCCGGGTCTGGTCGCGGGGTCGCGACGGCGGGTGCGCGCCTACCCGCCCAACAGGCCACGCCGGATCCCTGTGCGAGGCACAGTCTAGGCGATCCCGGCGCTCGGGGGGACGGCGACGGGCGGCACCCCGTGGGGTGCCGCCCGTCGGTCGTGCAGGTCGGCCGCGCCTCAGCGCACGCGTGCCTGGTGCACCCACGTGCGCAGGGCCCCGGCGGTCGCAGAGCTGTCGGGTGTGACGGCGCGAGCGGCGGCCGGGGCGCCGACCGGCGTCGTGGCCGTGGTGTCCGTCGGAGCAGGCGTCGAGGTCGTCGGAACCGGCGTCGAGGTCGTCGGAACCGGCGTCGTCGGCGTCCCCGTCGGGGTCGTGGTCGTGGTCGTCGGCGTGGGCGTCGGGGTCGGTTCGGGAGCCACCTCGAATCGGCCGGCGACGTCGACCACCACGTCGATCCGGCCCGAGTGGTTGTAGATGTCGAACTTGGTGGTGCCCTGCTGGAGGCCCACCATCGCCATGTTGGACACGATCTGACCGGTGACGGCGTTGACGTTGCTGGAGTCCGGGCGGGCCCCGCCGTTCTCCCACAGGCTGAGGTAGGTGCTTGCCGTCGGCTTGATCGCCGTCGTGTTGGTCACCAGCGCCACCGTGTTGGCATCGGCCACGGCGGCCGGGGGCGTGACGATGCGGGTCGTGTACGCGCCGAGGGGGGTCGTGCCGGTCTTGGTGCGCGTGTCGACGATGCGCCGTGGCGACCCGATGCTGTGGAAGCGGGTGCCGCTGATGCCACCCGCGTAGAAGCCGACGATGTCGATGACGACGTCGGTCGCGCCGCTGCTGTGGTTGCGCAGGGCGAAGTCGGCGTAGTTGGTGCCGTTCTCGGCGCTGTGGCCCACCGGCACGATCGCCATCGTGGCGGTGTTCTGCTTGGGCAGGAAGTTGACGTTGGAGACACCGGGCATCGACCCGGTGCCGTCCCAGACGGTGAGGTAGCCGGAGGCCTGGGGCTTGACCGCCGTCAGGTTCACGGCGAGTGCCGTGATGTCCGGCGTGATGTCGTCGCCCGTCTCCGGGTCCTTGTAGCTGACGGACAGCGGGACGGTCTCGCCCGGGTCGAGGGCCGGCCCGTCGCTGCTGGTCCGGGTGTCCATCAGGCGCCACGGCACGTCGGGGAAGTAGTCGACGGCGCTGGCCGGGACCGTCTTAGCGGTGGGGCCGACGTAGTAGCCCTGGACGTCGACGACGACGTTGGTCTTGCCCCAGGCGTTGCGGATGCTGACCCAGCCGTCGCTGCTCACGGGGACCGTGACGAGGTTGGACCGGGTGTCACGGGCGACGAAGTTGATGCTCGAGGCGTTCGGCAGCGACGCGCCCTTGGGGTAGGCCGTGAGGAAGCCGGCGGTCGTCGGCCCGGTGACGGTGAGGTTGAGCACCACGGCCGACACGCCCGACGCCGGGACACCGGCCCGGCCGCCCACCTGCAGGTTGTAGGTCTCACCCTGGTTGAAGGGTCGCTTGAGCGGGCTGATGCGGCTGTCGAGCAGCCGGCTCGGCTTGAGCGACACATAGGTGCCGTCGGCCGGCGACACGGTGGAGGTGGAGGCGGCCGCCGAGGTGGTCGACGCTGCGGTGAGGGCGACGCAGCCGACGGCTGCCGTGCTGAGGACGAGGGCCGTGGAGAGGCCCGAGATGACTGACCGACGCACGGCGAGTCCCCCTGTTTTCCGACGAGGTGCTGCCCCGTCGGCAGCGTGCTCGCGGAACGTACCACCGGGGTGGGACCGGGGTGGGCGAAATGTCCGGTGGGTTTGCTGTGGGTTCAGTCCGGCAGGAGGTGGGCGGCGTGCACCGAGGGGGACGTGCGGTAGACGACCTCGACGACCGCGGCCCCGACGATCCCGATGGCCAGTGACTGCCAGACGAGCGGCAGCGGGGCGTCGAGGTCGAAGAACGCGGCCGCTGCCGGCACGAGGAAAGCCCCGACGGCGAGGGCGACCATCGCCGCGAGCAGTGCCGCCTTCCACGGCCGGAACGGCCGGGCGAGGACGGCGAGGATCCAGAAGAAGACCGTGAGCAGGGTGATCGTGGCGCCGCTGCCCGGGCGCGAGCAGGCGACGCCGGACACGGTGTGCACGCCGGCCTCGACCGCGCACCGGGTGGCGAACTCGTCGACCGGCACGCCGTAGCGGCTCCCGGCGAGCAGGTAGGACACGATGACGGCCACGCCGGCGACGGCCCCCGCGGGCACGGCGAAGCGCAGGATCCGGCGCAGGAAGCCGGGCAGGTAGCGGCGCCGGTTGGGGCCCAGGGCGAGGAAGAAGGCCGGGATGCCGATCGTGACCGCCGAGACGAGGGTCAGGTGGCGCGGCAGGAACGGGAAGGGCACGGCCGTCAATGCGGCGGCGAGGATCGCCACGAGGCTCATCGCGTTCTTGGCGACGAAGAGGTTGGCGACGCGCTCGACGTTGCCGATGACCCGTCGTCCCTCGGCGAGCACGTCGGGCAGGTGCGCGAAGCTGTCGTCGAGCAGGACGAGCTCGGCGACGGCCCTCGTCGCCTGCGCCCCGCTGCCCATGGCGACCCCGATGTCGGCGTCCTTGAGGGCGAGCGCGTCGTTGACGCCGTCTCCCGTCATGGCGACGACGTGCCCGTCCGCCTGCAGGGCGCGGACGAAGGCGCGCTTCTGCTCGGGGGTGACCCGGCCGAAGACCGTGTGCGCGCGCAGCGCGTCCCGGACCGCGGCGTCGTCGTCGGGCAACGACCGGGCATCGAGCGGCTCGGCCGCCTCGAGGCCGACGGCCCGGGCGACTGCGGCCACGGTGACCGGGTTGTCGCCGGAGAAGACCTTGACCGCGACTCCCTGCTCCCGGAAGTAGTCGAGTGTCCGGCGGGCGTCGGGGCGGACCTGCTCGGTGAGGGTGACGAGGGCGGCCGGCGCGAGGTCGCTCGGCAGTGTCGGTGCCTCGAGGGGCTCCTCGCTGCGGGCCAGCAGCACCACCCGGCGCCCGGCCTCGGCGAGCTCGCCGACCCGGGCCCGCAGCGCCGTGCTCTCCGTCGTGGGTTGCCCCGCCCCGAGCAGCACCTCCGGGGCCCCGAGGACCCACGTCGCACCGCCGGCGAACGAGGCCGCGCTCCACTTGCGCGCCGAGCTGAACGGGACGGCGTGCACGCGCGTCCAGCCGGGCGACTCGACAGCCGACCGGATGGCGGCCAGGGTGCCGTTGGCGTCGGGGTCGTCGGCGAGCGCGCCCAGAGCGCAACGGGTCTCGTCGGCCGCGTGACCCGGCAGGACGCATACGTCCTCGAAGGCGATGTCGCCGGCGGTGAGCGTCCCCGTCTTGTCGAGGCAGACGACGTCGACCCGGGCGAGACCCTCCACGGCGGGCAGCTGCTGCACGAGCACCCGGCGTCGGGTCAGCTGGACGGCGGAGAGCAGGAACGCCACCGACGTGAGCAGCACGAGGCCCTCGGGAACGAGTCCCACGACGCCCGCGGCCGAGCGGATGACGACCTGCCGCCAGCCCTGGTCGCCGACGGTGCGCCACTGCGACCAGATCGCGAGCGGGAGGGCGGCGACGATGACCCACGTGATGTAGCGCAGCAGCGTGTCGATCGACGCCTGGATCTCCGACCGGGTCCGCGTGAACCTTCGGGCATCCGCCGCGACCCGGTTGACGTAGGCGTCGGCGCCTACCAGGCGGGCGTGCAGGCGACCCGAGCCCGCGACGACCGTTGTGCCCGAGAGGATCTCGTCGCCCTCGCCGTGGGCGACCGCGTCGGACTCACCGGTCAGGTTCGCCTCGTGCAGCTCCAGGCCGGCGCTCGTCACGAGCGCGCCGTCGGCGGGGACCTGGTCGCCCGTGCGCAGCTCGACGAGGTCGTCCTGCACGACGTCGGTCGTCGCGACCACCTGCACCTGCCCGTCCCGCACCACCCGGGTCGTCGGCGCGTGGAGCAGGGCCAGCCGGTCGAGCTTGCGTTTGGCGAGGTACTCCTGCGCGATGCCGATCGCCGAGTTGACGACGAGGACGATGCCGAAGAGCCCGTCGGCGAGTGACCCGGTAACGAGGACGAGGACGAACAGCGCCCCGAGGATCGCGTTGAACCGGGTGAGCACGTTGGCGCGCACGATCTGGCCGAGCGAGCGAGACGTCCGCTCGGAGAGCCGGTTGACGGCGCCGCGCGAGACGCGCTCGGCCACCTCGGCGCTCGTCAGCCCGTCGGTGCGGGTGACCGTCGTCTCCCCGGGCGTCGTCATGCCCCCAGTGTCGTATGCCGTGTGCCCGGCCCCCGACGAACCGTCACGCGCGTCGGGGTGGGGACCGCCGGCAGGGGGACGAATGTTACTGATCGGTCTTCGGACCGCGTCCGGGGCGCCTCTCGGATCGTGGGACAATCTGGCGCGTGACTGAGTCGATCCAACGTGCCCGCGCCACCACCGCCTCCTACTCGATCACGATGCGGATCCACGCCGGCACCGACCCGGCAGTCATCGGCGCCCTCGCCGTCAAGGTGGCCGAGAGCGGTGGCATCACGACGGCACTCGACATCGTCGACTCGCACCCGGACCGGCTCGTCATCGACCTCACGTGCTCGGCCAGCAACGCCGAGCACTCCGGCGAGATCGTCGAGGCCGTCGAGACGCTCGAGGGCGTGCGCGTGCACAAGGTCTCCGACCGCGTCTTCCTGCTCCATCTCGGCGGCAAGATCAGCGTCGAGTCCAAGGTCAACCTGCGCAACCGCCAGGACCTCGCGATGGCCTACACCCCGGGCGTGGGCCGGGTCAGCCAGGCGCTTGCCGACCACCCGGAGGACGTGCCGAAGCTGACGATCAAGGGCAACTCGGTGGCGGTCGTCACCGACGGCTCGGCGGTCCTCGGCCTCGGCAACATCGGCCCGATGGCGGCGCTGCCGGTCATGGAGGGCAAGGCGGCCCTCTTCAAGCGCTTCGCCGACATCGACGCGTGGCCGATCTGCATCGACACGACCGACGTCGACGAGATCGTGCGCACCGTGGAGCTCATCGCACCGGGCTTCGGCGGCATCAACCTCGAGGACATCGCGGCCCCCCGCTGCTTCGAGGTCGAGGCCAAGCTGCGCGAGCGCCTGTCGATCCCGGTCTTCCACGACGACCAGCACGGCACCGCCATCGTCGTGCTCGCCGCGCTCAAGAACGCGCTGCGCATCATCGACAAGAAGCTCGCCGACGCGCGGATCGTCGTGTCCGGCGGCGGCGCCGCCGGCTCGGCCATCGTGCAGTTGCTCCTCGCCGCGGGCGCCATCGACGTCACCGTCTCCGACCGGCCGGGCCTGCTCAACAGGAACGACGAGTCCCTGACCCCGGCCTGGCGCGAGCTCGCCGAGAAGACGAACCCCCGTGGCCTCACCGGCACGCTGCGCGACGGGCTGCAGGGCGCCGACGTCTTCATCGGCGTCAGCGCCCCACGCATCCTGGACCCCGAGTGGATCAACGAGATGGCCGAGCACCGGATCGTCTTCGCCCTGGCCAACCCGGACCCCGAGGTCGACATCTACGAGGCGACCCAGCGCGCCACCGTCGTCGCCTCCGGCCGCAGCGACTACCCGAACCAGATCAACAACGTCCTGGCCTTCCCCGGCGTCTTCCGCGGCCTGCTCGACGCGCGCGCCACCGACGTGACCACCGAGATGCTCATCAAGGCGGCCGACGCCATCGCCTCCGTCGTCACCGACGAGCAGCTCAACCCGAACTACATCATCCCGAGCGTCTTCCAGCCCGACATGAGCAAGACCGTCGCCAAGGCGATCGTCGACTGCGTGCCCAAGGCGCCCGCGAAGAGCATCCCGATGACCGGCGCGAACTGAGGAGCACGACCCACCGGATGAGCAGCACCAAGTCGGGCCAACGGTTCCCGCTCGACGGCCGACGTGCGTGGGCGGTGTGGGCGGCCGCCATCGCCGTCTACGTGCTCGCGGTCTTCCACCGCACCTCGCTCGGCGTGGCCGGCCTCGACGCCGCCCAGCGCTTCGGCATCAGCAGCTCCCAGCTGTCGACGTTCACGATCCTGCAGCTGCTCGTCTACGCCGCCATGCAGCTGCCCGTCGGGGCGCTGCTCGACCGCTACGGGTCCAAGAGGCTGCTCGGCGTCGGGCTCACCTTCCTGACCGTCGCTCAGCTCGGCTTCGCCTTCGTCCACTCCTTCCCGGCGGCACTCGCCTGTCGCGTGCTGCTCGGCATCGGCGATGCCATGGTCTTCATCTCGGTGCTGCGCATCGTCGCCCTGTGGTTCTCGCCGCGCCGCACGCCGATGGTCACGCAGCTGACCGGCGTGCTCGGCCAGCTGGGGGCGCTGGCTGCGGCCGGCCCCCTCGCCGCGGCGCTAGCCCACTTCGGCTGGACCCCGTCGTATGCCGTCGCGGCGTCGGTCGGCGTGCTCAGCGGGATCGCGCTCGTGCTCGTCGTCAAGGACAGCCCGTACACGGACCACCACCGGGACGAGCTGCGCCTGCGCGCCATCGCCCGCACCCTGCGGGCGGCCTGGCTCGTGCCCGGGACGCGCCTCGGGCTGTGGTCGCACTTCACCTCGCAGTTCGCCGCCAACATGTTCACGCTCCTCTGGGGCTTCCCGTTCCTCGTCTCCGGGGAGGGCCTGTCGTCCTCGACGGCGAGCATCCTGCTCATGCTCATGGTCGTGACGACGGTCGTCACCAGCCCGGTCATCGGCACGCTGACCATGCGCTACCCGTTCTCGCGCAGCACCCTCGTGCTCGGGATCGTCGCGGCGGCGATCGCCGCCTGGACGGTCGTGCTGCTGTGGCCCGGTCGGGCGCCGCTCTGGCTCCTCGTCGTCCTCGTCGTGCTCATCGCCGTGGGCGGCCCGGGCTCGATGATCGGCTTCGACCTGGCTCGCACCTTCAACCCGCCGACCCGCATCGGCAGCGCCTCGGGCATCGTCAACACCGGCGGCTTCATCGCGACCCTGACCGCGGTGGCGCTCGTCGGGGTGGTGCTCGACCGCGTCTCGCCGGCCGGGCCGTCGACCTGGGACGTCGGCTCCTTCCGGGCCGCGATGGCGGTTCAGTATCCCGTCTGGGCGCTCGGTGTCCTGCAGATCCTGCGCTACCGCCGCCGGGCGCGCCGGGCGGCCCGCGAGGCCGACCCCGAGGCCTACGCCGCCATGCAGGCAGGCCAGTCCGTCACCTTCCACTGACGCCCCCACCCCTTAACCGTCGAGAGGCCACGTCTGGCCCCTCCTCACCCGTCGAGAGGCCACGAATGGCCCTTGCGACCCGGTCGAGAGGCCACGAACAGCCCTGTCGGGTCTAGCCTCCTGCCGAGGAGGGGCCGTGGCGACGTGGGCTGACGTGGAGCAGATGGCCGAGCGCCTGCCGGGTGCCGAGCCGACGGTCGCTCTCGACGGGCGGCCGGCGTGGCGAGCCGGACGGCATATGTTCGCCCGTCTGCGACTCGACGACGGCGGCGGCGAGCTCCTGCAGGTGTGGACCGACGCGATGGACACCGAGCAGGCGCTCGCCGGTCGGCGCGACACCTTCGTGCACATCGACACGTTCCGCTTCCGGGTCACCGTGTGGGCTCGCCTCGACCTGCTGGACCGGCGGGAGCTCGCCGAGCTGCTCCTCGAGTCCTACGACGTGCGCGGCGGTCCCCGCCGTCGGGGCGGTGTCGGCCTGACGGACCTGCTCTCCTGACGCGCCAATCGTCGCAGCGAGGCGCCGCAGATTCACAGGTTCTTTTAAGGTCCACGGGTATGCCCCCGTGCGGGCACGACGGAGTCCCCGCCGGCCCTGACCACAGGGAGGCACGGATGGCCGCACCAGCGCCGACACGCACCAAGCTCACGTCCGACCAGCGCAACTCGTTCCTGGCCGCCTACCTCGGGTGGGCGATGGACGCGTTCGACTACTTCCTCGTCGTCCTCATCTACGCCGACATCGCCAAGGACTTCCACAAGTCCCTGCCGGAGATGGCATTCATCACGACGATGACCCTGATCATGCGCCCGGTCGGCGCCTTCATCTTCGGGTTCTGGGCCGACCGGCGCGGGCGGCGCATCCCGCTCATGACCTGCGTCGCCTTCTACAGCGTCGTCGGGTTCGTCTGCGCATTCGCGCCGAACTTCGCCGTCCTCATGGTGCTGCGGATGCTCTACGGCATCGGGATGGGCGGCGAGTGGGGCCTTGGGGCGGCGCTCGCCATGGAGAAGTTGCCGACGGAGCGCCGCGGGTTCTTCTCCGGGATCCTGCAGGGTGGCTACTCGATGGGCTACCTGCTCGCCTCGCTCGCCTTCCTCGTCGTCAACTCGTGGCTCGGCCTGTCGTGGCGCTGGATGTTCGCGCTGTCCATCGTCCCGGCGGTCATCACCTTCGTCATCCGCTCCCGCGTCTCCGAGTCCGAGGTCTGGAAGGAGGCGGACAAGCGGGTGCGGCAGACGAGCACCACCGTGCGCCAGCTGCTCGCCAACCGGGCCATCTGGCGCCGGTTCATCTTCCTCGTGCTGCTCATGACGGCGTTCAACTGGATGAGCCACGGCACGCAGGACGTCTACCCGACCTTCCTCAAGGCCACCGACGACGGTGGCGCCGGGCTCGCCAAGAGCACCGCCACGTGGATCGCCGTGATCTACAACGTCGGCGCGATCGCCGGTGGCGCGGTCGCCGGCGCGCTGTCCGAGCGCTACGGCCGCAAGGTCATGATCATCCTCTGCGCGGTCCTCGGTCTGCCGATCGTGCCCCTGTTCGCCTACTCGCACACCGCGGGCATGCTCGCCCTCGGGTCGTTCCTCATGCAGGTCATGGTCCAGGGCGCGTGGGGTGTCATCCCGGCGCACCTGACCGAGCTGAGCCCCGACGAGATCCGCGGCTTCTACCCGGGTGTCACCTACCAGCTCGGCAACTGCCTGGCCGCCTTCAACCTGCCGATCCAGGAGGCGATCGCCAGCACGCACGGCTACCCGTTCGCACTGACGGTGACGATCGTGCCGGTGTTCCTCGCCGTCATCGTGCTGACCGCGGTCGGGAAGGAACGCCGCGGCATACGCTTCGGCACCGCCGAGACGAGCCTCGTCGAGTCGGGAATGGGCAGCCTGGCCTCCACGCGTCGGGGTGCCGGCGCGACGACGCGCTGAGGCGCTGAGCCCGCCGACGGCATACGCGAACGCCGCGCCCCACGAGAGGGCGCGGCGTTCGTGTGTGCGGGGAGCGTCGGTCAGGCGTCGCCGACCGTGAGCGCCTCGGCCTCGGTCCGCGAGGTGACGGGCTCGGCGCCGTGGCCGGGTGCCTCGTCGAGCGCGGTGATGATCTTGCGGGCGGTCAGCAGCACGAGCACGCCGAGCACGACGGCCCCGGAGCCGACCCAGAACGGCAGGTGGATCGAGCGCTCGCCGAGGTTGCCGGCCAGCCACGGGGCGACGGCGCCGCCGCCGAAGCGGACGAAGGAGTATGCCGCCGAGGCGACCCCTCGCTCGACGGGGGCGACCTTCATGACCGTCTCGGTGATGAGGGTGTTGTTGACGCCGAGGAAGGCCCCGGCCAGCACGACGCCGACGATGAGGACGGCCTTGTTCTCGGCCCCCAGGGCCATCGCCGCGAGGATCACGGCGAAGCCGATCAGGGCGCCGACGATGCCGGCCAGCGTGCCGAACCGGCGCTGGACGACGGGGGCCACGAACACCGACGTGATGGCGAGCAGCACTCCCCAGCCGAAGAAGACGAACCCGGTCTGGTGGGCGCTGAGCGCGAGGGGGAACGGCGTGAAGGCCAGCAGGGTGAAGAAGCCGAAGTTGTAGAGCAGGGCGGTGATGCCGACGGTCAGCAGGCCCCGGTGGCCGAGGGCGCGCAGCGGCGCGCCGAGCGACGTCGGCTTGGCAGCCGGGGGAGTCGCGGGCAGGGTCGTGATGGTCGCGATGAACGCGACGGCCATGAGGATCGCGACGCCGAAGAACGGCCAGCGCCACGAGATGCCGCCGAGCCAGCCGCCGACCAGCGGACCGGTGGCGATGCCGACGCCGAGCGCGGCCTCGTAGAGGATGATCGCCTGCTTCACCGAGCCGGACGCGGCGTTGACGATGGTGGCGAGGGCGGTCGCGATGAAGAGTGCGTTGCCGAGGCCCCAGAGGGCGCGGAAGGCGACGATGCCGTTCACCGTGTCCTGGCGCCCGGCGAGGGCCGCGCCCACGATGATGAGCGCGAGGCCGAGGAGCAGGGTCCGCTTGGCGCCCATGCGGCTGCTGACCCAGCCGGTGCCGAGCATGGCCACGCCCATGACGGCGAGGTAGCTGGTGAAGAGCAGGGAGACCTGCGAGGGACCGGCACCGAGCTCGTCGGCGATCGGCTTGAGGATCGGGTCGACGAGGCCGATGCCCATGAAGGAGATCACGCAGGCGAAGGCGATCGACCAGACGGTCTTGGGTTGACGCCACATGAGAGTGGTCATCCGTCCTTTCGGGTGGGGTGGTGGACTGGGGTGTCCGCCGCGGCGGCGAGCAGCTCGTTGATGACCTCGACCGCGATGCGCACGCGGTCGAGCCCGGTCTCGTCGAGCTGCTCGAGGGCGGGGGACAGGACGGCCAGGCGGGCCCGGCGCACGTTCTCGAGTGCGGCCCGGCCCTCGTCGCTGAGGGAGACCACCGTGGCGCGCGCGTCGTCCGGGTCGGAGGCGCGGCGCACCCAGCCCGACGCCGCGAGGCGCTGGAGCTGGGCGGTGGTCGTCGGCTGGCTGCTGTTGTCGGCGGCCGCGAGGACGCTGACCCGCGAGGGCCCGAGCTCGTCCAGCAGGGCGAGCAGTCGCGCCTGGGCGAATGGCACGTCGAACGACGCGTGACGGCTGGCCCAGCGCGAGAGCCGTGCTGCCGAGCGCAGCAGGTCGTTGCCGAGCGTGGAGGAGGCGGTCGCGGTCACTCGCTCCAATTTACATAGATTCTCTATGCATATCAAGCCGCGGCTGTGGACAGGCGTCGCAAAGTGCCCACTCGACGTGGAAGGGGTCACGTCGAGTGGGCACGGGGTTGCAGGGACTTCGGGCCTCCGGGGGCTCCGGGGCGCCGTGGTCTGGCGGCGTCGGGCTGGTGGGCTCAGGCGAGCTGGGGGAGGACGCCCTCCGCGATGTCGGCGAGGTGGTCGAGGTCCGACAGGTCGAGGACCTGCAGGTAGACCCGCTCGGTGCCGGCCTCGGCGAAGGTCGCGAGCTTCTCGACCACCTCGTCGGCCGAGCCGGCCAGCCCGTTCTCGCGCAGCTCGTCGACGTCGCGACCGATGGCCTCGGCGCGCCGTCGCAGGGTCGCCTCGTCGTTGCCGACGCACACCACCTGGGCCGCCGAGTAGGTCAGCGTGGCGGGGTCGCGGCCCGCCTCCTTGGCCACGGTGCGGACCCGCTCGAAGAGCCGGCCCGAGTCGGCGGCCGAGACGAAGGCGGCGTTGAACTCGGCGGCATACTGCACCGCCAGTGCGGGCGTGCGGTGCTTGCCCCCACCGCCGATGATGATCGGCACCCCACCGTCCTGGACGGGCTTGGCGAGTGCGGGGGAGTCCGCGACGGGGTAGTGCCGGCCCTCGAAGGAGAAGGTGGCGCCCCGGGGGGTCGCCCACAGGCCGGAGATGACGGCGAGCTGCTCCTCGAGCCGGTCGAAGCGCTCGCCGAGCGGCGGGAAGGGGATGCCGTATGCCGTGTGCTCGGCCTCGAACCAGCCGGCGCCGAGTCCCAGCTCGACCCGTCCACCGCTCATCTGGTCCACGCCGGCGACCTGGACGGCGAGCGGGCCGGGGAGGCGGAAGGTTGCCGAGGTGACGAGGGTGCCGAGGCGGATCGTGGAGGTCTCGCGCGCCAGTCCCGCGAGGGTGGTCCAGGCGTCGGTCGGCCCGGCGCCGCCGTCGCCGCCCATGTGCAGGTAGTGGTCGGAGCGGAAGAAGCCGCTGAAGCCGAGCTCCTCCGTGGCGCGGGCGACCCGGAGCAGGTCGTCGTAGGTGGCGCCCTGCTGGGGCTCGGTGAAGATGCGCAGGTCGAGAGTCATGTCACCTGCAACGACGGGTCAGTCCCGGACAATCCCGTCCACGACGACCTCGAGCATGGGGCGCACGTCCAGTGCGGTGTGGCTCGTGTCGGCGACGCTCGCAACCCCGCTGACGAGCCGCATGACGTTGGCCGCGTCGACGCCTTGGCGCAGGTCGCCGTCGGCCTGGAGGTGGTCGATGACGCGGGCGTTGGCGTCGCTCATGACGCGGCACTTGCGGTACATCGGCGAGGCGGGGTCGTCCATGGCGGCGCAGATCTTGCTCGCGGCGCCGCGGTGCAGGGTGATGTGGTCGACGAAGTGCTCGAACCAGCCGAGCAGCATCTCCCGGGCGGGCAGGCCGGTGGCGATGGCCGCGTCGGCGTCGGCGGCGACCCGGTCGGTCCAGTCCTGCATGAGGGCATCGACCAGGGCCTCCCGGGTGGGGAAGTGGCGGTAGAGGGTGCCCGGGCCCACGCCGGCGCGCTTGGCGATCTCGTCGAGGGAGGAGTCGGTGCCGCGCTCGGTGAAGACGATCCGGGCTGTGGCGAGGATCTTGTCGTAGTTCCGCTTCGCGTCGGCCCGCATCGGCCGCTTTGGCTGCGAATCTCCCTGTGCAGCAACGGATCCGGGTGACGACTCGAGCGTCACCTTCCCGGCGTCGGCAGGGGTCACGACACAACTCCTTGCTAAGTGGAGACAGTCTCCGTATTGTTGGTCAGGCAGAACCGGAGTGGCTCTCCGCTAATCGTATAGCCGATCGACCCATCTCGAGGAGTTGGCACTCATGTCCACCACGCTCCGACCCACCCGCCAGGCCCAGCGCCTGCACCTCTCGCACCTCGCGACGACCCACCGCGCGCCCCTCGTGCCGCGCGACGCGGACCGCCACGGCGCCCACCCACACACGTTCATCCCCATGGCCCGCGAGGCCCGCAGCGCCCAGGCGCCGCGCCGCGCCACCCCGTCAGACGAAGCCTGAGGTCCCCATGTCGACCACCACCAACCCCTCCCGTCCCGGGCAGCAGTCCGGGCTCCAAGCCGGAGCACACGTCGGCGCACACGCCGGACGCGCGTCCGGGGACTCGCCCCGGCCTGCCGCCGCCCGCCGTGGCGCCATCGGCCTGGGCATCGTGCTCGTCGCCCAGCTCATGCTCGTGCTCGACGCCACCGTCGTGAACGTCGCGCTGCCGCACATCCGCGCCGACCTCGGGTTCACGCCCGCGGGCCTGTCGTGGGTGCTCAACGCGTACACGCTCGCCTTCGGCGGCCTGCTGCTCCTCGGCGGGCGCCTCGGCGACGTGCTCGGCCGGCTGCGCAGCTTCGAGATCGGCCTGGCCGTCTTCACCGTCGCGAGCCTCCTCGGCGGCCTCGCCACGTCGCCCACCTGGCTCGTCGCAGCCCGGACGCTCCAGGGCGTCGGGGCCGCCCTCGCCGCCCCGAGCGTCCTCGCGCTGGTCACGACCAGCGCCCCGAACGAGGCCGCACGCAACCGGGGACTCGCCCTCTTCACCGCGGTCTCGTCGGCCGGCGCCTCCATCGGACTGCTCCTCGGCGGCGTCCTGACCAACTACGTGAGCTGGCACTGGACGCTCTTCGTCAACGTGCCGATCGGCGCCGTCGTCCTGGTGCTGGCGCGCCGCTTCGTCACGGAGACCCCGCGTGTGCCGGGCCGCTTCGACGTCGTCGGTGCCGTCACCGCGACGCTCGGGTCGGTCGGCATCGTCTACGGCTTCATCAGCGCGCCGGACTACGGCTGGACCGCGCCGGTGACCCTGGCCTCGTTCGCCGCGGGCGTGCTCCTGCTCGCGCTCTTCGTCCGGACCGAGTCGCGTGTCGCCTCACCGCTGCTGCCGCTGGCGCTCGTGCGCAACCGGAGCCGAGCCGGCGCGCTCGTGCTCATGGCGCTGGTCGTCGGTGCGCAGTTCTCGACGTTCTTCCTCGTGACGCAGTACCTCCAGCTCGTCCTCGGTTTCAGCCCCGTGGCGACCGGCGCGGCCTTCCTGCCCCTCAGCCTCGCGATCTTCGCGACCTCCAGGGTCAGCGCCCGCCTCGTCGCGGCCGTCGGGCCCCGGGTCCTGCTGATCGTCGGCGCCATCGGCCTGACGGCGAGCTTCGTGTGGCTGAGCGGGATCTCCACGACGACGACGTATGCCGGTCACCTGCTCGGTGCCCTCGTGCTCAACGGGGTGTCGGCGGCGCTCGTCTTCATGCCGGTCACCGTCATCGTCCTCGGCGGCGTCGACCGCGCCCAGGCGGGGACGGTCTCGGGCCTGCTGCAGACGGCACAGCAGCTCGGCGGCGCGGTCGGGCTGGCCGCGATCGTCAGCGTGTACGCGTCGAAGGCGGTTCCCGGCCGGTTCGTGCCGGGCGTCGAGCCGGCCTTCCGGACGTCGGCCACCTTCACCGTCGTCGCGCTGCTCGTGGCCGCCCTCGTCCTGCGGCCGCGCCCGGCACCAGGCGCGACGCCGCAGCCCGAGCCGCCGCGTGAGGCCGTGGCGGTCGCCGCCACGGAGGCTGCCGAGGCCGGCTGACCCCTAGCGCGGCAACCCCGGCCCCCCCGACAAAAGCCGAACGCAGCGTTCGGTCTCGAAAACACTGTTACAACACGGTGTTCGAGACCGAACGCTGCGTTCGGTTGGAGAAATCGCGGTGCGGTGAGCGGTCCGGCTCAGTGGCCCTCGGGCATCGCCCAGCGGGCGGTCGAGGTGCCCTGCTCCTTGGCGCGGTCGAAGGCCTCGCCGATGATCTTCTCGGCGGCCGCGCGGTTGCCCCAGTCGGAGCCGTCGACGTGCTTGCCCGGCTCGAGGTCCTTGTAGCGCTCGAAGAAGTGCTGGATCTCCTTGAGCGTGAACTCGTTCACGTCGGTGATGTCCTGCACGTCGGCGGTGCGCGGGTCGACCGGCACGCACAGCACCTTGTCGTCGCCGCCGGCCTCGTCGGTCATGTGGAACACGCCGATCGGGCGGGCCTCGACGACGACGCCGGGGAAGACCGGCTCGGGCAGCAGCACGAGCGCGTCCAGGGGGTCGCCGTCCTCGCCGAGCGAGTTCTCGATGTAGCCGTAGTCGGCGGGGTAGGCCATCGGCGTGAAGAGGTAGCGGTCGAGGCGGATCCGGCCCGTCTCGTGGTCGACCTCGTACTTGTTGCGCTGTCCGCGCGGGATCTCGATGGTGACGTCGAACTCCACGTCTTCCCCTTCTCGGGCTCGTCGGGCGCGCTCGGGTGCAGGGGCATCCGGCGGCGGCTGACAGAATCGTCCGCGACAGTGTGTCAGCAAGGCCGGTCCCTGCGCGAAACAGGGCGGACACCGACGACGGGAGCACGTGATGGCGCAGCGGGGGCCGCAGCGTCGTCGCGGCTACGGGGCAGCCGTCGCCTGGTCGCTCGTGGCCGTCGTGCTCGGGTATGCCGTCCTCGACGTCGCCGACGCCGCGCCCGGGGTGCTGACGATGCGTCCACTGCCGCCACCACCGCCCACCGAGACGGTCGCGACGCGGACCCTGCCGCTCGTGCCGCAGCCGAGCCTGCCCACCTCTGCCGGTCCGCTGCTGCCGTCCCTGGCGGGCGATGCCGAGGCGCCCTCGATCGAGGGCGTCACCAAGGCGCTCGCAGCGGTGCGTTCGCTCGCCGCGCTGCGGGACTCGGCCCTCGTCGTGCGCGACGGGCAGACCGGTCAGGTCCTGTTCGACCAGCGCGGCAGCGAGCCGCGCATCCCGGCCTCGACGACGAAGCTCCTGTCGGCCACGGCCATCGGCCAGGTGTTCGCGCCCGACGAGACGCTGCGCACGGTGGTGCGCGAGGGGGACCGGCCCGACCAGGTCGTGCTCGTCGCCGGGGGCGACTCGCTCCTCAACCCCGGCAAGGGCGACCCGGAGGCCGTGGCGGGGCGGGCCGGCCTGCGCGACCTCGCCGAGCAGGTCGCCGAGAGGCTGAAGGCGCAGGGCACCCGCCGCGTCACGCTCTACGTCGACGAGACGTACGCCGACGGGCCGACGACCGCGCCCACCTGGGCACCGACGTTCCGCGGCTCCGGCATCACGGGGGCCGTGGCCATGCTCGGCCTGTCCACGCAGCGGGCCCGAGGAGGAGCGCCCGGCCCGGCCGACCCGGTCGCCGCGGTGAGGGACGCCTTCGCCCGCCAGCTCGGGTCGCTCGGCGTCACCGTCGTGCTGGCACCACGGGGCCGGGCCCCGGGCGTGCCCGGCTCGCCGCTGCCCACGCCCGGCCCGTCGGTGACGACCGCGCCCACTCCCCAGACCAGCACGGCCACGCCCACCGCGCCTGCCGGCGGCCCCGGGGCAGTCCTCGGCAGCGTCGAGTCGGCCCCGGTCCGCGAGCAGCTCGCCCTGGCCCTCACCGACAGCGACAACGCGCTCACCGAGATCCTCAGCCGCCAGGCGGCCTACCGCTCGGGGGCCGGCACGGCCTTCGCGCAGGTCGGGGCCTGGGTGGTGTCGCAGGTCGGCGCCCTCGGGCTCGACACGCGCGGGGTCTCCCTCTCCGACGCGAGCGGACTCTCCCGCGAGAACCGCATCCGGGCCGACCTGCTCTCCGACGTGCTGGTCCTCGGCTACGACGGGCAGCACCCGGTGCTGCGGCAGGCCCTCGACGGCCTCCCGATCGGCGGCCTGACCGGCACCATGGCCGACCGTCTGGCCGGCGCCGACCACGACGCTGCGGGCCGCGCGCGGGCCAAGACGGGCACCCTGACGGGCGCGAACGCGCTGGCCGGGAGCGTGGTCGACGACAGCGGTCGACTGCTCGTCTTCGTGGGTATGGTCGCTGGGGCAGGAACCAACGAGGCGCGGGCGGCGTTGGACCGGTTCGTAGCGGCGATCGCCTCGTGCGGCTGTCGCTGACGGTCCGGTGAGCCGCTCGGGTCGCATCGTCACTGCACGGAAAGGCCTGGCATGACAGACAGCACCACCCCGTTGCCGGAGGGCGTCGGTCGCCCGGACCGCTCGGGAGGGGGTGCGCCGGCCGCCTCGGTGGACTACGAGTTCGCCAAGCGCACCGGCCGTGCCATCGTCAACCCCGGCCCGCAGGTGTCGAGCGACGAGGCCGCCGCCATCGTGGCCGACCTGCGCGACGCCGCCGCCTCCGCCGTGGCCCCGGTCGCCGAGACGAGCGACCTCCGCGCGCCGGCCGACGCCCCGGCCCCGCTCGTCGTGGACCGGGCGGGCTGGATCAGCGCCAACGTCGACTCCTTCAAGTCCATGCTCGACCCGGTCGTGGACAAGCTGAACGCGTCCAAGAAGTCGCAGACCAACGCGGCGGCCGCCGCGATCGGCGGCAAGGTGACCGGAGCCGAGATGGGGGCCCTGCTCGCCTTCCTCTCCTCCAAGGTCCTCGGCCAGTACGACCTCGCGCCGAACGGCACCCCGCGCCTGCTGCTGGTCGCGCCCAACATCGTCGCCACCGAGCGCAAGCTGCAGGTCGACCCCACCGACTTCCGACGCTGGGTGGCGATGCACGAGGAGACCCACCGCGTCCAGTTCACCGCCGTGCCCTGGCTGCGCGAGCACATGGTGACCCGCACGCAGGCCCTCGCCGTCGACCTCGCACCCACCCCCGAGGACCTCTCGCGCCGCTTCGAGCAGCTGACCCGCAACCTCCCCGAGGTGCTCACCTCCGGAGAGGGCCTGGCGCAGCTGTTCGCCACGCCCGAGCAGAAGGCGCAGATCGCCGAGCTCACCGCGGTCATGTCGCTGCTCGAGGGCCACGCCGACGTCGTCATGGACGACGTGGGCCCGCGCGTCATCCCGAGCGTCGGCGAGATCCGCCGCCGGTTCGACCAGCGCCGCAACAGTGCCGTCGGCGTCGACCGGCTGCTCCGCAAGCTGCTCGGTCTCGAGGCCAAGATGCGGCAGTACCGCGACGGTGCCGTCTTCGTGCGCGCTGTGACCGACCGGGTCGGGCGCGACGGCTTCAACGCCGTCTGGTCCTCACCCGAGACCCTGCCCCGGGCCGCCGAGATCCTCGACCCCGACGCCTGGGTGCGCCGGGTCCACGGCTGATGCGGGGCCCCGCGGAGATGCCCGGACCCGATCCCGCCGTGGCCGCCACCCGGCTGGCCGTGCGCGAGCACCTCGCCGACGTCCCGGAGGGCGGCCTCGTCCTCGTCGCCTGCTCGGGCGGCCCCGACTCTGTGGCGCTCGCTGCCGCCCTCGCCTTCGAGGCCCCCCGGTCCGGCGTGCGCGCCGGCGCCGTCGTCGTCGACCACGGCCTGCAGGACGGCTCCGCCCAGGTCGCCCGGGAGGCGGCGACGCTCTGCCGCGAGCTGAGGCTGGACCCTGTCGAGGTCGTCCAGGCGCAGGTGCGCACGACAGGCGCCGGCGCGGAGGCCGATGCCCGCACCGCGCGCTACGCCGCCCTCGCGTCCGTGGGCGACCGGCTCGGCGCGTTCCTCATGCTCATCGGCCACACCCGCGACGACCAGGCCGAGCAGGTGCTCCTCGGCCTCTCCCGTGGCTCCGGGGCGCGCTCGCTCAGCGGTATGCCGGTGCGCCGCGACCGCTTCGTGCGCCCGCTCCTCGCCCTCCCGCGCGCCACGACGCTCGCCGCCTGCGCGGCATACGGCATCGAGCCCTGGGTCGACCCGCACAACAGCGACGACTCCTTCCGGCGGGTGCGCGCCCGGCGGCTGCTCGCGGCGCTCGAGTCCGAGCTCGGCCCGGGCTTCGCGGCCGCGCTGGCCCGCAGCGCGGACCTGCTGCGCGAGGACGCCGACTACCTCGAGAGCCTTGCCATCGAGGCCCGGGCCGGCCTGCCCGCCGGGCCGGACGGCGACGGGGTCGACCTCGAGGCGCTCTCGCGGCTGCCGCGGGCGATCCGCACCCGCGTGTGGCGGCTGCTCTCCGCCGAGGCCGGGGCGCCGCTCGCCGACGTCAGCGCCGCGCACGTGGAGTCGCTCGACGCCCTGCTCACCTCCTGGCACGGCCAGGGCCCGCTGCACGTCCCGGGCGGCATCGCGGTCGCCCGCACCGGCGGCGCGATCGTGTTCAGCCCGCTGCGCCAGACCGCCCACGCCTGACGAGCCGCCGGACGGGTGCGGTTGAATGGTGCCGCCCGCACGACCCTCACCCGCACCACCGCACAGCAAGGAGCCTTCGTGGACCACGAGCACATGGGAGAAGACCTGGCCGAGGTCCTGCTCACCGAGCAGCAGATCCAGGCCCGGCTCGCCGAGCTCGCCGAGGAGATCTGGAAAGACTACGAGGGCAGGGACTTCCTGCTCGTCGGGGTCCTCAAGGGCGCCGTCGTCGTCATGGCCGACCTCATGCGCGCCCTGCCCGGCACCGCCCCGATGGACTGGATGGCGGTCTCCTCCTACGGCTCCGGCACCAAGAGCTCCGGCGTCGTGCGCATCCTCAAGGACCTCGACACCGACATCAGCGGCCGCCACGTCCTCATCGTCGAGGACATCATCGACTCCGGCCTGACGCTGTCGTGGATCAAGTCCAACCTCGAGTCGCGCAACCCGGCCTCCGTCGAGATCTGCACGCTGCTGCGCAAGCCCGACGTCGTCAAGGTCGACATCCCGGTCAAGTACGTCGGCTTCGACATCCCCAACGAGTTCGTCGTCGGCTACGGCCTCGACTACGCCGAGAAGTACCGCAACCTGCGCTGCGTCGGCACCCTGGCCCCGCACGTCTACGCCTGACCCGGGAGAGCGCATGACCTTCTCGATCGTCGCGCGGCAGGGTGATGCCTACGGCGTCGCCGTCGCGAGCAAGTTCCTCGCCGTCGGGGCGGTCGTGCCCGACGCCCGCACCGGCGTCGGCGCCGTCGCCACGCAGTCCTTCGCCCGGTTCGCCTACCGCGAGGAGCTCCTCGGGCGCCTCGCGGCGGGGGAGCAGGCCGAGGAGGCGCTGGCCGCGGCCACCGCGCTCGACGAGGGCCGCGAGACCCGCCAGGTCGGGGTCGTGGGCATCGACTCGGCGGCCACCTTCACCGGTGCCGAGTGCAACCCCTGGGCCGGCGGCGTCGCGCGCGAGGACGGCGACACGGCATACGCCATCCAGGGCAACATCCTCACCGGCCCCGAGGTGGTCCAGGAGATGGAACGCGCCTGGCACGAGTCGGCCGGCCGGCCGCTCGCCCAGCGGCTGCACGCCGCCCTCGTCGCCGGTGACGCCGCCGGTGGCGACTCACGCGGGCGCCAGAGCGCGGCGCTGTATGCCGTCGAGCCGGGTTCGGGCTATGACGGCTGCGGGGTGCTGGCCGACCTGCGCGTCGACGACCACGCAGACCCGGTCACCGAGCTGGGGCGCCTGCTCGCGGAGTGGGAGATGTACTTCGGCAAGCCCGAGGGGGTCCAGCCGCTCGACGGCGAGCTGGCGGACGAGGTCCGGGGCCGCCTGGCGCGCCTGGGCTTCGACGGCGACGACGTGGCCACGGCACTGGCCGACTGGGCCGGCAACGCCAACTACGAGGCACGCCTGAGCCCCGACGGCATCGACCGTCGCGTCCTCGAGGCCCTGCGCGCCGCCACCGACTGACCGAGCCCGCGGCGTACGGCCCGAGCCGCGGCGGGTACGCAACCCTGGACGGACGGGTTGGTCAGCAGCCTGCCGCATGCGGAACACTGGAAGTCCGCCGGACGTTGTGCCGGTGGACCAACTCACCGGACGAGCAGGAGGACCGGGGCCGACGGCCTCGCACGTACATGGACGCTAAGCGGATTCTGCGCACCCCACTGTTGTGGATCTTGGTCCTCATCAGCGCGCTCGTCTTCGGCATGATGTTCTCGCAGTCCGGCCCTCCCCGGATCGACACGTCCGAGGCGATGAAGCTCATCAGCTCCGGCCAGGTGGAGTCGGCGACGCTGCTCAACAACGAGCAGATGACCCTCCAGCTCAAGTCGCCGTACACCTCGCCCGACGGCTCGGTCAAGGACGCCCAGAGCGTCTACGCCTACTACGTCGACGCGCGCGGGGGCCAGGTCGTCGACGCCCTCGAGAAGGCCAACCCGCCCAAGGGCTACACCGACCAGATCGACCAGCCGAGCTGGTTCAGCTCGTTCCTCTTCTCGGTGCTTCCGGTCATCCTCATCCTCGGCCTCTTCTGGTTCCTGATGGGGCAGATGCAGGGCGGCGGCAACCGCGTCATGCAGTTCGGCAAGTCCCGCGCCAAGCTCGCCACCAAGGACACCCCGAAGGTGACGTTCGCCGACGTCGCCGGCTGCGACGAGGCCATCGAGGAGCTGCAGGAGATCAAGGAGTTCCTCCAGGAGCCCTCGAAGTTCCTCGCCGTCGGCGCCAAGATCCCCAAGGGCGTGCTGCTCTACGGCCAGCCCGGCACCGGCAAGACCCTCCTGGCCCGTGCCGTCGCCGGTGAGGCGGGCGTGCCGTTCTACTCGATCTCCGGCTCGGACTTCGTCGAGATGTTCGTCGGTGTCGGCGCCAGCCGCGTCCGCGACCTCTTCGAGCAGGCCAAGGCCAACGCCCCCGCCATCGTCTTCGTCGACGAGATCGACGCCGTCGGTCGCCACCGCGGTGCCGGCATGGGCGGCGGCCACGACGAGCGCGAGCAGACGCTCAACCAGCTGCTCGTCGAGATGGACGGCTTCGACGTCAAGACCAACGTCATCCTCATCGCGGCGACCAACCGCCCCGACATCCTCGACCCCGCGCTGCTGCGCCCGGGCCGCTTCGACCGCCAGATCGCCGTCGACGCGCCCGACATGATCGGTCGCCACCGCATCCTCGAGGTGCACGCCCAGGGCAAGCCGATGGCCCCCGACGTCGACCTGCTCGCCGTCGCCCGCCGCACCCCGGGCTTCACCGGCGCCGACCTCGCCAACGTGCTCAACGAGGCCGCGCTGCTGACCGCCCGCAGCGACAAGAAGGTCATCGACAACCCGGCGCTCGACGAGGCCATCGACCGCGTCATCGCCGGTCCGCAGAAGCGCACCCGCATCATGTCGGCCAAGGAGCGCAAGATCACGGCCTACCACGAGGGCGGTCACGCCCTCGTCGCCGCGGCGCTCAACCACACCGACCCCGTCACCAAGGTGACGATCCTGCCGCGCGGTCGCGCCCTCGGCTACACGATGGTCATGCCGATCGACGACAAGTACTCCACGACGCGCAACGAGATCCTCGACCAGCTCGCGTACGCCCTCGGTGGCCGCGTCGCCGAGGAGATCGTCTTCCACGAGCCGACCACCGGTGCCAGCAACGACATCGAGAAGGCCACCGGCATGGCTCGCAAGATGGTCACCGAGTACGGCATGTCCTCGCGGGTCGGGGCCATCAAGCTCGGCCAGAGCAACGGCGAGGTCTTCCTCGGCCGCGACATGGGCCACCAGCGCGACTACTCCGAGGAGATCGCCCGCGTCGTCGACGAGGAGGTCCGCAGCCTCATCGACGCCGCGCACGACGAGGCCTACCACGCGCTCAACGCCAACCGCGACCTGCTCGACAAGCTCGTCCTCGAGCTGCTCGAGAAGGAGACGCTGAACGCCCACGAGCTCGCCCAGCTCTTCTCGCCGGTCGTCAAGCAGCCGGAGCGCCCCACCTGGCTCTCCTCGCAGACGCGTCAGCTCAGCGACCGGCCGCCGGTGCTGACGCCGGCCGAGATCGCCGCCCTCAACGGGTCCAACGGGCAGAACGGCCACCTGCCGCCGCCCGTGCCTGCGGACAAGGCGCTCGAGGGCAAGATCGACGAGGCCGCGTCCGTCGGCGCCCACCCGCTCGCCGAGGAGCACCCGGCCGAGCAGGTCATCGAGGTGCCCGAGGACGGACGCGTCAACCCCGACGAGAAGAGCTGACGTGGCGATCGACCAGGCGCGCGCCGAGAAGGCAGTGCGCGAGCTGCTGCTGGCCATCGGCGAGGACCCCGACCGCGAGGGGCTGCTCGACACCCCGGCCCGGGTCGCCCGCTCCTTCAGCGAGATCTACGCCGGTCTCGACATGTCGGCCGCCGATGTCCTCGGCACGACGTTCGAGATCGACCACCAGGAGCTCGTCATCGTGCGCGACATCGAGCTCTACAGCACGTGCGAGCACCACCTGGTGCCCTTCCACGGCGTCGCCCACGTCGGCTACATCCCGAGCAAGGACGGCCGCGTCACCGGGCTGTCCAAGCTCGCCCGGCTGGTCGAGGTCTTCGCCCGTCGGCCCCAGGTGCAGGAGCGGCTCACCACCCAGATCGCCGACGCCCTCGTCGAGCACCTCGACGTGCAGGGCGTGATCGTCGTGGTCCAGGCCGAGCACCTGTGCATGTCGATGCGCGGCATCCGCAAGCCGGGCGCGAGCACCATCACGTCCGCCGTGCGTGGCCAGCTGCGCGACCCGGCCACTCGAGCGGAGGCCATGGCGCTGATGCTCGAGGGCAACAAGTGACGGCGGGCGGCCCCTCCACCGCAGCACGCCCGTCACCGGCGACGACACAATGGCGCCCATGAACGCGCCAGCAGCCCCCGACCGCCGTCGACCCCGAGGGCGCGCGGACGCCGCGAGCCTGCTCGAGGTCCAGGACCGCACGCTCGTCATGGGCGTCGTCAACGTCACGCCGGACTCCTTCTCCGACGGCGGCGAGTGGTTCGAGCACGAGGCCGCCGTCGCCCATGGCCTCGAGGTGCTCGACGCCGGCGCCGACATCGTCGACGTGGGCGGCGAGTCGACCCGCCCCGGCGCCGGACGCCCCTCCGTCGAGGAGGAGCTGCGCCGGGTCGTGCCGGTCGTCGAAGCCCTCGCCGCGGAGGGGGCCGTCGTGTCGATCGACACGATGCGCGCCTCGGTCGCCCGGGCCGCGGTCGATGCCGGCGCGCAGATCGTCAACGACGTCTCCGGCGGCCTGGCCGATCCCGAGATGGTGCCGTGGGTGGCAGCCGACCGTCTTCCCTTCATCGCGATGCACTGGCGCGGCCACAGCACCTCGATGCAGTCCCGCGCCGTCTACGACGACGTCGTCGCGGACGTGCTGGACGAGCTGGGGCGCCGCCGCGACGAGCTGCTCGAAGCGGGCATCGAGCCCGAGGCGCTCGTGCTCGACCCGGGCCTGGGCTTCGCCAAGAACGCCGACCACAACTGGGCCCTCCTGGCGGCACTGCCGGTGCTGCACGACCTCGGCCAGCCCGTGCTGCTCGGGGCCTCCCGCAAGACCTTCCTCGGCCGGCTCGGTCGCGGCGAGGGCGAGGCGCCCCGACCGGCCGCGGACCGGGACCTCGAGACCACCGCGACCTCCGTCATGGCTGCGATGGCCGGCCTGTGGTGCGTGCGCGTCCACGACGTCGCCTCCACGGTGCGGGCCCTGTCCGTCGTGCAGGCCGCCCTCGAGCACGCGCCCGACGCCGACGATCCCGACCTCGCCCCCGACCGGCAGGAGGACCACGGCTGATGGCCGCCGACCGCATCGTCCTGCAGGGCGTCTCGGCCCGCGGGCACCACGGCGTGCTCGACTTCGAGAAGCGCGACGGGCAGACCTTCCTCGTCGACGTCACGATGCACTGCGACCTCGAGCGGGCCGGGCGCTCCGACGGCCTGGCCGCCACGGTCAACTACGCCGAGGTCGCCGACGCCGTGGTAGCGCGCATCACCGGCCCCTCGTTCGACCTCATCGAGCGCCTCGCCGAGGTCATCGCCGACGACGTGCTGCGCCACGACCTCGTCGACGCCGTCGACGTCGTCGTGCACAAGCCGGAGGCACCCGTCGGCCAGCCCTTCACCGACGTGCAGGTACGCGTGCACCGGGCGAACGCCGCCCACGTGGCCGTCGCGCTCGGCTCCAACCTCGGCGACCGCGGGCAGACCCTCGCCGCCGCCGTCCAGTCCCTGCGGGAGCTGCCAGGGCTGACCGTCACTGCCGTCTCGTCGCTGGTCGAGACCGACCCGGTCGGTGGCCCCGAGCAGCCGCCCTACCTCAACGCCGTCGCCGTCGGCCGGGCCACGCTGGCCCCGGCCGACCTCCTCGCCGCCCTCCACCGCATCGAGGCCGAGCACGGCCGCACCCGGGAGGTCCGCTGGGGCGCACGCACCCTGGACCTCGACCTGCTGCAGTACGGCACGCCCGGCGGCAGGCGCGAGGTCGTCAGCGACGAGCCGGAACTGCTCCTGCCCCACCCGCGCGCCCACGAGCGCGCCTTCGTGCTCGTGCCGTGGACCGACGCCGACCCGCAGGCCACGCTGCGGGTGACAGACGGGGACGGCGGCATACGTCCTGTGGCGGACCTCCTCGCCGACCTCGACCGATCGGGTGTGCGGCCCGGTCCGGGATGGGAGCAGCAGTGAGACCCCACGCCGGCATCCGCGTGACGACGCTCGTGCTCGCCGCCGTCGCCGCGACGGTCGTGGCGTGGCTGCTGCTGCGCTGGCTGGCCTCCGGCGGCAACCTCGTGCCCGACCCGGGCTGGGTGGGGGGAGTCGCCATGGTGTTCCTCGGCGCCGCCCTGCTCGTCGGCGGCTGGCAGGTGCGCCAGGTCCGGGACGGCCACCCCAACCCGACCATCACGCCGCTGCGTGCCGCCCGCACCCTCGTGCTCGGCCAGGCCGGTGCCCTGACGGGCTCGGTGCTCGTCGGCTGGTACGTCGCGAACGTGCTGGTGCTGCTGCCGGACGCCGACATCGAGTCCCAGCGGGCGCGCATCTGGGCGTTCGCGGTGCACGCGGTCATCGCGCTGCTGCTGGCGGCGGCGGGCATGGTGGTGCAGGCCTGGTGCCGGCTGCGCCCGCGCGACGACGAGGACGAGAACGACTCAGACCGCAGCTGACGGTCCACCTCGGGTGGCGATTTGTGCCACCGGTCCGGCGCGGGCCCCGGGCGGCCGCAACGAAGGGCCTTCGCGTGGTGTCATCAGTCGTATGCAGACACACCAGGCGCGGGGCGACGCGCCGCCGGCCTCGCCGGGGAGGCCGCGCCGGCGGCGACCGCGCGGGCACTCGAGCCGTGCCGCCAGCGTCGCCGCGGGGCTCCTGCTCGCGGCCACGGGCGCGCTCGCGGCATGCGGCACCTCGACGTCGTCGCCCGGACTTCCTGCCGACCCCGGCATGCCGGGGTCGGCAGCCACCACCGCGCCCGTCGCTCCGGCACCCCCCGACTTCGCCGGCCGGGCAGCGGTCGTGGCGGAGGCCGTCCGCCGCGCCGGGGTGCCCACCCCACCCTCCGTTCCGGTGCTGCTCTCGGGATGGGCGTTGGACCTCGGATTCGACACCAGCGAGCAGAAGATCGCCTGGAACGCGCGCAACGTCGAGGTGGCCCCCGGGGTCCCGGCCCACGCGACCGGGTCGGGCACCATGACGTCAGGACGGACCACCCGGCCCGTCCGCGTCATCGGCCCCCGTGATTCCCTCGACCGGGCCCTGCGTGCGGACTCCGAGGCTCCCGGCAGCTGCGACGGCGTCCCGGCCGCCTCCTGCCGGCTCGTGGTGACCCGGGCGGAGCGCGCCGACGCGGTGGTCCGGACCAACACGGGTGGTGTACGAGTCCCCGTCTGGCGGCTGACGATCGACGGCCTCTCGCACCCGATCTCGGTCGTCGCCGTCGGGGACGGGGTCCTGCAGTGGGAGCTGCCCGGGTCGGTCCGGCCGCTGCCGGGGCTGCCCGAGGCGCCGCTCCTCGTCCACCCGGCCGACCGGCTGATCGCCGTGAACGGCGCGACGGTCGACGTGGGGATCGGCGGCGGCCCCTGTGACGTCGGCCTGGCCGCCCATGTCGTCGAGCTCGACGACATGGTCGTCGTCGGCGGCACCTCGCAGCCGAACCCGCGGGACACGGCGTGCCCGGCCAGCTACATCTCCCGCTCCGCCCGGCTGCAGCTGGTGCGGCGGCTGGGCTCCCGGCCGGTGATCGACGCCGTCTCGGGACGGCTTCGGATCCTGGGCGTCCCGGCGTACTGACCCGCTCAGGTGGTGCCGGAGACGGTGGCCGTCGGCGTGGGTGGCCTGGTCGTCGTCGACGTGGTGGTGGGCGGTTTCGGCGGCCCGTCGGGGCTCGTGGTCTGCGTCGGCCACGGCGGCGGGACCGTGTTGACGGTGTCCTCGTCGGAGCAGGCCGCCGCGAGCGTGATCGCCGCGGTGATGGCGGCGACGGCGGCCCCGCGGAGGACGTTCTCGCGCGAGACCCGGCGCGACGGCATACGGCCCCTCACTTGTCCACGTCCCCGACGACGAAGAACATCGACCCGAGGATCGCGACCATGTCTGCGATCAGCTGCCCGGGCAGCATCTCGGACAGGACGCTGATGTTGTTGAACGACGCCGACCGCAGCTTCAGGCGCCACGGCGTCTTGTCCCCGCGCGAGACGAGGTAGTAGCCGTTGAAGCCGAGCGGGTTCTCGGTGGCGCAGTAGATCTCGCCCTCGGGCACCTTGAGCACCTTGGGCAGCTTGACGTTGACCGGGCCCTGAGGCAGCTGCACGAGCCGGTCGAGGCAGGCCTCGGCGAGGTCGAGCGAGACGTGCACCTGCTCGAGCAGGACCTCGAGGCGCGCCAGGCAGTCGCCGGCCGTGCGGGTGACGACGCGTCCCGGCCCCTTGGGACCGAACAGCTCGCCGTAGGCGAGGTAGGGGGCGTCGCGGCGCAGGTCGACGTCGAGCCCACTCGCCCGGGCGATGGGTCCCGAGACGCCGTACGCCTCGACCGTCTCGCGGGTCAGTACCCCGACCCCGCGGGTGCGTGCCTCGAGGATCTCGTTGCCGACGACGAGGCGCTCGAGGTCGGGCAGGCGCCCCCGCACGTTGGCGATCGCCTTGTCGACGCGACCCATCCAGCCGGCCGGGAGGTCCTCCTTGAGGCCTCCGACCCGGTTGAACATGTAGTGCATCCGGCCGCCGGAGACCTCCTCCATGACGGCCTGCAGCTCCTCGCGCTCGCGGAAGGCGTGGAAGACCGGGGTGATCGCGCCGAGCTCGAGGGGGTAGCTGCCGAGGAACATCAGGTGGTTGAGCACCCGGTTGAGCTCGGCCAGAGCGGTGCGCGCCCACACGGCCCGCTCGGGCACCTCCATGCCGAGCATGTGCTCCACGCCGAGGACCACGCCGAGCTCGTTTGAGAAGGCGCTGAGCCAGTCGTGCCGGTTGGCGAGCACGATGATCTGGCGGTAGTCGCGCACCTCGAAGAGCTTCTCGGCGCCGCGGTGCATGTAGCCGATGATCGGCTCGGCGCTGACGATCCGCTCGCCGTCGACGACGATCCGCAGCCGCAGCACGCCGTGCGTGGCCGGGTGCTGCGGGCCGATGTTGAGCACCATGTCGGCGGTCGCGAGGCCACCGGCGCCGACGCCGACCGTCAGGGCCTGCCGCGCGTGCGGTGACGAGGCGGTGGTCTCCGTCATGCGCCCGAGCCTACGACCCCCACGGCGTGCGTATGCCGTGTGCCTCCTGCGCGGGTCCGCCCGGCGGACCCTCCTCCCGCCCCCGCCATGCGGTGCGGCACAGTTGGAGCGTGAGCTCGACGACCACCCCGCGCGCGACCTTCGACCTCGACGATCCGGCCTTCGTCGCCGACCCCTATGCGGCGCTGGCCCGCGCCCGCGAGGAGGGCCCCGTCCTGTGGCACGACGGGCTCGGCCTGTGGGTCACGACGACACACGCGGCAGCCAACGACACGCTGCGCGACCGGCGCCTCGGGCGCATCTTCCGGTCGCGCGCAGCGTCCGACGACGACCCGTGGACCGTGTTCGACTGGCTGCACGCCGACTCGATCCTCGACTCGGAGCCGCCGAAGCACACCCGGCTGCGCCGCCTCGTCGCCGGCGCCTTCAACCGCGGCCACATCGAGCGGCTGCGCCCGCGCGTCGAGCAGATCGCCGGTGAGCTGCTCGACGCGGCCGCCGAGCAGGTCGACGGAGGCCGGTTCGACGTCATCGAGGCCTACGCGGAGGCGCTGCCGGTGCTCGTCATCTGCGAGCTGCTGGGGGCGCCCGCGTCCGACTGGAAGCGCCTGCGCGACTGGTCGCAGGCGATCGTGCGGATGTACGAGGTGGCGCCGTCCGCCGAGGCCCAGCGCGAGGCGCAGCGGGCCTGTGACGAGTTCGCCGCGTACGTCGAGGCGCTCGCCGCCGAGCGCGTCGCGCACCCGGGCGACGACCTGCTCACGGCGCTCGTCGAGGAGCGCGACGGCGGTGACCGGCTCTCGCGCCGCGAGCTCGTCGCCACGGTGGTGCTGCTGCTCAACGCGGGCCACGAGGCCAGCGTCAACGGCTTCGGCAACGGCCTCGCCTCGTTGCTGGCCGACCCCGCCCAGCAGGAGGCGGTCCTCGCCGGCCTCGACGACGACGCGGCGGTCGCGCGGCTCGTCGAGGAGATGCTGCGCCACGGCTCACCGCTGCACCTCTTCGAGCGCACCGCCACCACCGACGTCGAGCTGCAGGGGGTGACCGTCCGCGAGGGCCAGAAGGTCGCTGCGCTGCTCGGTGCCGCCAACCGCGACCCGGCGCTCTTCGCCGACCCCGACCGCTTCGACGCCGCGCGCGAGCCCAACCCGCACCTGGCCTTCGGCGCCGGCATCCACTTCTGCCTCGGCGCGCCGCTCGCGCGCATGGAGCTGCAGATCTCGGTGCGCGCCCTGCTGCGGCGCCTCGGGGCGCTTCGTGTCGTCGAGGCCGAGCGGCGCCCGACGTTTGTGCTGCGCGGCTACGAGCGACTCGTCGTCGAGCGCGTGCCGCAGGCCTGAGGCCCCGTCAGGCCCGGGGGTTGCCCGGGCTGTTGCCCCGGTGGTTGCGGTCGGCCTCGCGGCTGCGCAGTAGCAGGTAGCCGCCGACGGCCACGAGCATGACCGTGGTGACGACCGTGAGCAGCACCGGCACGAAGAGCGAGTCCTGGGAGTCCTCGCTGTTCGCCAGCGGTCGCACGTGCACGGTGGCGGCCGCCGTGGCCGTCGAGCCGTCCAGGCCGATGGTGGCGTGGAAGGAGAAGGACCCGGTCACGGGGTGGCCGTCGTCGGAGGTCACGCGGTACGAGACCGTGTAGTCGCCGCCCGGAGCCGACGGCGAGAGGGCCTGCGTCACGTCGCGGTCGCGCACGGTGGGCGCGCCGGACGACACGGGACCGGACGGTCCGGTCACGACGACCTGCGCCCCGATCTGCAGGGGCGGCTCCGCGAACGTCAGCGTCACCTGCGGGGGCAGGTGCGTGATGCTCGTCCCCTCGGCCGGGTCGGTCCGCTCGAGCACGTCGTGTGCGACGGCGGCCGCGGGCAGCCCCAGGGCGAGCAGCCCCAGGGCGAGCAGGACGGAGGCCAGACGACGCATACGACTCAGGCTACGGCTGACCGCCCACACGCTTGACCGCCCACCAGAAACCGCCGAAACCTGTCCGGTCGAGCAGCCGGGCGGCCGCGCCGGCCCGCTCGAGAGCGGCGAGGTAGGCGAGGGGCTCACGCGTGGCCAGGGCGTGGGCCGGGGTGGTGCCGGTCACCCCGAGCGCCCGGAGCGTCTCGCGCTGGGGCCGCACCTCGTCGGCGTCGAGGCTGTCCATCGCGACGTGCGCCGTGACGTCGCACGAGCCGTCGGGCACGGGCGCCGTCTGCTGCCCGAGGGCGTATGCCGTGAGCGTCCCCCCGCTCGGACGCGCCGCCGCGGTGTGGCCGTAGTCCACGGCGAGCAGCGTGCCGGAGTCGACGCGGGAGACGAGGTCGGCCCAGGCCCGGTCGCGTTCCAGGCCGACCTCGATGCGGTCGCCGGGACCTGACCCGGTCCAGTGGCGGGCGGCCCACGCCTGCTCGGCGCCCGACAGGGGTGCGCCGAGTGTCTCGGTGCCGGTCTCGGGGTCGACGAGCACGGTGCGTGCGGTGCCGTCGGTGTCGACCTGCGCCACGGTGCACGGCACGACGTCGAGCCACTCGTGGGCGACGACGAGGGCGTCGCGCAGGTGGTCCAGCTGCGGCGGCAGGGCAGCACCGCCGGGGGAGCGCAGCCACTCGACGCGCTCGTCCAGCCCCTCGGGCCGCTCGACGACGTCCACCGCCACCACGCGCGTCGCCACCTCCCCACGTCGAGTGGGCACTTCGCCACGTCGAGTGGGCACTTCGCGACGCTCGAAGCCGTCGGAAAGTGCCCACTCGACTGGATCGGGGTCCCCGGGTCGAGGTGGTTCCTCGCGGTCGGACGCGACGGCATACCTCAACTCGGCGAGGGCATGGACGAGGTGGGTGGCGAGCTCGCCGCGGCCGGCGCCGACGTCGACGACGACGGCCGGCGGCTCGTCGTGGTCACGCAGCCACAGCCGCAGCAGGGCCCGGGCCAGCGCGGCGCCGGTCGGGCCGTGCGCCGCGGTGGTGAAGTGGGCCGCGGGCCCTCCGCGCGCCACGTAGAAGCCCCGCCCGGCGGCATACAGCGCCTCGTGCCACGCCTCGCGCCAGGGAAGGGGGTCCACGCCTTGCGACTGTAGGCGATAGCGTGCCGTGCGTGAGCAGCCCCTCCGAGCGTCCGGCCCGCTTCGACGTCGGCATCGTGGGCGCCGGGAGGGTCGGTGCCGTCCTCGGCGCCGCCCTCGTGCGGGCCGGCCACGTCGTGACGGGCGTCTCGGCGGTCAGCGAGGAGAGCCTCGAGCGGGCTGCCACGCTGCTGCCCGGTGTCCCCGTCGAGCCTGTGCCGGAGGTCGTGGCCGGGGCGCACCTGGTCCTGCTCGCGGTGCCGGACGACGCGCTCGCCGACCTCGTCGCGGGTCTCAGCGCGACAGGCACGTTCACCCCGGGGCAGCTCGTCGTGCACACCTCGGGCGCCCACGGTATCGACGTCTTCGAGGCCGCCGCCGACAGCGACATCGTGCCGCTCGCGCTGCACCCGGCGATGACCTTCACCGGCACGGCCCTCGATCTCGACCGCCTGGTCGACTGCTGCTTCGGCGTCACGACGACCGACCTCGCGCGCCCGCTGGGGGAGGCGCTCGTCATCGAGATGGGCGGCGACCCGGTGTGGGTGGCCGAGGAGGACCGGGTCACCTACCACGCGGCCCTCACCCACGGCGCCAACCACCTCACCACCCTCGTCGCCCAGGCCATGCAGCTGCTCGGCGAGGCCGGGGTGGACGATCCGGCGCGGGTCCTCGAGCCGCTCCTGACCGCGGCGCTCGCCAACACGCTCCAGCGAGGTGATGCCGCCCTCACCGGCCCGGTGGCCCGCGGCGATGCCGGTACCGTTGCCGAGCACGTCGCGATGCTGCGCACGGTGGCGCCGGACATCCGCCCGACCTACCTGGCGCTGGCCCGCGCGACGGCGCAGCGGGCGCTGCTCAGCGGCCGCCTCCGGGCGGACGTCGCGGACCCGCTGCTCCAGCTGCTCGCGCACGAGGAGGACCAACCGTGACCGCCCAGACAGGCTCGGGGACAGGCGTGCCCGCCCGAGTGACCGCCCCGGTCGTCGCCCGCACCCGCGACGAGCTGAGCGAGGCCCGGGCCCGCCTCGACGACGGCGACGTCGCCGTGGTCATGACGATGGGCGCCCTGCACCAGGGGCACGCGACGCTGATCCGACAGGCCCGGGCGGCGCACCGGCACGTCGTCGTCACGATCTTCCTCAACCCGCTGCAGTTCGGGCCCAAGGAGGACCTCTCGCGCTACCCGCGCACCTTCGACGCGGACCTGCAGATCTGCACCGATGCCGGCGTCGACCTCGTCTTCGCGCCGACGCCCGACGTGGTCTACCCCGAGGGCGACCCGGGGGTCCGCATCTCGGCCGGCCCGCTCGGCGACGTGCTCGAGGGGCAGTCGCGGCCCGGGCACTTCGACGGGATGCTCACCGTCGTCGCCAAGCTGATGCACCTGACCCGGTGCAGCGCGGCCTACTTCGGCCAGAAGGACGCCCAGCAGCTGCTCCTCATCCGCCGGATGTGCCGCGACCTCGACTTCCCGGTGCGGGTCGTCTCGGTGCCGACGGTGCGCGAGCCCGACGGCCTGGCGATGTCGAGCCGCAACACCTACCTCACGCCGTCGGACCGCGAGACGGCCCTGTGCCTGTCGGCGGCCCTGCGCGCGGGCGCGGCCGCGGCCGTCGAGGGTCCCTCGGCGGTGCGCCGGGCCGCCCGCGCGGTCCTCGTGCAGGAGCCGCTCGCGCTCGTCGACTACCTCGTCCTGGTCCACCCGGACACCCTCGAGGACGTGCCGGAGTGGTACCGCGGCGAGGCCCTGCTCGCCGTCGCCGGCCGGGTGGGCACCACCCGCCTCATCGACAACCTGCCGGTGCTGGTGGGCCCCGGGGGCGGCGCCCTCGAGACCTTCAGCCAGCCGTGACGGTCGGCGGGCGCCCACGCGGCGGCCGGCATACGGCATCGGGCGCAACCACACGCCCCCGGTAGGGCACGATGTGACGTGCCCGGCGGACGTCGGCGTGCAGCCTCCGCCGTCCACGTCACCGCACCCCGCACCCCGCACCACCACGAGACCGAAAGGCCAGGCGTATGCCGCAGAGCGGGCTCCCCGACGTGAGCATCCCCCGCCGCCTGAGCGCGCCCGCGCCCGGCTGGACCACCACGGCCGACGTCATCGTCGTGGGCTCCGGCATCGCCGGGCTCACCACCGCCCTGCGGCTGCGGCGCCGTGTCGACCGGGTCCTGCTCGTGACGAAGACGGTGCTCGACGAGGGGTCCACGGCCTGGGCGCAGGGTGGGATCGCCGCGGTCATGTCACCCGAGGACAGCCCGGCCGAGCACATCCACGACACGCTGGTGGCGGGCGTCGGACTCTGCGACGTCGACGCGGTGCGCACGCTTGTCACCGAGGGCACCGACGCCGTGTGGGACCTCATCGCGCTCGGCGCCGACTTCGACCGCGGCGACACCGGCAAGATCTCGCTGACCCGCGAGGGCGGCCACCACCGCGACCGCATCCTCCACGCCGGCGGTGACGCGACGGGCCGCGAGATCAGCCGCGCCCTCATCGCCGCGCTCGACCGGGTGCGTGACGACCCGGGCATCGAGGTCATCGAGCACGCCCTGGTCCTCGACCTGCTCACCGACGCCGAGCAGCGCGTCTGCGGCGTCACGCTGCACGTCATCGGCGAGGGGCAGGTCGACGGGGTCGGCGCCGCGCACGCCCGCGCGGTCGTGCTGGCCACCGGCGGGCTCGGCCAGGTCTACGCGTCGACGACGAACCCGTCCGTCGCCACCGGCGACGGCATGGCGGCCGCGCTGCGGGCCGGCGCGGTGCTGTCCGACCTCGAGTTCGTGCAGTTCCACCCCACGGTGCTGTGGCTCGGCGAGGGCTCGCGCGGTCAGCAGCCGCTCATCTCCGAGGCGGTCCGCGGTGAGGGCGCCTTCCTCGTCGACGAGGCGGGGGAGCGGTTCATGCTGGGCCAGCACCCCCTCGCCGACCTCGCCCCGCGCGACGTCGTGGCCCGGGCCATCATCGCCCGGATGCGCGAGACCGGCACCGACCACGTCTACCTCGACTGCCGCCATCTCGGCGCCGACTTCCTCGAGCACCGGTTCCCCTCGATCGTCTCCCGCTGCCGCGAGCTCGGCTTCGACCCCGCGACCGAGCTGCTGCCCGTCGCGCCAGCGCAGCACTACGCGAGCGGCGGCGTGCGCACCGACCTGCACGGGCGCGCCTCTCTCGAGGGGCTGTACGCGTGTGGCGAGACCTCGTGCACCGGCGTGCACGGCGCCAACCGTCTCGCCTCCAACTCCCTGCTCGAGGGGCTCGTCTTCGCCCGTCGGATCGCCGACGACCTGACCTCCCGGCTCGGCGCGGGCGAGCTGCCCGAGACTACGCCCGTGACGGCCGACGGCGCCCCCGAGCTGGTCCGCAGCAAGCGCCGGCTCGACATCCAGCGCTCCATGACGGCCGGCGCCGGTACGGTGCGCTCCGCGACCTCCCTCGCCGCCACCGAGCAGGCGCTCGGCGACCTCGCCGCACGCGCCGTCACCGAGGCCGCCGACCGACAGGGCGGTCCCCAGAGCTGGGAGACGACGAACCTGCTCCACGTCGGCCGCGCGCTGACGTATGCCGCCGCGTTGCGTGAGGAGACGCGTGGCGGTCATGTGCGCGAGGACTTCCCGGGGCGGGACGACGACCACTTCCTGCACCACGTGCACCTGCGGCGGTCGGACGCCGGCCTGCTGACCGCCGAGGTCGTGCCGGTGCCGCGCTCCAACCTCGAGGGCCTCGACCTCGACGGCTCGGTGCCTCTGGACGTCCTTGACGAGGACCGGGCGGACGGGGCGGGGAGCGCGAAACCGGCTGGGCGGCATACGAACTCGGAGAACGGACCGGAGGAGACGGCGTGAGTGGCGACGGGCTGAGCGGGTTCCCGCTCGAGTGGGCGCACGAGCTGGTGGCCGTGGCGCTGCGCGAGGACCTCGGGCCGCAGGGCCTCGACGTCACCACGCTGGCGACGATCCCCGCCGACCAGGTGCGGACCGCCGAGATCGTCGCCCGGGCGCCGGGAGTGGTGGCAGGCGTGCCGGTCATCGGGCTCGTGCTGGCGGCCGTGGCGGAGAAGATCGGCGCTGACGTGCCGGCGGTCGAGGTCGTCAACGACGATGGGGCGCGGCTCGAGCGTGGCGACGTCATCGCGAGCCTGAGCGGCCCGACGCAGGTCGTGCTCGTCGCCGAGCGGACGATCCTCAACCTCCTCAGCCGGCTCTCCGGCGTCGCGACGCACACGCGACGGTGGGCCGACGCGCTCGAGGGGACCGGCGCGATGGTCCTCGACACCCGCAAGACGACGCCCGGGATGCGCTGGCTCGAGAAGTACGCCGTGCGCTGCGGCGGCGGCACCAACAAGCGGATGGGCCTCTACGACGTCGCGATGATCAAGGACAACCACAAGCTCGCGGCCGGCTCGGTCGCCGCTGCCTACGCCCTGGTGCGCGAGCGGTTCCCCGACGTCGACGTGCAGGTCGAGGTGACGACGCCGGCCGAGGCGCAGGAGGCCTACGACGCCGGGGCCCGCTTCGTCATGTGCGACAACATGTCGGTCGAGGTGTTGCGCGAGACCGTCGAGCTGCTGCGTTCAGCCGGCGAGCCGGTCGAGATCGAGGCCACCGGGGGCATGACGCTCGAGGTGGCCCGTGACTACGCCGAGACGGGCGTCGACTTCATCTCCGTCGGCGGGCTGACCCACTCCTCGCCGATCGTCGACATCGCCCTCGACCTCGTCGACTGACCGCGGGTCCCAACCGTCGAGAGGCCACGTGTGGCCCCCTCCGACTCGTCGAGGGGCCACGTGGGGCTCGCTCAGGAGTCGGCGCGGTCGCCGGCGCGGACCAGCCCGGTCTCGTAGGCGGCGACGACGGCCTGCACCCGGTCACGGAGGCCGAGCTTGGCCAGGATGCTCGAGACGTGGGTCTTGACCGTGGCCTCACCCAGGTAGAGCTCGGCGGCCACCTCGGCGTTCGAGAGGCCGCGAGCGACGAGGCTGAGCACGTCGCGCTCGCGCAGCGTCAGCACCTCGAGGTCGCGCGACCGGGCCGTCCGCGGACCCGGCGCGGCGGCGAAGGACTCGATGACGCGCAGGGTCACCGCGGGGTCGAGCAGCCCGCCGCCGGCGGCGACGGTGCGCACCGCTGCCACGAGCTGCTCGGGCGTCGACACCTTGAGCAGGAACCCGCTGACACCGGCGCGCAGCGCACCCTCGACGTACTCGTCCTCGCCGAAGGTGGTCAGCACGACGACCCTTGACGACGGACTCGCCTCCAGGACCCGGCGGGCCCCCTCGATGCCGTCGACCCGCGGCATGCGCACGTCCATGAGCACCACGTCCGGTCGCAGCTGCGCCGCCATGGTCCCGGCCAGGTCGCCGTCGGACGCCTCACCGACGACCTCCACGTCGGGCTCGGCCGTCAGCACCATCCGCAGGCCCACCCGGACCATGGCCTCGTCGTCGACGAGCAACACCCGGATCGTCATTGCCAGCCCCTCCCGATCGGGAAGCGGGCACGCACCTCGAACCCGCCGCCGGTGACCGGGCCGGCGGACAGGGTGCCGCCGAACATCCCGGTGCGTTCACGCATCCCGACGAGGCCGTGGCCGCCGTTGGCTGCGCGCATGGCCCCGTGCGTGGCCCCGTCGCGGACCGACTCGTCCGCCTGTCCCGAGCGGGTGCCGTCGTCGCGCACGACCACCTCGACGGCGTCGTTCTCGTGGCAGACCCGCAGCAGGGCCCGGGCGCCGGGCGCGTGCCGGAGCACGTTGGACAGCGCCTCCTGCGCCACGCGGTATGCCGCCACGTCCACTGCACGCGGCACCGTCGTGAGGTCCCCCTGGGTCTCGAGAGCGAGGTCGAGCCCGGCCGCACGTACGTCTGCGGCGAGGTGCTCCGCCCGGGCCAGCGACACGGGGCTGGCGAGGTCGGCCTCACCGTCGCGTGGCGTGCGCAGGATCCCCACGGTCGCCCGCAGCTCCTCGACCGACTCGCGTCCGAGACGCTCGAGGCCCAGCCAGACGTCTCGCTCGGCGGGTCGCTCGTCGAGCAGCGGTCCGAGCTGCCGGCGCAGGCCGCCGAGCTGGAGCGTCATGACGCTCAGCGAGTGGGCGACCGAGTCGTGGACCTCTCGGGCGATCCGTGCCCGCTCCTCGACCACCGCCGCGTGCGCAGTGGCCTCACGCTGAGCATCGAGCTGCGCTGCGAGAGAGGCGATCTCGCGGGTGCGGTCCTGCTCGCGGCGCACGAGGCTGCCGACCCACCAGGCCGGAACGAAGATGGCGGGGAAGAAGATCGAGTCCCAGCTGACGCCGGCCCGGACGATGTCGGTCAGCACGAAGACCGCGACACAGGCGGCCGTGGCGACGCGCGAGGCACGCGGCCGGCCCGCATACCCCGCGTAGGCGACCGCGACGAGCGCGGCAATGAGGCCGGCTCCTCCGGGGCCCGGTGCACCCAGCAGCTCGCCCAGCGGGTACGACGCGGCGACTGCCACGGCACCCGCGGCGGGCCAGCGCAGCTGCGCGGCCAGGCCGCACGCGATCCAGAGCGCCACCCACACGAGCGAGCCGAAGGACTGCCGGAACGAGGGGTCCGTCCACGCCTCGACGACTGCGAGACCGCCGAGCAGCACGGCTGCGACGACAGGGACGAGCCGTGGCCGTCGCAGGAGCCGGAAGGGTGGCATGGCCGCAAGGCTAGGGCGGTGGGGGTGCCGGCGTATCCCTCTTGAGACGGAGCCGCGGGGCCGGCGTCTCCGCCCGACGACGGACCACGGGCCGGTACCTCTCGGGCGAGGTGTGGGGAGGCCGCCGGGCGGGACGGTTGGGCTGTCGCCGAGAGCGGCGCTCCGGGATCGTCCCGGGCAAGACCGAAAGGAAAGCCATGTCGCACCTCCCGTCCCACGTCTCCGCCGAGCCGGTCGGTTCGCTCGTCGGCGCGCCCGTTGCCGCCGCGGGCGAGAGGGAGGAGTCGAGGCGTCGCACCACCCACCCCATGCGGATCGCGGCCGGCGCGGCCCTCGTCGCCGGGCCGGTGCTGTGGGCGCTCGGCCTGGTGACGTCGCCGCCGCAGGACTCGATGGCCGACGCGGACTACATCGCCTCCCTGACCCGGGACACGACCATGACGCAGGTGTCGGCGCTGTTCCTGCACTACGGCAACCTCGTCATCGCCCTGGGCATCCTCGCCGCACCGTCGCTCGTGCGGGGCGCTCGCGGACGCGTGGTCACCGTCGTGGGCGCGCTGCTCGCGGCGCTGGGCTTCGCCAACATGTCCGGCATGGTCCTGTCGGACTGGTGGAACGCCTCGGCCGGCACCCTGCTCAGCTCCGACCAGGCCGTCGCCGTGTTCCAGGGCTTCAAGCAGGGTTCGCTGCTGGGCTTCTGGGACGGCACCGAGCCGCTCAACCTCCTCGGGCCGGTGCTCGTGCTGGTGGGCCTGGCCAGGGCCGGCGTGCTCGGCTGGTGGTCCCTGCTGCTCCTCGTGGGCGGAGTGGCCGGCTTGATGGTGTTCGGCGCGACGACGCCGCTGGTCGCGGCCGCGACCGTCCTCGTCGGCTTCTCGCCCTTCGCCCTCATCGGCCGGCGCCTCCTCCAGCGCCGCCACCTCGCCGCCTGACCCAGCGGGAGCCGCCGGGCGTGTGGGCGGGTCAGCAGGCCGCGTCCGGCCCTTCTCGCGATCGTCGAGAGGTGGGCCGGACGTGGCCGCTCGACGGCGCGGCAGGGGCCACACGTGGCCTCTCGACGGTCGAAGTGGGGCCACTCGTGGCCTCTCGACGGTTGAAGAGGGGCCGGACGTGGCCTCTCGACGGTCGGTCAGTAGCGGCGGTGCCAGAGGTTGACGGCGTAGTCCACCCCGGTGGCCTCCGGATGCTCGGCGAGGATCAGGTCCGCGTGCTCGGGCGCGAACTCGATCGCGACGACGGCCTCGAAGTCCTCCCGCGAGTCGAAGTCCCACCGGATGTCGAGGCGCTCGCGCGACCAGCCCTGCCGCTCCCAGAACCGCTCGACCGCGCGAGGGTCGTAGGACGGCAGCGCGCGCCGGAACCACTGCCCGAACGTCGACCGTGTCGCGTCGTTGTCGATGACGAAGGCGGCACCGCCGGGGCGCATCACCCGCTCGAGCTCGGCCAGCCCGGGCTCGCAGCCGGGCCCGAAGAAGTACGCCCACCGGGCGTGCGCAACGTCGAACGAGCGGTCGGGTACCCCGATCGCGGCCGCGCCCTCCTCGCGGACGGAGACGGACGGCATACCCGAGATGCGTTCTGCCGCAAGGGAAGCCAATGGTGGGTGCGGCTCGACCCCGACGACCGACCGCGCGTCGCGGGCGAAGTACGGCAGGTGGAAGCCGGTGCCGCACCCGATGTCGACGACGTCGAGGCCGGACCAGTCGAGCACCGAGCGCATGGCGTCCTCGATGACATGGTCCCGATCGACACCACGGTTCTCGACCTCGTAGACGTCGGGCGTCTCCCAGATGTTGGGGGAGGGGATCGTCTCGCTCATTCGGCGCGCCTCGGTGGTGCTGCGGGACGCGTCGACCCGGCCTGGGCCTCGAGGGTCGCGGGGTGCACGAGGAGCGGCAGCAGCTTGCGCACGCCGCGCGCCCGGACCGCCTTGACCTGGGCGAGGTGCGCCTCGGCGCGGATGGCCAGCTCGGCGTACGCCTCAGGCCCCATCAGCTCGATCAGCTCCGGCGCGTTGGACCGGTAGACGGGCTCGCGCCCGACGTGCGCCTCGGGGTTCCCCGAGCAGTACCAGTCGAGGTCGTGGCCACCTGGCCCCCAGCCGCGCCGGTCGTACTCGGTGATCGTCACCTCGAGGTAGCTCGTGTCGTCGGGCAGCTCGACGGTGCGGAAGGTGCGCCGGATCGGCAGCTGCCAGCACACGTCGGGCTTGAGGGTGTGCGGCTCGACGCCGGTCAGGATGGCGTGCTGGTGCAGGGCGCACCCGGCACCGGCGGGGAAGCCGGGGCGGTTGAGGAAGATGCACGCCCCGTCGACGACGCGGGTCTTGCGCGCGCCGTCCTCCTTCTCGGTCCAGTCCTCCTTCGTGCCGGTGGCGGTGCCGGCGGCGTGGTACTCCCACTCGTCCTCGCCCAGCTCGCGGACGGCCTTCTCGACGCGCTTCCAGTCGTCCTTCTCGGTGAAGTGCGCCCCCAGCGTGCAGCAGCCGTCGTCGGGCCGGTCGGCGTAGATGCCCTGGCAGCCGTTGCCGAAGATGCACGTCCAGCTGCTCGTGAGCCACGTCAGGTCGCAGCGGTAGCGCTGTCCCGCGTCGGCGGGGTCGGTGAACTCGACCCACACGCGGGGGAGGTCCAGGGGTGCTTCAGCCACCCGAGCACCCTACGTCGCCGACCTCGTGGGTGGCCCGGCGCTGCCCGCTCCGTGGGCGCCGACCCGGCCGATGTCGGGGGTGTATGCCGTGTGCCCCCTCCGGATGCCACCCGCGGTTCGCCCCGCGACCCTCTCAGGCATCCGTGCCGGCCCCTGGTCGGCAGGGCTAGCGTTTGGGCATGACGTCGGGGACGAGCAGCGAGGTGGCGCCGAGGGGTCGGGGCCGCCGTCCGGGCGGCGCGGACACCCGCGCCGCGATCCTCGAGGCGGCGCGGAAGTCGTTCGCGGCCAAGGGATACGACAAGGCGAGCATGCGAGGCATCGCGCGGGAGGCGGGGGTGGACCCGGCCCTCGTGCACCACTACTTCGAGGGCGGCAAGGCGGCCCTCTTCGTCGAGACCCTCGAGGTGCCGGTCAACCCGACCGAGCTCATCGACGGCATCCTGGACGGTGACGTCGACCGGCTCGGCTGGCGCATCGTCGAGACCTTCCTGACGGTGTGGGAGCCGCCGGAGCGCCGAGACGCGCTCGTGGCCCTCGTGCGCTCCAGCATCACCAGTGACGAGGCGGCGCGGATGCTGCGCGAGTTCCTCGGCCGCGAGGTCTTCGGGCGGGTGGCGGCATCCACCGGTGTCGCCGACCCGCAGTTGCGAGGGGCGCTCGCGGCCTCGCAGATGCTCGGCCTGATCGTCGGCCGCTACGTCGTGCGGCTGCCCGCCCTCGTCGCGGCGACGCGGGAGGAGCTCGTCGAGGGGCTGGGCCCCGTCCTCCAGTCGCATCTCGTGGACAGGGCCGCCACCCCGGAGTAGATTTCATCACATGATGAATAACTCCGATCCGGCAGTGGCCATCCGCGGCCTGCAGGTCGTGCGGGGGAGGCGGCGGGTCATCCCCGGCCTCGACCTCGAGATCCCTGGCGGCCAGGTCGTCGGACTGCTCGGCCCCTCCGGCTCCGGCAAGTCGACGCTCATGCGCTGCATCGTCGGCGTGCAGGTCATCGAGGCCGGGACCGTCACCGTGCTCGGCCATCCCGCCGGCTCGCCCGAGCTGCGAGACCGCGTCGGCTACGTCACGCAGACCCCCAGCATCTACGCCGACCTCGGGGTGCGCGACAACGTCACCTACTTCGGCCGGGCCATCGGCCTGCGCGGCAACGAGCTGCGCGATGCCGTCGACCGCACGCTCGAGGAGGTCGACCTCCAGTCGCACGCCGACCAGCTCGTGCAGGACCTCTCCGGTGGGCAGGAGTCGCGGGTGTCGCTGGCCGCGGCCCTCGTCGGACGGCCCACCCTTCTGGTCCTCGACGAGCCGACGGTGGGCCTCGACCCCGTCCTCCGGCGCGACCTGTGGGACCTCTTCCGGCACCTCGCCGAGCGTGGCCACTCGCTCATCGTCTCGAGCCACGTCATGGACGAGGCGACCCGCTGCGACCGGCTCGTCCTGCTGCGGGAGGGGCGCGTGCTGGCCGACCTGACCCCGGCAGAGCTCCTGCAGCGGACCGGGACCGACGACGCCGACGCCGCCTTCCTTGCCCTCATCGACGCCGAGACCGCACGGTCCGGGGAGAGGAGCTCGTCGTGAACGCCGCGCTCACCGTCACCACGTCGGGCCGTGTGCTGCGCCAGGTGCGCACCGACCGCCGCACCATCGCCCTGATCGTCGTCGTGCCGTGCGTCCTGCTCGGGCTGCTCGCCTGGATCTACAACGGCACCCTCGTCTTCGACTCGATCGGCCCGGCCCTGCTGGGCGTCTTCCCCATGGTCGTGATGTTCATCGTGACGTCCGTGGCGACCCTGCGCGAGCGCCAGTCGGGCACCCTCGAGCGGCTGCTCACCACGCCCATGGGCAAGGCCGACTTCATGATCGGGTATGCCCTCGCATTCGGTGCGCTCGCTGCCGCGCAGGCCCTGATCGCAACGGGATTCGCGGTCTGGGTGTGCGGCCTCGACGTCGCCGGACCGCTGTGGCTGCTCGTGGTCGTCGCCATCTTCGACGCCGTGCTCGGCACCGCGATGGGGCTGCTTGCGAGCGGCTTCGCCCGCACGGAGTTCCAGGCGGTCCAGTTCATGCCGGCGTTCCTGCTGCCGCAGTTCCTGCTCTGCGGGCTGCTCGTGCCGCGCGACCAGCTGCCCACCGTCCTCGAGTGGGTCAGCGACGTCCTGCCGCTGTCGTATGCCGTCGACGCCATGAAGGAGATCGCGACCAACCCCGACCCGGCCGCCCAGGTGCTGGGCGACCTCGGCATCGTCGCGGCCTTCATCGCCGCCTCGCTCGCCCTCGCGTCCCTCACCCTGAGCCGCCGCTCCGCCTGACCGCCCGTCCCGCCACACGGCATACGGCAGATGGCGCCCCCGCTCCCGACTGAACGCAGCGTTCGCTCGCGAACTGCGTGTTCCGACGCGGCGTTCGTCACCGAACGCGGCGTTCGGTGAGCAGGGGGCGTCGATGGGCGGGCACTAGGGTGAGCGCATGCGCCTTGGCGTCATCGACATCGGGTCGAACACGGTCCACCTCCTCGTCGTCGACGCCCACCTCGGCGCGCAGCCGCTGCCGGCCTTCTCGCACAAGACCGAGCTGCGGCTCTCGGAGAGCCTCGAGCACGACGGCCGGGTGAGCGACGCGACCGCCGACCGGCTCGTGGCCTTCCTGCGCGAGTGCCTCGTGGTCGCCGAGGACCAGGGCGTCGGTGACCTCTTCGCCTTCGCCACCTCGGCCCTGCGGGAGTCGCCCAACGGCGACGAGGTCATCGCCCGGGTCCGCGACGAGACGGGGATCGACCTCGAGGCCCTCAGCGGCTCGGACGAGGCGCGCATGACCTTCCTCGCCGTGCGCCGGTGGTTCGGCTGGTCGGCCGGGCGCCTGCTCGTCGTCGACATCGGCGGCGGTTCCCTCGAGCTGGCCTGCGGGCTCGACGAGGAGCCCGACGTGGCGATCAGCCTGCCGCTCGGCGCCGGACGGCTGACGCGGGAGCGACTCGAGGGCGACCCGCCGAGCGAGGCCTCCGCGCGCGAGCTGCGGTCGCACGTGCGCACCTCGCTCGCCGAACGCGTACGCCCCCTGCTGACGTCCGGGACTCCCGACCGCGCCGTAGGCACCTCCAAGACGATGCGCTCGCTCGCGCGGATCGCCGGCGCCGCCCCGCGCGCCGAGGGGCCGCTCGTGCGGCGCACGCTCTCCCGCGATGACCTGCGACGCATCGTCGCCGCGGTGGGCCCCATGGACAGCGCCGCGCGGTCGCAGCTGCCAGGCGTCTCCGCGGGCCGCGCGCGCCAGCTGTATGCCGGGGCGCTCGTCGCCGAGGCGGCGCTCGACCTGCTGCAGGTCGAGCAGCTCGAGATCTGCCCGTGGGCGCTGCGCGAGGGACTCATCCTGCGCCGGCTCGACCACCTCACCTCGTGAGCGGCTCCGGCGTGGGGTGCGGCCCCCGGCCCACCGTCGTGCGCGGACCGTGGCGCAAAATGGGCGCATGACGATCCGAGTCGGCCTCTCGACCGCCTCGCTCTACCCCGACAACGCGGCCACCGCCTTCGCGACCGCGGACCGCCTCGGCTACGACGCCGTGGAAATCATGGTCTGGACCGACCCGGTGACGCAGGAGGCGGGCGCCCTGCGGGCGCTGTCCGAGCTGCACGAGCTGCCGATCGCCTCGGTGCACGCGCCCACGCTGCTGCTCACCCAGCGCGTGTGGGGCACCGACCCGTGGGGCAAGGTCGACCGCTCGATCGAGCTGGCGCGCGAGGTCGGCGCCGGCACCGTCGTGCTGCACCCGCCGTTCCGCTGGCAGCGGGAGTATGCCGCCGGGTTCGTCGAGGGCGTCGCCCGGCGTGAGCGTGAGTCGGGTCTACGGCTCGCCGTCGAGAACATGTACCCCTGGCGCACGGCCCGGCGCGAGGTCATGGCCTACCTGCCGCACTGGGATCCCGTCGGCCAGCCGTACGAGCACGTCACCCTCGACCTGTCGCACACCGCCACGGCCGGCGCCGACGCGCTCGCCATGGCCCGGGAGCTGGGGTCGCGGCTCGCGCACCTGCACCTGACGGACGGGCTGGGGTCCTTCCTCGACGAGCACCTCGTGCCCGGGCGGGGCACGCAGCCGTGCGCAGCGATGCTCGAGCACCTGGCCGACTCCGGCTGGGACGGCGACGTCGTCGTGGAGGTGTCGACGCGCAAGGCGGGTAAGGACCAGCGCGAGGTCGACCTCGCCGAGGCCCTGGCCTTCGCCCGGCTCGGGCTCGTGCCCACGCGCGGCGCCAGCCGCATCTGAGACGCTGTCGTCAGTCCCCGGCGGGGCGCCACCCGCGCGGACGGACCGAGACCAGGTCGACGCTCGCGTCGGGCCCGGCGTCGATGGCCAGGCGCGCGGCCCGGACCACCGAGGCGACGTCGAGGTAGGCGCCGGCGTCGTACTCCGCCCCCTCGAACTCGACGAGCTCGCGCTGCATGTCGGTGTCGACGCGGCCCGGGTGCAGCGAGGTGACCCGCACACCGTGCCCGCGCTCCTCCTGCCGCAGCGAGTCGCTGAAGGCGCGCAGGGCGAACTTCGAGGCGCAGTACGCCCCGGACGCCGGGGTGGCGGTGAAGCCCGATCCGGAGTTGACCGTGATGACCAGGCCGTGGGCCGCGCGGAGGGCCGGCAGCAGGGCACGGGTGATGGCGGCCACCGCGACCACGTTGACAGTCATGGAGTCGACCCAGTCCTGGACCGGCGAGTCCGCGACGGTGCCGTTGCGCAGCACTCCTGCCGAGTGCACCAGCACGTCGACACGCTCGAGCCGTGGCACGAGCGCGTCGAGGGCGCTCTCGAGCGAACCGCCCGGTGCGCAGTCGGCCAGGTCGGCGACGAAGCCCTGCGCCGACGGCAGCGAGGCCGCGACCTCGTCCACCGACCCGCTGCTGCGCCCGCCGATGACGAGATGGTGGGTCGCGGCCAGGTCCCGGGCGAGCGCGAGCCCGATGCCCCGGGTACCGCCCGTGATCACCGCGACCGGCCGGTCCTGGCACGAGGTGGATGACGGGGTGGGCGAGGCGGAGGTCATGCGGTCACCCTACGAGCCCGGCGGCATACGCCCTCGGTCGGGAGAGTCGGTCACGCCAGTCGGTCAGGCGAGGCCGAGAGCATGCGCCTCCTCCCAGAGGTCGTCGCGGACGCGCGGGTGCGCGCACTGCTCGATGATGTCGCGGCACTGGTCCTTCTCGCTGCGACCCCAGAGCGGGGCCATCCCGTGCTCGGTCACGATGGCGCTCTGCTGGAAGCTCGTGACCGGCTCGTCGAGCAGCGGCACGATCGTCGACACGTCGGCCTTGGGGTGCCAGGAGCGCAGGGCGATGAACGACTGCCCGCCGGGGGAGTGCAGCGCCCCGACGATGAAGTCGGTCTGGCCGCCGAAGCCGGAGTGGATCCGGGCGTTGATGCGCGAGGCGTTGGCCTGGCCGAAGAGATCCACCTCCAGCGCCGTGTTGACCGAGGTCATCTGCCGCTGCTGGGCGATGAGGCCCGGGTCGTTCGTCTTCTCGGTGCGCATCATCCGCACGCGCGGGTTGCCGTCGAGCCACCGGTAGAGCTCCTGCGATCCGAAGCAGAACGACGTGACCAGCGGGTGGTCGGGGTCGAGCGCCCCGGCCTCGTCGAGGGCGAGCACGCCGTCGGAGAACATCTCGGTCCACATCCGGATGCCGCGCCGCGTCGTGAGCCCCGCGAGGGTGGCGTCGGGCACGGCGCCGATGCCGAGCTGCATGGTGGCACCGTCGGCGACCATGGCCGCCACCCGCTCTCCGATCGCCTCGCTCTCCGGGTCCGGGTGGCTGTGGCCGTTCGAGGCCATCGGGGCATCCACCTCGACGACGAGGTCGACGTGCTCGAGCGGCACCTGCGCGTCGCCGAAGGTGTAGGGCATCTTCGGGTTGACCACCGCCACCACGAGACCGCCGCGGGCCCGGCACGCCTCCACGGCAGCCGGTAGGACGTTGACCTCGAGCCCCATGCTGACCTGCCCGTGGCGCGGCGGAGCGCAGTGCAGCAGCACGGCGTCGGGCGGCAGCGCCCGGCCGTAGAGCAGCGGCACGAGGGACAGGCGCGAGGGCACGTAGCGCAGCCGCGGGTGTCGACGCATACCCGGGCCGACGAAGCACGTCTCGACGGTGACGCCGTCGCGGTCGGGCAGGCCCGCCGGCGCGTTGAGCGCGTGGAGCGTGTACGTCTCCAGGGCCGCGTCGAGGGCCCGGACCGCCTCCCACGGCACCGCCATGTTGCCGCTGACGACGACCCGGGGGTTCTCGGGAAGGGTCCGCAGTCGCTGGGTCAGCTCGTCGATCGTCGCCGTTCGCACGCTCCCATCCTCGCGCAGCGCGGAGCCGCAAAGAGGGCGTATGCCGTCAGAGGTGACCTACGTCCCTCGGCGCGCCAAGCCCATGCCCGGCCGGCGCTCCGGCCGGTCAGCTCGCCTTCTTGGTGGCCGCCTTCTTGGTCGTGGACTTCTTGGCCGTCGTCTTGGCGGCGGCCTTCTTCGTGGTGCTCTTCTTGGCAGCGGTCTTCTTCGCCGTCGACTTGGACGCGGTCTTCTTCGCCGCGCTGTCGTCGTCGCTCGCGGGTGCGGGCGCGGCGGACGAGGAGCCGCCGGTCTTGGCCGCCTTGGCCTTGTCGACGCTGCGCTGCAGGGCCGCCAGCAGGTCGACGACCTCGCTCTCCTCGCCCTTGGCCTCGGGCGTCTCGGTGATGTCGCCGCCCTCGATCTTCGTCTCGACGAGCTTGGCCACGGCCTCGGCGTAGTCGTCCTCGAACTCCTCCGGCTCGTAGTCGCCGGAGAGCGAGTCGACGAGCGAGGAGGCCATCGCGAGCTCCTTCTGCGTCGCGTGCGTCTCCTCCGAGAGCGACTCGAACTCGGGCTTGCGCACCTCGTCGGCCCACAACAGCGTCTGCAGCACGATGACGCCGTCACGCACACGCAGCACGGCCAGGGTCATGCGACTGCGCACCGAGACGGTCACGAGTGCCATTCGGTCTGCCTTTTCGAGGGCGTCGCGCAAAAGCACATAGGGCTTGAGACCGGTCTTGTCCGGTTCGAGGTAGTAGCTCTTGTCGAACAGCAGCGGATCGATCTGCTCGGAAGGGACGAACTTCTCGATCGAGATCTCTTTCGTCGTCCGCGTCGGAAGGCTCTTGAGGTCCTCGTCGCTGAGGATCACCATCTGCCCGTCGGCCGCCTCATATCCCTTGGCGATGTCGGAGTAGGGCACCTCCTCGCCGTCGATCGAGCAGATCCGTTGGTACTTGATGCGGCCCCCGTCCTTCTCGTGAACCTGCCGGAACTGCACGTCGTGGTTCTCCGTCGCCGAAAAGAGTCGGACCGGCACATTGACGAGGCCGAACGACACGGCGCCTTTCCAGATGGCTCGCATGGGAACAAGAATGCACCCATGCGCCCCATGCTCGCGACGCCGGCGACGACCGTTCCGGTCGGCGACCGCTGGATCCACGAGGTCAAATGGGACGGAATGCGTGTTCTGGCGGACGTCACGGACGGGGAGCTGCGCCTCTTCTCCCGGACGGAACGCGACGTCACCGTCGCCTTTCCCGAGCTGCGCGGCCTGGCGGGGGAGTATGCCGACATGCTCCTCGACGGCGAGATCGTCTCGTTGCGGGGCGGCGTGCCCTCCTTCGGGGCGATGGCCGAGCGCTTCCACGTGACCGATGTGCGCCGCGCCGCGATGCTCGCGGAGCAGGCGCCGGTGACGCTGATGACCTTCGACCTGCTGCGGCTCTACGGGGTCGAGCTGCTCTCACGGACGTGGACCGACCGGCGCGCGACGCTCGAGCGGCTCGAGCTCGGCGGCCCCCGCTGGCAGACGCCGCCGACCTTCACTGACGGCGCGACGTTGCATGCCGCGACGAAGGAGCAGGGCCTCGAGGGCATCGTCTCCAAGCGGGTCGACTCGATCTACGTGCCCGGGCTGCGCTCGCCCTACTGGCTCAAGCTGCCCCACCGTGGCACCGTCTCCGTGGTCATCGGCGGCTGGCGGCCCGAGTCCACCGGCACCGTCAGGCGCCGCCTCGGCTCGGTGCTGGTCGGCGTGCCCGGACCGGACGGCCTGGAGTTCCTCGGCAAGGTGGGGTCGGGGCTCGCGGGCAAGACGGGACAGGCGCTCCTGCGGGACCTCGAGACCCTCACGTCGGCCGAGTCGCCCTTCGCCACGGTGCTGCCGCCGGAGGACTCGGTCGGTGCGACGTGGGTGCAGCCGGTGCTCGTCGCCGACGTGGAGTCGCTGGGACTCAGCAGCCAGGGCAGACTGCGCCAGCCGGCATACAAGGGGCTGCGCACCGACCTCGCCCCGGGCGACATCGACGGCAGTGGGGACGAGGGCTGATGCCTCTCGAAGCGCCCAAGGTCACGGTGGAGGTCGACGGCCGGCGGATGCGCCTGTCGAGCCTCGAGAAGGTGATGTACCCCCGCACCGGCACGACCAAGGCGCAGGTCATCGACTACTACGCACGGATCGCACCGGTGATCCTGCCGCACCTGCGCGACCGCGCGGTGACGCGAATCCGCTTCCCGCACGGCGTCGGTGACATGCAGTTCTTCGAGAAGAACCTGCCCGCCGGCACTCCGGCGTGGGTGCGTCGAGCCGGACGCGACCCCGTCTTCCCGCTTCTCGACGACCTGGCGGGGCTGACGTACTTCGCCAACCTCAACTCCCTCGAGCTGCACGTGCCGCAGTGGCGTTTCGAGGGGCAGGGGCGCGACGCCGTGCCGTGCAACCCCGACCGGCTCGTCATCGACCTCGACCCGGGGCCCGGCTCCGGGCTGCACGAGTGCGCCCGCGTCGCGCTCATCGTGCGCGAGCGCCTCGGCGGCATCGGGCTCGACACGCTGCCGGTGACCAGCGGCAGCAAGGGACTCCAGCTGTATGCCGTCCTGCCCGGACTGCACACGAGCGACGAGATCCGCGACACCGTCCAGCAGCTCGCGCAGGAGCTGACCAAGGCCCACCCCGACCTCGTCGTGTGGAAGATGGCCAAGGAGCTGCGACCGGGCAAGGTCTTCCTCGACTGGAGCCAGAACGTCGCCGCCAAGACGACCGTCTGCCCGTACTCGCTGCGCGGCCGGGAGCGCCCGACCGTGGCCGCGCCCCGCTCCTGGGACGAGATCGAGTCGGGCGCGCAGGGCGGTGAGCTCGTGCAGCTGACCGCCGACGAGGTGCTCGAGCGCGTCGAACGCGACGGCGACCTGGCCGAGGCGATCACGGCCTGAGCGTCGGGCGCGGAGGGGGCGGACGGCATACGTGCTCGGAAAGCCCTCGGGGGCGTGCTCAGGGCATGCTCGGGGCGTGCTCAGGGCACGCGAAAGGGCCCGGCTCGTGGAGTGCCGGGCCCTTTCGCGGGTGACAGGACGCGACCGGTCAGTGCGCCTTGTCGTAGGCGGCCTGGATCTCGGCGGAGATGCGGCCGCGGTCGGACACGTTGTGCCCGTTGGCACGCGCCCACTCCCGGACTGCGCCGAGGTCGGCCCGCTTGCCACCGCTCGAACGACGGCGCGGGGCGGCCTTTGCCGTGCCTGCACGACGGGCGTGACCGGTCCACGTCGCGAAGTCGTCGCGAAGCTTGCGGGCATTGTCGTCGGACAGGTCGATTTCATACGTGACACCGTCGACGGCGAACGTCACCGTCTCGTCGGCGTTTCCGCCGTCGATGTCGTCGATCAGCACCACTTCGACACGCTGGGCCATGTTTCTCCATCTGAAGTTGTCGATTCCGGAGGGGTGGTCGTGAATGCGAGACCCACGAGCAGGAATCAATTTACAGTGCTCGGCCGAGAAATGCATTTCCATCAAAACAATGGCGAGGCGAAACGGAATCGGCCCTCATCGGACACAGAGGTTTCGGGCAGAAAGATCACATACTGCCGGGCATTTCTGGGCGCGCTGTCAGGCCTGTCCCGAGCTGGACCGAGGTGTCGAGTCCCCGGAATCCGTGCCCGTGCGCGAGGCATTCGTGGCCTCGGTGTCGGCACGGTGCTCTGCATCCCACCGCGCCTGCGCGAGGCGCTCGCGACGGTCGCCCTCGAGGATGCTCTTGATGACGAAGTAGAAGAGCGTGGCGACCCCGATGGTCGGGACCAGCGCGAGCACGTAGGGCATGACCGAGTCCAGCATGCGTTCATTTTCTCACGGGTCGGGCAGCAAGCCGGTGCGGCACTGTCGGCCCCCACCCGTACGGTCATCCCATGGCTACAAGGACCTCGACCCGACGCGCCCCCGGCTTCCGTTGCGCCGAGTGCGGCTGGACCACCGCGAAGTGGGTGGGTCGGTGCGGCGAGTGCCAGGCGTGGGGCACGGTGGCGGAGGTCGGTGGCGCGACCGCCACGCGCACCACGGCCGCCTCGGTGGTGACTCCGGCCCAGCGCATCGCCGAGGTCGACGTCTCGCGTGCCGCGGCCCGTGCCACGGGGGTCCCGGAGTTCGACCGGGTGCTGGGCGGCGGGCTGGTCCCCGGCGCGGTGGTGCTCGTCGCCGGCGAGCCGGGCGTCGGCAAGTCGACCCTGCTGCTCGACGTGGCTGCACGCACGGCCCGCGAGGGTGCCGAGGTGCTCTACGTCAGCGGGGAGGAGTCCGCCGCGCAGGTCCGCACCCGCGCCGAGCGCATCGGGGCCATGGCCGACACCCTCTACCTCGCCGCCGAGACCGACCTGGCCACCGTCCTCGGGCACGTCGAGGCACGGTCTCCCGGGCTGCTCGTCGTCGACTCGGTCCAGACCATCGCGAGCGCCGACGTCGAGGGGCAGGCGGGCAACGTCTCGCAGGTGCGCGAGGTGGCGGGCAGCCTCATCGCGGCTGCCAAGGCCCGCGGCGTCGCGGTGCTCCTCGTCGGCCACGTCACCAAGGACGGCTCCATCGCGGGGCCGCGGGTGCTCGAGCACCTCGTCGACGTCGTCGTCCAGTTCGAGGGCGACCGCCACTCGCGACTGCGGCTCGTGCGCGCCGTCAAGAACCGTTTCGGGCCCACCGACGAGGTGGGCTGCTTCGACCTGTCCGACGTCGGCATCACCGGCCTCGCCGACCCGAGCGGGCTGTTCCTCTCGAGCCGCGACCACGCCGTGCCGGGCACCTGTGTGACCGTCACCCTCGAGGGCCGCCGACCGCTGGTCGCCGAGGTCCAGGCCCTCGTCGCGACGTCCACGCTGCCCTCGCCCCGGCGCACCTCGAGCGGCCTGGACGCCTCCCGCCTCGCCATGATCATCGCCGTCCTCGACAAGCGTGCCGGGGCCCCCGTGGGCTCCCGCGACATCTTCGCGGCCACCGTCGGCGGCGTGCGCATCACCGAGCCGGCGGCCGATCTCGCCATCGTCTGCGCCGTCGCGTCCTCGGTCGTGGACAAGCCGCTCGCCACCGACGTCGTCGCCTTCGGCGAGGTGGGGCTGGCCGGCGAGGTGCGCCGGGTCACCGGCCTCGACCGGCGTCTGGCGGAGGCGGCCCGCCTCGGTTTCCGGCACGCGCTCGTGCCGCCGGGGACGCTTGCCGACTGCTCGGTGCCCGACGGCATACGCGTCGTCGAGGTCGCCGACGTGCCGCGTGCCATCCACGCCATGGGCCGCCTCGCCGGAGGGCAGGCACAGAGCGCGCCCGCCGTCGCCACCGTCTAGACTGCGACCGACCCGGGGTGGACCCCTCAGCGCCCCCATTGCGAACAGGGAAGTGATGGAGCGTAACGACGAGCTGCTGCTGCGAGCAGCCCTCGCCGCGGTGGCGCCGGGCACCGAGCTGCGCGACAGCCTCGAGCGCATCCTCCGGGGACGCACCGGCGCGCTCATAGTGCTCGGCTTCGACCGCGTCGTCGACTCGATCTGCACCGGTGGCTTCGTCCTCGACGTCGAGTTCTCGGCGACCCGCGTGCGCGAGCTGTGCAAGATGGACGGCGCCGTCGTGCTCGACCGCGACGGCACCCGCATCCTGCGCGCCGCCACCCAGCTCGTCCCCGACTCCCGCATCGAGACCACCGAGTCCGGCACGCGCCACCGCACCGCCGAGCGGGTCGCCAAGCAGACCGGCTTCCCCGTCATCTCGGTGAGCCAGTCGATGGGCGTCGTCGCCCTCTATGTCGGCGATCTCCGGCACGTCATCGAGGGCTCACCCACCACGCTGTCACGCGCCGACCAGGCCCTGCAGACCCTCGAGCGCTACAAGGCCCGCCTCGACGAGGTCACCGGCACCCTCTCGGCGCTGGAGATCGAGGACCTCGTCACGATCCGCGACGTCACCGCAGTGCTCCAGCGCCTCGAGATGGTCGGACGCATCTCCGCCGAGATCAAGGACTACGTCGTCGAGCTCGGCACCGACGGGCGCCTGCTCAGCCTCCAGCTCGAGGAGCTCGTGGGCGGCCTGGGCAACGACCGCGAGCTCGTCATCCGCGACTACCTCCCCGCGACGAAGTCCGGGCTCACCGTCGAGGAGGCCCTGGCCAACCTCGAGGCCCTCAACTCTGTCGAGCTGCTCGACCTCGCGGCCGGCGCACGGGCGGTCGGCTTCTCCGTGGTCGGCGACAGCCTGGACGCACCTGTCTCGCCCCAGGGCTACCGGCTGCTCACCAAGGTCCCGCGCCTGCCCGCCGCGATCGTCGACCGCCTCGTCAACCACTTCGAGTCGCTCCAGCGCCTGCTCGCTGCCGGCATCGAGGACCTCATGCTCGTCGAGGGCGTCGGCGAGGGCCGCGCTCGCGCCGTGCGCGAGGGCCTCTCGCGCCTGGCCGAGTCGAGCATCCTCGAGCGCTACGTCTGACCATCCTCCCGCTGACCCTGCCTGCGTATGCCGTCCCGCCCGGTCGCCCGCCCGTCCTCGGTGCCGTCCGGCGTGCCGATCGCCGTGCTTCACGAGCGGGTCAACCAGTGGTACGCCGACGAGGGCCGCAAGCACCTGCCATGGCGTGAGCCCGACTGCAGCCCGTGGGGCGTGTTCCTCTCCGAGGTGATGTCGCAGCAGACGCCCCTGGCCCGGGTCGAGCCGATCTGGCGTGAGTGGATGGCTCGGTGGCCCACGCCCGCGGCCCTCGCGGCCGCCCCGCCCGGTGAGGCGGTGCGGGCCTGGGGGCGGCTGGGCTACCCGCGCCGGGCGCTGCGGCTGCACGAGGCGGCGACCGTCATGGTCGAGCGCCACGACGGGCAGGTGCCGGCGACGCCGGAGGAGCTGCTCGCGCTTCCCGGGGTCGGTGCCTACACGGCGGCAGCCGTCTCGTGCTTCGCGTTCGGGATCCCCGAGGTGGTCGTCGACACCAACGTGCGACGCGTGCTGGCACGCACGCTGGAGGGCAAGGCCTTCCCGCACCTCACGCTCAACCGGGCGGAGGCGCAGCTCGCTGCTGACTCGATGCCGGCCGACCGGGAGAGCGCCAACACCTGGAACGTCGCCGTCATGGAGCTCGGCGCCCTCGTGTGCGTTGCGCGCGGGCCGCGGTGCGACGACTGCCCCGTCGCGGACCTGTGCGCCTGGAACCTCGCCGGCCGTCCGGCATACGACGGGCCGCCACGGCGCGGTCAGTCCTGGCACGGCACCGACCGGCAGGTCCGCGGCGAGCTGCTGCGCCGGCTGCGGGAGGCCCACGCCGAGGTGCCGCTCGGGCGCCTCGAGGACGCGGCCGACGACCGGCTGCAGGTGATGCGCTGCCTCGACTCACTCGTCGCGGACGGGCTCGTCGAGCCGCTGTCCGGCAGCCGCTACCGCCTCCCCGTCTGACGACGCGCCGCCGACCCCGGCTCCTCCCGTCGAAAGCGCGCTGAGTCCCACTCGAAAGCGCACTCATTCCCACTTGAAAGCGCAACTGGTCACGCGCGTCGAGGGACTCCTGGTGCGGGGCGCGCTCTCGAGTGGTGCGGGGTGCGCTCTCGAGTGGTGCGGGGTGCGCTCTCGAGTGGTGCGGGGTGCGCTCTCGAGTGGTGCGGGGTGCGCTCTCGAGTGGGTCAGAGGTTGCCGAGGACGGAGGTGACGTCGACCGCGATGACGACGCGCTCGGGGTTGGGGCGGGGCTGGCGGTAGCGGGCGGCATACCGCTCCACGGCGTCGGCGACCTCTTCGGCGTCGTCGAGCACCCGGGCTGTGCCCTGCAGCGAGAGCCAGTGCCGGCCCTCGACCTGGCACAGCACGGCCGCGCAGCCGGCCGCGGCGTTGCGCGCCTTGCGGCTCGCCCCGCTGGTGATGACGCGCGCGATCGAGCACTCGGCGTCCCACGTGAACCCGACGGGGACGACGTGCGGGGAGCCGTCGGGGCGCAGCGTCGTCAGGGTGGCCAGATGGCGCACCGTCAGGAACTCGAGGGCCTCGGGGGACAGGTCGCGGGGAAGGGTCGCCACGAGCGCCAGAGTAGGTGCCCAGAGGACGCAGCGACATTTCGTTGTACAACCTCTGCTCCGCAGGTAGCGTGCCCCCTTGTGCCTGCCTCCGCCCTACCGTCGTGAGGACCTTCTGGCTGCTCGTTCAAGCGGGCTTCAGGAGGCACTCGACGTACCGCTTGGCGCTGCTGGCGGGCATGACGACCAACTCGGTCTTCGGCCTCATCCGGGCCTCGATCGTCCTGGCCGCCGTCGCGTCGGCCGGCACGGCCATCGGCGGGTACGACGCGCCCACCGCCGTGGCCTTCGTCTGGTGGGGACAGGCCCTGCTCGGCGCCGTCAACCTGTGGGGCTTCCAGGAGATCGGCGAGCGGGTGCGCACCGGCGACATCGCCATCGACTTCCTGCGGCCGCTCGACCCCCAGCTCGCCTACCTCGCAGCGGATCTCGGCCGCGCAGGGATCAACCTCGTGGCCCGTGGCGCGCCCGCCCTGCTCGTCGGGGCGCTGCTGTTCGACATGGCGTGGCCGCCGGGCGCGGCGAGCTGGGTCGCGGGGCTTGTCTCGGTCCTGCTGGCTGTCGTGGTGGCCTTCGCGGGCAGCTTCGTCGTCAACCTCCTCGCGTTCTGGCTCGTAGAGGTGCGTGGCATCCGGATGCTCTACATGATCACCGGCGGCCTGTTGTGCGGGCTCTACCTGCCGGTGCCGTGGTTCCCGGACTGGCTGCGCACCATCGCGCAGTGGTCGCCGTTCCCGTCGATGCTGCAGAACCCCATCGACATCCTCGCTGGACGCGTCGTGGGCGCCGACATCGTGCCGACGCTGGCCGTCCAGGCCTTCTGGGCGGTCGCGCTCGTGGCCCTGGGGCAGGTCGTCATGGGCGCCGGTCGCCGCAAGCTGGAGGTGCAGGGTGGGTGAGTCGCTGACCCTGGCGGAGCGGATGCGCCCCTACCGCGTCCTGCTCGCCTCGCGCGCCCGCGCCCAGACGCGCTACCGCACCTCCTTCGTCACCGACGTGCTCGGCACGCTGGGTGCGGGTCTGGCCGAGCTGGCGGAGGTGTGGGTCATCTTCCACAACGTCAAGGTGCTCGGTGGCCTGGACTTCCCGGCTGCGCTGCTCGTCTTCGCGCTGTCCAACCTCGCCTTCGCCCTCGCCGACATGGTCGTCGGGCACCTCGACCAGCTGCCCAGCTACATCCGGGCCGGGCAGGTCGATGCGTTCTACGTGCGGCCGCTGCCGCTGCTGGCCCAGCTGGCCACGAGCGACCTGTCGCTGCGACGCGTGGGCCGGATGTCGGTGGCTGTCGTGGCGCTCGTCGTGGCGCTGAACACGGCGCCGGTGTCGTGGTCGTGGTCGACCGTCCTGCTGCTCGTGGTCACCGTCATCAGTGGCACCGCGATCTTCGCGGCTCTCTTCACGGCGGCGGGCGGCCTGCAGTTCTTCCTCGTCGACGGCTCGGAGTTCACCAACGCGTTCACCTACGGCGGCTCCTACGCGGCGCAGCAGAGCCAGCAGGTGTTCCCGAACCTGCTGCGGATCTTCTGGATGTTCGTCGTGCCCACGGCGTTCGTCGCCTACCTGCCCACGGTCGCGATCCTCGACCTGCCGGGCGACCATCTCGCGCCGTCGTGGCTGGCGTGGTGCACGCCGGTGGCGGCCCTCTTCGCCTGGTGCCTCGCCGGCCTGTGCTGGCGGCTCGGCACCCGGCACTACCAAGGAGCAGGCGGATGAGCATCATCGAGACGCACGACCTGGTGCGCGACTTCAAGCGGATCCGCGCCGTCGACCGAATGACCTTCTCGGTCGAGCCGGGGGAGGCGGTCGGCTACATCGGCGCCAACGGGGCCGGCAAGTCGACGACGATCAAGATGCTGACCGGCATTCTCAAGCCGACCTCCGGCCACGTGCGCACCTGTGGTTTCGACCCGATGCGCCAGCGGGTCCATGTGGCCCGACGCGTCGGGGTCGTCTTCGGACAGCGCTCTCAGCTGTGGTGGGACCTGCCGTTGCGCGACTCCTTCGAGATCCTCGGGGCGATCCACCGGCTCGACGAGGCCGTCACCCGGGCGCGCACCGACCTGCTCGTCGACCAGCTCGAGATGGGCCCGCAGCTCGGCACCCCGGTGCGCTCGCTGTCGCTGGGCCAGCGCATGCGCGCCGAGATCGCGGCCGCCCTGCTGCACTCGCCCGAGCTGCTCATCCTCGACGAGCCGACCATCGGCCTCGACGTGCTCTCGAAGCAGCGGCTGCGCGAGTTCCTCGTCACCGAGCGGCGCGAACGTGGGACGACCCTGCTCCTCACGACGCACGACATGGGCGACATCGAGCGGCTCTGCGACCGCGTGCTCGTCGTGGACCACGGGCGCCTCGCGTTCGACGGCACGCTGGCGGGCCTGGCGGGGACGGTGGGGGCCCAGCGCGTGCTCGTCCTCGACCTCGCGGGGCCGACGCCCGGCCTGCTCGACGTGCCGGGCGCGAGCCTCTTGGAGAGCGAGTCGGGTGGGCTGCGCCAGCGCCTGGTGTTCGATGCCGAGACGACGACCGTCGCCGCCGTGCTCGCCCACGTCTCCGCCCGTCACCAGGTGCGCGACCTCACCATCGAGGAGCCCGACATCGAGGACGTCGTCCGCCGCATCTACGCAGCCTCCGGCCGCACCTGACGGCGCCACCGTCGAGCCCCGTCGGGTGGACCGAGGCCGTATGCCGTCCCGTGCCTCGCTGCCTCCGTGATGGTCAGCCCTCGGCCGAGGAGCGGGCGAGCAGGCGAGTCGTCGAGATGAGGACCGCCACGAGGACGATGCCGGCGAAGACGACGAGCACGGAGGGCGCCGAGAAGAAGGTGACCGCCACGCCTGCGGCCACGACGGGGACGGTGATGCCGGCGTAGGCGGCCAGGAACATCCCGGCGAGCGTCTCGCCTCGGTGCTCGGGCGACGAGACGGTCGCTGCGGTCGTGATCGCCACGTTGAAGACGAGACCGACACCGGCGCCGGCGATGACACCGGCGGCCGCGAAGACCGGGAGCGAGGTCGTCCACGCCCCGACGGCGACGAGGACGAGCCCCACCGACATGGCGGCCATCCCGGCCCGTAGCCGCTGCGGGACGTCGCGTGAGCCGAGCACCACCTGCGACAGCGTGGAGGCGCCGATGACGCCGAAGACGATCGAGCCGGTCAGCAGCCGCGAGTGCAGGTGCAGCGTGCCGCCGACGAAGCTCGCCGTCAGTGAGGTGAAGACGCCGAGGACCGAGAAGGCAGCAGCCGCTGCCACTGCGGCGGCCGAGAAGTGCGGCCGGGCCTCCGGCTCCACGCTCACCCGCTGCGGACGGTAGGTCGGCCGGGAGGCGGGCCGCTCGACGGTCTCGGGGGCGAGCAGCAGGGCCCCGAAGGCGACGACGAGCAGGACGACCCACACGGCATACGGCACGGTGAGAGGGTGGGGCAGGAACTGCGTCAGGAGCCCGGCGACGAGGGGCCCGAGCGCCAGCCCGCCGGTGTTGACGGCGCCGGCCACGACGGAGGCGAACCGGCCGTCCGAGTCGGGGCGCCCCACCGCGTGCAGCTCGGCCAGGTGGGCCGTGGCGGTCGCCGTCACGGCCCCGATGCCGAGGCCGCAGAGGAAGCGCGCGACGAGCAGGCTGGCGGTGTCCTGGAGCAGGACGAACATGACGGCGCTGACGAGCTCGACGGCCGTGGCGGCGAGCAGCACCGGGCGACGGCCGAGGTAGTCGCTGACGTGGCCGGCGAGGTAGAGGCCCGCCATGACGCCGATGCCGTAGGCGGCGAAGATCAGCGTGATGACGAAGGTGGGGAAGCCGTCGCGCTGCTGGTAGAGCGGGTAGAGCGGCGTGGGCAGCGTCGTGAACGCCATCAGCACGGCGAACGCCCCGACGACGACCCAGAAGCCGCGGCGGTGGCGGCCGCGCGAGGCGGTGTCGTGGGCCGTTCGGGTGGCGGCTCGGCTCGGTGCGGTCATGTTCCCAGCGTGCGCCCGAAACATTGACCATGTCCAACGAGGACTGTCAGTCGCATTCATCGATCCTGCTGATGGATCATGGCGTGGTGGACACCCGACACCTCGAGTACTTCGTCGCCGTCGCCGAGGAGCTCAGCTTCACGCGGGCGGCCGAGCGGCTGCAGGCCGTGCAGTCGACCGTCTCCTCCGGCGTCGCCGTGCTCGAGCGCGAGGTGGGCACGGCCCTGTTCATCCGCTCCACCCGGCACGTGGCTCTGACCCGCGCCGGCAGCGAGCTGTTGCCGCAGGCGCGCACGGTGCTCGAGGTGGTCGACCGGATGCGCTCCGCCGGCGCCCGTGCCACCGGCCGGGTGACCGGGTCCCTGCGGGTCGGCCTGCTGACCAATCTCGAGTCGCTCGGGCTGCCGGCCGTCTTCGGCGCCTTCCACCGGCAGCACCCCGGCGTGGAGCTGTCGATGCGCACCTCGCCCCGCGGCTCGACGGGACTCGTCGACGACGTGCGGCGCTCGCGGGTCGACGTCGCCTTCTGCGGGCTCGCGAGTGAGGAGCTCTCCGGCCTGCACTCGCGGGTCCTCAGGCGTCAGCCGTTCGTCGCCCTCCTGCCCCCGGGCCACCCACTGGTCGGCCAGGAGTCGCTGCGGCTGGCCGACCTGGTCGGCGACGACTTCGTGGACATGCCGGCCGGCTTCGGCAACCGCAAGATCCTGGACGACTGGCTGCGGGACTCGTCGCTGCGCCGTCGGGTGACGCTCGAGGTGCCGGACCTCTCGGCGGTGCCTGCCTACGTCGCAGCAGGCCTCGGCGTCGCCGTGGTGCCCGAGCAGACGGCCGCCTCGGTGCCGGCTGCCGGCACCCCGAGCGTCGGGGACGGGGCAGGCGCCGTCGTGGTGCCGCTCGCCGACCGGCTCGTCTGGGACCTGTCGGTCATCGCCCGCAGCGAGGGACGGTCCCCGGCGGTCGACGCGCTGCTGGCCCATCTGGCGCGCCACCTGCCGACGGCCGCCTGAGAGCAGGGCGCGCCGCCGCGTCAGAGCGTGCGGAGCATCCGTGTGTTGCCGAGGGTGTTGGGCTTGACCCGCTCGAGGTCCAGGAACTCCGCCACGCCCTCGTCGTAGGACCGAAGCAGCTCGGCATAGACGTCGGTGGGCACGGCCTGGCCCTCGATGGCCTCGAAGCCGTGCCGCGTGAAGAAACGGGTCTCGAAGGTGAGGCAGAAGAGGCGTTGGACGCCGAGCTCGCGGGCGTCCTGGACCAGCTCCTCGAGGAGGCGGCCGCCGAGGCCCGTGCCGACCTGATCGGCGGCGACCGCGAGGGTGCGGATCTCGGCGAGGTCCTCCCACATCACGTGCAGGGCGCCGCAGCCGACGATCCGCCCGTCGAGCTCGGCGACCCGGAACTCCTGCAGGCTCTCGAAGTACGTCACGGCGTCCTTGCTGACGAGCACCCGGCGCTCGGCGAGGGGCGCGACGAGGGCCCGGATGCCGCGTACGTCTGCGGTGCGGGCGCGGCGGATGACGGGCGCCGACGTGCTCACGAGAGGTTCCCGTCGCGGAACTGCGCGAAGAGCCGTCGGGCCTCGGCGCCCAGGACGACGATCGACTGCTGCCCGGCCCAGCCGAACGCACCCTTGGCCACGCCGCGCCCGACCTTGAGCGGGCTCAGCTGGTGCAGGCCGGCGGTGAAGGTGAGGATCTGCTCGGCCGAGAGGTTGCTCTTGCCGACCCGGCTGAAGCTCGTCAGCGCAGCCGGGATGGCGATCGGCCCGGCGAGCTTGGCCTTGACGGCGGCGGCGAGGATGACCTCGCCCTGGTGGCGCGAGCGCCCGAAGTCCCCGTCGGGCAGCGTCTTGCGCTCGCGTGCGTAGGCCAGCGCCTGGGCGCCGCTCAGCGTCTGCGGGCCGGCCTTGATGACCATGTTCTTCGCGTGCGAGGCCACGACCGTCTTCGGGATGACGATGGGGATGCCGCCCTGGTCGTCGACGATCTTCTTGAACCCGGTGAAGCCGAGCACGACGTAACCCTCGACCGGCAGCCCGGTCACGTCGCGGACGGTGCGCAGCTGCGCCTGCGGGCCGCCGAAGACCATGGCGGAGTTGATCTTGCCCTTGCCGCCGGTCGACAGCGGCACCCAGAGGTCGCGAGCCATCCCCATGACGCCGCCGCCACCGGCGCCGTCGGTGCCGATCACCTGCAGGACGTCGGCGCGAGTGCGCTCGAGAGGCTGTCCGGGGCGCGCGTCGGAGCCGATCGCGAGCACCCACCGGGGTCCGGTGCCGAGGCTCGGCTTCGCCACGCCGAGCGAGGGCCACCAGCCGCCGACGACCTTCCACCTCGGCCCGACGGCGAGGGTCACGTCGTCGCCGGCCGTGACGACCGCGACCGGGGTGCCCATCCAGTCGCCCACCTTCGCGATCGCCTGTACCCCGCCGGTCGCGGGCTTGCGCGCCTGGAGCGCCTTCGCCGCCGTGGGAGAGGCCGTATGCGTGAGGTCGCCTCCCGCGTACACGGTGGACACGAGCGCGGCCAGCGGCGCCGGCGCCCCGCTCACCCGGACGCCGGAGGCCGCGGTTGTGGCGCCGCTCCCGGTCGGGTCGGAGGTGGAGCCCGTCGTCGAACCGGACCGGCCCGCGGGGGCCGAGGGCTCCGAGGTGCAGGCCGCGAGGGCGACGCTCACTGCCACGCCCACGGCCAGGGCGCGGCCTGCCGTGCCGGCGTGCGGCAGCCGTGGCAGTCGCACGCGTCCGGGCTGGGGGGTGGGCGCGTGCACGGGATCGACGGGGCGGCGCGGGGAGGTCACCGGGACACGGTAGACGACGGGCACCGAGGCGGCAGGACCATCCCGCGCGCCCGTCCGCACACCTGGCTCAGCCACCCGGCATACGGCGTACAGCATCCCGATGCGACGCGCGGCCTTGCCAGGGGACACCGCAGTCGCCGCAAGCCTCCCCGGCACGCCGAAGGGGCCGGGGACGGTGGTCCCCGACCCCTTCGGTCGGTCAGTGAGGCGGTGACGGAAGGCTGCCTCGGGTCAGCGCTCGGAGCCGAGCCCCGACTCCGGGAAGACCTGGTCATCCGGGACGGCCGGGCCGGCGGTCACGTTGACCCCGAGTGCCTCGTCGAGGGCAGGGCCCTCGGGAAGCTCGGCGAGGTCGTCGGCCGGGCGGTGGCTGTCGGGCCGGGCCATGTTGGAGAAGGTGAACTTCTCCTCCTTGCCCTCGCCCTCGGTGCCGACCTTGATGTACTGGCCGGACGTGAACTCGGCGAAGAGGATCTTCTCCGACAGGGCGTCCTCGATCTCGCGCTGGATGGTGCGGCGCAGCGGACGCGCACCGAGGACGGGGTCGTAGCCCTTCTTGGCGAGCAGGTCCTTGGCCGCGGGCGTGAGCTCGATGCCCATGTCCTTGTCCTTGAGCCGCTTGTCGAGCTTGGCGATCTCGAGGTCGACGATCTGCGTGATCTCCTCACGGTTGAGGTGCGGGAACACGATCGTGTCGTCGACGCGGTTGAGGAACTCGGGCCGGAAGTGCTGCTTGAGCTCGTCGGTGACCTTCGCCTTCATCCGCTCGTAGTCCGAGCGGCTGTCGGGTCCGGCCGAGAAGCCCATGTTGGCCTTGGAGATGTCCCGCGTGCCGAGGTTGGTCGTCATGATGATAACGGTGTTCTTGAAGTCGACCATCCGACCCTGGGAGTCGGTGAGGCGGCCGTCCTCGAGCACCTGCAGCAGGGAGTTGAAGATCTCCGGGTGGGCCTTCTCGACCTCGTCGAAGAGCACGACGGAGAACGGCTTGCGGCGCACCTTCTCGGTGAGCTGGCCGCCCTCCTCGTAGCCGACGTAGCCGGGAGGCGAGCCGAAGAGGCGGCTGACCGTGTGCTTCTCGGAGTACTCGGACATGTCGAGCTGGATCAGGGCGTCCTCGCTGCCGAAGAGGAACTCGGCGAGCGTCTTGGCCAGCTCGGTCTTACCGACACCGGTGGGGCCGGCGAAGATGAACGAGCCACCGGGACGGCGCGGGTCCTTCAGGCCGGCACGGGTGCGGCGGATCGCCTGCGACAGCGCCTTGACGGCGTCGTCCATGCCGACGATGCGCTTGTGCAGCTCGTCCTCCATGTTGAGCAGCCGGCTGGACTCCTCCTCGGTCAGCTTGAACACCGGGATGCCGGTGCTGGCCGCCAGGACCTCGGCGATGAGCTCCTCGTCGACCTCCGCCACGACGTCCATGTCGCCCGACTTCCACTGGGCCTCACGGGCGGCCTTCTCCTGGCGCAGGCGCTTCTCATCGTCGCGGACACGCGCCGCGCGCTCGAAGTCCTGGCCGTCGATGGCCGACTCCTTCTCGCGCACGAGCGCGGCGATCTTGTCGTCGAACTCGCGCAGGTCCGGCGGAGCGGTCATGCGGCGGATGCGCAGTCGGGCGCCGGCCTCGTCGATCAGGTCGATGGCCTTGTCGGGCAGGAAGCGGTCGTTGACGTAGCGGTCGGCCATGTTGGCGGCCGCCACGAGCGCGCCGTCGGTGATCGTCACGCGGTGGTGTGCCTCGTAGCGGTCACGCAGACCCTTGAGGATCTCGATGGCGTGCGGCAGCGTCGGCTCCTGCACCTGGATCGGCTGGAAGCGCCGCTCGAGGGCCGAGTCCTTCTCGATGTGCTTGCGGTACTCGTCGAGCGTCGTCGCGCCGATGGTCTGCAGCTCGCCGCGGGCGAGCATCGGCTTGAGGATGCTCGCGGCGTCGATGGCGCCCTCGGCGGCACCCGCACCGACGAGTGTGTGGATCTCGTCGATGAAGATGATGATGTCGCCCCGGGTGCGGATCTCCTTGAGGACCTTCTTCAGCCGCTCCTCGAAGTCACCGCGGTAGCGGCTGCCGGCCACGAGCGAGCCGAGGTCGAGGGTGTAGAGCTGCTTGTCCTTGAGCGTCTCGGGCACCTCGCCCTTGACGATGTCCTGGGCCAGGCCCTCGACGACGGCGGTCTTGCCGACGCCGGGCTCGCCGATGAGGACGGGGTTGTTCTTCGTGCGGCGCGAGAGCACCTGCATGACTCGCTCGATCTCTTTCGCGCGCCCGATCACCGGGTCGAGCTTGCCCTCGCGGGCCGCCTGCGTGAGGTTGCGACCGAACTGGTCGAGCACGAGGGAGCCCGCCGGGGTGCCCTCGGCCTGGCCCGGGCCGACGCCCGCGCCGGCCTTCTCGCCGCTCTGCCCGCCCTGGTAGCCGGAGAGCAGCTGGATGACCTGCTGGCGGACCTTGTTCAGCTCCGCGCCGAGCTTGACGAGGACCTGGGCGGCGACGCCCTCGCCCTCGCGGATCAGGCCGAGCAGGATGTGCTCGGTGCCGATGTAGCTGTGGCCGAGCTGGAGAGCCTCACGCAGGGAGTACTCGAGGACCTTCTTCGCGCGCGGCGTGAAAGGTATGTGGCCGGTCGGGGCCTGCTGCCCCTGGCCGATGATCTCCTGGACCTGGGCCCGGACCGCTTCGAGCGAGATGTCGAGCGATTCGAGGGCCTTCGCGGCGACGCCTTCGCCTTCGTGGATCAGACCCAGGAGGATGTGCTCGGTCCCGATGTAGTTGTGGTTGAGCAGGCGCGCTTCCTCCTGAGCGAGGACAACCACCCTTCGGGCCCTGTCGGTGAACCGTTCGAACATGTTCTTCTCCTGACTGATCGAGAGACATCTCGATGCTATCCGTGCCCGCTGTCAGCGAGCACACCCCGACCAACGTGGGCTGTCGCGTTCCTGTTCCCGATCCTGAGTCCGATCGACTCAGGTTCTGCCCGTGTTCGCCGTGGGCGGACACGTGCGCCTGCGGCGCGTCGTCCTCTTTGTCGTGTGCGGGTTGCGTACCCGGCGTCTCCGGTGCCCATGCGGGCGCGTCCCACAAGGGTGGACAAGGGCGGCGTGACGAGCGCTGCTGAAGCGGGTCGGGCGTGGGTCCTGAGGCGCTGTCACGCCCGGGGTCGTATGCCGTGTGGCCGGCTCAGGGGTGGCCGTGGGCGAAGCGGCGGTGGAGCTCGCGAACCTCGTCCTCGAGCTCGGGGGCCGGGCCGTCGACAAGCACTCCCGGCACGATCTCGCGGATCGGCAGTGGGGCGACCGGGCTCGGGGGGACGCCCCACGACGAGTGCCACGCGGTCAGCTGTGCCGAGCTCGCGGCATACGCGATCCGGCCCAACCCCACCCACCCATGGGCGGCCGCGCACATGGGGCAGTGCTCGCCCGAGGTGTACACGGTGGCGGCCGCACGCTCGTCCGCCGTGAGGTTGGCGCCCGCCCAGCGGGCGATGGCGAACTCGGGGTGCTGCGTCGCCTCGAGCGCGACGACGTGGTTGTGGTCCTCGAAGAGCACCACCCCCTCACCCGAGACGAGGACCGAGCCGAACGGCTCGTCACCGTGTTCCAGGGCCCGGCGCGCGAGCTCGACGGCGCGGCGCAGGTGCTCGAGGTCGGTGGCGTCGAGGCTCATGCGACCCTCCCTGTGACGAGGGCGAAGGTGACGAAGGCGCCGCCGTCGGCCTCGAGCATGCCTTGGACCGGGGAGGATGCCTGGCCCTTGAGCTCCATGACGGCACGCTCCCACAGCAGCCAGTTGGCGCACCCGTCCGGTTGGCTCCGCGCGGTGACCTTGGCGAAGGCGCGGCTGAACTCCCACTGGCTGCGCAGCCACTCCGTCGTGTGCCAGGCGGCCGACTCCGCGCCCACGACGCGGTCGATGTGCTCGGGGATCTCGCCGAGCTCGCGCACCTCGGTGGTGAGGGCAGGCGTCGCGACGCCGAGCTGCCCACCGGGCCGCAGGAAGGTGGCGAGGTAGGGCGGGTAGTGGTCGCCCGTGCCGAAGTACTCCCACGCGTCGATGCTGACGATGGCGTCGAACGAGGCGCGGCCGAAGGGCAGGGCGTGGGCGTCGACGCGCATGGCGAGCACCCGGTCGTCGACCTCCTCCTTGCGGAAGACGGCGGCAGCCGCAGTGGGGTCGACCCACAGGTCCGCGGCGACGACGTGCACGCCGTACTCCTTGGCGAGGAACACCGAGGTGGCGCCGAGGCCGGAGCCGAGGTCGAGCACGCGCATGCCGGGGCGCAGGTCGAGGTCGGCGGCGAGGTCCTCGAGCAGCCACAGCGGGTGCGGCCCCATGTCGAGGTCGACGAGCCACCGCGCGTCGTACTTCGACGACTTCGGGTAGCCGTCGCGGGCCAGGTGGTCGAGCGCAGGCATGTCTCGATCCTGCGGGACGCGCAGGCGTGCCGTCGACCCGTCCCACGTGTCGGGAGGGCCACTCGTGGCCTCTCGACCGCTCGGCAGGGGCCGTTCGTGCCCTCTCGACCGCTCGGCAGGGGCCGTTCGTGGCCTCTCGACGGTTGAGGAGCGGGTGGGTCAGGGGGTGGGGGCGGGGACGAGGCGGTCGGGCGTGAGGTCGGCGAGGGACGTGCAGCCGGTCAGCGCCAGCTGCAGGTCGAGCTCGGCGCGCAGGTTGCGCAGCACCTCCGAGACGCCCTCGGCACCCGCGAGCGCGAGGCCGTAGACGTGTGGGCGGCCGATGCCGACGGCGGTGGCGCCCAGGCACAGCGCGACGAACGCGTCTGCCCCGCAGCGGATCCCGCTGTCGAAGAGGACCGGCACCTGCGACCCGGCTCCGCGCACCGCGTCGACGACGCCGGGCAGGGCGTCGAGGGCGGCGACCGACCGGTCGACCTGCCGCCCGCCGTGGTTCGACACGTAGATGCCGTCCACCCCGGCGTCCACGGCTCGGCGCGCGTCGTCGGGGTGCAGGATCCCCTTGAGCACGATCGGCAGCCGGGTCATCTCGCGCAGCCGGGGCAGGTCGGCCCAGGTGAGCGAGGGCCGGCTGAACACGTCGAGGAACGTCTCGACGGCCGCGCGCGGCTCCGGCGCCCGCAGGTTGTGCCGCAGGTCGCCGGGGTGGTTCCGACTCATCGACAGCAGCGTCGACACCGCCGCCGGCGTCGGACGAGGAGATGCGGCATCGCCCGGGCCGGCGGCCACCCGCTCGGCGACGAGCCGCCGGAACACCGGGTCGGAGGTGTACTGCGCGATGCCCTCCCCGCGGGCGAACGGCAGGTGCCCCAGGTCGAGGTCGCGGGGCCGCCAGCCGAGGTATGCCGTGTCGAGCGTGACGACGACCGCCTCGCTCCCGCACGCCTCGGCCCGCGAGACGAGGCTCTCGACGAGGTCGTCGTCGCTGCTCCAGTAGAGCTGGTACCAGTGCCCCGCCCCGGCGAGGGCGCGGGCGACCTCCTCCATCGGGACGGAGGCCTGGGTGCTGAGGATCGGGGTCACCCCCTGCTCTCTGGCGGCTCGCGCGACGGCGAGGTCGGCCTCGTCGTGAGCCATCGACAGCACCCCGATCGGGGCGACGAGGAAGGGGCTGTCGTGGCGGCGCCCGAAGAGCTCGACGGAGGTGTCCCGCTCGGTCGTGTCGACGAGCAGCCGCGGCACGACGCGCCACCGGGCGAAGGCCGCCGTGTTGGCGTCCGCACCGGCCTCGGACCCTGCCGCGCCGGCCACGTAGGCGAAGCCGCGCCTCGACATCACCTTGCGGGCAGCGGCCTCGAGGCGGGTGCCGTCGGTGGGCACTTCCGGCCGGCGGCCGAACGCTCCTGCGCGGTAGATCGCCGACTGCGCGATCCGGCCGAAGCCGCCCCACGGCATACGTCCTCCTCCGGTTTTCACGTCGGCTACCACGTCACCGACACCGACCTCCGCCACCAGGCCTCGAGGTCGCCGGCGGGCTCGGCTGCGGCGCGGTTCCACAGTCGCAGGTAGAGCTCGACCGCGGACCCTGCGAGCACGTGGTCGAGGTCCTCGTTCAGGTCGGCTGTCGTACGCGTGGTCGTCGCCCGGCCGTCGGCCTCGATGGAGACGAGCCAGGCCACTGCGGCACCGTCCGGTCGCACGAGCACCCGTGCGGCGCCGCCCGGGGGAGGGGTGAGCGGGCGGCGCGGCACGAAGCCCACGAGCAGCTCGTCGATGCCGTCGAGCGCGATGGCCGGTCGGATCCACGTCTCCTCGGGCCGGGCCGTCCGGTGCAGGCGGGCACCCAGCGCGTCGACCGCATGAACCGTCGTCTCGTGGCACTGCCGCCTGGTCCAGAAGCGCCGCGGCGCGGGTGCGTCGCGCAGGAACACGAGCGCCTCGAGGTCGTCGGGGGCATCGACGATGGCCTGCAGAAGGCCGGTGGCGCCCACGTCGAACCAGTCGAGCAGGTCCGGCGCCTCGTGTCCCTCGCGCTCGAAGGCCTCGGGCGGCGCCGGAGCGCCGCGCAGGTGGCCGGCCGCCCAGCGGTGAACCATCCCGAGGTGCACCACGAGGTCGCGCACGCCCCACTCGGGGCAGGTCGGGACCCGCGCGTCCAGGCCAGAGGCCATCGCGTTGGCGCGCAACACGGTCGACGCGGCGCCGAGCGCCTCGCCGAGCTCGTCCAGGGTGGGCTGGTCCATGGCAGCGAGTGTGCCGTATGCGCGCCGGCTGCGACCCGCGCGGCGCTGGCACGGAGTGCGCGGCGGTAGATTTGCCCGGCGGGCGCCCGACCACCGTCGGCCGCCCCCTCCCAGACCCCTACCGCGCACCCCCGGAGGCCCCCGTGGACGCCAGCGACCTGCTGCGCAACTCCCTCCTGCAGCTGTCCAAGCAGGAGCGGATCCGAGACGTCATCGAGAAGGCGCCGGTGTCCCGCTCCGTCGTGCGCCGGTTCGTCCCCGGGGCCGAGCGCGCCGACGTCGTCTCCGCCGCGACCGAGATCGCCGCGTCCGGGCGCCTGTCGACGATCGACTACCTCGGCGAGGACACCACCGACCTCGCGCAGGCGCAGCACACGCGCGACGCGTACGTCTCCCTGCTGACCGCCCTGCGCGACCAGGGGCTCACCGAGGGCGGCACCGTCGAGGTCTCCCTCAAGCTGAGTGCGCTGGGACAGGCGCTGCCCGGCGACGGCAACAAGATCGCTCTCGACCACGCCCGCGAGATCTGCGACCTCGCGCAGCAGGCCGGCACCACCGTGACCCTCGACATGGAGGACCACACGACGACCGACCTCACGCTGGAGGCCCTGCGCGAGCTGCGCGCCGACTTCCCCTTCGTCGGGGCGGTGCTGCAGGCCTACCTCTACCGCACCGAAGCGGACTGCCGCGACCTCGCCTACGCCGGCTCCCGCGTGCGCCTGTGCAAGGGCGCCTACAAGGAGCCGGAGTCGGTCGCCTTCCAGAACGGCGCCGAGGTCGACAAGTCCTACGTGCGCTGCCTCAAGGTCCTCATGCAGGGCGAGGGCTACCCGATGGTCGCCTCGCACGACCCGCGACTGATCGAGATCGCCGGGGCGCTCGCAGGCCAGGCCGGGCGCGACCCGAAGTCGTTCGAGTACCAGATGCTCTACGGCATCCGGCCCGAGGAGCAGAAGCGCATCGCCGACCGCGGCGACCAGATGCGCGTCTACATCCCCTACGGGCAGGAGTGGTACGGCTACCTCATGCGCCGCATGGCGGAGAAGCCGGCCAACGTCATGTTCTTCCTGCGCGGCGTCGCGACCAAGAGCTGACACCCGAGGGACACCACCAGGCGATGGGAGCCACCCGATGACGACGACGGCCATCTTCGGTGCAGGGGTGATGGGCGAGACGCTCGTCTCCGGGCTGATCCGGGCCGGGCGCGCCCCGGGTGACCTCGTCGTCACCGGGCGCACCCCCGACAAGGTCAACGCCCTGGCGGAGCGCTACGGCGTGCGCGCGCTGCCCAACACCGAGGCCGCCGACGTGGCCGACACCCTCGTGCTCTGCGTCAAGCCACAGGACATGGGCGCCCTGCTCGAGGAGATCCACCACCACGTGGCGCAGGGCAATGCCGTGGTCTCGCTCGCGGCCGGCATCACGACCGAGTTCATCGAGTCACGCCTGCCCGGCGGCACGTCGGTCATCCGCGTCATGCCCAACACCCCCGCGCTGGTCGATCAGGGCATGGCCGGCATCTCGCCCGGCACCCACTGCACCGACGAGCACCTCGCCGAGGCCGAGGCGCTGCTCAGCTCCTGCGGCAAGGTCGTGCGGCTGCCCGAGAAGCACCTCGACGCCGTCACCGCGATCTCCGGCAGCGGCCCCGCCTACATCTTCTACGTCGTCGAGGCGATGATCGAGGCCGGCGTCGTGCTCGGCCTGCCCCGGGCCACCTCCACCGAGCTCGTAGTCCAGACCCTCTACGGCGCGGCGACCATGCTCAAGGAGACCAGGGAGCACCCGACGGTGCTGCGCGAGCAGGTGAGCTCGCCCGGCGGCACGACCGTGGCCGCCCTGCGGCAGCTCGACGATCACAAGGTCCGCGCCGCGTTCGTCACCGCAATGGAGGCCGCCGCGGCCCGGTCCAAGGAACTGGCTTCCGGGCAGGCCTGACTCCCAGGGGCTCTCGTCCCCGATGTTCACCCGCCTGCGGATGCAGTTCCGGCGCCGGTCGTGCGATGGTGTCCCCATGAGCGAGATCACCGTGCGTCCCCTCGGCGAGGACGACTGGGCGGACTACCGTTCCGTCCGGCTCGCCGCACTGCGTGAGTCGCCCGAGGCGTTTGCGGCCACGGCCGAGCAGGAGGAGGCCTATGACGAGGCCTTCTGGCGGGCGCGCATGCAGCGCTCCGCCCGGCTCGTCGCCGAGCGCGGGGGTGAGGCCGTCGGCGTCGTGAGCGTCGGCACCGCCAAGAACAGCGACGTGCCGGCGGGCGAGCTCTTCGGCCTGTGGGTGCGTCCCGAGGCACGCGGCTCCGGCGTCGCGACCCGCCTCGTCGAGAACGGCGCGTCCCTGGCCGCCAAGCGCGGGCAGACCCACCTCGTCTACTGGGTCGGCACCGAGAACGGCCGGGCCGTCGCCTTCGCGAGCGGCATGGGCTTCCGGCCCACCGACTACCGCCGCCCGATGGGCGTGGTCAGCGAGGAGGACGGCGAGGAGGAGGTCGCGATGGTCCTGCCGCTCGGCAGCGACGCCGACCTCTCACTGCGCCTCTGAGCCGCTCCCACCGGGACGGATGACTCACCTTCCCGCTGTGGCCACCTGCGGCTGAGCACGGCAGCGGCGTCCGTGACCGCGAAGGTGGGTCATCAGTCCCGCACGACCCGAGGACGTATGCCGTCCCGCGGGCCTCGCGAGACGGCATACGCACGCCTGTGGCTGGGTCAGGGTCGGGCGGCAAAGCGCTCGATGAGCGCGACCGGACCGCTCACGATGAGCATGTGGTGCGCCGAGATCTTCGTCTGCGGGACGGCATACGTGAAGTCCTCGCCGGGGGCCTTGACGCCGACGACGGTGACGCCGTATTTCCGCCGGATCTGGCTCTGCTCGAGCGTGAAGCCGATCGTCTCGGCCGGTGGCCGCAGCTTGACGATCGCGAAGCCGTCGTCGAACTCGATGTAGTCGAGCAGCCGGCCGTTGACCAGGTGCGCGACACGGCGCCCCGAGTCGGCCTCCGGGGAGATGACGTGGTGGACGCCGATGCGCTCGAGGATGCGCTTGTGCTCGGGGGAGAGGGCCTTGGCCCAGATCGACGGCACCTCCGCGTCGACGAGGTTGGCGGCCGCCAACACCGAGGACTCGACCGACGAGCCGATGCCGACGACGGCGATCTTGGGTCCCGCCTGCCGGATCATCTCGAGCGCGGACGACTGCGCCATGTCGGCGTGCACGACCTTCGAGACCTTGTTGACGTAGCCCTCGGCGATGGCGTTGTCGCGCTCGGCCGCAACGACCCGGTGGCCGAGCCTCGTCAGCTCGAGCGCGACGGCAGAGCCGAAACGCCCCAGCCCGATGACGAGCACGTCGTCGCCGAAGAGCCGGTTGCGGCCCATGGGTTGTACCTCCGTCATCCGTGGCGCGTTTCCGCGATAGCGTCTCAATCATGCCAACTCAGGCCCGGGTCGTCTGGGACGCCTCCTTCACGAGCTACGACTTCGGGCCCACCCACCCGATGGCTCCGGTGCGTCTCGACCTCACCGCACGCCTCTGCGAGTCGCTGGGTGTCTTCGACTCCGACGGCATCCAGGTCGTCGGCGCGCAGGTCGCTCCGGACGAGCTGCTGCGCACCGTCCACGACGCCGACTACGTGGCGGCCGTGAAGACCGCCTCGGCCGACCCGAGCCGGGCCGACGAGGCGTACGGGCTCGGCACCGAGGACGACCCCGCCTTCGTCGGCATGCACGACGCGAGCGCCCGGATCGTGTCGGGCACGGTCGACAGCGTGCGCGCCGTCTGGGAGGGCGAGGCGGAGCACGCCGTGAACTTCACCGGCGGCCTGCACCACGCCATGCGCGACCGCGCGAGCGGCTTCTGCGTCTACAACGACATCGCCGTCGGCATCCAGTGGCTGCTCGACCACGGCGCCCAGCGGGTGGCCTACGTCGACGTGGACGTGCACCACGGCGACGGGGTCGAGCGGATCTTCTGGGACGACCCGCGCGTCCTCACCATCTCGGTCCACGAGACCGGTCGGGCGCTCTTCCCCGGCACCGGCTGGCCGACCGACGTCGGCGGACCTCACGCCGAGGGCAGCGCCGTCAACGTGGCGCTCCCGCCCGGCCTGGGCGACGCCGGCTGGCTGCGCGCGGTGCACGCGGTCGCGATGCCCCTCGTCCGTGCCTTCAAGCCCGACGTGCTCGTCACCCAGCACGGCTGCGACACCCACACCGAGGACCCGCTCGCGCACTTCGCCGTCTCCGTCGACGCCCAGCGCGCCGTCGCCGATGCGCTGCACCGGCTGGCTCACGACGTCTGCGGCGGCCGGTGGGTCGCCCTCGGTGGCGGCGGCTACGAGGTCGTCGACGTCGTGCCCCGCACCTGGACGCACCTGACCGCCATCGCGGCGCACGCGCCGATCAAGACCTCGGTCGAGGTGCCCGAGGACTGGCGCGCCCATGTCGAGCAGGTGTTCGGCCGACCCGGCCCGCGCCGCATGGGCGACCTCACGGCGGAGGACGGCCCACTCTGGTGGCGCTCCTGGGAGATGGGCTACGACCCCGGCAGCGACGTCGACCGCGCCATCATGGCGACGCGCACCGCCGTCTTCCCCCTGCACGGCCTCGACGTCCACTTCGACTGAGTCTTTGGCGCCTCGCTTCGCTCCGGCGCGTGCCGCGGCGCCCTGAAGGCGTCGCCTTCCTCCGCTTCGCTCGCTCGTTCCTCGCTCGTCTTCGCTGCGTCCAGGCGACGCCGGCGCCGCGGCGTCCCGGCTGAGATCCCGAAACCCCGTCGCCCTGCGGACGCGCTCCGGCGTAGCTTGCTGTGCACGGCGACGACGGGCCTGACGATCCTGAGCCGAGCTCGACCAAGAGGCCGACCGCGATCCGCGGCGGCGAAGGTGTGGTGGCACAGCGACATTCCCCATCGCCCACACCTCCGGGGCACGAAACCCACCGGAGGTGAACGGAATGCAACCAACCCCATCAACCACCACGGCACCGCGCGTGCTGGCTCGCGACCTCGCGTCCGTGACGCCCGGCGAGAGCGCCACGCTCGCCGGCTGGATCCACCGACGCCGCGTCCTCGCGAGCGTCACCTTCCTCGTCCTGCGCGACCGCTCGGGACTCGCGCAGGTCGTCGTGAAGGACCCCGAGACGGTCGAGCAGCTGACGGCGCTCCCCGAGGAGACGGTCGTCGAGGTGACCGGCACGGTCACCGCCAACGCGTCCGCTCCCGGCGGGGTCGAGCTCGTCGACCCCTCGGTCACGCCGCTGACCGAGCCCGCGGTCGCGCCGCCCACCGAGCTGTGGCGCCCGACCTTCGGGGCAGGGCTGCCCACCCACCTCGACCACGCGGCGGTGACGCTGCGACACCCGCGCCACCGTGCCGCCTGGCAGCTGGCCAGCGCGTCGATGCGCGGATTCCGTTCTGCGCTGGGCGCGCTCGACTTCACCGAGATCGCCACGCCCAAGCTCGTCGGCACTGCCACCGAGTCCGGTGCCAACGTCTTCACCGTCGACTACTTCGGCCGCACCGCCTACCTCGCGCAGAGCCCACAGCTGTACAAGCAGATGCTCGTCGGGGTCTTCGAGCGTGTCTTCGAGGTCGGTCCGGTGTTCCGCGCCGAGCCGCACGACACCGTGCGTCACCTCGCGCAGTACACCTCGCTCGACGCCGAGCTCGGCTTCGTCCGCGACCACCGGGACGTGCTGGCGGTGCTGCGCCAGGCCGTCGCCGGGATGGTCGCAGAAATCGGGGAGTATGCCGCCGACGCCGCTGCGCTCCTGGGCGTGCAGCTGCCGACGGTGCCTGAGGAGTTCCCCGTCATCCACTTCCGCGACGCCCTCGCCCGGGTCGGCGCGGACCCGGACGAGCCGGACCTCAGCCCCGCGCACGAGCGCGCGCTCAGCGAGTGGGCCAAGACGGCATACGGCTCGGACTTCCTTGCGGTGGAGGGCTATCCGATGACCAAGCGTCCCTTCTACACGCATCCGCAGCCCGGCGACGAGCGGTGGAGCAACAGCTTCGACCTGCTCTTCCGGGGGCTCGAGCTGACGACCGGCAGCCAGCGCCTGCACCGTCCCTCGGACTATGCGGCAGCGATGGCGCGCACGGGCACCGACCCCTCGCTTCTCGCTGGCTACCTGGACGCCTTCGCCCACGGCATGCCGCCGCACGGGGGTTTCGCCATCGGCCTGGAACGGTGGGTGGGACGCCTCACCGGCGCCGAGAACATCCGCGAGGTCACGCTCTTCCCGCGTGACCTGCACCGGCTGGCACCCTGACGACAGGAAGTGATCGGCGGATCCACAGCCAGTGAGTCGGCGTGTCGAGTTGCATGTGGCGGATTCGTTGATCCGTTCGCTTCCCCTCCAGTCACAACTGCCCCTAGTGTTGCTTCTTGCACCTGCGTGCAGTTTCGCCGGAGGGGAAGCCGTCGACGCGCGGGTGCAACCCACCGAAGATCGGGGTCAATACATGTCGAACGAGCGTCAGCTGGGTGAGGTGCGTTTCCTCACCGTCGCCGAAGTCGCCTCGATCATGCGGGTGTCGAAGATGACCGTCTACCGGCTCGTCCACGGCGGGGACCTTCCCGCAGTGCGGGTCGGGCGGTCGTTCCGGGTTCCGGAGGACGCAGTGCACAAGTACCTCCAGACCTCCTACATCGACACCGCGTGACGGCAGCGTCACCACGCACCGAGGGGGCGGCCACGACCGAGAGGTCCGGCCGCCCCCTCGGTGTGACGTGACGGACCGGTCGCCGCCTGTGGGGGCCGGTGGGCGAACCGTCGCGCTTTTGGGGTAGGGGCCCGGCACGCGCTAGGGTGTGGAGCCTGTTCGGCTCGTGAAGTTCGACCTACCCTTCTCCGAGGTGTGTCGACGCAGGTCGGCACCAGCTCAGTTCAAGGACACGTCTCACGACAAGGACAACCATGGGTTCTGTCATCAAGAAGCGCCGCAAGCGGATGGCGAAGAAGAAGCACCGCAAGCTGCTGCGCAAGACGCGCCACCAGCGTCGCAACAAGAAGTGACCTGACCAGCTCAGGAACCAGCGGCACCAGCCCGCACGCTCTCGACCCTCACCACGGTGGGGGTCGTTCGCGTTCCCGGGCACCTGTCCCGGCGAGAGGCTCGCCACATCCCCGCTCGGTGCAGTGCGCGCCCCCGCGGATCCCCAGGTCGCTCTGTAGGCTGCGACGTGCGGGGGTGAGACCTCTCCTCCGCCGCTGACCGGCACGACGGGCGAGCAGCGGAAGCGAGTCCCCGCTTCCCTCGACGCCCACCGACCGACGACAGGAGGATCCGATGGCCAAGGTCGTCCTCGTCACTGGTGTGTCCCGGTATCTCGGAGGTCTCTTCGCGCGCCGGCTGTCCAGCGACCCCTCCGTCGAACGGATCCTCGGCGTCGACGTCGTGCCGCCCCGCCACTCCATCGGCCGGGCCGAGTTCGTGCGCGCGGACATCCGGAACCCGATGATCGGTCGCATCATGGCGCAGGCCGCCGTCGACACCGTGGTGCACATGAACGTCATCGCCACCCCGCGCGACACCGGCGGCCGGGTGACGCAGAAGGAGATCAACGTCATCGGCACGATGCAGCTGCTCGCTGCGTGCCAGAAGTCCGAGTCGGTCAGCCGACTCGTCGTCAAGTCCTCCGCCGCCGTCTACGGCTCCTCGCCGCGCGACCCGGCGATGTTCAGCGAGGACATGAACCCCAAGACCCTCCCGCGCACCGGCTTCGGCAAGGACTCCGTCGAGGTCGAGGGTTACGTACGCGGCTTCTCCCGTCGCCGTCCCGACGTCGAGATCACCATGCTGCGCCTGGCCAACGTCGTCGGCCCCGAGGTCCGCACGGCCCTCACCGACTACTTCGCCCTGCCCGTCGTCCCCGTCCCGCTGGGCTACGACGCGCGGTTCCAGCTCGTCCACGAGGACGATGCGACGGCCGCGATGATCCGCGCGACCACCGGTCCCGCCGCCGGCATCGTCAACGTCGCCGGCGACGGCTTCGTCACGGTCACCCAGTGCACGGCGATCGCCCGCCGCCCCGTGGTGCCCGTCCCGCTGCCGGCAGCCGGGGTGCTCGGCACCGTGGTGCGCCGCAGCGGCCTGGCCGACTTCTCCTCCGACCAGCTGACCTTCCTCGCGTTCGGTCGCGGGCTCGACACCGGCCGTATGCGCACCGTCCTCGGCTTCGAGCCCCGCTTCACCACCCGGGCGGCCTTCGAGGACTACGCCCACCACCTCGCTCCCGTCCTCCCCGGTGTCGGTGGGGTCGACGGTGTCACCGAGGTGGCCGGCGGCACCGCTTCAGCCCTCTCCCGCGTCTTCGACAGGATCCAGCCGTGACCGCCGAGACCCACGACGCCCGGAACGCCACGGACCACCAGCCCGGCGATGCCCCGTCCACCGGAGCCACGGCGCCCGGGAGCGACGGCTCGTCGACTCGCGAGGCGGCCGCGAAGAAGACAGCAGCCAAGAAGGCGACGGCCAAGAGGACGACTCCGAAGAAGTCGACGGTCAAGAAGTCGACTGCGAAGGCGTCGAAGTCGGCGGCGAAGAAGGCGAGCACGACGGTCGCCACGGCGGCGGAGACGCCGGCGAAGAGCACCGCGGCCAAGACGGCGTCCGCCTCGTCGAAGCCGGCCGGCGGTGCCTTCGCCGCGGGGGCGGCTCGCGCCTCGGGGGAGCGGCGCCGGCGCAGCGGAACGCCCCTGCTGCCGCCCTCACCCGTCGAGGTCAGTGCCGCCCGGCGCGACCTCACCGGCTCGGCCCCGGATTCCCGAGGGGACGGCCTCGTCGAGACCGACGAGATCATCGAGTCCGCTGCGATGACGGAGGGACCCACCGAGCCGGAGTCGACTGTGCGCCCCGGTCGCCCGGTCCGCCCGAGCCGCCAGGAACCAGCGGCCACCGGGACACCCGCAGACCTGCCGGCAGACCTGCCCGCCGAGCCGACCCCGGCCAGGACCCGACCCACCCGCGCCTCCGTCCGCTCGACCCGGCGCTCGGCGACCGGAGCCCCGACCCGGCTACGAGCCGTCCCGCCGGTCGAGGAGGGCGCGGCGAGCGCCACGACGCGGCGCGAGGCAGCCACCCGGCATACGGCCTCGGAGGGCGAAGCCGGCTGGGAGCAGGCGCTCGCCGCCCTGCAGTCCCGAGCGGCCAAGCTGGTCGGATCCGCGCTCGAGGGAACCGAGCTGTCCCAGGAGGCTCGCCCGGGCCCGGCCGAGCTCGTCGACCTCGCGGTCAACGTGCTGCGCGCCGCCGCAGGCTCCGCCGGGGTGCCGGCCGAGGACGTCGAACGCCAGGTGGCCGAGACCCTCGCCTACCTGAGGCGCCGGCTGAGCGGTGACTACGTCGTCGACGAGTTCGGCTTCGACGAGGACTACACCGTCAACGTGCACCTGCCGCTGCTGCGGCCGCTCTACCGGAGCTGGTTCCGGGTCGAGGTGCGCGGCATCGAGAACATCCCCGACGTCGGCGGCGCCCTCGTGGTCGGCAACCACTCCGGCACCATCGCGCTCGACTCGCTGATGACCCAGGTGGCCGTCTACGACGAGCACCCGAAGCACCGACACCTGCGGATGCTCGGGGCCGACCTCGTCTTCCAGACGCCGTTCATCGGGACCATGGCGCGGCGGTCGGGCACCACCCTGGCGGCCAACACGGACGCCGAGCGGCTGCTCGACAGTGGGGCGCTCGTCGGGGTCTGGCCCGAGGGGTTCAAGGGAGTCGGCAAGCCGTTCAGCGAGCGCTACAAGCTGCAGCGCTTCGGCCGCGGCGGCTTCGTGTCGGCGGCGCTGCGGGCCGGGGTCCCGATCGTCCCGGTGTCGATCGTGGGCGCCGAGGAGATCTACCCGATCCTCGGCAACATGCCGGCGGTCGCACGCCTGCTCGGGCTGCCCTACGCCCCCATCACCCCGACCTTCCCCCTGCTCGGACCCCTCGGCCTCGTGCCGCTGCCGAGCAAGTGGCTCATCGAGTTCGGGCCGCCCATCGACACCTCGAGCTTCGGGCCGGAGGCGGCGGACGACCCCATGCTCGTCTTCGACCTGACCGACCAGGTGCGCGAGACCATCCAGCAGACGCTCTACAGCCTGCTGATGCAGCGCAGGTCCGTCTTCCTCTGACGCCACCGCCCCCACTGCCCCACTGACCTCGCCACGTGGCGGCAGCGTGAGCCCGCGTCAGCCCATCACCGTGGCCGGCGCGGGTGCACTCAGGGCAGCAGCTGGGTGGGCAGCAGTGTGGTCGGAAGCGTCGTGGGGAGCAGGCCCGTCGGGAGCTTGGGCACGCTCAAGGTCACCGAGGGGACCGGGATCGTCGCACCGGGCAACGTGACACCGCCACCACCCACTCCGATGGTCGAGGACGTCACGCCGACCCCCGGCAGGCTCACGGTCGCGCCCGGCACGGTCAAGCCGCCCCCGCCGACGCCCACCGAGGAGGTGCCGACCCCGACGGTGGGCAGGTTGACGGCACCGCCCGGTACGGGAACCGCGCCCGCGCCTGATCCGCCGGGGACCGGCAGCCCGTCGGGTGCGGTCGTCGTGGCTGCGGGCGGGCGGGCGGAGGTGGCGGCCGGTGCGGAGCTGCCCGGGCTCGCCGGGCCGGCGCCGGCGCCTGCCGTCGTCGGCGGTGCCGGCGTGCCGCTCGTCCGGGTGCCGGGACGCGCGCTTCCTCGGAGGCCGGCCAGGGCGTCGCGCGCCTGCGCGGCGCGGTCGCCGCACGTGGCACAGGAGGCCAGCTCGTGCAGTGTCGCGGCGTCACCGGAGCCGAGGGCGTCACGCAGGCGCTGCCAGGCCGGAAGCGAGCCGGTCGGGACGCGCGGACGCATCGCATCCACCTGCGGGATGGCGCGGGCGTAGAAGTCGGCCAGCTGGGACAGGGCCTCGGGGCGGCTCTCGGTGCGGTAGACCTCGACGAGGATGGTCTGCGCGCGCCCGACGGCGTCGGTGGCCGAGTCGTATGCCGTGTCGAGGTCGTGGGCGGACGGGCTGCCCTGGTCGAGCAGGTCGCGGGCGTCGCTGATGTGCTCCTGCGCCTGGGCGAGGTAGGTCAGGCCCTCGTCGTAGCGGGAGCCGGCCAGCTGCACGGCGGCCCGGTCGAGCAGCTGCTTGACGCCGTAGAGCGCGTCGCCCGGCACGGCCGAGCGCGACGCCGCGCCGAGTGCCCCACCGACCACGAGGATGCCGGCGGCCACCGCGGCGAGGAGCTTGAGCGGGCGGGCCGCGACGCGCAGCACCGACACGGTGCCTCCGCGGCTCTCGTCCCCGGCCTTGGGGTCGGCCTCGGTGCCATGGTGGGAGTCCGGCGTCGCAGGAGGAAGCGTGAGCACGGCAGCCGTCGGCCCGTCGGCGGCGGGGTCGTCGGCGAGCAGGCGGGCCCGCAGGTCGGAGACGAACTCGGCTCGCGGGGCGAGGCCGGCCTGGTCGACTGCCTGCACGGCGTGCAGCACGGCGACGAGCTCGAGGATGCCCGGCTCGCTGACGTCGCCGCCCTCGAGGGCGCGCTGCAGCAGCTGGCCGTCGGCGTTGGCACCGAGGTCCATCTCGTCCTCCCCTCTCGTTCCGTCGGGATGTCGTGTCGTTCGTCGCTGCTGGCTCTCGGGGCCCTCGTCACCGCCTTCGCGGCTTCGGCACCCCGGTCTGCGAGCGGCACGGGTGCTGGGGAACACCCGGGACGACACGGCATACGGCGAGGGGTTCCGCGGTCGCGCCGTTCGGCACGCCGTGGCGGGGACCGGTCCCACTCGTGTCGGTCCCACGCCATGAGAACGACGAGGGTGCGGGCCGGGTTACGGGGGTCACAGCTCGACCCCATCGAGCAGCTTGCGCAGTGCCCGGGTGGCGCGCAGCTGGAGCTGCTTCACGGCGCCCTCGGACTTGCCGAGCACCCGGGCGGTGTCGGCGAGACTGAGGCCCTGGAGGAAGCGCAACGTGATGCACTCCGCCTGGTCGGGGCCGAGCTGCTTGATCGCGGCGACGAGCCGTTCGTCACGCAACCGGGTCAGCACCTCGGTGTCGGGTGCGTCGACGCGCTCGTCGGCGTCGCGCATGTCGGCGGTGGCGACCTCGAAGCGGAAGCGCGCCGACTTCACGTGGTCGGCGATGAGGTTGCGGGCGATGGTCACGAACCACGCGGCGATGTCCTTGCCCTGCCACGTGAAGGAGTCGATGCGGCGCATCGCCCGGATGAACGTCTCCGACGTGAGGTCCTCGGCCAGGGCGCGGTTGGCCACCCGGACGAGCACGTAGCGGAAGATCGTGTCGACGTAGAGGTCGTAGAGCTGGGCGAAGGCCTCCTTGTCGCCCTGCTGCGCCAGGTGCACGAGCGCCGCGACGCGCCGCTGCGCGTCGGACTCCTGCTCGAGCGGCCGCGGTCCCGGACCGCCGGCCCCGGTCCGGGCGAGCTCCACGCCGCCGAAGCCCTCGTCGGCGAGCGAGGCCCACAGCGCGTCCAGGGCCGAGCGCCAGGTCGGGGGGCCGGGCAGGACCGGGCCGTATGCCGGCACGCCGCCGCCCGCAGCCACGTGGGCGGTCGCGGTCGCCGGGACCAGAGCGGGAAGGTGGAGCGCGGCGCGCGCGAGTCGTCCCCGCGCCGGGGCCTTTCCCGGGGCGGGAACCGGTCGGGGCCTCGAGGCCGGCGTCCTGTTCGCGCGCATTGTGGACAGTGTGACTGAACGGCGCCCTCGATGGGACCCCTGCAAGGTTTTGTGGCGCAGTCGACGTCACCCTGCGCGGCGCGGGCACCCGTGCCTACAGTGGTCGGTATGACGACTGAGCACCTGTCGCAGGCCGCGAGCCCGCGGGTCGTGCTGCTCGGCAGGCCCGGCTGCCACCTCTGCGAGGAGGCGCGGGCCGTCGTCGAGCGGGTCACCGCCGAGCTCGGGGTGGCCTGGGAGGAGCGCTCGGTCGACGAGAACCCGGAGCTGCTCAAGCGCTACGCGGAGCAGATCCCCGTCACCTTCGTCGACGGGCGCCGACACGACTTCTGGCGGGTCGACGAGGGGCGTCTGCGGGCGGCGTTGGGACCACCTGCCTGATCGCCGTCCGCTATGCCGTGGTAGGCGGCCGAAGTCAACTTTGTGCATGGCTTCACAAACGTCTAGCCTGAACGGGTCCAAACGTGCTCCGCGTTCGGCAGAACGCCTCTTCGAGAGGAGCCGGTGAGCAAGAGTGTCCGCCGACCCTGCACTGCGTCGAGAGATCCCCGACGCAACCGTCGCGCGGCTTCCCGAGTACCTCCGGACGCTCTCCCGCCTCGCTGAGGACGGCGTCCTGTCGGTGTCGTCCGAGGAGCTCGCGGCAGAGGTCGGAGTGCGATCGGCGCAGCTGCGCAAGGACCTCAGCCACCTCGGCTCCTACGGCGTGCGCGGTGTCGGCTACGACGTCGAGACGCTGGCCCTCGAGATCTCCCGCGCCCTGGGCCTGACCGAGGACTGGCCGGTCGCCATCGTCGGGATGGGCAACCTCGGCCACGCGCTCGCCTCCTACTCCGGCTTCGTCACGAAGGGCTTCCGCATCGTCGGCCTCTATGACGACGACCCGGCCCTGACCGGCGAGCGGATCGTCGGCGTGCCGATCCGGCCGCTGGCCGAGCTCGACGCCGACCACGCCGTCGACCCGATCGCCATCGGCGTCATCGCGACGCCCGCGCCCGCCGCCCAGGCCGTCTGCGACGCGCTGGTCGGCGCCGGCATCAGCTCGATCCTCAACTTCGCACCGGCAGTCCTGACGGTGCCCGACGGCGTCGACGTACGCCGCGTCGACCTCTCCACGGAGCTGCAGATCCTCGCCTTCCACGCCCAGCGCAAGTCCCTCGCCGCCGGCGACCTCAGTGCGGTGGCCGCACCGTGAGCCTGCTCGTGATCGGACTGTCCCACCACACGGCACCGCTCGCGGTCCTCGAGGCGCTCTCGGAGCATCCCGACCGGGCCGAGGCCATCGCCTCCTCCGTCCTCGGGTCGGCCACGGCCACCGAGACCGTGGTGCTCTCCACGTGCAACCGGCTCGAGGTCTACGCCGCGGTCCCGGCCTTCCACCCCGCCGTCGCCGCCATCGGTGAGGCGCTCGCCATCGCCGCCGGCATCGAGGCCCCGGCATCCGCCCGGCCCCCGGCCGAGCTGCCGCCCAGCGACCCGCGGTCGGCGCTCGCCGCACGCGCCGAGGCGCTGGCCGACCACCTCTACGTGCGGTACGACGACGCGGCGGTCGCCCACGCCTTCACCGTCGCGTGCGGGCTCGACTCCATGGCCGTCGGCGAGGCGCAGATCCTCGGCCAGATGCGCGACGCCCTGTCCGGCGCGCAGGGCCGCGGCCAGGTCGGCGAGTCGCTCAACGCGCTCTTCCAGGGCGCGCTCCGCGTGGGCAAGCGCGCGCACACCGAGACCGAGATCGACCAGCACAGCGTCTCGCTCGTGCAGATCGCGCTCGAGGAGGCCGCGTCGGTGCTCGGCCCGCTCCACGGCGCCTCAGCCGCCATCGTCGGCGCGGGCGGCATGAGCGGCCTCGCCGCCGCCACCACCCGCCGCCAGGGGATCGACGCCCTGACGATCGTCAACCGCACCCCCGAGCGCGCCGAGCGGCTGGCCGCGGCGACGTCCGGGGCCGCCCGCCCGTGGAGCGAGCTCGCCGACGTCGTCGCCGAGAGCGACCTCGTCATCTCGTGCACGGGTGCGGTCGGACACGTCATCACCGCCGACCTGCTCGCCGAGAGCGCCGCCCGCCGCGGTGGCCGCCCGCAGTTCGTCGTCGACCTGGCGCTCCCGCGCGACGTGGAGCCCGCCGACTCGTGGCAGCGCGCGATCCCCGGAGTCACCCTCGTGGACCTGCAGGCCCTCGGCCTGCTCCTCGAAGGACGCGCGGACACCACCGAGGTCGTCCGCGTCCGCGAGCTCGTGACCGGTGAGGTGGCCGACTACCTGACCCGGCGCATGGAGAAGTCCGTGGCGCCCACCGTCGCGGCCCTGCGCGCCCGCGCAGCCGACCTCGTGGCGACCGAGATGGACCGCCTGGACCAGCGGCTGCCCGGCCTGGACGAGACCACGCGCGCCGAGGTGGCCCTGGCCGTGCACCGCATCGTCGAGAAGCTGCTGCACACCCCGACCATGCGGGTCAAGGAGTTCGCGATGGAGGGCACCGGCGACGACTACGCCGCGGCCCTGCGCGAGCTGTTCGACCTCGAGCCGAAGGACGTCGCCAACGTGTCCGCCCCGCCGAAGCGAGCCCAGCCGTGACCGCCCTGCGCCTCGGCACCCGCCGCTCCGCTCTCGCCACCACCCAGTCCGGGTGGGTGGCCGACCAGCTGCGCGCCGCGGGCCACGAGGTCGAGCTCGTCGAGATCACCACCGAGGGCGACGTCTCCGGTGAGCTGCTGACGGCCATCGGCGGCACGGGCGTGTTCGCCGCGGCCATCCGCCATGCCCTGCTCGACGGACGCATCGATGTCGCCGTGCACTCGCTCAAGGACCTCCCGACGACGCCCGAGCCCGGGCTCGTCGTGGCCGCGGTGCCCGTGCGCGAGGACAGCCGCGACGTCCTCGTCGCGCGAGACGGGCTGACCCTGGGCGAGCTGCCCGCCGGGTCGGTCGTCGGCACCGGCTCCCCGCGCCGCACCGCCCAGCTGGCGGCGCTCGGTCTCGGCATCGAGATCCGCCCGATCCGCGGCAACGTCGACACCCGGATCGGCCTCGTCACCTCGGGTGCGGTCGACGCCGTGGTGCTGGCCCGCGCCGGCCTGGCGCGCCTCGGCCGCCTCGACGAGGCCACCGAGGTGATCGACCCGATCCAGGTCCTGCCCGCCCCCGGACAGGGCGCGCTCGCGGTCGAGTGCCGCTCCGACCGACACGAAGTGGTCGCCGCCGTCTCCGTCCTCGACGACCCGGACACCCGCGCCTGCGTCCTGGCCGAGCGCGCCCTGCTCGCGGCCCTCGAGGCCGGCTGCACCGCCCCGATCGGAGCCCTGGCCGAGGTCGTCGAGGGCGACGACGGCCTCGAGCTGTCGCTCCGCGGCTTCGTCGGCAGCGAGGACGGCTCCCTCGAGCTGCGCCGGTCGCTGGTCGGGCCGCACGCCGAGCCCGAGGCGCTCGGCCGGCGCCTGGCCCAGGTCCTGCTCGAGGACGGCGCCGCCGGCCTGGACCTCACCGACCATCCGACGAGCGGCACCGAGCCGGCCGTCGTCGCCCCAGCACACGCCCCACGCCAAGCCCCACACCGACCGGAGCAAGTTTCGTGACTCCTACCTCGCAGCCGTCGGACGAGACGGCCTCCGCCCCCACCACCGCGACGACGCCGGCCCGGGTGGCCTTCGTCGGCTCGGGCCCGGGTGACCCGGGCCTGATGACGCTGCGCGGCCGTGACCTGCTGGCCGCCGCCGACGTGGTGGTCCTCGACCGCATCGCCCGCGACGACGTGGTGCTGCAGCACGCCCGCCCGGACGTCGAGATCATCGACGCCGGACACGGTGAGCAGGGCCAGGAGCTCACCCAGGCCATGCGCGCCAAGATCGTTGTCAAGGCCGCGAAGTCCGTCGCCCCCGGCGGCCTCGTGGTGCGGCTCATGGACGGCGACCCCGCCACTTTCAACGGGCTCGTCGAGGAGGTGCGCGCCTGTCGCAAGGCCGGCATCACCTACGACGTCGTCCCCGGGGTGTCCGCGCTCACTGCCGGCCCGACGTATGCCGGTGTGCCGCTGACCTCGAAGTCCACCGGCGCCGTGCACGTCGTCGGGGTCGACCACGCGGGCGCCGACTACGCGGCGTACGCCGCCGACTCCGACACGCTCGTGCTGCTCGGCGGCAGCGAGGGCATCCGCTCCGCCCTCGAGGCGCTGCGCGAGGCCGGCCGTCCCGGCGAGTCCCTCGTCGCGCTGAGCGCCGCCTGCACCACCGTGAAGCAGTCCTCCGTCGCCACCACGCTCGCCGAGGTGGATGCCGTCTTCACCGGCAAGGAGCCGCTCGAGGTCACGCTCGCCGTCGTCTCGCCCAACGTCGAGCTGCGGGACGAGTTCTCCTGGTTCGAGTCCAAGCCGCTCTTCGGCTGGCGCGTCCTGGTGCCCCGCACCCAGGCGCAGGCCGGTTCGATGGTCGAGCGCCTCGCCGCCTACGGCGCGACCGCCGACGTCGTGCCCACCATCTCCGTCGAGCCGCCGCGCACGCCGCAGCAGATGGAGAAGGCCGTCAAGGGCCTGGTCACCGGCCGCTACGAGTGGATCGGCTTCACTTCGGTCAACGCCGTGCGCGCCGTGCGCGAGCGCTTCGAGCAGTTCGGCCTGGACGCCCGCGCCTTCGCCGGGCTCAAGGTGGCGGCCGTCGGCGGCACCACCGCCGCGGCGCTGCGCGAGTGGGGCATCAACCCCGACCTCGTCCCCGCGGGCGAGCAGTCCGCTGCCGGCCTGCTCGAGTCGTGGCCCGAGTTCGACGAGGTGCTCGACCCGATCAACCGGGTCCTGCTGCCGCGGGCCGACATCGCCACCGAGACGCTCGTCGCCGGGCTGCGCGACATGGGCTGGGAGGTCGACGACGTCACCGCCTACCGCACCGTGCGTGCGGCCCCGCCGGCTGCGCACATCCGCGACGCCATCAAGGGCGGCGACTACGACGCCGTGCTCTTCACGTCGAGCTCGACGGTGCGCAACCTCGTCGGCATCGCCGGAAAGCCGCACGCCGCAACGGTCGTCGCGTGCATCGGCCCCGCCACGGCCAAGACCGCACAGGAGCACGGCCTGCGCGTCGACGTCCTGGCACCGGAGGCCTCCGCCCTCAGCCTCGTCGACGCGCTCGCCGGCCACGGTGTCGGGCTCGCGGTCGCGGCCGTCGAGGCCGGGCAGCCCGTCCAGCGACCCAGCGACAAGCGCCCGGCATCGCGCCGCCGCGCCCGCTGAGGAGGTCTGCGGTGATCGAGCGCCCCCGTCGCCTGCGCCAGAACCCCGTCCTGCGATCCCTCGTCGCGGAGACTCGGCTGCACCCGCGTGACCTGGTGCTGCCCGTCTTCGTCGGCGAGGGCCTCACCGAGCCGCGGCCGATCGCCAGCATGCCCGGCGTGGTCCAGCACACGCTCGAGAGCCTCGTCGAGGAGGCCCACCGCTGCGTGGCCGCCGGCCTCGGCGGGATCATGCTCTTCGGCGTCCCCCAGCACAAGGACGCGACGGGCACGGGCGCGGTCGATGCGGACGGCATACTCAATGTCGCGCTGCGCACGGTCCGCGAGGCCGTCGGCGACGACCTCGTCGTCATGGCCGACACCTGCCTCGACGAGTTCACCGACCACGGCCACTGCGGCGTCATCGACGAGCGCGGGCGGGTCGACAACGACGCCACCAACCTGATCTACGCCGAGATGGCGGTCGCCCAGGCCCGCGCCGGCGCCCACGTCGTCGCACCCTCGGGGATGATGGACGGCCAGGTCGCCGTCATCCGGGAGGCGCTCGACGCCGAGGGGTTCACCGACACCGTCATCCTCGCCTACTCGGCCAAGTACGCCTCGGCCTTCTTCGGCCCGTTCCGCGAGGCGGTGCAGTCGAGCCTGCAGGGCGACCGGCGCACCTACCAGCAGGACGCCGCCAACATCGTCGAGTCGCTGCGCGAGATCGACCTCGACATCGCCGAGGGCGCCGACATGGTGATGGTCAAGCCGGCCATGTCCTACCTCGACGTCGTCGCGGCGGCGGCGGAGCGCTCGTCGGTGCCGGTGGCTGCCTACCAGGTGTCGGGGGAGTACTCCATGATCCACGCGGCCGCCGCGAACGGCTGGATCGACCTGCGCACCGCGGCCCTGGAGTCGCTGGTGTCGATCCGGCGTGCGGGCGCCCAGGTCGTGCTCACGTACTTCGCCCTCGATGTTCCCGAGTGGCTTGCCTGACAGCAACTACCATCTGTGACGTCACAGGAGGTTGACATGTCAGGTTCAGGGGAAGACTGCCGGGACGGCGTGCGCTGGCTCAGCGACGCCGAGCAGGCGTCGTGGCGCGCGATCCTGCGCGGCACGAGGCTGCTCGAGCAGGCGCTCGACGACGCGCTCGGCGACGCCGGGCTCCAGCTGAGCGAGTACGAGATCATCTCCATGCTCTCGGAGAGCCCGAACCACCGGCTGCGGATGTCCGAGCTCGCCGCCATGGTGGTGCAGTCCCGCAGTCGCCTGACGCACACGGCCAAGCGCCTCGAGGACCGCGGCTGGGTGATCCGCGAGCAGTGTGCCGACGACCGGCGCGGCGTCGAGCTCGTGCTGACCGACGGTGGTCTCGAGGCCGTGCGCACGATCGCGCAGGTGCACGTGCAGAGCGTGCGCGACAACCTCGTCGACATCATGACGCCCGAGCAGTTCACCGCCATCGGCGACGCGATGGGGATCGTGCGCGACCACCTCGACCCGCAGGCCATCAGCGGCCGCTGACCGTCGAGAGGCCACGTCTGGCCCCAGTCCACCGCGTCGAGAGGCCGCGCGCGGACCCCGGGGGAGCGGTAGACCGTCACGCCTTGAGAGACTGTGGGGATGAGCTCGCAGCCCGTCCCCGTCCAGACCGACACCGACGCCCCCGCGTCCGCGGCGCTCCTCGCCCGCGCCAGCGAGGTCATCCCAGGGGGCGTGAACTCCCCGGTGCGCGCCTTCCGCGCCGTCGGCGGCACGCCGCGCTTCATGGCGAGCGGGTCGGGGCCGTGGCTGACCGACGCCGACGGCAAGCGCTACGTCGACCTGATCTGCTCGTGGGGACCGATGATCCTCGGCCATGCCCACCCCGACGTGGTGGCTGCGGTGACCGAGGCCGCTGCCCGGGGCTTCTCGTTCGGCACGCCCAGCGAGAACGAGGTGCGGCTCGCCGAGGAGATCGTGCACCGTGTCGAGCCGGTCGAGCAGGTGCGCCTGGTCAACTCGGGCACCGAGGCCACGATGTCGGCCATCCGCCTGGCGCGCGGCTTCACCGGCCGCGACGTCATCGTGAAGTTCGCAGGCTGCTACCACGGGCACGTCGACGCGCTCCTCGCCTCCGCGGGGTCGGGCGTGGCCACCTTCGCCCTGCCCGACTCGGCCGGCGTGCCGCGCTCCAGTGCTGGCGAGACGATCGTCCTGCCCTTCAACGACCTCGCCGCCGTCGAGGCGGCGTTCGCCGAGCGTGGCCACGAGATCGCCGCCGTCATCACCGAGGCGGCTGCGGGCAACATGGGCGTCGTCCCGCCCGCGCCGGGATTCACCGAGGGGCTGCTGCGCATCACCAAGGAGCACGGGGCCCTTCTCGTGTCCGACGAGGTCATGACCGGCTTCCGCTGCAGCGCGTCGGGCTTCTACGGGCTCGAGGGGTCGTATGCGGCGGGCGCGCCCGACCTGTTCACGTTCGGGAAGGTGATGGGTGGCGGTTTCCCGACGGCCGCCTTCGGTGGCCGGGCCGACGTCATGGCCCTGCTCGCGCCCCAAGGGCCCGTCTACCAGGCCGGCACGCTCTCCGGTAACCCCGTCGCCTCGGCCGCCGGCCTCGCGACGCTGCAGGGCTGCACGCCCGAGGTCTACGCCCGCCTCGACGTCGTCGCGCACGCCATCGCCGACGCCGTCTCGAACGAGCTGTCCGCGGCGTCGGTGCCCCACACGGTCCAGTGGGCCGGCTCGATGTTCTCGGTCTTCTTCCGCGACGGCGCCGTCTCGAACTACTCCGAGGCCAAGGACCAGGACAGCGCCGCGTTCCGCCGCTTCTTCCACTCGATGCTCAGCCAGGGCGTGCACCTGCCGCCGAGCGCCTTCGAGTCGTGGTTCGTCTCGGCCTCGCACGACGACGAGGCGGTCGACCATGTCATCGCGGCCCTGCCCGCGGCAGCGCGAGCAGCCGCCACGCCGGACTGAGCCCTCGGGTCAGTGGACGCTGGCGAGCAGGACGCCGACGCCGACGAACAGGCCCCCGAAGACCCGGTTCACGGTGCGCTGCCCCGACTCGCGCTGCGTGAGGCGTCCGAGCCCGCGAGCTGCCGCTGCGAAGAAGAACCACATCACGATGACGTCGATCGCCATGATCGTGGCCCCCAGCACGACGTACTGCGGCAGCAGCGGCTGCTCCGGCCGGATGAACTGAGGCGTGAAGGCGAGGAAGAAGACCACCGCCTTGGGGTTGGTGAGGTTGACGAGCAGGCCGCGGCGGAACATCGACCACGCCGGCTCCCGGTGCACCTCACCGACCCGCGCCGCCGCCGCCCGCGACCGGAACTGACGCACCCCGAGGAACACGAGGTAGGCGGCGCCGACGTAGCGGATGACGTTGAACAACAGGGGAGAGCCCGCGACGAGCACCCCGAGGCCAGCTGCGACGACGGCGATGTGGACGAGCAGCGCGACCTGCTGGCCGAGGATGCCCCAGATCGACCGGGTCCAGCCGGAGCCCAGCGAGTTGGCCATCGTGTTGACGGCGCCGGCACCCGGCGTGAGGGAGATGAGCGTCCCCGCCGCGACGAGGGTGAGCCAGATCGACCACGACACGGGTGGAGTGTAGGGCCGTCGCGCCGCTGTGCGGCGAGGTGTCCCGCGCCCACCCGGACGACGGCGTCACGGCTGCCACGACGGCCACCGGACGGCATACGGCCTCGGCGACGTCGTCGCACGTCACAGGGGGTGCACAGGCCCGGAGGCCGATTCGGTCCTGCGCCCGTCGTTTGAGAGACTGGCGACCATGGGTCACAGCACGGGAGGGACGGCGCCGGCCGCCGGCGACCTCACGGTCGTGCACCTCATGCGCCACGGCGAGGTCCACAACCCCGAGGGCGTGCTCTACGGCCGGCTCGAGGGCTACCACCTCTCCGAGCTCGGCCAGGAGATGGCGCGGCTCGTCGCGGCCCACCTCGAGACCAACGACATCACCCACGTCGTCGCCTCGCCCCTCGAGCGCGCGCAGGAGACGGCCGCACCCATCGCGACCGACCACGGCGTCGAGATCACCACCGACGCGCGGGTCATCGAGTCGGAGAACCGCTTCGAGGGCCGCACCGTCGAGGTCAAGGACCTGCTGCACCCCCGCAACTGGCACCTGTTCGGCAACGTCACCAAGCCCTCGTGGGGCGAGCCCTACGAGCAGATCGCCGCCCGGATGCTCGCCGCCATCGCCGACGCACGCGACGCGGCGCGCGGCCACGAGGCCGTCGTCGTCAGCCACCAGCTGCCCGTGTGGACGGTGCGCAACAAGCTCGAGGGCCGCCGCCTCTGGCACGACCCCCGCAAGCGCGAGTGCACCCTCGCGTCCCTGACCTCCCTGACCTACCGCGGTGACGAGCTCGTCTCCATCACGTACTCCGAACCGGCCGCCCGCCTGCTGGCACGCGCGAGCAGGAGCGTGGGCGCCTGATGCACCACCTCGACCGACGCACCGCCCTGCGGTGGGGTGCCACGGCCCTGGCCGGCGGCCTCGTGACCTTCACCGCCGCCTGCTCCTCCGACCCGAACTCCGTTGCGGACCAGGCGCGTTCGGGTGACCGCAAGGGCTACGTCGCCGGCGACGGATCCATCGAGCAGCTCGCGGTCGACCAGCGCAGCCAGCCCGTGAAGCTCGAGGGCACGACGCTCGAGGGCAAGCCGTGGAGCAGCGCCGACCGTGCCGGCACGGTGCTCGTCGTCAACGTCTGGGGCTCGTGGTGCCCGCCGTGCATCGAGGAGACGCCCGCCCTGCAGAAGGCGTGGGAGACCGTCCAGGCCAAGGGCAAGAAGGTCGAGTTCATCGGGCTCGACAAGCTCGAGAGCCCCGACACCGGCCTGGCCTTCCTCAAGGCCAACAAGGTGACCATCCCGTCGCTCGCCTACGACGGCGGCGTGCCGATCCTGGCCCTGCAGGGCAAGGCGTCGGCCACGCCGACGACGCTGGTGCTCGACGGGCAGGCCCGCATCGCGGCGCGCGTCTCCGGGCCCGTCAACACGACCACGCTGCTCGGCCTGATCGACGACGTCCTCGCCGAGAAGGCCTGAGGCCGCCATGGGTTCGCAGCTCGCGACCGGATCGCTGCTCGTGGCCGGGCTCGTCGCCCTGGTGGCCGGCTTCGTCTCGTTCGCCTCGCCCTGCGTCCTCCCGCTCGTCCCGGGGTTCCTCGGCTACGTCACCGGGCTGTCGGACGTGTCGCTCGAGAGGCGGTCGCGCGGGCGGCTCGTGCTGGGGGCCCTGCTCTTCGTCCTCGGCTTCACCGCCGTCTTCCTCGTCGCCGCGGCGGCCGTCTCCGCCGTCGGGCTGGCCTTCCGCGAGCACCAGAGCCTGCTGCTGCGCATCGGGGGCGCGGTCGTGCTCGTCATGGGGGTGCTCTTCCTCGGCGTCGGGCGGTCGTATGCCGTCCCGGTCAGCTGGCGACCGCGTGCCGGCCTCGCGGGGGCCCCGCTGCTCGGCGCCGCGTTCGCGATCGGCTGGTCGCCGTGCATGGGCCCGACCCTCGGCGCGATCCAGGCGATGGCCGCGCCGATCTCCGCGGCGTCCGGCTCCATCGGCCGCGGGCTGGCGCTCGCCGCCGTCTACTCGATCGGCCTCGGCCTGCCCTTCGTGCTCATGGCCGCCCTGTGGGAGCGCGCCGGCACCGCGAGTGCCTGGCTGCGACGGCACCGCCGCGCCCTGCAGACCGTCGGCGGCGTGCTCCTGGTCGCGGTGGGCCTGCTCATGCTCACCGGCGTCTGGGAGAACGTGATCGTCTGGATGCAGGTGCGCCTCGTCAACGGCTTCCAGGTGGCGATCTGACATGAGCACCGAGACCGACCCGACCACCCAGCCGCCCCAGCCCACCCAGCCCACCGGGCAGGGCACGTCCGCACCCGAGGCCGGTGACCGCGTACGCAAGGGCATGCGACCCGACCGGCAGGAGCCGACGCTGCCCACGCTCGGCACGATCGGCATGCTGCGGTGGGGCTGGCGCCAGCTGACGAGCATGCGCACGGCCCTGTTCCTGCTCCTGCTGCTGTCGATCGCGGCCGTCCCGGGCTCGATCTTCCCGCAGCGCAACATCGACTCCGGCCGCGTCGCCGACTACATCGCGCAGCACCAGTCCAGCGCGCCGTGGCTCGACCGGTTCGGCTTCTTCGACGTCTACTCCTCGCCGTGGTTCTCGGCGATCTACCTGCTGCTGTTCATCTCGCTGGTGGGGTGCATCGTGCCCCGCACCAAGGTGCACCTGTCGGCGCTGCGCTCGAGGCCGCCGCGCGCTCCTGCACGCCTGGGCCGCCTCGACGAGCACGCCGAGGTCACCACGAGCCTCTCGCCCGACGAGGCGCTCGCTGCGGCACGGGAGGTGCTGAAGCGCAAGCGGTTCCGCATGCACTCGCACGACACCACCACCGTCAGCGCCGAGTCCGGCTACCTGCGCGAGACCGGCAACCTGCTCTTCCATCTGGCCCTGACCGGGATCATCGTCGGCATGGCCGTCGGGCACCTGCTGGGCTGGCGCGGCGACATCATCCTCCCCGAGGGTGACAAGTTCGCCTCCTCCGCCGGGGCCTACAACACCATCTCGCCGGGCCCGTGGGTCGACAGCGAGACCCTGCCGCCCTTCGTCCTGTCCCTCGACAAGCTGCACGTGGAGTTCGACGACACCCCGGGCAAGAACTTCGGCAAGCCCAAGTTCTTCGACGCCCAGACGACGGTGCGCAGCTCGCCCGACGCCCCGGCGAGCGAGCAGAGCGTGTCGGTGAACCACCCGATCAACGTCGACGGCGCCGACGTCTTCCTGCTCGGCAACGGCTACACGCCCGTCATCACCGTCCGCGACGCCAAGGGTGCCGTCCTCTACCGCGAGGCGACGCCGTTCCTGCCGCAGGACCCGAACTACCGCTCCCTGGGCGTGATCAAGGTCCCCTCGGCCTCTCCGAAGCAGCTCGGCTTCACGGGCTTCTTCCTGCCAACGGCCGAGCCGACGTTCAGCAACGGGCCGATGTCGCTCTTCCCCGACGCCAACAACCCCGAGGTGGCGCTGTCCGTCTGGGAGGGCAACCTGTTCCCCGGCGGCGCCCCGCAGTCGGTCTACACGCTCAACACCGAGCAGATGAAGCAGGTGCTGAAGTCGGATGGCTCGCCGCTGCTCATCCGGCTCAAGCCCGGTGAGACCAAGCAGCTGCCGGGCGGTCGCGGGTCCATCACCTTCGACTCCGTCAAGCGCTTCGCCGGCCTGTCGGTGCGCACCGACCCCGGTGCCCCGATCAGCCTCGTCAGCGCCCTCCTCGCCACGCTCGGGCTCATCCTGGGCCTGACCATCAAGCGGCGCCGCGTCTTCGTGCGCGTGCGACCCGCCACCGCCGCCGGCCCCGCCGACGGCACCCGCGACAGCAGCCTCGACAGCACTGCCGGCTCCCCGGAGCGACCGGCTACCGTGGTCACCATCGGTGGCCTCTCGAAGGACTCCGACCCCGGGCTCGCCGCGATCGTCTCCGCGATCTCCACCGGCGTGCACGACCGCCATGCAGAACGGACCGACCGATCGTGAACCTCGCAGCCAACGCCAACGCGGCGCTCTACGCCTCGATGATCGTCTACACCCTGGCCATGCTCGCCTTCACGTGGCACCTCGCCGCGCGGGCGCCCAAGGTCGTCGACTCCAAGGTGGTGGCCGAGGCCCCGGCGCAGGAGCGCGAGCTCGTCGGGGCCGGTGGGCCGTCGTCGACGGAGCGCCGCGCTGCCACGCCGTATGCAGCCGGGCCCGGGTTCGAGGAGAGCCTGAAGAGCCGCCAGCGGGGCAACATCGCGCTGATGCTGACCTACCTGGCGTCGGCGCTCCTCGTGGCGTCGGTGCTCATGCGCGGGCTCGCGGTCGGGCGTCCGCCGTGGGGCAACATGTTCGAGTTCGCGACCGCTGCCTCCGCTGCGGTCGGCGCCGCCTACAGCGTCCTGGCCAAGCGCAACAGCTGGCAGTGGCTGGGCGTCTTCATCGTCACGCCGATCCTGCTGGTGCTCGGCCTCGCCCTCACGGTGCTCTACACCGAGGCGGGCGAGCTCATGCCGGCCCTGAAGTCCTACTGGCTCGCGATCCACGTGTCGGTGGCCTTCATCGCCGTCGCGTTCTTCACCCTGGCCTGTGCGGTCGGGCTGCTCTACCTCGTGCGGCTGCGCCGGGAGGAGAAGCCACCGGCGAAGCCGAACTTCATCGAGTCGCTGCCGGGCTCTGCGTCGCTGGAGCGCACGGCCTACAGCCTCAACATGGTGGCCTTCATCCTGTGGACCTTCACCCTGATCGCCGGGGCCATCTGGGCCAAGCAGGCCTGGGGCGCGTACTGGCAGTGGGACCCCAAGGAGGTCTGGACGTTCGTCATCTGGACCGTCTACGCCGCCTACATGCACGGGCGCGCGACGGCCGGGGTGGACCACCGCAAGTCGATGTACATCGCGCTCGTCGGCTACGTCGCCGTGATCATCAACTTCACGCTGGTCAACCTCGTGTCGACCTTCGTGGGCATGCACAACTACTCGGGCATGTGACGGTGGTCTGAGATGGTGCGCTACTCCCTGCTCCGGATCCTGATCTTCTTCGGGTTCCTGCTGCTCTTCTGGCTCATCGGGCTGCGAGACAACCCCGTGCTGCTCCTCGGGGCATCCGCCATCGCGTCGGCCGCGGCCTCCTTCATCCTCCTCCGCGGCATGCGCGACGAGGTGACGGCCAAGCTCATGGCGCGGCACGAGGCCAAGCTCGAGGCCAAGCAGCAGGTCGACCCGACGAGCGACGAGTTCGCCGAGGACGCCGAGGACGAGGACGTCGCCTCCCCCGCGCAGGAGCATCGCACCACCGACCGCTGAGCCCCTGCACTCGAGCGAGGGGGCTCAGGCCCCACTCGGCTGCGCGCTGCGCCCCACTCGATTGCGCGCTGCCACGAATGGGCGGAACGCGGCGACACGGTGTGACGGCGCGCGCACTCGAGTGTGACGGCGCGCGCACTCGAGTGTGACGGCGCGCGCACTCGAGTGTGACGGCGCGCGCACTCGAGTGTGACGGCGCGCGCACTCGAGTCGCTGGACGGTGAGAAGTGCGGGCGCGCCCAGACGTCAGGGGCGACCGAGACCGAGGCCGATCGCGAGCAGCAGCGACCACGCGAGCAGGAACTGCCCCGTGCCGGCCAGGGCGGGGATCAGGCCGCGACCGGTGGCGCGCCCGACCACCGCCTGCACGGGCCGCACGATGAGCGGCGCGGCCAGCACGGCCAGGAGCGCCCACGGCGAGGTGAACGACGCCAGGCCCGTCATGACGAACGCGACGGCCACCAGCACGACGTAGAAGACCCGGGTGGCCGGCTCACCCATCCGCACCGCGAGGGTGCGCTTGCCGTGCTCACGGTCGGTCGGGACGTCGCGCAGGTTGTTGGCGACGAGGATGGCCGAGGACAGCGAGCCGACCCCGATGGCGCCCCACCAGCCGGCGGCCGTCAGCGGGGTCATGGTCGCCATGGTGCCCAGCGTCGCGACGAGCCCGAAGAAGACGAAGACGAAGAGCTCACCGAGGCCGAGGTAGCCGTAGGGCCGGGAGCCACCGGTGTAGTACCACGCGGCCACGATGGCGGCCGCGCCGATCGGGATCATGATCCACACGCCGGAGAGCCCGACGAGCGCCAGACCCATGAGCCCGGCGAAGAAGAAGCAGGCGAAGGCCGCGATCTTCACCGAGCGCGGGTCGGCGAGCCGCTGGCCCACGAGGCGGACGGGACCCACCCGGACCTCGTCGGTGCCGCGCACGCCGTCGGAGTAGTCGTTGGCGTAGTTCACCCCGACCTGGAGGGCGAGGGCCACGACGAGGGCGAGGACGGCATACGCCCAGACGATGTGACCCGTCTGGTAGGCGGCGCCGGTGCCGACGAGGATGGGGGAGACGGCGGCGGGCAGCGTGCGGGGGCGGGCGCCCTCGATCCACTGGGACAGGGTGGCCATTGGGTTTCGGGGCGTCCTTCTACAGCTTGCGGAGGAAGTCGGGGTCGTCGTCGGGACCGCGGGGTCCGGGCGGCGGCTGGCGCCCCGGCCCCCGCTTCGGCCCGCGCGGCGCACGTCCGGGACCGCCCCGGGCGTCGGTGCGCCCGGCCACGAGCCAGAAGACGGGACCGACGACGGGCACGAGGGCCGCGAGCAGCCACACCGCCTTGGGCATGACGCGCACGAGTCGCCGGTCGGTCTGCAGGCAGTCGACGATCGCATAGATCGACGCGAAGACCACGAGGGCGACGAACACGACGCGCAGCACGGTGATCTCCTTCAGCAGGTGGGGCACCTACATCTTGCCACCGCTCAGGCCCGCTCTCCGACGCTGCGTCGGATGGCGGTGCGGTCGGGCTTGCCCGGCCCTCGCTGCGGGATGGCGTCGAGGACGACCACCCGTCGGGGGAGTGCCGGATCGGGGAGTATGCCGCGCAGCCGCTCGCGCACGTCGCGAGTGGTGAGCGTCCGGGCGGGGTCGGCGAGCGTCACGGCGGCGCACACCGCCTCTCCCCACTCGGGGTCGGGGAGACCGACGACGACGACATCGAGGATCTCGTCGAGGTGGCGGCTGATGGCGTCCTCGACGACACCGGGGTTGACCTTGAGGCCGCCGGTGTTGATGACGTCGTCGGCGCGTCCGTCGATGACGAGCAGGCCGTCGTCGTCGAAGTGGCCGAGGTCGTCGGTGCGGAACCAGCGCACCTGGTCGGGGTCGGTCGTGAACGCGTCGCGGCTGAGCTCCGGCTCGCCGAGGTAGCCGTGGGCGACGGTGTCGCCACCGAGGACGACGTGGCGGTCGTTGTCGACGTGGACCCGGCTCACGGGCAGCGGCACCCCGTCGTAGACGCACCCGCCGGCCGTCTCGCTCATGCCGTAGGTGAGGCTGAGGACCACCCCGAGGGCCTGGGCCCGCTCGACGAGTGCCCGTGGGGTGGCCGCGCCCCCGACGAGCACGCCGTCGAAGCTGCGCAGGGCCGCGACGCCCAACGGGTCGTCCACGAGACGTGAGAGCTGGGTGGGCACCAGCGCCGTGTAGCGGCGGGGAGCCGCGCGGGTCGGGCGGACGCGACCGGCGGCGGCAGTGAAGGCCTCGACCGAGAACCCGCCGCGCAGGTCGAGCACCGTCGGCATGACACCCGAGGCGACGGAGCGCAGCAGCACCTGCAGGCCCGCGATGTGGTGGGCGGGCATGGCGAGCAGCCACGCGCCGCTGCCGCCGAGCACCTGGTGGGTGGCCCAGGCCGACCGCTCCAGCGCGTCGGCGGTCAGCAGGGCGCGCTTGGGCCGTCCGGTGGAGCCGGAGGTGCCGATGGCGACCGCGAGGCCCTCGGGGAGTGTCGCCGGGTCGTGGGACGGCACGGTCGGCGGCGGGTCGGCGGCGGCATACGGCAGCACGGGGGCACGGCCGGCGAGGGCGGTCTCGAGCGCCGGCATGACGTCGAGGACCTCGGGCCCGGCCGGGATCGCGAGCGGGCGGGGGGACGGCGCGGCCATCAGGCGGGTCTCGCTCTCGGGGAGGTGGTGGGTCGACCGTGCCGGCGCTGTCGGACGGCCATGGCGACGGTCCACACGAGCACTGCAGCGCAGACGGGGAACCCGACGTAGGGGTTGAGGGGCAGCACGATGCCGAGGGCGCCACCGAGCACCCAGAGCATCTGCAGCATCGTCTCGGACCACGCGAAGACCGACGTGCGGACGTTCTCGGGGACGTCCCGCTGCACGAGTGCGTCGAAGCACAGCTTGGACAGCTGGGCGGACAGGCCCTGCACGAAGCCGAGCAGGGCGAGGGTCCACACGCCGTACCAGACACCGGCCGCGACGCAGCAGGCGGTGGCGGCCAGCACCGAGGCCAGGGCGACGCGCTCGGGTCGCTGGTCGTGCACGACGTTGCCGACGACGCTGCCGAGGCCGTTGCCGACGCCGATCGTGACCGCGACGATCCCGAGGACCACCTCGCCGCGGATGCCGTCGATGGCATGTTCCTTGGCGAGGAACGCCAGGAACATGATGACGAAGCCGGTGAGCACGCGGGTGCCCCCGGTCGACCACAGGGCGTGCTTGACGGGCCAGGGCAGGGCCTGCTTGCGACGGCGGAAGCGCCCGATCGGACCGAGCGAGTCCACCGTCAGGGCGTCGGAGCCCGCGGCCACGCGGATGGGGACGGTGTCGTCGAGGGAGAGCTCCCCGGCCGAGGAGTCGACGCGGGCGGGCAGCCGGATCGCCTGCACGGTGGCGAGCACGAACACGACGAAGGCCAGGCGCAGCGCCCAGGCCGGCCCGGCAAGCATCGCGAGGCCGCCGAGCGCACCGCCCAGCACGGCCCCGACCACGCCGGCCATCGAGACGCGTGAGTTGGCCAGCACCAGGGTGGTCCCGGCCGGGAGGAGGCGGGGCACCGCCGCGGCGCGCGTGATGGTGTAGGCGCGGGAGGCCACGAGGCAGCCGAGCGCCGCCGGGAAGAGCCAGGCGCTGTCGGACGTGATGGCGTCGGCGAGCACCCAGCACAGGAACGCCCGCAGGGCGAGCGTCGTGCCGATCGCCCAGCGCCGCCCGTGCGAGAAGCGGTCGAGCAGCGGCCCGATGAGCGGCGCCACGAGGACGAACGGCACCATCGTCAGCAGCAGGAAGGTGGCGACGTCGCTGCGGGCCTGCGCTGTCTGGGGGTTGAAGAAGAGCGTGCCCGCGAGGGCCAGCGTCATGATCGTGTCGCCGGCGGTGTGGCTGCCGTGCAGCTCGGTCAGCCGCGCGAGGCCGCTCTCGCCGGCGCCGCCGGCGTGGGTGTACGCGTGGGCCTTGGCCGCCGCGAACCGGCCGGTCCGCGCCGTGGCCCTGGCCGTTCCCGCGGCTGCTCGGCGCACTCCTCGTCCGGCGGCGCGCATCCCGTTCGTCGCCGGGCGTCGACGAGCGCCGGCGCGGCGGCCGTCGGCGCGGCGTTCGTCGCTGGGAGGCACGGCAACATCCTGCCCTGTCCCGGTGTCACCGCGGCCGTCGACGCAGCGCGACCGAATCGCGCGCGCCCCGGGGACGCGGCGGGACGGCATACGCGATCGGTGCTCAGAAGTACCAGGGGAAGGGCGACCAGTCCGGCTCGCGCTTCTCGAGGAACTGGTCGCGGCCCTCGATGGCCTCGTCGGTCATGTAGGCCAGGCGCGTCGCCTCGCCGGCGAAGACCTGCTGGCCCATGAGGCCGTCGTCGGTGAGGTTGAAGGCGAACTTGAGCATCCGCTGCGCCTGCGGGCTCTTGCCCATGATCTCGGTGGCGACCTGCAACGCCTCCTTCTCGAGGTCGGCGTGGTCGGCGACGATGTTCACCGCGCCCATCCGCTGCATGTCCTCGGCGGAGTAGGTGCGCCCCAGGAAGAAGATCTCGCGGGCGAACTTCTGGCCGACCATCTTGGCGAGGTAGGCGCTGCCGTAGCCGGCGTCGAAGCTGCCGACGTCGGCGTCGGTCTGCTTGAACCGGGCGTGCTCGCGGCTGGCGATGGTGAGGTCGCAGACGACGTGGAGGGAGTGCCCGCCACCGGCCGCCCACCCGCCCACGACGGCGATGACGACCTTGGGCATCGTGCGGATGAGGCGCTGCACCTCGAGGATGTGCAGTCGGCCACCCTGGGCCTTGACCCGCGCCTGGTCGACGGTGTCGGCCGTCTCGCCCTCGGCGTACTGGTAGCCCGACCGTCCGCGGATGCGCTGGTCACCACCCGAGCAGAACGCCCACTTGCCGTCCTTGGGTGAGGGACCGTTGCCGGTGAGGAGCACGACCCCGACATCGGGCGTCATGCGGGCGTGGTCGAGGGCGCGGTAGAGCTCGTCGACGGTGTGTGGGCGGAACGCGTTGAGCACCTCGGGCCGGTTGAAGGCGATGCGCACGACGCCCGACTCGGCGTGCGGCCGGCCGGCCACGGGACGCCGCCGGTGGTAGGTGATGTCGGTGAGGTCGAAGCCCTCGACGGGCGCCCACTCGCTCGGGTCGAAGATCTCGGAAACGGCGCTCTGGCTCGGCTCGCTGCTCACGGAGCGACCCTATCCGCGGGCGTTCTCGGGGTTAGGGTCGCCCGTATGCCGATCCCTCCCTACGTCGTCCACCTGCGCTCCATGGTCGGCCGCGAGCTGCTGTGGATGCCGGGAGTGACGGCGGTCGTGCTGCGTGAGAGTCGTGACGGTGCCGACGAGGTGCTGCTCGTGCGGCGCAGCGACAACGGCCAGTGGACCCCCGTGACCGGCATCGTCGACCCGGGCGAGGAGCCGCACGTCACCGCGACCCGCGAGGTCGAGGAGGAGGCCTGCGTCGTCGCCGAGGTCGAGCGACTGGTGTGGGTGTCCACGAGCGACGTCGTGACGCACCAGAACGGTGACCTCGCGCAGTACCTCGACCACACGTTCCGCTGCCGCTGGGTCTCGGGAGACCCGCGCCCCGGTGACGACGAGTCCACCGACGCGCGCTGGTTCCCGCTCGACGCCCTGCCGGACATGCGCCAGCTCTTCCGTGACCGCATCGCCGTCGCCGTCGACAACCCCGCCGACGTCGTCCTCGGCCCGCTCACCTCGGGGGCGAGCCGGGCGTGACATCTGTCAGGGGGAGGTCCTGACAGAGGGGCCGGGTCGCCTGCCCTCCCGGTGCCTATCGTCGAAGGACCGCGGGACCGACCGGTCCCGTCGACGGCATCGACGGAGGAGACCGACGTGTTCGCACCACGCAACCTGATCATCGCCGGGATCGTGCTCATTGCGATCGCGCTCGGCCCGTCGGGGCACGGGCTCTGGTGGCTCGTCGGCCTCCTGTGGTGGCTGCCGTACGCCGGCCGCCACCTCCACGGCCACGGCCACGGGTGCGGCCGGGCCTCGCGGCACCGCCGTGACCCGCTGCAGAACCCGTCCACCGGCACCTCCGAGCCCGACCCGACCCGCGACCGCCACGAGGCCTTCCCCACCCGCTGACGCCCCCGACGTGCGCCGGTGACGGTCGGTGATGATGGGGGCATGACGACGCTGCCGCCGGTCGACGACCTCCTCTCGGGTGCCCACGTCGTGGCCCTGCCGATGAGGGTTCGCTTCCGGGGAGTCGACGTCCGGGAGGCGCTCCTGCTCGAAGGTTCCTCCGGCTGGGGGGAGTTCAGCCCCTTCGTCGAGTACGCCGACGCCGAGTCCGCGCGCTGGCTCGCCGCCGCGATCGAGAGTGCGTATGCCGGGTGGCCGGCTCCCGTGCGCGAGGCCGTGCCCGTCAACGCCACCGTTCCGGCCATCGGTCCCGACCGCGTGCCCGAGGTGCTCGCCCGCTTCGACGGGTGCACCACGGCGAAGGTCAAGGTCGCCGAGCGCGGCCAGAGGCTGGACGACGACATCGACCGGGTGGCCGCGGTCAGGTCGGCGATGGGGGCCTCGGCGCGGATCAGGGTCGATGCCAACGGCGGGTGGGACGTGGCGACGGCGACGGAGGCGCTGAGGAGGCTCACGGCATACGACCTCGAGTACGCAGAGCAGCCCTGCGCCTCGGTCGAGGAGCTCGTCGAGCTGCGAACCGCACTGGCCCGCAACGGGATCGACGTGCCCATCGCGGCCGACGAGTCCATCCGCAAGGCGGAGGACCCGATCCGGGTGGCCCGGCTCGGCGCGGCCGACGTCGTCATCGTGAAGGTGGCGCCCCTGGGAGGGGTGGCGCCCGCGCTCGAGGTCGTGCACGCGTGCGGCCTGCCCGCAGTCGTGTCGTCGGCCCTCGACACGAGTGTCGGCATCGCCGCCGGTGTGGCCCTGGCGGCGGCGCTTCCCAGCCTGGAGCACGCCTGCGGGCTGGGCACGGTCGGGTTGTTCGAGCGCGACGTGGCGGCGGTCCCGTGGCGGCCGGCGGGCGGGTTGCTGGGCGTCGGCCGCGCGGTTCCCGAACCCGAGGCCCTCGCGGCGCTCGCGGCGCCGCCGGACCGGCGGCAGTGGTGGCGCGATCGCCTCGTCCGCTGCCACGCGGTGCTGGCCGGCCGCGGCCAGGGCGGCTGAGGCAGGCTGCGCTACGGCACGGCCTGCCGGGCCAGCCGGCGCAGCCACGCCGCCTCGGCCCGCCGGTCGGATCTCGAGACGGGGACCTCGAGAACCCTGATGCCAGAGGGCGACTCGGCCAGGGCGTGGGCCAGGCGAGCGAGGTCGTCGACGCGTTCGTATGCCGTGTGGTGCGCCGCGCACAGCGCCGCGAGATCGGTGCCGTGCGGGGTCGCGAAGACGCGCTCGAAGGCGTCGGCGTAGTCCGGGCCGCCCTGCTCGAGGGTGCTGAAGATGGCGCCCCCGTCGTCGCTCAGCACCACGAGCGTCAGGTCGGGGCGCGGCTCTCGGGGGCCGATGAGCAGGCCGTTGGTGTCGTGCAGGAACGTCAGGTCGCCGAGGTAGGCGATGGTGCGGGCCGCACGTGGGCGGCCGAGCGCGATGCCCACCGCGCTGGACACCATGCCGTCGATGCCTGCGAGGCCACGGTTGCCGACCACGAAGCGGTGCTGGAGCGGGGGCCACGGGGTGGCCATGACGTCGAGGTCGCGGACCGCGTTGGACGAGCCCACCACGAGCGTCGTCTCGGCCCCGACGGCGGCCCCGACGACCGCTGCCACTGCCAGTGGCGAAGCGTTGCCGGCGGTGCCAGTCTCGCGTGACGGGCTCTGGCGCGCAGCCAGTTCCGAGTCGATCAGGTCGGACAGGCGCTGGTCCGCGGACTGCCACCGCTGGAACCAGGCGGCGTCGTCGGGCCGGTCGACGCGGGGCACGAGGTCGAGGACGCGGGCCACGCGGCCCGGGTCGGTCGCGACGCCGCTGCGCCCGCGCACCGAGAGCACCTCGAGCGCCGGGTCGCTGATGAGGCTCGTGACCGGGCGCGACAGGGTCGGGTGACCGACGACCACGACGCGCTCGACCTCGTCGCGCAGGGCGGTGGTGAGCAGCAGCCGGCCCGTGCGCAGGGCCTGGCCGCCGATGCGCGCCCCGGAGGTCGGCTCGGCGACGAGCGGCCAGCCGGCCGACTCTGCGAGCAGCCGCGCTGCAGGGCCCGCGTCGTCCCCGGCCACCACGACCGTGCGCGGGCCGAGGGGGAGCAGCTCACCGTCGGTTGGCACCGACACGGACGGCTCCACGCCGGGCCCGACCGAGCCCCCGGACTGCAACTGCGCCGTGGCGCGGTTTCCGGCGGCCTGCGGGTCGGAATCCGCCTGCAACTGCGCCATGGCGTGGGTTTCGGGGCGCTGCCACCACGAGTCCGGATGCGCGGGTGGTGGCAGGAGGTCGCCGTCCAGCTGCACGTTGAGCTGCGTCGGACCGGGCCGCGAACAGGCCTGTGCCGCAATGCGACTGAGATCCGCGGAGGCGACCTCGGACGACAGGTCGTGGCACGGCGCGAAGGTGCCGAAGATGCCGGCCTGCTCGGTGGTCTGGTTGGCGCCCGTGCCGCGCAGCCGGTCCGGACGGTCGGCGCTGACGACGACGAGCCGCCGTCCGGTGTGGTGCGCCTCCATCACGGCCGGCAGCAGGTTGCCGACGGCCGTGCCCGACGTCGTGACCACGGCCACCGGGCGCCGTGAGCCGGTCGCGAGCCCGAGGGCGAGGAAGCCGGCGGAGCGCTCGTCGACGCGCACGTGCAGGCGCAGGTCACCGGCCCGGTCAGCAGCGTCGAGAGCCAGGGCGAAGGGGGCCGACCGCGAGCCGGGGGAGAGCACGACGTCGCGCACGCCCCCGAGCCACAGCTGCTGCAGCACCTCGAGCGCGAGGGCGCTCGCCGCACGGTCGCTCGCCACGGCGCGGCCTCAGTCGCTCGCCAGGGCGTCGCGCATCGGCACGAGCTTGGCGTCGGACTCGGCCACCTCGGAGTCGGGGTCCGACCCGGCGACGATGCCGCACCCGGCATACAGCGTGATCTGCGAGGAGTCCCGCGGGTCGAGCGCGCCGCTGCGCAGCGCGATGCCCCAGGCGCCGTCGCCGTGGGCGTCCATCCAGCCGACGGGGCCGGCGTAGCGGCCGCGGTCCATGTGCTCGAGCTCGCCGATCAGCGCGACGGCCCGGTCGGTCGGCGTGCCGCCCACCGCGGCCGACGGGTGCAGCGCGGCCGCGAGCGTCAGCGACGAGGCGCCGTCGACGCCGACCGCCGCGACGTCGGTGGCCAGGTGCATGACGTTCGGCAGGTGCAGCACGAACGGGGCCTCGGGCACGTTCATGGAGGAGGAGTGGGGCGCCAGGGCCTCCGCGACCGAGCGGACGGCGTACTCGTGCTCCTCGAGGTCCTTCGACGAGCGCGCGAGCGAGGCGGCGAGGGCGAGGTCCTTGGCGTCGTCTCCGGTGCGGCGGATGGTGCCTGCGAGGACGCGCGAGGTGATCAGGCCCTTGTCGCGGCGCACGAGCAGCTCGGGTGTGGCGCCCACGAGCCCGGCGACGGAGAAGACCCATGTGTTCTCGTAGCGGTCGGCGAGCCGGCGCAGCAGCCAGCGTGGGTCGATCGGCGCCGACGAGGTCGCCACGAGGTCCCTGGCGAGGACGACCTTGTCGACGTCGCCGGCCGCGATGCGCTGCACCGCCTGCGCGACGGCGTGGGCGTAGTCGGCCGGGGACACGGCCCCGTCGGCAAAAGCAACGTCGAGCGGGGGCTCGGGATCTTCTGCGACAGAGGGCGTCTCGAGCGAAGGCAGCTGCGGGCCGAGCGAGACATCGGTGAGCCAGGTGCGTCCGTCGCGGCGGCCCACGATGGTCGACGGCACGACGAGACGGGCCTGCTGGGCCGAGTCGGCGGCGAACGGGAAGGAGCCGAAGCAGACCAGCCCGCTGCCGGCCAGCTGCACGTCGTCGCGCACCACCGCGCGGCCGCACACCTCGCGCCACCACTGCTCGGCCTCGCGGAACCGGTCGGCGCCGGACGCCTCGAAGGTCAGGGCCGCTCCCCAGCCGACCAGCCCCTCGCCGCGGCGCACCCACGAGAGCAGCTCGTCGTGCGCTAGGCCCGAGGGCAGGTACGCGAGGAGCGGGGCGTCGGCCGGGATCGGCACCGTGCGGACGACGACCGAGGGTGTCGCGGCAAGGGACGGCTCGTCGGGGGCTGGGAGCGTGGACATCGACTGCAACTCTACGGCGGGGCCGCGCCCGCACCGGGCGTGGTCGCCCGTGGTGCGAGGATGAGCGCATGACCCGTGCGCAGCTGGACAAGAAGCCGGTCGACGTCGCGTCGATGTTCGACACCGTCGCCGAGAAGTACGACGTGACCAACGACGTGCTCTCGCTCGGCCAGGACCGCCTGTGGCGCCGGGCCGTCGTCAAGGCCGTCGACGCGCAGCCGGGGGAGCGGATCCTCGACATCGCCGCCGGCACCGGCACCTCCAGCGAGCCGTGGGCCGACCAGGAGATCGAGGTCGTCCCGGCCGACTTCTCGCTCGGCATGCTGCGCGTGGGCCACCGCCGACGCCCCGACATGGCGTTCACCGCCGCCGACGCGATGAGCCTGCCGTTCGCCGACGAGAGCTTCGACGTCGTGACGATGAGCTTCGGGCTGCGCAACGTCGCCGACCCGGCCACTGCGCTGCGCGAGTTCCTCCGGGTCACCAAGCCCAGAGGGCGCCTGCTCGTCTGCGAGTTCAGCCAGCCGGTCAACCCAGTCTTCCGCACCGTCTACACGAACTACCTGATGCGGGCGCTGCCGCCGGTGGCGCGGCGCACGTCGAGCAACCCGGAGTCCTACGTCTACCTCGCCGAGTCGATCCGGGCCTGGCCGCCGCAGGGCGAGCTCGCCGGCATCGTCGAGGCCGCCGGCTGGCAGCAGGTCGGGTGGACCAACCTGACCGGCGGGATCGTCGCGCTGCACCACGGCACGAAGCGCTGAGCGAGCTCCACCGAGGGCGTATGCCGACCGCCCGCCCGGGCCACACGTGGCCTCTCGACGTGGTGAGAGGGGCCAGACGTGGCCTCTCGACGGTGGGAAAGGGGCCGTTCGTGGCCTCTCGACGGGTGGGGTGTCGAGACTTAGGTATGCCTTATCTGACATGGACAATCTGCGGGAATACACTTCCCGGAGAGTTCGTGAAGATCTTCACAAGCGGTTCGGAAGCGTGCAGGGAGACATGTCCAGTTCGAGCGTCGCGCCCAGCCCCTCACGGGGTGGCGATGCACCCGTCGAGCGGGCCGACGTCATCGTCGTCGGTGCCGGTCCCGGTGGCAGCGCGACAGCCGCGTACCTCGCCGACCACGGCCTCGATGTCGTCCTCCTCGAGAAGTCGGCCTTCCCGCGCGACAAGATCTGCGGCGACGGCCTGACCCCGCGCGCCACCAAAGAGCTCATCTCCCTCGGCGTCGACACGACGGGCTGGCAGCGCACCAAGGGCCTGCGCATCAAGGGCGGCGGACACACGCTGCAGCTCGACTGGCCCGAGTCCGACGCCTTCCCCGGCTACGGCATGGTCCGCACCCGCGCCCAGCTCGACGAGACCCTCGCCCGCCACGCGGAGCGGAAGGGGGCGCTGCTCCACGAGCGCACCAGTGTCACCGCACCGGTGCGCGACGCCTCGGGCCGCGTCTCCGGCGTCACGGCCAAGCGCCTCGACGACGCCGGCCGGGCCACGGGCGAGACCGTCACCTACCGCGCGCCCGTCGTCGTCGCCAGCGACGGCGTCTCGAGCCGCGTCGCCACCGCTGTGGGCCGGCCCAAGCGCGAGGACCGCGTCATGGGCGTGGCCGTCCGCGCGTACTACACGACTCCCAAGCGTGACGACTACCTCGAGAGCCACCTCGAGCTGTGGACCCACGACGACGACGGCAACCGCATCCTCATGCCCGGCTACGGCTGGCTCTTCCCGCTCGAGGACGGCCGCACCAACGTCGGTCTCGGCACCCTCGACACCACCTCGGCCTTCCAGAAGACCGACTACAAGGACGTCATGCGTCGGTGGGTCGAGGACATCTTCCCGGAGTGGGAGCTGGAGCACGACGAGAGCGCCGGGCCGATCCGCGGGGCCGCCCTGCCCATGGGCTTCAACCGCACCCCGCTCTACGCCGACGGGCTGCTCCTCGTCGGGGACTCCGGCGGCATGGTCAACCCGTTCAACGGTGAGGGCATCGACTACGCCCTCGAGGCCGCCCGCCTCGGGGCGGAGCTCATCGCCCAGGCGATGGCCCGCCCGGGCGACGCCGAGCGCGAGCGGGTGCTGGCGGCATACCCCAAGGTCATGAAGGACGAGCTCGGCGGCTACTTCACGCTCGGCCGCTGGTTCGCCCACGCCATCGGCAACCCCGAGGTGATGCGCCTCGCGACGAAGTACGGCCTGCCCCGCACGAGGCTCATGCCGTTGCTGCTCAAGATCATGGCCAACCTCGCCGACCCGATGGGCAAGGGCGCGGCCGACCGGCTCATCACCACCCTCTCGCGTCTGGCGCCGAGCGCATGAGCACCCCGGGTGCCGACCGGCTTGTGACGCCGAGCACAATCATTCACTGCGCCCATAGGATGGGTGCGCTGCGCACCTGCGCCCCTGCTTCGCACGTCAAGCACGACCGAAAGGCACGCGACCTCGGATGAACTCCTACGTCCCGATCCTGTTCATGCTGGGTCTCGGCTTCGCGTTCGCCGCGCTGTCGGTCTTCACCTCGCTCGTCGTCGGGCCCAAGCGCTACAACCGCGCCAAGCTCGAGGCCTACGAGTGCGGCATCCAGCCGTCGCCCCAGGCGGCCGGCGGAGGGCGCGTGCCGATCAAGTACTACCTGACGGCGATGCTCTTCATCATCTTCGACATCGAGTCGGTCTTCCTCTATCCGTTCGCGGTGGCCTTCAACAAGCTCGGCCTCTTCGCGCTGGTCGAGATGGTCCTGTTCATCCTCACGGTCTTCGTCGCGTACGCCTACGTGTGGCGCCGCGGCGGCCTGGAGTGGGACTGACCCTGCGGTCCGCACCGCGTGAAGCGGTACGCGTCCACCGGGTTCGTCAGGAAAGTTAAGGAGTAAGCAATGGGTCTCGAAGAGAAGCTCCCGTCCGGGTTCCTGCTCTCGACCGTCGAGGGCCTGGCCGGCTACATGCGCAAGGCCTCGATCTGGCCCGCGACCTTCGGCCTCGCGTGCTGCGCCATCGAGATGATGGCCGTCGGCACCCCCGACTACGACATCGCCCGCTTCGGCATGGAGCGCTTCTCGGCGACGCCGCGCCAGGCCGACCTGATGATCGTGGCCGGCCGCGTCAGCCAGAAGATGGCCCCGGTCGTGCGCCAGGTCTACGACCAGATGCCCAACCCCAAGTGGGTCATCGCGATGGGCGTCTGCGCGAGCTCGGGCGGCATGTTCAACAACTACGCGATCGTGCAGGGCGTCGACCACATCGTCCCGGTCGACATCTACCTGCCCGGCTGCCCGCCACGGCCGCAGATGCTGCTCAACGCGATCATCGAGCTGCACCACCAGATCGAGACCTCGCCCCTCGGCGTCAACCGCGAGGAGGCCGCCAAGGCGGCCGAGGCCGCCGCGCTCTCCGCGACGCCGACGCACCAGATGAAGGGCCTGCTGGCATGAGCGACGCCGCCGAGCCCGGCGAGGGCACCGAGAAGGGCAACGAGAAGAAGGACGCCGCGCCCGCGGTGACCGCCGACACCACCAAGACGCAGAGCTCGGGCCTCACGCCGCACGAGGTCGAGGTCCGCCAGGACGCCGCAGCGGGCTTCGAGCCCGAGGTCGTCGGCGTGCGCCACGGCATGTTCGGCGTCACGCAGGGTGGCGACACCACCGGCTACTCCCGCCTGCAGCGCCCGATCCTCATCGCCGGAGCGGCCTCGCGCCCCTACGGCGGCTACTTCGACGAGATCGCCGACAACCTCGAGCGAGGCCTCGTCGGCGGCAGCGCCTCCTACGCGGAGGCCGTCGAGCGTGTCGTCATCGACCGCGGGGAGATGACGATCCGCGTGCGCCGCCAGCACCTGCCGGCCGTGGCCCGGGTGCTGCGCGACGACCCGTCGCTGCGCTTCGAGATCTGCACCGGTGTGTCCGGGGTGCACTACCCCGAGCGCACCGGCGAGGAGCTGCACGCGGTCTACCACCTCCTGTCGATCACCCACGGTGGCAGGCGGGTCCGGCTCGAGGTCACCTGCCCCGACGACGACCGCCACATCCCCTCGATCGTCTCGATCTACCCGGCCAACGACTGGCACGAGCGCGAGACGTGGGACATGTTCGGCATCGAGTTCGACGGCCACCCGGCCCTCACCCGAATCCTCATGCCCGACGACTGGCCGGGCCACCCGCAGCGGAAGGACTACCCCCTCGGCGGCATCCCCGTCGAGTACAAGGGGGCCACGGTCCCGCCGCCGGACCAGCGGAGGTCGTACAACTGATGAGCACCCACACCGAGTTCACCCAGACCGAGGTGCCCGAGCACGGCGCCAACGACATCTACGCCACGTCGACCGCCGACGAGCAGGCCAGCGAGGGCGCCCACGTCTTCAACGCCTCCGGTGGCGACTGGAACGACCTCGTCGACGAGGCGACCTCGCTCGGCGAGGAGCGCATCGTGGTCAACATGGGTCCCCAGCACCCGTCGACGCACGGCGTGCTGCGCCTGATCCTCGAGATCGACGGTGAGACGGTGACCGAGGCCCGCGCGGGCATCGGCTACCTCCACACCGGCATCGAGAAGAACATGGAGTACCGCAGCTGGGTGCAGGGCGTCACGTTCTGCACGCGCATGGACTACCTCACGCCCATGTTCCAGGAGGCGGCCTACTGCCTCGCCATCGAGAAGCTGCTCGGCGTCACCGAGCAGATCCCCGAGCGCGCCAGCGTCATCCGCGTGCTCATGATGGAGATGACGCGCATCAGCAGCCATCTGATCGCCCTCGGCACCGGTGGCATGGAGATGGGCGCGACGACCGTCATGACCGTCGCCTTCCGTGAGCGCGAGCGCCTGCTGCGCGTCATCGAGATGATCACCGGCCTGCGCATGAACAACGCCTACATCCGCCCCGGCGGTGTGGCCCAGGACCTGCCGCCCGGCTCGATCGACGCGCTGCGCGAGATGGTCCCGCAGGTCCGCCGCGGCCTCGGTGAGCTCGAGGCGCTGCTCAACGAGAACCCGATCCTCAAGGGCCGCACCGTCGACGTCGGCGTGCTCGACCTCGCCGGCTGCATGGCCCTGGGCATCACCGGCCCGGTGCTGCGCTCGACCGGCCTGCCGCACGACCTTCGCAAGCTCGACCCCTACTGCGGCTACGAGACGTACGACTTCGACGTCATCACGCGCACGAGCCAGGACGCCTACGGCCGCCTGCGCATCCGCATCGACGAGATGTACGAGTCGCTGAAGATCATCGAGCAGGCCACCGACCGCCTCCAGGACAACCCCGGTCCGGTCATGGTCGAGGACAAGAAGATCGCCTGGCCGGCGCAGCTCGCGCTCGGCAGCGACGGCCTCGGCAACAGCCTCGACCACATCCGCGAGATCATGGGCAGCTCGATGGAGTCGCTCATCCACCACTTCAAGCTCGTCACCGAGGGCTTCCGCGTCCCGCCGGGCCAGGTCTACCAGGCCGTCGAGTCCGCCAAGGGCGAGCTCGGCTGCCACCTGGTCTCCGACGGCGGCACCCGCCCCTACCGGGCGCACTTCCGCGACCCGAGCTTCAACAACCTGCAGGCCGTGGCCGCCATGTGCGAAGGCAGCCAGATCGCCGACGTCATCGTCGCCGTGGCCTCGATCGACCCCGTCATGGGAGGTGTGGACCGATGAGTGCTGGCCACGACGCCTCGGGCTTCCTGCACGTGAGCCCCGAGTCGAAGGCGCCGTATGCCGCCGACGTCCTCGAGCGCCTGCACGCGGATGCCGCCGAGGTCATCGCCCGCTACCCACAGAAGCGCTCGGCGCTGCTGCCGTTGCTGCACCTCGTGCAGTCCGTGGACGGCTACGTCACGGGCCGCGGCGTGGCGTTCTGCGCTGAGGTCCTCGACCTCACCGAGGCCGAGGTCAGCGGCGTCGCGACCTTCTACACCCAGTACAAGCGCCACCCCAACGGCGACTACACCGTCGGGGTCTGCACCAACACGCTGTGCGCGATCATGGGCGGCGACCTGATCTTCGACCGCGTCTCCGAGCACCTCGGCATCGGTCACGACGAGACCACCGAGGACGGCAAGATCACCCTCGAGCGCCTCGAGTGCAACGCCGCGTGCGACTACGCGCCGGTGGTCATGGCCAACTGGGAGTTCTTCGACAACCAGACCCCCGAGAGCACGATCGGCCTCGTCGACGACCTGCGCGCCGGCAAGGACGTGACGCCGACCCGCGGCGCCGCGAAGGTCTGCACCTTCAAGGAGGTCTCGCGGGTGCTCGCCGGCTTCGAGGACGGCCGCGCCGACGAGGGCGTGGGCGCCGGACCGGCGTCGCTGCTCGGCCTCAAGATCGCCAACGAGCGCGGCTGGGCCGCGCCGGGTGCACAGCGGGCACAGAGTGCCCCGAGTGCGAAGGCAGACGGGAAGGACGCGAAGTGACCGACACCCTGACCCCCATCCTCACGAAGTTCTGGGACGACCCGCAGTCCTGGACCCTCGCGACCTACGAGCGCCACGACGGCTACAAGGCCCTCACCAAGGCGCTCGAGATGGAGCCGCAGGCGATCATCGACGCCGTCAAGGACTCCAGCATCCGCGGTCGTGGTGGCGCCGGCTTCCCGACCGGCATGAAGTGGTCGTTCATGAGCCCGCCCGACGGCGGCCCGCGCTACCTCGTCGTCAACGCCGACGAGTCCGAGCCGGGCACGTGCAAGGACGTCCCGCTCATGATGGCCAACCCGCACGCGCTCATCGAGGGCGTCATCATCTCCTCGTACGCCATCGGCTGCGAGCACGCCTTCATCTACCTCCGTGGTGAGGTCGTCCACGTCTACCGCCGTCTGCTGCGCGCGGTCGAGGAGGCCCGCGCCGCGGGCTACCTCGGCACGAACGTCGGCGGCAAGGGCGTCAAGGTCGACATCACGGTGCACGCCGGCGCCGGCGCGTACATCTGCGGTGAGGAGACGGCGCTGCTCGACTCGCTCGAGGGCCGCCGCGGCCAGCCGCGCCTCAAGCCGCCGTTCCCCGGTGCGGCCGGCCTCTACGCCCGCCCCACATCGGTGAACAACGTCGAGTCCATCGCCTCGGTTCCCGGGATCATCCTCGAGGGCTCCGACTGGTTCAAGGGCATGGGCACCGAGAAGTCCACGGGCTTCGGCATCTTCAGCCTCTCGGGCCACGTGGCCAACCCCGGCCAGTTCGAGGCGCCGCTCGGCATCACGATGCGTGAGCTCATCGACCTCGCCGGCGGCATGCGTGACGGCCGCAAGCTGAAGTTCTGGACGCCCGGTGGCTCCTCCACCCCGATCTTCACCGACGAGCACCTCGACGTCCCGCTCGACTTCGACTCGGTCGCCGCGGCCGGCTCGATGCTCGGCACCCGTGCGCTGCAGGTCTTCGACGAGACGGTCTCGGTCGTGCGCGCCGTCGCGCGATGGACCGACTTCTACGCCCACGAGTCGTGCGGCAAGTGCACCCCGTGCCGTGAGGGCACGTGGTGGCTGCGCCAGATCATGAACCGCATCGAGAACGGCCAGGGCACGCAGGACGACATCGACAAGCTGGTCGACATCTGCGACAACATCCTCGGCCGCAGCTTCTGCGCCCTCGGTGACGCCGCGACCAGCCCGATCACCTCGGCCGTGCAGTACTTCCGCGAGGAGTTCGAGGCCGGCATGCACACGCCCGCCCACGAGCTGTTCCCGCCGGAGAAGTCGGTCCTCTTCCCCGTCCAGGCACAGGCCCAGTCCAAGGAGTCCAGCGGGATGGTGTCCGCATGACCGTCACGAGCTCCCCGTCCGCGGGCGGCAACGCCGTCGACAAGGGCGGCAACGCCCAGATCCCGGCGAACCCCGACCACGTCAGCCTGACGATCGACGGCGTGCCCGTCAGCGTGCCCAAGGGCACGCTCGTGATCCGGGCGGCCGAGGAGGTCGGGATCGAGATCCCGCGCTTCTGCGACCACCCGCTGCTCGACCCGGTCGGCGCGTGCCGCCAGTGCCTCGTCGACGTCGCCATGCCCGACCGCGAGGGCAACGTCCGCCCGATGCCCAAGCCGCAGGCCTCGTGCACGATGACGGTGTCCGAGGGCATGGTCGTCAACACCCAAAACACGTCCAAGGTCGCCGACAAGGCGCAGCAGGGCGTCATGGAACTGCTGCTCATCAACCACCCGCTCGACTGCCCGGTCTGCGACAAGGGCGGCGAGTGCCCCCTGCAGAACCAGGCGATGAGCGCCGGCCGCCCGGTGTCGCGCTTCGAGGACGTCAAGCGCACCTACCCCAAGCCGATCAACATCTCCTCGCAGGTGCTGCTCGACCGTGAGCGCTGCGTGCTCTGTGCCCGCTGCACGCGCTTCTCCGACCAGGTGGCCGGTGACCCGTTCATCGCGCTCGTCGAGCGCGGTGCGCTGCAGCAGATCGGCATCTACGAGGACAAGCCGTTCGAGAGCTACTTCTCGGGCAACACCGTCCAGATCTGCCCGGTCGGCGCCCTCACCGGTGCCGCCTACCGCTTCCGCAGCCGCCCGTTCGACCTCGTGTCGACGCCGTCGGTGTGCGAGCACTGCGCGAGCGGCTGCGCCATGCGCACCGACCACCGCCGCGGTGTCGTGCTGCGACGCCTCGCGGACGAGGACCCGCAGGTCAACGAGGAGTGGAACTGCGACAAGGGCCGCTGGGCGTTCACCTACGCCACGCAGCCCGACCGAATCGACCTGCCGATGGTCCGCGACGAGAGCGGTGAGCTCCGCGTCGTCGGCTGGCCCGAGGCCCTCGCCGCCGCCGCTGCCGGACTCTCCCGTGCCAAGGCGGCCGGCGTGCTCGTCGGTGGGCGCGTGTCGGCGGAGGACGCGTACGCGTACGGCAAGTTCGCGCGCGTCGTCCTCGGCACCAACGACGTCGACTTCCGCGCCCGTCCGCACTCGGCGGAGGAGGTCGCCTTCCTCGCCGAGCACGTGGCTGCCACGGGTCCCGAGGGCGGCGCCGTCACCTACGCCGACCTCGAGAAGGCGCCCGCGGTCGTGCTCGTCGGCTTCGAGCCCGAGGACGAGAGCCCCATCGTCTTCCTGCGCCTGCGCAAGGCGTTCCGCAGGAACAAGACGCGGGTGTATGCCGTCGCGTCCCACGTGACGCGCGGCCTCGAGAAGATGGGCGGCACGCTCATCCCGACGGTTCCGGGTCACGAGGGGGCTGCCCTGACCGACCTGGCCGGCACGCCGGTCGGCGCCGCGGCCCGCGAGGCCCTGGGCGCCGGCGGCATCGTGCTCGTCGGCGAGCGCCTCGCCACCTCGCCGGGGGCCCTCGCCGCCGCGGCCGAGCTGGCCACGACGACCGGTGCCCGCCTCGCGTGGGTGCCGCGCCGTGCGGGGGAGCGGGGTGCCCTGGAGACCGGTGCGCTCGGCGCCCTCCTGCCCGGTGGCCGTCCCGTCTCCGACGCGTCCGCGCGGGCTGAGGTCGCCCGACTGTGGGACGTCGACCAGGTCCCGGCCACGCCGGCCCGCGACACGGCCGGCATCCTCGCGGCCGCCGCCTCCGGTGACATCGAGGCGCTGCTCGTCGGCGGCGTCGACCCGTCCGACCTCGGCGACCCGGCCGCTGCCGCCGCGCTCGAGAAGGCGTTCGTCGTCTCGCTCGAGCTGCGCGAGTCGCCGGTCACCGCCGTCGCCGACGTCGTGCTGCCGGTGGCCTCGCAGGCCGAGAAGACCGGCACCTACGTCAACTGGGAGGGCCGCGTCCGCGCCTTCGACGAGGCGCTCGACACCAACAAGGTCAGCGACCACCGCGCCCTCGACATGCTCGCGAGCGAGATGGGCGTCTTCCTCGAGACCCGCACCCAGCGTGAGATCCACGCCCAGTTCGAGGCTCTCGGCCCGTGGGGCGGGGCCCGTGCCACCGGCTCCCCGGCCGGCCAGCGCGCGGCCGCGGCCCCCGCCGGTGAGGGCGACTTCGTCCTCGCGTCGTGGTCCACGCTGCTCGACGCCGGTCGGATGCAGGACGGCGAGCCGTTCCTCGCCGGCACCGCGCCGCTGCCGGTCGCCCGCCTGTCGGCCTCCTCGGCCGCCGAGCTCGGCCTCGTCGAGGGCGACGAGGTGACCGTCACCGGCCCGGCCGGGCACGTCACGCTGCCGGCCCTCGTCACCGAGGGAATGGTCGACGGCGTCGTCTGGCTCCCGACCAACTCGCGACTCTGCTCCGTCCGCACCGGCCTCGGCACCGACGCCGGCGGCCGCGTCCACGTCACGAAGGGTGGTGCGGCATGAGCCTCGCCGCGACCGCATACGGGCTGGCGGCTGCGCTGCCCACGGCCCTGCCCACGACCGAGAACCCCGCGGCCGACTTCAGCGACACCCCGTGGTGGATCGCGCTGATCAAGGCCGTCGGCATCTTCGTCTACCTGCTCATCTCGACGCTGCTCGTCATCTGGTTCGAGCGCCGCGTCATCGGCCGCATGCAGCAGCGCCCCGGGCCCAACCGCAACGGCCCCTTCGGCCTGCTGCAGACCCTGGCCGACGGCATGAAGTCGATGCTCAAGGAAGACATCACGCCGGCCAACGCCGAGAAGCTCATCTACACCGCCGCGCCGCTCATCGCCGCGACGATGGCGTTCGTGTCGTTCGCGATCATCCCGCTCGGCGGCACCGTCTGGATGTTCGGCCACCACACGCCGCTGCAGGTCACCGATGTGCCCGTGGCCGTGCTGCTCGTGCTCGCCGTCGCCTCCGTCGGCGTCTACGGCATCATCCTCGCGGGCTGGAGCTCCGGCTCGACCTACCCGCTGCTCGGTGGCCTGCGCTCGACCGCCCAAGTCATCAGCTACGAGATCGCCATGGGCCTCTCGCTCGTCGCGATCTTCCTCTACAGCGGGTCGATGTCGACCTCGGCGATCGTCTCGGCGCAGAGCTCGCTCTGGTACATCCTCCCGGCGTTCTTCAGCTTCGCCGTCTACCTCATCACGATGGTCGGCGAGACCAACCGCCTGCCGTTCGACCTCGCCGAGGGCGAGGGCGAGCTCACCGGTGGCTTCCACACCGAGTACTCCTCGATGCGCTTCGCGATGTTCTTCCTCGGCGAGTACGTCAACATGTTCACCGTCTCGGCCCTGGCCACCACCCTGTTCCTCGGTGGCTGGCAGGCCCCGCCGATCATCTCGGCGATCAACGACAACATGTTCGGCGGCGGCTGGTGGGGCCTGCTGTGGTTCACCGCCAAGCTGTGGCTCTTCATGTTCGTCTTCGTCTGGCTCCGCGGCTCGCTGCCGCGCGTGCGCTACGACCAGTTCATGCGCTTCGGCTGGAAGTTCCTCATCCCGATCACCCTCGCGTGGGTCGTCGCGGTCACCTTCATCCGCGGCGCGCAGCTCGGCTTCCTCGGTGACAGCAAGCTGACCATCGCCGGGCGTGAGCTGTCGGTGGCGACCGTCGTCATCGTCAGCATCGTCGCGGTGATCGCCCTGGCGGCAGCCTGGATCTGGGACGACCGCCGCGCCGCCCGCGCCGCCACCGAGGAGGAGGCGCCGCCGGAGGAGATCGACCCGTTCGCGGGTGGCTACCCGGTGCCGCCGCTGCCCGGCCAGCGCCTGGCCGAGCCCACCCCGCGCCTGGCCGCGACCCGCCAGCCGGTCCTGACCGGCAGCACGACCAGCTCGACCAGCTCGAGCACCGCCAAGGAGGAGGACCATGGCTGACGACACCGTCGGCAAGGACGTGTCGCCCCAGAGCCCGGCCGGCCGGCCGGGCTCCGAGGTGGGCACGCCGCGCGAGCAGCGATCCGCCAAGGACGAGCGCAGCAAGGGCTTCCTGTCCGAGCTCTTCGCCCCGGTCGCCGGCTTCGGGGTGTCGTTCGGCACGATGTTCCGCAAGGTCGCGACCGAGGAGTACCCCGAGAAGCCCCGGCCCACCGCGCCGCGCTTCCACGGGCGCCACCAGCTCAACCGTCACCCCGACGGCCTCGAGAAGTGCGTCGGGTGCGAGCTGTGCGCGTGGGCGTGCCCGGCCGACGCGATCCTCGTCGAGGGCGCCGACAACGACGACACCCCGCTCGACCAGGGTGGCAAGGGCCGGTTCAGCCCCGGCGAGCGCTACGGCCGCGTCTACCAGATCAACTACCTGCGCTGCATCTTCTGCGGCCTGTGCATCGAGGCCTGCCCGACGCGCGCCCTGACGATGACCAACTTCTACGAGCTGGCCGACAACGACCGCGGCAAGCTGATCTTCACCAAGGACCAGCTCCTGGCGCCGCTGCAGGGCGGGATGCTGCCGCCGCCGTTCCCGATGGCCGACGGCATGGAGGAGCGCGACTACTACCAGGGCAAGGTCACGGGCCACACCGACGCGCAGCAGGCGTACGTCGACGCCCGCGACGCCCGCACCGACGACGAGGACTTCGAGGCCTCCGACGCCGACGAGGTCCCCTCGGTGACCGGTGACGCGGGCCGCCCCGGCAACGCCGGGGCCGCGGTGCCAGGGGCCCACGACCTCGTGCACTCGGCGAACCCCACCGCAGCACAGACCAGGGAAGGGGCCAACCCGTGACCTCCACCGCCGAAGCCGTCGGCTTCTGGCTGCTCGCCCCGCTCGCCGTCATCGCGGCCCTGGGCCTGCTCTTCGCCAGGAAGGCCGTCCACGCAGCCCTTGGCATGGCCGTCGTCATGGTCATCCTCGGGGTCTTCTACATCATGCAGAAGGCCGACTTCCTCGGCATCGTGCAGGTGTTCGTCTACACCGGCGCCGTGATGATGCTCTTCCTCTTCGTCCTCATGCTCGTCGGCGTCGACTCGTCCGACTCGGTCGTCGAGACGATCAAGGGCCAGCGCTGGGCCTCGTTCCTGCTCGTCATCGGCCTCGCCGGGGTGCTGATCTTCTCGATCGGCCAGGTCGTCGTCGACCAGTCGAGCGTGCAGGCCGGCATGGACAAGCTCGAGGCGAGCAACGCCGACACCGGCAACATCACCGGCGTGGCCGAGCTGATCTTCGGCCAGTACGTCTGGATCTTCGAGGTCACCTCCGCGCTGCTCATCACGGCCGCCCTCGGCGCCATGGTCCTCGCGCACCGCGAGCGGCTGTCGCCGAAGGTCACGCAGGCCGAGTGGGCCGCCCGCCGCGTCCGCGAGAACAAGAACGTCGCGGGCCTGCCGGCCCCCGGTGTCTACGCCCGCCACAACGCGGTCGACACCCCGGCGCTGCTGCCCGACGGCACGCCGAGCGACCTGTCCGTCTCGCGCGTTCTCGTCGCGCGCGACCAGGTCGCCACCGCCGACGGCTTCAAGGACGTCGAGCGCCACATCGAGCGAGAGATCGAGGAGGGTCGGTCCAAGTGAGCCCGATGCACTACGTCTACCTCGCGGTGCTGCTCTTCGCGATCGGCGCGGCCGCCGTGCTGACGCGACGCAACGCGATCATCGTCTTCATGGGCGTGGAGCTCATGCTCAACGCGACGAACCTCGCCCTCGTCACCTTCTCCCGGATGCACGGCGCCCTCGACGGGCAGGTCATGGCCCTGTTCGTCATGGTCGTCGCAGCCGCGGAGGTCGTCGTGGGCCTCGCCATCATCATGGCGATCTTCCGCGCCCGCCGCTCGGCCTCGGTCGACGACGCCAACCTGCTGAAGCTGTAAGGAGCGCCGCCCAGAATGGGAACTCTCGTCCAGACGCTCGCGAGCTCGCCGAGCACGCTGAGCACGTATGCCGCGGGGCTCGCCGCGCACGAAGGTGAGGCGCACGCCGCGACCGGGGTGACGGCATACGCGTGGCTCCTCGTCGCGCTGCCGCTGCTCGGCGCCGCGGTCCTGCTCCTCGGCGGCCGTCGCACCGACAAGTTCGGGCCCATCCTCGCGACCGCCCTCTCCTGGGGCGCCTTCGTCGTCGGCGCGATCGTCTTCTTCGCGATGCTGGGGCGCAGCTCCGACGCGCGGCCGGTCAACGTGAACCTCTACCAGTGGATCACCGACGGCTCGTTCAAGCTGAGCGCGGGCCTGCTCGTCGACCAGCTCTCGATCGTCTTCGTGCTGCTCATCACCTTCGTCGGGTCGCTCATCCACGTCTACTCCATCGGCTACATGGAGCACGACCCCGACAAGCGGCGCTTCTTCGCCTACCTCAACCTCTTCGTCGCGGCGATGCTGCTGCTCGTCCTGGCCAACTCCTACCTGCTGCTCTACGTCGGCTGGGAGGGCGTGGGCCTCGCGAGCTACCTGCTCATCGGCTTCTGGAACTACAACCCGGCCTACGCGACGGCGGCCAACAAGGCCTTCATCGCCAACCGCGTCGGTGACTTCGGCCTGTCCATCGCGATCATGATCATGTTCTTCCACTTCGGCGCCGTGGACTTCCAGACGGTGCTCGGTGCGGCCGGCAGCAGCGCCAACCAGGGCTTCATGACCGCCATGGGCCTGATGCTGCTGCTCGGCGCCTGCGGCAAGTCGGCGCAGTTCCCGCTGCAGAGCTGGCTCGGTGACGCCATGGCCGGCCCGACGCCCGTCTCGGCGCTCATCCACGCCGCGACCATGGTCACCGCCGGTGTCTACCTCGTCGTGCGCTCCGCGCCGATCTTCGAGGCCGCCCCGAACGCTCAGCTGGTCGTGGTCATCGTCGGCGCGATCACGCTTCTCTTCGGTGCGATCGTCGGCTGTGCCAAGGACGACATCAAGAAGGCCCTGGCGGCCTCGACGATGAGCCAGATCGGCTACATGATGCTCGCCGCGGGTCTCGGCCCGGTCGGCTACGCGTTCGCGATCTTCCACCTGCTGACGCACGGCTTCTTCAAGGCCGGGATGTTCCTCGGCGCCGGCTCGGTCATGCACGGCATGAACGACCAGGTCGACATGCGCCGCTTCGGTGGGCTCTCCGGTGCCATGAAGATCACCTGGGTCACCTTCGGCCTCGGCTGGCTCGCGATCCTCGGCGTCCCGCCCTTCTCCGGCTACTGGTCCAAGGACAAGATCATCGAGGCGGCCTTCATCGGTGACGGCTGGCGGCCCTGGGTCTTCGGCCTGGCCGCCCTCATCGGCGCCGGCATCACCGCCTTCTACATGTCGCGCCTGTTCTTCATGACCTTCCACGGCAAGAAGCGCTGGACCGACGACGTGCACCCGCACGAGTCGGGCCTGCTGATGACGGTCCCGATGATGGTCCTCGCGGTGGGCTCCGGCCTGCTCGGCCTGATCCTCGGCTTCAACAACGGCATCGTCCACTGGCTCGAGCCGGTGACCGGGGCCGAGCCCGACAACGTCGAGCCGGTGCTGTCCGCCCCGATCCTCGTCGTGGTCACCCTGCTGCTCGTCGCCGCCGGCATCGCGCTCGCCTGGATGCGCTACTGGCGCGACGACGTGCCCGAGCGGGCCCCGGCAGGTCGCCTCGCCACCCGCGCCGCCCGCCAGGACCTCTACCAGGACCAGGTCAACGAGGCCCTCCTCATGCGACCCGGTCTCCACCTCACGCGTTCGCTCGTCTTCGCCGACAGCAAGGGCGTCGACGGCGCGGCCGGTGGCCTCGCGGCCCTCGTCGGCGGGACCAGCTCGCGCCTGCGCAGGCTGCAGAACGGCTTCGCGCGCTCCTATGCCCTGACGATGCTCGCGGGCGTCGTCGCCATCCTCGGTGCACTCTGGGTGATCTCCTGATGACGACTGTGTCGACCACCATGTCCGCCACCCCGTGGCTGACGATCCTCATGCTCGTGCCGCTCGTCGGCGCGCTGCTCGTGGCGTTCCTCCCCGGCACCGTGGAGAACGCCAAGCGGATCGCGCTCGGCTTCTCCGTCGTGACGCTGGTCATCGGGATCGTCGCGGCCACCACGTTCGACCGCTCCTCGAGTGCGCAGTTCCAGCTCGGTGAGCAGCACGCGTGGATCCCGCAGTTCGGGGTCAGCTACGCGCTCGGCGTCGACGGCATCGCGCTCGTGCTCATCCTCATGGCGCTCGTGCTCACGCCCGTCTGCCTGCTGGCGGCGTGGCACGACGTGCCCGTCGTCGAGGGGCCCCGCGGCACGCAGCGGGTCAAGACGTACTTCGCGCTGCTGCTCGTGCTCGAGACGTTCATGGTCGGCGTCTTCGCCGCCACCGACGTGTTCCTCTTCTACGTCTTCTTCGAGGCCATGCTCATCCCGGTCTACTTCCTCATCGGGCGCTTCGGCGGCCCGCGCAGGCAGTACGCCGCGATGAAGTTCCTGCTCTTCTCCCTGGCGGGCGGCCTCATCATGCTCGTCGCCGTCATCGCCCTCTACTTCCAGGGCCCCGGTGGCAGCGAGGGCTTCCTCATCTCGCGCCTCACCGGCCTGTCCATGGACGCGACCACCGAGCGGCTGCTCTTCGTCGGCTTCTTCCTCGCCTTCGCGGTCAAGGCGCCGATGGTGCCGTTCCACACCTGGCTGCCGGACGCCGCCACCGAGTCCTCGCCCGCGACGGCCACGCTGCTCGTCGGCGTGCTCGACAAGGTCGGCACCTTCGGGATGATCCGCTTCTGCCTCCAGCTCTTCCCGGAGGCGAGCCACTGGGCGACGCCCGTCGTCGTGGCCCTCGCGGTCCTCTCGGTGATCTACGGCGCGCTGCTCGCGATCGGCCAGACCGACATGATGCGCCTGGTCTCCTACACCTCGGTCAGCCACTTCGGCTTCATCGTGCTGGGGATCTTCGCCTTCACCAACGTCGGCCAGGGCGGCTCGACCCTCTACATGGTCAACCACGGCTTCTCCACCGCGGCGCTCTTCCTCTTCGCGGCGATGCTCGTGCGTCGCCGGGGGAGCAAGCGCATCCCCGACTTCGGTGGGTGGCAGCGCATCACCCCGGCCCTCGCCGGCATCTTCCTCATCGCGGGCCTCTCGGGCCTGGCGCTGCCCGGCCTGTCGAGCTTCGTCTCCGAGTTCCTCGTGCTCGTCGGCAGCTTCTCGTCGCAGCCGGTCGGCACCGTCATCGCGACGGCGGGGATCATCCTGGCGGCGCTCTACATCCTGTTGATGTACAAGAAGGTCGCCACCGGGCCGCGTCCCGAGGGCCTCGTGAGCGCCCGCGAGCACGACCGCCTCGACGAGCCGGGCCGCCGCGGCCTGACCGCCGTCCGCGACCTGACCTCGCGCGAGAAGCTCGTCGCCGTCCCGCTGATCGCCGCGTTCCTGGTCCTCGGCTTCGTGCCGAACCTCGCGCTCGACGTCATCAACCCGGCCGTCGACAGGACCCTGTCGTACGTCCAGCACGCCGTCCCCACCATCAACCCGGCCGGCACCATGGCCGAAGGGAGCTCGAAGTGACCGCCGTCGCTCCGCTGGCGCTGCCCGCGCTTCCCGCAGCGTTCCAGCAGTCGAACGTCGAGTACCTCGCGGTCCTGCCGCTGCTCATCGTCTTCGTCGTCGCCCTGATCGGCGTGCTCGTCGAGGCCTTCGCGCCCCGCGGGCGCCGCCACGTCATCCAGGTGACGCTGGCGGTCGTGGGCCTGCTCGCCGCCGCCGCCTCCATCTTCCTGGCGGCCGACCACCAGGGCCTGACGATGGGCCTGACCGACGGCGCGACCGGGCACCAGCTCTTCGCCCTGGCGATCGACGGTCCGGCGCTGTTCATGCAGGGCACGATCCTGCTGCTCGGTGTGCTCGGGGTCCTGACGATGTCCGAGCGCTTCGGCGGCGTCGGTCCCGACGCGTTCACCCCGAGCGGCGCCTCCACGCCCGGCTCGGCGACCGAGACCGCGGCGGCTCGCGCGGGCGCGCTGACCTCCGAGGTCTTCCCGCTGACGATGTTCGCGATCTTCGGCATGATGCTCTTCCCGACCACGAACGACCTCATCGGCATGTTCGTGGCCCTCGAGGTGCTCTCACTGCCGCTCTACATCCTCTCGGGCCTCGCCCGTCGCCGCCGCCTGCTCTCGCAGGAGGCCTCGCTCAAGTACTTCCTGCTCGGCGCGTTCAGCTCGGCCTTCTTCCTCTTCGGCACGGCCCTGCTCTACGGCTACGCCGGCTCGGTGTACTTCGGCGACCTGTCCCGGGCCATCTCGAGCGGCCCGCTGGCCATGAACGGGCTGCTGCTGCCGGGCGCGTTCCTCGTCTTCGTCGGCCTGCTCTTCAAGGTCGGTGCGGTGCCGTTCCACGCGTGGACCCCTGACGTGTACCAGGGCGCCCCCACGCCGGTCACCGGCTTCATGGCCGCCTGCACGAAGGCCGCGGCGTTCGGCGCGATCCTGCGCCTCGCCTACGTCGGCCTCGACACCGCCCGCTGGGAGTGGACCAACGCGCTGGTCATCGTCGCGCTGCTGACGATGGTCGTCGGGTCCGTGCTGTCCGTCACGCAGACCGACATGAAGCGCCTGCTGGCGTACTCCTCGATCGCGCACGCCGGGTTCATCCTCGTCGGCGTGCTGGCCTTCGACCGCAAGGCCGTCGGCGGGGTGCTCTTCTACGTCGTCGCCTACGGCTTCGCGACGATCGCGGCCTTCGCCATCGTCTCGCTGGTGCGCCAGAACGGCGCCGAGGCCACGCACCTGTCGCAGTGGGCCGGCCTCGGTCGGCGCCACCCCGTCGTGGCGAGCGCCTTCGCCTTCCTCATGCTCGCCTTCGCCGGCATCCCGCTCACGTCGGGCTTCGTCTCGAAGTTCGCCGTCTTCGCGGCGGCGGTCGGGACGGGCGGCGCGACGGGCACGGTCCTGGCCGTCGTCGGTGTGGTCTGCAGCGCCATCACGGTCTTCGTCTACGCCCGGGTCATCGTCCTGATGTTCTTCAGCGAGGCACCCGACGACGGGGTCGAGGTCGTGACGCCGTCGGTGTCGACGACCTTCTCCATCGCCATCGGCACGCTCGTCACCCTGGCGCTCGGTATCGTGCCGTCGGCGCTGCTCGACCTCGCCGACCGCGCGTCGCAGTTCGTGCGATGACCACGATGACGACGGCGACGACGGTGACCCCGCACGTGGCGCTGCCGGACGGTCGACGGGTTCGATGACGACGCACACGACCCCGCCGGTGCTCGGCGTCCCGGGCGTCTCCGACGCCCTGTCCGAGCGCCTGCGCGACGGTCTCGAGCGGGTCGACGCCCTGCTGCGGCAGGTCGTCGACCACGACGACCCCTTCATCGCCCGGGCCTCCGGTCACCTCGTCGAGGCGGGCGGCAAGCGGTTCCGGCCGTTGCTGACCCTGCTCGCGGCCGAGCTCGGCGAAGGCATCAACGACGACGTCGTCAGCGCCGCCGCCGGTGTGGAACTGACCCACCTGGCCTCGCTCTACCACGACGACGTCATGGACGAGGCCACCGTGCGGCGCGGCGTCGCGTCGGTCAACGCGGCCTACGACAACTCGACGGCCATCCTCGTCGGCGACCTGCTCTTCGGGAAGGCGTCCGAGCTCGTTGCCGGGCTTGGTGCCGAGGCCGTGCTCATCCAGGCGCAGACGTTCGTGCGCCTGTGCTCCGGCCAGATCCGTGACGACCGCGGGTGCCCCGAGGGGGAGGACCCGGTCGCCTACTACCTGCAGGTGCTGGCCGACAAGACGGGCGTGCTCATCGCCACGGCCGGGCGCTACGGCGTGATGTTCAGCGGCGGCTCGCCCGAGACGGTCGAGATCCTGCGCGCGTACGGCGAGAAGGTCGGCATCGCCTTCCAGCTCGCCGACGACCTCATCGACATCGCCTCCGACGCGGGTGACAGCGGCAAGCTGCCCGGGACCGACCTGCGCGAGGGGGTCGACACGCTCGCCGTGCTCCGCTTCCGCGCCATGGCCGACCCTGCCGATCCGGCCGACGCCCGGCTCCTCGAGCTGCTGGACGGCGACCTGGACGACGACGCCGCCCTCGCGGAGGCGCTGGGGCTGCTGCGGGCCCACCCGGCCCTCACGCAGGCTCGCGAGGAGACGTATGCCGTCGCCCGCGAGGCGCAGGCCCTGCTCGACCCGCTGCCCGACAGCGACGCGAAGGCGGCCCTGCAGGCGCTGGCCCTCAGCGTCGTCGACCGCGTCGGCTGACCCCCAAACCCCCAGTCGAGTGGGCACTTCGCGACACCCAACCCGTCGCAAAGTGCCCACTCGACTTTGAGGACGGGCAGTTCGCCACGTCGAGTGGGCAGTTTGCGACACCAAACCCGTCGCAAAGTGCCCACTCGACTCTTCTCCTGGGGTGGGGCGGTGACGGTCGGTAGGGTGCGAGCATGTCCCGTCGCCTGTCGCAGCCGGTCGCGGCGCGCCTCTCGGCGGTCACCGCGGGCCTGACGGCGCCGCTCGCCGTGGTCGACCTAGACGCCTTCGACGCGAACGCCGCCACCCTCACCTCGCTCGCCGGCGGCCTGCCGATCCGCGTGGCCACCAAGTCGCTGCGCAGTCGTGCGCTGATCGAGCGGGCGCTGGCGCACGACGGTTTCGCGGGACTCATGTGCTACGCCGTGCGCGAGGCCCTCTGGTGGGCGGGTGCCGGTCACACGAACGTCATGGTCGCCTATCCCAGCGTCGACGTCCCCGCCCTGACGCGGCTGGCCACCGATCCCGCCCTGACCCCCGCGGTGACCGTCATGGTCGACAGCGTCGAGCACGTCGACTTCATCGCCCGCGAGGTCCCGGGTCATCGCGGGCTGCGTGTGGCCGTCGACGTCGACGCCTCGCTGCGCGTCGGCCCGGCGCACCTCGGCGTGCGCCGGTCGCCCACCCGGACGCCCGGCGACGTCGAGGCCGTCATCCGGCGAGCGCAGGAGCGCGGCCTCGTCGTTACCGGGCTGATGTTCTACGACGCGCAGATCGCCGGCCTGCCCGACTCCTCGCTCGTCGTGCGCCGGATGAAGCGCGCCTCCGACTCCGAGCTGCGTGAGCGGCGTGGGGCGGTCGTCTCCGCAGCCCGGGCCCTGGCCGACCTCGAGTTCGTCAACGCAGGGGGCACCGGCAGTCTGCACGTCACCCACCTCGACTCCTCGCTGACCGAGCTCGCCGCGGGCTCCGGGCTCTACGCGCCCACCCTCTTCGACGGCTACGACGACCTCGCGCTGCGGCCGGCCGCCTACTTCGCGGCGCCCGTGGTCAGGCGGCCCGGGGAGGGGCTCGTGACGGCATACGGCGGCGGTTACATCGCGTCCGGACCGCCGGGCTGGTCGAGGGTGCCCAGCCCCCTGCCGGAGCAGGACCTCGAGCTGCTGCGCCGAGAGGGCGCGGGCGAGGTGCAGACCCCGCTCCGAGGGTCGGGCGCCGACCGTCTCTCACTGGGTGATCGGATATGGTTCCGGCACGCCAAGGCGGGGGAGCTGGCCGAGCGCTTCACGGAGTTCGTGCTCGTCAGCAGCGACGGAGGCGACCGGGTCGTCGGGCGGGCCGCGACCTATCGTGGGGAAGGGCAGTGTTTTGGCTGACCGTGTCAGCGGCGTCACCAGCACCATCAAACGCATCGTCGAGTGGAGCAACTGGGCAGGGACCGAGACCGCGAGGCTGGCTCGCGTGGCCACGCCTCGCACCGAGACCGAGGTCTCCGACGAGATCCGACGAGCCGGGCGAAAGGGCTTGCGCGTCAAGGCGATCGGCGCAGGCCACTCGTTCACCGGGGTGGCCGTGACCGACGGGGTGCAGCTGCGACTCGGCGCCCTCACCGGAATCACCTCCATCGACTCCACCCGCGGCGAGGCGACCGTCCGCGCCGGCACGCCCCTGCACGTGCTGAGCGAGGAGCTCGCCGTCTTCGGCCACGCCCTGCCCAACCTCGGCGACATCGACCGGCAGAGCCTGGCCGGGGCCACCGCGACGGGCACGCACGGCACGGGGCTGCGCCTTCCCGGCCTGTCGGCGAACATCCGCGCGCTCCGCATCGTGCTCGCCGACGGCTCGGTCGTCGACTGCTCGCCGACGCGCGAGCCCGACCTCTTCCAGGCGGCACGGCTGGGGCTCGGGGCGCTCGGCATCGTCACCGAGATCACGGTGGCCGTCGTGCCGGCCTTCCTGCTGCACGCCGTGGAACGTCCCGAGCGCCTGGGCGACGTGCTCGCGCACGTGCAGGCCGAGGCCGAGGCCAACGACCACTTCGAGTTCTACTGGTTCCCGCACACCGACCGGGCGCTGACCAAGCGCAACAACCGGGTCCCGGAGGGCACCGCGCGGCGCCCGCTGCGGGCCTGGCGCGAGCGGCTCGACGACGACCTGCTGAGCAACCGCGTCTTCGAGCTGACCAACCGCGTCGCGACCCGCCTGCCGCGCTCGACGAGGGGCATCAACGCCGTCGCGTCCCGCGCCCTGAGCAGCCGCCAGTACACCGACAGCTCGCACCGGGTCTTCACGACGGCGCGCGAGGTGCGCTTCGCGGAGTCGGAGTGGGCCTTTCCGCGGGCCGCGCTGGGAGAGGTGCTGCAGGAGCTCCGCGAGTGGATCGACACCCACGACGAGCACATCTCCTTCCCCGTCGAGTGCCGTGTCGCGGCGCCCGACGACGTGTGGCTCTCGACGGCCCACGAGCAGGAGAGCTGCTACGTCGCCGTCCACCGCTACCACCGGCAGCAGCGGGGGGCCTACTTCGACGCTTTCGAGGCGATCGCGGTCAACCACCGAGGCCGCCCGCACTGGGGCAAGCTGCACACCCGCGACGCCGACTACCTGCGCAGCGTCTACCCGCGCTTCGACGACTTCGTCGCCGTGCGCGACCGGGTCGACCCGCAGCGCCGCTTCGCCAACCCCTACCTCGACCGGGTCCTCGGCGCCTGACCCGGGCCACGGGTCCCTGCCGTATGCCGTGTCGTGCGGTCAGGTGCGCGCCGCGCGCTGGCGCTCCCACGCCAGGCGCAGGGCGAGCCGGATGGCCTCCTCGTCGCCGTCGAGATCGGCCTGCACCTTGGCGTGGGCCTCCCACCGCGGCGGCACCCCGAACGTCTCGGGGTGGGCGCTGACGAGGCGGTCGCGATCGGCCCCACCGAGACGCACCAGCACGGTGCCGGGGGCGTCGGCACGGGCAACGAGGAGACCACCGACGTACCACGCCGGTCGGCCCCGGGCCCGACGGCACCGCATGCCGTCGAGCGTCGAGAGGTAGGCGCCCACCCCGCCGAGGTCCACGGCCGGGCCGGTCAGCCGTCCTGACCCGGCCGGGTCATCGACAGCACGTCGAGGGCGTCGTCGAGCTGCTCCTCGGTCAGCCGGCCCTGCGCCACGTGCCCCTGGTCGATGACGACCTCGCGGATCGTGCGGCGCTCCTTGACGGCCTGCTTGACGACCGCAGCCGCGGCCTCGTAGCCGATGTAGCGGTTGAGCGGGGTGACGATCGAGGGCGAGCCCTCGGCGAGGGCCCGCGCGTGCTCGACCTCGGCGGTGATGCCGGCGATGCACCGGTCGGCGAGCAGCCGGCTCGTCGCGGCGAGCAGGCCGATCGACTCGAGGACGTTCTTGGCGAGGACCGGGAGCATGACGTTGAGCTCGAAGTTGCCGGCGGCGCCCGCGGTCGTGATGACGACGTCGTTGCCGATCACCTGGGCGCACGCCATCAGGGTCGCCTCCGGCACGACGGGGTTGACCTTGCCGGGCATGATGCTCGAGCCAGGCTGGAGGTCGGGCAGGTGGATCTCGCCGAGGCCGGTGCGCGGACCGGAGCTCATCCAGCGCAGGTCGTTGCAGATCTTGGTGAGGCTGACGGCGACCACCTTGAGGGCGCCGGAGAGCTCGACGACGGCGTCCTGCGCCGACTGCGCCTCGAAGTGGTCGGCGGCCTCCCGGAACTCGATGCCGCTGTCACGGGCCACCCGCTCGATGACGGCGGCGGCGAACCCCGGTGCGGCGTTGAGCCCGGTCCCCGCCGCGGTGCCGCCGAGGGGGAGCTCGCTCGTGCCCTCCGCGGCCCTCCGGACCCGCCCCGCGCCGAGCTGGACCTGCCGCCGGTAGCCGCCGAACTCCTGTCCGAGCGTCACGGGCACCGCATCCATGAGGTGGGTGCGGCCGGCCTTGACGACGTCGGCGAACTCGCCCTCCTTGCGTCCCAGGGCGTCGGCGAGGTGCTCGAGGGCCGGCACGAGCTCGTCGACCGCTGCGGTGGTGGCGGCGATGCGCAGGGCGCTGGGGAAGGTGTCGTTGCTCGACTGGCCGGCGTTGACGTGGTCGTTGGGGTGCACGTCGAGACCGGTCGCGAGGTGAGCGAGCCGCGCGACGACCTCGTTGACGTTCATGTTCGTCGAGGTCCCCGAACCGGTCTGGAAGACGTCGATGGGGAACTGGTCGTCGTGCTCCCCGTCCGCGACCTCGCGCGCAGCCGCGGCGACGGCTCGCGCGCGGTCCTCGTCGAGCACCCCGAGCTCGGCGTTGACCTCGGCGGCCGCAGCCTTGAGCCGCGCAAGCGCGTGCACCACGCCGGCCGGCACCGGTCGCCCGCTGATCGGGAAGTTCTCGACCGCCCGGGCCGTCTGCGCCCCCCACAGGGCGTCGGCCGGCACCTGGACCTCACCCATCGAGTCGTGCTCTGTCCGGAACGTCTGCTTGGCGGCGTCGCTCATGCCCTCATCATCCCCAGAAAGCGCGTCCTTTCACCGAAAGGGCTGTCGTATGCCGTTGCGCGGGCGCAGGCTTGTAGGGCGCGGGCGCCGACGCGACACCACTGTCCGATGCAGCACCAGAAGGAGATGCCCATGGCTCACCGCCCCGTCCTCACCGCGGCTCTCGTCTCCGTCGCAACCGCCCTCGCCGGAGCCGCGGTCGCGGTCGCCGCCCCGCCCGGTGACGTGCTCGTCTCGAACGGCAGCCGGCCGACGCCCTTCTCGCAGAACAAGCAGAACGAGCCGGCTGTGGCCATCGATGCGGCGAACCCCAACGTCGTCGTGGCGGGATCGAACGACGAGATCGACCTGGAGTCGTGCGCCGCTGGTGACCCGTCCACCTGCCCGTTCACCCCGGGCGTCGGTGTCTCCGGCGTCTACTTCTCGTTCGACAGCGGCGCGAGCTGGACCCAGCCGACCTACAACGGCTGGACGGCACGCGACTGCCTCGGTCCGGCCGCCTGCACGCCGCACCCCGGCCCGATCGGGACCCTGCCGAAGTACTACGAGAGCGGCCTGGTCTCCGACGGCGACCCGGCGGTCGCGTTCGGTCCGCGGATGAAAAACGGCACCTTCTCCTGGGCCAACGGCTCACGCCTCTACTACGCCAACCTGACCTCGAACTTCAACGCGAAGCGCACCGAGACCTTCAAGGGGGCCGAGGCGATCGCCGTGTCACGCACCGACGACGTCGCCGCCGCCGCGGCGGGCCAGGACAACGCCTGGATGAGCCCGGTGCTGATCTCCAAGCAGTCCGCGACGACGTTCTCCGACAAGGAGCAGGTCTGGGCCGACAACGCCTCGAGCAGCCGCTACTTCGGCAACGTCTACGTCTGCTGGGCCTCGTTCCGCAGCAACAGCAAGGGCCAGGCCCTGCCGACGCCGCTCAACGTCGCGCGCTCGACCGACGGCGGCAGCACCTGGACGCAGAAGCAGGTGGGCCCCGCGACCGACAACCGCAACAACTCGCAGCCCGACGGGTGCACGGTCCGCACCGACAGCCTCGGCAACGTCTACGTCTTCGGCATCGGCACGCGCGGTGGCGCCAGCTACCAGATGATGTACAAGTCCACAGACGGCGGCGCCCACTGGGCCGGCCCGACGCTGATCACCACGGTGACCGCTCCCGGGGTCCCCGACCCGGTGCTCGGCCGCCCCGTGATGGACGGTGTCGCCGGCGCACGCGTCGACCTGGCCGCCGGGCCGAGCGTCGACATCGCCAACGGTGCACCGAGCGGCGCCGGCGCGACGAACGAGATCGTCATGACGTGGTCCGACGGGCGCGCCGGGCTCAACAACGAGCAGCTCATGCTCGAGAGCTCGACGGACGGCGGCGCCTCGTGGGTGGGCCCGACCGCGGTGCCGCTCCGGACGTTGGACAAGAGCACCGCGACCGACCGACCTGTCTACACGGCGCCGGCGCTCTCGCCCAACGGCAAGGACCTCTACGTCACCGTGAACGCCTTCACGACGCCCTACCAGCCGACCACGACGACACCCCGCAACCTCGTCGGTGAGGTGATCCACGCCGACGTGGCGGCAGGCGTACCCACCGGCTGGAAGCTGCTGCACCGGGGCGCGGACGGCGACCCGCGCGGCACGTCGCAGAACGGCCTGACGGCAGAGTTCCTCGGCGACTACGTCTACACGGCGGCCACCGACAGTGGGGCGGTCGGCGTGTGGAACGACGCGCGGAACGCCGCGGACTGCCCGGCCATCGACGCATACCGTGCCTCGCTCTACACGAGCACCCCGGCCACCCCGCCCGACGTGCTCGCGTCCTGCCCGGCGACGTTCGGCAACAGCGACATCTTCGGGGCCCACGTGCTGGATCCCACCCCCTGAGCCGGTCCTCCCGCTCACCGGCCGGCCCGACCGCACCAGCGGCCGGGCCGGTCAGCTGTCGAGGGTCGGCACAGGCTCCTCGCGTCCGGTCCCGGGGCAGCCCTCGGAGCCCGCGCACGACCAACCCGCCGGGGACGTATGCCGTGTGCTGGGCCGCGCGGCCGGGGTGACGTCCGCCTCGGGTGAGCGGCGAGGCGTCAGGGCCTCTGCCTCGGTCGCGTCGACGGCGTCCCGAGGCGGGTTGCGGATGAGCAGCCAGGAGACGAGGCCACCCAGGGCCAGGAGGCCCGCGCAGAGCAGCATCGCCGACCGGTACCCGGCCGAGAAGGCCTGCGGCACGCCATACGCGGCCCCGCTCAGCCCGACGACCGCCGGCAGGGCGGCGACGGCGAGGAGGCTGCCGGCACGGGCCACGGCGTTGTTGACCCCGCTCGCGACGCCGGCGTAGCGGTCGGGGGCGGCTGCGAGCACGGTCGCGGTGAGCGGGGCCACCAGCAGCGTCAGACCGAGTCCGAAGACCGTCACGCCGGGCAGGACACCGCTCCAGTAGCTCGACCCGGCACCCGCCCCGGAGAGCAGGAGGGTGCCGATCCCGCATACGACCGGTCCGACCGTCATCGGCAGCCGCGGCCCGATGCGCGTGGCCAGCTCACCCCCGCGGGCGGCGAGCAGGAGCATCAGCACCGTGATCGGCAGCGTCGCGAGGCCGGCCTCGAGGGGCCCGTAGCCGAGGACGGTCTGCAGCTGCAGCGTGAGGAAGAAGAAGACGGCCCCGAGCGCGGCGTAGACGAGCAGCGTCATGGCGTTGGCGGCGCTGAACTGCCGGGAGCGGAACAGCGCCGGAGGAACCATCGGGTGGGAGCTGCGGCGCTCGACGACGACGAACGCGGCCCCGAGGGCGAGCCCGAGGGCGCCGACGAGAAGTGCCCGCGTCGACCCGAGCGCCTCGTGCTCGATGAGCGCCAGCGTCACGGTCCCGAGGGACACGGTCGCGAGCACGGCGCCGACGACGTCGAAGCGGCGCTCGGCCAGCGGGTCGCTGGTCTCGGGGACGTGCCGCAGCGCGATCCACACCGTGGCCGCACCGAGCGGCACGTTGACGAGGAAGGCCCAGCGCCAGCTGGCGTACTGCACGAGCCACCCACCGACGAACGGCCCGACCGCCGAGGCGACGCCGCCGAGCCCTGACCAGGCGCCGATGGCCTTGCCGCGGTCGGCAGGACGGAAGGAGCCCTGGATCATCGCCAGGCTGCCCGGGGTCAGCAGTGCCCCGCCGACCCCCTGGAGCACGCGGGCCACGACCAGCTGGCCGGGTGACTGCGCCAGGCCGCACGCGGCCGAGGCGACCGTGAACCACGCGACGCCGACGACGAAGATCCTGCGTCGGCCGTAGCGGTCGCCCAGCGACCCGCCGAGCAGGATGAGCGAGGCGAGGGCGAGCAGGTAGCCGTTGGTGACCCACTGCAGGTCGGCGAGGCTGGCGTGCAGCTCGTCGCCGAGGCGCACCAGTGCGACGTTGACGACCGTCCCGTCGAGCAGCGCCATCCCCGAGCCGAGGACGGCGGCCGCGATGACGAAGCGGCCGGTGCGTGACGCGAGGGCGACGTCGCTCATTCCGGCAGTCTGTCACCCGGGGCGACGCAGGCCCATGGGCTGTTCAGCGTGGGACGTCAGCGTGGGCAGTCGTCGACCGGCAGCGCCGCGCGCCTTGCGGCCCGGGCGCCACGCAGGCTGAGGAGCGAGTCCACGGTGAGCACGATGAGGGCGACCCACACGATGCCGAAACCGATCCACCGCTCGGCCGGCATGTGCTCACCCAGCAGGAACACGGCACAGAGCAGCTGCATGACCGGGGTGACGAACTGGATCAGCCCGACCGTCACGAGCGGGATGCGCCGGGCGGCCGCAGCGAAGCACAGCAGCGGCAGCGCCGTGACGACGCCCGAGAGCACGAGCAGCGAGGTGTGCCAGGCCCCGTGGTGCCCGAACTGCAGGTCCCCCTGCGCGCCAACCACGAGGAGCGCGATGACGGCGACCGGCGCCAGCACGACGGTCTCGACGGTCAGGCCGTGGATCGCGTCGAGGCTGACGCCCACCTTCTTCTTCGTCAGGCCGTACAGCGCGAACGACAGCGCCAGGACGAGCGCCACCCATGGCACGCGCCCGCCGCTGACGCCGAGGTAGACGCCGGCGGCGACTCCGATGCCGACCGCCACCCACTGGAGCACCCGCAGGCGCTCGCGGAGCACCACGACGCCGAGCGCCACCGTGACGAGCGGGTTGAGGAAGTAGCCGAGCGCGGCCTCGGAGGTGTTGCCCGAGGTCACCGCCGCGACGTAGACGACCCAGTTGACGGCGATGAGCACCGCGGCGACGGCCGTGCCGGCGAGCAGCCTGGGTCGTCTCAGCAGTGGCCGGACCCAGGAGAAGTCGCGCACGACGAGCAGCACGACGACGCAGAAGAGCAGCGTCCACAGGATGCGGTTGGCGAGGATCTCCCACGGCCCGGCGGGCTTGAGCGCGTCGAAGTAGAGCGGGAAGAGCCCCCAGATGCCGTATGCCGCGAAGCCGAGGAGGGTGCCCCGGCCAACCTCCCCGGTGGGCGCCGTCGAGGGCGGCGTGACCGTGGTGACGCTCTGGCGGGAGCTCACGCCCCCACGGTCCAGGTGTCCCGACCCGCGAGCAGCGCGTCGATGTCGGCGTCGGTGACCTCACCGGTGCGGGCGGAGGTGATCTGCTCGCGCAGCGAGTCGTCGTAGGTCGGGCGCTGCACGTTGCGGAACACGCCCATCGGGACGTGGCCGAGGTCGGGGCTGTCGAGCCGCGACAGGGCGAACGCAGCCGACGGGTCCTCGGCCGCGGCGTCGTGGACGACGATGCGGTCAAGGTGGGCCTCGGTGCGCGGGACGACGGCGAGCGAGCCCCGGTCGTCACGGACGACGACGTTGTCGCCGGCGGCGACCTCTTCACCGTCGGTGAGGTGCAGGATGCGCGCGGCCGCCTCGGTGCGGTCCTTGAGCACGTCGAAGACGCCGTCGTTGAAGATCGGGCAGTTCTGGTAGATCTCCACCAGCGCCGAGCCGCGGTGCTCGGCCGCGGCCCGCAGCACCGAGGTCAGGTGCTGCCGGTCGGAGTCCATCGTGCGCGCCACGAAGCTGGCCTCGGCGCCGAGCGCCAGCGAGACCGGGTTGAAGGGCCGGTCGAGCGAGCCGAGCGGGCTCGACTTGGTCACCTGGCCGACGTGCGAGGTGGGGGAGTACTGGCCCTTGGTCAGGCCGTAGATCTCGTTGTTGAAGAGCAGGATCTTGAGGTTGACGTTGCGGCGGAGCGCGTGGATCAGGTGGTTGCCGCCGATCGAGAGGGCATCGCCGTCACCGGTGACGACCCACACCGACAGGTCCTCGCGCGTCGCGGCGAGGCCGGTCGCGATGGCCGGGGCGCGCCCGTGGATCGAGTGCATGCCGTACGTGTCGAGGTAGTACGGGAAGCGCGAGCTGCAGCCGATGCCCGAGACGAAGACGATGTTCTCGCGCTTGAGGCCGAGCTCCGGCAGGAAGCCCTGCACCGAGGCGAGGATCGCGTAGTCGCCGCAGCCGGGGCACCAGCGCACCTCCTGGTCGGAGGTGAAGTCCTTCTTCGTCAGGGCCGAGCCGTCGGCGAGGCGGGGGACGCCCGCGGTGCCGGTGGCACCCGGCGCAGCAGACGGCATACCGAGTTCGATGGTCACTTGGCGGCCTCCTTCAGGGGCGCGTCGGTCAGGGAGGTCACCGCGGTCGCGATGACGTCGGCGAGCTCGCCCGCCTGGAAGGGCAGGCCGCGCACCGACGTGTGCGACTCGACGTCGACGAGGTACTTCGCGCGCAGCAGCATCGCGAGCTGGCCGAGGTTCATCTCGGGGACGATGACGCGCGAGTAGGAGCGCAGCACCTCGCCGGTGTTGGCAGGGAAGGGGTTGAGGTGGCGCAGGTGCGCCTGGGCCACGCGGGCGCCGGAGGCCCGGGCCAGGCGTACGCCCGCGGCGATGGGCCCGAAGGTCGAGCCCCAGCCGAGCACGAGCACGTCGGCGTCGCCCGTCGGGTCGTCGACGGTGAGCGGCGCGATCGTGTCGGCGATGCCGTCGATCTTGGCCTGGCGCAGCCGCGTCATGTGGTCGTGGTTGTCGGGGTCGTAGGAGATGTTGCCCGTGACGTCGGCCTTCTCGATGCCTCCGACGCGGTGCTCGAGGCCCGGCGTGCCGGGGATCGCCCACGGGCGGGCGAGCGTCTCGGGGTCGCGCAGGTAGGGGTGGAAGGTCGGCTCGCCCTTGGCGTCGACGGCGTTGGGCTCGGTCGCGAAATCGACGGCGAGGTCGGGCAGCTCCGCGGTGTGCGGCAGCCGCCACGGCTCGGAGCCGTTGGCGAGGTAGCCGTCGGACAGCACGATGACCGGGGTGCGGTAGGTCGTCGCGATGCGCACGGCCTCGACGGCGATGTCGAAGCAGTCGGCCGGTGTCGAAGGCGCCACGACGGCCACCGGCGACTCGCCGTTGCGGCCGAAGAGCGCCTGCAGCAGGTCGGCCTGCTCGGTCTTGGTCGGCAGGCCGGTCGAGGGGCCGCCGCGCTGGATGTCGCACACGACGAGCGGCAGCTCGAGCGAGATGGCGAGACCGATCGTCTCGGCCTTGAGGGCCAGGCCCGGGCCGGAGGTCGTGGTGACGCCGAGCGCGCCGCCGAAGGAGGCGCCCAGGGCGGCGCCGACCCCCGCGATCTCGTCCTCGGCCTGCATCGTCGCCACGCCGTAGCGCTTGAGGCCGGCGAGCGTGTGCAGGATGTCGGAGGCCGGGGTGATCGGGTAGCTGCCGAGGAAGAGCGGCAGGTGCGCGCGGTGCGCGGCGGCGACGAGGCCGAGCGACATGGCGACATTGCCGGTGACGTTGCGGTAGGTGCCCGCGGGCATCGTGGCCGGGGCGACCTCGTAGGAGACGGCGAAGTCCTCGGTGGTCTCGCCGTAGTTGTAGCCGGCCCGCAGGGCGGCGAGGTTGGCCTCGAGGATCTGCGGCTTGTCGGCGAACTTGGCCTTGAGGAACGCCTCGGTGCCGTCCATCGGTCGCGTGTAGAGCCAGGAGAGCAGGCCCAGCGCGAACATGTTCTTCGCGCGCTCCTTCTCCTTGCGGGTCAGGTCGGTGAACTCGGCGAGGGCCTCGACGGCGATCGACGTGAGGGCCACCGGGTGGACGTCGTAGCTGTCGAGCGTCCCGTCCTCGAGGGGGCTGGTCGCATAGCCCACCTTGGCGAGGCTGCGCTTGGTGAACTCGTCGGTGTTGACGATCACCGTCGCACCGCGGGGTAGGTCGCGCAGGTTCGCCTTGAGCGCGGCCGGGTTCATCGCGACGAGCACGTCGGGGGCGTCGCCGGGCGTCAGCACGTTGTGGTCGGCGAAGTGCAGCTGGAAGCTCGAGACGCCGGGCAGGGTGCCCTGGGGCGCGCGGATCTCGGCGGGGAAGTTCGGCAGTGTCGACAGGTCGTTGCCCAGCAGTGCGGTCTGCGAGGTGAACCTGTCACCGGTCAGCTGCATGCCGTCACCGGAGTCGCCGGCGAATCGGATGACCACTCGATCGAGCTTCTGGACCAGTTTGGTGCTCATGCTCTGCGACGTCCCTCGAACTTCCCTACGAAGTGCCCGGAGCCCGGTGCGGCGAGCACCTTTACATCGTAGTTCGCGCCCTATTGACATCTGCGCCGGTTGTCAGGTCGTGGACACGGCGCAACGGCTCTGACGGCGACCGTGGCGGGGCCCGCACAGCGGGAGCCGGTCTGGATAGGCTGGTTGACATGTCCGGGTACGTGGCCGTCGCAGCGGTGCTGGGGGCGGGCGTCCTGCTCGTCACGGCAGCGATGGTGGCCCGGCGCCTGCTGGCCCCGCGCGCCCCGCACGCGGCCAAGCTGACGACGTACGAGTCCGGCGTCGACCCGGTGGGCGAGGGCTGGGCCCAGACGAAGGTGCGCTACTTCGTCTTCTCCTTCCTCTACGTCATCTTCGCCGTCGACGCCGTCTACCTCTTCCCGTGGGCAACCGTCCTGCGCGACGCGGACCTCGGGCGCGCGAGCCTGGTGGAGATGGGCCTGTTCATCGGCGTGCTCGTGCTCGGCCTGGGCCACGCGGCGCGGCGTGGACTGTTGAGGTGGGTGTGATGGCGGGCGAGTCCGCGCAGCAGCCGGGCGCGCAGGCGGGCGGCCAGCCGGTCGCCCTGCCGATGCCGACGGTCGGCCCGGCCTCGATGGGCGTGGTCGGAGGCCACGCGCCCCGGCCGATCAAGGTCGTGCTGAACTGGGGCCGGCGCTACTCGCTGTGGGTCTTCAACTTCGGGCTCGCCTGCTGCGCCATCGAGTTCATCGCCGCGTCGATGGGCCGCCACGACTTCATCCGCCTCGGCGTCATCCCCTTCGCGCCGGGCCCGCGCCAGGCCGACCTCATGGTCGTCTCCGGCACCGTCACCGACAAGATGGCGCCGGCGATCCGCCGCCTCTACGACCAGATGCCCGAGCCGAAGTACGTCATCTCCTTCGGCGCCTGCTCCAACTCCGGCGGCCCCTACTGGGACTCCTACTCCGTCACCAAGGGCGTCGACCAGGTCGTGCCCGTCGACGTCTACGTCCCTGGCTGCCCGCCGCGCCCCGAGGCGCTGCTGCACGGGATCATCCGCCTGCAGGAGCAGATCGCGAGCGAGCGCCTCTCGGCCCAGAAGCTCAAGGGCAGGTATGCCGGCACGCGCGTCGCGAGCGCCGGTGACGTCCGCCGTCCCCTCCTTCGCCGACCCGCCGCGCCCGCCGCGCCTGCCGCTCCGGCTGCCCCCGCCGCACCCGGGGAGGGTGGACGGTGAAGGTCACCGACGTGCGCGACGTGCCCTTCCCCGAGTGGGTCTCGGCGGTGCAGGAGCTGCGCGAGGAGGGCTACGCGTACTTCGACTGGCTGACGGCCGTCGACCAGGCCGACGCAGCCGAGGACGCGGGCTTCGACCTCGTGTGCCACCTGCTCGACACCCGCGAGCCGCGGGCGCTGCGTTCCGTCCTCCTGCGTACCCGGGCCCCGGAGGGCCGCCCGGTCCCCTCGCTGACGGGCGTCTTCCGCGGGGCGGGCTGGCACGAGCGCGAGACGCACGAGATGTTCGGCATCGACTTCGAGGGCTTCGACGACGGCAGCGGCCTCGGCCTGCGCCCCCTGCTGCTGCCGGACGGTTTCGAGGGCACGCCACTGCGCAAGTCGTTCGTCCTCGCCGCGCGGGCGTCCAAGGCGTGGCCGGGCGCCAAGGAGCCGGGGGAGGGCCACGACTCGGCGCGCGCCCCCGGCCGCCGCCGCGTCCAGGCCCCCGGCGTGCCCGGCCCGGAGTGGGGTCCGCGGTGAGCCTGCACCTGGCCCCCGGGCTCGAGGTGGTGCTGCGCGCGGTCGCCGTGCTCGCCGCCTTCCTGGTGCTGCCGCTGCTCGTCGGGCAGACCGAGCACAAGGTGATGGCGCACATGCAGGGCCGGCTCGGGCCGATGTATGCCGGCGGCTTCCACGGCTGGGCCCAGCTCGTCGCCGACGGGGTGAAGTTCGTCCAGAAGGAGGACATCACCCCCGCGCGCGCCGACCGGTGGGCGTTCCGGCTCGCGCCGTTCGTCGCGCTCATCCCGTACCTCGTGGCGCTCGCCGTCATCCCGCTCTCGCCGCGCGTCGTGGGGGCGGACGTCGAGGCGAGCGTCGTGCTCGTGCTCGCCGTCATCGGCGTCGGCATCATCGGCACGCTGATGGCCGGGTGGGCCTCGGCCAACAAGTACTCCCTGCTCGGGGGCATGCGCGCCGCCGCCCAGCTCGTCTCGTACGAGCTGCCGATGGTGCTCGCCGTCGCCTCCGTCGCACTCGCCGCAGGCACGCTCTCGCTCGTCGGCATCGCGAACGCCTGGAACCCGTGGTGGCTCCTGTGGCAGCTGCCCGGCATGGTCGTCTTCCTCGTCGCGGCCCTCGCCGAGCTGCAGCGGCCGCCGTTCGACATGCCGCTCGCCGACTCCGAGATCGTCTTCGGCGCCTTCACCGAGTACACCGGACTGCGCTTCGCCTTCTTCCTGCTCGCCGAGTACGCCGGCATCGTGGTGATGTCGCTGCTCTTCGCGGTGCTCTACCTCGGCGGCTGGGCCGGTCCGCTGGAGTCGTGGCTCGGCTGGCTGTGGACCCTGCTCAAGGGCTTCGTCGTCGCCGTCGTCGTCATCTGGCTGCGCGTGTCGTGGCCGCGCATGCGCGAGGACCAGCTCCAGCGCCTTGCCTGGGTGTGGCTCGTGCCGCTCGCGCTCCTGCAGCTGGCCATCACCGCCGTCGGGGTGGTGCTCACCTCGTGACCCGCCCCGCCTCCCTCCACCCGTCGAAAGGCCAGACTTTGCGGCTCCGTGCACGTCGAGAGGCCACCCTTTGCGGATTCCCAACCGTCGAGAGGCCACTCTTCGCGACCGCGGGCCCGCGCCCTCGACGTGACCACTCGACTGCAGCCCACCCGCATACTTTGGCCACTCGACGGTGGGGCATGCGCAAACTCTGGCCTCTCGACGGTGGGTCATGCGCAAACTCTGGCCTCTCGACGGTGGAAGGGCGGTGAGCGGACGTGGGTGACGGCATACTCCCGGGGCTCGTCAAGGGGCTCGCGACGACGGCGAAGTCGCTGACGCGGCACACGCACACGGCGGAGTACCCCGACGTCGCGCCGGCCCTCCCGCCGCGTTCGCGCGGTGTCATCGCGCTCACAGAGGAGAACTGCACGTCGTGCATGCTGTGCGCGCGCGAGTGCCCCGACTGGTGCATCTACATCGACTCGCACAAGGAGGAGCTGCCTCCGACGACGCCCGGCGGCCGCGCCCGCCAGCGCAACGTCCTCGACCGCTTCGCCATCGACTTCTCGCTCTGCATGTACTGCGGCATCTGCATCGAGGTGTGCCCCTTCGACGCGCTGCACTGGAGCCCGGAGTTCGAGTACGCCGAGGTCGACATCCGCGACCTGCTGCACGAGAAGGACCGCCTCGGTGCGTGGATGGCGACGGTGCCTCCGCCGCCGGCGCTCGACCCCGGCAGCGCCGACCCCGCGGAGGTCGCCGCGGCAGCCCGGCCACCTCGCGGCTCCGCCGGTGGGAGTACGGGTGCAGCCGGCGCGCCTGCCCGCCCGACCCGGGTGCGCCGCCAGCCCGGGGCCACCGTGCCCACCCCGTCCGCCGCATCCTCCTCGCCGGCCACGCCGACCACCCCGCAGGCCACATCGACGACCCCCCAGGCCACCCCGCCGGCCGTCGAGCGCACGAAGGTCATGCCCGCGGTGGAGGCACCCCAAGCAGAGGCCCCGGGCACCGTCGCACCGCCATCGAGCGCAGAGCAGACCGCCCCGATCCCGGTCGCCGAAGCAGCCGACGCCGCTGCCGCGCAGGGCGACTCGACCCAGGTGCTGCCCACCGTCTCGACCGACGAGAGCGCGGCCGACGACCACGACGGCGGCAGCTCCGGCAGCGCCGGCAGCGACACCGGCGGTGGCGCGTGACGACCCGCGACATCGTCTTCACCGCTGTCGGGGCCATCACCGCGCTGTCGGCCCTGCTGTCGGTGACGACCAAGCACGTGGTCCATGCCGCCCTCTGGCTGCTCGTGTCGCTCGGCTCGCTCGCCGGCGCCTACCTCGTGCTGGGGCAGGAGCTCGTCGGCCTCGTCCAGCTCCTCGTCTACGTCGGCGCCATCGTCGTGCTCGTCCTGTTCGCCCTGATGCTGACCCGCGCGCCGATCGGGCCGCACGAGCAGATCGACACGCCCTGGTGGCAGCGGCTGGCCGGTGCCCTGCTCGGCGCGGCGACCACCGTGCTGCTGGCCTCGCTTCTGCTGCCGTTCTTCTCGGACGCGAGCGTCGACCTCGACCAGAGGGCGAGCGCCACCCCGCAGATCGCCCAGGCGGTCTTCGGCACGTGGGTCTGGCCCTTCGAGCTGCTCTCGGTGCTCCTGCTCGTCGCGCTCATCGGCGCCTTCGCGGTCTCCCGGCTCGTGCTGGGCGACGGTGGGCGACGTCCCGCGGCCGGCACCCGGCCGGAGCCGGGCGCCGCCGGTGCCGCCGGTGCCGAGGGTGCCGAGGGCCACGTGAGCCGACCCGAGCCGGACGGCGCCACCGCCGCCCTGCCCACCGCAGGCGCCGGGGAGCGCGCATGATCCACCTGTCGCTGCCCGCCGCCCTGGCAACGCTGCTCGCCGGGTTCGGCGTCTACGGCGTCCTCGCCCGACGCAACGCGGTGCTCGTGCTCATCGGGGTCGAGCTCATCCTCAACGCCGCCAACCTGCTGCTCGTCACGGCCGGCACCCGCGCCGCAGGCTCCTACGCCGCCGGCCCGGTGCTCACGCTCTTCGTCATCACCATCGCCGCGGCCGAGATCACGGTGGCCCTGGCCATCATCCTCGTGATGTTCCGCCGCGCAGGCCACATCGACCTCACCGCAGTCCCGGACCTCACGGACGAGTCCGACGGCAACCGGCGGCCGGCGGCAGCGGGGGAGGGCACTCCGTGAGCTGGGTCGTGCGGCTGGTCGTCGTCCTTCCGGCGCTGGCGGCCCTCGCGGGCCTGCTGGCGCGCCGCCAACGGGTCCTCGCGGCCGGGATCGCCGTCGGCAGCTCCGCCGTCGTCACCGTGCTGGCCTTCCTCGAGTGGGTCGCGCCGACCCGCAGCGCCGACATCGGCACGATCGGGCGCCTGCCGCTCGGTGACCTGTCCGTGCCGCTGCACCTGCTCTCCGACCGACTCTCGGGCCTGACCGCGTTCGTCGTCGCGCTGGTCGTGCTCGGGATCCAGGTGTTCACCACGTGGTACCTCCACGACGACCCTCGCTACACCCGCTTCGCCGCGACCGTGTCGCTCTTCGCCGCCGGCATGCTGCTCGTCGTGCAGTCGGGCGACCTCGTGCTGACGCTCGTCGGCTGGGAGGTCATGGGCTGGTGCTCGTGGCTGCTCATCGGCCACGACAGCGAGCGGGCGGCGGCGCGACGGGCGGCGTACAAGGCGTTCCTCGTCACCCGGGTGGCCGACATCGGCATGGTCGTCGGCATCATCGCGCTGTCGGTGCGGGCGCGGTCCACCGACCTCATGGCCGTGCTCACGGCGCCCGGCAGCCACCCGCTGCTCACCGTCGGGCTCGTCGGCGTCGTCATCGGCGTGGCCGGCAAGTCGGGCCTCGTCCCCTTCCACGACTGGCTGCCCGACGCCATGGAGGGCCCCACGCCCGCGTCGGCCCTGATCCACGCCGCCACCATGGTCGCCGCCGGCACCTACGTGATCGCCCGGCTGTTCCCCCTCTACGCCACGCACGACGGAGCCCGCACCCTGCTCGCGGTGCTCACCGCCGTGACCATGGTCTACGCCGCCCTGCTCGCACTGGCCCAGACCGACCTCAAGCGGATGCTCGCCTACTCGACCCTGAGCCAGGTCGCGATCATGCTCTCCGCGCTGGCCGCGGCACCGCCCGAGCTCGGACCCGGCGCCGGAGTCGGCCACCTCATCGCGCACGCCTTCTTCAAGGCGCTCCTCTTCCTCGGTGCCGGCTGGCTGTCGGTGCTGGCCGGAGCCACCGCCCTGGCCGCGCTGCGCGGGCGACTGCGCCCGACGGGGGCGCTGCGCTGGTCGATGGGCATCGGCCTGGCCGCCCTGGCCGGGGTGCCGCCGCTCGTCGGCTTCTTCACCAAGGACACCGTCATCGACGCCGCCCTCGAGGGAGCCACCAGCGGCGGCGGCCTGCGGGCGTGGATCGTCGTCCTGGCGCTCTTCGTCACGGTCGTGCTCACCGCCGCCTACTGCACCCGTGCCTGGCTGCTGCTCGACACCCCTGTGGCCGCCACCGGCCCCGCACCGCAGCCGCCACCCGCCGTGGTCGCCGAGGAGGAGGTCGCCATCGTGATGAGTGCCGACAGCGCGGACGACGCCGAGGTCGAGCGCGTCCACGCCCACGGCCACCCGACCATCACGCTGTCCGCCGCGCTCGTCGTGTCGGTCCTCGCCGCCCTGACCGTCGTCGGGGTCCTCTTCCTGCTCAGCCTGCGCGGGGCGGTGCAGGTGGGAATCCTCAGCGCGCTGCTGTCGGTCCTGCTCGTCGCCGGCGCCGCGTATGCCGTGTGGTCCGTCAGCGACCGCGGCCGCGTCGACGTCGCCGACCGCATCCCGGTGGGCGTCCGCGACTCGGCGGTGCGCGGCTTCGGTGCCGACACGGCACACGTCGGCTTCGGCCGGGCCGTGACGGCGCTGGCCCGCCTCGTGGTGGCGCTCGACCGCGACGTCGTCGACGCCTACCCGCGCGCCACGGCCGTCGTCGCCCGCGCAGCGGGTCGGGCGGGGGAGCGCGGCCACCGCGCCGTGCCCTCGCTCTCGGTGCTCAGCCTGCTCGTCGGGGCCGTGATCGTCGCGATCCTCGGGGTGACGGCGTGGCGGTGACCCTCATGCTCCTGCTGCCACTGCTCGGAGCCATCGCCTGCATCGCCATCCCCGGCGAGTCCCGGGTCGAGCGCGGCATCGCCCACGGATGCACCCTCGTGACCGCGGTGCTCGCCGTCGTCGTCGTCGCGGACCGCCAGTCCGTCGATGTGCCGTGGATCCGGTCGCTCGGCGTGCGGTGGCACTTCGGCGTCGACGGACTCTCCGCCGCGCTCGTGCTGCTGACCGCGGTGCTCGCCGTCGCCGTCGTGGCCCACGCGCTCTCGGGGCCGATCCCCAAGGGCGGCACCGGATCGACGTTCCTCGGCTGCATCCTGCTCGTCGAGACCGGCGCGCTCGCGACCTTCATGGCCCGCGACGCCGTGCTCTTCTTCATCGCCTTCGAGGTGGTGCTCGTGCCGATGTGGGTGCTCGTGCGCCGCTTCGGCGACGACCACGTGCGCGACGAGACGCGCGCCGACGCCGCCGGGCGCTTCGTGCTCTTCACCGCGCTCGGGTCGACGCTGATGCTCGTGGGCATCCTGCTGCTCCTGCACCACCAGGGCACCAGCGACCTCGCCCTCCTCGCCGCCCGTCACGGCGCCGGGCTGTCCCGGTCGCTGCAGGTGGCGATCGCCGCGCTGCTGCTGCTCGGGCTCGGCATCAAGGTGCCGCTGTGGCCGCTGCACACCTGGCTCCCCTCCGCCCACACCATCGCCCCGACCGCCGGCTCGGTGCTGCTGGCCGCCGTCCTGCTCAAGATGGGCACCTACGGCATCGTCCGGCTCGCCGTCGGCACCGTGCCGCGAGGGGTGGCCGAGCTCAGCCCCGCGCTCGCGGTGCTGGGCGTCGTCGGCATCCTCTGGGGAGGCCTCGCCTGTCTCGTGGAGCGCGACCTCAAGCGCCTCATCGCCTACAGCTCCGTGGCCCACATGGGCTTCGTCGCCCTCGCGATCGCCTCGGGCAGCGAGACGGGCCTGCAGGCCGCGCTCTTCGGCAACATCGCCCACGGCGTCGTGTCGGCCCTGCTCTTCTTCGTCGTCGGTGACCTCAAGGAGCAGTGGGGCTCGGCAGACCTGCGGGTTGCCCGAGCGGCGCTGCGCGACAGGGCCCCCCGCTTCGGGTTCGCACTCGTCGTGGGTCTGGCCGCCGCCCTCGGCCTGCCGGGTCTCGTCAGCTTCTGGGGTGAGTTCCTCGCGCTGTATGCCGCGTGGTCGCCGGCGCCCGGCCGCCCCGTCGGGCTGATGCGGGCCTGCGTCGTGCTCGGAGCCGTCGGGCTCGCACTGGCCGCCGCCTACTCGCTGAGCGTGGCCCGCATCGTGTGGGCGGGGGAGGGCAGCGACGCTGCAGAAGGAGCGGCGGCCGAGCCGGTCGCCGACGCCCGAGGCGTGCGCTGGGCCGTCGCCATGTCGCTCGTCGTCGTCATCGTCACGCTCGGCGTGCTGCCGCACCTGCTGCTCGGCCTCTCCGACGCCGCGACCACGGGACTGCTGTCCGGGCTGGGAGCGGGCCGGTGAAGAGCCTGACCATCGACTACACCACCGTGCTGCCCGCCCTGCTGCCGGTCGTCGGCCTCGTCGTCGTGCTCGTTGCCGACCTCGTCAACCCCCGCCTGCGGCAGACGCCGTATGCCGTCGCGGCCCTCGCCGCCCTCGGGTCGGCGCTGGCGACCGTGCCGGGTCTCTCGCTCGGCGGCGGCTCGACGAGGCAGACCTTCTGCCTCGTCGCACGCGGGGCCCCCGCGGGCGGGACGCTGCCGGGGATCGACGGGCTGCCGCAGGTGTGCCTGTGGCAGGCCGATGCGCTCGGCAGCACGCTGCAGCTCGCCGCCGCCCTCTCGGCGCTGGTGTGCATCGCCCTGGCATGGCCAGGTGCCCGGCGCGACCGCCGCGCGGACAGCACCCGTGAGCCGGTGGAGGCCGTGCTGCTGCTCGCCGCCCTCGCCGGCACCGTCGTGGTGGCCGCCAGCCGCGACGTCGGCACGTGGCTCATCGCGCTCGAGCTCGCGACCCTGCCCGTCATCGCGCTGGTCGCGCTCTCCGGCCGCCGCTCCGCCGTCGCCGGCGCGACCCAGCTGCTCGTCACGTCGCTCGTGTCGTTCGCGCTGCTCGTGCTCGGGGTGGCGCTGTGGTTCACCGCGACCGGCAGCCCGTTCCTGACGCCCGATGCCGCGCTCTCCTCGGGTGGGGTCTTCGGCCTCGCCGAGGCCCTCACCAGCAGTGCCCCGACCGGCGCCGCCGGGGCGACGCCGGTCGTCTATCCCTCCCTCGCGAGCGGACTCGTGGCCCTGGCCACGGTGCTCGTCGTGGCCGGTGTCGGCTTCAAGCTCTCGCTCGTGCCGTTCCACGCGTGGACGCCCACGGCCTACGCCGGCTCGTCGGTGCCCGTCGCGACGTTCCTCGCGACGGTCTCGAAGGTCGCGGCCCTCGCGGCGCTGCTCGTCGTGCTGCGGGCGGTGGCCGTGCTCGGCACGCCCGCCGTCCTGTCGATCGCGATCCTCGCCGCGCTCAGCATGACGCTCGGCAACGTCATGGCCCTGCGACAGGACGACGTCGTGCGCCTGCTGGCCTGGTCGACCGTGGCCCAGGCGGGGTGGGTGGTGCTCCCGCTCGTCAGCATCTCCGCCCTCGGCGTCGCTGCCAGCGCGACCTACCTGCTCACCTACGTCGTCGCCACGCTCGTGGCCTTCGCCGTCGTGGCGGTGACGCTCCGGGACCAGCCGGGCGACGCGCGTCACCTCACGGCATACGCAGGCCTCTGGCAGCGCAGTCCCTGGCGGGCCGGCGCGCTCGCGCTCGCACTCACCTCGCTCGCCGGGCTGCCGCCGGGCGTCATCGGCCTCGTCGGCAAGATCACGGCGCTGCGGCCGGTCGTGGCGCAGGGCTGGGTCTGGCTCGCCGTCATCGCCGCCGTCAACGCGGTGATCGGGGTGGCCGTCTACTTGCGCTGGTTCCGGGTCGTCATCAGCCCGCCCGCCGGTGCCGCGCCGGAGCGCGCGTCCGCGGCCGCGACCCTGGCGGCAGCACGGCGACGTCCGGGCCTGGTCGCCGGTCTCGTGCTTGCTGCGGCGGTGCTCGTCGTCGTCAGCGTGCAGCCCGACCTCCTGCTCCAGCTGCTGGGCTGACCCGGGGGTCGCCGCCCCTGCCGGGGCACGTCAAGAGCCCCGAGGCGGTGCCTCGGGGCTCTCGGTCCGGCCGGTGCGTCTCGCGGTTGAACCGTCGGCCGGGTCTGTGGGGGTCAGGCGGTCTGGGGGACCCGCTGCGGCTCGGCGGTGGCGAGCCTGATGTCCTCGGCGGTCTTCGCGTGCCACAGGCCCAGCAGCCCGAGGACCAGGAAGATGCCGGCGCCGACGAACGAGGCGATGGCGCCGTAGAGGGCGATGGTGCCCATGGTGCCGAAGGCGTACGCGTTGAGGAGCAGGCCGCGCAGCGTGTTGCCCATGAAGAGGGTCTGGCGCAGCTGGCCGAGCTCGGCGACCTTGGCCTGGTCGGCGTTGGGGTCCTTCGACATCGTCATGAACTCGCCGGAGACCTGCTCGTACGTGCGGTTGTTCGAGGCGGCGTTCATGTGGACGAGGATGTAGTGGTCGGCGAAGGCCTTGGCCTGGTCACCCGTGGTCATCTTCTGGCCGGCGTAGGGCAGGAGCGCGTCCTTCTGCTCCTGGGTCTCGAGGGCCTTCGCGCCGGGCATCGTGATGTCCTGCTGGCTCAGCTGCTGCTCGACCTGGCCGGCCACGAAGCTGTGCGCGTACGTGAGGAGTCCGCCTGCCACGAGGAGGACGGCGGCGAGGAGCAGGCCGGTCCACGAGATCAGCGTGTCGAGGGTCTTGCGCATCGTGTGCTTCTTTCCTGGAAGGGATGTCGGTTTTCCCAACACCCGCAAACTACTACTACGTGTAGTAGTGGCTCGGAGGTTTCCGCTCGTCCCGGTCTGAGGCGTGCGTCACAGATGTCCGCGACGTCCTGCGCCCAGTGGGCTCCCAGCGGACTTCCAGCGGGAACACGCGTTGTCGGTCACTCGTTCAACCGGCATGCACAAGCACTTCAACGGGCTCAAGACCGCTGCCCTCTTCGGCGGCATCTGGGCCCTGCTGCTGGCGGTGGGGGCGCTCGTCGCCGGCGGCCGCTACATCTGGGTCTTCGCGCTCATCGGCGTCGGCACGACCGCCTACGGCTACTGGAACAGCGACAAGCTGGCCATCCGGGCCATGCACGCCTATCCCGTTTCCGAGGCGCAGGCCCCCGCGATGTACCGCATCGTCCGCGAGCTCTCGACCCGCGCCGGCAAGCCGATGCCGCGGCTCTACATCTCGCCGACACAGGCGCCCAACGCCTTCGCCACCGGACGCAACCCCCAGAACGCCGCCGTGTGCTGCACCGAGGGCATCCTCAGCCTGCTCGACGAGCGGGAGCTGCGCGGCGTCCTCGGTCACGAGCTGATGCACGTCTACAACCGCGACATCCTCACCAGCTCGGTCGCGGCGGCCATCGCCGGCGTGATCACCTCGATCGGCCGGATGCTCATGTTCAGCAGCATGTTCGGCGGAGGCGGCTCCGACGAGGACCGCCCGAACCCCTTCGCCCTGCTCGCCATGAGCCTGCTCGCCCCCATGGCCGCGATGATGATCCAGATGGCCATCAGCCGCACCCGCGAGTACGACGCCGACGAGGACGGCGCCAAGCTGACCGGTGACCCGCTCGCGCTCGCCTCGGCGCTGCGCAAGCTCGAGACCGGTGTGGCGCGGGCGCCCCTGGCGCCGTCCCAGGACGTCGTCAACGCCAGCCACATGATGATCGCCAGCCCCTTCCGCGCCCAGGACGTGACGCGGTTCCTCTCCACGCACCCGCCGATGGACCAGCGCATCGCCCGCCTCGAGGGGATGGCCGGCGGCCCGCTGCGGCACTGAGGCTCCGGCCCCACCGTCTGGCCCCGCCCCTCGGCAACCTCGCAGGCAACCCCGGCGACGACGGCCCGGTCCATCTGGCAGGCTCGCTCCCATGCGCAGTCTCACCCTGGCCGAAGCCCGCGAGCGATCCTCGCTGATCACCGTCACGTCGTATGCCGTCGAGCTCGACCTCGACCAGGGCGCGGAGGTCTTCGGCTCGCGCACCGTCGTCCGGTTCACCTGCGCGACGCCGGGCAGCGACTCCTGGGTCGACCTCAAGGCGGTCGCGGTGCAGAGCATCGAGCTCAACGGGCAGGTCCTCGATCCCGACGCCGTCTCGGACGGCCGGCTGACGCTGTCCCGCCTCGCCGCCGAGAACGAGCTCACCGTCGTCGCGACCATGGCGTACAGCCACGACGGGCAGGGCCTGCACCGGGCCACCGACCCGGCCGACGGGCAGGACTACGTCTACGGCCACCTCTTCCTCGACGCGGCCCCGAGCGTCTACGCCTGCTTCGACCAGCCCGACCTCAAGGCCCCCTACGACGTGACCGTCCGGGCGCCGCAGGACTGGACCGTGATCGGGAACGGCGCGGCCACCCGCGGCGAGGACGGCACGTGGACCCTCGCCACGACCAGGCCGCTCGCCACCTACTTCGTGACGGTGTGCGCGGGGCCGTACGTCTCCGTGCGCGACGAGCACGACGGCATACCTCTGGGCATCCACGCGCGCGCCTCGCTGCAGGAGCCGCTCGAGCGGCACGCCGCCGAGCTCTTCGACGTCACGAAGCGCTCCTTCGACTACTTCCACGGCCTCTTCGGCATCCGCTACCCGTTCGGGGAGTACCACCAGGTCTTCGTGCCCGAGTTCAACGCCGGCGCCATGGAGAACCCCGGCTGCGTCACCTTCCGGGATCAGTACCTCTACCGCGGCGCCGCGACCCGCGACGAGCTGCTGACCCGCGCCAACACGGTCAGCCACGAGATGTCGCACATGTGGTTCGGCGACCTCGTGACGATGAAGTGGTGGGACGACCTCTGGCTCAACGAGAGCTTCGCCGAGTACATGAGCCACCGCTGCCTCGTCGACGCGACCGACTACACCGACGCCTGGGTCGACTCCTCGATCGTGCGCAAGGTCTGGGGCTACGGCGCCGAGCGCTCGCCCTCGACCCACCCGGTCGCCGGCGTCGAGGCCCTCGACGCGCAGAGCGCGCTGCAGAACTTCGACGGCATCTCGTACGCCAAGGGCGCGGCCGCGCTGCGCCAGCTCATCGCGTACGTCGGCGACGACCGCTTCATCGCGGGCGTCCGGGCGTACCTGACCGACAAGTCCTACGGCAACGGCACCCTCGCCGACTTCCTCGGCGCCATCGAGCAGGCGAGCGGCAAGGACCTCACGGCGTGGTCGCGCGCCTGGCTGCTCACGGCCGACCGCGACACCATCTCGGTCGAGGTCGACGAGCAGAACGGCGTCGTCGAGCGTGCCGTGGTCATCCGCGAGTCGCCGGCCGACCGCCCGGCCGACCGGCCGCACGCCTTCGACGTGGCGGGCTGGACCGACGGGCGCGAGCTCGGCCGGGTCCCGGTCACCGTCACCGAGCCGATGACGACGATCGCCGAGCTCGAGGGGACCCCGGAGCCGGCGGTCCTCGTGCCCAACGCGTCCGACCTGACGTGGGCTCGCGTACGCCTGTCCGACGCGACCGTGGCCGCGCTCCCGGCGCAGCTCGGGCAGGTCCCCGACGCGCAGGCGCGGGCCGTCGTGTGGTCCGCGCTCATCGACGGGGTGCACGGCGCGACCGTCTCGCCGGCCTCGTTCCTCGACGTGTTCGACGCCGCCTGGCCCGCCGAGACGAACTCCTCGATCCTGACCCGGGTGGCGGCCTACGCCGAGCACCGGGTCGTGCCGTACTTCGTCCCGCGGCCCGAGCAGGACGCCGCGCTGGCGCGGCTCAACCGGGCCGCCACGGGGCTGCTCGAGGGCGCGGCCCCGGCCACGACGGAGTCGCTCGCGGCGGCCCGTCTCGTCGCCGGCACCAGCGACGACGAGGCGCTGCTGCGCGCCTGGGCCGACGGCCAGGGCCTGCCGGCGGGCCTCGAGGACGACGGTGACTTCCGCTGGATCGTCGTGCGCAACCTCGCCGCCCGCGGCCTCATCGGCGGCGCCGAGATCGACCGCTTCCGCGCCAAGGACGACACGCTGCAGGGCGGCCTCAACGCCCTGATGTGCCGGGCGAGCCTGCCCGACCCGGAGTCCAAGGCGTGGGCGTGGCAGCAGCTGACCGGCCGCGAGGGGCGCTCCAACTACGAGATGGTGCACCTCGCCCGGGGCATGTGGGTGGCGCCCGACGACGACCTCGTCGCCGACTACGTGCCGCGCTACTTCAGCGACGTCCCGGCGATGTCCGGCTGGGTGGGGGAGGACGCCCTCTCGCGCGTCGTGCTCGTCGCCTTCCCGCGGGTCTTCACCGAGGAGACCGCGAGCCTGAGCTCGGAGACCATCGCCCGCGATGACCTCACGCCCGCCGTCCGCAGGTCGCTCGTCGACGCCGACGCGGAGCTGCGCGAGGCGCTGGCGTCCCGCCAGACCTTCGGCGCGGCCGTCTGAGGGTGCCTCGCACGTGAGTGGCGTCCCGGATCCCGATGACCTGCTCGACGGCGTACCCGTCGGCGGGTGGGTGATCGAGCTCGCCGACGTGGGCGCTCCCGCGTGCGAGGCGCTGCTGCGTGACTACTACGTCGAGGTCAGCGACCGGTGGTACCAGCTGCGGGAGGGGCGGGACTCGACTCCCGAGGAGATCGAGACCGGCTACCCCCGCATGCGCAGCGACGACCTCGCCCCGCCGACCGGTGTGTTCCTCGTGGCCCGGCGTGCCGACGCCCCGGCCGTCCTCGGTGGCTGCGTGGGCCTCCGGCGCCTCCGGGACGGGTCAGGTGCACGGGTGGCCGAGCTGCGCCGGCTCTACGTGCGGCCCGAGCTGCGTCGAGCCGGCCTCGGCACGAGCCTGCTGCTGTGCGCCGAGGAGGTGGCGCGGGTCTGGGGCGTCGAGGCGATGCGCCTGGACACCCGGCTCGACCTCGAGGAGGCCCGGGCGCTCTACCTGCGCCACGGCTGGTCCGAGGTGCCGCCCTTCTCGGACGCCTTCTACGCCGAGGCGTGGTACGCCAAGCGGCTCGACTGACCGGCGCCGGGCGGGCGCAGGTCACCAGGGGCTGGGCTCGTAGTCCTTGACGAAGCAGCCGTAGAGGTCCTCGCCGGCCTCGCCGCGCACGATGGGGTCGTAGACGCGGGCGGCGCCGTCGACGAGGTCGAGCGGGGCGTGCCAGCCCTCGGCGGCGATGCGCAGCTTCTCGTCGTGCGGCCGCTCGTCGGTGATCCAGCCGGTGTCGACGGCCGTCATGAGGATCCGGTCGCTCTCGAACATCTCGCCCGCGCTCGTGCGCGTCAGCATGTTGAGCGCCGCCTTGGCCATGTTGGTGTGCGGGTGGCCGGGGCCCTTGTAGCGGCGCGAGAACTGCCCCTCCATCGCCGAGACGTTGACGACGTACGCGCGCCGGGCGCCCGCCGCGACGGCCGCCCGCATCGCCGGGCGCAGCCGGGAGACGAGCAGGAACGGTGCCGTCGAGTTGCACAGCTGGACCTCGAGCAGCTCGAGCGGGTCGACCTCCTCGACCTTCTGGGTCCAGGAGTTGGTGCGCTGCAGGTCGGGCAGCAGGCCGCCGGCGTCCACGGCCGTGCCGGCCCGGTGTGCCTCCAGGCTCGCGTTGCCGGCGGTGAGCGCCAGCGCCGTCATCGACGCCGCGGTCTGCGCGGCCAGGGCGTGCTCGACCGACTCGCCGTCGTGGTGCGCGACGGCGTGCTCGCGCAGGGCCCCGGCGATGGAGGCCGGGTGCGCCTCGCTGACCCGGTCGAAGGTCACCATCTCGGGCAGAGCAGTGCCCTCGGGCAGCGGCGCCGACTCCAGCTCCACGAGCTTGCCGTACGCGCCGGGGGAGCGGCGCACGGTCTGGGCGGCGTTGTTGATGAGGATGTCGAGCGGGCCGGCTGCGGCGACCTCGTCGGCGAGGGCGATGACCTGGGTGGGGTCGCGCAGGTCGATGCCGACGATCTTGAGGCGGTGGATCCAGTCGGCGCTGTCCTCCATCGCCGCGAAGCGGCGCACCGCGTCCTTGGGGAAGCGCGTGGTGATCGTGGTGTGCGCGCCGTCGCGGAGCAGCCGCAGGGCGATGTACATCCCGATCTTCGAGCGGCCGCCGGTGAGCAGGGCCCGCTTGCCGGTGAGGTCGGTGCGCTGGTCGCGCTTGGCGTGGCTCTTGCGCGCGCAGTCGGGGCAGAGCCAGTGGTAGAACGCGTCGACGAGGGTGTAGTCGCGCTTGCAGATGTAGCAGCCGCGCGGATTGACCAGCTCGCCGGCGAAGGCGCCGTTCGCACTGGACACCAGGGGGATTCCCTTGGTCTCGTCGTCGATGCGCATCGGTGATCCCGTCGCCGTCGACTCGATGACCTGCCGGTCGGCCTTGCGCTCGGCCCACGTCTTCGCGTTGCGCCGGTCCTTCTTGAGGCGCTTGTACATCAGCGACGCCGCCCGCTTGAGCGTCTCGAAGTCGGGGTCGTCCAGGTCGAGCGACGGTGCCAGGGCCAGCACGCGCACGGCCGTCGCGACGTCCTCGGGGTCGAGGCGCACGATGGCGGAGGGATCGAGCTCGGTTTCGGTCAGACTCACCGCGCAAGGGTACGGGCGGCCCCCGCCGGGCCCCCAATCCGCTGCGCCCGCGCCCCACCGCGAGCACCGCGCCCGGCCGCCCGATGACGTATGCCGCCGGGCCGGCGACCGTCCGCGTCCACCGGGAGCGTGGTGGGGGACGGCCGCGAGCCCGACGGCATACGCGGGGGAGGAGCCGCCGGTCAGCTTGCAGGCTTGACGGCGAGCGTCACGGAGACGTCCTGGCGCGAGCCGCCGCGGATGATCGTCAGCGTGGTCTTGTCGCCGGCCTTCATCTCGCGGATCTGCGCGACGAGCGCCGTGGCCGAGTCGACAGGGTGGCCGTCGACGGCGATGACGACGTCGCCGCTCTTGATGCCGGCGTTGGCGGCCGGGGTGCCGCCGCTGACGGACACGACCTGTGCCCCGGCCCGCTTGGCGCTGCCGTCGGTGACCACGGTGTCGCGGGTGCTGACCCCGAGGAAGGCGTGCTGGGCCTTGCCGCTGCTGATCAGCTGGTCGGCGATGGACTTGGCCTCCTTGACGGGGATCGCGAAGCCGATGCCGATGTTGCCGCTCTGGCTGCCCTGGCTCTGTCCGAGGGAGGCGATCGAGCTGTTGATGCCGACGAGCTCGCCCTTGGAGTTGACGAGGGCGCCACCGGAGTTGCCGGGGTTGATCGCCGCGGAGGTCTGGATCGCGTTGGTCACGACCTCGTCACCGGAGGACTGCTGCTGCCCGAAGGGCGACGAGCTCGAGCCGCCGGTGCTGACCGGTCGGTTGAGCGCCGAGACGATACCGGTGGTGACGGTGCCCGAGAGGCCGAGCGGGTTGCCGACCGCCATGACGGGGGCGCCGACCTTGAGGGCGTCGGAGCTGCCGAGGCTGATCGGCACGAGGTCCTTGGGGGCACCGGACAGCTTGATCACGGCCAGGTCGGTGGAGGGGTCGGTGCCGACGACGGAGGCGGCGTAGGTGCGGCCGTCGTTGAGCGTCACCGTGATGGAGCCGTTGCCGCCCGCGCCCTCGACCACGTGGTTGTTGGTCAGCACGTGGCCCTGGTCGTCGTAGACGACTCCGGAGCCCGCGCCGGCACCCTGCGACGTGGTGACGTCGATGCTGACGACGCTCGGCGCGACGGCGCCGGCCACGGCCGTCCAGTCGGGCGCGGTGGCGCTGCCCTGGGTGATGGTGGGCGAGGTGTTCTGGTTGCTGTTGGTCGTCGCCGTGGCCGTGGGCGTCGCCGTGGAGGAGCTGCCCTCGCCGGCATGGGTCAGGGCGTAGGTGCCGCCGCTCGCCAGGACGGCCGCGATGAGCGCTGCGCCGAGCGTCTGCCCGAGGCGGCTGTCACGCCGGGGCTGGGGCCGGGAGGAGGTGCCGAGCGGCGACGTGGGCCCCGACGGAGGCCCGACCGGGGGCTGCGAGGCGCCCGTCAGCGGCTCCGTCACCGGCTCGGGAGCGGCCGGGCGGCTGTAGTAGTCGGCCTGCGGGATCTGCTGGGTCTCGTTCTCGGGTGCCATGGGACTGGCTCCTCCTTGCTGGTTCGCTTGCCTCCATGAGACCTACCCAGCTTGGGTCGCTGTTGTGGCCTTCCTAGGAATCGGCTGTGCCTTGACCCGATGCCCGGCGCGGAGCGGTGATGGCCCGCGTCGGTGCCACGGGCAGCTCCACGACGAACGTCGCACCACCGCCGGGGGTGTCCTGGATCGCAACGCGCCCACCGTGGGCCTCGACGATCGCGTGAACGATGGCCAGGCCCAGGCCGTTGCCGCCGCCGCTGCCGCGGCTGCGGGAGCGGTCGGCGCGGTAGAAGCGCTCGAAGACGTCCGCTCGTTCCGGCCGAGGTATGCCCTGGCCGTGGTCCCGCACGTGGAGCGCGACGTGCCCCTCGTCGGCGTGCCCGACGAGGATCTCGATCGGGGTCGTCGCGGGGGTGTGCACCCGGGCGTTGGTCACGAGGTTCGTGACGACCTGCCGCAGCTGCTGCTCGTCGGCCTGCAGCTCGGTCGGCTCGATGGGGCCGTCGATGCCGCTGGCGACGATGTGTCGGTCGGGGGCGATCGTCCGCGCGTCCTGGGCGGTGTCGGCGGCGAGGACGGCCAGGTCGACGGGCTGGAACTCGAGGGGGCGCTCGCCGTCGAGGCGCGCGAGCGTCAGCAGGTCCTCGACCAGGCCGCTCATCCGGTGGGCCTCGGACTCGATGCGACCCATGGCACCGGTGACGGCCTCACCGGTGGGCAGCGCCCCCTGCCGGTAGAGCTCGGCGTAGCCACCGACGGCGGCGAGCGGGGTGCGCAGCTCGTGCGAGGCGTCGGCGATGAAGCGTCGCATCTTGGCCTCGTTGGCCTCCCGCACGGCGAAGCTCTGCTCGATGCGGGTGAGCATCGCGTTGAGTGACCGGGACAGCGAGGCCACCTCGTCGTCGGTGTCGGGCACGTCGATGCGCTGGGTGAGGTCGCCGACGGCGATCTTGGCGGCGGTGTCCTCGATCCGGGTCAGTGGCCGGAAGGTCCGTCGCACGAGGTACCAGCCGACCACACCGGTGACGAGCAGCGTGATGGCCCCGATACCGGCGGCGTAGAGCAGGAAGGTGGTGACAGTTCGATTGAGCGGCCCAAGGGGGAGGGCGAGGACGTAGATCTCGGTGTGCGGCTCGTTGAGCTGGGCGATGGCCAGCCATCTCGCGTCGCCGTCGGACGAGCCGATCTCGAAGGTGGCGCCGCGCTTGACGACCTCGGGGCTGGTGGGCTTCAGCGGCGGTGGCTGGGCGTGCTCACGCTCCGTCGCTGCCTCCCCGAGCGAGCGGCTCTTCCCCGTGCGCACGTCGATCACCCGCGTGGTGAAGTTGGTGGGCAGTCGGGGCGTCACAGCGCGCAGCTCCGCCGGGTCGATCGAGCTGAGGCTTGCCGAGTAGACCTGCAGCTCCTGCTTCGTCTGGTTGACGAGGTAGACGCGGAGCAGGGCGCTGACCACCAAGGAGGTCACGGCCAGCGCGACCGCGATGAGCCCCAGGGTGACCGCGAGCAGTCGCCAGCGCAGCGGCATGGCCCGCAGGCGGGACGCCGCAGGCTGCCGTCCGGCACGCCGGGCCGCCGGATGGGCGGTCACGTCGACCATCCGGTCAGGTCGTGGTCAGCTCTGGGGGCACCCGCAGAACGTAACCCACACCGCGCTTGGTGTGGATGAGAGAGGGCCCGTCGGCGTCGATCTTGCGCCGCAGGTAGGAGATGTAGGACTCGACGATGCCCGACTCGCCGCGGAAGTCGTAGTCCCAGACGTGGTCGAGGATCTGCAGCTTGGACAGCACCCGGTTGGGGTTGAGCAGCAGGTAGCGCAGCAGCTTGAACTCGGTCGGCGACAGGTCGATGACCCGCCCGCCGCGGCGCACCTCGTGCGAGTCCTCGTTGAGCTCGAGGTCGTGGAAGCGCAGCGTCGCGCCCTCGTCGGCCTGCCCGCGGGTGCGGCGCAGGACCGCGCGGATGCGGGCGATGACCTCCTCGAGGCTGAACGGCTTGGTGACGTAGTCGTCGCCGCCGACGGTGAGGCCCTGGATCTTGTCGCCGGTCGCGTCGCGCGCCGTCACGAAGACGATGGGCTGCTGGCGGCCGCGGTCGCGCAGGCGCCGGGTCACCTCGAAGCCGTCGACGTCCGGCAGCATGACGTCGAGCACGACGAGGTCCGGCTCGGACTCCTCGGCGAGGGTCAGGGCCGTCGTGCCGTCGCCCGCGGTCTCGACCTCGAAGCCGGCGAAACGCAGGGACGTCGCGAGCAGCTCGCGGATGTTCGGCTCGTCCTCGACGACGAGCAGGCGGGCCTCGGGGGTCGGTGCTGTCTGGGTGTCCACGACACCAGTGTCGGCGTGTTTGCTGGGAGTTGGCTGGGAGCCGCTGGGATCATTCCTCCGCGCCCGGTGCACGCGACGACGCCCGCGGTGTGTGGTCCCACCGCGGGCGTCGCTGTCGTATGCCGTCAGCCTCGGCCCGCGGGTCCGCTGGGCCGAGGCGTTCGGTTCAGAGGTCGTCGGCGTCGACGATGCGGTACGCGTAGCCCTGCTCGGCGAGGAAGCGCTGGCGGTGCGCGGCGAAGTCCGCGTCGACGGTGTCGCGGCTGACGACGGTGTAGAAGTGCGCCGTGCGCCCGTCGCCCTTGGGTCGCAGGACGCGGCCGAGGCGCTGGGCCTCCTCCTGCCGCGAGCCGAACGTGCCGCTGACCTGGATCGCGACGCTGGCCTCGGGAAGGTCGATGGAGAAGTTGGCGACCTTGCTGACCACGAGGGTCGTGATGTCGCCGGTGCGGAAGGCGTCGTAGAGGCGCTGGCGCTCTTTGACGGTCGTCTCGCCCGTGATGACCTCGGCGCCGAGCCGCTCGGCCACCTCGTGGAGCTGGTCGAGGTACTGCCCGATGACGAGCGTCGGCTCCCCGGCGTGCTGCTGGGCGAGCTTCTCGACCACGGGCAGCTTGGCGTCGGAGCACGACGCGAGGCGGTAGCGGTCGTCCGGCTCGCTCACGGCATACGCCATCCGCTGGCCGTCGGGCAGGCTGACCCGCACCTCCACGCAGTCGGCGGGAGCGATGTAGCCCTGGGCCTCGATGTCCTTCCACGGCGCGTCGAAGCGCTTGGGCCCGATGAGGCTGAAGACGTCGGCCTCGCGGCCGTCCTCGCGCACGAGGGTGGCGGTCAGGCCGAGGCGGCGGCGCGCCTGCAGGTCGGCGGTCATGCGGAAGATCGGCGCGGGCAGCAGGTGCACCTCGTCGTAGACGACCAGGCCCCAGTCGCGGGCGTCGAGCAGGTCGAGGTGGGCGTAGGCGCCCTTCCGCTTCGTCGTCAGCACCTGGTAGGTCGCGATCGTGACCGGCCGGATCTCCTTGCGCGCACCGGAGTACTCGCCGATCTCGTCTTCGGTCAGGGTCGTCCGCTTGAGCAGCTCGTCCTTCCACTGCCGCGCGCTCACGGTGTTGGTGACGAGGATGAGCGTCGTCGCCTTGGCGGCGGCCATAGCGCCGGCGCCGACGAGGGTCTTGCCCGCGCCGCAAGGGAGCACGACGACGCCGGAGCCGCCGTGCCAGAAGCCGTCGACGGCCTGCTGCTGGTAGGGCCGCAGGTGCCAGCCGGCCTGGTCGAGGTCGATCGGGTGGGCCTCGCCATCGACGTAGCCGGCGAGGTCCTCGGCCGGCCAGCCGACCTTGAGCAGCTCCTGCTTGAGGGTGCCGCGCTCGCTCGGGTGCACCACGACGGCGAGGTCGTCGATGCGCTCGCCGGTCAGCGGCTTGATCTTCTTGTGCCGCAGCACCTCCTCGAGCACCGGCCGGTCGGTCGTGCGCAGCACGAGGCGGGTGCCCTCCGGGGAGTCGGCGAGGCCCTCCTTCTCGAGGGTGAGCCGGCCGTAGCGGTCCATCGTGTCGGCCACGTCGACGAGCAGGGCGTTCGGGACGGCATACCTGCTGTGCGTCATGAGGGCGTCGACGACCTGCTCGGCGTCGTGCCCGGCGGCGCGGGCGTTCCACAGGCCGAGCGGGGTGATCCGGTAGGTGTGCACGTGCTCGGGGGCGCGCTCGAGCTCGGCGAAGGGTGCGATGGCTCGCCTCGCGGCCTCGGCGTTCGGGTGGTCGACCTCGAGGAGGAGGGTCTTGTCGCTCTGGACGATCAGGGGTCCGTCATTCATCGTCTCGTCCAACCCCTCCGGGCGCGTCGGTGTTCCCGCTCACGGCTGACAGTATGGGCGCATGCGATCCCCACAGGTCGAGGCGGCGACGGGGCTGCCCGCGAAGGTGACGATCTACGAGGTCGGCCCCCGCGACGGGCTGCAGAACGAGAAGACCGTCGTGCCGGCGGCCACGAAGGTGGAGTTCATTCGGAGGCTCGAGGCGGCCGGGCTCGCGACGATCGAGACGTCGTCGTTCGTGCCGGCGAAGTGGGTGCCGCAGATGGGTGACGCCGAAGAGGTGCTCGGTGCGCTCGGGGCGGACGGCGGGGGTCGCCGACGGCCTGCCCTGGTGCCCAACGAGCGCGGCCTCGACCGCGCCGAGGAGCTGGGCCTGACGGCGATCGCGATCTTCGGCTCGGCCACGGAGACCTTCGCGCAGAAGAACCTCAACCGGTCGGTGACCGAGCAGTACGCGATGTTCGAGCCGGTCGTGAAGCGCGCGCTCGCGGGCGGCATGTGGGTGCGCGCCTACGTCTCCATGTGCTTCGGCGACCCGTGGGAGGGCCCGGTGCCGGTCGCGCAGGTCGTCGACACGGCCGAGCGGCTCATGGACCTCGGCTGCCACGAGCTGAGCCTCGGCGACACCATCGGCGTCGGGACCACCGGGCACGTGCACCGCCTCCTCGACGCGCTGGAGGCCAGGGGCATCGGCACCGACCGGATCGCCGTGCACTTCCACGACACCTACGGCCAGGCGCTCGCCAACACCATGGCGGCCCTGCGCGACGGCGTCTCCGTCGTCGACGCGTCGGCGGGCGGCCTCGGTGGCTGCCCCTACGCGAAGTCCGCCACCGGCAACCTCGCCACCGAGGACCTCGTCTGGGCCCTGCACGGCGCCGGAGTCGAGACCGGCGTCGACCTCGAAAAGCTCGTCGAGACCTCGGTCTGGATGGCCGGGCAGCTCGGCCGCCCCTCGCCCTCCCGCGTCGTCAAGGCCCTCACCGGCGCCTGACCCGCGCCGCCCCACCCGTCCCTGACCGTCGAGAGGCCACGTCTGGCCCCTCCTCAACCGTCGAGAGGCCACGTGTGGCCCCTCTCCAACAGTCGAGAGGCCACGTGTGGCCCCTCTCCAACCGTCGAGAGGCCACATGTGGCCGCTCAGCTCTCGACGGTGGCCCCGGTGATCCGGTGGACCGAGAAGGACTTCTCGTGGCCCGACTCGTCGGTGGCGCGGACCCGGCCGCCCTCGACCCGCTGCGGGTGGATCAGGTGCCGGCTCGTCGAGCCGTGGCCGTCGGAGTAGCCGATCCACACGCCGTGCCGCTCGGCGACCGCGTCGCGCAGGAGCGAGAGCGTCACGACCGGGTCCATGGCCAGGATGCGCGGGCCGGGCCGGCCCTCGTCCTCCGCGCGCCGCTGGTCGGCCGTCGCCTCGGCGGCGCGCAGCCCGTCGACGAGCGTCTGCGTGTGGTCCCGGTCGACGGGGGAGACCATGGGTCCGGGGCCCCGGCGACGCGACCCGACCCGGCGGCGGGGGGTTTCGGCGTGCACGACGGTGCCGTCCTGGCCCTCGTGCACCGGTGCGAACCCGTTGTCGCGCAGCAGCTCCACGAGCACGCGCGGGTCGGCGGAGGTCACGAGCACCGTGGGCGCCAGCCGGCGCAGCCGCAGGGGGGCGAGCTCGCGCGAGGCGAGCATGGTGTCGAGCACCGACTCGTCGTCGGAGCGGATGTATGCCGCCGCGCCGCCGACGCGCGTCTGCCCGTGCCTGCGTGCCACGTCGGACACGAGGTACTCGAGCGGCTGGGGGAGCGGGGTGCGGCTCGACCGGCGCACGGTGTCGACGAAGTCCGCTGCGGTCCAGCCGGCGTCGAGCGCGCGGCGGACCGACTCGGGGGTGAAGCGGTAGACCGTGGCGCCGCCCCGCGACTCGACGTCGGCCGCGAGGCGCATGAAGGACCCCAGGCCGCCGACGAGGCGCCCCGGGGCCACGGCGGTGAGGTCGGCCTGCACGAGGATGTGGTCGACCGGCGCCGGCAGGTGCGGCGACATCGCTGCCGCGACGTCCTCGACCGACGTGGGCGACCCGAGCAGGGCCCGCCCCACCTCGGACAGCGCGCCCCGGCCGGTGACGCCCAGCCACTCGGCCTCGCGCAGTACCGCCTCGACCGCCTCGTCGAGCACCGCGGCGGACCGGTTGGGCCGCCGCCACGCGAGGCGCCGGCGCAGGGAGTCGTGGTCGGCGGCGGACCCCGCCTCGAGCGAGGCCAGCTCGCGCAGCACCTCGCGCCGGATGGCCCGGATCGCCGGCCACTGCACGTCCGGACCCAGCGCGTTGGCCGGTCCCGTGCCCGTGCTGCGCCGCCCGACCAGGTGCGGTGCGCGGGTCGAGGCGAGCCAGGCGGTGGCGAGGGTGGCCCAACGGTGGCCGCCCTCGCTCGAGCTCCACTCGTCGAGGTCCGACGTGGGAGCCCACACCGGCTCCACCTCGCCGTCGTCGGCGACGAGCCCGGCGGCATACGCCAGCTCGACGACGAAGGCGGCGTGCTCGGGGTCGAGGTCCAGCGACTGTTGCGTGACCCGAAGGTCGCGCACGGACAGCCCCCCGGCGCGCAGCACGCGCGGCGGGTCGGCGCCCCAGATGGCGGCGAGCTCGTCGACGTGGGTGAGCGACTCGCTCGCCGCGCCACCGGCGGCGGCGTCGACGAGGCTGACGTGGCGGGCCGCGATCTCCGGCGGCGTCAGCTCGAGCGACCGGTGCAGCCGTCCCTCGCGCAGCACGAGCCCGACCTCGCGCGGAAGCGCGACCCGGTCTACCGACACGGGCACGAGCAGGTGGTGCTCGAGCAGCCAGCGAGCCGTGGTGTGACCGGGCCCGCTCGTCGGGAGCACCCCGAACGCCGGCCCCCACGTCATGCGCTCGAGCATCGTGCGGGCCTCGTCGGGTGCGTCGGCCAGCGCGGCACGGATGTGGTCGGCATCGCCGTCCTCGGGCGGTGACGACGGACGGAGCTCGCGCATCGGCGCACCCAGCCCGGCGACCGAGCTGCCGAGCACCTCCGGCACGGTGCGCACGACGTGCTCCCCGTCGGACCCGCGCCAGAGCAGCGCCGCGCGCCACAGGTCCTCCACGATCGACCCCACCGTCTCGACGTCGTCCGACCCCAGCAGCTGGAGCACCGCGCCGCGGCCGGCTCCCTCGCCGGCCACGACGAGCGCCTCGAGCACCTGCAGGTGTCCACGGTCGAGGGCCTCGACGGCCCGCTGCACGCTGGCCCGCGTGCCGGCCCGCGCTGCGAGGCTCGTCAGGTCGGCCGGGGCCGGGCGCGCGAGGTCGGGTCGCGCGAGGACGAGGTCGATCAGCTCTGCGTCACTGCGGCCGCGGATGTCGTCGGCGAGGCTCCGGCTCGAGGTGGCCATCCTCCCAACCTACTTCCACGCGCCGATCGCCCCACGCCCGAAGCCCGCCCCAGGCCTGCGGCGCCGCACGGCCCGCTAGCGTTGCCCCCATGAGCGCGCTCTCGCCTGCCGCCCCCGTCGAGCCCGCCCGGGCGCTGCCGACCGGGGAGCAGTGGACCATCGGCCACGGCGGCTTCGAGGCCACCGTCGTCGAGGTGGGCGGCGGGCTGCGCACCCTGAGCCGCGACGGCGTCGACGTCGTCGCCGGGTACGCCGCCGAGGAGCCGTGCGCGTCCGGACGCGGTCAGCAGCTCATGCCGTGGCCCAACCGGCTGCGCGACGGCCGTTACGCCTTCGGCGGCACCGAGCACCAGCTGCCGATCACCGAGGTGCCGCGCGGCAATGCGAGCCACGGCCTCGTGCGGTGGGCCCTCTGGGAGCTCGTCGAGCTCGAGGACGACCGGGTGACGGTGGGCTACCGCCTGCACCCGCAGCCCGGCTGGGACCACTTCCTCGACCTGCGCACCACCTACCTGCTCGACGACTCCGGCCTCGTCGTCACGGCCGCTGCCCGCAACGTCGGGCCGACCGCGGCGCCCTTCGGCTACGGCGCCCACCCCTACCTCGCGATCGGGGACACGCAGCTGCCCGACGTCGAGCTGCACGTCCCGGCAGCCACCTGGGTGGAGGTCGACGACCGCCTGCTGCCGGCTGCCACGCACCCGGTCGACGGGCAGCCGTGCGACTTCCGCGAGCCGCACCGTGTGGGGGAGGTGACGCTCGACACCGCCTACACCGATGTCCTGCGCGACGACGACGGCATGTGGCGCGTCACCGTGGCGGCGGCCGACCGGGGCGCGACGCTGTGGGCCGACGCCTCCTTCCCGTGGCTGCAGGTCTTCACCGCCATCGCCGAGGACCGCAAGGGCGAGGTCGGCATCGCCGTCGAGCCGATGAGCTGCCCCGCCGACGCCTTCAACTCCGGCCGCGACCTCGTCGTGCTCGAGCCCGGTGAGGAGTGGACGGGCACCTGGGGCATCAGCCCCGCCTGACCCGGACACACGGCATACGCCCTCGGGGGGAGAACCTGCGCGGGGCGGGAATTCGCGTTGCGCGATGCAGTTAGGCTGGACGGGAGCGCAAGGAGCGCCATCGAGTCGCGTCGTCGGACGGCCGACCGAGATCTGAACGAGGTGGACTGTGCCGACTGGCAAGGTCAGGTTCTACGACGCGGAGAAGGGCTTCGGATTCATCTCCGAGGACTCGGGCGCGGACGTCTTCCTGCACGCGAACGCCCTCCCCGCGGGGGTCACGACCCTCAAGAAGGGCGTGCGGGTCGAGTTCGGCATCGTCGAGGGCCGCAAGGGCGCCCAGGCGCTGTCGGTCAAGGTGCTCGACCCGGTCCAGTCGGTGGCCGCCAACAAGTCGGCGCAGACGCGCAAGTCGCCCGAGGAGCTCGTCGTCATCATCGAGGACGTCGTGCAGCTGCTCGACGGTGTCGGCAACGGCTACCGCGCCGGGCGCCGTCCGGAGCGCAAGCTCGCCTCCAACGTCGCCCGGGCCCTGCGCGGGCTCGCCGACGAGCTGGAGAAGTGACCCGATGACCGTGACCGCAGCCCGGACCGACGCCGTCCTGCTCGCCGCCGTCGACCTCGCCCGCAGCGCCCTCGAGGAGATCGCCGAGCCCGGCACCGTCGGCGCCCACCTCGGCATGGACCTGCTCGAGGAGCGCCTCGGCATGCACTGGTTCGAGTGCACGTCGCCGGGCTACCGCGGCTGGCGCTGGGGCGTCAGCGTGGCGCGCGTGCCGCGCGCCAAGGTGGCCACGGTCTGCGAGACGAACCTGCTGCCCGGTCCCGACGCCGTGCTGGCGCCGGAGTGGCTGCCGTATGCCGACCGGCTGGCTCCCGGCGACCTCGGCGCCGGCGACGTGCTGCCCTTCCGGCCCGACGACCCCTACCTCGAGGCGGGTTTCGAGGCCACCGGGGAGGAGGACGTCGACCAGATGGCCTTCTTCGAGCTCGGGCTCGGTCGGCCGCGCGTGCTGTCGGCCGAGGGCCGCGAGGCAGCCGCCACCCGGTGGTACTCCGGCGACAACGGCCCTGCTTCCGAGGTGGCCGTCAAGGCCACGGCCCGGTGCACGACGTGCGGCTACTTCCTGCCGATGGCGGGGGCGCTGCGAGTGACCTTCGGCGTCTGCGCCAACGAGTGGAGCCCGTCCGACGGTCGGGTCGTCTCGCTCGACCACGGCTGCGGCGCCCACTCCGAGACCGACATGGAGCACCCCGAGCCGACCCCGGTGGGGGAGCCGATCGTCGACGAGTTCGCGGTCGACCTCGAGCCGGCGCAGCAGCATTCGGAGCAGCAGGCTCCCGAGGCCTCGTCCGAGCGCACCTCCGAGCAGTCCTCCGAGGAGCCTTCCGAGGAGTCCGCGGAGGCCGCCGAGGAGTCCGCGGAGGAGTCCGGGCAGGACTCGGGCGAGGAGCAGCACGGCTCGGACGACCCGGTCACCGACTGACGTCCGACGGCGCGGGGGTCGCTCAGGCGGCGTCGCGAGCGTTCCCACGCCCCCGGCGTACGTAGGCCCAGCCCAGGGCACCGAGCGCCAAGCCGGCCACGCACGTCCACGGCCACCACGAGCGGTCGCCCTCGTGCAGTGCCGGCACCAGGAGCGTCACGACGAGTGCCACGAGCCACGCGGCGAGCCCGACCTCGATGATCCGAAGCATCGGCACGCGCAGCGGCTCGATCACGTCGGCGCGGGCGCCCTCGGGGCGGGGCTGCCCGGCCGCCGCGTCGGACGGCGCGGGGTCCGCGGCGGGGGTGGTCTCGTCGGTCACGCCCACAGCCTAGGGTCTCGTTTCGTGCCCGAATCATGCCGCCACTAAGGTGTGCCGCATGTCGACGCAAACGCGCACCAAGACCCCGACGCCGACACGGTCGGGGCTCGACGGCTTCTTCAAGATCACCGAGCGCGGCTCCACCGTCGCGCGTGAGGTCCGTGGTGGCGTCGTCACCTTCTTCACGATGGCCTACATCATCGTGCTGAACCCGATCATCCTCTCGAGCGCCATCGACGGCTCCGGGAACCTGATCGGCGGCACGACCGACCCCATCCAGAGCAAGCTGCTCGTCGCCGTGGGCACGGCTGTCGTGGCCGGCGTCATGTCGATCCTGATGGGACTCTTCGCCAACTTCCCGATCGCCCTGGCCGCGGGTCTGGGCATCAACGGCCTCATCGCCGGCATGGTGGTCACCCACTCGAGCGAGAAGATCACCTACGCCGACCTCATGGGCCTGGTGGTCATCGAGGGCATCATCATCCTCGTCCTCGTGCTGACCGGCTTCCGCAGGGCGGTCTTCAAGGCGATCCCGGGCACGCTCAAGGTCGCGATCTCGGTCGGCATCGGCCTGTTCATCGCCTACATCGGCGTCATCGACGCCGGCTTCGCGCGCCGACCCAGCACCCCCGGCACGGTCCCCAGCGAGCTCGGCATCGGCGGCAGCCTCGACGGCTGGCCCACCCTCGTCTTCGTCGTCGGCGTCTTCCTCATCGCCATGCTGCTGATCCGCAAGGTCAAGGGCGCGATCCTCATCGGGATCGTCGGGGCCACGGTGCTCGCCATCGTGCTCGAGGCGATCTTCCACATCGGCCCGCGGGTCTTCGACAAGACCGGCGCCCTGACCAACCCGTCGGCCTGGGCGCTGACGGTGCCCAAGCTGCCCGACAGCATCACCAACACCCCCGACCTCGGCATCCTCGGACAGTTCAGCCTGCTCGGGTCGTTCAGCAAGATCGGCGTCGTCACGTCGATCATGTTCGTCTTCTCGCTGCTGCTCGCCGACTTCTTCGACACCATGGGCACCGTCGTGGCGATCGGCACCGAGGCCAAGCTGCTCGACGAGGACGGCAACCCGCCGCACACCGACCGCATCCTCGTCGTCGACTCGGTGGCGGCCATCGCCGGTGGCGCCGGTGGTGTCAGCAGCAACACCTCCTACATCGAGTCGGCCTCAGGTGTCGAGGAGGGCGCCCGCACGGGCCTCGCGGCGATTGTGACCGGGGTGCTCTTCCTGCTCGCGACCTTCCTGGCGCCGCTGTTCGCGGTCGTCCCGTCGGAGGCCGCGGCGCCAGCCCTCGTCATCGTCGGCTTCCTGATGATGTCGCAGGTCAAGAACATCGAGTGGGACGACATGGACATCGCGCTGCCGGCGTTCCTGACGATCGTGCTCATGCCGTTCACCTACAACATCACCGTGGGCATCGGGGCCGGCTTCATCGCGTGGGTGCTCGTCAAGATCGTCCGTGGCCGCACCCGCGACGTCCACCCGCTGCTGTGGGTCGTGGCCGCCTTCTTCGTCGTCTACTTCATCAAGACGCCGCTGCAGACCCTCTTCAGCTGAGTCACCGAGAACGTATGCCGTCAGGCCCCCTCCCGACCGGGAGGGGGCCTTCGCGCGTGGTGGGCGATCCACTTGGGCGTCCGGCCTCGGGAATGATTAGCAGAGGTAATGAGTTAAGGTAACTATCGCCCAGACTGCACTTCCGAGGACCCACTTGCGTACCAAGACTCTGACCACCCAGCTCTCCCGGGCTGAGCTCGTCTCCCTCTCCAACGACATCCGACTGGCCTGCATGCGCATCTCGCGCCGGGTCCGCTTCGAATCCGACCGCGAGCTGCCGCCGCACCAGTACTCCGTCCTCGTCCGCCTCGAGGAGGAGCCGCGCACCAACAGCGAGCTCGCCGACATCGAGCGCGTCTCTGCGCCGAGCATGAAGCGCACCACGAGCGCGCTCGTCGAGCTCGGACTCGTGTCCCGTGCCGACGACCCCACCGACGGCCGGCAGGTGATCCTGTCCCTGACGCCCGAGGGGCTCAAGGTGCTCCGGCGGATCCGCCGGCACCGCGACGAGTGGATGCTCTCGCGCTTCGAGCACCTGACCGACGAGGAGCGCGAGCTGCTCCAGCGCGCGGCCGTCGTGCTGTCGAAGGTGGCGAGCAAGTGAGCCCCACCTTCCACTCGCTCTCCATCCCCAACTACCGCATCTACGCCTCCGGCGCGATCGTCTCCAACGTCGGCACGTGGATGGGCCGCGTTGCCCAGGACTGGCTCGTGCTGACGGTCCTGACCAACCACTCGTCCTCGGCGCTCGGCATCGTCACCGGGCTGCAGTTCCTGCCGTTCCTGCTGCTGGCGCCCTTCGCGGGCATGCTCGTCGACCGCTTCCCCAAGCGTCGGCTGCTCTTCCTGACCCAGAGCGCCCTGCTGCTGACGGCGCTGGCCCTCGCCGTGCTCACCGCCACCGGCGTCGTCCAGCTCTGGCACGTCTACCTGCTCGCCTTCCTCCAGGGCATCGCGACGGCCGTCGACAACCCGGCGCGGCAGACCTTCGTCTCCGAGATGGTCGACAGGGAGCACCTGCCCAACGCGGTCGCGCTCAACAGCGCCTCGTTCAACCTCGGTCGCCTCATCGGCCCGGGCGTGGCGGGCCTGGTCATCGCGTGGTTCGGCCTCTCGCCGGCCCTCTTCGCCAACGCCGCGACCTTCGTCTTCGTGCTCGTCGCGCTGCTGCGGATGAACGCCAGCCTGCTGACCCCGTCGCCGCGGGCCCGGGGCAAGGGGCAGATCCGCCAGGGCCTGCGCTACGTCAAGGGCCGCCCCGACATCGTCCTCGTCATGGCGCTCGTGTTCGTGCTGGGGACCTTCGGCATGAACTTCCAGATCACGATGGCGCTGATGGCCACGAAGGTCTTCGACAAGGGCCCGGGGGAGTACGGCCTGCTCGGCTCGATCATGGCCGTGGGCTCGCTCACCGCGGCCCTGCTGTCGGCGCGCCGGGCCCGGCCGCGGCTTCGCGTGCTGCTTGTGGCGCTGGCCGGCTTCACCATCTCGACCGCCCTGCTCGCGACGGCCCCGAACTACGTGCTCTTCGCCGTCTTCCTCGTGCCGACCGGGCTGTCCGCGCTGACCGCCCTGACCACGGCCAACGCCATGGTCCAGGTCAGCGTCGACCCCGTCATGCGCGGCCGTGTCATGGCCCTCTACATGGCGATCTTCATGGGCGGCACCCCGGTCGGCGCACCGGTGATCGGGTGGATCGGCGACGTGTGGGGACCCCGATGGACGATCGCCATCGGCACCGTCGCGGTCGGCCTGAGCCTCCTGGCAGTGGCCTTGTGGTTCACCCGTAGGCAGAATGTCGCGGTGACCATCCAGACCCAGCGGCGCCCGCGTCTGCGCATCCAGCTCGCCTCGCCCGTGCCCACGACACCCGAGGTGACGAAGTGAGCTTCAAGTTCCGTCACCGGGTCACGGTCGCCGCGCTGGCGCTCTTCCTGCTCATCGCGGTCGTGGCGGCGGTCGTCAACCGCTGATCGCGGGCACGCGCACCGACGACGCACCGAAGCGGCCACCTCATCGAGGTGGCCGCTTCGCCGTTCTCCAGTGCGATCAGCTCGTCCGCGTCAGGGGAGCAGTCCGCCCGACGACGGGCACGTCACGACCTTGTCGACGAGGACGCACACCACCTTGCCCTTGAGGGGGTCGAGCACCCGGACGAGGTTCTTCGGGTCGCCGCTCAGCAGCGGCAGGTGCGGGAGCGCGAGCAGTCGCACGATCTCGGCGGGCAGGGTCGGGGAGGGCACGCCGGGCACGCTGGGCAGGCTCGGCACCGGGACCGTCACCGAGGGCAGCGGGACGCCGGGCACGGAGGGCAGCGGCACGGGCAGGCCCGGTCGGCCCTTGCTCGGCGTCGGGGTCGGCTTGGGGGCAGGGTCGGGCTTCGGCCGAGGTGCCGGCGTCGTGGACGGCTTGCCCGTCTTCGAGGGGGAGGGGGACGGCTTCGCCGAGGAGCGTGGTGTGGGGTCTGCGCTCGACGAAGCCGTCGACTGGGGGGCCGGCGACACGGCATACGCGAATCCGGAGCCGGCGGGGGTGGCCGTGCCGGTGCCTGCGGCGGGGCGCGCGGCGGGCAGCGCGCTCATCGGTACGACGGTGACGCCACGGCGGTAGGCATCGGCGATGGACAGCACGGTGCGGACGTAGCTGTCGGACTGGTTGTAGCGCAGCACGGCCTGGTAGGCGGCCCCCGGCTTGCGCAGGTCGGTCCCGCCCGAACACAGGAGCACACCCGCACCCGTGACCGCGTCGGTGAGGCTCTGCGGGTTGGCCACCCCGTCGCCGTCGGCATCGCGCCCGGCCATCCGCCAAGAGCTCGGGATGAACTGCATCGGGCCGACCGCGCGGTCGAAGACGGAGTCGTGGTCGAGCGAGCCGCCGTCGGTGTCGGTGATGCGCGCCGTGCCGTTGGAGCCGTCGAGGGGGATGCCGATGATGCCGGGTCGGGCGATGCCGCGGGTGTCGAGGACGTTGCCGCCGTACTGCGCGTGGTTGCTCTCCACGCGGCCGATCGCGCCGAGCAGCGCCCAGTCGATGCCGCAGCCGGGCTTGATGCCGTCGAGCACGCCGGCCGCGCGCTGGTAGGCCGCGAGCGCCACCGAGGGGATGCCGTTCGCGTCCAGGCGCACGGGGGCGAGGGAGTCGATGGCCGTGACCGCGCCCTTGGCGTCGGCGGGCACGCCGACCCGGGCGTAGTCGGAGGTGTAGGTCTGGTAGATCGGTGGGAGCTGCATCGGGGCGGGCGCCGGCCCGGCCTGCGGGTAGAGCGGGCTGCCCCCGGTGATGGGCTGGTCGGGCACGGTGATCGCCGACGCCGCTGCAGGTGCCACCGTGTCGTTGCCGCGGGTGGCGGCGAAGGTGATGCCTGCCGTGGCCAGGGCGATGACCGGGACGGCGGCAGCGACCCGGCGCGCGGTGGTGCCCGCGCGGACGATGCGAACCATGGGAACTCCTCGTGCGTCGGCCGCCCCCGTTGGCGGTCTGGACGGTCAACGAGGCACGTACCCCGAAGGTCACGCCCGCCCGGCACACGCATACGAGAAGGCGCGGCGACCCGCCTACGGGTGCCGCGCCTTCTGGCCGTGGGGCCTCAGCCCAGCTGGGAGACCACGTGGTCGATGGCCTGCGTCAGCCGGGTGACGTCGTCCGGCTCCACGGCGGGGAACATCGCGATGCGCAGCTGGTTGCGGCCGAGTTTGCGGTAGGGCTCGACGTCGACGATCCCGTGGGCGCGCAGGGTCGCGGCGACGACGGCGGCGTCGACGGACTCGTCGAAGTCGACGGTGCCGACGACCTGTGACCGGGCGGCCGGGTCGGCCACGAACGGGCTCGTCCAGGGGGTCTGCTCGGCCCAGTCGTAGAGACGACTCGAGGACTCCTTCGTGCGGGCGACGGCCCAGTCGAGGCCCCCGTTGCCGAGCATCCACTGCAGTTGGCTGTCGAGCAGGGCCAGCGTGCTGATGGCGGGGGTGTTGTAGGTCTGGTCCTTGCGGGAGTTGTCGATCGCCGTCGGCAGGCTGAAGAAGTCGGGGACCCACCGGCCCGACGCGGTGATCTCATCCACGCGGTCGAGGGCGGCGGGCGAGAAGGCCGCGAGCCACAGGCCGCCGTCGGACGCGAAGCACTTCTGCGGCGCGAAGTAGTAGACGTCGGCCTGCGTGATGTCGACCGGCAGACCACCGGCTCCGGACGTCGCATCGATGAGCACGAGCGCGTCGTCGTCGGCGCCGTCGACCCGCCGCACGGGCGCCATGACCCCGGTGGAGGTCTCGTTGTGCGGCCACGCATACACGTCGACGCCGGCCTCGGCGTGGGGCGCCGCCAGCGTGCCGGGCTCGGCTGTGACCACCGTCGGCTCGCCCAGGAAGGGGGCCGAGCGCGTGACCGAGGCGAACTTGCTCGAGAACTCACCGAACGCCAGGTGCTGCGCGCGCTCACGTACGAGGCCGAAGGCGACGATGTCCCAGAACGCCGTCGAGCCGCCGTTGCCGAGGACGATCTCGTAGTCCTCGGGCAGCGAGAAGAGGTCACGCAGGCCCTGGCGTACTCCGGCGACGAGGTGGCGGACCGGCGCCTGGCGGTGCGAGGTGCCGAGGACCGTGCGGCCGAGCGAGGCGAGGTGGTCGAGCTGCTCGGGGCGCACCTTGGAGGGCCCGGAGCCGAAGCGTCCGTCGGCCGGGAGCAGCTTGGCCGGGATCGAGACGGGCTTGGTCACTGCGGGGGCTTCGGTCACGGCGCCCATTCTCACCCCGGTGCCCACGTGGTGGACAGCCGTGCTCGGTCTCTGGACGCCGATGCGCCAGGCGGCAGGGGTTGTCCACAGGCCCGCAGCGGGAACGGACCGTCGCGGGCCACGCTGGTCCGATGGACCTCGAGCAGCTCGCCGACCGTGACGTCGTCAGCGCCGCCCGCCTCACCAGAGCCGGGAGCGGAACGGGCACCATCGCTGCCGCCGTGCGCGCCGGCGACCTGACGCCGCTGCTTCGCGGGTGGTATGCCGTCCGCCCCGTGCGCGACGCCCGTGACCTCCACTGGCTGCGCACCGTCGCGGCCTGGCACCGGTTCGGGGGTCGGGCGCTGATCAGTCACCAGTCCCTGCTGGTCGCGCAGGGCCTTCCCGACTACCGCCTCGATCTCGGCACCATCCACCTGACCCGCCGTGGGCCCGGGCCCACGCGCAACGGCCACGACGTGAAGATCCATCGCGCGCTGCCGGGCCTGCCGCCGGTCGCCGTCTTGTCCGACCGGGTGCCGACCGCGGTGGGCATCGTGCAGGCCGGGCTGGAGGGCGTGCCGCTCAGTGCCCTCGTCGCGGCCGACGCAGCCCTTCGGCGTGGGCTCGTGACCGAGGAGGAGCTGGACTCGGCGTGCCGGCTGCTCGGAGGATGCCGCGGCATCGGCCCGGTGCGGGCGATCCTGCGCGAGGCCGATCGCCGTGTCGGGTCACCGGGGGAGAGCGTGATCGGCCACCGGTTGCGCGCGCTGGGGCACGCCCTCGACCCACAGTTCGAGGTGGCGACTGACCTCGGCGCGAGGTTCGCAGACTTCCGCATCAAGGGCACCCGGGTGCTCGTCGAGTTTGATGGTGCGGAGAAGTACGTCGACCGCGGAGCCGCCTTCGAGGAGAAGAGGCGCGAGGACGCGATGCGCCGGAAGGGCTGGTTCTTCGCCCGGTACGTGTGGCGAGAGCTCGATGACATCCCGCTCATCCGGGGCCGGGTGGAGCAGGCCCTGGCCGACTCCCGGCGCTGGGCGGCGTGAGTCAGGGGTGGCCGGTCCGTGTGGAAGTGCGCTCTCGCCGCAGGAGTGCGCGTTGCAACGCGCACTCCTGCGCCGGACGCGCACCTACGGAGCGGAGGCGCACTCCTGCGCTGGCTCAGTGGGCGATGTCGGGCGTCCACCCGGCGACGTCCTCGGGCTTGCGAGGTCCCTCACCGATGTAGCGCGACGACGGCCGGATGAGCCGACCGGTCTTCTTCTGCTCGAGGATGTGCGCCGACCAGCCGGCCGTGCGCGCGCACGTGAACATCGGGGTGAACATCGACGCCGGCACCTCGGCGAAGTCGAGGATGACCGCCGCCCAGAACTCGACGTTGGTCGCGAGCACCCGGTCGGGGCGGCGGGCCTGCAGCTCGGCGAGCGCGGCCTTCTCGAGCGCGGCGGCCGCCTCGTAACGCGGGGCGCCGAGGCGCTCGCACGTCGCGCGCAGCACGCGGGCCCGCGGGTCCTCGGCCCGGTAGACGCGGTGGCCGAAGCCCATCAGCCGCTCGCCGCGGTCGAGGACACCCTTGACGTATGCCGTCGCGTCGCCCTGCTCCTCGACGCCGTCGAGCATGTGGAGCACCCGCGAGGGCGCCCCGCCGTGCAGCGGACCCGACATGGCACCGACCGCGCCGGACAGGGCGGCCGCAACGTCGGCGCCCGTCGAGGTGATGACGCGGGCCGTGAAGGTCGAGGCGTTCATGCCGTGCTCGGCGGCCGAGACCCAGTACGCGTCGACGGCCTCGACGTGCTTGGGGTCGGGCTCGCCGCGCCAGCGGATCATGAACCGCTCGGTGATGGTCCGGGCCTTGTCGACCTCCTTCTGCGGCACCATCGGCTTGTCGAGCCCGCGGGCGGACTGGCCGACGAACGACAGCGCCATGACGGCGGCCCGGGCGAGGTTGTCGCGCACCTCGTCGGCGTCGATGTCGAGCGTCGGCTTGAAACCCCACACGGGCGCGAGCATGGCGAGCGCGGACTGGACGTCGACGCGTACGTCCCCGGTGTGCACGGGCAGCGGATAGGGCTCGGCGGGCGGCAGGCCCGGGTCGAACTCGTTGTCGACGAGCAGGCCCCACACGTGGGCGAAGTCGACGTGCCCGACGAGGTCGTTGATGTCGACGCCGCGATAGCGCAGCGCCCCGCCCTCCTTGTCGGGCTCCGCGATGGTGGACTCGAAGGCGATGACACCCTCGAGGCCGGGCTTGAAGTCGGGGTCGGGCGTGCTGTCGGCCATGTCGATCCTCGCTGTCCAGGCGGTACCACCGCGGTGTGGAGACCCAGCGGCAGCCGAGGGCCCGCGTGTCGGCTCTGGCTGCCAGACTCACCGTATGCCGTCAGCCGCCGACCAGACGATCTTTGGTGACGCACTTTTCAGCACCCGAGACCAACATCACGACGGGGTGCGCTTCGAGGGCACCGACTTCACCGGCGCGCACGCCGAGGGGCACACCTTCCTCGAGTGCTCGCTCGTCGGTGCCACGCTCGACGAGGCGCACCTGGCGGGCTCGCGCTGGTCCGAGTGCGAGTGGGAGCGCGTCGGTGGCGTGGGCCTGAACCTCGCCGAGGCGAGCATCGTCGAGACCACGGTCGAGGGCTGCCGCCTCGCCGCGGTCTCCGCCTGGAGTTCGACGTGGCGCGACGTCACGGTCCGCGGCGGCAAGGTGGACTTCCTCAATCTCCGTGGGGCCCGGCTCAAGGACGTCGCGTTCGTCGACTGCGTCGTCGGGGAGCTCGACCTTCAAGAGGCAAGCATCGACGGGCTGACCTTCGAGGGGTGCACGCTGGTCGCGCCGACCTTCGGCCGGGGGACGTATGCCGGCCTCGACCTCTCCGGGGCCACGCTCCGTTCGCCGGTGGGGCTCGCCGCCCTCAAGGGCGCGACGTTGAGCCGGACGCAGGTCATCGACCTGGCCGACGCGCTGGCCGCCGAGCTCGGCATCCGAGTGGCGGACTGACTCCCCGAGCTCAGTTGATCTGGTTGGGCCTGCCCCGGCGCAGGGCCGTGGCCGCGGCGTCGCGGGCGCGGTCGGTGGCGCTGAGCCTGTCCTGCGGGCGGATGCGCTTGGTCAGGTCCGCGCCGGCGGCGAGCGTCGTCAGGGGCAGGTCGATCTCCGGGTGCACGGCGACCGGCTCGTCACCGTTGAAGACGAGCCAGTGGGCGGCGTCGCCCTTGTAGACCTTGAGGATGCTGCCGTCGGTGAGTGAGGTCGCATGGCTCATCGCGAGCCGTCGGGCACGCTCGCTGGAGACGGCCTTGTTGACGGCGTCCTTGGCCGGCTCGCGCAGTGCCTGGGTGGCCACCCAGATCTGGGGGCCGTACTTGATGCCGAGCTTGAGGGTCTGGGTCACGAGCTTGCCCTTGCCTGCCATGGGCCAACCCTAGTCTGACCTCATGGACACCCCAGCCTCCCGACGACCGTCCGCCGCTGCCGGTGCGCCGGACGGTCTCGCCGCCGTACGCCGCGTCGACTACTCCGGCGACGGGCTCGTCGAGTCCGACGTCTCCGACTCCCCGTTCCTGCAGGCGCGAGAGTGGATCGACGCCGCCGTGGCCGCCGCGGCCGAGCGCGAGGACGTCCCCGAGCCCACCGCGATCTCCGTCGCGACCGTCGACCCCTCCGGCGCCCCCGACGTGCGCACCGTGCTCATGCGCTTCTTCGACGAGCGCGGACCCGGCTTCGTGACCAACCTCGACTCGGCCAAGAGCCGGCACCTCAGGGCGAACCCCCGGGTGGCGGCGGCCCTGACGTGGCCGTCCCTCTACCGCGCCATCCGTTTCCGGGGCACGGCGCAGCTCGTCGAGCGGGACGAGGTCGAGGCCTACTTCGACTCGCGGCCCTACGGCTCGCGTCTGTCGGCGTGGGCGTCGGACCAGTCGAGCCCCGCCGCCGACCGGGCCGAGCTGGAGCGCCGGTGGCAGGAGGTGCTCGAACGCTTCCCCGACACCGGGGGAGCACACGACGTGCCGGTGCCGGACTTCTGGGGCGGCTGGCGGGTGCGCTGCGACGAGGTCGAGTTCTGGGCCGGTCGGCGCAACCGCCTGCACGACCGCATCGTCTTCCGCCGCACGGGCGAGGGCGACCTCGCGGACGCCTCGGCCTGGGAGCGGCTGCGGCTGCAGCCCTGACTTGGAGCGGGACAGGGAACAGGGCAGTCCGACGAGGTCGGACTGCCCTGCTTCATCCTTGGTGTGGATGGGGCGCGACTATCGCGTGGCCACCTCACACGGTCCGGAAGAAATCACTTCTCGGATCACCTCCCTTCGGTCTCGACCCTTCGACGTTACGTCGCGGTGTGGCGGGGCGGCAAGACCATTTACGCCGAATGTCGTCGAGCTTGCGCCGTGGCGTACGTCCGGTCGGTCGGCAGGCGGATGACGGTGCCGGACCGACGCGGCGCGGCGACGCCTCCGAGGACCAGGAGGAGCAGCACCGCCAGCTCGAGGTAGGTCGCGTAGCTCGCGACGGCGGCGTACAGCGCCCTGCCGCGGTCGAAGTCCACGCCGAAGAGCACGGCCAGGACAGCGGCAGCCACGAAGCCGGCCGCCCAGAGCCGCGCAGGGGTGGCCCACGGGACCCGCGCCTCGAACGACGCGGAGGCGTCCGGGGCCACCCGCGGAAACAGCGCCACCCAGACGACGTAGCCCATCGACTGGGCGAAGGCGAACACGACCAGCACCCGGACGGCGACCGCCGGGCTCGTTCCAGGGGGAGCCAGCGAGGCCAGCACGGAGTGGCCGTCACCCACGACGCTGCGCACGATGCCCGGGTCGGCGCTGAACCCCGAGCGCCCTGCGCCGGCGAGGAGGGCGAGGGGCACGACGACGGCCCAGAGCACCTGCACGGCCCGGAAGGCGAGACGCCCGCGCGGCGAGGTGATGCGACGCGACCAGTCCCAGAGGAAGAGCAGGGGCGCGAGCAGGTGCAGGTGCGTGAGCACGAGGAAGTAGTAGGAGGGGAACGCCAATGACGCGGCGGCCACAGGGGCCAACGCGGCCCAGGCCACGACCCGCCGTCGGCCCGCGAGCCCGTGGTACGCGGCGACGCCGAGGACCGCGCAGCCGAGGACGATCTCGGCCAGCCGCCCCGAGCCAGGCGCCACGCCGGCGATCAGCCTGCAGCCGGCCACCCCGGTGACGAGCACGGCGAGCAGGTGGAGGAACGGCCGGGTCAACAGCCCCGAGAAGCGGCCGACGAGATAGCGGAGCTCGAGGACGACGCCGAGCAGCCCGAAGAGGATGAGGCCCACGACCGCCGTGGCCATCGGTGCCGCGGACGCCAGCAGCAGGGCTGCCACGGCGGCGGCGAGCACCAGCAGGGTCACGGTGCGCGATCGCAGCACCGGCCCCGTCTCGGTCGTCACCTCGCCGCCAGTCACCCGCCCATGCTGTCGACGGCCCGGCGGTGCGGCCACCCGAGTAACCCGATCGTTAGGGTCCTGTGGCGTGACCGAGACTCAGTCGGAGAGCCCGCGACAGGGGGCCGGCAGCCTGCGCGCGATCGCGCTGTCCGCGTACGGCCCGACATTGCTCGGCTCGATGGGTGCGGGCGCGGTCACGCCCATCGTCGCCGTGTCGGCGCGCGAGCTGGGCGCCTCGGTCGGGACGGCCGCCCTGCTCGTGGCCATGCTGGGCGTGGGTCAGCTCCTCGGCGACCTGCCCTCGGGCGCGCTCGCCGCGCGCATCGGGGAGCGCCGGGCGCTGCTCATCGCGGCCGTCGTCGAGGCCGTCGGGATGGTGCTCGCCGCCCTGGCCGGCGGGCTTGTCGTGCTCTTCGCCGGCGTGCTCGTCGTCGGGCTGGCCGGCTCCCTCTTCGGGCTCGCGCGGCAGGCCTACCTGACCGAGGCCGTCCCGGTCGCGATGCGCGCGCGGGCGCTGTCGACGCTCGGCGGGGTCAACCGCATCGGCTCCTTCGTCGGTCCGTTCATCGGCTCGCTCGTCATCGTGCGCTGGGGGACGGAGTCGGCGTACGCCGTCGGCGGGGTCGCGAGCACGGCCGCCTTCGTCCTCGTCCTCCTCGCCCCCGACATCACCGCGCAGGCGCACCGGGTCGTCGGGCGCGGCGTCCCGCGCAGCGTGGCGTCCGTGCTGCTGCAGCACCGCCACGTGCTGCTCACGCTCGGCACCGGCGCGATGTGCGTGGCCGGGGCCCGTGCGATCCGGGAGGCGCTCATCCCGCTCTGGGCCGAGTCGGTGGGCTTCTCGCCCGCGCAGACCTCGCTCGTCTTCGGCGTGGCCGGCGCCATCGACATGGCGCTCTTCTACCCCTCGGGGTGGTTGATGGACCGCTACGGCCGGGTCGCGGCGGCGGTGCCGAGCATGGTCGTGCTGGGGCTGGGGATGGCCGTGCTGCCATTCGCCACGAGCCTCGTCGCCGTCACCGCGGCTGCGTCGGTGCTCGGGCTGGGCAACGGCCTGGGCGCGGGACTGATCATGACCCTGGGCGCCGACGCGTCACCGGCTGACGGCCGGGCGCAGTTCCTCGGCGGCTGGCGCCTGTGCGCCGACGTGGGAAGGGCAGCGGGCCCGTTGGCGTTGTCCGGGCTGAGCGCCGTGCTCTCGCTCGGCGCGTCCGCGGTCGTCCTCGGCGCGGGCGCCCTCGTCGGGGCCGGCTGGCTGCGCATCTGGGTGCCGCGACACGACCCCACCCGGGCACCGGCGCCGGGCGGGCTCTGACCGCTGCCCGACTCTGAGAGGGTATGACCGTGACCGACCTGATCGACACCACCGAGATGTACCTCCGCACCATCTTCGAGCTGGAGGAGGAGGGCATCGTGCCCCTCCGCGCCCGCATCGCCGAGCGTCTCGGCCACTCGGGCCCCACGGTGTCGCAGACGGTGGCGCGCATGGAGCGCGACGGCCTCGTCGCCGTCACGGGCGACCGTCACCTGGAGCTGTCCGAGCGCGGCCGCCTGCTGGCCACCCGCGTCATGCGCAAGCACCGCCTCGCCGAGCGCCTCCTCGTCGACGTCATCGGCCTCGAGTGGGAGTACGCCCACGACGAGGCCTGCCGGTGGGAGCACGTCATGTCCGAGAAGGTCGAGCGCAAGATCCTCGGCCTCATCGGGGAGGGCCTCGAGTCGCCGTACGGCAACCCGATCCCGGGTCTGGCCGAGCTCGGCGTGGAGCAGGAGCAGGACTTCCTCGCCGGGCTGCGCACCTTGGCTGCCGTCGTGGGCGACGACCCGTCCGTCGTGACGATCCGGCGCATCGGCGAGCCGGTGCAGGTCGATCCCGAGGCGCTCGCGCTGCTGACCAGCGCCGGTGTCGTGCCCGGCGCGCGGGTCGAGGTGGTGCGCGAGGGAGGCCGCGTCCTGGCAGTCCGGGAGGGCGGCGAGCCGTCCGCCGGGGTGTCGCTGCCCGACGACGTCGCGGTCCACGTCTTCTGCCAGGCCGCCTGACCTCGTTTACGCGATCCCGGAAAAGTCTTTGACTTCCCGTGTCCTGAACGTGACAACCGATGGGGTGCTTGGGTACGGTTGGCCCCACTTGCTCTCCCCGTCGAGCAGGTGCCCCGGGTCGGACCGCCTAGTCCTGCCATCGACCCGAGGCTCGGCACGAACCGCATGGCAGGAGCGGGGGAACCACTTTCTGCGGACGTCGTGAGACGTCCTCGGGGTGAAGCCCTCCGTGGACCGATATCGGTCCGAGCGAAGGCCGGGCTAGTACCTCCAGCCCGAACCCGACAGCTCACCTCGCCGGCGTCGAGAGGTCAAACGTGGCTCAGAACGTTCCCGGGCGCCACCGCGCCCCCGGTCGCTTCAGCGCGCTCGCGGAGCTGAAGACGATCGCCAAGGAGTCTGCCCAGCCCGCCGTCAAGGGTGCCGCCATCGTGGCCGCCTCCGGTGGACTCGTCGCCTCGTTCGCCGGCACGGCGAACGCCGCCGACGGATCGAGCAGCGTCGTGGCGGCCCCGGCCGCCGTCGGTCCCGCGGCCGGCACCCTCACGGCAGGCAACGCCCTGTCGGCCATCGGCTTCGCCAAGCCCGCGCTCAAGCAGGCCAAGGCCGCGCCGGTCGTCATCGAGGACATCGCGGTGAAGACCCAGCGCGCCGAGCAGAAGGCCGCCGAGGAGGCTGCGACCAAGGCCGCCGCGGACCGCCAGGCCGCCTCGCAGCGGGTGTCGCGCTCCGCCGAGCGGGTTGCCCTGAACCCCGCCCCGGCTGCGGACTCCGCTCCGGCTCCCGCCCCCAGCGCCTCCGGCATCGTCGGCATCGCCCAGTCGCTGTTCGGCATCCCGTACGTCTACGGCGGCACCACCCCGTCCGGCTTCGACTGCTCGGGCTTCACCTCCTACGTCTACCGCCAGGCGGGCATCTCGATCCCGCGCACGGCGTCCGCGCAGCAGGCGGCGGCGACCCGGGTCAGCAGCCCGAGCCCCGGTGACCTGGTCTTCTTCGGCTCGCCGGCCTACCACGTCGGCATCTACGTCAGCCCCGGCCGCATGATCGACGCGCAGCGTCCCGGCACCACGACCGGCAACCACTCGATCTGGACCACGCCGTCCGGCTACGGCCGCTTCTGAGCGCCGCCTCTCGCACACACGCCCTGTGCCCCCACCGCATCGCGGTGGGGGCACAGCGCGTTCCCCGGCTCGTCCCGTGGCCCGTGGTTGACTGACGTGATGACCGTCCAGCCTGCCGCAGAGTCCACGACCCACATCGAGCTCGACCTCTGGAGCGACCTGGTCTGCCCCTACTCGTGGGTGGCCAAACGCCGTCTGCAGGCCGCCATCGCGGCCTTCGAGCGTCCGCACGACGTGACGGTGCGCCTGCGCGCCTTCGAGCTCGACCCCGACGTCCCGGTTGGCGGGTCGGTGCCGGTGCGCGAGCACCTGTCGGTGCGCTACGGCGGGGGAGACGCGGGAACCGGGCGGCTGATGAACGCCAAGGCGTCCGAAGAGGCCCAGGCCGACGACCTCGTCTTCGACTGGGACCGTGCGGTGCGGGCCAACACCTTCGACGCTCACCGGCTGTGCGCCCTGGCCGGTGAGATGGGTGGGCCGGCCCTGCGCTCTGCCGCCGACGAGCGCTTCCACGCCGCCCACTTCGGCGAGGGCCTGGCCATCGACGACCACGAGGTCCTCCAGCGCCTCGCCGCCGAGTGCGGCCTCGACGAGCGGCGGGTGGCTGCCGTCCTCGCCTCGGACGAGTACGCCGAGCAGGTGCGTGCCGACGAGCGCGAGGCGCGGTCGATGGGGGTCACCTCCACGCCCTTCGTCCTGGCCAACGGGTATGCCGCCCTGTCGGGTGTGAGGCCCGTCGACGACTACCTGGCCCTCCTTCGCGGCGTCGCCACGCAGTCCGTCTGACGGGGTCCGTCGGCCGACGGGGTCACGGCGGCCCGCGGCGGCATGACGTGACGGCGGCGCCCGCTACGGGGCCGCCTGACCCGGGGACGGCGGGAGGGCGGCATACGCCCTCGCGGTGTCGAGCAGGTCGGGTGGGCCCTCGTCGACCGGGACCACCTGGCTGAGGCGGGTCAGCTCGATGACTGCGCGGATCGGAGCGGCGCGGGGGACCACGAGGCGCAGCTCCTGGCGGCGGTCGCGCAGCCGCTCGGCGAGGCGGAAGAGGGAGGCGACCGCGGCGCTGTCGAGGAAGGTCGTGCCGGTCAGGTCGAGCACGGCGAGGGTGACCTGCTCGGGGACCGAGTGGCTCACCCCGTCGGTCACGGCGCGCGCGTTCGACAGGTCGAGCTCGCCGATGACCCGGACCACCGCGGTGGTGCCCACGCGGGCCGTGTCGACCTTGGCGAGGTCACTCACCGGACGCCCCCGACCCGCCCGGGGCCTCGGGCCCGCCGGTCGTGGGGGAGGCCACCGGGATCCGCCGGCGCAGGCGCACCGTGGTGCCGTCTGCCGTGTGCTCGACGACGACCTCGTCCATGAGGGCGTGGATCAGCTGCAGGCCCCACCCGCCGCCGCGCTCGGCAGGCCGGCGCCAGCGGCCCTCGTCACCCACCACGATCTCCAGGGTGCCGCCCTCCAGGCGCGCCTCGACGGCGAGTGCACCGGGCGCCGGGTCGCCGCTGTACGCGTGCTGGACGACGTTGGCGCAGGCCTCGCCACAGGCGACGAGCACCTCGCCGGCCGGCTCCTCGGGCACCCCGGCGCGGGCGAGCCAGCGGCGCATCGCGCTGCGGAGCTGCACGAGGTTGCGCGCCTCCGCGGGCAGGCGCAGACGCAGCTCACCGTCCACCGTCGGCAGCTGGCGCACGGCCAGGACGGCGACGTCGTCGGAGACGTGCGCGTCGTCGAGCAGGGTGTGCAGCAGGCGGTCGCAGAGCGTCTCGAGGTCGTCCTCACTGTCCTCGCCGGGGGCGGCGCAGACCTCGGTCGTCAGGCGTTCGATGCCGTCGAGCAGCGAGGCGCCCCGCCGCTCGACCAGGCCGTCGGTGTAGAGCAGGAGGGTCGCACCGGGGGGCAGGATCGCCGTGTCCTCGGTGAACGAGCTGTCCGGTGTGACGCCGATCGGAGGGGCGAGAGCCTCGGAGAGGCGGGTGGCCGCCCCGTCGGCGACGACGAGCGGAGGCGGGTGGCCGGCGTTGGTCCACCTCAGCTCGCAGGTCGTCGGATCGAGCACGAGATAGACGAGGGTCACCATCTCCGGCTCGGGCAGGCGAGCGACGAGCCGGTGCACGCCACGCATCACGGCCTTGGGGGACGGGTCCTGCAGGGCGTAGGCGCGGAGGGCCATCCGGACCTGGACCATGGTGGCAGCCGCCCGCAGGCCGTGGCCGGCGACGTCGCCCACCGCCAGCCCGACGAGGCCGCCGGGCAGCTGCACGACGTCGTACCAGTCGCCGCAGACCTGCACGTCGTCCGTCGCGGCCACGTAGCGGGCGGCGAGCGAGATCCCGGGCACGTGGGGGAGGCTGTCGGGCAGGAGGCTGCGCTGCAGGGTCTCGGCGACGTCGTGCTCGTGCCGGGCTCGGGTCCCCTCGTGGCTCAGCAGCTCCTGGGCCCGCGAGCGCTCCTCGATCTCCTGGACCAGGCGGGCGTTGGCGGCCGAGAGCTGTCGGGTGCGCTCCTCGACCCGGTGCTCGAGCTCGGCGGCGGCGGTCGCGAGCGCGGCCGCCGCCTGCACACGCTCGCTCACCAGCGCGGCGAGGAAGAACGAGGTGAGGGCGACACAGGCGTTGAAGGCCTGCAGGATGAGCATCTGCTGGAGAAGGGTCCGGCCGGCGAACTGGCCGAGGCCCTCGGCCGCCGACCAGGTGGTTACCGTGGAGGCCACGAGGGCGGCGGGTGCGGCACCGCGCAGCTGGAGTCGCCACGCCGCCCAGCCGAGGACCGGCAGGGAGAGGAACAGCACGGGCAGCCGCATCAACGCTGCGGCGGTCACGGCGGCCGTGGTCAGCACGAGGACGACTGCGGCTTGCAGCCACTGGCGCGGCGCCCACGAGCGCTGCTCGCGGAAGAGTGGGAGACACAGCAGGAAGGGGGTGAACGCCAGCACCCCCATGGCGTCACCCGTCCACCAGACGGCGAGCGTGGTCGGCACCTGACCGCTGGTGATCGAGCCGGATGCGAGGAGGACCGTGGTCCCGATGGTGGCGCTGACCAGCATGCTGCCGAGGGCCCCGATGAAGACGATGGCGACCGCGTCGGCCTGCCGGTCGAGCTGCCTGCGGAAGCCCACCCGTCGAAGCAGTGTGACGGCCAGCACGGGGGCCAGGGTGTTGCCGACCGCGATGCCGACTGCGGCGGCCAGTTCGGCACTGATCGGGACGTTGACGGCGAAGGCGGCCACGGCGATCACCGGCCACATCGAACGTCCGTAGACGAGCAGCGCGGCGACGGCGACGCCGGTCGGTGGCCAGAGCGGGGTGACGTCGTTGCCCACGAGCGAGAGTCGCAGGCCCAGCCGGGCGCTCAGGTAGTACGCGGCGCCGATCCCCAACGCCACCACCACGCGGCGCGTGGGTGTGGACCCGGCTGGCGCATCCGCGTCCGAGGGTGACTCGGTCGTCACCACGCCCGCCGTCATCGCTGGGAGCAGTTCGGCTGCACGCGCCCCGCCATGGGCACGACTCTAGGAGAGGAATGCGGTCGTGGCGAGAGCCGCTCGGCCGGTAGGCGGACGGTCGGGGGCGTATGCCGTGTGTCCGGCCACACGGCATACGTCCTCGGGTGCTTTGGCGCGGGTCCTACGCGTCGCGGGGGTAGTCGTCGTCGTCGCCCGGGACGACCTCGTGCTGCTCGAGCCGGTCGGCCTCGTCCGCCTCGTCGGCGGGCTCCGAGGGGAGGGTGTCGGAGGAGTCCGACACGGCCTCGGCGTCGGGCGCGGCGGGCGGGTCGACGGGCGCCTGCTGCTCGAGGAGGTCGGCCTCGGGGACGTCGTCGTGGTCGGGGTGCGGTGCGGTCACGTGCTCCTCCTTCTCGGTCACGGCCTCTTGTCTCAGCATGGCACGAGTGGTATATGAAATCTATGGCGCACGCCATAGATCGCACGAGGCGATCGTGGCCCTCCGAGGAGCATCACGCAGACGATGGAGGTGAACATGATGCTGATGCGCACTGATCCCTTCCGAGAGCTGGACCGACTCACCCAGCAGGTGCTGGGCACCGGCGGCTCCTACGCCCGGTCGTCACTCATGCCGATGGACGCCTGGCGCGACGGCGACACGTTCCATGTCGAGTTCGACCTCCCGGGTGTGGCCCCGGACGGCATAGACCTCGACGTCGAACGCAACGTCGTGACGGTCAAGGCCGAGCGGCGGCCGCGCTACGACGAGAAGCAGCTCATCGCCGCCGAGCGGCCCTTCGGCGTCTTCAGCCGGCAGCTGGTGCTCGGCGACAACCTCGACACCGACCACATCGAGGCCGCCTACGACGGCGGGGTGCTGACCCTGACGATCCCCGTCGCCGAACAGGCCAAGCCCCGCAAGATCGAGATCAGCGCAAACCCCGAGGACCGGCAGGCCATCGGCGCCTGACAGGGGGTGACGCGACACCGGAAGGCAGGTGGTGGCGCAGGACAGGTCGACGGACGAAGGAGCTCCCCGGTCGGTGCGTTCGCAACTCGCGCGCCTGACGCTCGAAGCGCGACGCCCACGCCTTGACGGCGTATCGGTTCGCACCGGCCGGGGTCATGGGAAGAGAAGATGGTTCGCGGTCCCGGCCGATCGCTCGCGACCGGCCGGGACCCTTCATGACAGGGAGGACTCGCCGTCGATGACCGGACGGCCGGACCTGTATGCCGTGCTCGGGGTGGCTCCGGACGCCACCCAGGAGCAGATCCGGCGCGCCTACCGCTCGCTGGTGCGACGCCACCACCCGGACACCCGGGGCGAAGGTGGCGAGGGTGGGGGCGCCGCCGAGGGCGCCGCCGAGGGTGACCGGGCGCTGCAGCGGGCCATCGGAGCGTATGCCGTGCTCGGGGACCCGCAGACGCGTGCCGACTACGACCGGTTGCGTTCAGGCTCGCGCGCCGACGGGTCGGCCCGCGGGGCCCAGATCGAGGTGCGCCGCCGTGAGCGCGGGGAGGGGGCCGACGACGAGCGGGCGGCTGGCGTCGCACGCCCGGCGATTCGCGTCGGGCCCGTGCGCTGGCATCGTGGCTAGCAGTCTCGGTGGCCCGACGGGATGAACAGCCCGGCCAGGCGAGCGGCGGGGGCGCCGGCGCTGAAATCCTGCTCGCACTGCTTAGAAAAGCGTGTGGTGCCCCTGTAGGCCTTCGGTTGATGGACGACGTCGCTGGGTCGGTTGATCCTTGACACTCGTTGTCGTCATTGTCTCGTGCGGTTCTTGCTCGTGGCACCCCCGAGCGGAGCCTTGTTGCGGACCGGGCCGCTGCTCTCGCGCTTGACCGTGCGCAGCAGCTCGTTGCCGATCCAAAACTGTAAGGTGTCCGGTCCGACGTGCACGTCGCAGCGTTCCCCGGCGCGGTGCTTGCCGACCGAGACCTGGCCCAGGACACGCACACCACACCGACCGTGGAGACCTTCCGGGCGACCCATTCGGGCCCGCTGCGATTCGGCTCCACGGCCGCCGGCCGCCGGGGTGCCCCGGCATACCGGTGCGCCGGGGTGTCCATGCCCAGGCCCTGGTGGGGCCGGTCCGTGTTGTAGGCCGCCACCCAGGCATCCAGACGGGCCTGGGCATCGGCGAGGGTGTCGAACACCGCCTCGCTGAGGAACTCGGCCCGCAGCGAGCGGTGGAACCGCTCGATCTTGCCGGTCGTGGTCGGCGAGCGGGGCTTGGTCAACAGGTGCTCGATGCCGTTGCGGCGACAGATCGCATCGAAGAGCACCTCGACCGGTGGCGTGTTGAACCGGCCGGTGAAGACCTTCCCGTTGTCGGTCAGCACCTGCTCGGGCACCCCGTAGGTGTTCAGAGCCAGGGTGAACGCGTCACACACCGGCTGGGTCCGCTCCCGCGGCATCAGCCGGGCGCTGACACAGAACCGGGAGTAGTCATCGACCCCGGTCAGGCACTTGAGCGTGCTGCCGTCCCGCAGCAGGATCCCGCCCACGACATCGAGCTGCCACAGCTCGTTCGGGCGGGCCCGTTCCCACCGCTTCCACTCCCGTTGCCGTCGACGACGACCCGCCGGATCGATCAGCGCAGCCCGCCGCAGCGCCCGGTACACGCCCGACTCACTCGCCGACAGTCCCTGCCGCTTCAGCTCGTGCACGATCCGCCGCGCGCCCCATCCCGGATGCCGACGCCGCGCCTCCAGGACCGCGACCTCGACCTCCGGCTCCATCTGATGCGGACAGCTCAACGGCCGATGCGACCGGTCGACCAGCCCCTCCAAGCCAGCCCGCTCGTACCGCGACAGCCACGCATGCAGGGTCTGCCTCGAGACACCCCACGCCGCAGCCACCTCGGACACCTGCCGGCCATCCCCGATGACCGCCAGCACCGCCTTGTACCGTTGCTCGGCCACGCTCAACTCCTTCATCAGGAGAGCGTCAAGGATCAACCGAAGCAGCTGTCAACCCTCAGCCAGAACATCGTCAAGCATCAACCGAAGCCCGAATGTCAGCAATCAGGCGGAGCCATACAAAGCGTGTGGTGCCCCCGGCAGGATTCGAACCTGCGACACCCGCTTTAGGAGAGCGGTGCTCTATCCCCTGAGCTACGAGGGCGGGGCATGGCTGAAACCCTCGATGCAAACCTCGCTGTGACGAGGCCTCCTGGGCAGGCCAACGGGTGACAGGTTACTGGACTGGCACGGCGGTCCGGCGCATGGCTGCCGGCCACGACGACGACGGGGACTCTGGGCGGCCAGGAGGGCACTCTCGGGAGCAGTGAGGAGCGAACGGCAAGGCCAGCGACTTCGCACGCGACACGACTGCACTGCAAGCGGCATCCAAGCGCAGGTCCCCTCGGCGGTGATGTGGCAGAGGACTCATGCGCCTCGGTGACGCGGTGCACCAGCAGGGCTGCAGCGCCTCTCCTACAGGCCGAGGGCTGCGACGGCCTCGATCTCGACGAGCTGGTCGGGATAGCCGAGCACGGTCACGCCCTGCAGGGTGCTCGGGACCTCGTGGTCCGCGAACGCGTCGTGCACGACGGTCCACGCGGCGACGAGGTCCTCACGGGCCGTCGTGGCGACGAGCACGCGCGTGTAGATGACGTCCCGCATGGTCGCGTCAGCCGCCGCCAACGCCGCGGTGAGGTTGGTGAGGCACTGCCGTGCCTGGGCGGCGATGTCCCCGGGTGCCACGGTGGCACCCTCCGCGTCGAGCGGGCAGGACCCCGCCAGGAAGACGAGGCGGGCAGCCCCCGTGGTCGTGGCGGCATACGCGTAGGGAGCGGTATCGGTCAGAGCGTCCGAGCGGATCAGCCGGACGGTGCTGTCTGGTTGCGTCACGTCGTCGAACCTAGCGACGAACGGTCCAGTGGAGTGGCGACCGACTGCGGCTAGTGTCAGTCGGCGTGATCGTATGGCTCAACGGCACCCACGGGGCAGGCAAGACGACGACCAGCGCGCTCCTTCAGCCGCTGATCCCGGAGACACGGATTCTCGACGCAGAGAAGGTCGGCGAGACCCTCATGGACGTCACGCCCGGGCTTCCCGACACGGACAACTTCCAGCACTGGCCGCCATGGCGCCCGCTCGTGGTGGAAACCGCTCGCCGCGTCCTCGACTACACCGGCGGCACCCTGGTGATGCCCATGACCGTGCTGGTCGAGCAGTACTGGCGCGAGATCAGCGCGGGCCTGGCCGCCCACTCCATACCGGTTCGCCACTTCGTGCTCCACGCCGACGCAGAGACACTGCGACGACGCATCAATGACGACACGGTGCTGGGGCCATCACTCTTTCGCATGCAGTACCTCGAGGCGTATGCCGAGGCCGCAGCCTCCTGGCTGCACGACGAGGCCGAGGTCATCGACACCACGGACAAGACGCCGAAACAGGCTGCGCTGCTCATCGCCGAGGCGCTCAACCAGTGACGACCACGACGGGGGTCGCCCAGCCCGTCACGCGCAGTTCGTGGCAGATGACGGAGGCTGCGCCATCTTCTCGAACGACTCCCTGTGCCCGGCATCGTCGGTGAAGGTCGCCAGGTCGCCGGTCCGCACCACACGCCCAGGCTGAGCCGGATTCCGCCAGCCGGATGGGGGATTCCCGTCCTCGGCCAACGGTCCGTCCAGTCGCTCGAACCAGTCGTCACCGATCCGCAGGTAGCGGATGCCGCAGTGGGTCGGCAGCTCCACGGCCGTGGTTCCATCCGTCGAGGTCATCGACGGCGACTGCTCGGCGGTGCATCCCGCGCACACCATGGCGCTCACGATCATGGCCCCGACCAGTCCTTGCACCGTTCGCATCGCTTTCCCCTGTCTCTGGATTCTGTTCGAGGACAGCATCTCGCTCGGCGTACGGCCTTGACGCTGAGACCGAGCCGGGCGGCGCCTACTGACGCGTAACCAATGAACGGCTCGCCTCGTTTCGTCTGGTGTCGTAGCTGTGCACTTCTCTCGAATCGGGTCGCCATGTCTCGCTCTCACGTGCCTGTCCGCTCCTCCGTCACCGTGGCCGGCTGCGCGGTGGTGCTCGCCGCTGGCCTCACCGTCGTCGCCTCGTCCACGGGCTCGGCCCTGACGCTTCCCTCGCCGGTCACGTCGTCCACGCCGACCGCTGCAGGTGCTCCCACCCTGCCGGGCGTCTCGGGGCTCGTCGGCCGGGTCACCGCTCCGTTGACGTCCTCGACGTCGCCCGGGTTGCCGGCCGTCCCGCCGCTCCCGGCCGGTTCGCCCACCTCGCTCCCGTCGCTGCCGGCGCCGCCGTCAGCCCCGTCGCTCGGAGCTGTCGGCTCGGGGGTCAAGTCCGGCCTCGCCGCGGCCAAGTCGAAGGCAGCCGGCACGCCGCTGGCCACCGCCGTCCCGGGCGCCGGCCCCGGCGGTGTGCTGAAGCTCGGCGTTAATGCCGCGCCGCTGGCGACCGCGTGCGCGCAGGTGACCGGCAGCGGCACGGCCGTCGCCAACACCACCCTGACCGTCGCCGGCCACAACGTGAGCGCGCCTGTCGTGCAAGCGCTTCCGGGTCTCCTGGCCGAGTGCCCGCGCGGCTCCGTGCCGAAGAGCCCGGGCCTCGACGCGTCCGTCTCCGGCCTCGTCGGCGCCTGCGTGCGCGTCACGCCGAAGGCGCCGCTCCACGCCAGCGTGCTCGTGCTGGACACCGAGCTCATCCGGACCCTGACCCGCTCGGGTGTGCCCCTCCAGCAGGCCGTCGTCCCGTGCCCGGCCGGGGCCGCCCACGTCGTCGGCGGCAGCCCCGCTGGCAACCATGGCGGCGCGGCGGGAGCCGGCACTGCCGCCCGCCCGACCGGTTCGAAGAGCAGCGCCGCCGGCGCTGCCGCCGGCCACGGCTCGGCCAAGGGGTCCGGCGCGGCCTGCGCCCCGGGCGGCGCCGACGGCACGTCCCTCGACGCCCGCACCACCGCGGCCGGCATCCTGCCGCACGACGCGCCCCAGGCGCTGCCGTGGCTGCTGCTCGCCCTCGCCCTCGTCGGCCGTCGCCGGCTGGGGCGGATGGTCACCGCGCTGCGGGGTGCTCGCTCGGCCGGCTGATCAAGCCGAGGACCACGTAGTGGAACCCGCCGCCCCCTGGGGGCGGCGGGTTCCACACGTGATCAGAGCGTGAGCTTGTTGAGCGTGAACGTGGTGGGCGTGCCGGTGTAGGCGACCTCGAAGCCGTACTCGACCTCGCCGAGGACCTGGGAGGAGCGCAGCCAGCCCTTGGAGACGGCCCACTGCAGGACGTGGGCGATGTCGACGCTGCCCTTGTTGGTGACGGTGTCGCGGATGAACCACAGTCCGGTGCCGGCGCTGTTGCGGTAGGCGTGGTAGGCGATGCCGTCGATGGTGACCTGGACGCCGCCGTACTGCTGGTACCAGTACTGCCAGTTCATGGTCCAGTTGTTCCAGATCATGACCTCGGTGCCGTAGTTGTCCAGCCACAGGTCGTACGCGGCGTTCCACTGCTTGCCGGAGGTGGGGACGGTGCCGCCGCCGGTGGGGGTGGTGACGTCGTAGCTCGAGGGCAGGGTGGTGAGGCTGCTGAG
>NZ_JBFBLC010000005.1:0-363014 GCF_040702505.1 Terrabacter sp. NPDC080008
CTGCCAGGAGCAGGCCGAGATGGTCTGGGGTCCGGCGGCGCTGTTCCACATGTTGTTGTTGACCAGGTGGCCGGAGTTGGTCCAGGACCCGTTGGACGAGGAGCTGGTCCACTGCACCGGGCAGCTGGTGGACGTCGGCGTCGTGGTCGTCGGTGCCGGTGTCGTGGTGGTCGGTGCGGGCGTCGTGGTCGTGGTCGTCGGTGCGGGTGTCGTCGTGGTCGACGTCACCGGCACCGAGGTGGTCGTCGACGGTGCCGACGAGGTGGTGGTCGGCGCCGACGTGGTGGACGTCGTCGTCGTCGTCGGCGAGGTGGTCGTCGACGTGGTCGACGTGGTGCTGGTCGGGGTCGTCGTGCCTGACGTGGTCGGTGGCGGAGTGGTGGTCGGAGGACAGTGCCTCCACCGGTTTCCGTGGCAGCTGCTGTTGCTGGACACCAGCTGCGTGGTCGAGTCCGCGGATGCGGACGACTGGGTCAACACCAACCCGACGAGGGTCACGAGGAGCCCGACCAGAGCAGCGATGATGCCTGATCGGCGAATTGTCACCATGGACTTGTTTTCCCTTCTTTACCCTCCGCCGCAGCACCCTAGTGACGCCCGAGGAGGGCGCTGCAAATCCCGCATAGCGCCCAAAAGGGGACCAGCAGGGCGGCGCGCAGCACGGGAGCCACATCAGAAAAAAGTCGGGCGGATCTGCACGAACAGCGACCCTGCACGGTCCCCCGACAGCCGCTGCAGACTCGCTGCGCGGCACCTGACCGTCTGCTGACCGCCTCCTCCGCTCCCCACGGAGAGCGGGCGGCACCGCCACGACGCCGCCGAGGGGAGGGGCTCGGTCTACCCGAGCTCGTCCCGCCGCCGGCTCAGGTAGGCGGTCTCCGCCCGGTTCCCGGCCAGCTCGATCGCCCGGTCGTAGGCCGCCCGGGCCTCGTCGTCGCGGCCCAGCCGGCGCAGCAGGTCTGCTCTCGTCGCGTGCAGGGCGTGGTAGCCGGCCAGCGCGTCCTGCAGTCGCGCCACGAGGGCCAGGGCGACCTCGGGCCCGTCGAGCTCGGCGACGGCCACGGCCCGGTTGAGGGCGACGATGGGGGAGGGGTCGAGGCGCATGAGCTGGTCGTAGAGCGCGACGACCTGTGACCAGTCGGTGTCAGCTGCGTGCGGGGCGGAGGTGTGCACGGCACCGATGGCGGCCAGGAGCTGGAAACGGCCCGGCGCGACCCCGGAGGCCAGCCGCTCGCGTACGATCGCGTGCCCCTCGGCGACGAGCGCGCTGTCCCACACAGCCCGGTCCTGCTCGGCCAGCGTCACGAGCTCGCCCCCGGGCGAGACCCGGGCGGCCCGGCGCGCCTCGGTGAGCAGCATCAGCGCGAGCAGCCCGGCGACCTCCCCGTCATCCGGCAGGAGGGTCCGCGCGAGCCGGGCCAGCCGGATCGCCTCGGCGGTGAGGTCCGGGCGCAGCGGGTCGCTCTCGGGGCCGGTCGCCAGGTAGCCCTCGTTGAAGATCAGGAAGAGGACGGTGAGCACGCCGGAGACGCGTACGGGCAGGTCCGCAGCGGGCGGCACCCGGTAGGGAATGCGCGTCGCCTTGATCTTGGCCTTGGCGCGTGTGATGCGCTGGCCCATCGTCGACTCCTGCACGAGGAACGCCCGGGCGATCTCCGGGACGGTCAGTCCGCCGACCATGCGCAGGGTGAGTGCCACCCGCGTCTCCATGGCGAGGGCCGGATGGCAGCACGTGAAGATGAGCCGGAGCCGGTCGTCGTCGACGGGCCCTACCGGTTGCGCGTCGTCGTGGACGTTCATCGCGTGGGCCTCCTGGTGCTTCTCCTCACGCCTGCTCTCACGCCGGAGCCGGTCGATGGCCTTCCGGTTCGCGGTGGTCGTCAGCCACGCCCCGGGGTTGGGAGGTATGCCATCCGCCGGCCAGCGCTCGACGGCCGTCGCGAACGCCTCGGCCGCCGACTCCTCCGCGACGTCGAGGTCACCGAAGCGCCGCGCCAGGGAGGCGACGACCCGCGCCCACTCCTCCCGGTGGGCGCGGGCCAACACCTGCCGGGCCTGCTCCCGGTCCACCGGGGCCCCACGGCTGCCTGCTGCGTCTGAAGGGCTCACAGGAACGGCCGCACCTCGACCTTGCGGTTGCAGGCGCGCGAGCCCTCGGCTCCGAGGCGAAGGGCCACGTCGAGGTCCGGCGCCTCGACGATCCAGAAGCCAGCGAGCCACTCCTTCGACTCGACGAAGGGCCCGTCGGTGACGACCGGTTCGGTGCCGCGGTTGTCCACGACGGTGGCCGGGTCGGGCGAGCCCAGGCCCCCGGCGAAGACCCAGTGGCCCTGCTCCCGCAGCCGGTCGTTGAAGGCGTCGGTGTCGGTCTGCTCGGTCGGTGTCGCCGAACCGGCGCCGTCGTCGATCACGGACAGCAGGTACTGCATGTGCACCATCTCCTCGGTCTGGATCCTCGTGAGGCGGGGCGCCGGTCGGCCCCCGCCTCACCTCTGCAACGAACGAGCCCGTGCCGATCCGACACCCCGCGTCAGCATTTGTTCAAGGGATGGCATCTCCGGTTGCCGGGCGATTTGTCCGGTTCTAGCGTCAAAACACAGTGTCGCCGAGCTGATAGGCATCTCATGTCCCGTTCCCGAAGTCTGTCGATCCTCACGGCCGTCGCCCTCACCTCCGGAGCTGCGCTCGCGGCGCCCGTGGTGGCAGCTGCCAACCCCATCCCGTCGCCCGACCACCCGGTCTCGCACGCAGAGAACCCGCGCGTGCCCGAGGGGGCGCTGTGGACCGAGGAGTACTTCCCGTCCTCCGACCACAGCGGCGTCGAGCTGCACGCCGACGTGCTCCGGCCGGCCGGCCTGCCCGCCGGCGCGAAGACCCCGGTCATCCTCTCCGTGGGTCCGTACTTCGCGCACCGCGGTCAGACCGGAGACGACGGCTTCACCGGCACGGGCCCGTCCGAGCGCTTCAACGACCTCATCGAGGGCGCCGACCTGATGAAGCGCGGCTACACGGTCGTCATGGTCGACCTGCGCGGCTTCGGCGGCTCCACCGGGTGTCTCGACTGGGTCGGCCCCGGCGAGCAGGCCGACGTCAAGGCCGCCGTCGAGTGGTCGGCCAGCCGTCCGTGGTCGACCGGCAAGGTCGGGCTCTACGGCAAGTCCTACGACGCGTCGACCGGCCTCGTCGGCGCCAACCTTGCTCCGTCCGGGCTCGAGGCGGTCGTCGCGCAGGAGCCGGTCTGGGACATGTACAACTACCTCTTCAGCAACGGCGTGCGCCGCCCGAACTACCTCGGCACGCCCCAGGCGTACAACTCCATCGCGAGCATCCAGGGCATGTCGGACGACTCGGCGAAGTACAAGTCCAACGCCGCCTACGAGGTCGCGCACCCCGAGTGCCTCGCGGACAACCTCACCGACACGCAGAATCCCGACCCCAACTCGGCCTACTGGCGCGCCCGCAACCTCGCGGCACAGGCGAAGGGCTCGAAGGTCCCGCTCTTCGTCACGCAAGGCTTCATCGAGAACAACACCAAGCCGGAGGACATCGAGACCTACCTCGACAACCACGTCGGTGAGGAGCGTGGGTGGCTCGGGCAGTGGGAGCACGTGCGCGGCAACGAGACCGGCTCCGACGGCGTGCTGCGCATGGGCCGGGCCGGCTGGTTCGACGAGGTCATGCGCTTCTACGACGAGCACCTCAAGGGGATCCGTCCCACGGTGAAGGACCCGGCCTTCGCCATCGAGGACAGCACCGGGAAGTGGCGCGCCCAGTCGACCTGGCCCACCGTCCGGCGCGACGTCGAGGTGCGCCTGCAGGCCGGCAGCTACGTCGACGACAAGGGCCGCGTCCCGGCGACGAGCAGCCTCGCGCCCAGCGCGCAGGACACCGGCCGGTGGGACATGGAGCACGCACCCGAGCTGCCGCCGGGCGTCGGCACGGAGCGTGGCTACGGACCCAAGCCGCGCACGACCGACGACGGCAACGCGTACTACACCTGGTCGAAGCCGACCCACTCCGACGTCCGCGTCACCGGGACCCCCCGTGTCGCGATGAGCACGAGCGGGCAGGGCAACGTCCTCGTCCGGCTCTGGGACGTCGCGCCGGACGGGACCGCGGTGATGTTCGACGAGCAGATGTCGCTCGTGCGCGGTGGCCGGCTCGCGTTCGACCTCAAGTCCACGGACTGGGTCCTGAAGAGCGGGCACCAGCTCGTCGTGGGCATCGGCACCGACACGACCCGCTCGTGGGCCGACACGGCGTCCGGGCAGACGATCACCGTCCGGTCCGCCTCGCTCTCGCTCGACCTCCAGAGCCCGCGCACCGACGTGCCCACCCAAGGTGACCGGTCGCCCTACCTCGACCGCTACCTCACGGCATACACGAGCTCGTGGACGGCGAACGCACCCGGCAGCTTCCCGCTGACCGTGCCGCAGGGCCGCCACTGACACCGGCCTCGGACGAGACAGGGGCGTCCCGTCACCCCGCGTGACGGGACGCCCGGACGGGTAAGCCGATGGACATGGAGCCGATCCCCGAGACGCACGAGGCGTTGGAGGAGCTGGAGCGCTTCGGCGACCTGGAGCTGCGCGGGGACCTGCAACGGCTGGTCGAGCGCGCCAAGGAACGCTTTCCCGGCCTCATGGGCGTGAGCCTCGGCATGGTCAGCCAGGACCTCGTGCTGACCTATGTCGCCAGCGACCTCGACGTCGCCGCGCTCGACGGGATCCAGTACGCCGACGACGGGCCCTGCGTGGAGGCGGTCCGCACAGCTGAACCGGTTCAGACCGACGTCGGCTCGCTCCTGGACGAGGACCGGTGGCGGCTCTTCGCGCAGGCGACTGCCGCCGCCGGCATCCAGAGCACCCTGTCGCTGCCCTTCCGGCACGGTGGGGTCGTGACCGGCGGCGTCAACCTCTACGGTGCCGCCCCGGACACCTTCGACGGCCGTGTGGACGAGCTCGCCGAGATCTTCGGTGCCTGGGCGCCCGGAGCGGTCGCGAACGCCGACCTGTCGTTCGAGACCCGCCTCGAGGCGGTCCAGAGCCCGGGCCGGATCAGGGGACAGGCATACGTCGACCAGGCGATCGGGATTCTGGTCAGCGCCCGCGGATTCGAGCCGGACGCCGCCGAGGAGCGTCTCCGGAGGGCCGCCGCCCGGGCCGGCGTGGGGGTCTTCGTGATCGCCCGAGCACTCGTGGACGCCTTCGACCCCGATTCCTGAGCGGGCACACGCGGCACTCGCGCGTTCTCGGGCGAAGACCCTGTGATTCGGCCGCTCTGGTCTGTCGGTGACCGGGGCGGTGCCCTTCGTTCGTTAGCCTGCAGGAATGACCGACGCCCTCAGGACCGACCCTGCCACCGTGGCGGAGTCGCCCTCGGGCGACCCGCGCGCCGACCGCGTCGCGGCCGCGGTTCGCACGTGGCAGCGCACACTCGTCGACCTCGGCGGTCGCAACACCCTGCTGTGGTACCGCGACCTGCCCTCCGGCACCCTCGACCTCACCACCGCGCACCCCGGCGGGGTGTCGATGCTGCTCGCCGGCCGTCGCACGCGCCTGTCCGACCTCGTCCGTGAGCCCGCCGCGTTCGCCGAGGCGCGGCGCCGGGCCCGCGCCATCCGCGCCAAGGCGCTCGAGCTGCGCGAGGAGCGCGGCATCGCAGCCGGCTTCGTCGCGATCGGCATGGCGACGTGGTCGGTGCCGCGGGCGGCCCGCCCGCCGGCCGCGCCCGTGCTGCTGAGGTCCTGCGTGCTGCGCCCGACCGGTGCGGCGCAGGAGGACTTCGAGATCGACCTCGGTCCGGACGTGGAGCTCAACCCGGTGCTGCGCGAGTACCTCCGCTCCGAGCAGGGCATCGAGGTCGACCCCGAGGCCCTCGCCGACCTCGCCACCGCGGGCAACGGCTTCGACCCGTATCCCGTGTATGCCGCTCTCGGCCACGCGTGCGAGCGCGTCCCCGAGTTCGAGATCAGCCCCCGCCTGGTGCTCGGCACGTTCTCCTACGCGAAGCTGCCGATGGTCGCCGACCTCGGGCTGCAGCGCGACACCCTCGCCGACCACGACGTCGTCGCCGCCCTGGCCGGTGACGAGTCGGCGCTCGCCGCCGTGCGCCTGCGGGTGCCCGACAGCGACCCCGACCCCGACCCGGAGCACGAGTACCTCGTCCTCGACGCCGACTCCTCCCAGCAGGCGGCCATCGAGGCCGTACGCGCGGGCGCCCACCTCGTGGTCAAGGGACCTCCAGGCACGGGCAAGTCCCAGACGATCGTCAACCTCATCGCCGCGTTGGCCGCGGAGGGCAAGTCCACGCTCTTCGTCGCCGAGAAGCGGGCGGCCATCGACGCCGTGCTGAGCCGGCTCGACCGGCTCGGCATCGGCGACCTCGTGCTCGACGCCTACGACGGACCGACGAACCGGCGTGCCACGGCGCAGCAGTTCGCGCGCAGCCTCGAGACGGCGCTGGACGAGGCGCCGGACCTCGACCGTACGACCTCGACCCTGCGAGAGCGGCGCTCCCGGCTGCAGGGCCATGTCCGTGCCCTGCACGAGGTGCGGCAGCCGTGGGGGGTCTCGGCGCACGAAGCGCAGCAGGCACTCGTCGAGCTGGGCACGCGCACACCGCCACCCACCTCGCACGTGCGGCTCGGGAGCCGCGACCTCGCCGGCCTCAGCCGCGTCCGGGCCGTCGAGCTCGGCCGGCGGCTGCGTGACGCGGCCGGGCTCGGGGCGTGGACGCGCGACGGCGACGACCCGTGGTTCGGTGCGCGGGTCCTCACCACCGACGAGGCCGCCAAGGCGCTCGACATCACGACCCGCCACAGCACGAGCGGGCTGGACGACACCGCCCGGCGGCTCAACGGCATACTCTCGGAATCGCATGTGCCCGAGGCCAACTCGCTCGAGGACTGGAAGTCCGCCTTCGACACGATGCTCAAGGTGCGCGAGACGCTCGAGGTGTTCCGGCCGGAGGTCTTCGACATCCCGCTCAAGGAGCACATCGCCGCCACTGCCACCCGCGACTGGCGTGACGCGCGCGGCGTCGACATGGGGTGGGTCGCACGGTGGCGCATCCGCCAGCAGACCAAGCGACTGCTCCGCCCGGGTCGCCCGCCGGCCGACCTCCACGAGGAGCTCGAGTCGGCGAACGAGCAGCGCGAGCACTGGTTCCAGCTCGTCGGCGGCGGCGGTCGTCCCGAGATCTCGCCGCGGCTCGACGAGGGCCTGGCCCTGCTGGGCGAGCTCACCGGTGACCTCGAGTGGCTCGACGAGCGGCTCGCGCCCGGACCCGAGGGGCAGACCCTGACGTCGCTGCCGCTGAGTGAGCTGCGCGAACGTCTGGCTGCCCTCGCGAGCCGTCCGGACCGTATCGCCGTGCTGCCGCAGGTGACGGCGGCCCTCGATGAGCTGCGCGGGGCTGGTCTCGGCGCGGTCGTTGACGACCTCGCCCGCCGCGGCGTGCCGACCGACCAGGTGACGGCCGAGGTGGAGCACGTGTGGTGGGCCTCGCTGGCGCAGGAGATCACCGTGCGCGACCCGGCATACGGCGCCCACGACGGTCAGGGGCTGCGCCGCGACGTCGCCGAGTTCGCGGAGGCCGACCGCGCGCACCAGTCCGCCACCGTCCAGCGGGTGCGCGGCGCCGTCGCCCGGAACGTGCGCGAGGTCCTGGCCGACAACCCGGCCCACGAGGCGCTCGTGCGCGCCGAGGCCGGCAAGGCGCGGCGGCACCGGTCGCTGCGCGACCTCATGCCGCAGGCTGGGACGACACTCACTGCCATCAAGCCGTGCTGGGCGATGAGCCCGCTCGTCGTCGCCTCCACGCTGCCACCGGGCCGCTGGTTCGACGTCGTCATCTTCGACGAGGCCTCGCAGGTGCAGCCGGCACAGGCGATCTCGGCCATCTCGCGCGCCAGGCAGGTCGTCGTGGCCGGTGACGAGCGGCAGCTGCCGCCGACCAACTTCTTCACGGTGGTCTCCGACGACGAGGCCGACGCCGCAGCGCCGGACGACGAGACGTTGACCGAGGGGTTCGAGTCGGTCCTCGACGTGCTGGCGGCAGCCCTGCCCACCCGCAACCTCAGCTGGCACTACCGCAGCCGCGACGAGCGCCTCATCGCCTTCGCCAACCAGGCGATGTACGACGGGCGACTCACGACGTTCCCCGGCACCTCCCTCGACTCGGCCGTCACGTTCGAGCCGGTCGAGGGCGTGGCCGAGGTCCAGCCGGGCGTCGAGGCCATCGAGACGACCGACGGCGAGGTCGCGCGCGTGGTGGAGCTCGTCCTCGATCACGCTCGCACCCGGCCCACGGAGTCGCTCGGGGTCATCGCCCTCGGGATCCGGCACGCCGACCGGCTCGAGGACGCCATCACGGAGGCGCTGCGCACCAATCCCGACGTCGCAGGCTTCTTCGACGACACCCGCGAGGAGCGCTTCTTCGTCAAGAACCTCGAGCGCGTCCAGGGTGACGAGCGCGACGCCGTCATCCTCTCGGTCGGCTATGGCAAGACGCCGCACGGCCGGGTCCTGCACCGCTTCGGCCCGCTCAACAACGAGGGGGGCGAGCGCCGCCTCAACGTCGCGATCACCCGGGCGCGCACGCGGATGACCGTCGTGTCGGCGCTGCGGGCCTCCGACCTCGACCCGAACCGGCTCAAGGCTCGCGGCGCCGTCATGCTGCGCGACTTCCTCGCGTACGCGCAGAGCGGCGGCGACTCCGACGACGAGGGCACGCTCTTCGCGGCCGCCACCTTGACGCAGGACCCGCTGCGCCACGACCTCGCCGAGCGGCTGCGCCGCCAGGGGCTGACCGTCCACGAGGACTTCGGCACGGCCGACCACCGCATCGACATCGCGGTGGAGGACCCCTACCACCGCGGTCGCGCGCTCATCGCCGTCGAGACCGACGGGGAGCGGTATGCCGCCCTGCGCAGCACGCGCGAGCGTGACCGCCTGCGCCCCGAGCAGCTCGAGCGTCTCGGGTGGATCCACGAGCGCGTCTGGAGCACCGACGTGTTCCGCGACCCGGCGCGGGAGATCGCCCGCATCGTCACCCTGGCCCGGAGCTTCTCGCGGCCGGAGGCGGCCACGACCACGACGACGCCCACGGGGCCCACCGGCGAGGCGGGACCCGAGTCCGCCGTCGCCGGTTCGACGGACCCAGACCAGGGCGCGGGCCCCGCGCGTGGGGACGGCTCGTCCGGAGGCGAGGCCGGAGACAGTCCGGCCGCGCCCGAGACCGCCGCAGCCGAGAAGCCGGCGCCCAAGCGCAAGCGTCGACGCGTCTTCCGCAAGGGCACGGGCGCCGCCGAGGAGGCGGGCGAGCCGGGCTCCGGTGAGCCGGGTACCTCGCTTCGGCGCAGCAGCGACGAGCTCGACCTCGGGTGGGGCGAGCGACCCTCCCGCTCCGGTGTCGGGGACCAGTGGCTCGAGGAACAGCGTCCGCCGCACTACGAGTGAGCCGTGGTCCGGACCGGCGGAATGCGCCGACCGGGCGCGGCGTTGAGCGGCGCATGAACACGACGACACCGTTCTCGCTGCGCCTCTCCTGGGCCCAGGGCCTGGTCGAACGAGGCGACCACCTCGCGGCTGCCACGGCGCTGGCCGAGCTGGTCGACGAGGCCGAGTCCGCGCGTGTCGTTCCGGACGGCACGGACGCGGTGCTGCACTCCGTCACGGAGCTGCGGCTGCTGCTCGCGAGGGCCTACTTCCAGTCCGCGCAGCTGGGGCGTGCGGAGGCCACGCTGCTGCGGGTCATCGAGGACTCGCCGACCGACGGGTACGCGCACCTGCTGCTGGGCCGCACTCTCCAGCGTGCACGTCGGCACGCCGAGGCCGCTCGTCCGTTGGCCCTGGCCGAGGTGTTCGGTGGCTACGAGCGCCCGCAGCACGACGACAGCCCGACGCTCTGACCCAGTCCCTGACCGACGCAAAGTGCCCACTCGACCAAGAAGTCGAGTGGGCACTTTGCCACACGTGGCGTCGGGTGCCAGCGGGGCTGGGAGGTCCGTGGAGGTGCGCCTTCGATGTCGCAAAGTGCCCACTCGACGTATGAAGTCGAGTGGGCACTTTGCCACACGTGAAGTCGGGCTTCAGCGGGGCTGGCAGATGCATGGAGGTGTCCCCTCGTTGACGCAAAGTGCCCACTCGACGTGGAAAGTCGAGTGGGCACTTTGCGTCGTGGTGAGTGGCTTCGTCAGCGGACCCGCAGGGCGTCGCGGATCTCGGTGAGCAGGATGATCTCCTCCGACGGTGCCTCGGGCTCGGGCTCGACGCCCTTCTTGCGGCGCTCGGCGAGCTTGTTCATCGGGACGACGACCATGAAGTAGACCGCTGCAGCCACGATCACGAAGCTGATCAGGGCCGTTATGAAGGCGCCGATAGCCACGCCACCCGGCGTGAACGACGAGAAGTTCGGCGTCCCGCCCAGCTTGCCGATGAGGTCCATGATGACCTTGACGAATGCGTTGACGACGGCCGCGAAGGCGGTGCCGATGACGACCGCGACGGCGAGGTCGACGACGTTGCCTCGCATCAGGAAGTCCTTGAAACCCTTGAGCATGAAGCGTCCTTTCTGTGCCCCGACAGGGCTTTCGATGCCCGGTACCGGAAAGCCGACGATCTCGGCCGTTCCGTGGGTGGTGCGGGTGTGCTGACGGACGTGCCACCCCAGGGCCGGCCGCGACCGGCCACGAAGTCGTGAGGGGTCGGGGCGAGACGCCGGGTGAACGGGAGCCTAGTGCTCCGGAGCCGGTTACGCTCCGCGCCGGACCGCGACGATGAGACTCTGGCCGGCCTGGAGCGCGCTCATGGCCTTGGCGACCTCGCCGGCCTGGGTCGGGTCGAGGGCGAGCGTGACGCGCGCGGGCGCCGCGGTGCCCAGGCCCGCTGACTCCTGGGCCTCGCGCACCGCGAGCACGACGACGTCGGTCGCCGCCAGCGCACCGGTGCCCGTCGCGTAGAGGTCGACGTGCTGGCCGGCTCGCACGCCCACGGCCGCGGTGTCCAGGACCGGCACGCTGACCGCCACCCGGTCCTCCGGCTGGCCGGCCAGCAGGTCGTCGCCCACAAGCCGGGCCGGCGTCACGACCTCGTTCGCGGCCAAGGGGCTTGCGGCTACGCGACCGACGGCTGCCTCGACCGAGGCCATGGCGCCGGCCGGCCGCTGCCCGCGGGCACGCGGTGCCACGGCGACGTCCTCGGTCGCGAGCCGTGCACCGGCCGCGACGTCCCGGACCATGACGAGCGTCGGCTCCCCGGCACCCCCGGCCGGCGCCGGGCGCACGGCGCCCACGGTCACCAGCACGGCCGTCGCCGCAAGGGCGGCCGCCGACCAGCGGCGCCACCGGTTGCGCCGGGCCTGGCGCCGGCGCGGGCCGTCGGGCCAGGACGGCGAACGGCCGCGCACCGTGCGCCAGCGGGACCAGGGCCGGGTCGAGCCCATCACGGGAGCCGGAAGGGCAGCTCGATGCCGTCGAGGCTTCGCCGGCACAGACAGGTTGCAGTCTCGTCGGGCTCGTGCGCCGGCATCTGCCCGATGGCGTCGCGAAGGATCGCGCTGAGGTGCTCGACGTTGGTGGCGAATACCCGCAGGACCTCCTCGTGGCTCACCGCGTCACCGCCCTCGACTCCCGCGTCGTGGTCGGTCACCATCGCGATCGTCGTGAAGCACATCGCCAGCTCGCGGGCCAGCGCGGCCTCGGGCATCGTCGTCATGCCGACGATGCCGAAGCCCGCCTGCTGGTGCATCAGCGACTCGGCGCGCGAGGAGAACCGGGGCCCGTTGACGACCACGAGGGTGCCGTCCGTGACGACCGGCAGGGGCGAGAGCCGGGCGGCGTCGATCGCGACCTGCCGTCCGTTGGGGCAGTAGGGGTCGGCGAAGCCGACGTGAACGACCGGGCCCTCCTCCTCGTAGATCGTGTGGGCGCGGCCCCACGTGCGGTCGACGACCTGGTCGGGGACCACCACCGTGCCGGGACCGTGCTCCGGCTTGAGCGACCCCACCGCACAGGGGGAGAGGATCTGGCGCACGCCCACGGCCCGCAGCGCCCAGAGGTTGGCGCGGTAGTTGACCCGGTGTGGCGCGAAGCGGTGGCCCTTGCCGTGGCGGGCGACGAAGGCGACGGAGCGCCCCTCGACCTCGCCGATGACGAGCGGGTCGCTCGGCGGCCCGAAGGGCGTCTCGACCTCGACCGTCTCGTAGTCGTCGAGGAACTCGTAGAGGCCGGAGCCGCCGATGACGCCGATCTCGGCCCGCGGTCCGGACGCGGCCTGCTCGCTCGGCTCTGCCGACTCAGCCTGCTCGCTCGGTGCCGGAGAGGATGCGGCGGAGGCGGACGTGGACGTCTGCGAGGTGGTCATGCACCGAGCCTAGGGTGGGCACCCGGCCGGCTCGGCGGCATACGTCCTCGGGGTGGGGACAACGTCCCCGGAGCTCAGGAGGGTGTGGACGAGGACGACGACGCGGGCGACGACGACGTGGAGGACGACGTGCCCGACGAGTCGGACGTGGACGTGGACGGGGTGTCCTTCTTCGTGCCGCCGTCGGCCGACGAGGTGGAGTCCGCGGCGGGCTTGGACGCGCTCTTCGACGAGGCCCGCGAGTCGGTCTTGTAGAAGCCCGAGCCCTTGAACGCGATGCCCACCGGGTGGATCACCTTGCGCAGCCGCGGCTCGCCGCACTCCGGGCACACCGTCAGGGCGTCGTCGCTGAACGACTGGCGGATGTCGAAGGCGTGGCCGCAGTTCTGGCACGCGTAGGAGTAGGTGGGCACAGGCGGAACCTCGGGACGTCGAGAGGGATGAAAAGGGCCAAGAGCCAGTCTACGGCCAGCCGGCGAGTCGCCCGCCGCGGCTGATCTCGCGGATGCGCTTCTCTGTGCGCTGCTTGACCTTCGAGGTGGTCACCACGAGCAAGCTGTCGCCGTGCCGGATGGTCGTGTGCGGCTCGGGCACGAAGCCCTCGCCGCCGCGCACCACCAGGGTCACGTTGGCGCCCTTGGGCAGGCGCAGCTCGAACACCGCGACGCCGTGCAGGCGCGACTCGGCGCCCACCGTCACCTGGATCACGTCGGCGCTGATCTCCATCAGCGAGGTCGACTCGAGGTCGACGTCGACGGAGTGCACCTGCTCGGTCAGGCCCAGGCGCTTGGCGACCCAGGGGAGGGTGGGCCCCTGGACGATCGTGAAGACGACCACGAGCATGAAGACGAGGTCGAAGATCCACTCGGTGTCGGGGGTCCCGGTCACGAGCGGCACGGTGGCCAGCACGACCGGCACGGCCCCGCGCAGGCCGGCCCACGACAGGAACGCCTGCTCCCGCCACGGCACCTTGAACCACGACACCGACGCCACGACCGACAGCGGCCGTGCCACGAGGAGCAGGACGAGGCCGATGACGAGGGCCTTGCCGAACATCTCGTCGAGCCGGCGCGGGTCGGCAAGGAGCCCGAGCAGCACGAAGAGGCCGATCTGGGCGATCCACCCCATCGCGTTGCCGAAGCTCTGGAACGCGACGCGGTTGGGAAGCCCCATGTTGCCGAGCACGAGCGCCGCCAGGTAGGTCGCGAGGAAGCCGGAGACGTGCAGGGCAGCGCCGACGGCGTACGCGAGGACGGTGAGCGCCAGGACCCCGATCGAGAAGAGCGCCGACGAGGCGCCCGCCACGCGCCGCAGCAGCTGCCCGCCGACCCAGCCGACTGCGACCCCGACGACCGCACCACCGGCGAGCTCACCGGCGGCCTCCAGGAGCAGCACCCACCACGGCTGAGCCGTGCCGCCCGGGAGGCCCTGCGCCGCGAAGGCCACGACGAGGATGACGACGGGCGCGTCGTTGAACCCGGACTCGGCCTCGAGGATCCCCGAGATGCGACGGGGCAGGGCGACGTTGCGCAGCACGGCGAACACGGCGGCGGCGTCGGTCGAGGAGACGATCGCCCCGATCAGCAGCGAGATCGTCCACGACAGCGGCAGGAACGCGTGCGCGGCCACGGCGACGACGAGCACCGAGACGACGACGCCCACCGTCGAGAGCACGGCGGCCGGGGCGACCGAGCGCCGGATGCCGGACCACGACGTCGTGAGGCCGCCCTCGGCGAGGATGAGCACGAGCGCCGCGTAGCCGAGGACCCGGGTGGTCGAGGCGTCGTCGAACTGGATGCCGGCACCGGCATTGCCGAGCGCCAGGCCGATGCCGAGGTAGATCAGCAGTGACGGCAGCCCGGACCGGACGGACAGGCGCACGGCGGCCACCGCGACGAGCAGCACGAGCGAGCCGATGAGGAGCACACGCGTCAGGTCGTCGAGATCCATGGTCGACGACGTGATGGCCGGGTGTGCGATCAGAAGGCGGCTCCTCGGGTGTGGCCCCAATCCAACCATCCCGGCACTCGCTGCCGACCACCGGTTTGTCCGTACACGCCAGCACAGATGACGTGCCGCGGACACACCGGGGGACGTGCCGCGGGCATTGCCCACGGTTCGGCAACGATTGCTGCACCCGCCCGCGGGGCGTGGTCGGCGGTCTCCGGCGGGGGCCTAGGCTCGTCGCGTGTCACGGTTGAAGCGCGCTCGTCGGATCGTCCTGGTCGTCGCCGTCCTCGTCGTCATGGCGGTGGTCGCGGTCGGGACCCTGGCCATCGGCGTCGTGCGGCAGTCGTTCCCGGAGACCACCGGCAAGCTCTCGATGGAGGGCCTGACGAGCACCGTCACCGTCAGCCGGGACGCCCGCGGCGTGCCGACGATCTACGCCGACAACGCCAAGGACCTCTTCCAGGCGCAGGGCTTCGTCAGTGCGCAGGACCGTTTCTTCGAGATGGACCTGCGCCGGCACGTGACCGCCGGCCGGCTCTCCGAGCTCGTCGGCAGCGCCGGCCTCGAGAGCGACAAGGTGATCCGCGCGATGGGCTGGCGCCGGGTCGCGGAGGAGGAGCTGCCCAAGCTCGCCCCCGAGACGCGCCAGTACCTCCAGGCGTACGCCGACGGCGTCAACGCGTACATCAAGCGCACCGAGTCGCCCGAGAAGATGTCGCTCGAGTACACCGTGCTCGCCCGCCGCAACCCCGGCTACCGCGTCGAGCCGTGGTCGCCGGTCGACTCGCTGGCCTGGCTCAAGGCAATGGCCTGGGACCTGCGCGGCGACTACGACGACGAGCTGGCGCGGGCCCGCCTGTCCCGCACAACGCGGTCGCTCAAGCAGGTCAACCTGCTCTACCCGCCCTATCCGGTGGACCGCAACCAGCCGATCCTCTCGCAGCAGGACTGGCAGCCGGCCTCGGCCGCGTCCGACCAGGCGGCGAGCCCCGCGCCGGCCGCCCTCACGGCGATGCGCTCAGCGACCGGCAACGCCGCCGTCGACGCGACCCTCAAGGCGGTCAACGCGGTGCCGGCGACCCTCGGCCGCGGCGACGGCATCGGCTCGAACTCCTGGGTCGTCTCGGGATCGCGCACGACGACGGGCAAGCCGCTGCTGGCCAACGACCCCCACCTCGGCCTGTCGATCCCCGGCATCTGGATGCAGGTGAACCTGCAGTGCCGCAGCGTCAGCCCCGCGTGCCCCTTCCGGGTCTCGGGCTTCACCTTCTCGGGGCTGCCGGGCGTCGTCATCGGCCACAACGACACGATCGCCTGGGGCATGACGAACCTGGGCCCGGACGTCACCGACTTCTACCTCGAGCAGGTCACCGGCAACACCTACCTCCGCGACGGGCGCAACATCCCGCTCGAGACGCGCCAGGAGGTGATCAAGGTCGCCGGCGGGGCCGACGTGCCGCTGACCGTCCGCTCGACGGTGCACGGGCCGATCCTCTCCGACGTCCTCTCGGACGTCGACGCCGCAGGTGACCGCAGCGTCGTGCGCGGCGCTCCCCAGTCCAACCGGTATGCCGTGTCGCTGGCCTGGACGGCGCTGACGCCGGGCACGACGGCCGACGCGGTCTTCGCCATCGACAAGGCCCGGAACTGGACCGAGTTCCGCAAGGCCGCAGCGTCCTTCTCCGTCCCGTCGCAGAACCTCGTCTACGCCGACACCGCCGGCCACATCGGTTACCAGGCGCCGGGGCGGATCCCGATCCGCCGCTCCTCGACCCCCGGGGCGCCGCCCGGCTTCTGGCCCTCGCCCGGCTGGGACTCGCAGTGGGACTGGAAGGGCTACGTCCCGTTCGACCAGCTGCCGAGCACCTTCGACCCGCCCGAGGGCTTCCTCGTCACGGCCAACCAGGCGGTCACGGCGAGCCCGACGCCCTTCCTGACCTCCGAGTGGGACTACGGCTTCCGCGCGCAGCGCATCCGGACCCTGCTCGCGGCCACACCGAAGGTCTCGCCCGCGACGATGGCGCAGATCCAGGGCGACACCCGCAACACCTACGCGCCGGCGCTCGTCGAGCGGCTTCTTTCCGTGCAGGTCGACGACTTCACCGCCCAGGCCCAGCGGCTGCTGCGCGACTGGGACGGCAACCAGCCGAACGACAAGTCACGCGACTCCGCCGCGGCCGCGTACTACAACGCCGTGTGGAAGCACCTGCTCGAGTACACCTTCGACGAGCTCCCGCCTGACATGGCCCCCGACGGCGGCAGCCGATGGATGGTGGTCATGGAGCAGCTGCTCAAGGACCCCAAGAACGACTGGTGGGACGACAAGACCACCCCCGGGGTCACGGAGGGCTCGGGCGAGATCCTCAAGCGCGCCCTCGTCGAGGCCCGCCTCGACCTAGCCCGCGAGCTCGGCAAGGTGCCGGCGACGTGGCGCTGGGGCCGGTTGCACGAGCTCGAGCTCAAGCACCCGGTGATGGGCGCCGACGGGGTGCCGTCGATCATCCAGGACCTCTTCGACCGCGGCCCGATCGAGCTGGGCGGCGGCAGCGCCATCGTCAACGCCAACGCGTGGAACGCGTCCGAGCCGGGCTACGGCGTCACCGCGGGGCCGTCGATGCGGATGATCGTCGACCTCGGCAACCTCGACGCCTCCCGCTGGGTCAACGCCACGGGCCAGTCGGGGCACGCCGGCGACGACCACTACGCCGACCAGGTCGACGCGTGGGCGGCCAACGAGACCTTCCCGTGGCCGTTCACCGACAAGGCGGTGCGCGAGGCGGGCAACGACGAGCTGACCCTCGAACCGGCGTCCCCGACCGCGGGCCAGTGAGCCCCGGCTGCCCGGTGTTCCGATGGCGTATGCCGGGTGCCGCGCTCCTCAGCGCAGCCGCACCACGCGTCCTGCCGTCGTGACGTAGCCGTCGACCGGCAGGTCGTGCGCGTCCGCCGGCAGGTCCTCGGCGCTCTGCTCACCCTCGTGCAGCAGGGTGACGACGGGCGCGGCAGGGTCGCGGTGGAGCAGGGCCCGGTCGTAGCAGCCGCCGCCCTGGCCCAGACGGGTGCCGTGGGCGTCGACGGACAGGCCGGGCGTGACGATCAGGTCGCAGCTCGCCAGGGCGTCCACGCCCAGCCAGCCCTGCCGGTCCGCGGGCGAGGGGGTGCGGCCGCCGTGGCCGGGACGGCGCACCCTGGCGGCGTCGGCACCCGCGCCGGGGACGGCATACCTCCACTCGAGCGAGTAGTCGTCGAGCACGACGGGCACGATGACCTCGTGGCCGGTGTCGAGCAGCGCCTCGATCAGGCGTGCGGTGGGGGGCTCGTCGGGCAGCGACTCGTAGACGGCGACCCGTCCCGCGTCCGGCACGAACCCCAGCACCGCGTCGGCCAGGGCCTGCGCTGCGGCCTCGCACGTGGCTGGGTCCGTGCGGGCCGCGATCTCGCGACGGCGGGCTCGCGCGGCGTGACGCAGGTCATGCTTGCCCGAGGCGTTCATCGGGGATCCGGTCGGTGGAGCGGCAGGATGCGCACGTGCCCCATCGTAAGGTGAGGGCCATGAGTGAGCAGGGGCTGCGCGAGTCCGTCGAGCTGATGCGTGAGCGGGGACTGGGCCCCGAGGCCATCCGGGTGTTCGAGCACTACTTCGAGCAGCTGGAGGCCGGGGCCCTCGGAACGATCCCGGAGGACTCGATCGAGCCGCTCGGTGACATCCAGGCGCTCGGCGAGGTGCAGGTCTCCGACGAGGAGGCGCGTGCCGCCCTGTCCAAGACGGCGGTCATCAAGCTCAACGGCGGCCTCGGCACCGGCATGGGCATGACGGGCGCCAAGTCGGCGCTCGAGGTCAGGGACGGCCTGACCTTCCTCGACATCATCGCCCTGCAGGTGCTGGCCCTGCGCAAGCAGTGGGACGTCGAGCTGCCGCTCGTGCTGATGAACTCCTTCCGCACGTCGGAGGAGTCGCTCGCCATCCTCGAGAAGTACCCCGACCTCCCCGTCGAGGGCGTCCCGCTGGACTTCATCCAGAACGCCGAGCCGAAGCTGTGCCCCGACGGCCTGACGCCGGTGAAGTGGCCCAAGGACCCCGAGCTCGAGTGGTGCCCGCCCGGCCACGGCGACATCTACGTCTCGCTCGTCACCTCCGGCGTGCTCGACGCCCTGCTGGCCAAGGGCATCCGCTACGCGTTCCTGTCCAACTCCGACAACCTCGGCGCCACGTGCGACCCCGACGTCGCGGCCTGGATGGTCGAGCACGGCGTGCCCTACGTCGCGGAGGTCTGCCGGCGCACGAAGAGCGACCGCAAGGGTGGGCACCTGGCGGTGCGCAAGTCCGACGGCCGCATCGTGCTGCGCGACACCGCGATGGTGGCCGAGGGGGAGGAGCGCTTCTTCCGGGACATCAAGCGGCACAACACCTTCAACGCCAACAACGTGTGGGTCGACCTCGAGGTGCTCCGCGAGCGGATGACCCAGAAGCAGGGCGTGCTCGGCCTGCCGATCATCGTCAACCGCAAGAACGTCGACCCCGCCGACCCGAGCTCGCCCGAGGTCATCCAGATGGAGTCGGCGATGGGCACGGCGATCGAGGTCTTCGAGGGGTCCGAGGCGATCCTCGTGCCGCGCACCCGCTTCCGCCCGGTCAAGACGACGAACGACCTGCTCGTGATCCGCTCCGACTTCTTCTCGCTCGACGAGAGCTTCCACGTCGTCGCGGCCGTCGACGGCCCGGAGCCCTACGTCGACCTCGACTCGGCCTACCGCTTCGTGTCCGGCTTCGAGAAGCGCTTCCCTCGGGGTGTGCCGTCGATGCGGGACTGCACGAGCCTGCGCGTCATCGGCGACCCGGTCTTCGGACGCAACGTGCGCTGCGTGGGAGACGTGCTCATCGACGGCTACCGCCGCGTCCTCGACGACGCCGTCCTCGGCGAGGTGTCCGCCGGTGCAGCGGCGCCGCCGGTCGCACCCGGCGAGGTGCGCACCGTCGACGAGCACCTGCGGGCCATCCTCTCGACGCTCGAGCCCGCCCCGACCCAGTGGACCCCGCTCACCGAGGCCCTCGGCCTCGTCGTCGCCCGCGACGTCCGCGCCAAGGTCGACCTCCCGCACTTCGACAACTCCTCGATGGACGGGTATGCCGTTCGCGCCGACTCGCTCGCCGGTGCCGCGGACGCGCCGGTTCGGCTGCGCATCGTCGGCGAGGTCGCTGCCGGTGAGCAGCCCACGTTCTCCGTGGGGCCGGGTGAGGCCGCCCGCATCATGACCGGCGCCCCGATGCCGGAGGGTGCCGACGCCGTCATCGCCGTCGAGGACACCGACGGGTCCGCCTCCGGCGACGTCGAGTGCCGCACCGCGGTGACGCGCGGCCGATACGTCAGGCCGCGCGGCGAGGACGTCACGTCCGGCTCCGTCGTCGTGCCCGCCGGCACCGTGGTCGGCGCCCGCACGCTCGCCCTCCTCGCGGCCTGCGGGCACGCGGAGGTCGAGGTGCACCGACGGCCGCACGTCGTCGTCGTCTCGACGGGCTCCGAGCTGGTGCCGCCCGGGGAAGCCTTGGGCGCCGGGCAGATCCACGACTCGAACTCGTCGATGCTGTGGGCCGCGGCCGTGAATGCCGGCGCCTCGGCGGAGATGCGGGGAGCGGTCGGCGACTCCGAGCAGGACCTCATCGCGCTCCTCGACGAGGTCGTCGCGACGACGGACGTGGTCGTCACCAGCGGCGGCGTGTCGATGGGCGCCTACGACGTCGTCAAGAACGCCCTGGCCGGCGAGGGGATCGACTTCGTCAAGGTCGCCATGCAGCCGGGCAAGCCGCAGGGCTACGGCCTCCTCACCGGCCCGGGCGGCCGGCGGGTGCCGTTCTTCGCGTTGCCGGGCAACCCGGTGTCGTCGTTCGTGTCCTTCGAGGTCTTCGTCCGGCCGGCGCTGCGCCGGCTGATGCGCCTGACGCCGGAGAAGCGCCGGCTGCGGCCGGCCACCCTGATCTCCGGCGTCGAGTCGTTCGGCGGCCGGCGCCAGTTCGGCCGCGCGCTGGTCTCGCGCTCGGCCGAGGGCACGCTCGTCGCGGTGCCGGTCGCAGGCCAGGGCTCGCACTTCGTGGCCGACCTGTCGCGCGCGAACGCCCTCTTCGTCGTGCCCGAGGACGTCACCGAGCTCGTCGCCGGTGAGGTCGTCGACGTCCTGCTGCTCGACCCGGAGGCGTGATGACCCAGCCCACCGAGCCTGTCGAGCAGGTGCCCGGGCTGACGCACGTCCGGGCCGACGGCAGCGCCCACATGGTCGACGTGTCGGCCAAGGCCGTCACGGCTCGCGAGGCCAGCGCGGCCGGCCGGGTGCTGCTCAGCCCGCAGGCCGTGGCGGCCCTGCGCTCGGGGCGCGTGCCCAAGGGCGACGCGCTCGCCGTGGCGCGCATCGCCGGCATCCAGGCCGTCAAGCGCACCCCTGAGCTGATCCCGCTCGCCCACCCCATCGCCGTGCACGGCGTCGAGGTGGACGTCACGGTCGCCGACGACGGCGCCGACATCACCGCCACCGTGCGCACCGCCGACCGCACCGGCATCGAGATGGAGGCCCTGACTGCGGTCTCTGTCGCAGCGCTCGCGCTCATCGACATGGTCAAGGCCGTCGACAAGCACGGCCGCATCACCGACGTGCGGGTCACCGCCAAGTCCGGGGGCCGGTCGGGGGACTGGCATGAGTGAGCACATCGGCGCCGGCCGCCGCGCCGTCGTGGTCACCGTCTCCACCCGCGCGGCAGCCGGGGTCTATCCCGACCGGTCCGGTCCCGTCATCGTCGAACGCCTGCACGGCTGGGGTTTCGAGGTCGGAGCACCCGTCGTCGTGCCCGACGGCGACGAGTTCGGCATGGCGCTGCGCGAGGTGCTGGCCAGCGAGCCCGATCTCGTGCTCACGACGGGAGGCACCGGACTGACGCCCACCGACGTGACCCCGGAGCAGACCGCGCCGTTGCTCGATCGCCTCGTCCCCGGCGTGGCCGAGGCCATCCGGTCGGCGGGGATCGCCAAGGGGGTTCCGACGGCGATGCTCTCCCGCGGGCTCGTCGGCCTGGCCGGACGCACGCTCGTCGCCAACCTCCCGGGGTCCCGGGGCGGGGTCGGCGATGCGCTCGACGTGCTCGAGCCGGTGCTGGGCCACGCCCTCGACCAGATCCCGGGCAGCGACCACCCGGCATGAGGACGCCCTGGCGTCGCCACCGCGACGAGTCGGCGCCGTGGCCGATCGTCCTTGGCGACGCCACGCGGGAGCCTGCGATCGTGCTGCGCCCGCTCCGGGTCGAGGACGAGGCGCAGTGGCAGCGGGTGCGCCGCGACAACGCCCACCACGTCCAGCCGTGGGAGCCGACCCTGCCGCCGGAGGCACCGGCGCGGCCCACCGTGAGCTTCCGCCAGTTCGTGCACGACCTCGACGCCGAGGCGCGCGCCGACCGTTCACTGCCGTGGTGCATCGAGGTCGGCGGTCGCATCGTGGGCCAGGTCCACCTCTTCGGCATCGTGCGGGCCGCCCAGCAGTCGGCGGCCGTGGGCTACTGGCTCGACCACTCGATGACGGGCCGGGGCATCGCCACCCGCGCCGTGGCCCTCGCCATCGACCACGCCCTGGGGCCCGGCGGCCTGCACCGCGTCGAGGTCAACATCCGACTCGACAACGAGCCCTCGCTCGGGGTGGTCGCGCGGCTCGGCCTGCGCGACGAGGGCGTGCGTCGACGCTTCCTCCACATCGCCGGGGCCTGGCGCGACCACCGGTCCTTCGCCGTTACCACCGAGGACCTGGCCGGATCGACCCTCATGGCTCGTCTGTCACATCTGTAACAGCAGCCTCTTGCGCGACACACCTCGAATGTGCCGGGTGCGCGCTCCGCCTCGGCCTACGGTTGGTGCCGTGCCCGTCAGCAGCCTCGTCTTCGTCGTCATCGTGGCGATCTGGGCCGCCTATCTCGTGCAGCACTGGGCGCGCCGCCGTGAGGACGCCGCGGCCACCCGGTCCATGGAGGACTTCTCCGAGGCGATGCGCGTGCTCGAGAAGCGGCCGGCCCTGCCTGTCGCCGACCTCAGCACCCCGCGCCCCCACTCGTATGCCGTCAAGCCCGCAGTCGCCGTACGCGCCACGGTCGACGTCAAGCGGGCCGTGCCCGCCGGTGCCGGCCGACGCAGCTCGCCGCTCGTGGCCCGGCGGGTCAACGCCGAGGTGCCCAGCGCCTGGACCGCCCACGCAGGTGCCGGGCCCGTCCTGCACCGCACCGACCGAGACATCGCCCCCGACGCCGAGGTGGACCCCATGCCCCAGACCGCACGCCCGACGACCGGACCCGTGCGGTCCGGCCGACCCGGTGCGGCACCGGTCGTCGCACCGGTGCCGGTCTCCCAGCGGAGGCTGCGGGCCCTGCTGCTGCTCCTGGCGCTGCTCTGGCTCCCGGTGTCGATCGTGCTGACTGTCACCGGCGTGCTCATGTGGGTCTCGGTGCCCTTCGCGGTCCTGACCTTCGTGGCCGTCGTCGTCTGGCTCCGTGCAGAGGCGCGCGCCGACCGACTGCGCACGGTCGCGGGCGACGAGGGCGCCGCACGGCGCCAGCCCGGCCCGCAGGCACGCCGTCCCGCCCCGCAGCGTCACAACCGCTCCGGCCGCGACAGCCGGGGCCACGAGGCTCCGGAGCGGCTGTCCGTGCCGGTGCTGTCCGTCGAGGACACCCAGGTCATCCGCAGCACCGTCATGGCGCTCCAGAGCGTGACCGGCGCGGCGGCGCAGCCCGCCGGGGACGGCAACATGGCCGTCCGCGCCCACGAGGTCCCGCGGGGCGTCTTCGACGTGCAGGCCCTGTCCACCGGCCCCGTGCCGGTGCCGGCGCCCGCCCCGGCCGCGGAGCAGGCGCCCCAGGGCAGCTGGAGCCCCGTCCCGGTGCCGCCGCCCACGTACGTCCTCAAGGCGAAGGCGGAGCCGCGCTGGACCGACTCCGGGATCCCGGCCGACGTCTTCGACACCCCCGAGTTCGCCGAGGAGGCGGACGAGCTCGACGACCGCGCCCTCTTCGCGCGGCGCGCCGTCTCCCAGTAGCCGGCACCTCCGCGACGGAGGCGACCCGGGGACGCAGCCCGCGGCATACGCCCCCGGGCGGGCCTTCAGGAGGGCACCCGGTCGAGGAAGCCGCGCACGTCGGTGATGCGGTCCCGGTCGTCGAGCACGATGACGTCGAAACCGACGACAACCGGCTCCGCGCCCTCGGGCCCGAGGCCCCACTGGAACCGCAGCTGGCGGTGGTGGGCGTCCGGCTCACCGACCGGCGTGAAGACGAAGCCCGGGAACTGGGCCTGCACGCCGCCGACGAGCGTGTCGATGCCGTCGTGCCCCGACGCCTCGGCCATCGGGTCCGTGTAGGTGACGGTCGGCGACCAGTGCGCCTCGAGCAGGGTGCGCCGGGCGTCGGCGTCGGTGGCGTTCCAGGTGTCGAGGTAGGTGCGGACGATGTCGCTCATGGGATGGCTCCTAGCCTGATCGGTGTGCTCTGACGGCGACAGCCTCACCGGCCGACGGTCATGGCGTCGATGACCTCCGAGGTCATGGCCGGTCGTGGCGCGGTCACCCGACCGGCCGTACGCTGCACGCCGTGACGACGACGCACACCCGCCCCCCACGCTCCGCCCGTGGGGTCACGACGTCCGGGGCGCCCCAGGCGCCGACCGTCGGCGAGCTGCTGCGCACCTGGCGCGAGCGACGCCGACTGAGCCAGCTCGAGCTGTCGTCCCGGGCAGGCGTCAGCACCCGGCACCTCAGCTGCGTCGAGACGGGGCGCGCGCAGCCCAGCCCGGAGCTCATCGAGCGGCTCGCCGAGCAGCTCGAGGTCCCGCTCCGGTCACGCGACTCCCTGCTGCTCGCCGGAGGCTACGCGCCCCGCCACCACCCGCGCGGGCTCGAGGACGCCGAGCTCGCCCCCGTCATGGACGGGCTGCGGCAGCTGCTCGACGCGCACCAGCCGTATCCGGCGCTGCTGCTCGACGGACACTGGGACGTCGTCGACGCCAACGCCGTCGTGGACGTGCTCCTCCAGGGGTGCGACCCGTGCCTGCTCGAGCCGCCCATCAACGTGGTCCGGCTCAGCCTCCACCCGGGAGGGCTGGCGCCGCGCATCCGCAACCTCGAGCAGTGGGCTGCCCACCTGCTGCACCAGGTGCGCGGTCGCGCGGAGCACACACACGACCCGGTGCTGCACGAGCTGGCCGACGAGGCCGCCGGCTATCTGCGTGCCGCGACCGCGCGGCCGCTCGCGGAGGTGGGACCGGTGCTCGCCCTGGAGCTCGAGGTCGGGGGGGCGCTCCTGCGCTTCTTCAGCGTCAGCGCCCGTCTCGAGACTGCGACGGACGCGACGCTCGAGGACCTCCACCTCGAGACGTTCCTGCCCGCTGACGCGCGCACCCAGCAGCTCCTCGGCTCGCGCTGAGCGCGGTAAGGGCCTTGCGCTAGTCCTCCACGATATGACAACTTAGTTGTCATGATCCGGAGTGCAGCAGCGTATGCCGTCCTGCGCCAGGTCCGCCCGCTGCACCAGTACTCAGCGCATGCCGTGGCGGACCTGCTCGTCGGCACGGAGCTGACGCTGCCGCTCCGGGCGATCCTGGAGCTGCTGCTCGACGATGGACCGCAGACCGTGCCCGACCTCGGGCGGGCCCTGCTCGTCACTCGACAGGGCGTGCAGAAGGTCGTCGACGACGGCGTGCGCCTCGGCCACCTCGAGCTGCGCGACAACCCGGCCCACGCGCGTTCCCGGCTCGTGGCGGTGACGACACACGGCCGCTCCGTCTTCGCCTCCCTGCGCGCCGTGGAGGCGGCGAACCTGGAGGCTGCGACGGCAGGAATCGGCGAGGAGGACCTCATGCGCTGCGCCGCAGTGCTCGAGCGCCTGACGGCGGGCGTGCGCAGGCTCGCCGGCTCGGGCGCCACCGTGCCGCACCCTGACGTCGCGGCCGTCGACCGCGCCGGCGCTCGCTGACGCCGGGCGCGGCCCCGACGAACGGGACGAGGGCGTCTCCCGGCCCGTCCTCACCGACTGTCCGACCACTGTCCGACCACTGGCCGACCACTGGCCGACCACTGCCGACCACTTGCTCGACCGAACATCGACACGACACAGGAGCGGAATCGTGCACCGACTGGAACTCGACAACGGCCACCTCACCTACACCGACACGGGTCCGCACCGCGGGGACGGGCTGGTGGTCCTGCTCCACGGCGGTGGGCTGGACCACCGGATGTGGGACGACCAGGTTCCCGTGCTGGCGCGTACGCACCGCGTCGTCGTGCCCGACCTGCGCGGCCACGGCCTGGCCTCGACCCTGGACGTGCCGATCCGCCACTGCGACGACGTCGCCGCCCTCGTGCGCCACCTCGACGCCGGTCCCGCCATCCTCGTGGGAGTGTCGATGGGCGGGGGCGCGGCGACCGACACCGCCCTCGAGCACCCGGACGCCGTCCGCGCGATCGTCGTCAGCGGCACGGGCACCAGTGCGCCCACCTTCTCCGACCCGTGGGTGCTGGGCATCCTCGAGGAGTGGCAGCGGTCCATCGCCCAGCGCGATGCCCAGGCCTACGTCGAGGCCAGCCTCGCTTTCTGCGCCGGACCGCAGCGTTCGATGGACGAGGTCGGGGGTGACACGGTCGCGCGCTGCCGCCGGATGCTCACCGACACGCTTGCCCGTCACGCCAGCCCCGACGCGGTGATGCCGCAACCGGTCGAGGACGCCTGGGACCGCCTCGGCGAGATCGACGTGCCCGTGCTGGCCCTGTGCGGCGCCCTCGACTCGAGGGACCACCGCGACATGGGTCGCCGCCTGGCGGCGGGGGTGCGGCGCGGCCGCTACGAGGAGGTCCCGGACGGCGCGCACTACCCGAACATGGAGCAGCCCGCTGCCTGGAACGCCGCGGTCGACGCCTTCGTCGCCGAGGCGTGCGGCGCGACCGCCTGAGATCAGGCGTTCGCGGGCGCGCCTCCGTCGTCGGCGGACTCCTGCATCTCGCGGTCGAGCTCCTGCTGGGTCTCGTCGCCGAAGAGGTGCTTGCCGACCGCGTTGATCACGGCGGCGAACGGCACGGCCACGAGGGCGCCGACGATGCCGGCGATGACCGAGCCGGCGGCGATGGCCAGGATGACGGCGAGCGGGTGGACGCTGACGGCCTTCCCGAGCAGGAACGGCTGGAGCACGTGCGCCTCGAGCTGCTGCACGCCGATGACGACGGCGAGCATGATCAGGGCGATGCCCAGGCCGTGGGCCACGAGCGCCAGCAGCACCGCGACCGCGCCGGAGAGCAGCGCCCCGACGATCGGGATGAACGCGAAGATGAACACGAGGATGCCGATGGCGAAGGCGAAGGGCACCTTGAGGATCGCGGCGCCGACACCGATGCCGATGGCATCGACGAGCGCGACGATGAGCGTCGCCCGCACGAACGAGGACATCTGGCCCCAGGCGATGACGCCCGAGCTGTCGATGCGGGTGCGCATCGCCCGCGGGAACAGCCCGGTGACCCAGTGCCAGATGCGCGGTCCCTCGTAGAGGAAGAAGAAGAGCGAGAAGAGCGCGATGAACAGCCCGGCGACGAAGTGGGTGGCGGTGAGTCCCAGCGACGTCGCGGTGTCGCCGAGGTTGCCCGAGCTGCTGACCTGCTGGCGGATGGTGTCGAAGTAGCTGTTGAACTGCGCGTCCGTGATGCGGAAGGTCGTCCGCACCCAGTCCCTCACGGTCTCAAGCCCGGTCGAGACCTGACTCGTGAGGTCCGCGAAACCGCTGCTGAACTGCGACCCGACCATCGTGAAGAGGGCGCTGACGAGGATGATCGTGCCCACCAGGGTGAGGCCGGCCGCGGCTCCCGGCTTCATCCAGTGCTGCAGACGGGTGGCCACCGGGCGCAGCAGCGCGGTGAGCAGCAGGGCGATGGCGACGGGAACGATGATCTCGGAGACCGTGCGAAGGGCCATCGAGAGCAGGTAGACGAAGGCGCCGATGAGCAGCAGGCGCCACGACCAGTCGGCGGCGACCCGGATGCCCGGCGGCACGGCCGCGGCCTCGATGCCCGGGAGCTCGCGGTGGGGGATGTCCGAGCGGCCGTCGACGGAGGCTGCCAGGGCGTCGCCGGCAGGACGGGGGAGGGGTGCTGCCGCGTCGGGCAGTGTGCCGGAGCGGTCACCGGGGTTGTGAGTCACCGTCCCACCGTATGCCGTCGGGCAGGCTGGTGCGCGGAGCCCCGCGGCTGCCTACGCTCAGGTCATGAGCAGACCGGCGCACGAGGCGTCCCCCACCCTGGCCGTCACCGGGTCGACCGGGTGGCTGGGCGGCCTGGTGGCCCGCGACCTGGCATCGCAGGGCCTGCGTCAGCGGCTGCTCGTGCGCGACGTCACGCGGGCGCCGCAGCTGACGGGATCCACCGCGACGCGGTGCAGCTACGCGGACGGCGAGGCAGCGCGAGCGGCCCTCCAGGGCGTCGAGACGCTCTTCATGGTGTCCGCGGCGGAGAACGCCGACCGCCTCGAGGAGCACAGGACCTTCGTCGACGCAGCGGCCGCTGCCGGGGTGCACCACGTCGTCTACGTGTCCTTCTTCGGCGCCGCGGCCGACGCGACCTTCACGCTCGCCCGGGACCACGCGGCCACCGAGGAGCACATCCGGACCTCGGGCCTGGACTGGACCTTCCTGCGCGACAACCTCTACCTCGAGTTCGTCGAGCAGATGGTCGGCGACGACGGCGTCATCAGGGGGCCGGCGGACAGCGGCCGCGCCGCGGTCATCGCGCACGAGGACATCGCGAGGGTGGCGGCCGTCGTGCTGCGCGAGCCCGCGGCGCACGCGGGCGCCACCTACGACCTCACCGGTCCCGAGGCGCTCACGTTCGCCGACATGGCGCAGGTGGTCAGCGAGGTGACCGGTCGCGACGTGCGCTTCCACGACGAGACGCTCGAGGAGGCGTACGCGTCGCGCGCGGCCTACGGCGCACCCGACTGGCAGCTGGACGCCTGGGTGTCGACCTACACGGCCGTCGCGCGCGGTGAGCTCGACGGGGTGAGCGGCGACGTCGAGCGGCTCACCGGTCGCCGGCCCGTTTCCCTCCGGGAGTACCTCGAGGCGCAGCAGCGCACCTGATCAGCCGACGAGGTCGGCGGTCTGCCGGGCGATCGCGAGCTCCTCGTTCGTCGGCACGACGGCGACGGCGACGCTCGCCCCGGCCGGCGAGATGACTCTGGCGGTCGTGGAGCGGGCGGCGTTGCGCGCGCGGTCGACGGTGATGCCCAGGGCTTCGAGCCCTTCGGTGACGGCGGCGCGCACGGAGATGCTGTTCTCGCCGACCCCTGCGGTGAACACGAGCGCGTCGATGCCGCCGAGGATCGCCACGTAGGCACCGACGTAGTGCTTGAGCCGGTGGGCCACGACGTCGAAGGCCAGCTGGGCATCGGGGTCGCCGGCCGCCAACCGGTGCTCGAGCTCGCGGAAGTCGTTGACGCCACTGAGGCCCAGCACTCCCGACCTCTTGTTGAGCAGCGTGTCGATCTCCTCGAGCGAGAGCCCCGCCTCGCGGCCGAGGTATGCGTGGAGCCCGGGATCGACGTCGCCCGAGCGGGTGCCCATGACGAGCCCTTCGAGCGGCGTGAGCCCCATGGAGGTGTCGACCGCTCGCCCGCCTCGCACGGCAGAGGCCGAGCACCCGTTGCCGAGGTGGAGCACCACCTGGCGCAGCTCCTCGACCGGTCGGCCGAGCAGGTCGGCGGTTGCGTGGGCGACGTACTGGTGGGAGGTGCCGTGGAAGCCGTAGCGGCGGATCTGGTGCTTCTCGGCGAGGTCGCGGGGCACGGCATACGTCGACGCCTCGGGCGGCAGGGACGAGAAGAAGGCGGTGTCGAAGACGGCGACGTGCGGCACGTCGAAGCGCTTGCGGGCAGCCTCGATGCCGATGGCGGCAGCGGGGTTGTGAAGCGGCGCAAGGGCGCTCAGCTCCCGGATGCGGTCCAGGACGGCGTCGTCGATGACCACCGGCTCGGAGAAGTCGGGTCCGCCGTGGACGACGCGGTGGCCGACCGCCCGCAGCGAGAGCTCGTCGAGGTCGACCCCCTCGTCCCGCAGGCGCTCGGCCATGGTCTGGAGCGCGGCGGAGTGGTCGGGCACGTCACTGCCCGACTCACCGATGCGCTCGATGAGCCCGCGGGCGCGCACCTCGCCGGTCTCGGGGACGACGAGCTGGTACTTGAGCGACGACGAGCCGGCGTTGAGGACGAGGACCGGTCGCTCACGGGTGGACTCGGTCATCGCTGCTCTCCCTGCTGGTTCGAGGTGGCCTGGGCCTGCACGGCCGTGATGGCCACGGTGTTGACGATGTCGTCGACGAGCGCCCCGCGTGACAGGTCGTTGACCGGCTTGCGCAGGCCCTGCAGCACCGGGCCGATGGCGACGGCGTGCGCGCTGCGCTGCACCGCCTTGTAGGTGTTGTTGCCGGTGTTGAGGTCGGGGAAGACGAAGACCGTGGCGTGGCCGGCTACGGGGGAGTCGGGCATCTTGGCGCGACCGACGACCGGGTCGATGGCCGCGTCGTACTGGATGGGCCCTGCCAGGGCGAGGTCGGGCGCACGCTCGGCCACGAGCTGCGTTGCGGCACGGACCTTCTCGACCTCGGCGCCCGAGCCGCTCGAGCCGGTCGAGTAGGACAGCATCGCGACGCGCGGCTCGATGCCGAACTGCTCCGCGGTCTGCGCCGACGAGATCGCGATGTCGGCGAGCTGCTCGGCCGTCGGGTCCGGGATCACGGCGCAGTCGCCGTAGACGAGCACCCGGTCGGCGAGGCACATCAGGAAGACGCTCGAGACGGTCTCGACCCCCTCGGCCGTCCGGATGAACTCGAGGGCGGGCCGGATGGTGTGGGCGGTCGTGTTGGCGGCGCCCGACACCATGCCGTCGGCGAGGCCGAGGTGCACCATCATCGTGCCGAAGTACGCGATGTCGGTGACGACCTCCCGGGCACGCTCGACGGTCATCCCCTTGTGGGCGCGGGCGACGGCATACTCCTGCGCGAAGCGCTCGACGAGCTCGGGATCGGTGGGCGACACGACGGTTGCGGCGTCGAGGTCGAGGCCGAGGGCCGAGCCCCGCGCCCGCACCTTCGTCTCCTCACCGAGGAGGGTCAGGTCGGCGACGCCGCGGCGCAGCAGCACGTCCGCCGCCTGAAGGATGCGGTCGTCCTGGCTCTCGGGCAGCACGATGTGCCGGCGGTCGGAGCGGGCGCGCTCCATGAGCTGGAACTCGAACATCAGCGGGGTGCGCACCTCGGAGGCCGACACGTCGACGGCAGCGAGCAGCGCGGCCTGGTCGACGCTCTCGGCGAAGAGGCGACGCGCCGTCTCGATCTTGTTGCGCGAGCTCTTCGTCATCGGGCCGCGCACCTGCATGAGCTGCTCCGCGGTGCGGAACGTGCCGTCGTCGGTCAGCGCGATCGGCAGGTCCTGCTGCACGCCGGCGGACAGGCGCGCGATCGTCTCGGGGATGGGGTATCCGCCGGTCAAGATGATGCCGGCGAGCGTCGGGAAGGTGCCGGACTGGTGTGCGAGCATGAGGCCCGGGATGAGGTCGGTGCGGTCGCTCGGGGCGATGACGGTGACGTCGGGGGTCAGTCGGGCCAGCACGTTGGGCAGGCTCATCGCCGCGACGATGAGGCCGAGGCTGTCGCGGTCCATCCACGACTCGCTGCCGAGGACGAGCCGGGCGCTGATGTGGTCTGCGAGAGCCCGGAAGCTCGGCGCCGACAGCAGCGGGTTCTCGGGGATCACGGCGGTGACGGGGAAGGGGAGGCCGTCGAGCGCGGTGCGGGCGGCGTCGACGGCGTCCGGGTCGACGCGGTTGGCGACCACCGCGACGGTCTGGGCGTGGTTGGCGCGCAGCTCGGCCACCGCGGTCTCTGCTGCGACGCGGATCTGCTCGGGCGTGCGGTCCCGGCCGTGGACCACGAGGACCACCGCCGAGCCGAGGTCGGCCGCGACCCTGGCGTTGAATGACAGCTCGGTGCCCGTCGAGACGTCGGTGTAGTCGGAACCGAGGACGAGCACGACCTCGAAGCGGGCGCTGAGGGCGCCGAAGCGCTCGACGATCCGGTGCAGCGCCTCGTCGAGGTCGTCGTGGGCCTCGGCGTAGGTGACGCCCAGGGCCTCCTCGTAGGTCTGCTCGATCCCCGGCTGGCTCACGAGCATCTCGACGATGTGGTCGACCTCGTCGTCCGGGCCGCTGCCGCCCAGCGTGGTCAGCGGGCGGAAGACCCCCACCGACCCGACCTCGCGGACCAGGGCGTCGAGCAGGCCCAGGGCCACGGCGGACTTGCCCGTGAGGCCCTCCGGGGAGGCGACGTAGACGCTTCGGCTCACACGTGGAACCTATCGGGCGCGCCCGCGGACGGCCGGGAAGGTCCCTGTGACCCCGGAGCAGGCGTACGCCACGGGAGTCACTGCGGCCCGGCCGCCGTGGGCACCCCGAGGCGCTGGAGCAGGCGCACCGCGTCGTGAGGTGCATGCCCCTTGGCGTCGTTGTCGAAGTAGACGTGCACGTCGTGCCCCTGCTCCATCCAGTGGCCACACGTGCGGGCCCACCGGTCGAGCGACTCGTCCGTGTAGCCGCTGGCGTAGAGCTGGGTCTCGCCGTGCAGTCGCACGTAGCGGAAGTCGCTCGTGGCATCGTCCATGACCGGCCACGTGCCGGCGCTGTCGGCGATCACCATCGCGACATCGAACTCCGAGCAGAGTGCCCGCGCCTCCTCGGTGTCGAAGCTCTCGTGCCGCGGCTCGAGGGCGTGCCGCATCGGGACGTCGACCTCGCACGTGGTGAGGATGCGGCCCTCCTTGAGCTTGTCGTCGTGCTTCTCGGCCAGCTGGGCCGCCGCGGCCGTGGAGCGGGGGAGCAGCTCGAAGAAGGCGCGCAGCCGGTCGGGGTCGAACTCGAGGCGGGCGGGCAGCTGCCACAGCACCGGGCCGAGATGGGGGCCGAGCGCGAGCACCCCGCTGGCGAAGAAGTTGGCGAGGGGGGTCTCCACGTCGCGCAGCGCCTTCATGTGGGTGATGAACCGACCGCCCTTGACCGCGAAGTCGACGTCGGCGGGCACGGCGGCCCGCCAGGCGGCATACGAGCTCGGGCGCTGGAGGGAGTAGAAGGAGCCGTTGATCTCGATGGAGGTCATCCGCTCGGCGGCGTAGGTCAGCTCGAGGCGCTGCGGGAGGCCCTTGGGGTAGAAGTCGCCGCGCCACGAGGGGTAGCGCCACCCGGAGACGCCGATCCGTGCTCGAGCCATGCCCACCTCGTACCCGCCGTCCGGGGTCACGCCGTTCCGGGACTGCTAGATCCAGCGACGTCCCTTGAAGATGCCGTAGAGCGCGGCGCTGACCAGGGCCATCATGCCCAGGGCGAAGGCGTAGCCGAAGCGCCAGTGCAGCTCGGGCATCTCGTCGAAGTTCATCCCGTAGACGGTGCCGATGAGCGTGGGCGCGAAGAGGATCGCGGCCCACGCCGAGATCTTCTTGACCTCCTCGTTCTGGTCCATGCTCGCCTCGGTGAGCTGCTTCATCTCCTCGTTCTGCTTCTGGGCCACGAGGGTCGCGTTGACCGTGAGGATGTCGCGCAGCAGGTGGCGGAAGCCCTCGACCTGCTCGCGGACCTGCGTGAGGTGGTCCTCGACGTCGCGCAGGTAGCGCCGCAGCTCCTCGTCGGTGCCGTACTTCTCGAAGCCGTCGGAGAGGGACTGGATGACGGTCGTGAGCGGGCGCACGGCCCGCTCGAACTCGATGACCTCGCGGCTCAGCTCGTAGATGCGCCGTGACACGGCCGGGTCGCCCCGGAAGACCTCGGTCTCGATCTCGTCGATGTCGTTGTGCAGCCCGCGCACGACGGGGACGTAGCCGTCCACGACGCGGTCGAGGATCGCGTAGAGCACGGCCTCGGGCCCCCGGGCCAGCAGCTCGGGGTCGCTCTCGAGACGTCGGCGCACCGCCGAGAGGTCGGGCGCCTCGCTGTGGCGCACGGTGATGACGAAGTCGGGGCCGACGAAGAGGTGCAGCTCGCCGAACTCGACCTCCTCGGCCGCGTCGACGTAGCGCGCCGCCCGGAGCACGACGAAGAGGGTCTCGCCGTAGCGCTCGATCTTGGGCCGCTGGTGGGCCACGATGGCGTCCTCGACGGCGAGCTCGTGCAGGTCGAACTCACCGGCCAGCGCTGCCAGCTCGTCCTGCGTCGGTCGGTAGAGGCCGATCCAGCCGACGGAACCGTCCTGCTCGCGCAGGCCCCGGAAGGTCTCGGCGAGCGTCGCAGGCGACGCGACGCGCCGGCCGGCGACGTAGATGGCGCTGTCGACCATGCTGGCGCCGGGGCGGCGGTGCTGCCGCGGCGAGGCGGCCGCCTGGGAGCTCGGGTGGACGTCCGGAGCGGGCGCGGGGCGGCGGACGCGACCGGCAAGGGTGCGGATGGGGTTGCGAGGGCGCTCGGACATGACGACTCCCGTGAGGGACGAAGGGGCAGGCGGTCATCACGACGAGAAGCGCCGCGGCGCCCCCAGGGAGCCCGAGCGGTCAGCTCTCGCCGGCTGTATGACTGGGAGGCTCGCCGCACATGGCGCCCACCTCCCTGCCGTCGTCACGCGACCGGCTGTATGCCGTCGCTGCCTGGAGTGTAGCCCGGCGCGTGAGGGCGGGGGCGGGGTCCCGAGGCGTGCTGCCGGGTCGATTGGGTGTGCCGGTCGGCGTGGTGTTATCGTTCCTTCGCACGTTGGGGCTGTGGCGCAGTTGGTAGCGCGTCTCGTTCGCAATGAGAAGGCCAGGGGTTCGAATCCCCTCAGCTCCACCACCGAGAAACCCCGTCCCACCTGCAGAAACACGCAGGAGGGGGCGGGGTTCTCCCTTTGTCATCCGCCGGTCTCCCGTCGGTGTGCCCCGAGGTGAGCGGGCTCGACGGCAAGCACCCACGTCCAGATCATGCATCCACCTTCCCGCGTGTTCCATGAGACTGGTCGCTGGCTCTCCTCGGCACCAACTCATGAGATGGCCGTCAAGGCACGGTCGACTCCCAGGGCTCCGTGGTGACGATGCCCTCGTGGATGCGGCTCAGTACGGACCATGAACCCCGGGCGTTGCACCAGCCAACGTTGCGCTACTGAGGAGGAGCTTCACCGCGGTATCCCCAAATCCTCTGTGGCAGAGCAGATTTCAGGCTTACTGACTCCCGGTCATGTGTCGCAACTCACCATTCCGACGTTCTTGAGCGAACTCTTGGTGAACGCCGCGTGAGATACACGTCCCGGCTTTGGGGTGTCGCCTACACGGCCCTTAGCGTCGGGCGGGTGAAGATGACGCGACGGCAACTGACGCGACGACGGCTCCTCGGCACCGCCGCGGCAGCCGGAGGTGCACTGGCCCTCTCGGGCGGGTCCTCGGTGGTCCGCCCCGAATCGGCCGATGCTGCGGTGGCCCTTCCGGCCCCCGGCACCTCGGGCATCGACCACGTCGTGGTCGTGATGATGGAGAACCGCTCCTTCGACCACCTCATGGGCTGGCTGCCCGGGGCGAACGGCAAGCAGGCGGGCCTGAGCTACGTCGACCGCTATGGCGTCGCCCGCTCCACCCACCACCTCACCGAGTTCGCGAGCTGCGGCCACAACGACCCGGACCACTCGCAGGAGGGTGGGCTGATCCAGTTCAACGGCGGCAAGGCCGACGGCTGGCTCCGTGCCGGTGAGGACGACCTGCTCCCGATCGGCTACTACCAGCAGGCCGACCTGGCGTTCCTGGGGCAGGCCGCGCCGGCTTGGACGATGTGCGACGGGTACTTCTCCGCGGTGATGGCCGAGACCTACCCGAACCGGTTCTACATGCATGCTGCGCAGACCGACCGGATCCACAACTCGACCGCCACCTCGACGCTGCCGACAATCTGGGACCGCCTCGCCGCCGCAGGACGGACCGGTCGCTACTACTACTCCGACGTCCCGTTCGTCGCGCTGTGGGGCACGAAGTACCTGCCGATCTCCAAGCCGTTCGCGACCTTCCTCTCGGACGCTGCCGCGGGGACGCTGCCCGACGTCTCGTTCATCGACCCGAGGTTCATGGACGAGAGCTCCGGCTCGTCGAGCGACGACCACCCGCACGCCGACATCCGGGCCGGGGAGCAGTTCCTGAATCAGGTCTACGAGGCGGTCACCTCGAGCCCGAACTGGTCACGGACGCTGCTGGTCGTCAACTTCGACGAGTGGGGCGGCTTCTACGACCACGTCGCACCCGGCACCGCCCCGGACACCAGCGGCAGCACCTCCCTGCGCGGCTTCCGCGTCCCGGCCCTGATGGTCTCCCCGCGGGCCCGCCGAGGCTTCGTGGCCCACAACACCTACGACCACACCTCGATCCTCAAGGCGATCGAGTGGCGCTGGGGCCTGCAGCCGCTCACGCCCCGCGACACGAACGCGCGCAACATCGCCGAGGTCCTCGACTTCTCGTCTGCGCCGAACCTCACCGCGCCCAGGTTCACGGTGCCGCCGTTCACCGCCACCGCCTGCACGCCCGCCGTTGTGACCGGCCCCGAGCAGGCCGAGTGGCCGGACCTGAAGACCAAAGCCCTCGCCGACGGATGGAGCCTCCCGTGACCCGCCCCCACCGCCTCATGCCCGCGCGACGCGGCGTCCTCGCCACCGCTATCGCAGCGCTCGCCCTCCTCGGGTTGGGCCTGGTCGGGTCGAGCCCCAGCGGCGCCGCAACGAGCACGGCGGCATACGTGCCCCCGATCAAGCACGTCTTCGTCATCAACATCGAGAACAAGGGCTACGACAAGACCTGGGGCGCCGGCTCCGCCGCCCCGTACCTCTCGCAGACGCTGCGCTCCCAGGGCGTGCTGCTCAACACGTACTACGGCACCGCGCACAACTCCCAGCCCAACTACGTCGCCCAGATCTCCGGCCAGGGCCCCAACGACCAGATGCAGTCCGACTGCCAGGTCTACTCCCAGTTCGCCGGCACCGGCACCGCTGCCCCCGGCCAGGCCGTGGGCAGCGGCTGCGTCTTCCCCACCTCGGTCCCCAACCTCACCGACCAGCTGAACGCCCAGAAGCTGACGTGGAAGGGCTACATGGAGGACATGGCCACCCCGTGCCTCCATCCCGCCATCGACACCGTCGACCCGACGCAGAAGGCCACCGCCGGCAACCAGTACGCCGTGCGGCACAACCCCTTCATGTACTTCTCCTCCATCACCGCCTCACCCACCTGCGCCCAGCACGTCGTGGGTCTCGACGCGCTCACCACGGACCTGGCCTCGGCGACCACGACCCCGAACCTCAGCTACATCACCCCCAACCTGTGCCACGACGGGCACGACTCCCCGTGCGTCGACGGCCAGCCCGGCGGCCTGACCAGCGTCGATGACTGGCTCAAGGTCTGGGTCCCCAAGATCCTCAACTCCCCGGCCTACAAGGCCGACGGGATGCTCGTCATCACCGCCGACGAGTCCGACGGCCCCCAAAGCGATGCGACCGCCTGCTGTAACGAGGGCCCGGGCCCCAATGCTGCGCTGCCGGGCATCACCGGCCTCGGCGGCGGCCGCATCGGCGCGCTCGTCCTCTCCCGCTACGTCAAGCCGAACACGTGGAGCACCACCAGCTACAACCACTACTCGCTGCTGGCCTCCATCGAGGACATCTTCCGGCTGCCCTACCTCGGCTACGCACAGACCGCGGGGCTGAACCGGTTCGGCCTCGACGTCTACAACAGCGGCTGGAACCAGCCATGACCAGGCAACACGAAGGGTCGAACGGTGGGCCTTGACGAAGGAATCCTGGACACCGTGCTCGTGACTGTGGCCCTGGCCGGCCTGCTCTTCGGGTGCGCCCTCGTGGAGGCCCGGATGGCCGGCCGACGCGACCGCCCCGTGCAGGAACCCTAGGAACCCTCCACCGGCGTACGCCATGCCCGCCTGTAGTCGCACGGGATGCCCCTCGGTGACCGACCCGCGAAGGAGGCCTGCGGGCCGGACGTCCAAGCCGTGAGGAGTTTCTGTACTGGCTCAAGCTGCGCCTGCGGCGCAGAAAAGCGCGGGGCACAGCCCCGCAGAGGACCACTGCCCACCTCGAGAGTCGGCTCCTCTTCAGGGCCCGCTCAGCGAGGTCCCACCCACCAAGGGTGCCGACGTAACGCATGCGCAGCACCAAGACGAGCACGATCAGGACCCCGCACCTGTTCGCAATGAGAAGGCAGGGGGTTCGAATCCCCTCAGCTCCACCAAGGCCAGAGAGAACGGACACGCTTTTCGTCCGGTCTCTCTTCCTGTTTCCGCCCCGTTGGTGTGGCGGAATGGCCGGGTATGGGTGCTCCACCGCAACCAAGTGCCGGGCACACGCACGTGCCGGAACGGAGACAGTGATGAGCGAAGCCGAACTGCCGCCCCTGTCCGCAGAGGAGCTGGCCGCCGAAGGGGGGACGGCCCTCCCGGACAAGGAGGTGATGTCCCTCCTCGACCTCAACGCCGACCTCAACCTCGCCCTCGACGTGGCCGCCCCGATCGACCTCGGTGTGGCGGCGAACGCCAACGTGGCCGCACCGATCAACGGGGCCGTGGGCGCCAACATCCTGTCCGTCGGCTCCGCCGACGCAGCAGTCGCCCACCAGGGTGTGGACATCAACCAGGACCTGTCGGGGTCTGCAGTGGCGCACGCGCCGCAGCAGAGCACGATCGACCAGGCCACGCCGGACGCCGGTGCGACGGACCCGTCGACCGCGACGACGGCGACCCCGGACGCGGGCACGACGACCGCGCCCACAGCGTCCTCGGCGCTCAGCGGCAACCTGCTCAACATCGACGTCAACGCTGCCGCGGACGCGAAGCTGGCCGCCCCGATCGACGGTGCCGTGGCCGCCAACGCCAACGTCGCCGCGCCGATCGACGCCTCGGTCTCGGCCAACGTCGGTTCGGTGGGCTCCGAGGCGACCTCCATCGCGGACCAGCAGGGCTCGATCACCCAGCACCTGGCCGGGACCGCGCAGGCCACGGCGGACCAGACCTCCGAGATCCAGCAGTAGACGGTGAGACCGTGACCGTCACGTCAGCGGACGACAGGGCTTCGGGGCCGGCGACCTCCTCCGACGCCTCGGCCCCGTCGTCCGCGGGCGTGGGCCCGGCTGTCGACCAGGTGGAGCGGCCTCCCGCGCGCACTGCTGGCGTCGAGCTGCTGGGGACCGCGACGGGCTCGGGCTACCGCAACCCGCCGGCACTCGTGCGACGGCCCGACGGGCAGACCGTCCAGCTCACGCCGCTGTTGTACCTGGTGCTCGAGGCGATCGACGGTCGCCGCACTCCTGCCGAGGTGGCCGAGCGGGTCAGCACCGCCTACGGGCGACGTCTCGCCCCCGGCGACGTCCAGCAGCTCGTCGAGACGCGGCTGCGGCCGCTGGGTCTCGTGTGCAACGCCGACGGGTCGGAACCGGCGCTGAGGAAGGCGAACCCGCTGCTCGCGCTCCGCTTCCGCTGGGTGGTGTCCGACCCTGCGGTGACCCGACGCCTGACCGCCCCCTTCGCGGCCTTGTTCGCACCGGCGCTCGTCGTGGTGGTCCTGGTGGCGTTCGCCCTCGTCTCGGGCTGGGTCCTGTTCACCAAGGGCCTGGCCTCGGCGACGCACCAGGCGTTCGACCAGCCCCTGCTGCTCGTCGTCGTCTTCGTCATCACCATCTTCTCGGCAGGTTTCCACGAGTTCGGGCACGCGTCGGCCTGTCGCTACGGCGGCGCGACGCCCGGCGCCATGGGCACCGGGCTCTACCTCGTGTGGCCGGCCTTCTACACGGACGTGACCGACAGCTACCGACTCGGTCGCGCCGGGCGCCTGCGGGTGGACCTCGGGGGGCTCTACTTCAATGCGCTGGTGGCCGTGGCGATGTTCGCCGTCTGGTTCACCACGCGGTGGGATGCGCTCCTGCTGATCCTCGCAGCCCAGCTGCTGCAGATGGTCCGCCAGCTGGCGCCCATGGTCCGCTTCGACGGCTACCACGTGCTGGCCGACCTGACGGGCGTGCCGGACCTCGCCTCGCGGATCGGGCCGACCCTGCGCAGCCTCGTGCCCGGCCGCGAACCCGAACCCCGGGCGACGGAGCTCAAGCGGTGGGCGAGGGCGGTGGTCACCGCGTGGGTGCTCGTCATCGTGCCGCTGCTGCTCGCCACCCTCGTCCTCATGGTGCTGGCGCTGCCCCGAGTGCTCGGCACGGCGTGGAGCAGCGTGGTGAAGCAGGCGCACGCCCTTGGGGCCGACTGGTCCGGCGGCGATCTCGTCGGTGTGGCCGTCAGGGCGCTGGCGGTCGTGGCCGTCTGCCTGCCCGTGCTCGGTTCGCTCCTGGTCTTGGCCCGGCTGGTCAGGACGGTCGTGCTGTCGCTGTGGCGCAAGACCGTGGGCCGGCCCGGACGCCGCGCCCTCGCCGGGCTGCTCGTGCTCGCCGTTGCGGCGGGGCTCGCCTGGGCCTGGTGGCCCGACGCCAACCGCTACCGCCCGGTCCAGCCCTTCGAGCACGGCACCGTCGTGGACGGCCTGAGTGCGGCCGGCTTCACGCGTGGCGCCGCCCTCTCGGACGGGCAGGTCGTCGAGGGACAGCGCTCCGTGTGGGCCTCGACCTCGGTTCCCCCGACGAAGGACCACCCGGCGCTCGCCCTGGTCCTGGTTCCCAAGACCGCGAGCGGGCAGGAGACGGCGACCCCGGCCTGGGTGTTCCCGTTCAACCGCCCGGGCGCGCCCGGGGCCGGCGACAACCAGGCCTTGGCCGTCAACACGACCGACGGCTCGATTCTCTACGACGTCGCCTTCGCGCTCGTCTGGGCCGACGGCAGCACCGTCGCCAACTCCAACGAGGCGTACGCCTTCGCCAGCTGCCGCGGCTGCAAGACGGTGGCTGTGGCCTTCCAGGTCGTTCTCATCACCGGGGACGCCCGCGTCGCGATCCCGCAGAACGTCTCAGGTGCGGTCAACTACTCCTGCGCCCAGTGCGTGACCTACGCCTTGGCGCAGCAGCTCGTCCTGACGGTGCCTGCGGAGCTCACCCCCGAGACCCGCCAGCGCCTCGACGCGCTGTGGCGCCAGATCTCGGCGTTCGCGGGCTCCGTCGACAACCTCCCGCTGGACCAGATCCGCTCCAAGCTCCTGGCCTACCAGAACCAGATCAGGGCCCTGTTCCCCGCGCAGTCAGCAACCCCGACGCCTGGCGCGACCACGCCGTCCACCAGCCAGTCGGCCTCCACGACGCCACCGGCCACTACGCCACCGGCCTCGACGGCCTCGACGGCCTCGACGGCCCCGCCCACGGGCCAGGGCGCCACGAGCGCCACCGTCGAGCCCGGTCCCACCCCGTCGGAGCAGGGCAGCGCGCCACCGTCCACGGGCTCCACGGCCTCGCCGGATCCCTCGACAGCGGTGCCCACGGGCACGACCGGTCCCTCGGTCGCGGCTGGCGGGGCCACCGCCTCCCCGGTCCCGAGCGGCGGCTCCACTCCCTAGACGCGCGGGGCTGGGCGGGCGCATCCTCCCGAGGTGCTTGCCCAGCCCGCGCGTCCCGCAGGACCTGCGATGGCGCCCCGGAGCGGCCTCACACCCAGCTCGGGAACCACATCCGCGCCTGCCACTCCGAGAGCGGGATGACGTCGGCGACGTAGATCGGGTGGAAGAAGGCGAAGAGCCCCATCGAGAGCAGCACGAACGCGCCCGTGACGCCGTAGCCGATGCGGCGCCTGGTCACCGAGGCCTCGCGGCCGCCGATGACCATCCCCAGGACGTAGACGCAGGCCAGCACGACGTAGGGCACGAAGGCGACCTCGTAGAAGGTGTAGATCGTGCGGTTGCCGAGGAAGAACCACGGCAGGTAGCCGGCGAAGAGCGCGCACAGGATGCCGCCGGCCCGCCAGTCGCGGCGCAGCGCCCACATGAAGAGCAGTACGAAGATCGCCAGCGTGCCGCCCCACCAGACCGAAACGGTGCCGATCGAGGTGATCGCCTTGCTGCACTGGGCCACCGTGCACCCGTCGACGCCCTGCTTGGGCCCCTCGTAGAAGAACGACGTCGGCCGCCCCTGGATGAGCCACGACCACGGGTTGGTCTGGTACGGGTGCGAGGAGGTGATGGCCTGGGTCGAGGCGTACATCTGCTGGTGGTACGCCCACAGCGAGCGCCACCAGTCGGGCAGCCACGTGTGGGTGGTCGGGTTGTTCTGCGCCCAGTCCCGGAACGAGCCGCCCTTGGTGAGGATCCAGCCGGTCCAGCTCGCGACGTAGGTGAGGACGGCGGTGAGCGCGACCTGCACGAACGCGTACGGCGCGTCCTTCACGAAGGTGCCGGCTGTCCAGCCGCGCACGCCGGCGGCCCGCCGGGCGCCGAGGTCCCACAGGACGGTGAGCAGGCCGAAGGCGACGAGGAAGTAGGCCCCCGACCACTTCACCCCGCAGCACAGCCCGAGCATGAGGCCCGCGACCCACCGCCACGGCCGCCAGCCGAGCCAGGGCCCGAGCCACGAGGTGGCCGCACGCGCCTTGTCGCCGACTTTGCGGGCCAGCACCTCGCGGGCCCGGTCGCGGTCGATGAGCAGGGCGCCGAAGGCCGCGAGCCCGAAGAACATGATGAAGATGTCGAGCAGCCCGGTGCGCGAGTGGACGAAGTGGTGCCCCTCGAAGGCGAGCAGCGCAGCCGCGACGGTGCCGAGCAGGTCGGAGCGGAAGAGTCGGCGCGCGATCCGGCCGAGCATGAGGATCGAGATCGTCCCGGCGAGCGCCACGGCGAAGCGCCAGCCGAACGAGTTGAGGATGCCGAAGGGCACCTCGCCCCAGCCGATGAGCCACTTGCCGACCGGCGGGTGCACGACGAAGTCGCCCTCGGTGCCGTAGACCATCGGGTCGTTGGCGGTGAAGTGCTGGTCGACCTGGTTCGCGTTCTGCAGGGTCGGGTCGTTCTTCATCTCGAACCAGTAGAGGACCATCGACCAGCCCTGCTTGACGTAGTACGTCTCGTCGAAGACCAGCTGGTGCGGGGCGCCCACGTGCCAGAAGCGCATGAAGCCGCCCACGAGCATGAAGAAGAGCGGCCCCGCCCAGCCGAGCCAGGCGATGCGGCCCGCGGTGCGGCGCGAGAGGCGGAAGTCGTCGGCCGGGTCCCCGAGCAGGCGAGCGCGCAGCTGCCGGGCCGAGTTCATGGGCGCCATCGTATGCAGTGTCGCTGGGTCGGGCGGGCGCCGTGCCGTTCGGGTGCGCCGGGCTTCCTGCCGCGGGCTCAGATCGCGACGCCGCGGGTCTTGAGCACGGAGTAGCCGACGAAGGCGACGGTGTCGAGCAGCGCGTGGCAGACGACGAGCGGCATGACCCGTCGGGTGCGCACGAAGACGAGCCCGAGCACGAGGCCCATGACGATGTTGCCGGCGAAGCCGCCGAAGCCCTGGTAGAGGTGGTAGCTGCCGCGGATCAGCGCGGAGACACCGATGACGAGCGGCCACGCCCAGCCCGTCTGGCGCCAGCGGGTGAAGAGGTAGCCGACCATGACGACCTCCTCGAGGAGGGCGTTCTCGACGGCCGCCAGGACCAGGACGGGCGCCGACCACCAGACCGGCTGCAGGTTGGCGGCGGCGACCTGGGTGTTGACCCCGATGGCCCGGGCGACGAAGTAGAGGCCGAGGCCGGGGATGCCGATGAGCGCAGCGAGCCCGGCGCCGCGGAGCAGGTCGCGGCCGGGCTCGCGCCGGTCGAGCCCGATGAAGCGGCCGGCCCGGACGTCGCCGGCCGGGCGGCGGACGTGGTTCAGCAGGTAGAGCGCGAGGGCCACAGCGGCGAGTGGGAGCACGATGCCGGCGAGCTGATAGGCGAGGTCGAGCCAGGGCCGACCCGGCGTCGCCGACTGGTTCATCGCAGTGGTCTGCTGCGACAGCGGCACGGGTCGGGTCAGCTTCTCGATGATGCTGAGCACCGCGTAGACGGCGGAGGAGCCGAGGCTGAGTCCGAGGACGAGGACGGTCTCCCACCGCAGCCCCCGGCGGGCTGCCGGCTCCACCGCGGGCGCCGGGTCGCGGTCGGAGGCGGCGAGCAGGCCGGCGAACCGGCCGCGCTCCGCCGTCGCTGTGGTCGCCATGGCGCCCAGCGTAACCTCGCAGGCAGGACGGGCCGCCCGCCGAGGGACCTCCGGACAGCCTGGCGGCGTAGCGTCTCCGGCATGTCGCTGCTCTCCGACTGGCGTCGCGGCGAGCACGCCGCGGAGGGTTTCGCGTACGCGACGTACACACAAGGGGTCGGGCCGGGAGTCATCGTCGTCCACGAGAGCCCGGGGCTGACCCCCGAGGTGATCGAGATCGGTCAGCACCTCGTCGACAGCGGCTTCACGGTCGTCATGCCGCACCTGTTCGGCTCGTCCCATGCGCCGCCCCGCACCTGGGAGGCCGCCCGGGTCGTCCCGCGTCTGTGCGTCACCCGCGAGTTCACCCTCTTCGCGACGGGCCGCACGGCACCTCTCGCGGGCTGGCTCCGCAGCCTCGCCCGCCGGGTGCACGCGGAGGCGGGCGGCCCCGGTGTCGGCGTGCTCGGGATGTGCGTGACCGGCGGCTTCGCGCTCGCCGCGATGGTCGACCCGGTCGTGGTCGCGCCGGTCGTCGCGCAGCCGGCGACACCGCTGCCGATCGGTCCGGCCCGCGCCGCGGACGTCAACCTCGACCCGGACGACCTGGCCACCGTGCGGCGCCGCGTCGCCGACGGCTGCCCGGTGCTCGGGGTGCGCTACCACTCCGACTGGGTCACGGGCACCCGCTTCGAGACGCTGCGGCGCGAGCTCGGCGACGGCTTCGTCGCCGTCGAGCTCGACGGGCACGGGCACGCGACCCTGACCGACCACCGGCACCCCGAGGCCGTCGAGCGGGTGACCTCCTTCCTGCGTGAGCGGCTCCTCGGCACGACCTGAAACCCGGTCGCCTCCGCCCGCCCGACGGCATACGGTCTCGTCATGTCCTCACCGCTGCGAACGCTCCTGCGCGCCCGGCTCACCGCTGCCATGCGCGAGCGCGACCGCGCCGCCGTGAGCGTGCTCCGGAGCGCGGTCGCCGCCATCGAGAACGCCGAGGCCGTGCCCGTGGCTGAGGTTGGGGCGAACGTCGGGGAGGCCGCGACGGCGGGGCTGGTGGCGCAGTCCTCGCTCGGTGTGGGTTCGACCGAGCGCGACCGTCGCCGCCTGGACCTCGACGCGGAACGCGAGGTCGTGCTGGCGGAGGTGGGTGCCCTGCAGGCCGCGGAGATCGCGTATGCCGCCGCGGGCGACGTCGATCGGGCCCGCGCGGCCGCGGACGGTGCACTGCTGCTGCACGAGGTCCTCGCGAACGAGGGCGAGCAGTTTCGCCGAACCGCGGGCGAGGCGTGAGGGCTCGGCGTACAACTGAACTACGCACTCCCCTCGGGGAGAGCGGGACGGCTCGGAGACGAGGGTCCACACGGTGGGGCGACCACCGCGGCAGCCGGTGACGAGGCTGCTGGGGCCGGAGACGACGAGACGTCGATCGGGAGAGTCACCAACACACCGATCAACCAGAAGGGCCCTTGGGACTCATACTTCCGAGGGCCCTTCGCCTCGTTGCGGTAGGCCGGCGCCGAGACGGCCCGGCCGGTCAGGCGTCGGCGCGCGCAGCCGGCCGCCAGGGCTTGAGCCACGGCGTCTCGGGCTGTCCCTCGCGGGCCGCGACGAGCTCGTACATCGTGGCGCCGTCGATCGACTCGCGGACGATGTCAGCGTGACCCGCGTGCCGGGCGAGCTCCTCGACGAGGTGCATGGCCACCCACCGCACCGACCACGCGTCGACGTCGTGCGGGAACCACGGTGCGTCGCGCGGCACCGGCACCGGAGCGCCGAGGTCGGCCTCGCGCAGCACCCGGCGCGTGATCTCGCCCTGGACGGCCAGGGCGGCGAGCAGCGACTCGAGGCTGTCGTCGGCGGTGACCTTGAAGTCGTCGCCCCAGGCCCGGGCCTGCTCGGCGACGGAGGTGTCGGGCGGCGTGGGTGCGTGGGGCGCCGCGGCCATGCGCTCGGTCCAGCCGCGCTCGCAGGTGGTGACGTGCTTGATGAGGCCGCCGATGCTCAGGGTGCCGGCGGTCGGGGCCAGTCGGATCTGCTCCTCGGTGAGCCCGTAGGAGACGGAGAAGAAGGCGTCGCGCTGCTGGTCGACGTAGGCGATCAGGCTCTCGCGCTCGTCGGCGACGGGCGGGACGTGGGCCATGGTGGTGCTCCTTGCTCGAGGGGTCGGTCGGTGGTCGGTGGCTCAGTCGTTGCGGTGGGCGTAGAGGTCACGCAGCAGGGCGATCTCGGCGCCGTGGTGGATGACCTCACGGTTGATGTGGAGCACCAGCTCGGCCCGCGGGTGGTCGGCCCACGGGCCCTCGCTGGGGCCGCAGGGCTCGGCCAGCGCGTCCAGGTCCCAGCCCCGGGCGCCCTCGGTCCAGGCGGCGAACGCGTCGTCGACCTGCGCCAGCGCGCCGTCGGCGGTGGCGGCGTAGGGGAAGGTCAGGTAGTCGACCTCCGGGCCGCCGAAGTGGTGGTGCACCCGGGTTCCGAGGACGCCGACGATGAGGTGGGCGAGCCGCCAGGCGATCGTCGTCACAGGAGCGGGGACCGGCTCGGGGTAGGCCCAGTCGATGGTCAGCTCGCCGCTGCCGCCCTGGATCTCGGTGCCGCCCTGGCCGCGCGGGTGCAGGTTCCAGGCGCCGGGCGTCGGCTCCCAGAGGTACTCCTCGTCGGTCAGTCCCTCGAGGCGCGGGCGCAGCTGGTTGGTCCAGTGCCGGGCGGCCTGGTCGACGAGCGTGGTGGTCCAGTCGATGGAGATCTGTGTCGTGGTCATGGCACCAGCGTCCTGTAGATATAGGACAGATCCTGTCCGCAGTGGCTGGCACACTCGAGACATGTCCTCATCGTCCGACGGCACCGGCGCCACCGCTCGGGTGCTGCGCCTGCTCGACCTGCTGCAGAGCCGGCCGGTGTGGAGCGGCACCGAGCTCGCTGAGCGCCTCGGGGTCACTACCCGCAGCGTGCGCCGCGACGTCGACCGGCTGCGCGACCTCGGCTACCCGGTCAACGCCGCCCACGGGGCCGGCGGCGGCTACCAGCTGGGAGCCGGGCGGCGCTTGCCGCCGCTGCTGCTCGACGACACCGAGGCCGTGGCGGTCGCCGTGTGCCTGCGCCTCGCGGCCGGCGGCACGGTCGAGGGACTGGGGGAGGCGGCGGTGCGCACGCTCGCCAAGCTCGACCAGGTGCTCCCCGGCCGCCTGCGCGCGCAGGTCGAGGCCATCCACGAGGCCACCGTGACCCTCGACAGCGGGGCCGTAGCCGTCGACGCGACGACGCTGCTGCTGCTCGCGCGCGCCTGCCGCCAGACCGAGCGCGTGACGTTCGCGTATGCCGGCCCGCGGGGTTCGGGGGAGCGGCGGGTCGAGCCGTACCGCCTCGTCGCGACCGGGCGGCGGTGGTACCTCTTCGCCTTCGACCTCGACCGTGACGACTGGCGCATCTTCCGGCTCGACCGCATCGCGCAGGCACGGTCCAACGGCTGGCGCTTCACGCCCCGGCCCGCACCGGACGCCGCCGAGCACGTGCGCCGCTCCATCACCGGCGGGGTCTACGACCACCTGGCGCGGGTGCGCATCGAGGCGCCGAAGGCGTCGGTGGACAGGCACATTCCGGCGTCGGTCGGCACTGTGACGGCAGACGGCCCGGACCGCTGCATCTTCGAGTCCGGCGGCAACCACCTCGGTTTCATGGCGATGCACCTGGGTGCACTGCCGTGGGAGCTGACCGTCCTCGAGCCGCCCGAGCTGCGCGAGGTCATGCGCGAGCAGGCTGCCCGGATGCTGCGCGCCGTCGCCGGCTCACCCGGCCCGTCCGCCGACCCCGAGACGACCTGAGCCGACGCAGGAACCGCGCGGTGGCGCGGCTGCCGTCGACACGGCATACGCCCTCAGCCGGTGTTGCGCAGTCCTGCGGCGATGCCGTTGATGGTCAGCAGCAGCGCCCGCTGGACGTCGGTGTCCGGCTCAGCCTCCTCGGGCACGGCGCGTGAGCGGGCGAGCAGCGAGGTCTGCAGGGCATGCAGCGGGGCGAGGTAGCTGTCACGCAGCGCGAGCGTGCGGCGCAGCACCGGCGATGACTCGAGCAGCTCCTTCTGGCCGGTCAGGCGCAGCACCTCATCGACGGTGCGGGCGTGCTCCTCGCGGATCGCGTCGAAGACACCCGCCACCTCGTCGGGGACCAGCGTGGTGACGTAGCCGGCGGCGATGTCGAGGTCGGTCTTGGCGAGCGTCATCTGCACGTTGGAGAGGAAGGTGCGGAAGAAGGCCCACGAGCCGTACATCTCGCGCAGCGTCTTGTCCCGGCCGTCCTCGCGGGCGGCGGCGAGGCCCGAGCCGACGCCGAACCAGCCGGGGAGGATGATCCGCGACTGGGTCCACCCGAAGACCCACGGGATCGCCCGCAGGTCCTCGAGGCCGCCGGTGCCGCCGGGGCGCTTCGAGGGGCGGGAGCCGATGTTCATCTTGCCGAGCTCGTCGACCGGCGTCGCCGAGACGAAGAACGGGACGAGCCGGTCGTCACGGACGAGCTCGCGGTAGGCGTCCTGGCCGCGGCCGGCGACGAGGTCCATCGTTCCGTTCCAGCCGTCGAGGACGTCGCGCGGCAGGAGCGACTTGCGGTGCAGGACCGAGGCCTCGAGCACGGCGGCGAGGGCCGTCTCGAGGTTGAAGCGCGCCAGGCCGGGCAGGGTGTACTTGTCGCTGATCACCTCACCCTGCTCGGTGATCTTGATCGGGCCGTCGAGGCTGCCGTAGGGCTGGGAGAGGATCGCCTCCCCGGTCGGACCGCCGCCGCGCCCCACCGAGCCGCCGCGGCCGTGGAAGAGGCGCAGGACGACGCCGTGCTGGCGCGCGATGTCGCGCAGCGCACGCTGCGCCCGGTGGATCTGCCACTGGGACGCGGCGATTCCCGCGTCTTTGGACGAGTCGGAGTAGCCGAGCATGATCTCCTGCACGTCGCCCCGGGCCGCGACGACGCGGCGGTAGGACGGGTCGGAGAGCAGGGCCTCGAGCAGCGGCCCGGCCGCCTCGAGCTCGGCGACCGTCTCGAAGAGCGGGGCGAAGCCGATGCGGGCCGTGGCCGGTGACGTCTCGCTGCCGAGGTCGACCAGGCCGGCCTCGCGGGCGAGGACGACGACGGCGAAGAGGTCGTCGACGTCGTGCGTCATCGAGACGATGTAGGTCTCGATGACCGCGGCGCCGTAGGTGTCGAGGGCCCTGCCGATGGCACTCATGAGCGACAGGGAGGCGTGCGCGGCGTCGCCGAGGTCCTGGACGCCGTGGCCCGTCAGCGGGCGGCGTGAGGCCATCTCCTGCGAGAGGAGGGCGATGCGTGCGGGACGGTCGAGGTCGGCATACGGCGTTTCCAGCTCGGCGATGCGGTCGTAGAGGTCGGCCAGGGCGGCGTGGTGCTTGCCGCTGTGCTCGCGGATGTCGAGGGTGGCCAGCCCCATGCCGGTCGCGACGACGGCGCGGATGAGGCGCAGGATCGCGCCGTCGGCGGTGAGCTCGTCACCACCGGCGAGCATCGAGTCGCGGATGAGCGCGAGGTCGGTGAGCAGCTCGTCGAAGGTCGCGTAGTCGCGGCCCGGCTCGTGCGGCGTGCCGTGATCGAGCCGGTCGCGGGTGCGCAGCAGGCGCACGCGGATGAAGCTCAGCTTGAGGCGGTAGGGCTCTTCGGCGTTCAGCCGGCGCACCGCGTCGTAGGTGACAGGCAGGGCGGTCGCGTCGCGCTTCAGGCTCTCGCGCAGCGCGTCCGTCACCGCGACGAAACGCGTGGACGAGGACAGCTCGTGGAGCATGTGGTCGAGCTTCTCGACGAGCTCCGCCAGGCCCGCGTCGTGCTGCATGCCGATGACCTCGAGGGTCACCTCCGGCGTGACGTTGGGGTTGCCGTCGCGGTCACCGCCGGCCCAGGCGCCGAAGCGCAGCGGCCGCGCCGACGGGGGCAGCTCGACGCCGATGCCCGCGAGCGCGCGGTCGAGCTCGGCGAGCAGGTCGGGCACCACCTGGTCGGCGAGGAAGCGCAACGTGTGCATCGCCGTGCGGGCCTCGTCGGTCGGCTCGGGGCGCACGATGCGCAACTCGTCGGTCTGCCAGAGCATGTCGACCAGCTCGGCGAGACGACGCTCCGTGCGGGGCCCCTCGCTCGCCGGTCGGCGAGGGTCCTCCAGCTCGCTGACCGTCACGGCGATGCGGCGGAGCAGGTTGAGCACCGTGCGCCGCGTGGCCTCGGTCGGGTGGGCGGTGAAGACCGGTCGGTACTCGAGGCGCGTGAGCACGTCGTCCAGCTCGTCGCGGTCGAGGCGTCCCTCCTCGAGGGCGGCGCCGATGCGCCGGACCGTCGCCGCGAGCGGCGCCTCGTCGACGGCGCTGAGCTCCTGCCAGCGGTGCAGCTGCTCCGTGACGTTGACGAGCTGGAAGTATGCGGTGAAGGCGCGTGCCAGCACGACAGCGGTGGGTGCGTCGACCCCTTCCAACAGCGCGCGCAGCTCGCCGTCCTCGGGCTCGCGGGCCAGGCCGCGCACCTTCTCCACGAGTGCGAGAAGCTCGGCGCCCTCGTGCCGCGTCAGCGCCTCGCCGAGGAGCGTGCCCAGCTGGCGAACGGACGCCCGAAGGGCCGCGTGCTGAGAGGCGGACGAGACGCCTGAGGCGAAGGTGGCGACGTCGGGCTGGCGGCGGTCGGCCTCGAGGAGCTGCTCGGTCGTGGTGCGGCCCTGGGTGCTCATGCCCCAGTGTTACCGCGCGCGGGTCGTCGGGGCCTCGGGAGTCCACGATCAGAACGCCCGCCCGGTGACGACGGAGCAGACTGGAGGGGTGAGCCGCGCGGGTCGAGACGTGCACGTCCGGCGTCGGGCCGGTCTGCTCCTCGCTGCGGCGCTGTCCCTCTCCCTTTCCGCCTGCTCGGTCGCCCCGACCGCACCACCGGCGACCGCGGGGCTGGTGACGGCCGGCTCGACGTCGGTGCAAGGCACGACCTCGACGGTGCCCACCGGCTCCTCGCCGGTGACCGCCGCTCGGCTCGGTGCCGTGACCGCGACCTCCGCGCTGGGGGACTCGGTCCCGCGTGGCACCGGGTGCGGCTGCACTCCCTATCCCCAGCTGATGGCCGACGACATAGCCCGGGTCGCAGGACACCCGGTGAGCGCCTCCAACGACGCCGTCGCGGGCATCACCAGCGACGGCGTCCTCCAGCAGCTCGCGAAGGACGACTCAGTGACCGCGCGGCTGCGGAACAGCCAGGCCGTGACGCTCGAGGTGGGCGCCAACGACGTCGCGTTCTCGCCGTCGTGTGGGACCGACGTCGCCTGCTACGAGCAGCGGCTCCCGCAGCTCGAGAGCAACCTCGACGCCATCCTGACGAAGGTCAAGGAGCTGCCGGCCGGGCACCCCATCGGGCTCGTCGTGCTCGACTACTGGAGCGTGTGGCTCGGCGGTCAGTATGCCCACGACCAGGGCCCGGCCTACGTCGAGGCGGCCTCGACCCTGACGAAGAGGGTCAACGAGATCATCCGTGCGGCGGCTGCGAGCACGCCGGGGACGGTCTACGTCGACCTCCGGACCGCGTTCCGCGGACCCGACGACGCATGGGACGAGACCCACCTGCTCGCCCCGGACGGGGATCACCCCAACGCCGCGGGTCACCAGCGGATCGCGGAGGCGGCAGCCACGGCTGTGGCGGCAGCCGGCTAGGACGTGTCGCCGACAGAGGGTGGCGGCGAGGGCGGCGCGAGCTGGATGCGGTCCGAGCAGCGGGCGCAACACCAGTCGAACACTGAGTCCGGGTCGTCGCTCGCCGAGCGGCGCGGCTGTGGACGACGGCCGTGCACTGTCAGACGTCCCGTCTAGAGTCGTACACATGTTCGAAGAGACGCTGCTCGAGACGACCGGGGGCCTGGAGGCCCTCGTGTCGGCGCTCGCGCGCGTCGGGTCGTTCGACCCGATGCCGATGCCGGTGTCGGACGGAGTGCGGGTGGACCAGCTGGCGGTGTTGGAGCGGGTCAAGGCGGCGGTGGCGGCGGCGCAGGTTCGGGTGACGGCGGCGTTCGTGGACTCGCAGGAGCAGGTGGCGCAGGGCTGGCGGGAACGGGCGCGGGAGTGCTCGGAGGCGGGGGACTTCGACGGGTGGCGCGCCGCCCGGGACCAGGCTCGAGCGGCTTCCCTCGGCGATGATGACGGGAAGCAGGGGGAGGCTGCCGGGTCGGTAGCCAAGCGGCGGCGGCCGTCGGGGATGACCGGGGTGGCGGCGCAGGTGGCGTTGGCGCGGCGTGAGTCGCCGGTGCAGGGTGCCGGCCACGTGCGGCTGGCGTTGGCGCTGGTGCGGGACATGCCGCACACGTTGGCTGCTTTGGAGGCGGGGGAGCTCAGTGAGTGGCGGGCGCAGATCATCGTGCGTGAGACCGCGACGTTGAGCCGTGAGGATCGGTCGCTGGTGGACGCCGAGGTCGTGGGGGACCGGCGGGAGCCGGTGGCGGGGCTGGGCGACCGGGAGCTGGCGCGGCGGGTGCGGGCGGTCGCCTACCGGGTCGATGCCGCCTCGGTGATGGCGCGGTCGGCGAAGGCGCAGGCGGACCGTCGGGTGACGCTGCGGCCGGCGCCGGACACGATGGCGTACCTGACGGCGCTGCTGCCGGTGGCGCAGGCCGTCGCGGCGCATGCGGCGTTGACCGCGGCGGCGGACGCGGCCAAGGCGGCGGGGGACGAGCGGGGCAAGGGTCAGGTGATGGCGGACACGCTGGTGGAGCGGGTCACCGGGCAGGTGCCGGCGGGGGCGGTGCCGGTCGAGGTGCAGCTGGTGATGAGCGCCGAGACGCTGCTGGCCGGCGCTGACACTCCGGCGCAGCTGCGCGGGTACGGCACGGTCCCGGCCCAGTGGGCCCGGGACCTGCTCGGCGGCTACGACGAGGGGATCGACTGCGCGCCTCGTCAAGCGAGCAGCGCGTTCGGAACGGATGCCGGTGCGAGCAGGGTCCGCCATGCCGGCGCCGGGAGCACCGAGGCTCGGCACGCGGATGCCGACAACAGGCGAGCCGGCCAGGGGGATGGCTGCGGGATCGATGAAGCAGGCGCTGCGGAGTACGTGAAGCACGTGGAGCAGGCGGCGCGGGTGTGGCTGCGTCGGTTGTTCGCGCACCCGGTGACCGGGGCGCTGGTGGCGATGGACTCCACCAGACGGGTGTTCGACGGTGTGTTGCGCCGGTTCCTGCTGGCCCGGGATGCCGGGGTGTGCCGCACCCCGTGGTGCGACGCCCCGGCCCGGCACCTCGACCACGTGCACGACCACGCCGACGGCGGCCCGACCAGTGCAGCGAACGGACAGGGCTTGTGCGTGCGGTGCAACCTGACCAAGCAGCTGCCCGGCTTCACCGCCACCACGGTCACCGGCGAGGAGCCTGGCGCACCGCACACCGTGAAGACCAGGACCCCGACCCGGCACACCTACACCTCGCACGCCCCACCGTTGCTGCCCGGCATGCCCACGTCCGACGACTGGGCGCGCCCACAGGATCAGGCGCACCGAGGCCGGGGTCCGCAGCGCATCCCGGATCACGCGAGTCCGCTCAACCATCCGGTGCGCCGCGACGACGATCCGGCACGCCCGTTCGACGTCGATGACGGGTCGCCGGAAGAGCTCGACCTCGACACTCTCAGTCCCCTCGAACGCGTGCTCGCGCTCGCGCTCGCGGCCTGAGCTGCGCACCCTGCGAGGATGACGGCATGAGCACCGGCACCCTCGTCCTCGCGGCCACTCCCATCGGCGACCCGCGCGACGCGGCCCCGCGACTGGGCCAGGAGCTCGCCGGCGCCGACGTCATCGCAGCCGAGGACACGCGTCGGCTGCGGCGCCTGCTGACCGAGCTCGCCGTCACGCCGAGCGGTTCGGTCATCAGCTACCACGAGCACAACGAGGCCTCCCGCACGCCCGACCTCGTCGCCCGCCTCGTTGCCGGCGACCGCGTCGTGGTCGTGACCGACGCCGGGATGCCGTCCGTCTCCGACCCCGGCTACCGCCTCGTCGCCGCCGCCATCGATGCCGACGTCCCCGTCACCTGCGTCCCCGGACCCAGCGCGGTGCTCATGGCGCTCGCAGTCTCGGGCCTGCCGGTCGACCGGTTCTGCTTCGACGGCTTCCTGCCGCGCAAGCCCGGCGAGCGCGCCAAGGTGCTCGCCGAGGTGGCCGACGAGCGCCGCACTGTCGTCTTCTTCGAGGCACCGCACCGGCTCGCCGAGACCCTCGCCGCCATGCGCGACGCCTTCGGCTCCGATCGCCGCGCCGCCGTGTGCCGCGAGCTGACGAAGACCTACGAGGAGGTCCGTCGCGGCACGCTCGATGAGCTGGTCACGTGGGCCGAGCAGGGCGTCAAGGGCGAGATCACGATCGTCGTGGCCGGCGCCGAGCGGAAGGTGCCGTCCCTCGAGGACGCCGTCGCCGGCATACGCCAGCGGGTCGACGCGGGGGAGCGGCTCAAGGACGTCGCCGCCGACGTCGCGGCGCGGACGGGCCTGTCCAAAAAAGCCCTCTACGACGCGTCGCTCGCCGCCCGCTGACCGGACCGCTTGCCTCAGCGGGAATCGCGGGTAAGGCTGCTGTGGTTCCCCGTTCGACGAGGTGGGCGTCCCGCCCGACCTCGACCACCGCACAGCGAAGGAGCACGGCATGGCAACCACCCGCACCGCCAGCACGCACTGGGAGGGCTCGCTCTTCGAAGGCTCCGGCCAGGTCAGCCTCGAGAGCTCGGGCGTCGGCACCTACGACGTCAACTGGCCGTCGCGGGCGGAGTCGTCGAACGGCAAGACGAGCCCGGAGGAGCTCATCGCCGCTGCGCACTCGTCGTGCTTCTCGATGGCCCTGTCCAACGGCCTCGCCAAGGCCGGCACGCCGCCGACCACGCTCGACACCACCGCCAACGTGACCTTCGTGCCCGGCACGGGCATCACCGAGATCGCCCTCAGCGTCGTCGGCGAGGTGCCCGGCATGTCCGACGAGGACTTCCGCGCCGCCGCCGAGGACGCCAAGGCCAACTGCCCGGTGAGCCAGGCGCTCAAGGCAGTCCCGATCTCGCTCGAGGCACGCCTCGGCTGACGCAGGCACCCAGCACGCCCGTCGGCACCGGCTCGCACGAGCCGGTGCCGACTCCCATGTGCGACAGTGCTGCCGGCGCTTCGTCAGCGGCCCCGTCAGCGTCCTTCGACGGTCGACCGCAGCGCCTCGAGCATCGACTGCCAGTTGCGCGAGAACTGCTCGGCCTGCTCCTGCGAGGTGTTGCCGTCCTGCTCGAGGGTGACCGTGGTCCCACCGGACATCCCGTCGCCGGTGATCGTGTAGGTGACGGTGTGGTAGTTCTCCGGCCGGTCCTCCTGACCCATGAGCGGGCTGTAGTGGGTGACCGAGAGCCGCCGCGGCGGGTCGGCCTCGAGCACCTCGCCCTTGTCCTGGTAGGGCCGGCCGTCGATCTCGCCCTGCCAGGTGATCGGGCTGCCGACGCGCCAGTCGGTGCTGACCTCGGTGCCCACCATCCACGTGCTGACCAGCTCGGGGTCGGTGAGGGCGCGCCACGCCTCCTGCGGCGTCGCGTCGACCTTCACGCTCGCGTGCGCAACGTGACCTGTCATGCCACCGTCATACCTCGCGAGGCCGTATGCCGTCACGACTTCGCGCCCGCCTAGGATCGCTCCCATGAGCAATGTCCTGTCTGCCGTCGCCTGGCCGTACACCAACGGCCCGCGCCACATCGGCCACGTGGCCGGGTTCGGCGTGCCCTCCGACGTCTTCAGCAGGTACATGCGGATGGCCGGCCACGACGTCCTCATGGTGAGCGGCACGGACGAGCACGGCACGCCGATCCTCGTCCTCGCCGAGGAGGAGGGCCTGAGCCCGCAGGAGCTCGTCGACAAGTACAACGCCGTCATCGCCCAGGACCTCACCGACCTCGGTCTGTCCTACGACCTCTTCACCCGCACGACGACGCGCAACCACTACGCCGTCGTGCAGGAGATGTTCCGCCAGGTCCACGCCAACGGCTACATGATCGAGCAGACGACCCGCGGTGCCATCAGCCCGTCGACCGGGCGCACGCTGCCCGACCGCTACATCGAGGGCACCTGCCCGATCTGCGGGTTCCCCGAGGCGCGCGGCGACCAGTGCGACAACTGCGGCAACCAGCTCGACGCCGACGAGCTCATCGACCCGCGCAGCAAGATCAACGGCGAGACGCCGGAGTTCATCGAGACCCAGCACTTCTTCCTCGACCTGCCCGCCCTCGCCGGCGCGCTCGGCGAGTGGCTCGACGGCCGGGAGGCCTCTGGCACCTGGCGCCCCAACGTCATCAAGTTCTCCAAGAACCTCCTCAAGGACGTGCGCCCCCGCGCCATGACGCGCGACATCGACTGGGGCATCCCGATCCCGCTCGAGGGCTGGGAGGACAACCCCACCAAGCGCCTCTACGTGTGGTTCGACGCCGTCATCGGCTACCTGTCCGCCTCGATCGAGTGGGCCCGTCGCATCGGCGAGCCCGAGCGCTGGCGCGAGTGGTGGAACGACCCGTCCGCGGTGTCCTACTACTTCCAGGGCAAGGACAACATCACCTTCCACAGCCAGATCTGGCCGGCGGAGCTGCTCGGCTACGCCGGCAAGGGAGACAAGGGCGGTGAGCCCGGCGCGTACGGCGAGCTCAACCTGCCCACCGAGGTCGTCGCGAGCGAGTTCATGACCCTCGAGGGCAAGCAGTTCTCGACCAGCCGCAAGCACGTCATCTACGTCCAGGACATCGTGGCGCGCTACGGCCCCGACCCGATCCGTTACTTCATCTGCGCGGCCGGTCCCGAGAACCAGGACGCCGACTTCTCCTGGGCCGAGTTCGTCCAGCGCAACAACAGCGAGCTCGTCGCCGGCTGGGGCAACCTCGTCAACCGCACCGCCGCGATGATCGCCAAGAGCTTCGGCGAGATCCCGAGGGCGTATGCCGTCCAGCCCGTCGACGAGGAGCTGCTCGCCACCGTGCGTGGTGCGTTCGCGACCGTCGGTGCCTCGCTCGAGCGGCACCGCCAGAAGGCGGCACTCGCGGAGGTCATGCGGGTCGTGGGCGAGGCCAACGCGTACGTGTCGAAGACCGAGCCGTTCAAGCTCAAGGGCGACGACGAGCGCGAGCGGCTCTCGACGGTGCTGCACACGCTGGCCCAGGCCGTATCGGACATCAACACCCTGATCTCGCCGTTCCTGCCGCACGCGGCCAACCGCGTCCACGCGGTGCTCGGCGGCGAGGGAGAGTTCATGCCGATGCCGCGGCTCGAGGTGGTCCGCGACCTCGACGACGAGTCGCGCAGCTATCCCGTCATCACCGGCGAGTACTCCGCGACCCCGCGCTGGGAGTCGCGCCCAGTCGCTGTCGGCACGCCGATCACCAAGCCCACCGGCGTCTTCACCAAGCTCGACCCCGAGCAGGTGATCGAGGACGAACGCGCGCGGCTCGGCGACTCGGTCCGCGGCGGCACCCGCCACCACACCGACCCGCTCGCCGCTCCGAAGATGGCCAAGCCGAAGCATGCTGTCGCAGAGGTCGCCGGCGAGGGTGGCGGCGAGTCCGCATGACTCCCAGCTCGTCCGGGCAACGGGGCCTGCCGGAGACACTGCCCGACCCGCTGCCCATCGACGTCGTCGACAACCACGTGCATCTCGACATCACGCGCGAGGGCGACGAGCCGTTCGACGTGGCGGAGGCGATCGCGCGGGCCCGAGCCGTCGGGGTGACCCGGCTCGTCCAGGTGGGCTGCGACCTCGACGGGATCCGTTTCACCATGAAGGCGATCGAGGTGCACGACGAGCTCGTCGGTGGAATCGCCTTGCACCCCAACGAGGTTCCGCGCCTCGCCGCCGCCGGCAGGCTCGAGGACGCCTATGCCGAGGTCGAGGCCTCGGCCGCCCACGACCGCATCCGCGTCATCGGCGAGACGGGCCTCGACTACTTCCGCACCGGACCCGAGGGCGTCGCCGTGCAGCAGGACGGGTTCCGCTGGCACATCGACCTCGCCAAGCGCCTCGGCAAGGCCCTGCAGATCCACGACCGCGAGGCGCACGACGACGTCCTGCGAATCCTGTCCGAGGAGGGGGCTCCCGAGCACACGGTGCTGCACTGCTTCTCCGGCGACCTGGCGATGGCGCGTGAGTGCGTCGACCGTGGCTACTACCTCAGCTTCGCCGGCACGGTGACCTTCAAGAGCGCCCGGAACCTGCGGGACGCCCTGACGGCGGTGCCCCTCGACCGAATCCTCGTCGAGACGGACGCCCCCTACCTCGCGCCGACACCACACCGTGGCGCGACCAACGCCTCCTACCTCGTCCCGGTCACGATCCGGGCGATGGCCGGCGTGCTCAACCTCGACGTCCCGACGCTGTGCCGCGCCGTCTCCGAGAACAGCGAACGCGTCTACGGCCCATGGGGATCCACCCGTCCCACCACCGGCGCCTGAACACCTAGCGCACGGATTCCCCGACGTCACAACGGACTCGCGGTCCGTTACCGAAATTTGACCTTTCCATGACTCGTCGGTCAGGGTGGACGACTGTTGGCCGGTTGCTGCCCCGCATCGACACACCTCCCGAGGCCGTGAGGTGATGGAGCTCGAGAGCGCGTTGCACCCGGATGGTTCGACGTTCGGAGTGTTTTGATTTCTCGCAACGCCAAGATCCTGGCCGCCACCGGTGCGGCCGTCGTCCTCACCTCCGGTGCGGTCGGCGCGGCCCAGCTCGACAAGTCCGTCAACCTCTCGGTCGACGGCGCCGCCAGCTCGGCCCACGTCTTCGCCAGCACCGTCGGTGACGTCCTCGACGACCAGGGGATCTCGGTGAAGCCGGGTGACGTGGTGGTCCCCGCGGCGGACTCCGCCGTCCACGACGGCGACACCATCACCGTGAAGTACGCCCGGATGCTCAAGCTGACGGTCGACGGCAGGACGCGGGAGCTGCGCACCACCGAGACCACGGTCGACGGGGCGCTCCTGGCCCTCGGCGTCCGCGGCGACGGGGCACGGCTGTCCGTGTCGCGCTCGCAGACCATCGGTCGCCAGGGGCTGGCCGTGACGGTCGTGACCCCGAAGTCGGTGTCGGTCACCGTCGACGGCAAGACCATCACCAAGACGATCGCCGCCGCCACCGTCGGCGAGGCCCTGACCCAGCTCGACGTGCGCCCGGGCAAGGCCGACAAGGTCAACCCGCCCGTCACGACGCCGCTGACGGCCGGCGCGAAGATCACGGTCCAGCGCGTGCAGACCAAGGACGAGAAGGTCACTCGTCCGATCGCGTTCGGCACCACCAAGAAGCCGACCGGCGACCTCTACACCGACCAGACCAAGGTCGCTCAGGCCGGCGTGGCCGGGGTCCGCACCGTGACCGTCCGAACCAGCGTCGTCGACGGGAAGGTGACCTCGACCAAGGAGATCGCCTCGACCGTCACCAAGGCCCCCGTCGACCGCGTCGTCCTCGTCGGCACGAAGAAGCGCCCGGCCCCCAAGCCGGCGGCGGCCCCCGCCACCGGCGGGTCCACCTCCAGCGGCTCGCGCTCCGGCGCAGGTCTCGACCTCTCCCGCGCCTCGATGTGGGACAGCATCGCCCAGTGCGAGTCGAGCGGGAACTGGCACATCAACACCGGCAACGGCTACTACGGCGGCCTGCAGTTCCTCACCTCGACGTGGCTCGCCTACGGTGGCGGCGACTTCGCCGGCCGTGCCGACCTCGCCAGCCGGGAGCAGCAGATCACCGTCGCCAACCGCGTGTACGCCGACAACGGCACCTCGCAGTGGCAGTGCAAGGCCTGAGCTGACGGATCGTCGCCGCTCCGCCTGAACGCCAGAGGCCCCCGACCCAGCCGGTCGGGGGCCTCGGGCGGTCCCGCCGCAGCCCGGCACACGGCATACGTGCTCGGTCCTGCGCCATAGGGTGAGCGCATGACGAAGAAGGACGCAGCCGGCGCCCGCCTCGACCAGGTCGACGACGCGGCGCTCCTCGGGGCCGCGCAGGTGCGCGAGCTCGCCGAGCGCCTCGAGGTGCGGCCCACCAAGCAGTGGGGACAGAACTTCGTCGTCGACGCCAACACCGTGCGCAAGATCGTCCGCGTCGCGGGGGTGGGCCCGAAGGACGTCGTCGTCGAGGTCGGCCCCGGGCTCGGCTCGCTCACCCTGGCCCTGCTGCCCGTGGTCAGGCACGTCACGGCCGTCGAGGTCGACCCTCGGCTGGCCGGTGCGCTCGAGGAGACGGTGCGCACCCTCCAGCCGGAGAACGCCGACAAGCTGCGGCTCGTGGCCGCCGACGCACTCACCGTCACCAAGCTGCCGGGGCCGGACCCGACGGCGCTCGTGGCCAACCTGCCCTACAACATCTCGGTGCCCGTCGTGCTGTCGTTCCTGCAGCACTTCCCCAGCCTCGAGCGCGTGCTCGTCATGGTGCAGCTCGAGGTCGCCGAGCGCCTCGCCGCCAGGCCGGGGAGCAAGGTCTACGGCGTGCCGAGCCTCAAGGCGGCGTGGTACGCCGACGTCGAGCTCGCGGGCCGCGTCGGGCGCAACGTCTTCTGGCCCGCGCCCAACGTCGACTCCGGCCTCGTGTCGCTGCGCCGCCGCAAGCCGCCGAAGACGACCGCCAGCCGCGAGGACGTCTTCCGCTGCATCGACGCGGCGTTCCTGCAGCGCCGCAAGTCGCTGCGGGCCGCCCTCGCGTCCTGGGCCGGCTCCGCCGACGGGGCCGAGCAGGCGCTGGTGGCCGCTGGCATCGACCCGCGCACCCGCGGTGAGCAGCTCGACATCACGGCGTTCGCCCGCATCGCCGAGGCGCGGCCGGTGGGCGTGGAGGCCGCCGAGCCGCGCCCGCGCCGCCGGGGACAATCCTCCTGACTCGGCCCTCGGCCCCTAGGGTGGGCGCATGACTGTCGCTCCGACGCTGCCCGGTGCGGTGACCGTTCGGGTCCCCGCCAAGGTCAACCTCGAGCTGCGCGTCGGCCCTCGGCGTCCGGACGGCTACCACTCGCTCGCGACGGTCTACCAGGCGGTGTCGCTCCACGACGACGTCTCCGTCGCCCGCTGGGACGACTGGCAGGTCGTCGCCGCCGGCCCCTATGCCGACCGCATCCCGACCGACGGCGACAATCTCGCCGTGCGCGCCGCCCGTCTCATGGCCGACCGCTGGGACGTCGACGAGCGACTCTCGATCCGCATCGACAAGGACATCCCCGTGGCCGGCGGCATGGCCGGCGGCTCGGCCGACGCCGCCGGTGCCCTTGTGGCGTGCGACCAGCTGTGGGGGCTCGGCCTCGACCGCGACGAGCTCGCCGAGCTGGCTGCCTCGCTCGGCAGCGACGTGCCGTTCCTGCTCACGGGTGGCAACGCGATGGGCTCGGGCCGCGGCGAGCAGCTGGCCCCGGTGCTCGCACGGGGGTCGTTCCACTGGGTCTTCGCCATCAGCGACGTCGGCCTCTCGACGCCCGAGGTGTATGCCGAGTGCGACCGGCTGCGCGAGCGCGACGGTGAGCGGGTGGGTGAGCCACAGGTCAGCGCCGAGCTGATGGCCGCGCTGCGCTCGGGCGACCCGGCTGCCCTGGGCGCCGCCCTGCACAACGACCTCGAGCCGGCGGCGTTCTCGCTGCGGCCCCAGCTGCGCGAGCTACGCGACGCCGGCGTCGAGTTCGGCGCCCTCGGCGGGATCGTGTCGGGGTCCGGCCCCACGGTGGCGTTCCTCACCGAGAGCCACGAGGCTGCCCTCGACCTGTCGGTGTCGCTCGCCGCCTCCGACCTGTGCCGCAACCTGCGCCGCGCCCGGGGCCCGGTGCACGGCGCGCAGGTCGTGCCCGCCGCGCGCACCGCCGACTGAGCGGGTTCGGCGCCCGGGCCGCCAGCGCATAGGGTCAGTGGTCGATGGCAAACCTGATCTCCCTCGAACGCGTCTCCCTCGTCTTCGGCACCAGCCACGTCCTCGACGACGTCAGCCTCGGCGTCCTCACCGGCGACCGGATCGGCGTGGTCGGCGTCAACGGCGGCGGCAAGTCGACCCTGCTGCGCGTCATGGCCGGGCTGCAGGAGCCGGACTCCGGCCGCATCACCAAGCAGGGCGGCGCCGACGGCATCCGCATCGGCATGCTGAGCCAGGACGACGCGCTCGACCCCGAGTGGACGATTCGCGAGGCCGTTCTCGGCGACCTTCCCGAGCACGTCTGGGCGGGTGACCCCCGCATCCGCGACGTGCTGACCGGCCTGCTCGGCGGCATCGAGGCGCAGAACGTCGGCGGCCTCGACAGCCGGGTCGGCCCCAAGTCCGGTGGTGAGCGGCGCCGCTTGGCGCTGGCCCGCCTGCTCGTCGCCGACCCGGAGCTGCTGCTGCTCGACGAGCCGACCAACCACCTCGACGTCGAGGGCGTCGCCTGGCTCGCCGACCACCTGGCCACGAAGCGCCCGCGCCCCGGCAACGCCACCGTCGCGATCACGCACGACCGCTGGTTCCTCGACGCGTACGCCACCCTGACGTGGGAGGTCGAGGGCGGGAAGGTGAGCGCCTTCGAGGGCGGGTATGCCGCCTACGTCCTCGCGAAGGCCGAGCGGGACCGCCTCGCCGGGGTCGTCGCCGACCGGCGCTCCAACCTCATGCGCAAGGAGCTGGCCTGGCTGCGCCGCGGAGCGCCGGCCCGCACGAGCAAGCCGAAGTTCCGCATCGAGGCGGCCAACGCCCTCATCGCCGACGAGCCGGCCCCGCGCAACAGTGTGGAGCTCGCGTCGTTCGCCAGCCGGCGCCTCGGCAAGGACGTGCTCGACCTCGAGGACGTCACGGTGTCCGTCGGCGAACCGCCGCACCAGCGCCGCCTGCTCGACCATGTCACGTGGCGGCTGGCGCCGGGGGAGCGCGTCGGCATCATCGGCGTCAACGGCGCCGGCAAGTCGACGCTGCTGCGCGCCCTCACGGGCGAGATCCCGCTCGACAGCGGCCGGCGCAAGGTCGGCAAGACGGTCGCCATCGCCCACCTCACGCAGGAGGTGCGCGAGCTCGAGCGCTTCGAGCAGTGGCGGGTCATCGAGGCCATCGAGGACGTCAAGCAGTGGACGACGTTGGGCGACAAGGAGATCAGCGCGAGCCAGCTCGCGACCCGGCTGGGCTTCCCGGGCGGACGCCAGCAGTCGCGCGTCGGTGACCTCAGCGGTGGCGAGCGCCGCCGGCTCCAGCTGACCCGGCTGCTCCTCACCGAGCCCAACGTCCTCATCCTCGACGAGCCGACCAACGACCTCGACATCGAGACGCTGACCTCGCTCGAGGACGTCCTCGACGGCTGGGCCGGCACGCTCGTCGTCGTCTCGCACGACCGCTACCTGCTCGAGCGTGTCGCCGACAAGCAGCTGGCCCTGCTCGGCGACGGCCGCGTCCGCGAGCTGCCCGGAGGCGTCGAGGAGTACCTGCGACTTCGGCACGCGGCGATCGCGGCGCAGGTCGCGGGAGCGTCGGCGCGGACGGGTTCGAGCGGTGGCTCCAGCGGCGGCCCCAGCGGCGGCTCACCCGGCACGGCGCCCGCGGCGGACGGCATACGGCAGGAGCCCACGTCGACCGCGAACCCGGCGCAGGTGCGGGAGGCGCGCAAGTCGATGGCGCGCATCGAGAAGCAGCTCTCCCGCCTGCAGGAGCGGGAGGAGCGGCTGCACGGCGATATGGCCGAGAAGGCGACCGACCCGGCGGCACTGGCCGACCTCAACACGAAGCTGCAGGCGGTGGTCGCCGAGCGCGAGGAGCTCGAGCTCGAGTGGCTGGAGGCCGCGGAGGTCGTTGGCTGACGAGCGGGAGGGCAGCTCGCGTGCGCGAGCGGCCCTCCCGTTCGGTTCTGCGTCGACGGCGTCAGCGGTTGTCGACCGCCGTGACGTCGACGGTGACGTTCGCTCCCGTGTAGAGCTGGCTCAGCACGTAGACGGTGCCGGGCGGGATGGGCGCCGACTCGTCCGCCGAGGACGTCGCCGCCGACCCCGTCAGCGCGCACGAGCTGTCGAGGAAGTAGAGGTCGAGGTCGTGCCCGACGGTGTCGTCGAGCGGGCTCGTGCCCTTGACCGAGACCGAGTGCAGCCCGTCGGAGAAGCCGGCCGGGAGCTTCGTCACCCAGCCGTCGACGCCCTGCGACGCCGGCGGGAAGGTGCACGCCGTGTTCATCTCCGTGCCGGTCACTCCGAAGACGTTCTGCAGGCCGGTCGGGTCGCCCGCGGCCGGGTTGTTGGCCGTGATGGTGCCCTTGTCCGTGTACGGCGCGTCAGTCGGGACGGTGCCGTTCGCGACCGTGGCGCCCGAGCCGAACGCCTCGATCTCGGCGACCTGGGCGTACGTCGTCGTGTCGCCCTGCACGGAGTCGATGAAGAAGCGCAGGTACGCGGCCTTCGTGGGGGTGCTCAGCGGGAACGTCGTGTAGTTGAGGTCGGGCGCGGTCGGGCGTGGAGCCTGGTAGCCGAAGGCTCCGGTGCGGGCCGTCGTCCACGTGACTCCGTCGAGCGAGGTCTGCACCGTGAACCCCTTGAGCGCGGCGAAGCGCGAGGCGTTGGTCGCCTTGTACGCGCTGACCCGCACCGAGCTCACGGTCGCCGGGGCGGCGAGCTTGACGGTGACCCGCTCGTCGGGGCCCGCGTTGTACGCCGTCGAGCCGGCCTTCGTCGACCACACCGAGGCGGCGGTGTCGTCGAAGGCGAACTTCGCCGGTGCGCCGTCGTCCTGGTTCGACACCGAGACGACCTGGGCGCCTGCCGCCGTCGAGGCGAGGTTGGGCGCCAGCGAGATCTTCTTCGCGACGTTCTTGCCGGCGCTCACCGAGAAGCCCTCGATGGTCTGCGTGCCGAACCCGGGTGCCTGGATCGTCAGCGGGTAGGTGCCGGTGACGGCCTTGACCGTCGCGCCACCCGTGGAGCCGGTGCGCACGAGCGGCGAGACGCGGGCCTCGAAGCGGCCGAGGATGACGCGGGCGTTGGAGATGGGCTGGCCGGTGGTGGCGTTGACGAGCGTCAGCGCCACGGTGCCGTTGGACGCCGCGGCCGGCACGTCGAACGCCGGCTTGGGGTCGGTGTCGTCGCCCGTCTGCGAGCTCGCCGAGACGCCTGCGCCGCGCTTGGCGAAGACCGACCAGATGAGCGCCGTGTTGTCACCGTGGTAGCGGTCGAGGTCGGCGCTCAGGATGCCGTCGCGCGCGTCGAGGAACGACGGGTTCGGTGCCGTCAGCGGCATGCCGTCGGTGACGAGCCGGGCCGCGACGTCGGCGCCCTTGGCTGCGCCGTAGCGGGCCACGAGCGCCTTGCGCAGGTCCCACAGCGTGGCGGTCCAGATCTCGCCGTCCGCGTGCACCTCCGGCCCGGTCAAGTCGTAGCCGACGTCGCCGAACGTCGTCGGGTTCTGGTCATAGTTCCAGTTGCGGATGCCGCGCGTCGGGCTGCCGGTGACGTAGTCGCCGACGATCGGCTTGGTCAGTAGGCCGGTCTTGAAGCCGTGGTTGAGGGCGTACCAGTCGGACCAGCCCTCACCCATCGAGCCGGCCTGCTGGGAGGCGAGACCCGCACCGCTTGCGACGTAGCGGTTGGATAGGCCGTGGGTGTACTCGTGCTGGATCACCGACATGTCGAACGACCCGTCACGGTAGGGCCCCTCGAAGGCGTCGTCGATCGGCTCCCACAGGAACATGCCGCTCCACGGCGGGATGCCGTCGTCGAGGGTCAGCATGTACGCGTTGTCCCGGCCGGTGTAGGTGGGAGCCCCGCCCGAGGCGGCGCCGGCCTGGACGAGCCCGCGGATCGCGTCGCCACCCTGGCCGCCCTTGCCGCCGTTGTCGGCCTGGAAGTTGCCGGCCGTCTCGGTGAAGCCGAGCGCGTAGTACTCGTCGTGGATCCGGTTGTGCTGGAAGAAGAGATTGGTGGCCGCTGCGTTGAGGTCGTCGGCGTAGGACGGGGGCACCGTCTGGCCCTTGGTCGCCGCCCAGCGGTTGGCGTACGCGTAGTCGAAGGCACCGGTCGGTGCGACCGGCCGGGGCGCGTTGTCCACCGGCGCAAGGAAGTTCGACCAGTTGGCGTAGGTGTCGGCGTTGTTGCCGAGGGTCGTGACCCCGGTTCCGGTGGCGCCGGTGAGGTCGACCCAGCCCTTGGGGGACTCCGCGGTGGGACCGAACGACTGCTGGCGCGGCTGGCCGCCGTTGGCAGCGCCCGGGTAGTTGTCATAGACCGTCCCGTGGGCCTCGTCGAACTGGACGACGCTTGCCCGGTGCAGCACCGCGCCGGTCGTGCCGTCGACGATGACCTCCCAGGCCTCGGTCTGGCTCTTGATGAAGAACACCTTGTAGGCGGCGACGGGGCCCGCCTTGGTCGGGAAGGCGACCTTGCGCACGTAGCCGGGCCCGGCGAACGGCCCGCGCGAGAACGTCGTGAACCCGGCCTGCGTGCCGTCCGCCACGGGGGCGTATGCCGTCCCGGGAGCGAGCGTGCCCGCGACCTTGAGCAGGGCGCCGGCCTCGCCGAGGGCCCAGGCCCCGACGAGGGCGGACCCGGAGGCGGTCTCGCCGGCATACGACAGGACGCGCCCGTCGGAGGCCACCGCCACGTTGACGCGGCCGCCGCGCGCGGCCGGTGCCCCGGCGAAGGTCTGCACGAAGCTGACCACGTGCGTGCCGGTGCCTGGGAGGGCGTGGTCGCGGGCGACCGCCAGGCCCTGGACCTGCGCAGCGGTGAGGCCGAAGGCGGCCGGCTGCGTGGCGAGCCAGCCCCGCGCGACGTCGACGGCGCTGCCGGTGCGGGCGGCAGTGAGGTAGCCGTCGGCCCGCAGCGCGCGCAGCGTGCCGAACCGTGCGTCCCACGTGGCGCGGGCTCCTGCGCCCGCCGTCTTCAACAGCGCCGCGACGGCCGTCTTGGTGGCCCCGGTCGGGACGACCGCCTTGGTGACGGCGCGGGTGTCGAGCGTCGCGACCAGGTCGCTGACGGTGTCGGTGATGGTGTTGGTGAGCGAGGTGCCCACCGGAAGGGCGGCGGTCGACGTCGTCGTCGCCGCCGCGAGCGGGGCCCCCGCCGCCGCCGAGACGAGGCACAGTCCCATGGCCAGGACGTGCTTGCGAGTGGTGTTCACGCGTTCTCCTAGGAGTTGCTCCGTCGGGCCTCGCCGGCGATGGCGGCCCGGTGCAGGAGAAACGACGCGTGAGGCACAAAGGATACGCGCAGGTAGCCTTCAGGTTTCTGGGATCTTGAAAGTGTCTTGATGTCAAGATACTTTCGGATCATGGAGATGTTCCTGCACCACGTCCAGATCTCGGGCCCCGTCGGCTGCGAGGACGCCATGCGGGCGTTCTATGTGGGCGTCCTCGGCATGGCGGAGGTGCCGAAGCCCGGTCGGCTGCAGGCACGCGGGGGCGTCTGGTTCCGCGCTGGGGCCGCCGAGCTGCACGTCGGCATCGAGGAGGGCATCGTGCCGGCGCGCAAGGCCCACCCGGGCATCGCCGTTGCCGACGTGGATGCCGTGGCGCGGGCCGTCGAAGCGGCGGGTGCGCCGGTCACCTGGGACGACAACATCCCGGGCCTGGGCCGCTTCCACACCGCCGACCCGGTGGGCAACCGGCTCGAGCTCCAGCAGGCAGCGCCGCCGGCGTGAGCCCGTCAGACCGACGTGCCGCGGGTCTCGCGCTTCTCGAGAGGCGCGAGCATTCGCCGCAGCAGTCCCGCGAGCTGTGCGCGGTCGTCCTCGGACAGCTCGGAGAGCAGCGACTTCTCCTGCTCGATGAGGTCGGCCATAGCGGAGTCCACGACGTCGCGGCCGGCCGGCGTCAGCCGCACGAGCACCCCACGGCGGTCGCCCGGGTCGGGGCGGCGCTCGACGAAGCCGCTGCGCTCGAGGCGGTCGACGCGGTTGGTCATGGTGCCCGAGGTGACGAGCGTCTGCTGCACGAGCTGGCCGGGGGAGAGCTCATAGGGCTCGCCCGCGCGACGCAGCGCCGACAGCACGTCGAAGGCCCAGCCGTCGAGCAGGTGCTCGGAGAAGGCCGAGCCACGCGCGAGGTCCAGCCGCCGCGCGAGGCGCGAGACCCGCGAGAGTACCTCCAGCGGCGACACGTCGAGGTCGGGGCGCTCCCGCCGCCAGGCCGCGACGATCTCGTCGACGTCGTCGGCGGGCCTGCGGTCGGCGCTCATGGACCAGATCCTAGTGGCCGTCAAGACTCTTGACATCGAAGGAAGTGAGGATTGACATGACCGACTCCGCCTGGGACCCGCGGCAGTACGCCGTCTTCGCCGACCACCGCGGCCGTCCCTTCACCGACCTGCTCGGCCGCGTCGACGCCCGCGCCCCACGGCTCGTGGTCGACCTGGGTTGCGGTCCCGGCGAGCTGACGCTCGCCCTCGCCCGTCGCTGGCCCGACGCCCGGGTCGTGGGGGTCGACAACTCGCCGCAGATGCTCGAGCGGGCGCGCGAGCTGGACCCCGACGGGCGCGTCGAGTGGGTCGAGGGTCGTGCCGAGGAGTGGGACCCGACGGGGGCCGGCGCCGCCGTCGACGTGCTCGTCACGAACGCGACCCTGCAGTGGGTGCCCACCCACCTGCGCCTCATCCCGGCCTGGGTCGGGGCGCTGGCCCCCGGCGGCACGTTCGCGATGCAGGTGCCGTCGAACTTCGACGCGCCCTCGCACCGCCTCATGCGCGAGGTCGCGGCCCGCCATCCGCGGGCCGACGACCTGCGCCCCGGGCTCGAGCGCGCCCGGTCCGTCGCCGACCCGCAGACGTATGCCGCCCTGCTCCTCGACCTCACGCCGGACGTCGACGTGTGGCAGACCACCTACGAGCACGTCCTGCCCGCGCCCGTCGACGGCACCCACCCCGTGCTGGAGTGGGTGCGCGGGACCGGGCTGCGCCCGGTGCTCGGGGTGCTCGACGCCGACGAGCAGGAGGCGTTCACGGCCGACTACGAGCGCGAGCTCGAGACGGCATACCCCCGCAGGCCCTTCGGGGTGCTGTTTCCCTTCACCCGCACGTTCGCGGTGGCTCGCACCCGGTCGTGACGTCCCTGGTGGGGCGGCGGCTCAGGGTGCGGCGCTGCCGCGGTCGCGCTCCTGGGCGACGACGTCCGGAAGGTCGGCGAGGCGACCGCGCTGCTGCAGCGGGCGGGCCATCCGCTGGTTGCCCTCGAGCCGGGCCGCGTTGCGGTCGAGGTAGGCCCAGTAGCCGGCGGTGAAGGGGCAGGCGTCCTCGCCCACCCGCTTCCTCGGGTCGTAGCGGCAGCCGCCGCAGTAGTCGCTCATGCGGTTGATGTAGGCGCCGCCCGCAACGTAGGGCTTCGTCGCCATGGCGCCGCCGTCGGCGTGCTGGCTCATGCCGACGACGTTGGCCGGCATCACCCAGTCGTAGCCGTCGACGAACCGGGTCTGGAACCACTCGGTCAGCGCATCGGGGTCGTAGCCGCGCTGCGCCGCCCAGTTGCCGAGGACCATGAGGCGCGGTATGTGGTGGACCCAGCCGCGCTCGCGGACGCCCGAGAGCACGTCGTGCAGGCAGGCGGCCTCCACCGCGTCGGCGTCGAGCTCCGCGAACCATGCGGGCAGTGCAGATCGGGCCTGCAGCGCGTTGCGGCGCCGGTAGGTGGGTCCGAAGTGCCAGTAGACGTGCCAGACGTACTCGCGCCACCCGATGACCTGGCGCACGAAGCCCTCGACCGAGGCGAGCGGGGCGCTGCCGTCGCGGTAGGCCTGCACCGCCCGGTCCACCACCTCGAGCGGGTCCAGCAGGCCCAGGTTGAGCGGCACGGACAGCAGGCTGTGCGCCATCGCCCAGTCACCGCGGAGCATCGCGTCCTCGTGCGGGCCGAACGAGCCGAGCCGATGGGTGACGAACCGCTCGAGGGCGGCCAGCGCCTCACGACGCGTGACGGCGAACAGGCGCGGGCCGTCCTCGCCGACGGGGGAGAGGACCCCCTCGCGCGTCCAGCGGTCGAGGTCCTCACGCACCTCGGCGTCGATGTCGTCCTCGCGGGGCCGGTAGGGCGCAGGCACGTCGAGCCGGGTGGCGCCCTTCGGCGGCCCCTCACGGTTCTCCTCGTCGAAGGACCAACGACCCCCGACGGGGTGGCTGCCTTCGACGAGCAGGTCGAGCCGCTGGCGCTGGAACCGGTAGAAGTCCTCCATGCGCACCCGCCGCCGGTCGCCGGCCCACTGCGCGAACTCGGCCCGGGGCAGGGTGTAGCCGGGTGTGGGGTCCACGGACTCGACCACGCCCGAGGCGAGCAGCCGGCGCACGAGGGACTCGGCGGCATACGACGTCGGCTCGTAGACGGTCACCGGCTCGCCGAGCTGCTCGAGCGCCTCGGTGTAGGTCTTGGTACGCAGCAGGACCGCTGCGTCCCCCAGTTCGGCCGCGCGGTGGCGCAGCGCCGACAGCACGAGGTGCAGCTTCTGCCGGTGGAAGGGGCGCCGGGACAGCGCCCGGCGGCTCTCGACGAGCAGCACGCCGTCGCGACCCACGCGGAAGTGCGGGCCGAGCTGGTCGGCGAAGAGCCAGCGTCTCGTCATCTCGTCGTCGCCCCGGGCACGCGCCCATCATCACGCACCTGCGCGGACCAAGGTTGGACACGGGCGGCGTCGCGGGCCGTCGAGGCGGTCGGGTGTCCTTGACGGGTGGCCGGAAGGAGCCGGAAAAAACTTCCAGGAGTTTCCGGCGTTTCCGCCCATTTCGCCGGAAGGTGTCATGGAATAGGTGCTGGCGGCTCTCGCGGAGGCCGGTCCACGGGGATCTCCCGCTTGGTCAGGGGAGGGAGTGGTCCCTCTGGTCGATCTCGGTGGGGCCGCCAGGTTTCGTCCTTCCGGCGGTTTCGTGGAGGGGATCGTCCGGAAGGGCGAAACCTGCAGCTTCTGGCTCCGGCTCAGGGCGCGGCGTCAGTGCCGACGCGGAGTGACGAGGCGCGGGCTGCGGTCCAGGCCCGACAGGCCGTTCCACGCGAGGTTGACCAGGTGCGCGGCCACCTCGTCCTTCTTGAACTTGCGCCGGTCCAGCCACCACGGCCCGGTCAGGGCGACCATTCCGACGAGCATGTGCGCGTGGATCGGCGCGGCCTTGGCGTCCAGGCCGCGCTGCTTGAACTCCGCTGCCAGCAGGTGCTCCACGTGCACGACGACGTCGTCGAGCACGCTCGCGAAGGAGCCGGTGGACTGGCCGGGCGGCGAGTCGCGCACGAGGATGCGGAAGCCTTCCGGGTCGCTCTCGATGTAGTCGAGCAGCGCGAGGGTCGCGCGCTCGAGCAGGACCCGCGCGCTCTCCGGCTCCTCGAGGGCAGTGCTGATGGCACCCATGAGGGCCTGGATCTCGCGGTCCACGACGACGGCGTAGAGGCCCTCCTTGCCGCCGAAGTGCTCGTAGACGACGGGCTTCGACACGTTGGCCCTGGCGGCGACCTCCTCGACCGTCGTCGCCTCGAAACCCTTGTCGGAGAAGAGCTTCCGACCTACGGCGATGAGCTGCTCGCGGCGCTCGGGCCCCGTCATGCGGGCACGGGTCGGCCGGGTGCCTCGTGCGGCTCGGTCGGCTCGGTCGGCGCTCACGCTCCCCGGGCAGGAGTCGAACCTGCGTCGCTTGTCCTGATTCAAAGTCAGGCGGGCCCTGCCGACAGACCAACCGGGGAAGGTCCCGGTCGTCCGGGACGACCACAGGCTAGTGCAGGCACGGGCTCACCCCGTCCCGTGGTGTGCGACGCGGGGCGGGGTGAGTGTGGGTCGCGAGGGGTCACCCACCGGCGAACACGACGTCGACCCAGTAGTTGCTGCTCTGGTAGCTGTTGTTCGGGAAGGTGCTCACGGAGTTGTAGGCGTAGAGCCCGTTACCCCCGCTGATGCCGTCCTGCAGGGCGTGCAGCGGCGGGTTGTCCACCCCGGCTGTGGCGAAGCTGCCGTTGTCACCGGCGTAGTGTCCCGCCGGCGCGTAGTACGAGGCGACGTAGACCGTGCCGGCGGTGATGGCGACCGGGGTGGCGAAGTTCACCTGCTGCCAGCCGGAGGCGCTCTCGTTCGTGAACGTCGCCGAGGCGAGCTTCGTGCCGTCGCTCGTCCACAGAGTGCCCGTGTGGGTCCCGGTGTTGCCGCTGCCCTTGTAGAACCGGATGCCGGTGACCTGCCCCGCTATGTCGGACTTGAAGCGCACGCCGAGCTCCACGGCCGACCCGTCGGCGATGCTGGGGTTGGCAGGGCTCGCCGTCGCAGACCAGATCGTGCAGGCCGTGCAGCTGGGCGTGGCGGACGGGGTCACGGTGTTGGAGGCCGCGGAGTCGGGGCCCGTCCCCACCGCGTTCGTCGCCGAGACCTTGAAGGAGTATGCGGTCCCGTTCGTCAGGCCCGTCACCGTGGCCGTCGTGGCCGGCGGGCTGCCGGTCACCGTCGTGGCGGTCTGGGCCGTCGTGCCGACGTACGGGGTCACCGTGTAGCTCGTGATGGGGCTCCCCCCGCTGGGCGGTGCCGTCCACGACACGGTCGCCTTCGCGTCACCGGCGGTGGCGCTGACGCCTGTCGGCGCGCCAGGCGCCGTGGTGCTCCCGGAGAAGACCACGTCGACCCAGTAGTTGCTGGAGGCGTAGCTGTTGTTCGGGAAGGTGCTGGTGCCCCCGTAGGCGTAGGTGCCGTTGCCGCCGCTGACGCCGTCCTTCAGGGCGTGCAGCGGTGGGTTGTCGACGCCCGCGGTCCCGAAGGCGTTGTTGTCGCCGGCGTAGTGCCCCAGGGGGGCGTAGTAGGAGGCGACGTAGACCGTACCCGCCGTGATGGACACCGGCGTCGAGAAGTTCGCCTGCTGCCAGCCGATGGAGCTCTCGTTCGAGAACGTCACCGATGCCAGCTTCGTGCCGCTGCTGGTCCACAGGTTGCCGACGTGGGTTCCGGTGTTGCCGCTGCCCTTGTAGAAGCGGATGCCGGTGATCTGCCCGTCGATGTCCGAGGTGAACTTCACGCCGAGCTCGACGCTGGAGCCGTCGTTGGCACTCGGGTTCGCCGGGGTCGCGTTGACGGGCCAGATCGTGCAGGCCGTGCAGCCGTTGCTCGACGCGGGGGTCACGCTGTTGGAGGGAGCCGAGTCGAGCGAGGTGCCGATGGCATTGGTGGCCGAGACCTTGAAGGTGTAGGCGGTGCCGTTGGTCAGACCGGTCACCGTCGCCGTAGTGCCCGGCGGGCTCCCGCTGACCGTGGTGGCCGGCTGCGCGCTCGTGCCGACGTAGGGCGTCACGGTGTAGCTGGTGATCGCGCTTCCGCCGTCGGAGGGCGCGGTCCAGGTGACGGTGGCCTGCTTGTCGCCGGCGGTGGCGCTCACGTTGGTGGGCGCGGCCGGGGCTGTCGGCCCGGACGGGGTCACAGCGCTCGAGGCGGCGGAGTCCGGTCCGGTGCCGATGGCGTTGGTGGCCGAGACCTTGAAGGTGTAGGCGGTGCCGTTGGTCAGGCCGGTCACGGTGGTGGTGGTCGCGGGCGGGCTGCCGCTGACGGTCGTCGGTGTCAGGGCGGTGGCGCCGGCGTACGGCGTGACGGTGTAGCTGGTGATGGCGCTTCCGCCGTCGGAGGGCGCGGTCCACGTGACGGTGGCCTGCTTGTCACCGGCCGTCGCCGTCACGTTCGTGGGCGCAGCCGGGGCGCTGGGTCCGCTGGGGGTGACGCTGTTGGACGCGGCGGAGTCCGGTCCGGTGCCGATGGCGTTGGTGGCGGACACCTTGAAGGTGTACGCGGTGCCGTTGGTCAGGCCGGTCACGGTGGTGGTGGTGCCGGGTGGGCTGCCGCTCACGGTCGTGGGTGTCAGCGCAGTCGTGCCGGCGTAGGGCGTGACGGTGTAGCTGGTGATCGCGCTACCGCCGCTCGAGGGCGCGGTCCAGGTGACGGTGGCCTGCTTGTCGCCGGCGGTGGCGCTCACGTTGGTGGGCGCGGCCGGGGCTGTCGGCCCGGACGGGGTCACAGCGCTGGAAGCGGCCGATGCCGGACCGGTGCCGACGGCGTTGGTGGCCGAGACCTTGAAGGTGTAGGCGGTGCCGTTGGTCAGGCCGGTCACGGTGGTGGTGGTCGCGGGTGGACTGCCGGTCACCGTGGTCGGTGTCAGGGCGGTCGTTCCGGCGTACGGCGTGACGGTGTAGCTGGTGATGGCGCTGCCGCCGTTGGAGGGCGCGGTCCAGGACACTGTTGCCTGCTTGTCGCCCGCGGTCGCGCTCACGTTCGTGGGCGCGGCCGGCGCCGTCGGGCCGGTCGGAGTCGCGAACACGACGTCCACGTAGTAGTTCTCGGACTGGTAGGTGAGGTTCGGGAAGCTGCTCGTGCTGCTGTAGCGGTAGACGCCGTTGCCTCCGCTTGCGCCGTCCTGCAGGGCATGGAGCGGCGGGCTGTCCACGCCGCCGGGGGCGAAGTAGCCCCCGTCCCCGGCGTAGTGGCCGACCGGAGCGAAGTAGGACGCGACGTAGACGGTCCCTGCGGTGATCGTCACCGGCGTGGCGAAATTGACTTGCTGCCATCCCGAGGACGTCTCGTTGGTGAAGGTCGCTGAGGCGAGCTTCGTGCCGCCGGCGGTCCACAGGTTGCCGATGTGGGTGCCGGTGTTGGTCGAAGCCTTGTAGAAGCGGATTCCGGTCACCTGGCCACCGACGTCTGACGTGAACTTGACGCCCAGCTCCGTGGACTGGGGATCGGACTCGTCGGGTGTCTGTGGCACGGTCGACGCCGGCCAGATGGTGCAGGGAGCGCACGAGATGGCCTTGGGCGTCACGGCGTTGGACGACGCCGAGTCCGGACCCGCGCCCACTGCGTTGGTGGCCGAGACCTTGAAGGTGTAGGACGTGCCGTTCGCCAAGCCGGAGACAGTGGCCGTGGTGGACGGCGGGTTCCCCGAGACGGTGATCGGCGTCTGGGCGCTCGTCCCGACGTATGGCGTGACCGTGTAGCTCGTGATCGGGCTACCGCCGTCGGGGGGCATGGTCCAGTTCACCTTCGCGGCGGAGTCACTGGCAGTGGCAGTGACTCCTGAGGGAGTGCCGGGGACCGTCGCGGCGGCCGTGCTGCTGGCGAACATGACGTCGACCCAGTAGTTCGTGGCGCTGTCGCTCGAGGTCGGGAACTTGCTCGTGGTGCTGTTGACGAACAGGCCGTTGGTCGTGCCGCTGACGTTCCGCAGCGCATGGAGCGGCGGGCTGTCCACTGTGCCGCTGACGTAGGGGGTCGGTGACGGCAGCGGGTAGAGGTACGAGCTGTCGGCCGCCGTGTGGCCCTTGGGCGCGAAGTAGGACGCGACGTAGGTGGTGTTCGCGTTCACGGCCACGGGGGTCGAGAAGGTCACCTGCTGCCAGCCCGACGCGCTCTCGTTGCTGAAGGTCGCCGTCGCCAGCTTGGTGCCACTCGCACTCCACAGGTTGCCGACGTGGGTGCCGGTGTTCGCGGTCGACTTGTAGAAGCGGATCCCCGTCACGAAACCGGACGCATCCGAGCGGAACTTGATGCCGACCTCTGTTGCCGTGGCGCTGCCCGAGTCGATGGTGCCCGGCGTCGCACCAGCTCCCCAGATCGAGCAGGTGCAGGCGACATTGACCTGGACGCCTGGCGAAGGGGTCTCGAGATTGCCGCTGTCATCGACGGCACGGGAGCGGATCGTGGCGCTCGGGTTCCCGTGTGCGATCCAGGTGTAGCTCCAGCTCGTCGTGCCGGTGGCCGGGTGCCACGTGGTGCCGTTGTCGGTTGAGATCTCCACCCCGGCCACGACGCCTCCGGTGTCCGAGGCAGTGCCGGAGATCGTGACCTTCCCGCCGTCACCGACGGCTGTGCCGCTCGTCGGCGAGGTGATGGTCGACGTCGGCGCCGTCGTGTCGGTCGAGGCCGAGGCGACCGAGAGGCCGCTGATCAGCGAGTAGGGCTGGGCCCCCATGTCGGCGAGGAGGTTGACCGTCGCCTGCTGCATCACGGGGTCAGGGGTGCCAGCCGTGCTGTCCAGGCCGAACGCCCACTGCACGGTCCCGGCGCCGAACACGAGCGCGCCGCTCGACGCCCGGTACATGGTCAGGTTGTGCGTCGCCGTCTGGTTGCTCTGCGTGGTCCCTCCGTAGTCGGTGAAGATCTCCGCACTCGTGGAGGTGGTTGAGGAGAGCCGGAACAGACCGGCCGGACGGAAGCCGTTGTCGGCGTCCATGTCCCACTCGTAGCCGAGCGTGCCGTTGCCGGCGCCCAGCGTCTGGGTCTGGCCGGAGGTCAGCTTGGCCACGGCCGTGTTGCGCCAGAGCCGGAGCTTGGAGTACTGCGCCGGCACCCGGATGTCGGTCGTCCCGGAGTTGACGATGAACTGCTGGCCGGTCAACGCATTCTGCGGTCGTCCTCCGTCGGCCGGAGGGCTGAAACGGGGGTCCTGCCAGGTGCCGGTCCAGATGGGCGGGTCCTGCGGGTCGACCGTCGCGTTGTAGTGCGTCTCCTTGTAGCAGACCAGAGTTCGGTTGGCCGTGTTCGTGCCGTCGATGCTCGGGTCGAAGCGGGTCTTCCAGAACACCTCGTTCCCGCTGAAGAAGGCGAGGTTCACCCCCGCATCACGCGCGGCCTCGACGTTGGCTCGTTGGGTTCCGGACCAGTACTCGTCGTGCCCGACGGACAGGAAGGTCTTGTGGTTCTTCAGCAAGGCGCCCCCCGCCGAGGTGCCGACGTCGAGCCCGCTGGTGTAGGCCACGTCGTAGCCGTTGGCCTCGAGGAAGCGGATCATGGGGTACTCGGCCCACATCAGCCAGCTGTGGCCGCTGTCGTCCGCAGCGGAGTGCCAAGGTCGGTTGTACGAGACGCTGGATGCGCCCTTGTAGGCGTCGGGGTTGCCGGTCGGGCAGTTGACGGTGCACGAGTACAGGCTGTTGCCGCCGTAGGAGTTGTAGGCCTGCCAGGTCTCGTCAGAGGTCTGCACCACGAGGTCGGAGTGGCTGGCGTCGTTGCGCACGACGAACGGGATGAGGCTGGCGCCTCCCGTGTCGTTGCGCACGAGCCGCGCGAGGTAGACGCCTGACACGGCAGTGCTGGGGACGGACCAGGAGGCCGAGACAGCCCAGTTGCCGCAGTCGATGAGGCCGGTGTTGGCCTGCTTCAGGCACGCGGGCTGAGTCTGCGGGAGCGTCGCCGAGGGCAGCACGTTGGAGGCAACGGTGCGTGCGCCGTTGCCCTGGTAGTAGCCCATTCGCAGGATGTCGATGTGGTACGAGGTTGCCGGTGTGCTGACCTTGAACGTCACCGTCTCGCCGACGTTGACGCTCATCGATGTCGCGAAGCCCTGGATCGTCGAGTCGCCGGCGCCACTGACCTGCCACTTGCTCGGCGCCGTCCCGGGCTGCGTGTTCTCGCAGGCGATGACGCTGACCACGGGAGGCCCGCAGGGGTTCGCCGCCTCGGCGGAGCCCCCGACGACACCTGCCACCAGCCCGAGACCCAGCACGACGGAGGCCACGGCGAGGACGGCCGTGCGCATCCGCCATCTGGCCCCGGCGCGCTGCCGTTCGTCCCTCTGCCTGCCCCCCGGCAGCAGACGGACCCGGTCGTACATGGCTGATGAGCGCATAGCTACCGCCTTCAACACCCGGCGCACGCGAGCGCCGGCCCCACCCAGTTGTCTGGCGCCTTTGACCCCGGTCGGGGCCCCCACCCCTGCTCCCGGCAACGCCTGTCTGCGAGCCTAGATCCCGGCTGGGCAAGCCGGAGGCAAACGCGTGAAGTTGGACACGTCTGCCGCGCCGGTAGCATGGCTGCGCGCCCGGCCCACTCCCCGGGGGCCCGTCCGACAACGAGGAGCTGCGCCCTGTGAGCGATCTTCGGCCGACCGCCGTGATCGTCCTCGCCGCCGGTGAGGGCACACGCATGAAGTCCACGACCCCGAAGGTCCTGCACACGATCGGTGGCCGCACCCTCGTGGCCCACGCGATCAGGGCGGCCCGGGGCACGAGCCCGCAGCACCTCGCCGTCGTCGTGCGCCACGAGCGCGACCGGGTGGCCGAGCACGTGACGCAGCTCGACCCCGAGGTCCTCGTCGCCGACCAGGACGAGGTGAAGGGGACCGGGCGTGCGGTCGAGTGCGCCCTCGAGGTGCTGCCCCCCGACCTGTCCGGCACCGTCGTGGTCACCTACGGAGACGTGCCGCTCCTGACGAGCGAGACCCTGCAGGGGCTCGTCGCCGAGCACCATGCATCGGGCAACGCCGTCACCCTCATCACTGCGACGGTTCAGGACCCCACCGGCTACGGCCGCGTCATCCGCGACGCCGACGGGGCCGTCGCGGCGATCGTCGAGCAGAAGGACGCCGACGAGTCCCAGCGTGCGATCCGCGAGGTCAACAGCGGGTTGTACGCGTTCGACGCGGCCATCCTGCGGGAGGCGCTCGCCGAGGTGGGCACCGACAACGCCCAGGGCGAGAAGTACCTCACCGACGTCGTCGCCATCGCCCGCGGACGCGGGCTGTCGGTGCACGCCCATCTCGTCGCCGACCTGTGGCAGACCGAGGGCGTCAACGACAAGGTGCAGCTGGCTCGCCTCGGCGCCGAGCTCAACCGTCGCATCGTCGAGCAGGCCATGCGCGATGGCGCCATCGTCGTCGACCCGGCGACGACGTGGCTCGATGCCGACGTCACCATCGGCCCCGACACGGTCGTGCACCCGGGCACGCAGATCCACGGGGCCAGCACCATCGGCCGGGACTGCGTCATCGGCCCGGACACCACGCTGACCGACGTGGAGGTCGGCGACGGCGCCAGCGTCGTGCGCACCCAGGCCGAGCTCGCCGAGATCGGCACCGGCGCCACGGTCGGACCCTTCTCCTACCTGCGACCCGGCACCCGCCTCGGCGCCCACGGCAAGATCGGTGGCTTCGTCGAGACGAAGAACGCCGACATCGGCGAGGGCGCCAAGGTCCCCCACCTGACCTACTGCGGCGACGCGACCATCGGGGCCGGTGCCAACATCGGCGCCGGCACGATCTTCGCCAACTACGACGGCGTCACCAAGGGCCGCACCAACGTCGGCGCGCACAGCTTCGTCGGCAGCAACTCCGTCATCGTCGCGCCGCGCACGATCGCGGACGGCGCCTACGTCGCGGCCGGCTCCGCCGTCGTCAGTGACGTCGCCCCCGGCCAGCTGGCCGTCACCCGCGCCCAGCAGCGCAACGTCGACGGCTGGGTCGCCCGTCGCCGCGCCGGCACGAAGACGGAGGAGGCCGCGCAGGCAGCGGTCGCTGCCCGGGACGCCTCGGCCGACAGCGGGCCGAACACACAGACGAACACCGAGACGAAGGACGCGCGAGGATGAGCGGCATCAACAAGACCACCGAGAAGCACCTCATGGTCTTCTCCGGGCGAGCTCATCCCCAGCTGGCCCAGGAGGTCGCCAAGGAGCTCGGTACCGACCTCGTGCCCACCTCGGCCTACGACTTCGCCAACGGCGAGATCTACGTGCGCTACGAGGAGTCGGTGCGCGGCTCGGACGCCTTCGTCATCCAGAGCCACACCGCTCCGATCAACGAGTGGATCATGGAGCAGCTCATCATGATCGACGCGCTCAAGCGTGCGTCGGCCAAGCGAATCACGGTCGTCCTGCCCTTCTACGGCTACGCCCGCCAGGACAAGAAGCACCGCGGCCGCGAGCCGATCTCGGCTCGTCTGATGGCCGACCTGTTCAAGACGGCCGGCGCCAACCGACTCATGGCCATCGACCTGCACACGGCGCAGATCCAGGGCTTCTTCGACGGTCCGGTCGACCACCTCATGGCGATGCCGATCCTCGCCGACTACGTCGGGCGCAAGTACGGCCACCTCGACCTCGCCGTCGTCTCGCCCGACGCCGGCCGCATCAAGGTCGCCGAGGACTGGAGCTCCCGCCTCGGCGGCGCACCGCTCGCCTTCATCCACAAGACCCGCGACATCAACCGGCCCAACGAGGTCGTCGCCAACCGGGTCGTCGGCGAGATCAAGGGCCGCACCTGCGTGCTCGTCGACGACATGATCGACACCGCCGGCACGATCACCAAGGCAGCCGACGCGCTGATGGAGCAGGGTGCGGCCTCGGTCATCATCGCCGCGACCCACGCGATCCTCTCGGGGCCGGCCGTCGACCGCCTCAAGGCCTGCCGGGTCGAGGAGGTCATCGTGACCAACACGCTGCCGATCCCCGACGACCGCCGCTTCGACAAGCTCGAGGTGCTCTCGATCGCCCCGCTCGTCTCGATGGCTATCCGCGAGGTCTTCGAGGACGGCTCGGTCACGAGCCTCTTCGACGGCAAGGCCTGACGCCCCCCGACGCGTCAGGGCGTATGCCGTCGGGCGCGGCCCCGCGGCATACGTCCTCGGCGCGTGCGATGTCCCGGACGGCAGGGGTGCGCCTCGCGCACAATGGGCACACCCCGCGCAGGCGTCGCCTGGTCGGGGGCTCGCGGGGCGTCCGCGCCCGCGTGACCTCGCCCTCGGCCGTCAGGGAGATCAGCAAGATGAGCTCGGTCAGCGTCGTCATCCCCTGCTACAACTACGGTCACTTCCTCGAGCAGGCCGTCGCGAGCGTCCTGGACGACCAGGGCGACCTCGACGTGCGCGTCCTCATCATCGACGACGCGTCCCCCGACGGCAGCGGCGAGGTGGCGAGGGCGATCGCGGCCCGGGAGGCACGGGTCGAGGCGATCGTGCACACGACGAATATCGGTCACCTGGCCACGTACAACGAGGGCCTGCTGGGGTGGGCGGAGGGCGACTACTCGGTCCTGCTCTCGGCCGACGACCGGGTCACGCCCGGTGCCCTCAAGCGTTCCAGCGAGCTGCTCGACGCCCATCCCGAAGTGGGCTTCGCCTACGGCAACGTGCTGTGGTTCCAGGACGGTGAGTCGCTCCCGCGGCCGCGTACTCGCAGGGCACAGTGGTCCATCTGGGACGGCCGAGTGTGGTTGGAACGCCGATTCCGGCATGGACGCAGCGGGATCAACTCTCCCGAAGTTGTGGTGCGCACCTCGCTCCAGAAGGCCGTCGGGGGCTACGACCCGCGTCTTCCGCACCTGGGGGACACCCAGATGTGGCTCCGGATGGCTGCGCGGGCCGACGTGGGCTACCTGCGCGGTGTGGACCAGGCCTACTACCGGAGGCATCCGCACAACATGTCGGCGGCGTACACGCCCCTGATGACCCTGCAGGACGACGTGCTGGCCTTCGAGTCGGTGCTCGAGGAGTGCGGGGACCGACTCGAGGACCCCGCGCACCTCTCGGACCTCATCCGGCGCAAGGTCGCGTGGGAGGCGCTGCTGACGGCCGCGCGGGCCTACGACCACGGGCGCACCGAGGACACCCCCGTGGAGGAGCTGATGGCCTTCGCCGTCGACTGCTGGCCGCGGGCGCGCTCGCTGCCGATCTACCGGACCCTGCAGCTGCGCCGGGCGATCGGCGCCCGGGCGATGCCCTACCTGCGGCCGTTGCTGCTGCCTGCCGTCGTCGCGCGCAAGGCGGAGTCGTGGTGGCTCGGCCTGCCGGCCATGCGCCCGCTCCTGTCCGCGGCGACCTGGGCCCGCTCGCGCTGAGACCCGTCACCCCGTGGGCGTCGCCGGGTGTCCGGGGCGCGAGGGGCCTGCGGCGGGCGCGAGCCCACGCGCCCGGTCGTAGACCCCCAGGACGGACTCCACCCAGACCTGCTCGGTGAAGTGGGTCTCGAAGACCTGACGGCACTTGGCCCTCAGGTGCGGGAACCGGTCCTGCGCCTCGTCCAGGGAGGCCTCCACGTCGTCCCGGCCCGCCGCACCGACGCCGAGACCTTCCACCAGGGCCGCCGCCGGGGCCGGTGGCCAGGCGAGCACGGGAGTGCCCGCGGCGAGCGCTTCAAGGGCCACGAGCCCCAGGCCCTCCATGCAGCGGGAGGGGAACACGAGCCCCAGCGCCCCGGCCATCAGCTCGCGGACCTGGCTGCGGGACTGGTGGCCCAGCAGCTCGACGTCGCCGTGCGCGGCCTCCCGGACGGCATCGGCCTGTGCTCCGGAGCCCGCGACGACGAGGCGGCGGCCCCGCGGCCACTGCCGGACGAGCTCGAGGATGCCCTTCTCGGGAGAGAGTCGGCCGACGTAGAGCCAGTAGTCGCCTCCGGGGCCGGGCTCGGGGGTCTCGGGGGCGGGGATGAAGTTCGGCACCACGTCGATGCGCGCGGCGGGGACGCCTGCCCTCGCGTAGAGGTCCCGCATGTCCTCGGTCAGCGCGATGACCCGGTCGGCCCTCGCCAGGACGGGGTCGGCAGCGAAGCGCGTGGAGACCGCCAGAGGCAGAGTGCGCACCCGGCTGCCGCGGTAGCAGCCGTGCTGCAGGCTCGGCAGCGCGCTTCCCCGGTCGAGGCACTCGGTGCAGATATACCCGTCGCGGGACAGGCTGCCGCCGGGGCAGAGCGGACGGAAGTTGTGCGTGTGCGCCACCAGCGCGCCCTCCCACCGGCTGACCCACGAGCGGCCGAAGTTCGGGAAGAGGTTGTGCACGTGCACGACGTCGGGCTCGAACCGCCGCAGCTCACGCAGCGGGTCGGGGCCGCGGCCGGTCGCGACCGTGACGGCCGCGCCTAGCGGGTAGAGGCGACGGTGCTCGCGATCGTCGGTGCGCTGGTCGACGAGAAGGGTCTCGATGCCCGCCCGACCCAACGCGGCCAGCTGCTGCTCGACGACCTGGTTCTCGCCGCTGGGCTGGCGTGAGGAGTAGAAGCTGTGCACGAGGGCGACCCTCGGCGAGGTGTTGCCGGGCGTGCTGCGAGCGTCGACAGCCATGGGCCGATGGTTCCACCTGATGCGGGGCCCCGAGGCGGTATCGGGAACGTCGGTCGGCCGCGCTCAACCACGGGCCGTGGCCCGCTGCGCGAGGCGAGCCCGGTAGGCGGCGGTGTGCGCGCGGGCCGCGCAGCCGCCCTCGCAGAAGCGGCGGGAGCGGTTGCGGCTGAGGTCGACCACCACGTCGTCGCAGTCGGCGGCGTCGCACACGCGCAGGCGCGCGAGCTCGCCCGCCCGCACGACGTCGATGACCGCGATGGCGGCCTCGACGGCCATCCGCTGGGCGAGCGGGGCGTCGGGGGGCGTGGCGTGCACGTGCCATCCGTAGCCGTCGTGGTCGACGAGCTGCGGCACGGCGCGGGCCTCGCTGAGGAGGGCATTGACCAGTGCCACGACCCCGGCCTCGTCGAGCTCCCAGAAGCCGCGCAGCCGCGGGCGCAACGCCCGGACGGCCTCGAGCTCGTCGGCATCGCGGTCGATGCGGCCGGTCCAGCCCTGCTCGTGGTAGAGCGACTCGAGCTCCTCGAGGGAGCTGAGCCGGTCAGGGTCGGCGTCGCCGGGCACAGATCCCGGCAGGGTGTTGACCAGCGCGGCCGCGGCGGCGAGCGCCTCCTCGGTGTCATGAGTGAAGACCATGTTGACTCCTGACGCGGTCGTTGGCTAGCGTCATGATCGTAAAGCTTTTCGGTGCTGACACCTCTCAGCTGGAGCGGATGGGGACCCTCATGGCGCAGCAGACCCCCGGCCCGGTGCGCCACCCCCTCACCGGGGTCGCGACCGCGCTCGCGTCGGCCGCGGCCTTCGCCACCTCGGGCGCCTTCGGCAAGTCGCTCCTGATCGGTGGCTGGTCGCCCGGTGCGGTCGTCATGATGAGGATCTCGCTCGCCGCGCTGGTCCTGCTGGGGCCGGCCCTGTGGTCGCTGCGTGGTCGGTGGCCGGCGTTGCGACGCAACGGGTGGCTCGTCGTGGGCTACGGGCTGGCCGGGGTCGCCGGCTGCCAGCTGGCCTACTTCAACGCGGTCACGCACCTGTCGGTCGGTGTGGCGCTGCTGCTCGAGTACCTCGCGCCGGTGCTGATCGTCGGCTGGCTCTGGGCCCGGCACGGGCAGCGGCCGCGCCGGCTCACCACCGTGGGGGTGGGCCTCGCGGTCGCCGGGCTGCTGCTCGTCCTCGACGTGATGCACGCGGGCAGCGTCAGCGCGGTCGGGGTCATGTGGGGTCTCGGTGCCGCGGCCTGCCTGGTGCTCTACTTCCTGCTGGCCGACCACGTCGGCGACGACCTGCCGCCCCTGGCGTTGGCCGGCGGGGGTCTGCTCGTCGGTGCCCTGTCGCTCGGGCTGGCCGGGTGGCTCGGCGTGCTCCAGATGACTCGCGGGGCCGGCCGCGTGTCCGTCGGGGGCGCAGTCGTGCCCTGGTGGATGCCGGTGCTCGTCATCGCGCTGGTGGCTGCCGCCTTCGCATACGTCGCGGGCATAGCCGCTGTCGGCCTGCTCGGTGCCAAGGTCGCGTCGTTCGTGGCGCTCACCGAGGTGCTCTTCGCGGTGGTCTTCGCCTGGCTCCTCCTCTCGGAGCTGCCGACCCTCGTGCAGCTGGTCGGCGGGGTGCTCATCGTCGCGGGGCTCGTCGCGGTGCGTGTCGACGAGAGCCGCCGGCCGGTGCCCCACCTGGACCCGGTGCTGGCTCGCCCCGTCCCCGCACCGTGAGTCCGGCGTCGTCGACGGTGCCCGGCCACGCCTGGCTCGTCGCGGGTCGGTGAGATTTCGCCCCCGGCGCCGCGTCCCCTAAGATCGAGAAGTTGCCTCGGCGAGGGACGGTGCACGGCTGCTTCGGCTGGTCGTGACGAGGTCCGTGATCGACGCGGTGGCCTGACGTGGAGCTCTCCACGGCCGGGTTCGCCTCTGCGCGCGGACCCCATGGCCTTCCCGCTCCGTCACTGCTGAACCACCGCGCGTCGTCCCGCGTCGAGGCCGACCACCCGAGACCGCCTCATCCGAGATACCCAGGAGACTCCCGTGTCTGACAACAGCAAGCTCGTCGCCGAGAAGCGCACCGACTTCGGCAAGGGCGCCGCCCGCAAGATCCGCCGCGCCGGCAACATCCCCGCCGTGATGTACGGCCACGGCACCGAGCCGGTGCACATCTCCCTCCCGGGCCACGACACGATGATGGCGCTCAAGCAGGCCAATGCCCTGCTCACCATCGTCATCGACGGCGCCGAGCAGCTCGCCCTCGCCAAGGACGTCCAGCGCGACCCGATCAAGCCGGTCATCGACCACGTCGACCTCGTCGTCGTCCGCAAGGGCGAGAAGGTCACCGTCGACGTCCCGGTCCACGTCGAGGGTGACGCCGCCCCCGAGACCGTCGTGACGCTCGACCACAACACCCTGCAGCTCGAGGTCCCGGCCACCGACATCCCGGAGAACGTCGTCGTCTCCGTCGAGGGCTTCGAGGCCGGCACGCAGGTGCTCGCCGGCGCCGTCGCGCTGCCCGAGGGCGCCACCCTCGTCACCGACGCCGAGGCGCTCGTCGTCAACGTCACCGCCGCCATCTCCGCCGAGGCCCTCGAGGCCGAGCTCTCCGAGGCCGAGGCCGAGGCCGGCATCGAGCGCGAGGAGTCCGAGGAGGCCGCCGAGGCCCCCGCCGAGGGCGACGCCGCTGCTGCCGAGGGCGAGCAGGCCTGAGCCACCCGGCTTCCTGTGGCGCCTCGCGCCACTCCACGCGTACGCGGGTCCCGTCCGAGCTCCGGCTCGACGGGGCCCGCGCCCGCACCCGCCCCCTCCGCACCCAGTGCACCGACCACCGATCGAGGACCGCATGGACACCTGGCTCGTCGTCGGGCTCGGAAACCCGGGCCCCGGGTATGCCGGCAACCGGCACAACGTCGGCGCCATGGCCGTCGAGGAGATCGCCGGTCGAGCCGTCGGCGGCCGGGCGAGCCTGAAGGCCCACAAGGCTGCGCGCGCCCGTGTCGCGGAGGTCCGCCTGCGCGTCGGGGGCCCCAAGGTCGTGCTCGCGGTGCCCTCGCTGTTCATGAACGAGTCGGGCTCCGCCGTCGCCGGCCTGGCCAAGTACTACGACGTGCCCGCCGACCGCGTCATCGTGCTCCATGACGAGCTCGACATCGACGCCGGCCTCGTCCGGCTCAAGAAGGGTGGCGGTGAGGGCGGCCACAACGGCCTGCGGTCTGTGACCCGCTCCATCGGCACGCGCGACTACCTTCGCGTGCGCCTCGGCATCGGCCGGCCGCCCGGACGGCAGGACCCGGCCGACTTCGTCCTCAAGGACTTCTCCAAGGCCGAGCGAACCGAGGTGCTGCCCTTCCTCGTCGACGAGGGCGCCGACGCCGTCGAGGCCCTCATCGAGGTCGGTCTGCTCGACGCGCAGCAGCGCTTCCACGCCCCGCGCTGACCACCCGTCCAGGACGAACGAGACGTCTGCGGACGAACCGTCCCGAGCTGGATGTCGCCGGCCACCGGATCGACCAAATCGCACCTGAGGCGGACCCCGCCCGTGCCAGTCTGGGTCGCGACAGCGACGGCGCACCGGTCGGGGGAGGGCCGCGGCCCGTTCCGGTGGATCGAAGGGGTGGCGCATGACCACGACAGGTTCTGTCCGACGTCCGACGCGGGGTGGGCACGAGATCGCCATGGCGCTGCCGTGGTTCGACGAGCGCGAGGTCGTCGCGGCGGCTGCGGCCGTGCAGTCGGGGTGGGTGAGCCAGGGCGCCCGGGTCATGGAGTTCGAGTCCGCGGTGGCGGCGATCATGCAGGCGCCGTATGCCGTCGCGGTCTCCAGCTGCACCGCGGCCCTGCACCTCGGCATGGTCGCCTACGGGATCGGTCCCGGCGACGACGTCGTCGTGCCCTCCCTCTCCTTCGTCGCGACTGCCAACGCGGTGCGCTACGTCGGGGCTCGCCCTGTCTTCGCCGACGTGGAGCCGCGCCACCACAACGTCACGGCGGCGACCATCGAGTCCGCCCTGACGCCCGCCACGAGGGCGATCATCGCCGTCGACCAGTACGGCACGCCGGCCGACATGGAGCCGATCCGCGCGCTGGCGCGTGAGCGGGGCCTGGACGTCGTCGAGGACGCAGCGTGCGCCATCGGCAGCGCCTACCGCGGCCGTCCGGTCGGCGCCGACAGCCACGTCGCGGCGTTCTCCTTCCACCCGCGCAAGATCCTCGTCACCGGCGAGGGTGGGATGGTCACGACGGACGATGCCGCCCTGGCCGAGCGGCTGCGACGACTGCGCCAGCACGGGATGAGCGTCAGCACCTTCGACCGCCACCACGAGCACCGCCCGGTCAACGAGCAGTACCTCGAGACCGGCTGGAACTACCGCCTCACCGACATCCAGGCCGCCATCGGCGTGGTCCAGGCGTCCAAGCTGGCGGCCATGGTGCGCCGGCGCCGCGAGCTCGCCGCCCGCTACCACGAGCTGCTCGCCGGCATCCCCGGCCTGACGACGGTCACCGACCCGTTGCACGGTGAGACGAACTACCAGACCTTCTGGGTCATGCTGCCGGAGGACTACCCGGTGTCGCGGGACGCGCTGCTGCTGGTCCTCAAGCGCTACGGCATCAACGCCCGACACGGCATACCGTGCGCCCACCAGGAGCCCGCCTTCAGCGACCTCGACCCGGTCTCGCTCCCCGTCTCGGAGCACATCGCCCGGCGCTCGGTACTGCTGCCGATGCACCACACGCTGAGCGACGACGACCAGCAGCGGGTCGCCGACGTCCTGTGGGGCGTCTGGTCCGACCCGCGCAGCTACCTGGAATGAGCGCCGTCCCGGCGCCCGCGTCGACGAGGGTGTCCGCGTCGGCCTTCGTCGGCCCGGGTGTGGAGCTCGGGGTGGGAGTGTCGGTGGCTCCGTTCGCGGTGCTCGTCGGACCGGCCCGCATCGGCGACCACGTCCGCATCGGACCCGGCGCGCACGTCGGTGGTGCCCCGGAGATCGCGACGGTCCGCCAGAACGACGCGTGGGACGGCGACCTCGACCACTTCGAGGTGGTGGTCGGCGACCACACCGTGCTGCGCGACCACGTCGTCATCCACCACGGGAGCGTGCGCCCGACGATCATCGGGTCAGGCTGTCAGCTCTTCAGCCGCACCTACGTGGCGCACGACGTCCACGTGGGGGACGGCGTGACCCTCTCGGCAGGCGTGAGCCTCGGCGGCCACGTCACCGTGCGACCGGGCGCGAACCTCGGGCTGAACGTGAGTGTCCACCAGCGACGCGTGGTCGGGGCGCTTGCCATGGTCGGCATGGGGACACCCGTGGCGCGGGACGTGCCGCCCTTCGCCACCGTGTACGGCGTGCCGGCGCGTGTCCGGGGGACCAACCGCTTCGGCATGGAAAGAGCGGGGATCGACGCCGGGGAGATCGACGCCGTCGAGGCCCTGCTCACCGACGGAGCCGGCCCCGGTGCATGCGTCGGACTCTCGGCCCGCGTGCGGGCGGAGCTCGAGTGGTGGTCGGCGCTGCCGGGTCGGCTCGCCATGGCCGACGCGCGATGAGCACGTCCGGCCGCGCAGGCGGAGCGGGACTCGTGCTCGTGGCGGCCGGAGGCCTGGCGCGTGAAGCGGCGGCCGCAGCTCGTGCCGCCGACGTCGCGGTCCTCGGCTGCCTCGACGACAACCAGGCGCTGTGGGGTCGGGAGGTGGCTCCCGGGCTGCCGGTGCTCGGTGGGCTCTCCGTCGCCACGGAGCGCCCGGATGCTCGTTTCCTGGTCTGCGCCGGCAGCGGCGTCGTGCGCGAGGGGCTGGTGGCGAGGCTCGATGCACTCGGCGTGTGTCCCGAGCGGTACCTGACCCTCGTCCACCCGAGGGCCTCCCTGGCGCCCGACACGGTCCTGGGCGCGGGCACTCTTCTCCTCGCTGGCGTCGTCGCCACGGCCGACGTCGTGCTGGAGGAGCACGTCGTCTGCATGCCCAACGTCGTGCTGACCCACGACGACCACCTCGAGTCCTACGCGACCGTATGTGCCGGCGTCGTGCTCGGCGGGAACGTCACGATCGGCAGGGCTGCCTACGTCGGCATGGCAGCGTCACTGCGCGAGGGGACGACGGTGGGGGCGCGGGCCCGCATCGGCATGGGCGCCGTCGTGCTCCGTGATGTCGGGGCGGACGAGACGTGGGTCGGTGTCCCGGCAGTGCCCCTGCGCCGTCCCGCCACCGACGCACTCTCCTGACGAAGTGCAGGCTGCGGAGAAAGTCCTTTTTCGCGGTCAGAATTGCCTTTCGGAGAGTTTGCACCGGTCGTCCGGAAATGGCCCGGGAAAGTCTTCGTAGTTTTCCCGAAAAGAACCTGCCCGCGCTGCACACCTGCCTAACCTGCTTGACATGACCGCACCAATTGGAATGGCGGTCGTGGGGGCAGGATATTGGGGGCCGAACCTCGTTCGGAATGCGATGGCCACGCCATCGCTCAATCTTCGCTGGCTCTGCGACCTCGACGAGGACCGCGCGAGGCGCGTACTCGGTCCCTATTCGACCGTTGCGACCACGGACTCGTTCGACACGATCCTGAGCGACCCGCAGGTGCACGCGGTGGCGATCGCGACGCCCGCGGGCACGCACTTCCCGCTCGCGATGGCGGCGCTCGACGCAGGCAAGCACGTCCTCGTGGAGAAGCCGCTGACCTCGTCACTGGCGGACGGCGAGAAGCTCGTCCATGCAGCTGAGGAGCGCGGGCTGGTCCTGATGTGCGACCACACCTACTGCTACACCTCCGCGGTCCAGGAGCTGAAGCGGATGGTGACCAGCGGCGAGGTGGGGGAGGTGCAGTTCATCGACTCCGTCCGGATCAACCTGGGACTGGTCCAGCCCGACGTCGACGTGCTGTGGGACCTCGCACCGCACGACGTCTCGATCCTCGACCACCTGCTGCCCGAAGGGGTCCGGGTGGAGGCGGTCGCCTCCCACGGCGCCGACCCGATCGGACACGGGATGGCGTGTGTCGCCTACCTGACGCTGAGGCTCTCGACAGGCGCCATGGCCCACGTGCACGTCAACTGGCTGAGCCCGGTGAAGATCCGCACGATGGTCATCGGTGGTACGCACCGCACCGTCGTGTGGGACGACCTGAACCCGAGCCAGCGGCTCGCCGTCTACGACCGCGGCGTCGAGCGCGAGGCCCTCGAGCAGCTCGCGGCCGACGACCGCAAGCAGATGCGGATCTCCTACCGGACCGGCGACATGGTGGCGCCGGCCCTGCGTGAGCAGGAGGCGCTGCGGTCGATGGTGGGGGAGTTCGTGGCCAGCATCACCGAACGCCGAGCGCCAGTCACCGACGGCTGGTCGGGGCTGCGCGTCATGCGTGTGCTCGAGGCGGCAGCGAAGAGCCTGCGGCGCGACGGTGCCTTCGTGTCCGTGGGGGAGAACGTGGGGGAGAACGCGTGATCAAGGACAGCGTCTGTCTGGTGACCGGCGGCGCCGGCACCATCGGCTCGACGATCGTCGACCAGCTCGTGGCGGCAGGTGCCGCCGAGGTGCGGGTCCTCGACAACTTCGTGCGGGGCCGCAAGGAGAACCTCGCCGAGGCCCTGGCGTCGGGTCCCGTTCAGGTGATCGAGGGCGACATCCGGGACGTCGGGGTGGTCGGCGAGGCGACGGAGGGGGTCGACGTCGTCTTCCACCAGGCGGCCATCCGCATCACCCAGTGCGCCCAGGAGCCGCGCCTGGCGCTCGAGGTCCTCGCCGACGGCACCTTCAACGTGCTGGAGGCGGCGGCAGCCGCGAAGGTGCGCAAGGTGGTCGCCGCCTCGTCGGCCTCGGTCTACGGGCTGGCCGCCGAGTTCCCGACCACGGAGTCGGCCGCCCCGTGGGACAACGACACGTTCTACGGTGCGGCCAAGGTCTTCAACGAGGGCATGCTGCGCAGCTTCCATGCGATGTACGGGCTCGACTACGTGGCCCTGCGCTACTTCAACGTCTACGGGCCGCGCATGGACGCGCACGGGCTCTACACCGAGGTGCTGATCCGGTGGATGGAGCGCATCGACGCCGGTGAGCCGCCGATCATCCTCGGTGACGGCCGGCAGACCATGGACTTCGTCTTCACCACCGACATCGCCCGCGCGAACCTGCTGGCCGCCGAGGCGGACGTCACGGACGCGGTCTTCAACATCGGGTGCAGCGTCGAGACGAGCCTGTCGGGCCTGGCCGAGGCTCTGCTCGAGAGCATGGGTTCCGACCTCTCCGTCGAGTTCGGTCCCGCTCGAGCGGTCAACGGTGTCACGCGACGGCTCGCCTCCATCGACGCGGCTCGCCGTCAGCTGGGCTGGGAGCCCGCGGTGCCGTTGTCAGAGGGGCTCGCCCGGCTCGTCGACTGGTGGCGGGCAGAGCGAGCAGGCTCATGATCCCGCTCGTCGACCTCTCCCTGCAGCACCAGCAGATCGCCGAGGAGGTGACGGAGGGCTTCGCCGACGTGCTCACGACCGGTGACTTCGTCGGCGGCAAGGCGGTCGCCGCCTTCGAGCAGGAGTACGCCCAGTTCGTCGGCGTGCGCGACTGCGTCGGCGTCGGCAACGGCACGGACGCGCTCGAGATGGCGCTGCGGGCCGTGGGGGTGGCCCCCGGCGACGAGGTCGTGCTGCCGGCGAACACCTTCATCGCCACCGCGGAGGCCGTCGTGCGGGCCGGGGCCCGACCCGTGCTCGTCGACGTCGACGACGCCGCGCTGCTCGTCGACCCCGACGCCGTGGAGGCCGCGCTCACCGAGCGCACCCGGGCCGTCATCCCCGTCGACCTCTACGGCCAGGTCGCGCCCTTCGACCGGCTGCCCGCCTCGCTGGCCGAGCGCGGCGTGGCCGTCATCGAGGACGCGGCGCAGTCCCAGGGGGCCAGCCGCAACGGCCGGTGCGCGGGGTCCTTCGGTGCGGCAGCGGGCACGAGCTTCTATCCCGGCAAGAACCTCGGCGCGTACGGCGACGGAGGCGCCGTGACCACGGACGACGAGGAGCTGGCCACACGCGTACGCCTGCTCGGCGCCCACGGCAGCGCCGCGAAGTACGAGCACACCCACGTCGGGTTCAACTCCCGGCTGGACACGCTCCAGGCGGTCGTGCTGCGCGCGAAGCTGCGGCAGCTGCGCCGCTGGAACGCCGAGCGACGCGAGGCCGCGGCCTACTACGGGCAGCTGCTGGACGGCATACCCGGGCTCCGCCTGCCGGTCGTGCTCCCTGGAAACGAGCCCGTGTGGCACCTCTACGTCGTGCGCGTGCACGCCCAGAGGGACGAGGTCGTGCGTCGTATGCGTGAGCAGGGCGTGGGCGCGGGCGTGCACTACCCCGTCCCCCTCCACCTCACGCCGGCCATGGCGCACTTCGGGCACGGCCCGGGAAGCCTCCCGGTCAGCGAGCGTGCAGCGGCCGGGCTGGTCTCGCTGCCCATCTACCCGGGCATCACGCAGTCGCAGCAGGAGCGCGTCGCGCAGGTGCTCCGTGAGGCCCTGGGCCCCGGTGACGCCTGACGACCGCACCACGGACGCGCGGGCGGAGGGGGGCGCCAAGGGCGCGGTGGAGCGGCTCGAGCCGGAGGACGAGGCGCTCGGCAGGCGCGCCGCGTCGGGCGTCCTGTGGCTGGCGGCCCACAAGTGGGTGGTGCGCGCCAGCGGATTCGTGACCCTCCTGGTGCTCACCCACCAGCTGTCCCCGCGCGAGTTCGGTGTGGTGGCGGCGGCGATGACCGTGATCCCCATGGTCTACCTGCTTTCGGACCTCGGCTTCTCGACCTACCTGCTGCAGGCGGACGACGTCGACCAGGAGAGCCTGAGCACGGCGTTCTGGACTTCGGTCGGAGCCGCCGCGGCGCTCACCACCTGTCTGGTCTCCCTCGCGCCCCTGTTCGCGACCGCCTTCCAGAACCCGGAGCTGGCTCCGGTCCTGCGGGTGCTGGTCCTCGCCGCCGTGCCCACCGTGCTGGCCGGTGTGCCCCTCGCGCTGCTGCGCAGGCGGCTCGCCTTCCGCTCGGTGGCACTGCAGAGCCTGGCCGCTGCCCTGCTGGGCCAGGTCGTCGCGGTGGTGTTGGCGCTGCGCGGCGGCGGCGTGTGGGCGCTGGTGTGCCAGGTCATCGTCACCCAGTCGGTGATGGCGGTCCTGGCCTGGCGAGGGGCTGCCTGGCGACCATCCTTCGTGCTCTCGCGCGTGCGCCTGCGGCGCATGGTGGTCTTCGGGGTGTGGGTCACCGGCTACGACGTGGTGGCGACGGTCCGGACGGTCGTCGAGAGCTGGATCGTCAGCGTCGCACTCGGCCCGTCCGCGCTGGGACTGCTCAACGTCGCGCAACGGCTGGTGCTCGTGGCGCAGGAGCTCGTCGCGGCCTCGATGGTCCCGGTCTCGACGACCGTGTTCGCGAAGGTGCGCGAGTCGAGCGTGCGGCTGCGCAGCGCCTACCTCCGGGCCCTGGGCCTCGTGTACGCCGTCGTGTCACCGGTCATGGTCGTCATCGTCGTCACGGCCCCGACGCTCGTGCCGCTGCTGTTCGGGCAGCAGTGGGGCGCGAGCGTGGGGCCGACCCAGGCACTGGCGGTCGCCGGGATCATCACCCTGGGCGCCATGCTCGACCACGGACTCTTCTACGGACTGGGACGGCCGGGCACGTGGCTGGCCTACTCCGTGGCCGTTGACGTCGTGACGGTGGCTACGACGGCCGTTGCCGTGCACTGGGGGCTCACGGGCGTCACCGTGGGCTTCGTCGCCGTGGCACTGCTCGCCACCATCGCCCGCTGGTTGCTGATCTCCAGGCTGCACGGGTGGACGGTCGCCGAGTCCGCGCGCCCCTTCCTGCGCATCGCCCCGGTCACGGTCCTGTCGTCGCTCGTCGGCGCCGCCACCCTCGCGTTCCTTCCCGGCCGACCATGGGCCGCGTCGCTGGTGGCCGCCGCAGTGACGCTGGTCGTCTACGTGTGCCTGCTGCGCCTGATGGCGAGCCACGTGATCCGCACGGCCCTCGGCGTCCTCCCGGTGCCGCAGCGGTATGCCGCGCGCATCGGGCGGCTGCTGGGCGTCGGGCGCGTGACGGCCACCGACCCACTCTGAGGCCATCCCTTTTGCTCGGTGTTGGTGGCGACTGTGCGCTTTTCGGTGCACCTGCGCGAAAAGCCCGCAAAAAAAGCAAGCGCCTATTTCGTGAAGTGCTGAAAAGGCGTCCGGCGGAATGACATTTGCGATTCTTCCGCGCGCATTCCTCTGAGCGACTAACACTTGAGAGTGCCACCCGGGGGGGTTGCTTTTTTTGGTCAAGGGAGGGTTTGGGGCCCATGCGAATCACTGTGCTCGGACTCGGCTACGTCGGCACCATCACCGCGGCAGGGCTGGCCTCCAAGGGCCACCACGTCGTCGGCGTCGACGTGGACGAGTCCAAGGTCGAGAGTCTGCGGCGGGGCGCCAGCCCGGTCGTCGAGCCGGGGATCGACGAGCTGGTGGCGGAGGGCATCGCCACCGGTCGGCTCGACGCCACCACGGACATTCGGGCGGCGCTGGACCGCTCCGACGTCTCCCTCGTGTGCGTGGGCACGCCGTCCACGGCCCGGGGGAGCACCGACCTGACGTTCATGCGTCGGGTGCTTGCCGACCTGCGCGAGGCGATGGACTCGGTGCGCCCGCCCGACTCCGGGCACCACAGCGTCGTCATCCGCTCCACGGTCCCGCCCGGCACGGGAGCCACTGTCGTCGCGCCCGTCTTCGACGCGTCGCCGCTGCCGGCGGGATGGAGCGTGGGCACGGCGATGTGCCCCGAGTTCCTGCGCGAGGGCTCGGGGGTCGCCGACTTCTACGACCCGCCGTTCGTCGTGGTGGGCACTGCCGACGACGCCACGCGCCGGGCGCTCGCCGAGCTGTTCGCCTTCGTGGGTCAGGGTGTCCACGACGTGGACGTGCCGACCGCCGAGGCCCTGAAGTACGCGTGCAACGCCTTCCACGCCGTCAAGATCACCTTCGCCAACGAGATGGGCCGGCTCTTCTCGCAGTACGGCGTCGACGCGCGCCGGGTCATGCAGATCTTCTGCGAGGACGACAAGCTCAACCTCTCGTCCGCCTACCTGCGGCCGGGATTCGCCTTCGGCGGGTCCTGCCTTCCCAAGGACCTGCGCGCGCTGCAGGACCTCGCCCGCGTCGCGGCGGTCGACCTGCCGCTCATCAGCGCCACGACCACGAGCAACGAGCTCGTCGTGCGCCACGTCGTGGACCGAGTCCTCGCGACGCGCCTGGAGCGGGTGGCCCTGCTCGGGCTGAGCTTCAAGATGCACACCGACGACGTGCGCGAGAGCCCGAGCCTCGAGCTGGCCGAGCGCTTCATCGGCAAGGGCCTCGACGTGCGCGTCTACGACCCCATCGTCAACCCGGACCGCCTGGTCGGCGCCAACCTGCGCCACCTCCAGAGCCGGCTCACGCACGTCAACCGGCTGCTCGCGCCGTCTCCCGAGGAGGCCCTGCGGGACGCCGACATCGCGATCGTCACCTCCACCGAACCGGCGGTGCTGGCCGCGCTGCGAGCCCACCCGCCACAGTTCGTGCTCGACATGAGCGGGCGCCTCGGCGACGACCTCGAGCGCCTTCCCGGCTACGAAGGGGTCAGCTGGTGACGTCGCAGGACGGCGCAGACGCCGCGGCCGGCGCGGCCGGCGACCGGCCGCGCGTGCTGATCATCGTGCAGAACCTCCCGGTGCCCTTCGACCGCCGGGTGTGGCTCGAGTCCCGGACGCTGCGGGACGCGGGCTACGACGTCACCGTCGTCTGCCCCACCGGCGAGGGGACGGGGGCGGAGCAGGTGGTCGACGGCGTGCGCATCGTGGCCTACCCGGCATACGCCCCCGGGGGCTCGGCCCTCGGCTACCTCGGGGAGTACGCGTACTCCTTCCTCGCGACCGCGCGCCTGGCGCTGCGTGAGCGGCGGAGGGGGCGCTTCGACGTCGTCCAGGCGTGCAACCCGCCCGACATCTTCTGGCCGCTCGCGCGGTGGTTGCGTCTGCGCGACGGCAGCCGCTTCGTCTTCGACCACCACGACCTGTGCCCGGAGCTGTTCCAGTCGCGCTTCCCCGACGGGCGACGGGCGCTGCACCGCGGGCTGCTCTTCCTGGAGCGGCAGACCTTCCGTGCCGCCGACCGCGTCACCTCGACGAACGGGTCGTACGCCGAGATCGCGGTCCGTCGCGGCGGCAAGGCGCACGAGCACGTGACGGTCGTGCGCACCGGCCCCGACCCGACGCGGCTGCGGCGCGGCGAGCCGGTGCCCGCGCTGCGCCGCGGGCGTGAGCACCTCGTGGCCTACGTCGGGGTCATGGGTCCGCAGGACGGCGTCGACCTCGCGATCGCGGCCGCCGACGTGGTCGTCCACGGGATGGGTCGCGACGACATCGGCTTCTGCCTGATGGGCGCGGGCGACGAGCGCGAGCGGCTGCTCGCCGAGCGGGACCGGCGCGGGCTCGCCGACCACGTCGAGATGCCGGGGCGGGTGTCCGACGAGGTGATGGCGCAGGTGCTCTCGACCGCCGACCTCGGGCTGTGCCCCGACCCGCTCAACCCGCTCAACGACGTCTCGACGATGAACAAGACCATGGAGTACATGGCGTTCGAGCTGCCCGTCGTCGCCTTCGACCTGCGCGAGACGAGGGTCTCGGCACAGGACGCCGCCCGCTACGTCACGCCCAACTCGGTCGAGGAGTATGCCGCAGCGATCGTCGAGCTCGTCGACGACCCCCAGGCGCGGGCCCGGATGGGCAGCCTCGGCCGTCGGCGCGTGGAGGAGCAGCTCGCGTGGCCGTACCAGAGCGCCGCGTACCGGCGCGTCTTCGACGAGCTCGTCGGCGCTGCACCGGTGTCGGCGCCGACACAGACGCCGGCCGTCACCGGGGTCGCCGAGGTCGGGGCGGGCTCGCCCGTCGCGGGATCGGAGGCCTGAGCGGATGTGCGGCATCGCGGGGGCGTTCCAGCAGCCCGACGGCAAGCTCGTCGTCACCACCATGACCGACCGTCTCGGGCACCGGGGACCGGACGCGGGCGGCGTCGTCGAGCTCGTCGCCCCCGAGAGCGCGGTCGTGCTCGGGCACCGTCGCCTGTCGATCATCGACCTGTCGGCGGCCGCGGACCAGCCCTTCGCCAAGGACGGCCTGACCCTCACCTACAACGGGGAGATCTACAACCACGCGCAGCTGCGCCGGCAGCTCGAGGGGCTCGGCGTCCGCTTCGCCACCCGGTCGGACACCGAGGTCGTGCTCGAGGCGTGGCGGGTCTGGGGCACCGACTCGCTGCGCCGGCTCCGGGGCATGTTCGCGTTCGCCGTGCACGACGAGCGCACCGGCAGCCTCACCCTCGCCCGCGACCCGCTCGGGATCAAGCCGCTCTACGTCATGGACCGGGGCGACGGCATGCTGTTCGCCTCCGAGCTCAAGGCGCTCCTCAGCGCGGTCGGCGCGGAGCTGAGCGTCAACCCGGCGGCCATGGTCGCCTCCGCGCTCTACTACTGGCTGCCGCAGGACATCGACGCGGTCACGCAGGTGCGCAAGCTCGCCCCGGGCTCCTGGGTGCGCTACGACCGGGACGGCGCCGTCTCCTCGGGCACCTACTGGGACGCGGCCGAGGAGGCCTTCCGCGCGTCACGCTCGCCCAGGTCGGACCTCCGCGACGTGCTGACGGCCTCGGTGGAGGCGCACCTGGTGGCAGACGTCCCCGTCGCGTGCTTCCTGAGCGGTGGGCTCGACTCGAGCCTCATCGCGGCCCTGGCCCATCGGCGCGACCCGTCGCTCGAGGCGTACACCATCGCCTTCCGGCCCGAGGACCAGCGGCTCGAGGCGATGCCGGACGACGCGCCCTACGCGCGGCTGCTCGCCGGGCGACTGGGCATGCGGTTGCACGAGATCGAGCTGCACCCGGACGTCGCGTCCCTGCTTCCGCGCATGGTCGACGTGCTCGACGAGCCGATCGGCGACCCCGCGGCCATCAACACGCTGCTCATGTGCGAGGCGGCGCGCGAGGCCGGGGTGAAGGTGCTGCTGTCCGGCATGGGCGCCGACGAGCTGTTCGGCGGCTACCGCAAGCACTACGCGATGCTCCTCGGCTCCCGCTACCGCCGGGTGCCGGCCGCCGTCCGCGAAGGCGTCGTCGGTCCGGTGGTGCGGGCGATGCCCGTCACCGTCGGCGGTCGCGGCGTGCGCACGACCCGGTGGGCGCAGCGCTTCGTCAGCTTCGCCGGGCTGCCCGAGGAGGAGGCCTTCCGGCGCAGCTACACGCTCTACGACAGGGACGAGCTCGTGGGACTGCTCGACCCCGACCTCGCGGGCGCCGTGGACGAGGTGATCGGCCGGCACCGGGCGGTCTACGAGGACAACGACCTCGACGAGGCGGTCGCGCGGATGTGCCTGGCCGACAGCCGGATGTTCATGGCCGGCCTCAACCTCACCTACACCGACCGGGCGAGCATGGCGGCCTCGACGGAGGTCCGGGTCCCGTTCGTCGACCCGGTCGTCTTCGACGCCGCCTTCTCGCTGAAGGACTCCGACCGGATCCGCGGGCGGGTGCAGAAGGCGGCCCTGCGGGAGGTGGCCCGCGAGTGGCTGCCGCGCGAGATCGTCGACCGGCCGAAGGCCAGCTTCGGGGCGCCCTTGCGGGCCTGGGTGTCGAACGACCTGCGCGAGCTGGTGGACGACGTCCTGCTCGACGGCGAGCTCGTGCGCTCCGGCTTCCTCCGGCGCGAGCCGCTGCAGCGGATCGTCGACGACCAGCGCACCGGCCGACGGGACGAGTCCAAGCAGGTGTGGCAGCTGCTCAGCCTCGAGCTGTGGTACCGCAACGCCCGATCAGCCGGGGTGCGGGCTGCGTGACGAACCGACATGACGACGTGACCATCGACAGGACGTGAGATGAAGCAGGTGGCCCAGAACTACCGGTCGGGGGAGCTCGTCGTGCTCGACGCCCCCGAGCCGGCGTGCAAGTCCGGGGGAGTGCTCGTGCGCACGCTCTACTCCCTGATCTCCACCGGGACCGAGCTGATGAAGGTGAGCGAGGCGCGGCTGTCGATGCTCGGCAAGGCCCGCGCCCGGCCGGACCAGGTGCGCAAGGTGCTCGACTCCGTCGCGCAGCAGGGGCCCGTGGCGACCTACAAGAAGGTCACCTCCACCCTCGACAGCTACACCCCGCTCGGCTACTCGCTCTGCGGTGTCGTGGTCGCGGTCGGTGCCGGCGCGGAGGACTTCTCCGTCGGCGACGTCGTGGCTGCCGCCGGCAACGAGTTCGCCCTGCACGCAGAGGTGAACTGGGTGCCGCGGAACCTGTGCGTGCCTGTGCCGGAGGGGGTCTCGCCGCAGCACGCCGCCTTCGCGACGGTGGGTGCGATCGCCATGCACGGCGTGCGGCGTGGTGAGCCCCAGCTCGGGGAGACCGCCTGCGTCATCGGGCTCGGCCTCGTCGGACAGCTCGTGGTCAGGCTCCTCGTGGCCGCCGGCGTGCGCGTCGTCGGCGTCGACACCGTGCCCGAGCGGTGCCGGCTGGCGGAGCAGGCGGGCGCCCTCGCCTGCGCAGGCCCCGATGCCGAGGGGACGGCATACGTCGAGCAGGTGCTGCGCGCGACGACCGACGGCCTCGGAGCCGACCAGGTCTACCTGGCCGCCGGCGGGGACACGAACGGCCCGGTGGAGCTCGCGGTGCGACTGGCCCGGGACCGGGCCCGCGTCGTCGACATCGGCAAGACGCGTCTCGACCTGCCTTGGAACGCCTTCTACGAGAAGGAGATCGACGTCCGCTTCTCGCGCTCCTACGGTCCGGGCCGCTATGACGACAGCTACGAGCTGCACGGCCGCGACTACCCCGCCGGCTACGTCCGCTGGACCGAGCGGCGCAACCTCTCCTGCTTCCTCGACCTGCTCGCCGACCACTCCGTCGACGTCGCGCCGCTCGTCTCGGGCGTCCACGCCGTCGAGGACGCTGCGGACGTCTACTCCGCCCTCCGCGACGGCGGGCTGCGCGGCGTGGGCTTCCTCTTCGAGTACCCCCAGCCCGAGCCCGACGACACCGCGGCGCCGGACGACTTTCCAAGGGCGTATGCCGTCCCGCCCGTCACCGTGGCGCCGCTCGCCGAGCGGGGGCGGCCTCGGTCGGGCACGGCGGGTCAAGACACGGTGCGGATCGGGTTCATCGGCGCCGGCAGCTACGCCTCCTCGATGCTGCTCCCGCACCTCGCGAAGGACCCGACGGCGACCCTGGCGACGGTGGCGACCACCCGGTCCCTCTCGGCCGTCAACGCCCAGCGCAAGTTCGGCTTCGCCCAGGCCACGACCGACACCGAGTCCCTGCTCGCCGACGAGGACATCGATGCGGTCTTCGTCGTCACGCGCCACCACTCGCACGCCGACCTCGTGTGCCGCGCGCTCGAGGCCGGCAAGGCCGTCTTCGTCGAGAAACCTCTGGCGCTGAACGACGCCGACGTCGACCGGGTGCTCGACGCGGTGACGAGGACCGGGAACGACCGGGTGATGGTCGGCTTCAACAGGCGGTTCGCGCCGCTCTTCGTCGAGCTGCGCCGGCGCTTCGGTGCGGGCGGGCCGGTCACTGCCCGGTACCTCGTCAACGCCGGCCGGCTCGATGCCTCGAGCTGGTATCTCGACGAGGAGCTCGAGGGCTCGCGCTTCCTCGGGGAGGGCGGCCACTTTCTCGACACCCTGCTCGCGCTCATCGGGCACCCGCCGGTGGAGGTGAGCGCGCGGCAGACCTCCAACGAGCTCAACCTGCAGGCGACCCTGCGCTACGCCGACGGCTCCCTCGCCACCGTCGACTACGTGACCGACGGCGACAACCGCTTCCCCAAGGAGACGCTCGACATCACGGGCAGCGGCCGCAACGCACGGCTGGACAACTTCCGGCGCGCCACCGTGTGGACGCGTACCGGCAGGAGCGTCCGGCGATCGTTCAGCGGCCAGGACAAGGGCCAGCGTGCCGAGCTCGCAGCCTTCCTCGGCGCGGTCCGCTCCGGTGGGCCGATGCCGATCCCCCTCGACTCGCTGGTCTCGACCACTCGGGCGACGATCGCGGTCGGGCGCAGCCTCGCCTCGGGTGGGCCGGTGGCCCTGTGAGCCGATCCCTGGGCTGGTACGCCGACCGGCTGCGCCGCATGCCTCCGCACGAGGTCGCCGCTCGCGTCGGTGACCGCCGACGTCAGCTGACGTGGCGGCGCCGCTGGGTGCGTCCCGAGGCGACGGGCTGGGCGAGCGGCCCCGTGCCCGGGGTGCTGCCGCACCGCTCGTTCGACTCGACGGTTCCGGCCTCGGCGCGGGACCTGGTCCCGGCCTCGGCCCGGGAGGCGCTCGTCGCCGCGGCCGACGGCGTGCTCGCCGGCGACGTCCTCGTGCTCGGCCACCCACGCCCCGACCTCGCCGACCCGGACTGGTTCCTCGACCCCGCGAGCGGACGGCGGGCGCCCCAGTCGGCGTACGCGTTCTCGATCGACCACCGGGACGAGGCGGTCACCGGCAACGTCAAGCTCGTCTGGGAGCTGTCCCGCCACCACCACCTGACGGTGCTGGCGGCGGCCTGGTGGCTGACCGGGGACGAGCGGTACGCCGTCGCGACCGCCGCCCAGCTGCGCTCCTGGTGGGCCGCGAACCCGTTCCTGTCCGGCGTGCACTGGACGAGTGGCATCGAGCTCGGCATCCGGCTGCTCAGCTGGGTGTGGGTGCGACGGCTCCTCGAAGGCTGGCCCGGTGCGCCGGCACTCTTCGAGGACAACGCGGTCGCCCTGCACCAGATCCGTTGGCACCAGGAGCATCTCGCGGCGTTCCGCAGCACCGGCTCGTCGGCCAACAACCACCTCGTCGCGGAGGCGTGCGGTCGGTTGGCGGCGGCCTGCGCCTTTCCCTGGTTCGCCGAGAGCGCCCGCTGGCGCACCGACGCCGCCCGCGAGCTGGAGGCCTCTCTCGAGGCCAACACCTTCCCGAGCGGGGTGAACCGCGAGCAGGCTTCCGACTACCACCGGTTCGTCACGGAGCTCGCCCTGCTGGGGCTGGCCGAAGCCGACCGTTCCGGGCGCCCGCTGTCCGCCGCGACCAAGCGCCTCGTCGCAGGCTCCGTCGATGCGGCCGCTGCACTCCTCGACCCGTGGGGCCGGCCGCCCCGCCAGGGGGACGGCGACGAGGGTCGCGGGCTCGTGGCCGACGGTGTCGCGGCGGACCCGTGGCTGACGCTGCTCGCCACGGGCGCGGCGGTGTTCGGTGCCCTCGAATGGTGGCCGCGGGCCGACGCCGGTGTCACGAGCGTGCTCGTCGGCGCGCTCGCCGATCCGTGCGTCGCCCCGGACCGCCCAGCGGTCGCCCCGGCCGCGTTCCCCGACGCCGGGATCCACCTGCTGAGGGCCGTCTCGCCGGAGGGGGAGCCGCTGCTGTGGTGCCGGTGCGACGGTGGCCCGCAGGGGTTCCTGTCCATCGCCGCCCACGGCCACGCCGACGCCCTGGCGCTCGAGGTGAGGTCGGCGGGGGTCGACCTGCTCGTCGACCCGGGGACGTACTGCTACCACGGGGAACCGCAGTGGCGCAGCTACTTCCGATCGACGCGGGCGCACAACACCGTCGAGGTGGACGGGGTCAGCCAAGCGGTGGAAGGAGGCCCGTTCCTCTGGACCACGCACGCCGACGCCGAGGTCGACCGGGCGGGCGAGGAACGTGAGGCCGACGGCCGGCGGCGGCAGGTCTGGGTCGCGCACCACACGGCATACGCCCGCCTCGATGCCCAGCTGCGGCACACCCGGCACGTCACGGTGGAGACCTGCACCGGCGAGCTCGTCGTCGTGGACACGCTGACCGGCGGCACCCGGCACTCGGCCCGCCTGAGCTGGCACCTGGGCCCGGAGGTGACGGTGGCGCTGCAGGAGAGCGTGGCGCATCTCTCGTGGCCCGGCACCGAGGGGCGGCGCCAGGCGTGGCTGCAGCTCCCGGAACAGCTCGAGTGGACGGTCCACCGCGGGCGGACCGACCCCGTCGCAGGGTGGTACTCGCCGTGGTTCGGGGAGCGTGTCCCGACGACGACGCTGGTGGGAGTGGGGGACTGGACGGGCGTCGTCGAGCTGCGGACCGCCCTGTCCCTGGACAGTCGGCTGGAGGCGGCCGGGGAAACCCCCGAAACGGCCCAGGTGGCCCTGACGCCGGAGTTAGCCTTGGGCGGCAACGTCCCACCGCGTGTCCGGGAACTGCCGTGAGCGAACAGATCATCGACCTGCGGTCGGTATGGGCCATCCTCCGCAGACATACGCGTGGCCTCGCCGTCGCCGCCGTCGTCGGTGCCGCAGCAGGCGGCGCGGCGCTGACCATGGTGGCGCCCGAGTACACCAGCAGCACGCTGATGGTCTTCCAGGCGACCCCGACCGGCACACCGCCACCGGCGAACGCGCACGCCATCGACACGCAGGTCCAGATCGCACTGAGTGATGCGGTGCTCGCCAAGGCGGGTCAGGCACTCCAGAAGCCGCTCAGCGCGACCCAGGTCGCGGACCGGGTCGTGGTCGAGTCCCCGACCGACGAGGTCCTCACCATCACCGCGCGAGGTGAGACCCCGGCACAGGCCGAGCAGCTCGCCACCGCAGTGGCGGACGCCGACATCGCCTACCTCCAGACCACGGCGAGCGGCCTGACGAACGACGAGCGCTCGGCTCTGGAGGACCGCAAGACGGCACTGACCGAGAGCCTGAGCGCGGTGCGAGGTGAGCTGACCAAGACGAACAACCGCCTGCGGTCGGAGGTGCCGAACTCGGCGGCCGCCAAGACCGACGCCGCGACGCTCTCGCAGCTCACCGCCCGGCAGGCCGACCTGGTGCTGCAGGTCGATGCCCTCGAGCGACAGCTCACCGGGCAGTCCACCAGCACGGAGGCGGCAGCCGTGCCACAGCTGGTGGGCACGGCGTCTCCCGCGCAATCCCAGCCGGCCGTGGTGCGTGGCGCCCTCTACGTCGGACTCGGAGCCGCTGTCGCGCTGCTGGCGTATGCCGCCCTCGTCGTCCTGCGCGGGCGACGGGAGAAGGTCCTTCGCTCGCGCGACCAGATCGCCGACAGCATCGGCGTCACCGTGGTGGCCTCGGTCCAGAGCCGCACTCCACGGTCGGTGGCCGGGTGGGTGAGCCTGCTGCGGGGCTACTCCCCGGGCAGCTCGGACGCGTGGGCGCTGCACCAGATCGTGCAACGGTTCGGCTCAGACGCCCCCCTTGGCTCCGGTGCCGGCGGCGCAGTCGGCCCACCGTCCGCCGCGCGCCGGACCGTCGGGCGCCGGGCGGACGACCGCCGCACCAGGCAGCTTCTGGTCCTGTCGCTCGCTGGCGACCAGCCGGCGCTCGCCCTCGGCCCGCAGCTGGCCTCGTTCGCGGCGGCCACCGGGAAGCAGACCCGGCTGGTCACCACGTCGCAGCGCGACGAGTCCACGAACTCGCTCCGTGCCGCGTGCGCCCGGGTGGGAGGTCACGAGCAGCTCCGTGCAGGCCTCACGGTGGACAGCCAGCACGACGGCACCGTGCAGGCGGAGCTCGAGGTGCACCCCGTGACGGTGTCCCGGCAGGACCCCGCCCGAGACCTTCCCCGTCTCGAGGGTGTCGTCACGCTGCTCGCCGTCTCCTCAGGTGGCGCCACCGCCGAGGACCTGGCGCGCGTCGCCCTGGCGGCCGACGCAGCCGGCGTGCCGCTCGTCGGGCTCGTCGTGACCAACCCCGACCCACTCGACCGCACCACGGGACGCCTCCAGCCCGCGGAGCGCGCCGTCCTGGCCCCCCTTCCCTCCCTGATGACCGGGGCGACTGATCACGGCGACCCGACGGTGCCGACGGCGACAGGACGCAAGCGGTGATCGACCTCGGCTGGCGCATCGAGGAGGAGCGCGAGCTCGACCCGGAGGAGTCCCCCCGGCCGCTGCTCAGCACCTGGCACCACCTGCGCACCGCGTTGCGACGCCGGTGGCGGACGATCGCGGCCGTGAGCTGCCTCGGGCTGCTGCTGGGCCTGGCCCTCGTTGCGGTGAAGCCTCCGGGCAGCGTCGCCACGACCACGCTGCTCATGGCCCACCCGGCCGACATGGACGCGACCGCCGGCAGCGCCACGGACGTGAGCCTGCTGAACACGCGCACCGTCTCGGACCGCACCGTCCGAGCGCTGGGGCTGGACCTCACGCCCGAGGCCTTCCGGTCCACAGTCACGGCCGAGACGGTCACCCCCGAGATCCTCACCATCACGGTCACCGGTCCCGACGACGCCGATGCCGTCGCGAGGGGCAAGGAGCTGGTGCGCCAGTACCTCTCCTTCCGTGCCGAGCAGCTGAGGGCGCGGTCCAGCGGGGTCCGGTCCGAGTACTCGCCGAAGATCGCCGCCGCGCAGCAGCAGGTCGCCGACCTGACGAAGCAGTTCGAGCAGCTGAGCGCGCAGGGTTCCCAGGGCGCCAACCAGGCCTTCGACGTGCTGGCGCGCCGCAGCGACCTCAACACGAAGATCGCGGCGTGGCAGGAGACCGTCGACACCGCCACGCTCCAGACGGGGGCGGCCATCGAGTCCACGCACGTCATCGACCCCGTGCACGCGGACCGGTCCTCGGTGAAGCGCGCCGCTGTCCTGGCCGGGTTGACCGGCCTGCTCCTCGGAGTGGCGCTCGCCGGGGGAGTCGTGCTCTTCCGGGCGCTCGTCTCCGAACGGCTGCGTCGCCGCCAGGACGTCGGCATCGCCCTGGGCACGTCGGTGCGATTCAGCGTGCGCTCGCCCGGTCCTGTCAGCCGGGACTCCGGCTGGCGACGGTTCGTGCCGCGTAGGACGGGCTGGAGCGGGGACGACCTGGCCACGCTGGCGCACGGACTCGAGCAGGCCGTGGAGTCGTATGCCGCCACGTCGCCGGACAGCTCGCCAGGACAGCTCGACCTGGACCTCAAGACGTCCGGGGAGGGGGTCGCGCCGGCTGCCGTCACGAACGGCCATGCCGCTGGTTTCCGGCTGCACAACGGGCTCCTGTCACCCACGGCCACGATCGCACGAGCCGCACGTCCGGGGCGTGCGGTGGCGCTGGCCGCGATGGGCAACCCCCGCGCCGGGGCGGACGTCGTCACGGCTGCGGCCGGCGCGCTCCGGGACCGTGGGGTGTCCGTGCTGCTCGTGGACCTGAGCCGACAGGGAGCGCTGGCTGCCACGGCAGAAGCCGGCGGCCTCGACGTGCGGCGGCCCGACGGCATACCCGGGTTGTCACGGGGTCCGAGAGGCGCGGCCGAGGGGCTGTCCGGCGAGCTGCCCGAAGACCCCCGGACCGTCGGCTGGGACCGCGCCGACGTCGTCCTCGCGCTCGTGGAGGTCGACCCAGGGATCGAGGTGCAGCCCCTCGCCACCTGGGTGGAGCAGGTCGTGCCGCTCGTGACGGCCGGTGCGGTGACTGCCGAGCTGCTGAGCACCACGGGCACCCTGGTCCGTGAGGCCGGCCTCGACCTGCCGTTCGCCATGATGGTCGGCTGCGACGCCACCGACCAGAGCCTCGGCATCGTCGCGGTGGACGACGCGCAGCCGGTGGCAAGGAGCTGATGGTGACCGTCGCTCTGCCAGCCACGCGCCGAGGCGCCGAGGTCGCGCGGGGTCGTGACAAGGTGCGCACGCGCGCCGGGCGCCTGCCGAAGCTGGTCCTCATCGCGTGGGCGGCACTGCTCTTCAACGTCCTCACGCGCGCGGGAGACGGGACCATCATCCCCATCCCGCCCGCCATCTCGTCCGCGATGGCGCAGGGCTCGTTGCTCGTCGCGCTCCTCTTCGCGCTGCTGGCCAACCCGCGCCTGGTGATGAGGCCGACGCTCTTCCTCGTGTTGCTCACCGTCATGGCGGTCGTCGCGTTCGTCGTGAGCCTCCACAGCGACTTCATCGCGGGCTCGACCTTCCGCGGGGCGCGGCTGCTCGGCTTCATCGCCTGCCTGTGGCTGCTGACGCCGTGGTGGGGCCGTGATGACCTGCTCCTGCTGCGCTGCCACTGGGCCTGCCTGTGGGCGATCATCGCCTCGGTGGTCGTGGGTGCCGCGCTGGGCCCCGGCAAGGCGTTCGCCAACGACGGCAGGCTCGGGGGCACGCTGTGGCCGATCTGGCCCACGCAGGTCGCCCACTACAGCGCGGTCCTGCTGGGCCTGACCGCGATCCTGTGGATGTGCCGGGTCATCACCGGGCGGCACGCGCTGCTGGCCGCGCTGGTGACGGCGGCCGTCCTCCTCGAGACGCACACACGCACCGCGCTGCTCGCGCTCGTGGTCGGCCTCGTGCTGGCCAGTGCCAGCCTCTTCGTGGGACACGCGAGGGTGCGCCGGGCGTCCGTCACCGCGGTCGTCGTGGGACTGGGCGTCGGCGTCTCGGTGGCTCCGCAGGTCCTGTCGTGGCTGATGAGGGGGCAGTCGGCGCAGCAGGCGTCCGCCCTCACCGGCCGGGCGGAGGTGTGGTCCTCCGTCTCCCAGTTGACGCGCCCCCTGGTCAAGGACGTCTTCGGGGACGGCCTGTCCAACAAGTCGTTCAACGGCGCCTCCATCGACAGCAGCTGGGTCTCGACGTTCCTCGACCTGGGCTGGTTCGGCATCGCCCTCGAGGTCAGCTTCCTGCTGGTGCTGGTCCTCATGGTGGTCACCCGTGCGCGGGGCCCACGCCGGGCACTGGCCCTCTTCCTCCTCGCCTACTGCGTGGTCTCGTCGTTCACCGAGACCGGCCTCGGCGACGCATCCGCCTATCTGCTCGACCTCGTGGTGGCTGCATCTCTGCTCGTCACTCCGCCCAGGCTCCCAGCGTGAAGGGCACACCCGGCGGGGACGCCGGTCCGGCGCCCGCCACCGTCGGGGGCTCGAGTGGTGCACGCACACGCACGGGATGCGAAGGCGCGGCTGCGGGGTCACTGGTCATCGCGACGATCGCCCGTGAGCAGGGCACCACCGGAGTCCACACCCACGTGCGCCAGCTCCTCCAGTTCCTCGAGGGCTCCGGCAGATCCGCGGAGCTGGTCACCCCGCACGGCTGGGCCAGGGGTCGCGCGGCTACTCTACGACGTCTTGCGCTCGTGCCTCTGTTCGCCCCGCGGGTCGTGCTCGAACGCGTGTGGGGACCAGCCCACGTCTGGTGGTACCGGACCTCGCACGAGCTCGTCCTCCGGAGGGCGTTGCGCCAGCGGCTCGCGGGTCTGGGACGGTGCACCGTCTACGCCCAGTGCCCACTTGCTGCGCGGGCCGCGCTCGAAGCACGTTCCGGACCGCACCAGCGAGTCGTCCTTGCCGTCCACTTCCGCAGATCACAGGCGGACGAGTGGGCCGACAAGGGCCAGATCGCCCGGGACCGGCTTGTGTTCCGGTCCATCCGGACGGCGGAGCGCGAGGTCATCCCTCAGGTCGACGGCGTGGTGTTCGTCTCCGAATGGAGCCGGAACGTCTTGAGGGAGTGGCTCCCCGAGGTCGACGCCGTCCCCGCCGTCGTGATCCCGAACTTCATCGACGCGCCTCCAGCCGGTGGCCGGAGCAAGGGTCAGGTCGACCTGGTGACTGTCGGCAGCCTGGAGCCGGTGAAGAACCACCGGTTCCTCCTGCACGTGCTCGCTGCCGCAACGAAGGCCGGTCGGGCCTACTCCCTGGACGTGTTCGGGGAGGGCCCCGACGCCACTGAGCTCGAGGCGTTGGCGCAGGAGCTGGGGCTCGCGCGCCAGGTCCGTTTCCGCGGCTTCCGCGGGGATGTGCAGCAGAGGCTGCCGTCGTATCGCGCCTACGTCCACGCCTCGTACTCCGAGTCGCTGCCCCTGTCCATCATCGAGGCGATGGCAGCAGGTCTGCCGGTGCTGGCAGCGGATGCCGGTGGCGTGCGCGAGCTGTTCGACGACGGCGTCGAGGGCCGGTTGTGGCCGCTGGACGACCCGGAGGTCGCCGCCCGCATCCTGGTGGAACTCCTCGACGACCCTGCTGCGCTCGATGCGGCCGGGAGGGACGCCCGCCTCAGGTTCGTCAGGGCCTTCGCCTCGGAATCCGTCGCGCCCCGGCTGTTGCGCTTCCTCGACGGAGATGCGACCAGGAGTGATGCGCTAGAGAGGGATGCGCCAGGCGACGCAGTCGCGACCGGCTAGCGGCGGTGACGGCAGCCAGGGCGAGGAGCAGCCCGCCGAGCACGTCGGTGAGCCAGTGGGCCCCCGACACGAGCAGGCCGCTCGCCAGGAGCAAGGTGGCGACCACGACGGGTGCCCACAGCCACCAGCGCACCCGCGGCCAGACCACGAGCAGACAGGCGCCCAGGCAGGTGACCAGGGCGACCGTGTGCCCTGACGGGTAGGCGCCGCCGGTGTCGGTGACCCAGCCACCGGAGTCCGGCCGGTGCAGGGCGACCTTGACGAGCAGCGTGACGGCCCCGGACACCCCGGCGAGCGCGAGCGAGAAGGCCAGCGGCCACCACGAGTGGCGCCACAGGGACACCAGGAGGGTCGTGACGACGAGCACGATGTACACGTGCTGGGGGCGCAGCCGACTCATCCACGGGGTGTAGCGCAGCTGCGTGGGACCCCAGAGGCCGTCCGGGCGCAGCCGCTGCAGGACGGCCGCGTCCAGCGACTGAGTCGCGCCGCGGTGGACGAGCAACGTCAACACGAGAAAGGCGACGAGGAGTCCGCACGCGACCCAGAGTGAGGCGCGTCTCGCGACCGACCTGGGGCGGTCCTCGGCGAGAGTCGGCTCGCCGGCCCTGCCGCGATCCACGCCACCGACCAGCTCCCAGTCGCTCACCTCACCATGCTGCATCGGGGGGTGGGCGGCCCGTACCGTTTCCAGGCAATCGCGGCACAGCCGTGCGGACTACCACGGGCACGGCACCGTCGGCGGCGCCGCCTACACTGTGACCCTGATGTCGCACCCTCTGCTCAGTGCCGTCTCGGCGCTTCCCGATGTCCGCCGCGTCCTCGACCAGATCGGTCGGTCCCGCCTCGTCGACGTGTCCGCCAGCGAAGGCACCCGTCCCTTCCTCGTCGCCGCGCTCGCCCGACGGCTCAGCGGCCTCGCCGGTGACGACGGCCCACAGGGGTATGCCGTCGGGTCGACGCCCGACGCAGCCGCTGCCTCCGCGCCGCTGCTCGTCGTCACGGCCACGACGCGTGAGGCCGAGGACCTCTCCACCGCGCTCGGCGCCTTCCTGCCGAGCGACCGCATCGCCGTCTTCCCGTCGTGGGAGACGCTGCCGCACGAGCGGCTCTCGCCGCGCAGCGACACCGTGGGTCGGCGCCTCGCCGTGCTGCGACGGCTCGCGCACCCCGAGCCCGACGACCCGGCATACGGCCCCCTCTCGGTGGTCGTCGCGCCCGTGCGCGCGGTCCTGCAGCCGCTGACCAAGGGCCTCGGCGACCTCGTCCCCGTCGCGCTCCGGGCCGGCGACGAGCGCCCGCCGGAGGAGGTCGTCGACGCGCTCGTGGCCGCCGCCTACACCCGCACCGACCTCGTCGAGCGACGCGGCGAGTTCGCCGTGCGCGGCGGCATCCTCGACGTCTTCCCGCCCACCGAGGAGCACCCGGTCCGCATCGAGTTCTGGGGCGACACCGTCGAGGAGGTGCGCTGGTTCAAGGTCGCCGACCAGCGCTCCCTCGAGATCGCCGAGCACGGCCTGTGGGCCCCGCCGTGCCGTGAGCTGCTGCTCACCGACGACGTACGCGCCCGCGCCCGAGCGCTCGCCGACCAGCTCCCCGGCGTGGCCGAGATGCTGTCGAAGGTGGCCGAGGGCATCGCCGTCGAGGGCATGGAGTCACTGGCGCCGGCCCTCGTCGACGGCATGGAGTCGGTGCTCGACGTGCTGCCCGAGCGCTCGCTCGTGCTGCTCGCCGACCCCGAGCGCATCCGCCGCCGCGCGCACGACCTCGTCGCCACGAGCGAGGAGTTCCTCGAGGCGAGCTGGGCCAACGCGGCCGCCGGCAACCACGTGCCGGTCGACCTGCAGTCGCTGCTCGGCAGCGCGTCGTACTGGTCGCTGGCCGACGTGCGCGCGCTCGCCTCGCGGCTCGGGCTGGCCTGGTGGACCCTGACGCCGTTCGTCGCCGACGCCGACCTCGTCATCGAGGACGACGACGTCGACGAGCGCATCGCCCTGCACACCGTCGACGCCGAGGCCTTCCGCGGCGACACCGACCGGGCCGTCGCGCACCTGCGCGACCGCGTCCGTGACGGCTGGGCCGTCGCCGTCGTCACCGAGGGGCCTGGCCTCGCCAAGCGCGTCGGCGAGGTGCTCCGCGAGCACGAGGTGGCCGTGCGGCCCCTCGACACTTCGCGCGAGGACTCCCTCGAGCCCGGCTGGGTCCACGTGGCGTGCGCGCCGCTCGGCCGCGGCTTCGTCCACGAGGGCGGTCGCATCGAGGTGCTCACCGAGACCGACCTGACCGGCCAGCCGGGCAGCGGCACGTCCACCAAGGACATGCGCCGCATGCCGTCGCGCCGCCGCAACCAGGTCGACCCCCTGCAGCTGCGACCCGGCGACCACGTCGTCCACGAGCAGCACGGCGTCGGCCGCTTCGTCGAGATGATGCAGCGCACCGTCGCCGGCGCCACCCGCGAGTACCTCGTCATCGAGTACGCCCCGAGCAAGCGCGGCCAGCCGGGCGACCGGCTCTTCGTGCCCACCGACCAGCTCGACCAGGTCACCAAGTACGTCGGTGGCGAGGAGCCGAGCCTCAACAAGATGGGCGGATCCGACTGGAGCAAGACGAAGTCGCGGGCCAAGCGCTACGTCAAGCAGATCGCGGCCGACCTGATCCGCCTCTACAGCGCACGCCAGGCCACGAAGGGCCACGCCTTCGGCCCCGACACGCCCTGGCAGCGCGAGCTCGAGGATGCCTTCGGCTACGTCGAGACGCCCGACCAGCTCGTCAGCATCGACGAGGTCAAGGCCGACATGGAGAAGGAGGTCCCGATGGACCGCCTGATCTGCGGCGACGTCGGCTACGGCAAGACCGAGATCGCGGTTCGCGCCGCGTTCAAGGCCATCCAGGACGGCAAGCAGGTCGCGGTGCTCGTCCCCACGACGCTGCTCGTCAGCCAGCACCAGCAGACCTTCTCCGAGCGCTACGCGCAGTTCCCGGTCAAGGTCGCCTCCCTGTCACGGTTCCAGGGCGACAGGGAGTCCAAGGAGGTCATGGCGGGGCTCGCCGACGGCAGCATCGACCTCGTCATCGGCACCCACCGCCTGCTCGCCAAGGACGTCAAGTTCAAGGACCTCGGTCTGGTCATCGTCGACGAGGAGCAGCGCTTCGGCGTCGAGCACAAGGAGCTGCTCAAGACGATGCGCACGGCCGTCGACGTCCTCTCGATGTCGGCGACCCCCATCCCGCGCACCCTCGAGATGGCCGTCACCGGCATCCGCGAGATGTCCACTCTCGCAACGCCGCCCGAGGAGCGCCACCCGGTCCTCACGTTCGTCGGCGCCTACGACGAGAAGCAGATCACCGCCGCGATCCGCCGCGAGCTGCTGCGCGAGGGCCAGGTGTTCTTCGTGCACAACAAGGTGAGCAGCATCGAGAAGGCGGCCGCCCGCCTGCGCGAGCTCGTGCCCGAGGCGCGCATCGCGACGGCTCACGGCCAGATGGGCGAGCACAAGCTCGAGCAGGTCGTCGAGGACTTCTGGGAGAAGCGCTTCGACGTGCTCGTCTGCACCACCATCGTCGAGACCGGGCTCGACATCTCCAACGCCAACACCCTCATCGTCGAGCGCTCCGACGTCCTCGGCCTCAGCCAGCTGCACCAGCTGCGCGGCCGCGTCGGTCGCGGGCGCGAGCGGGCCTACGCGTACTTCCTCTACCCGCCCGAGAAGCCGATGACCGAGACGGCGCACGACCGCCTGCGCACCATCGCCAGCAACACCGACCTCGGCTCGGGCATGGCCGTGGCCATGAAGGACCTCGAGATCCGCGGCGCCGGCAACCTCCTCGGCGGCGAGCAGTCCGGCCACATCGAGGGCGTCGGCTTCGACCTCTACGTGCGGCTCATCGGCGAGGCCGTCGCCGACTTCAAGGGCGAGACCACCGACGTGCCCGCCGAGATCAAGATCGAGCTGCCCGTCGACGCGCACCTGCCCCACGACTACGTGCCGGGGGAGCGGCTGCGGCTCGAGGCGTACAAGAAGCTCGCGACCGTCGAGACGTTCGAGGCTGTCGACGAGATCGAGGCCGAGCTGCGCGACCGCTACGGCGCGCCGCCCAAGCCGGTCGAGAACCTCCTCGAGGTCGCCCGACTGCGGGTGGTGGCCAGGGCGGCCCGCATCGGCGACATCGGCATCCAAGGCAAGGTCGTGCGCTTCGGCCCCGTCAAGGAGCTGCGCGAGAGTCAGCACCTGCGCCTCATGCGCCTCTATCCCGGCACGATCGTCAAGGAGGCGCTCGGCACGATCCTCGTCCCGGCGCCGATGACGGCACGGGTCGGGGGCAAGCCGCTGCGTGACGTCGAGGTGCTCACCTGGGCCCGCCAGCTCATCACCGCCGTGCTCCTCGACGACATCTCGGCGGCCGCGGGCGCCGCCGCCCCGGGGGCGGCGAGAACGGCCGTCGGCGCACCGTAGGATGTTCACGCATCCGCCAGAGGAGGAAGTTCGTGAAGGCTAGGTCCGCTCAACCCGCCAGGCGCGTGGCCGTGCTCGGCATCGCCGCGATCGGCGCCGCGTCGCTGCTCGGCGGGTGTGGCTTCGAGACGCGCCAGCAGGCTGCCGCCGTCGTCAACGGCCAGGTCATCAGCGAGTCCGACGTGCAGCAGACCTACGACCAGCTCAAGGCGGCCAAGCTCGACTTCGCCGAGAACATCGTCGTGACGGCCCTGGTCGCCGCGCCGCTGCTCAAGGACGCCGTGAGCAAGTCGGGCAGCTGGCAGCCCGACGAGACCTACGCCTCGGTGATCGCCTCCATCCCCGGCGCCACCGACACCACGAAGGAGTTCGTGGAGGCGGTCGCCCTCATCCAGTCGCAGAAGATGACTCCGGCCGACGTCGACGCCTACCGTGCCGACCTCAAGAAGGCCGACATCAGCATCAACCCGAAGTACGGGTCCGTCGTGCCGTCGAACGAGGGCCCGGTCTACTTCACGATCGGCCAGACGACCCCCAACTGGGTCAAGCCGGCGGCCAACGCCGCACCGGCCACCGCGCAGTAGGCACCGCTCCCTCGTGTCGTCACGCGCCTCCCGCGTCGTCCTGCTCGTCTCGACCCCTCGGGTCGCGCCGGGCCTGCTGACCCGCGAGGCGTGGAACGTCCTCGATGGGGCGTATGCCGCGTGGGGGCGTCCCGACGAGCCGCAGGTCGCCGCGCTGGTGGAGGCGGGCGTCGAGGTGCTGGCCCGCGAGGCCGGTCACCCGGCCGAGCTGGCCCGCGACCTGGTCGCGGCCGCCGCCACCGGTGACGTCGTCTGGGTCGGCTCCTCCGACGGCGACCCGGGGCTGAGCGACGCCATCGCCGTCGAGGTCTCGAGGCTGCCCGAGCCGCCCGACGTCGAGCTGCTCATCGGCTCCTTCGACGTGCCGGGCGCACGGCTGCTCGACGTCGTCGCCGTCATGGACCGGCTCCGCTCTCCGGGCGGCTGCCCGTGGGACGCCGAGCAGACCCACAGCTCGCTCGTGCCCTACCTGCTCGAGGAGGCGCACGAGGCCATCGAGGCCATCGAGAGCGGCGACCCCGCACACATGCAGGAGGAGCTCGGCGACCTGCTCCTGCAGGTGGCCTTCCAGTCGCGCGTCGCCCAGGAGCACCCGACCGAGCCGTTCGGGATCGACGACGTCGCGGGCGGGCTCGTCGACAAGCTCGTGCGCCGGCACCCGCACGTCTTCGCCGACGTCGAGGCCGATACCGCCGAGGCCGTGGCCGCGAACTGGGACTCGATCAAGGCCGAGGAGAAGCAGCACCGCACGCACCCGCTCGAGGGGGTTCCCGGCTCGCTGCCGGCCCTGGCCCGCGCCGAGAAGTTCGTCTCGCGCCTCAGCCGGGCGGGGCGCGAGGACCTGCTCGACGACGCCGTCGCCGCGGATGGACTCGGCGCGCAGCTGCTCGACCTCGTCCGTCAGGCGCGCGCCGAGGGGGTCGACGCCGAGGCGGCACTGCGCGAGACGTTGCGGCGGCTCGAGTCCGCCGCGGGCACCGGCCTCGCGCAGCAGCAGGACTGAGCCGGACGGCATACGCCCTCGGGCGCCTGCCGGAGCGGGCAGGTCAGTAGGCGCCGCGCGGTCGCACGACGGCGTGGAAGGTCTTGGCCAGAATCGACAGGTCCTGCACGATCGACCAGTTGTCGACGTAGTAGAGGTCGAGGCGCACGGTGTCGTCCCACGAGAGGTCGCTGCGGCCGGAGACCTGCCAGAGGCCGGTCAGGCCCGGGCGCACGTGCAGCCGGCGCTCCACCTCGGGCGCGTAGCGGCTCACCTCGGACGGCAGCGCCGGGCGGGGGCCGACGAGGCTCATGTCGCCGTTGATGACATTGACCAGCTGCGGCAGCTCGTCGAGGGAGAACCGGCGGATCAGCCTGCCGACGCGGGTGATTCGCGGGTCGTGCTGGGCCTTGAAGAGCACGCCGTCGGCGTTCGCGTTGAGGTGGCTGACGCCGGAGAGCTGTGCCTCCGCGTCGGTCACCATGCTCCGGAACTTGAGGCACTCGAAGAGCACGCCGTCGCGCCCGACCCGGGTCTGCCGGAAGAGCACGGGGCCCCGGTCCTCGAGCGTGATGGCGATCGCCGTGACGATCATGAGCGGCAGGCCGAGCAGCAGCAGCACCGTGGCGCCGACGAGGTCGAAGAGGCGCTTGGGGATGCGTGAGGCGCCGAGGCTCTGCGGCTGGCCGACGTGCACCAGCGGCAGGCCCCCGACCGGCTGCATCGTGACCCGGCCGGAGGAGATGTCCGAGAGGCTCGGCACCACAGCCATCTGCACGTGGTGGCCCTCGAGGTCCCAGGCGATCCGCCGGAAGTCCGCCGACGAGGGCAGCGCCCCCTCGGTGAGCACCATGAGGTCCGCCCGCGACTCGAACACCGACCCGACGGCCTCGTCGGTGGTGCCGATGACGGGGACGCCCGACGACGTGGCGGTCAGGCGCTGCGACGGTGGCAGCAGTGCGCCGACGATGCGGTAGCCGAGCCACGCTTCCCTGTTGAGCACCGAGGCGACGTCGTCCACGTGCGAGCTCTCACCGGCGATGACGACGCGGGTCAGCAGGTGGCCCTGCAGGTGCAGGTGGTGCACGTAGCGGCGGCACGCCCACCGCCAGAGCAGCAGGCCGGGCAGGCCCAGGCCGAAGACGAGCACGAAGTAGCCCCGCGACAGCTGGAAGGTGGTCAGGTAGCTGATGATGCCGACGAGGCCCGCGGTGGAGCCCGTCGCGGTGCACACCCTCGCGTACTCCTTGGTGCCGACCCCGAGGCTGCCCTGCCGGTAGCTGGCGGCGCCTGCCAGGGCGGCCATCCACCCGAGCGCGATCCACGGCCCGACCGACTGGGCGACGGCGTTGAGGTCGTTGCTGACCGAGAAGACCGTCAGGGAGCTACGCCCCAGGGCCGCCGCTGCCGTGGCCGCCACGATGACCAGCAGGTCACCCGTGGCGATGGCCAGCTGCAACAGGCGGATTCCCCGCAGGTGCTCGCTCAGGGGCTGAGCGACCGGACGGACGGCTCCGTTGAGCAGCAACGCATTCGACTCACGCATGGACTGAGCCATGGAAATCCCACCCCCAGGCGCCGCAGCGCCGCGCTGATACTGCCTCCACCCCCCCGGATGGCTAACGCCGAGTATGCCGGGAACCGTCAAGCGCGCGTAAGGAAACGGTAAAAATGCGTGGGCCTGGCGTCGCCGCCGTCAACCGGTCCCGAGCGGGGTGCCCGTATGCCGGGTCGCTACGTCGGGGTGCCCACGGCACGGGCTAGTCTCGGGCGCAGACACCGTCATCCGCACCTTCACGAGCACACCTTCCACGAGCAGTACCAGCACAGGAGAGTCAAGTGGCCAGCATTGAGGAGATTGGCGCCCGCGAGATCCTGGACTCGCGCGGCAACCCGACGGTCGAGGTCGAGATCCGTCTCGACGACGGCACGTTCGCTCGCGCGGCCGTCCCGTCGGGTGCCTCGACCGGCGCCTTCGAGGCCTCCGAGCGCCGCGACGGTGACAAGGGCCGCTACCTCGGCAAGGGTGTCGAGCAGGCCGTCGACGCCGTCATCGAGGAGATCAACCCGCGCCTGGTCGGCTTCGACGCCAGCGAGCAGCGCCTCGTCGACGCCGAGATGACCGCTCTGGACGGCTCGTCCAACAAGGAGAACCTCGGCGCCAACGCCATCCTCGGCGTCTCCCTCGCCGTCGCCCACGCCGCGGCCGAGTCGGCCGGGCTGCCGCTGTTCCGCTACGTCGGCGGCCCCAACGCCCACGTGCTGCCCGTGCCGATGATGAACATCCTCAACGGTGGGTCGCACGCCGACTCCAACGTCGACATCCAGGAGTTCATGATCGCGCCGATCGGCGCCCCGACCTTCCGTGAGGCCCTGCGCTGGGGCACCGAGGTCTACCACTCGCTCAAGAAGGTGCTGCACGACCGTGGCCTCGCCACCGGCCTGGGCGACGAGGGCGGCTTCGCGCCCAACCTCGAGTCCAACAGGGCCGCGCTCGACCTCATCCTCGAGGCGATCCGCGCCGCCGGCTACGAGCCCGGTCGCGACATCGCCCTCGCCCTCGACGTGGCCGCCTCGGAGTTCTACGAGGACGGCTCCTACGCCTTCGAGGGCGCCAGCAAGTCGGCCGACGAGATGGTCGCCTACTACGCCGAGCTCGTCGCCGCCTACCCGCTCGTCTCCATCGAGGACCCCCTCAACGAGGAGGACTGGGACGGCTGGAAGTCCATGACCGAGCTGCTGGGCGGCAAGGTCCAGATCGTCGGCGACGACCTGTTCGTCACCAACCCGGAGCGACTCGGTCGCGGCATCGCCTCCGGCACGGCCAACGCCCTGCTCGTCAAGGTCAACCAGATCGGCACGCTCACCGAGACCCTCGACGCCGTCACGCTGGCGCAGACCAACGGCTACCGCTGCATGATGAGCCACCGTTCCGGTGAGACCGAGGACGTCACGATCGCCGACCTCGCCGTCGCGACCAACTGCGGCCAGATCAAGACCGGCGCCCCGGCCCGCTCCGAGCGCGTCGCGAAGTACAACCAGCTGCTGCGCATCGAGGAGGAGCTCGACGACGCCGCCGTCTACGCCGGCGCCGGTGCCTTCCCGCGCTTCGACGCGAGCCGCTTCGGCGCCGAGGGTTGATCCTCGTGGCCGACCGCACGCCCTCACGCCCGGGCCGCCCGTCAGGGGCGGGCCGGGCGGGCGGGAGCGCGCGGCCGGCCACGGCTCGCCCCTCGTCCCGGGGCACCGCAGGCGCCGGGGCGAGCGCGGGCAGCCCGGCGCGTCGCACGCCCGCGACCCGTCCCGGCCAGTCCCGAGGGTCGGCCGCGCGCGCCAGCCGTCCGGGAGCGGGCAAGGAGCGGCCCGCCCTCGCCGCCCGCCCCCGCACCGTGTCGGCCACCCCGCCGTCGGCGTCGACGGCCTGGGTGCGCGGCGTGATCCTGCTCGGCATCCTCGTCATGCTCGCCGTGACGATCGTGCCCACGCTGCGCTCGCTCGTGCAGCAGCGCGGTGACACTGCCGCCATGGCGGACAAGGTCGCCGGCCAGCGCGAGACCGTGCAGCAGCTGCAGCACCAGGCCGCGCTCTGGAAGGACCCCGCCTACATCGAGGTCCAGGCCCGCGAGCGCCTCAAGTTCGTCCGGGTCGGCGACCGTGCCTACACCGTCATCGACCCCGAGGCCGACGCCAAGGCCGCTGCGCCGGCTCCGGCCCGTCCGGTTGTGGCCGCGCCCATGGCGAACGCGGCCTCACCCTGGTATGGCAAGGTGTGGCAGTCGATCCAGATCGCCGACCGTCCGGCCGCAGGCGTCGCGCGCCAGAAGTGACCGCACGGCGCGACCGAACCGACGTGCGCCCTCCAGCCTGTCCCGACGTCTGCCTCGAAGTGAGTCCCGCGTGAGCGACCCCACCCGCCCCACCCCTGCCGCGACCGAGCCCGACGGCGCCCCCGGCGTCGACCAGGTCGCGCACGGCGAGCACGGCGCCGTCGACCCCGCCGACCTCGACGCGGTGGAGCGCCAGCTCGGCCGCCGCCCCCGGGGGGTGGCCGAGGTCGCGCACCGCTGCCCGTGCGGTGAACCGGACGTGCTGCGCACCGAGCCGCGCCTGCCCGACGGCACGCCCTTCCCGACCACCTACTACGCCACCTGCCCGCGGCTCACCGGTGCCGTCAGCACGCTCGAGACCGCCGGTGTCATGAAGGAGATGACCGAGCGGCTCGCTCGCGACGAGCAGCTCGCCGCCGACTACGCGAGGGCCCACGAGCACTACCTCGCGCAGCGCGCCGAGCTGGGCGACGTGCCCGAGATCGCCGGCATCTCGGCCGGCGGCATGCCCACGCGCGTCAAGTGCCTGCACGTGCTCGTCGGTCACTCGCTCGCGGCCGGCCCCGGTGTCAACCCGCTCGGTGACGAGGCCCTGGCGATGCTCGACGACTGGTGGCAGCCCACCTCGTGCGCCGCCGTGCACGCCGCCGAGGACGCCGCCGCCTCGGAGGGGACGACCCGATGAGCAGCACGATCCGGGTCGGCGCCGTCGACTGCGGCACCAACTCGATCCGCCTGCTCGTCGCCGACGTCGACCCCGCCACGGGCGCCCTCACCGACGTGCTGCGCCGCATGGAGATCGTGCGGCTGGGCCACGGGGTCGACCGCACCGGCGTCATCGCCGCGGAGTCCATGGAGCGCACCCTCGCGGTCACCCGGGAGTATGCCGCCGCGTGCCGTGAGCTCGGCGCCACCCGGGCCCGTTTCGTGGCGACCTCCGCGTCGCGCGACGCGAGCAACGCCGCCGACTTCATCGAGGGCGTACGCGCCGCCTTCCTCGAGCACTTCGGCTCGGAGGTCTCGCCGGAGGTCGTCTCCGGCGACGAGGAGGCGTCGCTGTCCTTCGCCGGTGCTACGGGCGGTCTGACCGCGCAGGGCGTCGGCGGCCCGTACCTCGTCGTCGACCTCGGCGGCGGCTCCACCGAGCTGGTCCGAGGCACCGACCACGTGGAGGCCGCGCGGTCCGTCGACATCGGCTGCGTGCGGATGACCGAGCGGCACCTCGCGAGCGACCCGCCCACCGACGAGGAGATCGCGGCGGCGACCCGGGACATCGACGCGGCGCTCGACCTCGCCGAGTCCGCGGTTCCGCTCGAGGGGATCGCCACGCTCGTCGGTCTCGCCGGCAGCGTCACGACGATCACGGCGCACCTGCTGCGCCTGACGGCATACGAGCCCGACCGCATCCACCTGGCTCGCTCCGCCCCGGCCGACATGGTGGTTGCGTGCGACGACCTGCTGGCGATGACGCGGGCCGAGCGGGCGGCGCTGCCCTACATGCACCCGGGGCGCGTCGACGTCATCGGCGCCGGAGCGCTCGTCTGGCGGCGGGTCGTCGAGCGGCTGGTGGACCGAGCAGGGATCGCCGAGGTGGTCACCTCCGAGCACGACATCCTCGACGGCATCGCCCTGAGCGCAGCGCGACACGACTGACCGCTGCACGCGGCAGCCGGCGAGCCCCGTCAGAGGCGGGGGAGGACCGCGGCGGGCACCGGCTCGTCGGCCTGCTCCTGCGCCCGGCGACGGTTGGCCCGCAGTCGCGAGGCCATCCACAGCGCCGCCGAGACGCCGAGGGCCCACGTGCCGTTGACGACGGTCGCGTCGACCACCCCGTAGGTGACGAAGAAGAGGGTCACGAAGACGACGGCACGCACCTGCCGAGCGGAGAGCCGCACGGCGGCGAGCAGCAGGCCGCCCCACAGCAGGTACCACGGGTGCACGACGGGGCCGGAGGCGCAGAGCACGAGCAGCGACCCCGCGGTGGCGAGCACCGGGTTGCGCGGGGCCACCCGCCAGGTGACCCAGGCGATGCCGGCCAGCCCGGCGACCATGCCGATGGTCTGGGCGATGGGCACCGGCGCGGAGTAGAGGCTCTCGGGCATGCCGCCGACCCGCATGAGCCACTCGACCGCGCTGCCGACGAAGGTCGGCGGAGAGAGCAGGGAGCGCAGGGTCACGGGCACCGAGAGGTTGGGGATCCACCCCCAGCCGAGGCCGCTGGCCTGGGTGATGGCCGCGAACGTGGCCAACACGATCGCGCCGTGGACGGCCCCGTGCCTCAGCATGGCTCGCAGCCGGGCGCTCGCTCCGGGGGCCAGGTCGGTCTGGGCCTGCAGGGCCATGCCGACGACCCCGATGAGGGCGAGGACCGCCGTCTGCTTGTAGGCGGCGGCGACGGCGATGGTCATCGAGGCCACGACGAGCTGGCCGCGGCTCGCGAGCAGCAGAGCCAGCGTCACGAGGGCCACCATCACGGAGTCGCCGTGGGCGCCGCCGACGAAGTGCATCAGCACGAGCGGGTTGAGCACGCCGATCCACAGGGCGTGCCGCCCGCTCACGCCGTAGCGCTCGGCGAGGCGGGGCAGGGCATAGGCGAGCACGCCGACGGCGAGCAGTGCCGGCACGCGCATGGCGAGCGCGGACAGGTAGGCGTTCTCGGGGAGGAAGCTGACGACGAGGTGCTGCATCTGCAGGGCGAGCGGGCCGTAGGGCGCTGGGGTGTTGACCCACATCGGGTCGACCTGGTCGGCGAAGGGCCCCGGCACCCAGAAGGGCCCGACGGCATACGGGTCCATCCCGCGCAAGACGATCTGGCCCTGGGCGGCGTAGCTGTAGGCGTCGCGGCTGAAGAGCGGCGGGGCCAGCATGATCGGCAGGCTCCACAGCAGCCACGCCAGCGAGGGCGCCTTGCGGCCGTGGGCCGGGCGCATCCGCAGCCAGGCGTCGACGAGCAGCGCCATGCCGACGGCCAGCAGGACGGTCGTCACCACGCGCCCGGCGCCGGTGCCGAGCCACTCGAGCCCGAAGCGCTGGATGAGCGGCGAGGCCGGCTCCACGAACGTGTTCTCCGGCAGGAACGCCGGGCTGACCGAGCCGGCAGCCATGAGCGAGGTGCCGAGCAGGCCACGCCGCACCATCCGGTCGGCCCAGGTGCGCTGCAGGGCGGACGTCAGGCGGTTCCAGCCCTGGACGGCCGTGCGGAGTTCGGGGGCCGACAGGGGCAGCCGAGCCGTCGTCGTCGCTCCGGCGACACGATGCTCCAGCACCCGCAGCTCCTTCTCCTGGTTTGCGCCGCATCAACCGATGCGACCCGATCCGTCGGAGGGCGCGTCACCATCACCCCTGGACCCCGTTCCTGCAGGTCATTCTAGGTGCATCGTCTGCAGGCGGGCGCAGCCACGCCCACCTCGCAGGACCAGGCCCAGGACCGGCGATGCCGACCTGGTGACGGCCGACGCCGTCGTCGTACCCCCGGAGGGACTCGAACCCTCACCGTTGGCGATTTTAAGTCGCCTGCCTCTGCCGATTGGGCCACGGGGGCGCGGCCCCCAAGTATGCCGGTTCCGCCGGGGGAACCTCGTCGCGCGAACCGTGTCCGGGGAACCTTTCGGTGGGGTGCGTTCGCTTAGTCTTGGGGACAGTCGCCACGCCCATGAGCGGGTCGTGGCACCCAGTGCTTTTAGGAGCGCACTCACATGGCAGGTGGAAACCCGGTCTTCGACCGGCTGAACAAGCAGATCGAGAAGGAGCGTTACGCCGGCTTCGGTGCGCCGCAGGGCAACCCGCAGCAGCCGGCGGCCGGCTACGCGACCCAGGAGACCCTGACGGCCGGGCAGCTCAACGACATGTACAACCGGGCGCCGGCGGGCCCCGCCGACACCGGCCGCGTCACGGTCGACGACGTCGTCGTCAAGAGCCTGACGCTCTTCGTGGTCACGGTCGCCGTCGCCGGCGTCTCGTGGTTCTGGACCGAGGCCAACTCCGAGATGACGCTGCCGTTCTGGCTCGGCGGCATGTTCGGCACGCTGATCCTCGGCTTCGTCATCGCCTTCATGAAGAAGGTGTCGGTGCCGCTGCTCATGGTCTACGCCGTGCTGCAAGGTGCCTTCCTCGGCGCCTTCAGCCAGTACATCGCGTCGATCCCCAGGTACGACGGCGTCGTGCAGATGGCCGTGCTCGCCACGCTCTGCGTCTTCGTCGCGATGTACGTCGGCTACGCCACCGGCTTCGTCAAGGTCAACGACAAGACGCGCCGGATGTTCTTCTTCGCCCTCGTCGGCTACGGCCTCTTCGCCCTGTTGCAGGTCGTGCTGCTCATGACCGGTGTCATCAGCGGCTGGGGCTTCGGCGGCAGCGGCCCGCTCGGACTCATCCTGTCGGTCCTCGGCGTCGGCCTCGCGTCCTACTCCCTGGCCGTCGACTTCGACTCCATCGACCGCGCCGTCCAGGTCGGCGCCCCGAAGAAGTACTCCTGGCTGCTCGCCCACGGTCTCATCGTGACCCTGGTCTGGCTCTACATCGAGTTCGTCCGCCTGTTCGCGCGCATGCGCGACTGACACCCGATGGCACCTTCGCGCGTGGGTTCGCCGATCCCGCAGGAGGTGTCGGACGAGCTCCGGCGCGTGGTCGAGCGGTGGCACCAGCTTCCGCTCGACCACGCGCTTTCGCGTATGCCGTCCGTGCGACTCCTCGTCCAGTCGCTGGCCGACCGCGTGGCCGGGTCCCGCGGGATGCCGGCGGTGCCCGTGCCCGACCTCGGGCCGGCCGTGGTCCTGGACCAGCTGACCGTCATGGTGTTCGACCTCTTCAGCGCCCAGCCGGACGCCGACCCGGCCGACGTCGCGGACGCCCTGGCCGGCATACGCCGCTCCCTCTGACCCCCACTCACACGTCGAGTGGGCACTTTCCGACGACGGAAAGTGCCCACTCGACTTCGGTTTGTGGGGGCGGCTCAGCTGAGGCGCTCGAAGATGACGGCCATGCCCTGGCCGCCGCCGACGCACATCGTCTCGAGGCCGAACTGGCCGTCGCGCTCGCGCAGCGCGTTGATGAGCGTGCCGGTGATGCGGGCGCCCGTCGCGCCGAAGGGGTGGCCGATCGCGATGGCGCCGCCGTTGACGTTGAGCTTGTCGTAGTCCATGCCGATCTGGTCGGCCGAGCCGATCACCTGGGCGGCGAAGGCCTCGTTGATCTCGTAGAGGTCGATGTCGCCGATCGACAGGCCTGCGCGCTTGAGTGCGAGGTTGCTCGCCTCGATGGGACCGAGGCCCATGATCTCGGGGGAGAGGCCGGTGGCGGCCGTCGAGACGACGCGGGCGAGCGGCGTCAGGCCGAGCTCCTTGGCCTTGGTGTCGCTCATGATGACGAGCGCCGCGGCGCCGTCGTTGAGCGGGCAGCAGTTGCCGGCCGTGACGGTGCCCTGCTGGCGGAAGACGGGGTTGAGGGCCTGCACGGCCTCGAGCGTCACGCCGGCGCGGGGGCCGTCGTCCTTGCTCACGACGGTGCCGTCGGGCGTCGTGATGGGCGTGATCTCCCAGTCGAAGAAGCCGCGCCCGATGGCGGCCTCGGCGCGGTTCTGCGACGTGACGCCCCACTCGTCCTGGCGCTCGCGCGAGATGCCGTATGCCGTCGCGACGTTCTCGGCCGTCTGGCCCATCGCGATGTAGATGTCGGGCAGCAGGCCCTCCTCGCGCGGGTCGGTCCACGTCTCGTTGGTCTCGGCGATGCGCTTCGTGCGGGCCTGTGCGTCGGCGAAGCGGCCGTTCTGCTGGTCCTCCTTCGCGCCGCCCGCACCGGCCCAGTCGGTGTACTGCGAGACGCACTCGACGCCGGCCGAGACGAAGATGTCGCCCTCGCCGGCCTTGATGGCGTGGTAGGCCATCCGGGTCGTCTGGGCCGAGGAGGCGCAGAAGCGGTTGATGGTGGCGGCCGGCGTCGAGTCCATGTCGAGGAGGGTGGCGACGACCTTGGCCATGTTGGAGCCGTGCCGGCCCGACGGCTCGGCGCAGCCGAGGTAGATGTCCTCGACGAGGCTCTTGTCGAGCGCGGGCACCTTGTCGAGGGCGGCCTGGATGACGGTGGCGGCGAGGTCGTCGGGGCGCACCTCCTTGAGCGAGCCCTTGAAGGCCCGGCCGAACGGCGAGCGGGCGGTCGAGACGATGACGGCTTCGGTCACGGGGATCTCCTGGTGCGGCGTTCGGCCCGGGCGACGGCGCGACGGGCCACTAAGCGCTTGCTCAGTCCCCACGATGGTAGGACGTCCTCGCACCGGTTGGACAGGCTGCCGGGCATGACGTGCGTCTCGGCGGCGGACGCAGCGCGGCTAGTCTGGTCAGGTCCTCGCCGCCCGGAGCCGACGCTCGTCCGGGCCTCGCGGGGACGCGCGTGGGTCGACCCGAGCGCGCAACACGATGCAGCACCACGCACGACCACCCACACCACTCACCTCAACGACAGCTCAGGGGGCTGCACCACATGAAGAACCTCACGACGCGCCTCGTCGCCGTCACCGGCGCGTTCGCGATCACTCTCGGGGCCGCCGCGTGCTCCAAGTCGGACACGCCCACGACCACCGCGGGCGGCTCTTCCAGCGCGGGCGCCACCGCGGGCTCGTCGGCGTCGGCGCCGGCCACCACCGACACGGGCGCCGCCCCCAAGGCCGCCGACATCCTCGACAAGGCCAAGAGCAACGCCCTCGCCGCGACCTCCGGCGCGTTCGCCGGGGACGTCGACCAGAACGGCAAGAAGATCACCATCGACTTCAAGGGCACGAGCGACGGCAAGACCGCCGACATCGCCATCGAGATGGAGGGTGACGGCAAGGCTCGCGTCATCTCGGTCGCCGACGGCGTCTTCATCCAGGGCGACGCCACCTTCTGGAAGAAGCAGGGCGCCCCCGCGAAGGTCCAGAACGCCGGGGACAAGTTCATCAAGGCCCCCTCGTCCGCGGGCGCGATGACCGAGAGCCTCAGCCTCAAGTCCTTCCTCGAGAAGGCGTTCGGGGCCGTGACGCCGGCCCAGGTCTCCGCCACCGTCACGAGCCAGGCCGTCGGCGGCGTCGACTGCTGGGTCCTCACCGACAAGAAGGGCGCGGGTGAGGGCGCCCTCTACGTGTCCAAGGACAAGCTCGAGGTCGTGCGCTTCACGGGCTCGAAGTCCAGCCCGGGCCAGCTCGACTTCTCGCAGTGGAACGCCGACCTCGGCATCAAGGCGCCGGCCGCCAGCCAGGTGATGTCGCTGAGCTGAGCTCAGCCCGTGGGCAGGTCGAGCGCGGACGGGTTCCGCGCTCGGCCTGTCTGCGCCTCGGCGTCGTGCGTGGCTGCCGTCATCGGGGCCGAGGCCTGGGCCGGCGGGAGCGTGGGCCGCACCCGGTGCAGCAGCAGCGCCCAGCGGCCGCGGGCCCCTCGGGACCTGCCGCCTACTTCCGCCGGCGCGACCTCGGTGCCCGGCCGCGTGACCGCCCGGGTGGCAGCCACCGCCACCGGACGCACGCCCTCGCCCCGCCAGGCGTTGGGCTCGGCCGGACGGCTGCGCTCGCCGAAGAGGTCGAGCGCGGCGCTGACCGTCGGCAGCAGCGCGGCGGCCACCCTGGCGTAGCCCGCCGGGCTGGGGTGGAAGCGGTCCTTGCTGAACATCACGTGCGGCTCGGCCGAGAACGCCTCGCTGAGCAGGTCGCCCACGGACACGGCCCGGCCACCGGCCTCGACGACGGCCACCGTCTGCGCGGCGGCGAGGTCACGGGACCAGCGGCGGGCCAGCCACCGCAGCGGCTGGGGCACCGGCTCGATGGCGCCGAGGTCGGGGCACGTGCCGACGACCACCTCGGCGCCGGCCTCGCGCAGCCGGCGCACGGCAGTCCCCAGGTGGCGCACCGCCACGGAGGTGTCGATGCGGTGGGTCACGTCGTTGGCGCCGATCGAGATGACCGCGATGTCGGGTGCGTCGACCGCCGCGAGGGCGCGCTCCACCTGCTCGTCGAGGCCCGGTGACTCGGCGCCGATGACGGCCACGTTGGTCAGCTCGACCGGACGTCCGCTGTAGGAGGACAGGGCGGTCGCGATCGTGGCCCCGATGGTCTCGTGGGCGTGGTCGGCGCCCATCCCGACGCCGGTCGAGTCGCCGAGCACCACGAAACGCAGGGCAGGTCCGACGCCCGCTCCGTAGGTCCCGCTGTCGGAGGGCGCACCCTCGAAGGGCTGGCCGACGATGCGGCGTGCCATCACCGCCTCCGCGCGCAGCAGGCCGTAGCCGAGGACACCGAGCATCCCGAGTCCCGCGACCCCCATGCCGCCGCCGTATGCCGCCGCCTGGGCGATCCTGCGCGCGCGCCGTGCCCGCCCCATCGGGGGCCTCCCTTCTCACTGCTGAACCGGGGCCACCACCGTAACCCGGCGGTGGATGGTCCCGTACCCGGTCCGGGCGGTCCCGAGCATCGGACGCCCGGCGGGACGGCCGCGCCGGATAGGCCTCCTAGGATGAGCGGATGAAGTACGCAGAGAACGTCGCCGACCTCGTCGGCAACACGCCCCTCGTCAAGCTCGGCTCCGTCGTCGCGGACGCGGGGGTGAGGTGCACGGTGCTGGCCAAGGTCGAGTACTTCAACCCCGGCGGCTCGGTCAAGGACCGCATCGCCCTGCGCATGGTCGAGGCGGCCGAGCGCGACGGCTCCCTCAAGCCCGGTGGCACCATCGTCGAGCCGACGAGCGGAAACACCGGGGTCGGGCTAGCCCTGGTGGCCCAGCGCCGCGGCTACAAGTGCGTCTTCGTCTGCCCCGACAAGGTGAGCCAGGACAAGCGCGACGTGCTCAAGGCGTACGGCGCCGAGGTCGTCGTGTGCCCGACCGCGGTCGAGCCCGAGCACCCCGACTCCTACTACTCCGTCTCCGACCGGCTGGTCCGCGAGATCGACGGGGCGTGGAAGCCGAACCAGTACTACAACCCCGAAGGCCCCAACAGCCACTACCTGACGACGGGCCCGGAGATCTGGCGCGACACCGACGGCCGGGTCACCCACTTCGTCACCGGCGCCGGCACCGGCGGCACGATCAGCGGCACGGGTCGCTACCTCAAGGAGGTCAGCGACGGTGCGGTGCGCATCATCGCCGCCGACCCCGAGGGCTCGGTCTACTCCGGCGGCAGCGGCCGCCCCTACCTCGTCGAAGGTGTCGGCGAGGACTTCTGGCCCGGGGCCTATGACCCGTCGGTCGTCGACGACGTCATCGCCGTCAGCGACGCCGACTCCTTCGCGATGACGCGCCGGCTGGCGCGCGAGGAGGGCCTGCTCGTCGGCGGCTCGTGCGGCATGGCGGTCGTGGCCGCCCTGCGCGTCGCGAAGGACCTGCCCGAGGACGCTGTCGTGGTCGTGCTGCTGCCCGACTCGGGCCGCGGCTACATGAGCAAGATCTTCAACGACGAGTGGATGGCCTCCTACGGCTTCCTCGACGACCACACCGAGACCACCGTCGGCGCCGTCCTGCGCAACAAGTCCGGCGACATGCCGGCGCTCGTGCACACCCACCCCAACGAGACGATCCGCGACGCCGTGCAGATCCTGCGCGAGTACGGCGTCTCGCAGATGCCGGTCGTCAAGGCCGAGCCGCCCGTCATGTCCGGTGAGGTGGCCGGCTCGGTGAGCGAGCGCGCGCTGCTCGAGGCGCTCTTCACCGGCCACGCCCACCTCGCCGACCCGGTCGACAAGCACATGGAACCGGGGCTGCCCCTGGTCGGTGCCGGCTCGCCCGTCTCGGCCGCGCGCAAGGAGCTCGAGGACTCCGACGCGGTCCTCGTCGTCGAGGACGGCAAGCCGATCGGCGTCCTCACCCGCGCCGACCTGCTCGGCTTCCTCGCCGAGTGACCCGTCAGGCGCACGCCTGAGACCACGTATGCCGCTGGGCCCGCTTCTGCGAGAGGCGGGCCCAGCGGCATACGTGCGAGAAGGGCTGCAGCTCAGGCCTGCTGCTTGGCCTTCGTCTCGGCCTTCTTGGCCTGCTTGTACTCCCGCACCTTGAGTAGCGAGTCGTTGTCCACCACGTCGGCGACGGAGCGGTAGCCCTCGAGGGCGTAGTCGCCGGCGGCGGCCTCCCAGCCCTCGGGTCGCACGCCGAGCTGCTTGGCGAGCAGCGCCACGAAGATCTGCGCCTTCTGCTTCCCGAAGCCGGGCAGCTCCTGCACGCGGCGGAGCAGCTCCTTGCCGGTCGTGGCCTCGGTCCAGAGCCGGGTGACGTCGCCGTCGTAGCGGCTCTCGACGAGGGCGGCGAGCTCCTGGAGGCGGGCGGCCATCGAGCCGGGGAAGCGATGGATCGCCGGGGGAGTGCTGGCCATGGCCTTGAACTCCTCGGGATCGGCGGCAGCGATGGCGGCCGGGTCGAGCGTGCCGAAACGGCTGAGCACCTTGTAGCCGCCCCGGAAGGCGTGCTCCATGCCGTACTGCTGGTCGAGCATCATCCCGACGACGAGGGCGAAGGGGTGCTCGTCGAGGACCTGGTCGGCGGCGGGGTCACCCGCGATCTGGAAGCCCATGCAGGAATGCTCTCACGCGGTCTCGGGCGGCACGTCGACCCAGGACGACGGCCCGGCGCCCACCCGGCCGCCGCCGGAGGTGAGGCCCGCGACGACGCGTTCGACCTCTGCCACGGCGTCGGGTGCCGCCGCGACGTGGAGCCTGACGCCGAGGGGCAGGTAGTCGACGTCGGTCACCTCGACGCCCGGCAGGGCTCGCAGCGCGTGCTCGACCCGCGGGCCCGCGGTGTGGTCGAGCTCGACGAGGAGGCCGTCGCGCAGCTCCCGCACCACGAGGCGCGCACCGTCGAAGGCGAGCGAGACGGCGTCACCGTAGGCGCGGATCAGGCCCCCTGTGCCGAGCAGGGTGCCGCCGAACCACCGCGTCACGACGGCGACGACCTCGGTCAGGCCGCGACCGCGCAGCACGTCGAGCATCGGGGCGCCCGCCGTGCCCGACGGCTCGCCGTCGTCGTTGCTGCGCAGCGTCGCGCCGTCGGGCCCGAGGACGTATGCCGTGCAGTGGTGCCGGGCGTCGCGACTACCCGATCGCACGCGCTCGATGAACGCGCGGGCCTCCTCCTCGGACGCCGCTGGAGCGAGGTCGCAGACGAACCGCGACCGCTTCACCTCGAGCTCGGCAGAGGCCGGCGCTGCGAGGGTGCGGTAGCGCAGGAGCCGCGAGGGCCGTTCCCCGGTCACGCGACGCCGTTCGTGGCGGCGAGGAGGTGGCCGAGCCCCAGCCCGACGGCTGCCGCGGCGAGCGAGCCGAGCAGGGTGGCTCCGGCATACCGCAGGCCCGTGGCGCGCCCTTCGGCCAGCCAGAGGCGGACGGTCTCGACGGAGGCGGTGCTGAAAGTGGTGTAGCCGCCGCAGAAGCCGGTGCCGAGCACGGCTCGCACGGTCGCGCCCGAGGAGCCTGCCGAGGACGTGACGAGCAGGCCCGTCAGCAGGCCCAGGAGCAGCGAGCCGGTGACGTTGATGAGCATCGTCCCCAGTGGCACGCGGAACGGGTTGCGGCGGGCCACGACGGCGTCCACGACGAAGCGCGCGACGGCTCCGAGACCGCCTCCCAGCGCGAGCAGCAGGATCATCGGCGGGGCTCCGCCGCGCGACTCCGCTGTCGGGAGCGCAGACCCGTGAGGCGGCGGGCGAGGACGTAGCCACCGGCGGCCGCGGCGATACCGAGCGCGATGCTGACGAGCGCGTAGACGAGTCCAACGGCATACGTGTCGGGCGACAGTCGCTGGACGGTCTCGACGGCGAAGGTGCTGTAGGTCGTGAAGCCCCCCAGAAGTCCCGTCCCGAGGGTCAGCCGCGCGGCCCGGCGCCACCCGGCGTCGGGACCGGTGCGGGCCAGGACCTCGAGCAGCGCGCCGAGCAGCAGCGACCCGACGACGTTGATGGCCAGCGTGGTCGACGGGACTCCGGCGGGCTGCGCGGGCGCTGCGTCCTCCAGGGCGGCCCGCGCCGATGTTCCGAGCGCGCCGCCGAGGAAGATGAGGACGAGCAGCCCGGGATGCCGGTGCGGAGCACCGGCTCGTGCAGGCGTCGTCGCGGCAGCGCCGTGGGGCTCGTCGGTCACTCCCACGGGGCTCGTCCTTCCCAGTCGACGACCTGCAAGGGGACCACGACGACGGGCCGGTGCTGGCGGTGGGAGAGCTGCATCGACACCGAGCCGTTGACGAAGTCCGTCAGCCGGCGGTGGCGCCGGACGTGCGAGCCGACCACGAAGCCAGCCGCGTCGACCGCTCGGGCCAGGTGCGTCAGCGCGCGGTCGGGGCGTCCGGCGAGGTAGCGGAAGTGCCACGGCACGTCCTCACCGGCCATCCACTCGCGCACCAGCTGCACCAGGGCCGCCTCTCTCTCGGGCCACCTCTCGTCGTCGAGGTCGGGATCGATGGACAGGTGCGTCACCGTGCCGTCGGGATGCTCGACGTCGGCGTAGCGGGCGGTGTCGACGTGGGCGAAGTAGAGCGACGGTGCTCCCGTCGCGCGCGCCAGCGAGACGGCGGTCAGGGCGACGAGCGGGGACTGGCCGGGCACGACGCCCACGACCAGCGGGTGCCCGGCGAAGTCGGTCATCCGCGAGCGATGCGGTTGGGGTGGCAGCTGCTCGCCCATCCTCGGGTCTCCAGACGCTCAGTGACGGGCGCGGCGCCACAGCCTGCCCATCGTCGCGGCAGCAGCCGCGGATGAACAGGAACCATCAGCCGGTCGGCGGTTCGGGCACCTCGTAGGCGCCCCGGCGGGATCCATCGCCGAGCACACCATAGCGCGCAGCAGCAACCGGGATCGGGCGCGACCGCTCCCGCGGGGTGGTCGACCCGACCTCACGCACCGAGGTAGCGGTCGAGCACGAGGTCGACGAGCTCCTCGGGCGGTGGCTCGCCGGGCACGAGCAGGGGCGGCGTCACGACGTCGGCCCCGGAGCGCGCCGCGAGGTCGGCGAAGAAGCCGGGCGCGAGCAGGTACGTCGCCACGACGACGCGCCGTCCCGGGGCCCGCTGTGCAGCAACAGCATCCGTCAGCGTCGGCGCGGCAGCGGACAGGTAGCCGGCGGTCACCGGCCGGCCGAGGAGACGCCCGAGGGAGTCGGCGACCCGCTCGCAGTCGGCGATGGCCGAGGACTGGGACGAGCCGGCAGCCCCGAGCACGACGACGTCGTCGTCGCGCAGGCCGGCTGCCAGCAGGCGTCGACGCAGCAGGCCGGCCAGCCGTTCGTCCGGGCCCAGCGCGGGGGCCACCGTCGTGCAGGGGACCGACTCGGCTGCCGCCGCGAGGTCGACGTAGACGTGGTAGCCCGCGGACAGCAGGAGGGGGACGAGCCGCGCCGGGGAGCGCCCCGACAGCGAGGTGAGCACGGCGGCGGGGTCCGGCGGCTGCACGTCCACGAAGGCGGCGCGGACCGTCAGGTCGGGCCGGCGCGCCGCGACGGCCGCGACGAGCCCCCCGACAGCGGACCGGCCCGCGGGGGACGAGGTCCCGTGCGCTGCAGCCACGAGCACGGGTTCAGGACCGGACATGCCCACACCCTCTCAAACCCCAACACCCTTCAACCGTCGAGAGGCCACGTCTGGCCCCTCCTCAACCGTCGAGAGGCCACATCTGGCCCCTCCCGACCCGTCGAGAGGCCACGAACGGCCCGAAGCCGGGCGTGACCGCGGGCGCGCGTAGGCTCGCGCGCATGACCTCGGCTCCCGACCAGGCCCTGCTCAACACCTTGTCCGTGGGCACGGCCGGACCGCGCATCGCCTTCCTCCACGGTCTCTTCGGCCAGGGGCGCAACTGGAACCAGATCGCCAAGGCCGTCAGCGGCCCCGAGGGCACCGACGCGCGCTGCCTCCTCGTCGACCTGCCCGACCACGGGCGCTCGCCGTGGTCGCAGGAGTTCTCGCTCGACGCGTACGCCGACGCCGTGGCAGCCACGCTGCGCGCGGCCGGTGAGGGTGAGCCGTATGCCGTCGTCGGCCACTCGCTGGGCGGCAAGGTCGCGATGGTGCTCGCCCTGCGCCACCCCGAGCTCGTCGAGCGGCTCGTCGTCGTCGACATCGCCCCCAAGGGCTACGGCAACCTCGAGCGCTTCGAGGGCTACATCCGCGAGATGCAGTCGCTGCCGCTGGAGCAGCTGACGAGCCGCGGCGACGCCGAGGCGCGGTTCAGCGAGCCCGACCCGGGCGTCAAGGCGTTCTTGCTGCAGAACCTGCGCCGCGACGGCCAGGCGTGGCGCTGGCAGGTCAACCTCGACCTCGTCGCCCGGGACGCGGGACGGGGTGCGGGGTCACGCATCGCGGACTGGCCGGATGCGCTCGACGAGCTGCCGGCATACGAGGGCCCGGTGCTGTGGGTCGCCGGCGGCGCCTCGCGCTACATCCAGCGCGAGGACGGGGACCGCATGCGACGGCACTTCCCGCGGACGCGCCTGTTCACGATCAAGGGCGCGGGGCACTGGGTGCACACCGACGCCCCCGAGATCATCGTCACCGCGCTGCGCCGCTTCCTGCACTCACCCGCCTGACGCGGCGGACGGCATACGACCGCCCTCAGAGCAGGCGGCGGCCCATGGCCCACGCGGTGAGCTCGTGGCGCGAGCTGAGCTGCAGCTTGCGCAGCACCGAGCTGACGTGCGTCTCGACGGTCTTGACGGAGATGAACAGCTCCTTCGCGACCTCCTTGTACTGGTAGCCGCGCGCGATCAGGCGCATGACCTCGCGCTCGCGGGCGGAGAGCCGGTCGAGCTCCTCGTCGATCTCGGCGACCTCCCCGGCGGCGGCGCCGAACGCGTCGAGGACGAAGCCGGCCAGCCGCGGGCTGAAGACCGCGTCCCCGTCGGCGACGCGGCCGATGGCGGTGAGCAGCTCCTCCGCGCTGATGGTCTTTGTGACGTAGCCGCGGGCGCCGGCCCGGATGACGGCGATGACGTCCTCGGCGGCGTCGGAGACCGACAGCGCCAGGAAGCGCACCGGCGTCCCCGCAGCCGTCTGGATGCCGTTGCACGCGCGGATGACGTCGGCCCCGCCGTGCCCGTCGCCGCCGGGCAGGTGCACGTCGAGGAGCACGACGTCGGGCTGCTGCTCCTTGATCACCTGGACGGCGGACTCGACCGCCCCTGCCTCGCCGGCGATCTCGAGGGCGAAGCCACCCGCCCGGGGCGTGGCCGCCAAGGAGGTGAGCTCGGCCCGCACGCCGGTGCGGAACATGTGGTGGTCGTCGACGATGACGATGCGGATGTGCCGCGCGTCGGTCATGAGGGCTGCTCCTGGCTCTCGGTGGCGCTGTGGGGGGCGCTCTGGGTGGCGCTGGTCGGGGTGCTGACGTCGGCCGCGGCAGACGCGGCGGCAGAGGCGGTGGGTGAGGCGGTGGGGGAGCTCGCGGTGGAGGGCCGCTCGGGCTCACCGGCCTGCCCGACCGGGAGGCGCAGCTCCACCTCGGTACCGTCGGGACGGCGGCGGATGCGGGCCGTGCCCCCGTGGCGCTCCATGCGCCCGATGATCGACTCGCGCACGCCGGCCCGGTCGTCGGGCACGGCGTCGGGGTCGAAGCCGGCGCCGTGGTCGCGCACGAACGCCTCGACCGCGTCCGGGCCGACCTCGACGTAGGTGCTGACCGGCGGGCTCGCGTGGCGCACGGCGTTCCAGGCCGCCTCGCGGACGGCCTTGACCAGGGCGTCGAGGTGCTCGTCCATCGCCCGGTCGCCGGTGACGACGAGCTGCACGGGTACGCCGTGGAGGTCCTCGACCTCGCCCATCGCCGCCGTGAGGGCGGCGCCGAGGGTGCCGGCACGCGCGTCCTCGTCGTAGAGGTAGCTGCGCAGCTGGCGCTCCTGCGCCCGGGCGAGCCGGGCCACCGCCGCCGCGTCGCCGGACTGGCGCTGGATGAGCGCCAGGGTCTGCAGCACCGAGTCGTGCAGGTGGGCGGCGATGTCGGCGCGCTCGGTGGCCCGGATACGAGCGGCCTGCTCGAGGCGCAGGTTGCTCCAGAGCCGCAGGATCCACGGCGCGCACAGCACCGCGACGCCGACGAGGGCGGCCAGCACGGCGCCGGCGACCTGCCACAGCTCGGTGAGGTTGGTGCCGCGCACGAGCAGGCCGACCAGGCCCAGGATGGTCAGACCGAGCCCGACCACGAGCCAGATCCACCGGACCGGGCGTCGGGTGCCGAGGCGGTCGGTGTCATCGAGCTGGGACCAGAAGAAGATCGCGCCGATGACGATGGCGACCACCGGCAGGACCACCTCGACGTGGACCCCGAAGCCGGCGCTGCCCAGCCACAGGGCTCCCGCGACTGCGAGTGCAGCGACGCCGAGGAGCGTGATGACGACCGCCTGGTTGCCGCTGCGCAGCCACGTGCGCAGGCCCCTCAGGTCGAAGTGCGGCCCGGCGGCACCCGCGGTCGTGGTGCCCCCGCTCGTGGGCTTCGCCGCGGTCGGGGTGACCGCGACGGCGGGGTCGACGTCGCCTATCTCGCGCATCGTCGCCCAGAGGAAGACGTAGACGGCGAGCCCCGCGCCGAAGGGGATGCTCGTCAGGACGAGCCCCACGCGTACGGCCACGACGGGCAGCCCGAGGTGGTCCGCGAGGCCGGCGGCCACTCCGGCGACCACCCTGCCCTTGCGGTGGCGCACGAGCGGCGGCCGCGGCGTCGTGCGCCACGTCGGCCGCGCGGGCCCCGCTCCGTTCTCGTATGCCGTCTGCACCGTCCCATCCTCGCCCACCGGGGCGGGTGGGAGCGACCACCGCAGCCCCCTTTGGGGGTCACGTCAGGGTGCGGTCAGGGTCGACCCTCATGGCCGGCGTCCGCGTGCCGCGCCACTGTGGTGTCATGACGAACAGCAGTGGCGCCCCGCAGCAGACAGGCCAGGGGCAGGGTGGCAACGGCGGACCGCGACAGGGCGGTCACGGAGGGCACGGACTCGACGGCTTCTACGCCGCGCTGCGCCGGCCCGGCATCGTGCGGCAGTCGCAAGGGCGCTGGTTCGCCGGCGTCGCGAACGGCTTGGCGCGGTGGCTCGGTGTCGACCCGCTCGTGGTGCGAGCCGGTTTCATCCTCTTCTCGATCTTCTTCGGGATGGGCGTGGCGCTCTACCTGGTGCTGTGGCTGCTCATGCCCGACGAGCGCGGCGAGATCCACGTCGAGCGCGCGCTCAAGCACGGCGAGGGCGGCTCCATCTTCCTGCTCGTCGTCACGGCCATGTCGGTCCTCGGCGGCGGCCCCTGGTGGGGCGGCGACACGCGGGGCTTCCGCTTCTTCGGCTTCGTGCTCCTGGTCGTCGGGGCGTGGTGGTTCCTGACCCGCACGTCCGCCGGCCGTGAGCTGAGGGCCCAGGCCCCGTGGCGCGGCAACGCCGATGGCGCCACCGGCTCGACCGGCTCGACCAGCACGTCCGGCTCTTCCAGCGCGACCAGTGCGACGGGTGCGACCTCCGCGCCGGCCTACCCCGGAGCGCCGGAGGCCGCCCCGACCGGCCCTGCGCCCTTCGTGCCCGGTGCGGGCGTGTCCGGGCCGGCGGCACCCGGCCCCGTGACGGCATACGGCTCGACCGGCAACGCCGCCGCGAACGCCGGCGCCACGCTTGCGGCCCCTCGCACCCCGGCGCCCACGCCCGTCCACGAGCGCACGCCGGTCGTCGGTTTCGCCGGCGGGCTGCTGCTGCTCGGGCTGTCCATCCTCACCGCGGTGGTGGTCTCCTCGGTGGCGCAGGCCGCAGGCTGGTCCGGTAGCCACGTGGCAGTGGGCCTCGCTTCCGGCGTCGGCGTGCTCGGTCTCGGCATCCTCGTGGCGGGCCTGGCCGGCCGACGTGCCGGTGGCCTCGCGTTCTTCGCCGTGGTCGGCATGATCGCCGCCGCTGCCGCCACCGCGACCCCGGCGGGGGTGTCGCAGCCGTGGCAGGTCGGCGACCAGACGCACCAGGTCACCTCCCTCACCCCGTCGCCGAGCTTCGAGCTCGGGGTCGGCCAGATGCAGGTCGACCTGACCAAGGCCGACTACCGGGCGACACCGGGCACCGACTACGTCACGGCCAAGGCGGCGCTGGGGCAGATCGACCTCGTCGTGCCCAAGGGCGTGCGGGTCACCGTCAACGCGACCGGCCGCGCAGGCGCGCTGCACGCCACGGGCACCACGCAGGGCGACGTCGACTGGCAGTCCGGGCAGACCGGCATGGGTCCGGGGATGCGCAACGGCGGCATGAGCTGGTCGAAGACGGTGCAGTACGGCCCCCAGTCCGGCCAGCCGGAGATCGTCGTGGACGCCGAGATCGGCGTCGGCGAGATCCACGTCCGGAGCGCGTCATGAGCACCGCGGGCGACGGTTCCGGCCGCGAGCTGCCCGAACCCGCACCCGCACCCGACAGGCACGACCACCCGACCCACGAACCGACGAACCCAGCGGAGAGCTCCATGCCCACCCACGACAGCAACGACACCGACCCGACCGCCCACCCGCTCCCCGACCCGACAGTCACGACGGAGCTTCCGACGGCCACGACGGCCGAGCCGGCTACCGACCCGACCGCCGACCCAACCGCCGACCCAACCGCCGATCCGGCGCACACCACCGCGCTGCCCACGGCCGCGACCCAGGCCCTGCCGGCCACGCCACCCTTCCGGGTCGAGCCGGCCAGCCCGGTGCCGGACGACGTCGTCACCCCCGGTTCGGAGCTGCCCCACCTGCCGCCGGCGGCTCCTCCGATGACCGAGTCCTCGACGCCCAAGCCGGCTCCGGCCCCCGAACCCGCCCCCCGGCCGGGTCTCGTCACGGTGCACCGGGGCCCGCGCCCGGGTTCGATCATGCTGGGCCTGCTGACGGTGCTGGTCGCGGCATACCTTTTGCTGGCCAACCTCACGCACGGTGACGTCGGCTTCGCCGTCTCGGGCCCGACCTTCCTCGGGGCGTTCGGCGGCATCCTGCTGCTCGTCGGCCTCGCCGGGGTGGTGGCCGGCCGGCTGCGCCGCCGGTGAGCGGGGCGCCGCACGTCCCGCCGTCGGACCTCGTGACTAGGCTCGGCCCAAAGACAAGCCGGGTCCGTCCGGCACTCGCAGTGGGGAGACGACGTGGTCAGCAGGTCCGGCATCAACCTCGAGGCGCTCGACCGGTCGACCCGGCCGCAGGACGACCTGTTCCGGTTCGTCAACGGCACGTGGCTCGACCGCACCGAGATCCCGGGGGACCGGGCGCGGTTCGGCACCTTCGACATCCTGCGCGAGGAGTCCACCGCGCGCGTCCGCGACCTCATCGAGGAGGCGGCGCAGGCCGCGGAGGAGGAGGCACCCGGCACGCCCAAGCGCCAGGTCGGCGACCTCTTCGCGAGCTTCACCGACACCGACCGCATCGAGGAGCTCGGGCTCGCACCGCTGCAGGCCGTGCTCTCGCAGGTGGCCCGGGTCGACGACGCCGAGAGCCTGGCGCGTGCCCTGGGTCGACTGGCGCGTGACGGGGTCGCAGGCGCCGTCCAGCACTTCGTCTCGCCCGACGAGCGTTCGCCTGAGGACTACGTCGTCTACCTCGAGCAGGGCGGTCTCGGGCTTCCGGACGAGTCGTACTACCGCGAGGAGAAGTACGCCGACATCCGGGCCGCGTACGTCGCGCACGTCGGGCGCCTGCTGGGTCTTGCCGGCATCCCCGACCCCGAGGACAAGGCGGAGCGCGTCATGGCGCTCGAGACTCTGCTCGCGCGCTCCCACTGGGACACCGTGAGCAACCGCGACGCCATCAAGACCTACAACGCCCACACCTACGACGAGCTGAAGGCGCTGGCCCCCCAGTTCGGCTGGGACGCCTGGCTCTCCGGGCTCGACGCGCCCGTCCACTCTTTCGAGAAGGTCGTCGTCCGCCAGCCGAGCTTCGTCTCCGGGCTCGGCGAGGCCCTCGAGTCGGTCGACATCGCCGACTGGCGCTCGTGGCTGACCTGGCACGTCCTGTCGGAGTTCGCGCACCTGCTGCCGCAGGCGTTCGTCGACGAGGACTTCGACTTCTACGGCCGCACCCTCTCGGGCCAGCCCGAGAACAAGGAGCGCTGGAAGCGTGGCGTGTCGGTCGTCGAGTCGTGCGTCGGCGAGGCCGTCGGGCAGCTCTACGCCGAGCGGTGGTTCCCGCCCGCAGCCAAGGCCCGCATGCAGGAGCTCGTCGGCAACCTCGTGGAGGCGTTCCGCCGGTCCTTCTCGTCGCTGGAGTGGATGAGCCCCGAGACGCGGGCCGAGGCCGTCGCCAAGCTCGACGCGTTCACCCCGAAGATCGGCTACCCCGACGTCTGGCGCGACTACTCGAGCATCGAGATCGACGCCGCCGACCTCGTCGGCAACGTCCGTCGCAGCACCGCCTTCGAGGTCGACCGCAACCTCGCCAAGATCGGCAAGCCGATCGACCGCACCGAGTGGTTCATGCTGCCGCAGACGGTCAACGCCTACTACATGCCCTCGATGAACGAGATCGTCTTCCCGGCCGCGATCCTGCAGCCGCCGTTCTTCGACCTCGAGGCCGACGTCGCCGTCAACTACGGCGGCATCGGCGCGGTCATCGGCCACGAGCTCGGCCACGGCTTCGACGACCAGGGCTCGCGCTACGACGGCACCGGTGCCCTGCGCGACTGGTGGACCGAGGCCGACCGCAAGCGCTTCGACGCACTCTCCCAGCGGCTCATCGAGCAGTTCAGCCGCTACACGCCCGCGGGCCTCTCCGAGGACCACAAGGTCAACGGCGGCCTGACCGTCGGCGAGAACATCGGCGACCTCGGCGGCCTGCAGATCGGCTACTCCGCCTATCGCATCGCCACGGAGGGCGACGGCATGGTCGAGCTCGACGGCTTCACCGGGCCGCAGCGCTTCTTCATGGGCTGGGCCCAGGTGTGGAAGGGCAAGTCGCGCGAGGCCGAGGCGATCCGGCTGCTGGCCGTCGACCCGCACTCGCCGCAGGACGTGCGCGGCAACGCCGTGCGCAACCTGTCGGAGTTCCACGAGGCGTTCGGGGTCAAGCCCGGGGACGAGATGTGGCTCGACGAGGACGAGCGCGTCCGCATCTTCTGACCGACCCCCTCCGGCCGAGCTGGCCGGACAGCACTGCGGCGCAGCGAGAACCGTCTCGCTGCGCCGCAGTTGTCAACAGGCGTCAGGCCGGGGGAGCGATGTCCTGCTGGGCGGGGAGCTGGTCCTGCCGCACGATGCCGACCGGGCACGTCATGCCGTTGGGGCCGTGGTTGCAGTAGCCGCCGGGGTTCTTGTGGAGGTAGCCCTGGTGGTAGTCCTCGGCGAGGTAGAAGGGCCCGGCGTCCTCGGCGGAGCGGATCTCGGTCGTGATCTGTCCGTAGCCGTTGTCGTCCAGTACCTTCTGGAACGCCTCGCGCGTGGCCTCCGCCGCGAGCCGCTGGCCCTCCGTCGTCCAGAAGATCGCCGAGCGGTACGCCGTGCCGATGTCGTTGCCCTGCCGGTTGGCCGTCGTCGGGTCGTGGTTCTCCCAGAACGCCTTGAGCAGCAGCTCGGGCGAGGTCTTGGCCGGGTCGTAGACGACGCGGACCGTCTCGGCGTGCCCGGTCATCCCGGTGCACGTCTCCTCGTAGGTCGGATTGGGCGTGTAGCCGCCCATGTAGCCGGCGGCCGTGGCGATGACGCCGTCCTGGCGCCAGAAGATCCGCTCGACGCCCCAGAAGCACCCCATCGCCACGTAGAGCACCTCGGAGCCCTCGGGCCACGGGCCCTCGAGCGGCGTGCCGAGCACGACGTGGGTGGGGTTCACGGCATACGGCCGTTCTGCACGGCCCGAGAGGGCCTCCTCGCGGCTGGGCATCTGCGACTTCCTACCGAATCCGAACACCATGCCAGTGTCACATCCTTCGTGCTGGGCGCGTCTTACGCCAGTCCAACGCCCGGAACCCCCTGCGTATGCCGCGTCGTGCGGTCGCGGACAAATCGCTGGCCCCGCAGGGGCGGGCTCGACAGACTCTGCCCGTGACCGACGACTTCACCATCCGGCCCCTCGACGTGCTCGACCCCGGCCAGGACGCGGCTGCCCGGCAGTGGATCGACGTCCACGCCTCGGTGCAGCGCGAGCTGTTCGCCGAGCGAGGCAGCGAGTGGCCGCTCGAGGAGCTGCAGGCGCTGCACCGGACCGGCACCAAGAAGCGCGTCGACCTGGCCGCGTGGTCGGGGGAGCGGGTCGTGGGGGCCCTCGAGGTCCAGCTGCCGCAGCTAGACAACCCCGAGGCCGCCATGCTGTGGCTCTCGGTGCGGGCCGAGGCGCGCGGTCGGGGCATCGGCTCGGCGCTGCTCGCGGAGGCCGAGCGCATCGGCGCCGAGCACGGCCGGTCGCTGTTCTTCGCCGAGACCGAGTGGGCCGACGGTGGCCAGGACGCGTCCGAGCGGTTCGCGACCGCGCGTGGCTTCGGCATCGGGCAGACGGTGCTGCGCAGCGAGATGGCCCTGCCCGCGGACCGAAATGCGCTCGAGTCGAGCGTGGCCGCCCCGGGCGCGGAGGACTACGAGTTGGAGGGCTACGTCGACCACATGCCTCCCGCGTGGCTGGACGACCGCGCCGTGCTGCAGCAGCGGATGAGCACCGATGCCCCGAACGACGGGCTGGACCTGGAGGAGGAGGCCTGGGACGCGGCCCGGCTCCTCGAGCAGCAGGAGCGGCTCCTGTCGGCGGGACGGCGCATCGTGGAGACGGTGGCCCGGCACGTGCCGTCCGGCCGGATCGTCGGCTTCACCCAGGTGTCGGTCTCGGCGAGCGAGCCGACCCTGGGCTACCAGCAGGACACCCTGGTGCTGAGTGAGCACCGCGGGCACGGACTGGGCCTGCGGCTCAAGGCCGCCAACGCGCTCGCGCTCATGGACGCCCTCCCCGGCGTCACGGCGGTCCGCACGTGGAACGCCGACTCGAACGAGCACATGCTCGCGGTCAACAACCGCCTCGGCTACGTCGTCGACGGCTACAGCCGCGAATGGCAGAAGCGCCTCAGGCAGGACTGAGCAGCCAGACGTGGGAACCGCGAGGACGTGACCGGCGTCTGGACTTCGCCGAGGCGGCACTCGTTGCGGCGGAAGGGGACTCCCATGCCGAGAAGCGCTCTCGTGTCCGCCGTGTTGGCTGTGGTCGTCGCGGCCGGAACGCTGGCAGGGTGCACCGACTCCGACCCGCACGACCCGTCGACCAGTGCGTCGGTGACGGACGGGGCGCAGGCCCACGCGGACGCGCTCTGGGCCGACCGGACGGCATACGTCGGCGACAACTCCAAGGTCATCGCGCTCGTGGACGAGGCGGGCTTCGCTGCCCCGGGGTCGTACACCCTGAGCCTCTGGACCACACGCCCGCCGTATGCCGTCACCATCGACCTGGCCCACCCGGCCAAGCCGTTCGAGCAGACCGACTTCACTGTGGCGGCCACGATCCTGCTCGGGACGGTGCGCAACCTCGACGCCGTGCACGTCACCTCGCAGGGGAAGACCTTCACGCTCACGGCGCGGCAGGCGACGACGACGCTCGGCCACGACGTCAAGACGCTCGGCACGGACCGGCAGGCGCTCGCGGACTATCTGCGGTCCCAGGAGGACTGACACCCGGAAGACGCGGACGGCAGGTCCGGGCTGCAAGTCGGGCGGGCACACCGGGAATGTGTGGCGGGGTGTGGCGGTTGGCACCCCATGGACGTCGCCATTTGGTTATGGCTGGCACAACGTGGTGTTATCCGTCCGTTCCAGTTGACCCCCCACCCCCAGGAAGTCCAGCCATGCGTTCGAGGTCTGTCCTCACCGTCCTGCTCGCCACCGTCCTCGCCGCTGTCCTCGCGGCCTGCAGCAGCACGAGCAGTGCGTCCAGTGGCGGCTCGGACCTGCAGGCGGTCAAGAGCGCCGGCGTGCTGAAGGTCGGGACCGAGGGCACCTACGCGCCCTTCTCCTTCCACGACCCCAAGACCAACCAGTTGACCGGCTACGACGTCGAGGTCGCCAAGGCCGTCGCCGACAAGCTCGGCGTCAAGGTGCAGTACGTCGAGACCCCGTGGGACGCGATCTTCGCCGGCCTCACGAGCAACCGCTTCGACGCCGTCATCAACCAGGTGACGAAGAACCCCCAGCGTGCGGGCCTCTACGGGCTGAGCTCGACCTACACGTACTCGGAGGGCGTCATCGCGACGCGTGCGGACAACTCCTCGATCACCTCCCTCGCCGCGCTCAAGGGCAAGAAGTCGGCACAGAGCCTGACGAGCAACTGGGCGCAGGTCGCCAAGGACGCCGGTGCGCAGGTGGAGTCGGTCGAGGGGTTCACCCAGGCCATCACCCTGCTCAAGCAGTCGCGCGTCGACGCCACCGTCAACGACAGCCTCGCCGTCCTCGACTACCAGAAGTCCACCGGCGACCAGAGCATCAAGATCGCCGGCAAGACCGGCGACGTCTCCGAGCAGGCCGTGGCCACCCGCAAGAGCTCCGACCTCGTCGCCGCGATCGACAAGGCGCTGGGCGAGCTGAAGGCCGACGGCACGCTGAAGAAGCTCTCCGAGAAGTACTTCGGCAGCGACGTCTCGGTCAAGCCCGCCGCGTGACCCCGAAAACCCGTCCCACCTGCACGACCCGCCGGATCGGGAGGGCGTCGTGAACGAGCAGACGACCCAGCTCATCCTCGACTCGCTGGGACCGTTGCTGCGCGCCACGGTCACCATGACGATCCCGCTGACGATCATCAGCTTCGTCCTCGGGCTCGTCCTGGCGCTCGTGGTCGCGCTCATGCGGCTGTCCAAGGTGCGCGTCGTGTCGTGGATCGCCCGCGTCTACATCTCGGTGATCCGCGGCACGCCGCTGCTGCTGCAGCTGTTCATCATCTTCTACGGGCTGCCTGCCCTGGGGGTGCAGTTCGACCCCTTCCCGGCCGCGGTCCTCGCCTTCACCCTCAACGTCGGCGGGTACGCCGCCGAGGTCATCCGCTCGGCGATCCTCTCGGTGCCCAAGGGCCAGTGGGAGGCGGCCTCGACCGTCGGGATGGGCTACGTCACGACGCTGCGGCGGGTCGTCCTGCCCCAGGCCGCGCGCACCGCGATCCCGCCGCTGTCCAACACGTTGATCTCGCTCGTCAAGGACACCTCGCTGGCCTCGACCATCCAGGTGACCGAGCTGCTGCGCGTCGCGCAGGAGGCAGCGGCCCCGACGTACCAGTTCTTCGCCCTCTACGGCGTCGCTGCCGCGTACTACTGGGTCGTCTGCCTGGTCCTCTCCTTCGGCCAGTCCCGCCTCGAGCACCGACAGAACAGGTACGTCGCAGCATGAGCGAGATATCGATCGAACCCCGGCCGGAGGGTCGGCCCGAGCAGTCCCTCGTCTCCGTCACCGGACTGGCCAAGTCCTTCGGGGACCACACGGTGCTGCGGTCCATCGACTTCGAGGTGGCCCCCGGCAGCGTCACGGTGCTCATCGGGCCCTCCGGGTCCGGCAAGACGACCGTCCTGCGCTCGCTGAACGCGCTCGACGTGGCCGATGCCGGCGTCGTGCGCATCGGCGACGTCGAGGTCGACTTCGCCGAGCGTCCCGTCACGAAGAGGCAGGTCGCGACGCTGCGGGCGCAGAGCGGCATGGTGTTCCAGTCGCACCACCTCTTCCCGCACCTGACCGTCCTCGAGAACGTCACCTCCGGCCCGGTGCTCGCCCAGCGGCGCAACCGGGCCGAGGCCGACGCCGAGGGCCGCGAGCTGCTACGGCTCGTGGGCCTGGGCGACCGTGCGGACGCCTACCCGTACCAGCTGTCCGGCGGCCAGCAGCAGCGCGTCGGCATCGCCCGCGCGCTGGCCGTTCGGCCGCAGCTGATGCTCTTCGACGAGCCGACGTCGGCGCTCGACCCGGAGCTTGTCGGGGAAGTGCTCACGGTCATGAAAGACCTTGCGGCACAGGGCTGGACGATGGTGGTGGTCACCCACGAGATCCGCTTCGCGCAGCAGGTCGCCGATCAGGTGCTGTTCATGGACGGCGGCGTCATCGTCGAGCGCGGCACGCCCGAGCAGGTGCTCACCCGGCCCAGCACCGAGCGCGCCCGCCAGTTCCTGCACCGCATCCTCGACCCGCTGGACTGAGCCCGTCGCCCGACGGCGCCAGAGGACGTATGCCGTGAGATCGCGTCAGCCGAGCACGCCCGCCCGGTCGACGGCGCGCTCCACGACGGTCGCCATCTCCGCGTAGCCGCGGTCGTTCGGATGGAACCGGTCGGAGGCGAGACGGCCGCGCCATGACCGCGGCCCCTCCCGGCGCATGTCGACGAGGACCAGCCGGCCCGCGTCGGCGCGCTCACGCAGGAGGGCGTCCACGGCCCGTGCCTCGCGGTGCGGGTTGGGCAGGTTCGCCACGAGGGCGCCCGCCGGGAGGCGGTCCAGCATTGCCTCGAACCGCTGCGCCAGGCCGCGGCGGTGACGCCGCACCACGACGTCGTTCGAGCCGATGACGACGGTGACCAGCGCCGCCCGACCGCCCGCCCCGACCGGCTGCCCGAGCTCCGCCGGCTGCCCCAGCTCTGCCATCCGTTCGAGCAGCTCGAGGGCGGGCAGCTGCCGGTCGAGCACGTCCTGCACTCGCGCGCCGTTGACGCCCAGGTTGACGAGGCGGTGGCTCCAGCCCCGCCGGGCGAGCCGCTCGCTCAGCTGCCCGGCCCAGCCACGGTCGGGCGCGCTCGCACCGATACCCTGCGTCATCGAGTCGCCGAGGGCCACCCACAGGGGCCCGCCGGACGTGGCGGCCACGCGGTTGTGGGACTCCCACCACACGGCATACGGCAGCACCTGCTCCTGGACGGCGCGGACGCCGGGGAGCGTCGCCGACAGGGCCGAGAGCACCCGGCCGCGGGGGCGCTCGCTGCGGTTGCTGTAGTCGAAGGCGGGAGCCACGGGGGCAGCATCGCAGACGTCGGGCCGCATCCGTCGTCAGCGGGTGGGGCGCGTGACGGTGCAGGGATTAGGGTCGTCGTCATGTCTGAAGACCACGGTTTCTCCACCCGAGCCATCCACGCCGGCCAGGAGGCGGACGAGGCCACCGGTGCCGTCGTCACGCCCATCTACCAGGTGTCGACGTACAAGCAGGACGGCATCGGCGGCTTCCGCAAGGGCTACGAGTACAGCAGGTCGGCCAACCCGACGCGCACGGCGCTGGAGGAGTGCATCGCCTCCCTCGAGGGTGGCAGCCGCGGCTTCGCTTTCGCCTCGGGGCTGGCCGGACAGGACACCGTGGCCCGCGCGCTGCTCGTGCCCGGCGATCACGTGGTCGTGCCCAACGACGCCTACGGCGGCACCTACCGCTACTTCAATCGGGTCGCCAAACCGCAGGGCATCGAGCACTCCATCGCCGACATGGGCGACGTGGAGGCGGTGCGCGCGGCGATCCGCCCTGGGCAGACGAAGATGGTCTGGGTCGAGACGCCGACCAACCCGCTGCTCGGCGTGGCCGACATCGCGGCGATCGCCTCGCTGGCCCACGAGGCCGGCGCCCTGCTGGTCGTAGACAACACCTTCGCGACCGCGTACCTCCAGAGCCCCCTGGCGCTCGGCGCGGACATCGTGACGCAGTCGACGACGAAGTACTCCGGCGGCCACAGCGACGTCGTCGGCGGCGCGGTCGTCACCGCGCGGGACATCAAGGTGGCCGGCTACGAGGACGCCGCGGACCGGATCGCCTTCCACCAGAACAGCATCGGGGGCGTCGCCGGGCCCTTCGACTCTTGGCTGACGCTGCGCGGCCTCAAGACGCTCGCGATCCGCATGGAGCGTCACTGCGACAACGCGGAGAAGGTCGTCGAGTTCCTCTCGCGCCACGACGCCGTGTCGCACGTGCTCTACCCGGGCCTGCCGACGCACCACAACCACGACGTCGCGGCGCGGCAGATGAAGCGCTTCGGCGGCATGGTGAGCTTCCGGATGCGTCGCGGCGAGGACGCGGCCGTCAAGGCCTGCGCGGCCGTGCGCCTCTGGACCCTCGGTGAGTCGCTCGGTGGCGTCGAGTCGCTCATCGAGCACCCGGGCCGCATGACCCACGCCAGCGTCGCCGGCACCGAGCTCGAGGTCCCGTCCGACCTGATCCGGCTCTCGGTCGGCATCGAGGACGCGGACGACCTCATCGCCGACCTGCGCGAGGCCCTCGACATCCACGGCTGAGACCTCCGGCTGAGACGCTCGCAGCGACCGGGCATGACGATCCTCGCCGTCGACTTCGGGTCGACCTTCACCAAGGGCGCTATGGTCGCCGAGGACGGCACCGTGCTCGCCACCGCCTCGACGCCCACGACGGGCGTCGGGGTGGGTGCTCGGGCAGGTGGCCGTGCAGGCAGCCGCCGCGAGGGCACCGGTGACGTCCTCGACGGCTACCGCACGCTGCGGGCCGAGCTGGACGTCCCCGACGATGTGACGGTGCGCGCCTGCTCGAGCGCCGGCGGTGGGCTGCGGCTGGCCGTCGTCGGCTACGAGCGGACCGTCACGGCAGAGGCCGGTCACCGCGTCGGGCTGTCGGCCGGCGCCAAGGTGGTCCACGTCGCAGCCGGGCGGCTGACGACGGCGGAGGTGGCCGCGGTGCGTGCCTCACGCCCCGACCTCGTGCTGCTCGTCGGCGGCACCGACGGCGGCAACCGGGACGTGCTCCTGCACAACGCAGGTCGCCTGGCCAAGGCCGAGATCGGGGGCCGGGGCGCGCATGCCGTCCCGGTCGTGGTCGCCGGCAACGTCGAGGCACGCGACGAGGCCGCAGCGGCGCTCGCCAGGACCGGCCGTCCCACCGTCCTGGCCGACAACGTGCTCCCGCAGATCGGCGTCATCGCGCCGGGGTCGGCGCGCGCCGCCATCCGCGAGGCGTTCCTGCGCCACGTGATCGGTGGCAAGGGGCTGTCCCGTGACCCGGCCTTCGCCGCGATGGTCGAGGCGGCGACCCCCGACGCCGTCCTGCTGGGTGTCGAGGTGCTCGGCTCGGTGGCCGGCGGCGACGTGCTGGTCGTCGACGTCGGCGGGGCCACCACCGACATCTACTCCTGCCTCACCCCGGAGGGCGAGGACGCCTCGCTCCGCAAGGACGTCGTCGCGCCGCTCTGGCACGCCCGCACCGTCGAGGGTGACCTCGGGATGCGCTGGAACGCCAAGCACGTGCTCGAGGCGGCCGCCGCCGAGCACCTGCTCGACACCGTGGCCGACCCCGTCGCCCTGGCCGCGTATGCCGCCCGCGTCCACGAGCGGCCCGGCTCCCTTCCCGTCGACGACGCTGAGCGAGCCCTCGACCTGGAGCTGGCCCGGCTCGCCGTCGTCGTCGCCGTGCGCCGTCACGCCCGTCCGGCGCAGCCCACCGAGTCGGCCCGGCCGCTCGCCAACGTGACGCGGTTGGTCGGGTCCGGGGGAGTGCTGCGCCACGCCGCCCCGGCCGGTCGGGACCGGGTGCTCGACGCGGTCCTCACCGACCACGCCGGCGCCTGGAAGGTGCCGCGCGCGGCGAGCGCGACGGTCGACACGGCATACCTGCTCTTCGCCGTCGGCCTGCTGGCCGGCCACCCCGACACTGCCGACGCGGCCCGCCGCCTGGCCCACCACCTCCTCTAACCGTCGAAAGGCCACGTCTGGCCCCTCTTCAACCGTCGAGAGGCCACGTGTGGCCCCTCCCTAACCGTCGAGAGGCCACGTGTGGCCCGCGGAGATCCCGCTATCCACACCCCAGCAGTGCGCGTCGTCCGGGTCCACAGGCCGGCGTCGTCATCTGTCCCGAGGGGCGCGCCGTCGAAGATGGTGCGTCCATGGCACCTGAGCCGCTACCCCGGGACCTCGGGCATCGTCCGTTCCTCACCTCTGAGGGCCTCGCCGCCGGAGTGACCCGAAAGCGGATGCGCGGGCAGGATCTCTGGACCCCGACGCGTGGCGTGCGCATCTCGTCTCTGCCCACGACGGACGTCGAGCGTGCCCGCGCCTTCGCCGTGGCGGCAGGGACCGACTTCGCGTTCTCCCACGTCACCGCCGCGCAGCTGCTCGGCATCCCCCTGCCGTATGCCGTCGAGGAGGACTGCCGCGTCCACATCGTCACGTCCACCGCGGCGAACCGCATTCGGCGACCCGAGGTCGTCGGCCACCGCGGTCTCGAGACCCGTGAAGTCCTCGAGGTCGACGGACTTCCCGTGGTGGCGCCGGCCGACACCTGGGCCGATCTGGGTGAGTTCGTCGGACCGGGGAAACCGGTCGGCCTGGACGACCTGATCGCCGCCGGCGACGCTGTGGCGAACCTCGTCGGTGGGACGGCCCCGCTCCGTCGGGCGGTCGAGCGTCGAGTTCGCCCGAGAGGCAAGGTGACACTCACCTACGCGATCCCACGCATCCGGCCGAAGTCCTGGTCGCCGATGGAGACACGCAGCCGGCTCATGGTCGTGAGGGCGGGGCTGCCCGAGCCGGTGCACAACGCAGACATCCTGAGCCCGTCGGGAGAATGGCTCGGCTGCGGCGACCTTGTGTGGGAGGAGCAGAAGGTGGTGGGTGAGTACCAGGGTGTCGAGTTCCACACGCGGCTCAAGGATCGCGCTCGCGACGGGATCCGCCGCGCCCGCGCCGAGCGGGGTGGATGGGCCGTCGTCGAGGTGACCGCGAAGGACGTCTTCGACCGGGAATGCCGGGCGAGGAAGCTGCGCGAGTTCGCTGGTCACCTCGGGGTCAACCCCCACCTGTTGGACGTGTCTGCAGCCGAGCCGCAGTTCTTCGCGCCGGCGCAGTTCGCGCGTCCGCGGCGGCGACGATCCTGAGGGCCAGACGTGGCCTGTCGACGGTTCGAGAGGGGCCAGACGTGGCCTCTCGACGGGTGGGGAGGGGCCAGACGTGGCCTCTCGACGGTTCGACAGGGGCCAGATGTGGCCTTTCGACGGTTCAGATGTGGGAACGGGCCGGCACCGCCGCGGTGTCGCGGGGGAGCCGGCCCGTTGGTCAGGCGTCTGGGGGCGCTCAGCCGGTGTAGGGCTTGGCGGCCAAGATCTTGACCTCGATCGTCTTGCCGTTCGGGGCCTCGTAGCTGGTGCTGTCACCGACGCTCTTGCCGTTGATGGCAGCGCCCATGGCGGACTTCTCGGAGAAGACCTGCAGGTCGTCGCCGTCGGCGATCTCGCGGTTGCCGAGCAGGAAGGTCTCCTCGTCGCCGAACATCTCGACCGTCACGAGCATGCCGGGCTCGACGACGCCGTCGTCGGGGGGCGTCTCACCGATCGTCGCGTTCTGGAGCAGCTCGGTCAGCTGGCGGATGCGGGCCTCCATCTTGCCCTGCTCCTCGCGGGCGGCGTGGTAGCCGCCGTTCTCCTTGAGGTCGCCCTCCTCGCGGGCCTCCTCGATCTTGCGCGCGATCTCGATGCGACCTTCGCCCGTCAGCTGGTCGAGTTCCGCCTTGAGGCGGTCATGGGCCTCCTGGGTCAGGAAGCCAGCGGCAGTCTCGGTCACGGTTGTCACTCCTTGGATGAACAGCGCCCACGCGGTGCTCCGCGTGGGCGCCTGCACAAAAAGAAGGGCCCGAACGGCGGTGTCGACACCTGCGTTTGCCGGTCGGCGACGGGTCCGGACCCTGGATGAAGAACTCAGGATAACAAAGTGGCGGCCTCGAGTGCAGGTCAAACCACCGGGTCGTATGCCGTCCCGCAACGAGGTGCCCCGGTATGCGCCCCTTTGTCGCTCCTGCTGGTCGAGGTTCAGGAGCAGTGCGTGACCTGCCCGGTGACGGCCCGAGAGGTCGTGCGCAGCATCGCCGACTGCTTCGTGGTCTCCTCGGTGCTCGCCGGCACCTGGACGGTGGTGGTCCCGACGGGGGAGAAGTCGATGGCGAGCGCCTCCACCGTGCAGGTCAGCGCCGTGCCGCCCGGGCGGTAGACCTGGAAGTCGACGCGGACCTGCTGGTCGCTGACCACCTTGTAGCCGAGCGTGTCCCACGACGGCTGCCCCAACGTCGCGGACAGCCCGAGCCAGGTGGCCAGCGCGACGCCGGCGAGGATCCCGACCGTGCCGATGACCCACCACTTGAGCTGGCCGGGAGCGGGGCGGGGCAGGGTCGGGCGGGACGGCATAAGTGGGTCCTGGCGGTTCGAGCCCGTGCCGAGAAGGGCACGGGGGAGTGAGAGGATGGCAGTCGGGTCCAGTCTCTCCCATGGCAGCACGACCGGGAGCAGCGGCCCGGCGCGACGCGGCATGGCGAACGGCCGCCGCCCGCGCACCACCGACCGAGACTTGAGGACAAGCAGGGAGCCACGTGGCCGAGGGCATGCGTTTGATGGCGGTGCACGCGCACCCCGACGACGAGTCGAGCAAGGGCGCCGCGACGACGGCCAAGTACGTCGCCGCGGGAGCGTCCGTGATGGTCGTCTCGTGCACGGGCGGGGAGCGCGGCGACATCCTCAACGAGAAGCTCAAGGACGACCCGCACATCCTGCGCGACATCGCGCAGGTGCGGCGCGACGAGATGAAGGCGGCGCAGGAGGTGCTCGGCTGCGAGCACACCTGGCTCGGCTTCGTCGACTCGGGGCTGCCCGAGGGCGACCCGCTTCCACCCCTGCCCGACGGCTGCTTCGCGCTCGAGGACCTCGAGGTGACCACCGAGGCGCTCGTGCGCGTCATCCGCACCTGGCGCCCGCACGTCATGACGACGTACGACGAAAAGGGTGGCTACCCCCACCCCGACCACATCATGTGCCACACGGTGGCGATGTCGGCGTTCCAGGCGGCCGGCGACCCCTCGCGCTTCCCGGACGCCGGTGAGCCGTGGCAGCCGCTGAAGATCTACTACAACGGCGGCTGGTCCAAGCCCCGCCTCGAGGCCATCCACGAGGCGATGCTCGCCGAGGGGCTCGAGAGCCCGTATGCCGAGTGGCTGGCCAACTGGAAGCCGCGCCGTTCGGGGCGTCCCACCACGACGATCGCGTGCGCCGAGTTCTTCGAGACCCGCGACCGCGCCCTCATCGCGCACGCCACACAGGTCGACCCCGACGGCTTCTGGTTCCAGGTGCCGCTCGAGATCCAGAAGCGCGTCTGGGGTGTCGAGGAGTTCGAGGCGGCCCTGTCGTACGTGCCGGTCGCCGAGGGCGAGGACGACCTCTTCGCCGGTCTCGGCAGTCCCGAGGAGGCCGACGCCCTCGCGACGCGTCCCGGCCTCGAGGTGGTCTATGACGGCCGCATCACCGAGGAGGCCGAGCAGGAGGCGCGCGAGCGGGCCGAGGAGGAGACCGAGCGGCGCACCCGGCACCTGCACGGTGACAGCTCCGACACCCACGTCGACGAGCCCGACGGCGAGGCCCCCGCCGAGACCGGCGTCGACGCCGAGGACCACACCGAGAAGGCGGAGATCTGATGGGTGGCAGCGGCAACCTCCCGGTCGGGCCCGGCATCTGGGGCTTCATCGCCTTCTTCGTGCTCGCGGTTGCGCTGTGGTTCCTCGTGCGCAACATGAACAGCCGCCTGCGCCGCATGGCCTACCGCGACCGCGACGAGGCCGAGCAGCCCGGACAGCCCGGGCAGCCGGGCACCGCCGACGCCGACGGCACTCCCGTCACGGGAGACGACGAGGATGTCGAGGGCTCCCGCCCGCACATCGACCGCCGCGCAGTCGAGGAGGAGAGCCGGCACCACGACGACGCCGGAGGCCAGGGGCCTCGGTCCTGAGGCTCGGCGCTGGCTCGGCCCCACGGCGTACGCCCTGACTTTCTCGCCCACGACGAACGCCCCGGCACAGGCCGGGGCGTTCGTCATGTCAGGTGCGGGGTCAGGCGAAGGCCCGCGTCCCGACGACGGCGAGCGCGACCGCTGCGAAGTGCGTCAGGAACCCGCCGAGCGTGAAGGCGTGGAAGACCTCGTGGAAGCCGAACCACTTCGGCCACGGGTTCGGCTTCTTGGTGCCGTAGACGATGCCGCCCGCGGTGTAGAGCAGGCCGCCGAGGCCGATGAGGGAGCCGATGACCGGCCCGCCGCCGTGCCAGAACGGCACGACGTAGAAGACGGCGGTCCAGCCGAGCACGAGGTAGAGCGCCGTGTAGAGCCACCGCGGCGCCCCGACCCAGAAGATGCGGAAGAGCACGCCGGCGAGCGCCCCGCCCCAGATGAGCGACAGCAGCAGCCGGGCCTGGTCGGAGGGGAGCAGCGTCACCGCGAACGGCGTGTAGGTGCCGGCGATGATGAGGTAGATGTTCGAGTGGTCGAACCGCTTGAGCAGTCCGGCGGCGCGGGGACCCCACGTGCCGCGGTGGTAGATGGCCGAGACGCCGAAGAGCAGCGCTGCGCTCGTCATGAAGACGAGGGTCGCGGTGCGCACGGCTCCGGGCTCTGCGACGAGGACGAGGCCCAGGCCGCCCAGCAGGGCGACCGGGAACATCCCGAGGTGCAGCCAGCCGCGCAGGCGCGGCTTGACGCTCGCGACCAGGTCAGAGACGGGACCGTTCGACGGCTCCGGGCGCTCCTGGGCAGTGGGCTCGGGCTGGTGCGTCATGCCCCGAGTGTAACCTACGCGACCGTAGGTTACGGATGCGTAGGTTGTCCCGATCTGCCGGCTCCACGAGCTCCTCACATGATCAGCACGACACCTCCAGCCGGCCTCGCAGGCCGCTCCCGGACCGGGGAGTACGGTGGGACGGCGCCCCGCTCGGAGGGGGGTGTTCACCGAGGCCGGCGCTCACCGGCGCGACCGGTCGAGACGACGAGGAGGCCCCGTGGGGTGGCGCGATGTGGTCTACGGCGCGTACGAGCGCCGAGTCCTCAAGGACCTCCCCAGGGAGGCGCTCCCGCGCCACGTCGCCGTCATGCTCGACGGCAACCGGCGCTGGGCCCGCGCCCGCGGTGCCGGCACGGCGAGCGGGCACCAGGCCGGCGCGGACAAGATCGAGGACCTGCTCGAGTGGTGCCGCGAGGCCGGCGTCGAGTACGTCACCCTGTGGCTGCTCTCGACGGACAACCTGCGCCGCCCCGAGGAGGAGCTCGCGCCCCTGCTCAAGATCATCGAGACGGCGGTGGCCGACCTGGCCGAGTCGGGCCACTGGCACCTGCGGATCGTCGGGGCCCTCGACCTGCTGCCGCCCGAGACGGCCGAGAGCCTGCGCGCCTCGGCCGAGCGCAGCAAGGACGTCGTCGGCATGACCGTCAACGTCGCCGTCGGCTACGGCGGCCGGCGCGAGATCGCCGACGCCGTGCGCGACCTGCTCCTGGCCCGCGCGGCCGCGGGCGAGTCGCTCGAGCAGATCGCCGGCGAGCTCACGGTCGAGGACATCGCCGAGCACCTCTACACCAAGGGCCAGCCCGACCCCGACCTCGTCATCCGCACCTCGGGCGAGCAGCGCCTCGGCGGCTTCCTCCTCTGGCAGAGCGCGACCTCGGAGTTCTACTTCTGTGAGGCGTACTGGCCCGACTTCCGCCACGTCGACTTCCTGCGCGCACTGCGGGCGTATGCCGGCCGGCACCGTCGGTTCGGCGGCTGAGCGACCGGTCGGCCGCGTCTCGGACGAGCGAAGGGGAGTCCTCCCCATTGTCCGGGGCGCGCCTGTTGCGTAGGTTTCGGACGTCCGTCCAGCACAGGGGGAGAGAACGTGGCGATCTACAAGAAGGGCGCCGACCCGGTGGCGCTGCGTGCGTCGGCCGAGCGCCTGAGCGGGCACGCCCGTGAGTGCGATGGCGTCAAGGTCGAGGCCGGTCGGGCCGTGCAGGCGCTGCGCGGACAGTGGGGCGGCTCCGACCTGGACCAGCTCATGGAGCGCTGGCCACCGGTGGAGGCGCAGCTGAGCCAGTTCGGGTCCGAGCTGGGCCGGCTGGCGGAGGCGCTGCGCCGCAACGCGGGCCAGCAGGAGACGGCGAGCGGCCCGGGCCTCTCGGGCGGCGCGGGCGCACCCGGCGCCCCGTTGGGCGGCGGCACCGGCGGGGCAGGTGCTGGCGCCCCGGGCAGCAACGAGGGGGACTCCGGCCCGAGCGTGCTCGACGGGCTCGGCGTCGGAATGACCGTCGCGGGTCTGCCCAGCCTGCTGGCCCACTCGGCCGGTGTGCTCTCGACCTTCAGCCGGGCCGACGGCTGGCGCCTCAGCGGCAAGTACCTCGGCGAGATCACCGAGCTGGCCAAGGCGGGCGACCCGCTGTTCGAGGCGCTCCCGAGCGCCTCGAAGTTCGCGGCGACCTCGAACATGGTCGCGGAGGCGTGGGACATGAAGGGTCTCTCGGGCCTCTTCTCGGAGGGAAGCGCTGCCGGCAAGGTCGTCGGCAAGTTCGGTGTGCTCGGCCCGGTCGGTATCGGGCTCAGCGCGGCCTCCTTCGTCGACTCCGTCCGGACGGGCAACACCGAGGGCATGGTGACGAACGGTCTGGGCACGGCCCTGATGGCCGGCGCCGTCTTCGCCCCTCCGCCGGCCGACGTCGTGTGCGGCGTCGCGAGCCTGGGCGTCGCCGCCTACCAGAACATCCCGGCCGTGCATGACGCCGTCAACGCCGTCGGTCACGAGGTGGCGGACGTGGCCTCCGACATCGGCCACGCGGCGAGCGACACCTGGCACAGCGTCACCAGCTGGTTCTGACCGCCCACCGCCGTCGGGTGCCGGGCAGGATGGGCACGCGTACGCTCGCGGTCCCCTCCCACGCCCGGGCGCCTCATCTCCACCGAACGCCCACGAACGTCCACCGCACGAAGGAGTTACCGGATGCCCACCGACCCGCTCGCCGGCAGCGAGCTCGCCAGGCTGTCGTTGCCTGATGACGTCTACGGCTTCGGTTGGGCTGAGCTGGCCTACCTGCTGGGCCGGCACGCCACGCCGAGTGCCCGGATGTCGCTGGCGGCTCTCGGTTTCCAGGCCGCGCCGCACGACGACGTGGTGGCGGCTGCAGGCGTCGCCTCACTCCTCGCTCGAGGCCTCGCCGCGCCCGAGGGCGACCGTGCGGTGAGCCGCGGCGAGGCCGCCGTGCTCGAGACGGTGCTCGCTCGGGGACGCCGGTGGAGCGGCGTCAGCTTCCGTGAGGACGCCGGCGACCGCGGCGATCTGCTCGTGGCCGTCGAGGATGGCGACGCCATCGCCCTGCTCCAGCCGCGCAGCCTCGGCACGTGGTTCGTCGGGCTCACCAACGAGGTGCACCGCCCGGCTGCCGCCCTCGCGCGAGGGATCGAGGCCATGCTGGAGTTCCGCGGCAGCGGCACGTTCGCTCTGGAGACCCGCGACCTTCAGGGCGTCCTGGGGGCGCTCTACTTCCGACCCCGGGACGGCGGCTGGCTCGTCTCCGACACTCCCGAGGGCGTTCAGCGCGAGGTGGCCCGGGCGCAGCTGCCCGAGGAGCTCGCCCGCCTGCTGCCTGCCCTCGTGACCGCATGAGCGCGCCGGACCGGCGGGACGACCCGCCGCCCTACGCCTGGCTCGACGACCCGTCACGGATGGCCGGGGCCGTCTCACCGACGGTCACCGTCGTGATGGGGTCCCTGCTCGTGGCCGTGGGCCTGTTCGCCGTGGTGCTCGGCGTCTTCGGTGGGCCGGAGGCGCGGGTGGCGCGCCTCTGCACGGGGCTGCCGATCGCGCTCATCGGGGCGTTCATCGTGCACATGGGCACGGCCCGACGTGCCTGGCGGCGACGCAACCCCGACGCGGACCCGCTGCAGGTGGCCGTCGAGTCGGGTGCCAACGTCGGCAGCGCCTTCGGGAACGACTCGCGGCTCGCCCGCGTCGGCCGCTGGGTCCTTGTCGCGGTCTGCGCGTTCGTCACTCTGGTCATGGTGCTGGCACTGCGTCGTGCTGTGAGCGGGCAGACGCCGACGAGCGCCGGAAGCATCGTCGTGATCGTGCTGCTGGGCCTGCTCGCCGCCGTCGTCGGTGTCATGGCGGCCGTGCGCACGGGCCGCCCCGGCCGCTGAGGCCGGCTGCCGCACGCGTGTGCGGGATGGTGCTGCACCCGGTGGGGTGATGACCCCAGCAGGTGCAACATCGTCCGCCGCTCCATCCGCCGTTCCTTCCGCAGAATCGGCTCGGCCACCGCGGCACGGAGTGAACGCGCCGGTTGCTCACGAGCCGGTTCCTCACGGCCGGCCGGGCCGCCGCGAGACGATGCCCTGCCGAACGCCGGGCCGTCGATGGTGACCGATACGTGAACTTCGGGGGCGACACGTGCACAGTCACGTGTCAATGCCTTGCGCTGTCGGTCTCCGGTCGTACCGTCGTCCCAACGGCCGGCACCCGCCGGACGTTGCCAGGAGGCCCACCCATGGAGCTATCGCTCAGGACGGAGGGCCGGGCACCACGCCACCCTCTGGTGGCCGCCCGGCACCTCGGGAGCGACTAGGCGCGCACCGCGCGCCGCGTAGGGAGTGGCACATGGCACGTACGACCCGTCAGGTCACGTCGGACCCCGCCAGCATCACCACCGAGCCGGCCGCGGCCTCCACACGCGCCACCGCACAGAGCACGACCCGCACCGCCACCCGCACGACGGCACGCGCCCGCGAGCCCGAGCACAAGACGTACGTCCTCGACACCTCGGTGCTCCTCTCCGACCCGCGGGCCATGCTCCGCTTCGCCGAGCACGAGGTCGTCCTCCCCGTCGTCGTCGTCACCGAGCTCGAGGGCAAGCGCCACCACCCGGAGCTCGGCTACTTCGCCCGGCAGGCGCTGCGCCTGCTCGACGACCTGCGGGTCAGCGCCGGCCGCCTCGACCAACCCGTCGCGGTGGGGGAGACGGGCGGGACGCTGCGCGTCGAGCTCAACCACACCGACCCCATGTCGCTGCCGGCCGGCTTCCGCCTCGGCGACAACGACACCCGGATCCTCGCCGTCGCCCGCAACCTCGCCAACGAGGGTGCCGACGTGACGATCGTGTCCAAGGACCTGCCGATGCGCGTCAAGGCCTCGGCGTGCGGGCTCGAAGCGGAGGAGTACCGCCACGAGCAGGGCGTCGACACCGGCTGGACCGGCCTGGCCGAGCTCGAGGTGACCTCCGACGAGCTCGACCAGCTCTACGACCGCGGCCGCATCGAGCACGCCGGCGCGGCCGAGCTGCCCTGCCACACCGGTCTCGTCCTGCTCTCGCCGCGGGGAAGCGGTCTGGGGCGGGTCGGGGCCGACAAGCAGGTCCGGCTCGTGCGCGGCGACCGCGACGCCTTCGGGCTGCACGGACGCAGCGCCGAGCAGCGCATCGCCCTCGACCTGCTGCTCGACCCCGACGTGGGCATCGTCAGCCTCGGCGGCCGCGCCGGCACCGGCAAGTCGGCGCTCGCCCTCTGCGCCGGGCTCGAGTCGGTCATGGAGCGTCGCATCCAGCGCAAGGTCCTCGTCTTCCGGCCGCTCTTCGCCGTCGGTGGCCAGGAGCTCGGCTACCTGCCCGGCACCGAGGCCGAGAAGATGAACCCGTGGGGCCAGGCGGTCTTCGACACGCTCAGCGCCCTCGTCTCCACGGAGGTCGTCGAGGAGGTCATGGACCGCGGCCTGCTCGAGGTGCTGCCGCTGACCCACATCCGCGGCCGGTCCCTGCACGACGCGTTCGTCATCGTCGACGAGGCGCAGTCGCTCGAGCGCAACGTCCTGCTCACCGTCCTGTCCCGCATCGGGCAGAACAGCAAGGTGGTGCTGACGCACGACGTCGCCCAGCGCGACAACCTCCGCGTCGGCCGGCACGACGGGGTGGCCGCCGTCATCGAGAAGCTCAAGGGGCACCCGCTCTTCGCGCACGTGACCCTGACCCGCAGCGAGCGCAGTCCCATTGCGGCGCTCGTCACCGACCTGCTCGAGGGCATCGAGATGTGACCCCCACAGCGGCCTGCCGGTGACGGCGGCGGTCCCCGGGCTACGGCCCGGGGACCGCCGCTTCCGTTACCGGGAGGTAGGCTCGCCGCGCCCTCCTGCGCACGCCGATTTGCCCCTTGCGTCATTGGATGGCACCGTGTGTCGCTGGGAGATCTCGGAACGGTAACGCTCGAATGGGGTGCGAGCGCGGCCGCGAGGGTCTCCCGTGACATGTCCGGCGTGGCCGGCTGTGGGCCACCGCCCGCGCCGGCGGCGCCGCGTACCCGAGACCCAGGAAGGCGTGAGCCCTGTTCATGGCACGCTATGAAGGCCGGCACCGCAGCGCACCGGCCCCCTCGACCGCCCCCCGCTCCGACCGTGCCACCCCCGCGGCTCGATCCGGCCGGGCACTCGGACAGGCCACCACGGGCGAGGCACTCTCCTCCAGGTCCACCTCCACGTCCAGGTCCACCTCCGGCGCCCGGCGCGGCAAGCCCGCACGCAAGCGGCACGTGGGACGCCCGCTCCTCGCCGGCGCCCTCGCGCTCGGCCTCGGAGCCTCCGGCTTCGCCTACGCCAAGGCGAACGACCTGATCGGCGCCGACACCGCGGCCTTCGTCGTGGGCAACGGCGTGGTCGCGCAGACCGACGAGCTCGCCCGCGCCTCCACGGTCGACACGACCTACCGCGCCGCAGCGTCCGTCTCGCGCAACGAGCGCCGAACGGCCATCGCGGCGACCGGCGTGAAGACCGCGAAGGAGCTTGAGGCCAAGCAGAAGCTGGCGGCCGCCCAGCAGGCCGAGCAGGCCCGCGTCGCCGCCGCCAAGGCGGCCCGCGACAAGGAACGCCAGAGCATCATCGACAACGTGAAGGCCGACCCGCAGTCCGCGGCCCGCATCCTGATGGCCGACCACGGCTGGTCGAGCGACGCGCAGTACAACTGCCTCGTCAACCTCTGGAACGGCGAGAGCGACTGGCGCTGGAGCGCCACCAACGCCAGCTCAGGCGCCTACGGCATCCCGCAGTCGCTGCCGGCGAGCAAGATGGCTCAGTTCGGCGCCGACTACCGCACCAACCCGCTGACCCAGATCAAGTGGGGCCTCTGGTACATCGAGATGTCCTACGGCAACCCGTGCAACGCCTGGTCCACGTGGCAGGCGCGCTCCCCGCACTGGTACTGACCGCACGAGACCCACGCCGTATGCCGTGGGGCGGGCTCCCGACGGAGCCCGCCCCACGGCATACGCGCTCTACGGCGTACGCACTCAGATCTTGCGCAGGCGCACCCGGCGCACCGCGTGGTTCTCGCCCTTGGAGAGCACCAGCGTCGCGCGTGAGCGCGTCGGCAGGATGTTCTCGACGAGGTTGGGCCCGTTGATCTCGCGCCAGATGCGGTTCGCGGTCGCGACGGCCTGCTCGTCCGAGAGGGCGGCGTAGCGGTGGAAGTACGAGTCGGGGTCGGAGAACGCCGTCTGGCGCAGCCGCAGGAAGCGCTCGACGTACCACTTGCGCACGTCGTCGACCCACGCGTCGACGTAGACGGAGAAGTCGAAGAAGTCGCTGACGGCCAGGCCCGTGCCGCGCACCGGGTGGTTCTCGGGGGCCTGCAGCACGTTGAGGCCCTCGACGATGAGCACGTCGGGCTGGCGCACGACGATGCGCTCGCCCGGGACGATGTCGTAGGACAGGTGCGAGTAGACGGGCGCCGTCACCTCCGCCCGACCCGACTTGATCTCCGCCACGAAGCGCAGCAGCGCCCGCCGGTCGTAGGACTCCGGGAAGCCCTTGCGGTGCAGCAGCCCCCGCCGCTCGAGCTCGGCGTTGGGGAAGAGGAAGCCGTCGGTCGTCACGAGGGCCACGCGGGGGGTGTCGGGCCAGCGGGCGAGCATCTCGCGCAGCACGCGCGCCGTCGTCGACTTGCCGACGGCCACCGAGCCGGCGACCCCGATGACGAAGGGGGTGCGGGCCGGACGCTCGCCGAGGAAGTCGCTCGTCACCTGGTGGAGCTGGCGGGTGGCGCCGACGTAGAAGTTGAGCAGGCGCGACAGCGGCAGGTAGACCTCCTCGACCTCACGCAGGTCCACCGGGTCGCCGAGGCCCCGCAGCCGCGCCAGGTCGGCGTCGTCGAGGTTGAGGGGGTGGTTCTCGCGCAACCGGGACCACGCGGCCCGGTCGAGCTCGATGTAGGGGGACGGGATCACGGTGCCGGTGCTGCCGTTGGTGACATCGACGCCGCTCCCGCCGGTTCCGGTGGATGGCTCCGACACGTGCGACATTGTTGCGGACGGCGTCGCCGTGCGTGGCGTTGCCCCCGCGCGCGTTCCCTTAGGCTGCTCTCCATGTGCGGAATCGTGGGATACGTCGGACGCTCGAGCGACGCGACGGCGCTGGACGTCGTCATGGAGGGCCTGGCCCGCCTCGAGTACCGAGGCTACGACTCGGCCGGTGTGGCGCTCCTCGATGGCGACCACGTCGAGACGCGCAAGAAGTCCGGCAAGCTCGCCAACCTCGTCGCCGAGCTCGAGGCCGACCCGCTGCCCCCGTCGACGACCGGCATCGGGCACACCCGCTGGGCCACGCACGGCGGCCCGACCGACCAGAACGCCCACCCGCACCGCGGTGGCAGGGACGGCAAGCTCGCCCTGATCCACAACGGCATCATCGAGAACTTCCACGCCCTCAAGAAGGGGCTGCTCGAGGACGGCGTCGAGTTCACGAGCGAGACCGACACCGAGGTCGTCGCGCACCTGCTGGCGGCCGCCTACGAGCGCGAGCAGGATCTGACCGCCGCGATGCAGGCCGTCGTGGCCGACCTCGAGGGCGCCTTCACCCTGCTCGCGATCCACGCCGACCAGCCCGGCGTCGTGGTCGGCGCCCGCCGCAACAGCCCCCTCGTCGTGGGCCTCGGCGAGGATGCCAACTATCTCGGCTCCGACGTCGCCGCCTTCATCGGCCACACCCGCCACGCCCTCGAGCTGGCCCAGGACCAGATCGTCACGATCACCCCCGACGGTGCCACCGTCGTCAACTTCGACGGCACGCCGGCCGAGGGCAAGGCGTACGACGTGACGTGGGACGCCGCGGCCGCCGAGAAGGGTGGCTACGCCACCTTCATGGAGAAGGAGATCCACGACCAGCCGCACGCCGTCGCCGACACGCTGCTCGGGCGCACCGACGCCGAGGGCCGGCTCGTCCTCGACGAGATGAGCATCTCGGAGGAGCAGCTCAAGGCGGTCGACCGCATCACGATCGTCGCCTGCGGCACCGCGGCATACGCCGGCATGGTGGCCAAGTACGCCATCGAGCACTGGACGCGCATCCCCGTCGAGGTCGCCCTCGCGCACGAGTTCCGCTACTGCGACCCCATCGTCGACGAGCGCACCCTGGTCGTCTCCATCAGCCAGTCAGGCGAGACGATGGACACCCTCATGGCCGTCAAGCACGCCCGTGACCTCGGCGCCGTCACGGTGTCCGTGTGCAACACGCACGGCTCGACGATCCCGCGCGAGTCCGACGCCGTGCTCTACACGCACGCGGGCCCCGAGATCGCCGTCGCCTCGACCAAGGCCTTCCTCGCCCAGATCACCGCGTGCTACGTCCTCGGCCTCTACCTCGCGCAGCTGCGCGGCGGGTCGTACGCCGACGACGCGCAGTCGGTCATGAAGGAGCTGGCGCAGGTGCCGGCCAAGATCGAGACGCTGCTCGGCCGGATGGACCGGGTCAAGGAGATCGCCGGCTTCATGGCCGACACCCGCGCGGTGCTCTTCCTCGGCCGGCACGTCGGCTACCCGATCGCGCTCGAGGGTGCGCTCAAGCTCAAGGAGCTCGCCTACATCCACGCCGAGGGCTTCGCGGCCGGCGAGCTCAAGCACGGCCCCATCGCGCTCATCGAGCCGGGCCAGCCGGTCTTCGTCGTCGTCCCCTCGCCCACGAGCGAGCACGGCCTGCACGGCAAGGTCGTCTCCAACATCCAGGAGATCCGGGCCCGCGGCGCCCGCACCCTCGTCATCGCCGAGGAGGGCGACGAGGCGGTCGAGCCGTTCGCCGACGAGGTGATCCGGGTCCCCGCGACCTCGCCGCTGCTCGCACCGCTGCTCACGGTAGTTCCGCTCCAGGTCTTCGCGCTGTGGCTGTCCACGGCCAAGGGCCTCGACGTCGACCAGCCGCGCAACCTCGCCAAGTCGGTCACGGTCGAGTGACGTGATCGTCGGGGTCGGGATCGACGTCGTCGACATCGCGCGCTTCGAGGGGACGCTCGAGCGCACGCCCGCGCTGCGCCAGCGGCTCTTCACGCCCGAGGAACAGGACCTCGGCATCGCGTCGCTGGCCGCGCGGTTCGCCGCCAAGGAGGCGCTCGCCAAGGCACTCGGAGCGCCGGTCGGGCTGCACTGGACCGATGCCCGCGTCGTGACGAACGACGAAGGGCGACCGTTCCTCGAGATCGGCGGCACGGTCCAGGCCCGCGCCAACGACCTCGGCGTCGACTCGCTGCACCTGTCCCTGTCCCACGACGCCGGAGTGGCGTCGGCCGTCGTCATCGCGGAGGGCTGATGATCCGGGCACATTCCGTCCAGGCCGTACGCACCGCGGAGGCCGCTGCCATGGCGCGGCTGCCCGAGGGTGAGCTGATGGCGCGGGCCGCGCACGGGCTCGCCGAGGTGGCCGCCGCCCGGCTCACCGACGTCGAGGGCGCCACCGTGGTCGGCCTCGTCGGCGCCGGCGACAACGGCGGCGACACGCTGTATGCCCTCGCCGCACTCGCCGAGTCGGGCTACGCCGCCGCCGTGGTGCTGGTTCCCTCGGCCGGCCGCTCGGGCGTCCACGCCGCCGGACTGCAGGCCGCCGAGTCGGCCGGAGCCGTCGTGCACGTGACTGCCGACGATCCCGACGATGCGGCCGAGGCCGTGGCCGGTGCCGACCTCGTGCTCGACGGCATCGTCGGCATCGGTGGTCGGCCGGGCCTGCGGCCGGAGGCGGCCCGGCTCGTCGACGCGATCGACGACGACGCCTGGGTGATCGCCGTGGACCTCGCGAGCGGTCTCGACCCGGCCGGGGAGTCGGGCGAGGAAGACGCCGTCTGGGCCGACGAGACCGTCACCTTCGGCACGCCGAAGCCGGTGCACCTGCTGCCCGCCGGAGAGGCGGCGACGGGCCGGCTGACCGTGGTCGACATCGGCATCGAGGTCGACGACGTCCCGGCCGCGGTCGAGCGGCTGACGTGGGACGACGTCACGGACCTGTGGCCCGTTCCCGGTCGGGGCGACGACAAGTACTCCCGCGGCGTGCTCGGCGTCGTCGCCGGCAGCGAGGCCTACCCCGGAGCGGCCGTGCTCTGCACGACGGCGGCTGCCGAGGCCGGCATCGGCATGATCCGCTACGTCGGCACGCCGACCCCGGTCGGACTCGTCCACCAGGCCGTGCCGGAGGCGGTCGTGGGGGAGGGGCGCGTGCAGGCGTGGGTCGTCGGGCCCGGGCTCGACACGGAGGCCGACACCGACGAGGCCCGCACCCAGCTGGACTCGGCCCGTTCTGCGCTGGCGAGCGAGCAGCCGGTCGTCGTCGACGCCGGCGGGCTGGCGCTCGTCGAGGGACGGCGCGAGGCCCCCACCGTGCTGACTCCCCACGCCGGCGAGCTGGCCCGGCTCCTCACCCGGCTCGAGCAGTCGACGAGCGGGACCGATGACGCAGATTCAGCTCGACCCGGCGCCGGCTCACGCTCACCCGACCCGGCAACCTCCGTCAACGGTCCCGCCGAGACCACCACGGACGACGTCAAGGCAGACCCGCTGGGGCACGCCCGGCGCCTGGCCGCGCGGACCGGCGCCACGGTGCTGCTCAAGGGCGCCACGACGCTCGTCGTCACCGACGGCCACCCCGTACGCTCGCAGGCCGACGCGCCGCCCTGGCTCGCCACCGCCGGGGCCGGCGACGTGCTCTCCGGTGTCATCGGTGCCCTCCTCGCCTCCGGTCTCCCACCCCACGACGCCGCCTCTCTCGGCGCCCTCGTCCACGGGGTGTCTGCCGACCGGGTCTCCGGCGGGGGCCCGCTGCGGGCGCTCGCGGTCGCACACGGCATACGCCCCACTGTGCGCGACCTGCTGGCCCGCGGGCGGTCCGCCCCGAGCTGAGCCGGCGCACGGCCCACCGGCCGAGCCCCGTTCCCGGACCACCCCGATGAACTGCGAGACTGCACGCATGAGCCAGATCGACGTCCCCGACGCCGGCCCGGTGGCCGCACCCACGAGCGCGGCGGCCACGATCCAGGGCGAGCTGCCCACCCGAGGCCTGACCGTGTGGGCCGAGATCGACCTCGGCGCGCTCGAGCACAACGTGCGCACGCTGCGCGCGCTCGCCCCCTCGTCCGAGTTCATGGCGGTCGTCAAGGCCGACGCGTATGGCCACGGGCTGCTTCCGGTGGCCCGCGCGGCCATTCGCGGCGGGGCCACCTGGCTGGGCACGGCCCAGTTCGCCGAGGCCTTCGCGCTGCGCGACGCCGGCATCACGACCCGCCTGCTGACCTGGCTCAGCGTGCCCGGGGCCGACTTCGCCGGGGCCGTCGCCCGCGACATCGACCTGTCCGCGTCGGCGCCGTGGGTCCTCGACGAGATCGCCACGGCCGCTGCGACCGCCGGCCGGACCGCCCGGGTGCACCTCAAGGCCGACACGGGGCTCGGCCGCGGCGGCGCCTACGGCGCGGGCTGGTCGGCACTGGTCCAGCACGCCCGACAGCTCGAGGCAGGCGGCGCCATCCGCGTCGTCGGCGCCTGGACCCACTTCGCCTTCGCCGACGCGCCCGAGCACCCGACCGTGCTGGCGCAGCAGGACCGGTTCTTCGAGGCCGTCGCCGAGGCGGAGCAAGCCGGGCTGCGCCTCGAGGTGCGGCACCTGGCCAACTCCGCCGCCACCCTCGTGCACCCCTCGGCGCACGCGGACATCGTGCGCCCGGGCATCGCCATGTACGGCCTGACCCCGGTGCCGCAGGTCGACGACGACTTCGGCCTGCGCCCCGTCATGACCCTGCGGGCCCGGCTGGCGCTCGTCAAGGCGCTGCCGGCGGGCCAGGGCATCAGCTACGGCCACGCCTACACCCCGCAGGTCGACACGGTGGTGGGGCTCGTCCCCGCGGGCTACGCCGACGGTGTGCCCCGCAACGCCAGCAACGTCGGCCCGGTGCTCGCCGACGGGCGCCGCACGACCATCGCCGGGCGGGTGTGCATGGACCAGTTCGTCCTCGACCTCGGACCCGGCTCGCGGGCCCGTGCCGGGGACGTCGTGACGCTCTTCGGTGGAGCCCCCGGTGAGCCCACGGCGCAGGAGTGGGCCGACGCCACCGACACCATCAGCTACGAGATCGTGACCCGGCTCGGCGCACGCGTGCCGCGGCTCTACCTCGGAGAGCCGGAGGGCAGCGCGTGAGCCCGCGTCGCAACCCGGTCCTCGGCATCGCCGCGGCCTCGTTGGGCGTCGCGGCCGGTGTCGCCGCCGGCATCGCGGCCGACCGAGCGGGCAAGCACCGCGCGGCGATGGAGGCCCTGGAGACACCGGAGCTGCTCGACATCACTCCGGACGAGGAGCACGTCGTCCTGACCGACGACGGCGTCACGCTGCACGCAGAGGTCGACCTGCCGGACCCCGAGACCGCGCGCGTCGCGGCCCGGGGCGCCACCCGGCACGGCCGTGCGGAAGAGCTGCCGACCGTCGTGCTGACGCACGGCTACTGCCTGAGCCTGCGCTGCTGGGTCTACCAGCGGCGGGCGCTCAAGGCTGCCGGCTATCGCGTCGTCAGCTGGGACCAGCGCGGCCACGGACGCTCCGGCCGCGGCGACCGGGAGAGCTACACGATCGAGCGTCTCGGCGAGGACCTGCACCAGGTCCTGACCGAGCTGGTGCCTGACGGGGACATCGTGCTCGTCGGCCACTCGATGGGCGGCATGACCATGCTGGCCCTCGGGGAGCAGCAGCGTGAGCTCGTCGAGAAGCGGGTCGTCGGGGCAGGGTTCATCGCCACCAGCGCCGGTGGGCTCATGCTCGCCAACGGCGGCCGCATGGCGACCTTCGGCCGCCTCCTGCTCGAGCGCCTCGGCCCCGGCGTGCTCGCGTCGCTGGCCTCGCGCCCCGAGCTCTTCAGCCGCATGCGTCGGGTCACCCGTGACCTCGAGCACTTCATGGTCGAGCAGAACTCGTTCGCCTCACCGGTGCCGCGATCGGTCGTGCGCTACACCGCCGACATGCTGCTCGGCACCCCGCTCGACGTCGTCAACGACTACCTGCGGACCTTCGACGGCTTCGACAAGCGGCCGGCTCTGTCGGAGTTCCGGCACGCGGTCGTCCTCGTCTTCAACGGCCGCGAGGACATCCTCACCCCGCCGGCGCACAGCGAGCTCATCGTCGAGGGCATCCCCGGCGCGGAGCACATCGTCGTCAACGACGCCGGCCACGTCATCATGCTCGAGCACCCGGACCTGCTCGACGCCCACCTCGTCCAGCTCGTCGACCAGTCCGCCCGGGCCCGGGCGGAGCAGGTCGACGTCGCGAAGCAGCCGCGGGTGCGCCGGATCGTCACCGACGTGGCCAAGAACCGCCGCCTCAAGCGCCTCGAGAAGGAGGCGGCCGAGCTCGCACGGTCGCGCCGTGGCCGCACGATCCGTCCGAGGCCGGCGCGGCCCAAGGGGGCGTGACCGTGGAACGCGAGGTCCGGTGGGCCACCGCCGACGACACCCAGGACTTCGGCCGCCGGCTCGGCGCCCTGCTGCGCGGTGGTGACGTCCTCGTGCTCACGGGCGACCTCGGCGCCGGCAAGACCACGCTGACGCAGGGCATCGCCGAGGGTCTCGGCGTGCGCGGCCCGATCACCTCGCCGACCTTCGTCATCGCGCGGGTGCACCCCTCGCTCGTCGGCGGCCCGGCACTCGTGCACGTCGACGCCTACCGCCTCGGCTCGGCCCTCGAGCTCGACGACCTCGACCTCGACGCCGACCTCGACCAGAGCGTCACGGTCGTCGAGTGGGGCGCCGGACTCGCCGAGCAGCTGAGCGACTCGCGCCTCGAGCTGAGCATCGTCGGCGACGACGTGCGCACCGCCCGGCTGGTCGGGGTGGGCGACCGCTGGAGCGGCGTCCTCGACGCCGTCGCGCCGGTCCACTGACGCGGCAGCCCCTCCCGGTTGGGAACCCGGCCCGCCGGGGGACTCGACGTGACGTCGGGCGCCGAGGGGTACGGCATACGGCACCCTCGGGTTCGGGTAGCCGGCGGCCGCTCGGATAGCCTGACCGTCGTGCTCCTGCTCGCGATCGACACCTCCACGACCGCCATCACCGTCGCCCTGCACGACGGCACGTCGGTCGTGGCCGAGGACACCACCCTCGACGCGCGGGCGCACGCCGAGCACCTCGCTCCCGGCATCAGCAGGGCGCTGGGGCAGGTCGGTGCCGAGCCGGGCGACGTCACCGACGTCGTGGTCGGCATCGGCCCCGGCCCGTTCACCGGGCTGCGCGTCGGCATCGTGAGCGCCCGCACCTTCGCCTTCGCGCTCGGCGTGCCCGTCCGCGGCCTGACCAGCCTCGACGCCATCGCGCACGAGGCGTGGCTCGGCGGTCACCGCGGCGACCTGCTCGTCGCGACCGACGCCCGCCGCAAGGAGGTGTATGCCGCGGCGTACGTCCTCGACGACGCGCGGGCCCAGCGCAGCCAGGACCCTGTGGTGGCCCGAGCCGCCGAGCTCGACGAGCAGCTCCGGGCCCTGCCGACCGCGGGCCGAGGGCCCCTCCTCTACCCGGACGCCCTGCCGCATGCGCTCGCGCCGCTCGACGTCAGCGGGGGAGCGCTCGCCGACCTCGCGGTGCGCCGGCTCGTCGAGCCCCCGTGTGCGGCGGACGGCGAGCTGCAGCAGGTCGACCCGGCACACGGCTTCGACGGCCTGGAGCCGCTCTACCTGCGCCGGCCCGACGTCTCGCCGGCGCCGGCCGCGGCGAAGTCGACCCTCGGATGACGGTCGTGGAGCCGGACGTGCACGCCGTCGAGCAGGTGACGCTGCGCGACCTCGAGTGGACCGACCTGGCCCACCTCGCCGAGCTCGAGCAGCACCTCTTCGCCTCCGATGCCTGGTCGGAGCAGACGTGGTGGGCCGAGCTCGCCGGCCGCCCCCGACGCGACTACGTCGTGGCGACGGCCACCGACGGAGCCATCGCCGGGTATGCCGGCCTCGACGTCGCCGGCGACGTGGCCGACGTCATGACCGTCGCCGTCGCACCCACGCACCAGGGCAACGGGGTCGGGAGGGTGCTCCTCGCGGAGCTCGTCCGGCGCGCCACCGAGCGGAGGGCCGAGGCGGTGCTGCTCGAGGTGCGCGCCGACAACCACGCCGCCCGCCGCCTCTACGAGCGGGCCGGCTTCGAGGTCATCTCGGTCCGCCGCCGCTACTACCAACCCGGGGACGTGGACGCGCTCGTGATGCGTCTGCTCCTCACGAAGGGAGACGCATGAGCGACGAGCCCCTCGTCCTCGGCATCGAGACCTCCTGCGACGAGACCGGCGTCGGCATCGTCCGCGGGCAGACCCTGCTCGTCGACACCGTGGCCAGCAGCGTCGACGAGCACGCCCGCTTCGGCGGGGTCGTCCCCGAGGTCGCGAGCCGCGCGCACCTCGAGGCCATGGTCCCGACCATCGAACGCGCCTGCCGTGACGCCGGCGTGGCGCTGCGCGACCTCGACGCCATCTCGGTGACCTCCGGTCCCGGCCTCGCCGGCGCACTGCTCGTCGGCGTCGCGTCCGCCAAGGCGCTCGCGCTGGCCCTCGGCAAGCCGATCTACGGCGTCAACCACCTCGCCTCGCACGTGGCCGTCGACATCGTCGAGCACGGCCCGCTGCCCGAGCCCACCATGGCGATGCTCGTCTCGGGCGGCCACTCGTCCCTGCTGCTCGTGCCCGACGTCACCAACGACGTCCGCTCGCTCGGCTCCACCATGGACGACGCGGCCGGCGAGGCGTTCGACAAGGTCGCCCGCGTCCTCGGCCTGCCGTTCCCGGGCGGCCCGCACGTGGACCGCGCTGCGCGAGAGGGCAACCGGGTCGCCATCGACTTCCCCCGCGGCCTGACGACCGGCCGCGACATGGAGCGGCACCGCTTCGACTTCTCCTTCTCGGGCCTCAAGACCGCCGTCGCCCGGTGGGTCGAGACCCGGCAGCGGGCCGGCGAGAACGTCCCCGTCGCCGACGTCGCCGCCAGCTTCCAGGAGGCCGTCGTCGACGTCCTCACCCGCAAGGCCCTTCTCGCCTGCAAGGAGAACGACGTCGAGCACCTGCTCATCGGCGGCGGTGTCGCCGCCAACTCCCGCCTGCGCGCGCTCGCTCAGGAGCGGTGCGACAAGGCTGGCGTGACGCTGCGTGTGCCGCGACCCGGGCTGTGCACCGACAACGGGGCGATGGTCGCGGCGTTGGGGGCGCAGATGGTGGCGAAGGGGCGCGAGCCGAGCGACCTCGGGCTGCCGACGGACTCGTCGATGCCGGTGACTCTCGTTCAGGCGTAGGTTCAAGCCCGCCGGGCTGCTTTCGTCGGGCGCCCAACCGCCCTCGCGGCGTGGAGCGTCAGCCGGCGTCCCAGCGCACCGCTCACTCGCGTACGCCGCTTGCCGGCTGCCGATGCCGCTCGGGCGCCCGCGCGCCCTCCTTCACCCTCACGCCCACCCTCGTCCTGGCTGCTCTGGGCCCGGCCGCGCGCGGTCTGCAGCCCCCGTGGGGCGTCGCATCACGTCCTGGGAGGTTGCGGCTTCGGTGGGGGAGGCGGCGGTTCCGCGGGCGGAGTCGGTCGTTCCTGGTACAGCGGGTCAGGGGCAGTGGGCGAGGCCCAATCTCAGCTTGAGGTCGACGACCCGGGTGGTGGCGGCTTCGACCTGCTTGGCGAAGGCGGGGTTGGATCGGGCTTTCTGGGTGATGGCGTCGTGCATGGCGGGGACGGTGTCGGGGCGGGCGGTCAGGGTGATGTCGCCGCCGGCCTCGATGAAGCGGGTGGCGCGCTCGCCGACCGGAGCGGCGGAGACGGACTTCGCGGCGCCCACGTCGTCGGTGATGACGACACCGTCGTAGGAGAGCTGGTCGCGCAGGAGGTCGGAGACGATGCGCTTGGAGAAGACGGCGTTGGTGCCGGGGTCGATCCGGCTGTAGATGGCCGAGCCGACCATGACCATCTCCACCCCGTCCTGGATGCCGGTGCGGAAGGGCTCGAGGTAGGGGTCGTCGGCTGTCGTCGTGCCGTCGGTGATCCCACGAGCCGTCACGTCGGTGTTGCCGGTGATCCGACCGATGCCGGGGAAGTGCTTGACCGTGGCGGCCATCCCGCCGGCGCGCATGCCGGCGAGGAAGGCGCCGACCATCGCGGACACCCGCTGGGGGTCGCTCGAGTACTGCCGGTCGTACTGCCCGATCGGCCCGTTGGCGCGACCGATCGAGGTGGGCACCGTGTCGGCGACGGGCGCGAGGTTGACGTTGATGCCGGCCTGGCGCAGCTCGGTGGCCCAGCGCGTCGCCTGGGAGGTCAGCGTCGCGGGGGAGTCCTGGTCCTGCACGCGGGCGGACGGCATACGGCTGAAGCCCTGCCCCCGCAGCTGCTGCACGGCCCCACCCTCCTGGTCCGCGGCGAGGAGCAGCCCGAGCCCGGCGGTGTCGGCCTCGGAGGCGAGGCCGGCGAGGTGGCGCGTCGTGGCGCGCACCGAGTCGACGCCGCCGGTCCAGCCGCCGAGGAGGATGACGCCGCCGAGGTGACGGCGGGCCACGAGCGCGTCAAGGCTGGTGCGGCTCGTGTCGCTGCCGAGGCCCACCATGAGCAGCTGCCCGGCGCGCTCGCTCGGGCTCATGCGGGCGACGATCGTCGGGGCGCAGGAGGCCGGCGCGGCCGGCGTGCTCGGTGACGGCGAGGCGCTGGGGGAGGCGCCGCTCGACGTGACGGAGCCCGTCGGGGTGGGGGAGGAGGCGCTTGGGGTCTCGGGGCTCGTGGGCATCTGGGTGCTCGAAAGTTGTGGAGTCGACGCGGTCGGAGCGGCGCTCGGTGTGGGGCTGGAGCTGCAGGCTGCGGCCAGAGAGGTCGCCGCGGCGACCAGGACGGCCACGCTGAAGGTGGGGGTGCGGTCGCGTCGGCGGTGGCTCTGGCGCATCGATCGAGCGTATCCCGCGAAGCCGCCGCTCTCCGCGTGCCACCCGGGAGTTCGGGCCGGTACGTTGCCCCGGTGACGACACCACCGATCCCGGTCGTGCTCGACGTCGACACCGGAGTCGACGACGCGTGCGCCATCCTGCTCGCTTCCCTGCACCCCGGGCTCGACTTCCGCGCGGTCTCGTGCGTCGGCGGCAACGCGTCGGTCGACGATGTCGTGCGCAACACCCTGCTGGTCCTCGAGACCGCTGGGCGGTCCGACGTGCCGGTCGCGCGCGGAGCCGAGCGGCCGCTGCTCGAGGCGCCGGTGGACGCGCGGCACGTGCACGGCGATGACGGGATGGCCGACCTCGGGTGGGGGCCTGCGGCCCTCTCCGCCGACCGGCGACATGCGGTCGAGCTGTTGAGGGACGTATGCCGCGAGGCCGCCGAGTCCGAGCGTCCCGTGACGCTCGTGCCCCTTGCACCCCTGACGAACATCGCCCTCCTGCTGCGCACGTATCCCGATGCCGCGCAGGGCATCTCGGAGATCGTGTTCATGGGGGGTGCCGCCGACGTCGGCAACGCGACCGCCTCGGCGGAGTTCAACGTCTTCCACGACCCGGAGGCGGCCGCCGTGACGCTGGACGCGGCGGCCGACCTCGGGATCCCCGTGACGATGTACGGCCTCGACGTCTTCTACGAGCCGGTCGTGGGTGCTGACGTGGTCGCCGAGCTGCTCGCGGTCGGCGGGCGAGGCCCGGCGGAGCTCGGCGGCCGGTTGCTCTCCTTCCAGAACGAGCGCTTTGGCCGGGACGCCTCCACCATCGGGGACGCGGGCGCGGTGTGCGCGGTCATCGACCGGGCCGGTCTGAGGACCCAGACCCTTCCGCTGCGCGTCGAGCTCGCCGGCTCGTGGTCGCGCGGGCGCACCATCGTCGACCGTCGCGACTGGAGCGGCGACATGGCCCACGACCCGCACGGTGAGGCACCCGTCCGCATCGAGGTGGCGCTCGAGGTCGACGGCCCGCGCTACGCCGCGCTCTGGGCCGACACCCTGCTCGGCCGCGTGGGGGCGCGCTGATGGGCCGCGTCGTGGTGCTCGGCTCCCTCAACGTCGACGTCGTCACCCTGGTGGAGCGCCACCCGCTGCCGGGCGAGACGCTGCTCGGCGAGCCGGGCGGGACGTATGCCGGCGGCAAGGGCGGCAACCAGGCGCTCGCGGCGCGCCGGGCCGGTGCCGACGTCGTCATGGTCGGGTCGGTCGGGACGGACGAGGCCGGCGACGCCTACCTGGCCCGGCTCCGTGATGCGGGTGTGGAGACCGCCGTGACGCGCGTCCCCGGTGCCCCGACCGGGACGGCGTACATCACGGTGGACGAGGCGGGCGAGAACACGATCGTCGTCGTGCCCGGCGCCAATGAGTCGGTCGAGGACGCGTCGCTGAAGGTCGTCGGGCTGGGGCCCGGCGACGTGCTGCTCTGCTCGCTGGAGATCCCGCTCGACGTCGTCGCCCGTGCCGTGCTCGCGGCCGACAGGGCGGGGGCGCGCGTCGTGCTCAACATGGCGCCGTACTCCCGGCTGCTGGCGGACGCCGTCGCGGTCTGCGACCCGGTCGTGGTCAACGAGTCGGAGATGCGGCAGCTCGCTGACTCGGGCCTCATGCCCGCTTCGCTGCTCGTGACCTTCGGAGCAGCGGGCGCGCGGTGGGGGATCGAGTCCGTCGACGGCATACCGGTGGCCAAGCGCGACCTCGGCGACACGGTCGGCGCCGGGGACGCGTTCTGCGGTGCCCTCGCAGCGGCGCTCGCCAACGGGGCCGACGACCGGTCGGCGCTCGTGGCGGCCAACGCTGCCGGTGCGGCTGCCGTGCGCTGGGTCGGCGCCCAGCCCGATGCCCGGCTCTGAAGGACGTGTACCTTGCACGTTACGTAACTTGAGGGTTACGCTCGAATGGTGACCGGAACCTGGGAGGCGCTGACCGACCCGACGCGGCGCGCGATCGTCGAGCGCCTGGCTCGGCGGGAGCTGACGGCCGGCGAGGTCGCGGCGCTCTTCGACGTGTCGCGGCCGGGCATCTCGCGCCACCTCCGGGTGCTGCGCGAGGCCGGGGTGGTCGAGGCCGAGGCCCGCGGGCAGCAGCGGATCTACCGGGTCGTCCCGGAGGCGCTGGACGAGGTCGAGCAGTGGTGCCGCGACGTGCGCAGCTTCTGGGCGCAGCGCCTCGACGCCCTGGACACCGAGATCGCCCGTGGACGACGGGCCCGAGGGAAGGACAGTGATGACTGAGCTGACCGAGGTGCTGGGCCGGGTGGAGCGCGCGGGCGATCAGGTGGCCGTCGTCTTCGACCGCCACTACGCCACGTCGCCGGAGGACCTCTGGGAGGCCTGCACCGACCCCGACCGTCTCGCCCGCTGGTTCGCCCCCGTCTCCGGCGACCTGCGCGAGGGAGGCGACTTCACCATCCACTTCGACGCCAGTGACACCCCGCAGTGCCGCGTCCGCACCTGCTCGCCACCCAAGCGCCTCGTCTGGGAGTGGCCGGTCGGTGACGCCGCAACCCTCGTCTCCGCCGAGATCACCCCCGACGCCGACGGAGCCAGACTCGTGCTGCGCCACGAGCGCCTCACACCACCGCAGGCTGCCGGCTACGCCGCCGGCTGGGACACCTACGTCCGCCGCCTCGAGGCCGACCTGTCCGGAGTCCCGCTGCCCGACTGGGACCAGACGTGGACCGCCCTGCACGCACGCTATGCCGCAACGTCCTGAGACTCTGCCCGCAACGGGAGAGCGCCGAGGCGTCCGTCCTTGGGAGCGGCATCGGCGGCGGGCAAGGTGGGCTGGAAGGTCACGTCGCCCGTGAACCGCCCGCCGACGCTCCACGCCGCGAGCGGCGACGGGCGCCGCGGTCGCAGCGGCGCGGGAGCAATCGGGTCAGGCGGGGCTCACGACGAGCGCGACCTGGCTGCCGCCGATGCGAGTGAGCACGAGGGTGGCCTCGGAGCCGCCCTTGCCGCGTCCGGTCATCTTCAGCTGCCGCCTCAGCACATCCGCGTCGAGCGTGACGCCGCGCTTCTTGATGGTGACGCGGTCGTGTCCCTGGTCGCGCAGCCAGCGCGCGAGCCGCTTCGTCGACAGTGGCATGGCCTCGAGGACCCGGAACCGACGCGCCCACGGCACCTCGCCGGCGCGGTCGCTGGTCACGTAGCCCACGCCGGAGGCGAGCTCGGCGCCGTCGACCGCCGAGACCAACGCACCCGTGAGGCCTGCCCGGATCACGGCGCGGTCCGGCTCGTAGAGCCACTCGCCGACCTCCGCCACCGACCCGAGTGCCGGCTCGAGCGCGCCGTCGCCGGCGTCGCCCTCCGTGACGACCCACGTCGACGACTCGGTGCACACGGCGGCCGTGCGGCCGGAGGTCGCCGCGAGCGGCCCCCACCAGACGGCGCACTCGAGCACCTCGCCGTGCCAGGAGGTCCACTGCGCCTCCGCGCCCCGGGGCACCGACCCGTGCGCGAAGGCGGGGGAGAGCTTCGCGCCGGTCGCCGGCACCTGGTCCGCGAAGGCGAGCACCCGGGACCACGAGGGCGAGATCGCATCGAGGGAGAAGACGCGCTTGGTGCGGCCGCGGGCATCGGTGACACCGCTGACCCGGCGGGCGGGGTCGAGCCACACCCCGACGGTGCGGGCGGCGGCACCCCGGGGGAGGCGTACGTCCTCGGCGAGCGCGTGACGGACGTGGGCGGTGGGCCAGTGGCGCAGGTTCACGGCGGCGATGCGGGCCGTCGCGTCGTCCGCGTCGACGGCCTGCACGGCCAGGTCGAGCCGGGCGAAGGCCATCGCGTCGGCGCCCAGCCCGCACCCGAGGTCGTGGACCTCACGGACGCCGGCGGCGGCATACCGGTGGGCGTGGCGGGCGGCGATCGCCAGGCGCGTCGACTGCTCCAGCCCGTCGGGCGTGAAGAGCATGCCGGCGGCGAAGTCACCGAACTTGTCGACGGCCCGGGCGCGCAGCCGGGACTGCGTCATCGCGGCCGCGACGAGGTCGGCGTCGAAGCCCGCGTCGCGCAGCCGGCCCTGCAGCGAGAGGGACGCGGCCTCGTCATAGGGAGGCAGCGACTGGAGCAGCGCCCAGCCCTCACCGGCGGCAAGGCGGTCGACCATCGCGGCGTCCATGGCGCCATCCTGCCAGCGCCGCCACGAGTGTTGGCACTCGACTTGACCGAGTGCTAATCGCCTACCTAGATTTGCCGTGTTGGCACTCTCGAGCCGAAAGTGCCAGCGCCCTCCTCGAGGGAGGTCGACCCCCGCGACGGCGGCCAGCCTCGAAGAGCCCACAGTCCGTCGTCAGTTTTCCGACTGTCCCGAAGGGAAGGTCACCACCGTGTCGGTTTCCATCAAGCCGCTCGAAGACCGCATCGTCGTCAAGTCCCTCGAGGCCGAGCAGACCACTGCCTCGGGCCTCGTCATCCCGGACACGGCCAAGGAGAAGCCCCAGGAGGGCGAGGTCGTCGCCGTGGGCCCCGGCCGCTTCAGCGACAACGGCACCGAGCGCGTCCCGCTCGACGTCAAGGTCGGCGACAAGGTCATCTTCAGCAAGTACGGCGGCACCGAGGTCAAGCACGGCGGTGAGGAGTTCCTGATCCTCTCCGCGCGCGACGTCCTCGCGATCGTCGGCTGACCCAGCCGTATGCCGTGACCGCACCCCGGTGAGCCCCGCTGGGGTCTCCCCGGGGTGCGTCTCGTTTCCCCCAAGCACCGCAACCCAAGCAACCCGAGCCAAAGGAACACCATGGCCAAGCAGCTGGAGTTCGACGACTCCGCCCGCAAGTCGCTCGAGCGCGGCGTCGACGCGCTCGCCAACGCCGTCAAGGTGACGCTCGGCCCGAAGGGCCGCAACGTCGTCATCGACAAGAAGTGGGGCGCTCCCACGATCACCAACGACGGTGTCACCATCGCCCGCGAGATCGAGCTCGAGGACCCCTACGAGAACCTCGGCGCGCAGCTCGCCAAGGAGGTCGCGACCAAGACCAACGACGTCGCCGGTGACGGCACGACGACCGCGACCGTCCTCGCCCAGGCCATGGTCAAGGAGGGCCTGCGCAACGTCGCCGCGGGTGCCGCCCCGGCCGCCCTCAAGCGCGGCATGGACAAGGCCGTCACCGCGGTCAACGACCGCCTGCTCGAGAACGCCCGCGAGGTCGACGGCAAGGACGAGGTCGCCTCGGTCGCGACCCTCTCCGCCCAGGACGCCACCCTCGGCGGCCTCATCGGCGAGGCCTTCGACAAGGTCGGCAAGGACGGCGTCATCACGGTCGAGGAGTCCTCGACGACCGCCACCGAGCTCGAGTTCACCGAGGGCATGCAGTTCGACAAGGGCTACCTCTCGGCCTACTTCGTCACCGACACCGAGCGCATGGAGACCGTCCTCGAGGACGCCTACGTGCTCATCAACCAGGGCAAGATCTCCTCGGTCGCCGAGGTGCTCCCGGTCCTCGAGAAGGTCGTGCAGTCCGGCAAGCCGCTGCTCATCATCGCCGAGGACGTCGACGGCGAGGCCCTCTCGACGCTCGTCGTCAACAAGATCCGTGGCACGTTCAACGTTGCCGCCGTCAAGGCCCCCGGCTTCGGCGACCGCCGCAAGGCCATGCTCCAGGACATCGCCATCCTCACCGGTGGCCAGGTCATCGCTCCCGAGGTCGGGCTCAGCCTCGACCAGGCCGACCTGACCGTCCTCGGCCAGGCCCGCCGCGTCGTCCTGACCAAGGACAACACGACGATCATCGACGGTGCCGGCGAGGAGGGCGAGGTCTCCGGCCGCGTCCACCAGATCAAGGCCGAGATCGAGCGCACCGACTCCGACTGGGACCGCGAGAAGCTCCAGGAGCGCCTCGCCAAGCTCGCCGGTGGCGTCTGCGTCATCAAGGTCGGCGCACACACCGAGGTGGAGCTCAAGGAGAAGAAGCACCGCATCGAGGACGCGATCTCCGCGACGCGTGCCGCGATCGAGGAGGGCATCGTCGCCGGTGGCGGCACCGCCCTCATCCACGCGGCCACCGCCATCGACGCCCTCGAGCTCTCGGGTGACGAGGCGACCGGTGCGGCCATCGTCCGCAAGGCCGTCGCCGAGCCGCTGCGCTGGATCGCCGAGAACGCCGGCCTGCAGGGCTACGTCGTCACCTCGAAGGTCGCCGAGCTCGAGCTGGGCCAGGGCCTCAACGCCGCGACCGGCGAGTACGGCGACCTCATCGGCGCCGGTGTCATCGACCCGGTCAAGGTGACCCGCTCGGCCCTGCGCAACGCCGAGTCGATCGCCTCGATGATCCTGACGACCGACACGCTCGTCGTCGACAAGCCGGAGGAGGAGGTCGAGGCCGGTGGCCACGGCCACGGGCACGGTCACTGACCTGCCCAGCTCCGTCCTGGCGTCAGACGCCTGAGGCACGACGAGGGCCGCTCCCCAATGCGGGGAGCGGCCCTCGTTCGTCCTGCCCTCGCGCGGCCGTGGCGTGTCGCGGCTGTGCAGGCCGGCTGTCGCCGACGGCCCCCATGGAGTGGGGCCGACCACGTCAGACGATCAGGAGGCCTCCTGGATGACGTCGTAGAGCAGCTCGCGCTCACCCTCGGTCAGGCCGCCCCACACGCCGTACGGCTCACGGACCTCGAGCGCGTGCGAACGGCACTGCGTCACGACGGGGCAGGAGGCGCAGACCGCCTTGGCCTGGGCGTCGCGGTTGCGCCGGCGCGGGCCGCGCTCGCCCTCGGGGTGGAAGAAGACCTCGGGGCTGACGCCGCGGCAGGCGCCGTCCAGCTGCCAGTCCCACAGGTCGGCTACCGGTCCGGGAAGGCGGGTGATCTCGGCCATGTACTCGTCTCTCCGTGGGGCGGGTGAGCCCGCGTGTCCTCCGGCCAGCTCGGGTGCAGAAAGGGGGTGCGGGCCGCGGGTCCGACGCTAACCGGGCTCGTGACCACGGATAAAGGAAGGATTCTTAAGGACTTGTTCAAGAAATGCCATCTCGATGGCATGCTCTCCCCAGAGGGTGTTTCGGGCGAGATGTGCCCCTCCGAGGGGACGCCCACCGGCACTAGCATGGGGCTCCACTCCGAGCGGGTTCGCCCGAGTGAGCACCGAAGGCGGCGAGGCCATGGCTCGCCGGAAGACGACAAGTTCGGGGGACGAGGACTCTGATGGGTCTCGGGTGGTCGACGCGGACCGGCGTAACGCCGGGCGCCGTCGGTGCGATGGAGCGGATGGACGCTCCGTCACTGCGGGAGCTCGCCGCGCTCGCCGGGCGCGACCCGCTCTCTCGTGACGTCTTGCTGGCCCGGGTCAGGGACATGGCCGTGAGGTACTCCCGCGTCCGGCTCGGTCGCTTCGGCGCCGAGGACACTGCCCAGGACGTCGCCCAGGAGGTGTGCATGGCCGTCATGGCAGCACTGCCGACCTACCAGGAGCGCGGCCTGCCCTTCGAGGCCTTCGTCTACACGATCATCTCCCGCAAGCTCGTCGACGCCCAGCGCGCGGCCATGCGGGCGCCGGCCCTCATGCCGGACGTCCCCGACGGCCCCGACGATGCGCCGTCGCCCGAAGCCGTCGCGGTGACCCGCGACGACGCCGCCACCGCCCTGAACCTGATGCAGCAGCTGCCGGCGCAGCAGCGCGAGATCCTCACGCTCCGCGTCGCCGTCGGCATGTCGGCAGAGGAGACGGCAGCCGCGCTCGGGATGTCGCCCGGGGCCGTACGCGTGGCGCAGCACCGCGCCCTCGGCAAGCTCCGGACCCTGATCGCCCATGCCGAGAAGGGGGACGTCGCATGAGCCGCCTCATTCCGATGAGCGACCTCGTCGCCGACGACCTGCTGCTGGACCGGCTCGCCGCCCGGGCGGACGCCGGTCCCGAGCCGGTCGCGGCGCTGCTCGCTGCCGTCGCCGAGCACGCCGACGCGCCGCTGGCCGCCGCCCGCGGCAGGCGCCGGACCTCGCGCAGGCACCGCTACCTCGGACCCTTCGCCGCTCTCGTGGTCGCGACCTCCGGCGCGGGTGTGGCCGCTGCCGTCACGCTGCCGCAGCACGCTAACGACAAGGCCGAACGGGCCCGCATCGTCAAGGAGATGGACGCCGCGGCCCACAGCGACGCCCCGAGCGCGCTGCTCTCCCGGCTGGGCCTGCCGCACACCACCGCGAGCACCGCAGCCAAGGGCCTCGTCCTGGCCCGTCGTGCCGACGGCACGTTCGCCCTTGTCCCGGCCGCCGACCCGGGCGGCCCCGCAGCCATCGACGACGCCGTGGCGGCAGAGACGACCGCTCTGCGGATCCTGCGAGGCACCGCTCCCGCCGACGGGCTGTTCGACGGCGCGGTGGACCCGTCCGGCGGTGACCAGGCCGGCGAGGGCGGCGACGTCGCCGGGGCCGGCGATTCCGGGCACTCGCTGTCCGGCGAAGCAGGGGCGGGCCAGGCGCACTCGGGCGAGGCGCAGTCGGGTCAAGCGCAGGCCGGTGAGGCCCACGGCATCGGTGGGCAGGGTCACGGCTCCGGACTGCCCGCCGCGCCATCCAGCGGGACGCCTGGCGGGGCCACTCCCGAGGCGCCTGCAACCGGTGGCCAGCACACCGGTGGAAGCACGGGTGCCACCGGCACGAAAGGTCCCACGGGCACGAAGGGCGGCTCGGGCGCCACGAGCGGCAAGGGCCCCAAGACCGCCAACGCCAGCTCGGCCGGGCACACGACGGGCTCGAGTGCGGCGAGCACGCCGGGCCGGCCCTCGCTCGTCGCGCCACAGGCCGCGCCGAAGCCTGGCCAGCCGGCGACTCCCGCCACTCCGGCCCAGCCCGCCACGGCAGCCGTTCCCGCGGCTCCGGCCACCCCGGCCACTCCGGCGACCCCAGCCACGCCCTCGAAGCCGACCAAGCCGATCAAGCCCACCCAGCCGGTGAAGACGGCCGGTGACCGGTGAAGACGGCCGGTGCGGCTGCCTCGTCGGCGCCGACGCACGGCTGAGCCGAGCAGCTGCCCAGACCAGGCCGTCCGAGCAGCTCACCCGAGCGGCCCCGGCCGCTCCGGGCCGTTTCGGAGGCACTCCCGCGAGCCCGTAGAATCGCGCAATGAGCCTCGGATCGTCTGACGTGCCCGCTGCTTTCGCCCAGATGGGCCTGACCTACGACGACGTGCTGCTCCTGCCTGGCTACAGCGACCTCGCCCCGAGCGACATCGACACCACCACGCGCCTGACGCGCGAGCTGTCGATCCGCTCTCCGCTCATCTCCGCGGCCATGGACACCGTCACCGAGGCCCGCATGGCGATCGCGATGGCCCGCCAGGGCGGCCTCGGCGTGCTGCACCGCAACCTCTCGATCCAGGACCAGGCCTACCAGGTCGACCTCGTCAAGCGGACCCAGACCGGGATGATCTCCAACCCGATCACCATCGGCCCCGACCGCACCCTCGAGGAGCTCGACGCCATCTGCGGTGAGTACCGCGTCTCGGGCCTCCCGGTCATCGGCGACGACAAGAAGCTCATCGGCATGGTGACCAACCGCGACCTGCGGTTCACCCCGGTGGCGGAGTGGGCGACCACCCTCGTCCGCGACGTCATGACGCCGATGCCGCTCATCACCGGCCCCGTCGGCATCAGCCGCGATGACGCCGCGGCCCTGCTGCGCCAGCACAAGCGCGAGCGCCTGCCGATCGTCGACGCCGAGGGCCACCTGGCCGGCCTCATCACGGTCAAGGACTTCGTCAAGGGCGAGCAGTTCCCCGATGCGAGCAACGACGCCGACGGCCGCCTCATGGTGGGCGCGGCCATCGGCTACTTCGGCGACTCCTGGGAGCGGGCCACCACCCTCATCGAGGCCGGCGTCGACGTCCTCGTCGCCGACACGGCCCACGGCCACGTGCGCCTGCTCATCGAGATGGTCCAGCGGCTCAAGAACGACCCGGCGACCCGGCACGTGCAGGTCATCGGCGGCAACGTCGCCACCCGCGAGGGCGCTCAGGCCTTCGTGGACGCCGGCGCCGACGCCGTCAAGGTCGGGGTCGGTCCCGGCTCCATCTGCACGACGCGCATCGTCACGGGCGTCGGGGCGCCGCAGATCACGGCCGTGCACGCGGCCGCGCAGGCCTGCAAGCCGGCCGGGGTGCCGGTCATCGCCGACGGTGGCCTGCAGTACTCCGGCGACATCGCCAAGGCCATCGTCGCCGGCGCCGATTCCGTCATGGTCGGCTCACTGCTCGCCGGCTGCGAGGAGAGCCCGGGCGACCTCATCTTCGTCGCCGGCAAGCAGTTCAAGAGCTACCGCGGCATGGGCTCGCTCGGGGCGATGAGCAGCCGCGGCAAGAAGTCGTACTCCAAGGACCGCTACTTCCAGGCCGAGGTCGAGTCCGACGACATGATCGTGCCGGAGGGCATCGAGGGCCGGGTGGCCTACCGCGGGCCGCTGTCGGCCGTCGCCCACCAGATGCTCGGCGGCCTGCGCCAGTCGATGTTCTACGTCGGCGCCCGTTCCATCCCGGAGCTGCAGGACAAGGGCCAGTTCGTGCGCATTACCTCGGCCTCCCTCAAGGAGAGCCACCCGCACGACATCCAGGGCATCGTCGAGGCCCCCAACTACACCGTCGGCTGAGGCCCACGAGCCACGCCACCCGAGAACGTATGCCGTCCCGCGAGGCCCGCGGGACGGCATACGTCCGCGTGTCGCCGGGTCGATAGGCTGGGCCGGTGACCGAGATCGAGATTGGCCGTGGCAAGCGCGGACGGCGCGCCTACTCCTTCGACGACATCGCCGTCGTGCCCTCGCGGCGCACGCGCGATCCCGAGGAGGTCTCGGTCTCCTGGCAGATCGACGCGTACCACTTCGACATCCCGGTCATGGCCGCCCCGATGGACTCGGTTGTCTCGCCCGAGACCGCCATTACCCTGGGCAAGCTCGGCGCGCTGCCGGTGCTCGACCTCGAGGGCCTGTGGACCCGTTACGAGGACCCGACCGCCCAGCTGCGTGAGATCGCCGAGATCGAGCCGGGCGCCGCCACGGAGCGGATGCAGCAGATCTACGCCGAGCCGATCAAGCCCGAGCTCATCACCGAGCGCCTGCGCCAGCTGCGCGAGGCTGGGGTCACGGTGGCCGGAGCCCTGTCGCCGCAGCGCACCCAGCAGCACTGGAAGACCGTCGTCGAGGCCGGCGTCGACCTCTTCGTCATCCGCGGCACCACCGTCTCGGCCGAGCACGTCTCGGGCCGCGCCGAGCCGCTCAACCTCAAGCGCTTCATCTACGAGCTCGACGTGCCGGTCATCGTCGGTGGCGCGGCGACCTACACCGCGGCCCTGCACCTGATGCGCACCGGCGCGGCGGGCGTCCTCGTCGGCTTCGGCGGCGGCGCGGCCCACACGACGCGTACGGCCCTGGGCATTCACGCCCCGATGGCCTCGGCCGTCGCCGACGTCGCGGCAGCGCGACGTGACTACCTCGACGAGTCCGGCGGCCGCTACGTGCACGTCATCGCCGACGGCGGCGTCGGCACGTCCGGCGACATCGTCAAGGCCGTCGCCTGCGGCGCCGACGCGGTCATGCTCGGTGCGGCCCTGGCCCGCGCGACCGACGCCCCCGGCGGCGGCTACCACTGGGGCCCCGAGGCCCACCACGCCGAGCTCCCGCGCGGTGAGCGGATCGCCATCGGCGCCCAGGCCTCCATCGAGGAGATCCTCTTCGGGCCGGGCCGGCACGCCGACGGCACGACCAACGTCATCGGCGCCCTGCGCCGGGCGATGGCGACCACCGGCTACTCCGACGTCAAGGAGTTCCAGCGGGTCGAGGTCGTCGTCTCTCCCTACCTCGGCAACTGAGGGGCCGCGCCCGCACGCGCTCTGTGGTGTGGGTTACTCCCGGTAGCCTGCACCGCGTCCGCTCCCTAGGGTGAGCGCATGGAGTTCGACCACGACGTCGTCGTCATCGGGTCCGGCTTCGGCGGGTCCGTGGCTGCGCTGCGCCTCGCCGAGAAGGGCTACCGCGTCCACGTCTACGAGGCGGGGCGCCGCTTCGAGGACGACGACTTCGCCCGGACCAGCTGGGACGTGCGCCGCTACCTCTGGGCGCCGAAGCTCGGGCTCTTCGGCGTCCAGCGCATCCACCGGCTGCCCGACTGCCTGGTGCTCGCCGGGGCGGGCGTCGGCGGTGGGTCCCTGAACTACGCCAACACCCTCTACGTGCCGCCGGCCCCGTTCTTCCGGGACCCGCAGTGGGCGCACATCACCGACTGGGAGGCCGAGCTCGCGCCGCACTACGCCACGGCCCAGCGGATGCTCGGGGTGCGGCTCAACCCGTGCGAGGGTCCGGTCGAGCAGCTGATGCGCGACACCGCCGCCGACCTCGGGGTGGGCGCCACCTTCAGGAAGACCCCCGTCGGCGTCTTCTTCGGCGAGCCCGGCAAGCGCGTGCCCGACCCCTACTTCGGCGGCGAGGGCCCCGACCGTACCGGCTGCACCGAGTGCGGCAACTGCATGGTCGGCTGCCGGGTCGGCGCGAAGAACACCCTCGTCAAGAACTACCTCGCGCTCGCCGAGCGGCGTGGCGTCGTCATCGAGCCGCTGCGGACCGTCACGCGCATCCGTCCGCTCGATCCGGCTGCGCCGGAGCAGGGGTATGCCGTCACGACCGTCCGCAGCGGGTCGTGGGCCCGTCGGGGTGGCCGGGCGGGGGAGCGCACCGTCACGGCGGCACAGGTGGTGGTCGCGGCCGGGGCCTGGGGCACGGCGCAGCTGCTGCAGGCCATGAAGGCCGAGCCCGTGGGCCGGGGGCTGCCGCGGCTGTCCGACCGGCTGGGGGAGCTGACCCGGACCAACTCCGAGGCGCTCGGCGGGGCCATGACCGCGCGGGTGCCGAAGGATGTCGACCTGACCCGCGGCGTGGCGATCACCTCGAGCTTCCACGTCGACGACACGACCCACGTCGAGAACTGCCGCTACGGCAAGGGCTCGAACCTCATGGGAGCGCTGGCGGTGATGCAGGTCGACGGCGGGGGACGCGTACCCCGGTGGGCGCGGTTCGTCGGCGGAGCGGCGCGGCACCCGTGGGTCTTCGCCCGGTCGCTGTCGACCCGGCGCTGGAGCGAGCGCACCGTCATCGCGCTCGTCATGCAGACGCGCGACAACTCGATCACGGTGCGGCGCCGGCGCGGTCTGCTCGGCTGGAGGCTGACCTCCAGCCAGGGCCACGGTGAGCCCAACCCGACGTACATCCCCGAGGGCAACACCGCGGTCAGAGCCATGGCGAAGCGGCTCGAGGACACGACGGGCGAGCGGGCCTGGCCCGGCTCCTCGATCGGTGAGGTCCTCGACATCCCGATGACGGCGCACTTCCTCGGCGGGGCGGTCATCTCGGACTCGCCCGAGACCGGGGTGATCGACCCGTACCACCGGGTCTGGAACTACCCGGGGCTGCATGTGCTCGACGGGTCCGCCGTGTCCGCCAACCTCGGGGTGAATCCCAGCCTGACGATCACCGCCCAGGCCGAGCGCGCCGTCTCGTTGTGGCCGGCCCGCGGCGAGGCTGACCCCCGCCCGGCGCAGGGCGAGGCCTACCGCCTCGTCGACGCCTGACCCGCCGGGTGCGGACCGTCGCGGGCCGGCCGGGCGCCAGGGGTGCGCGGACTCGCGGGAGACGGACGAGGGTGAGGCCGTCACCCCTCAGAGACGGCCCCACCCGGCGGTGCGAGCCACAACCGGTCGAGAAGAAGCCCGGCACCGCGCTGGAAACGAGGCAGCGCAGGCAGGGTTACGGCCCGGGCGGATATCTCGGAAAGAAGTTTCGCGGCAGCCGTGAGGGTTGATGACAACGTCCTGCGGCGTCCTCGACGACATCACCGGGCAGGCTGGGGCTCGTCGCGCCACGAACGCCAGAGGGCGGCATACGCACCGTCGGCGCGGAGCAGCTCCTCGTGCGAGCCGATCTCGCTGATCCGGCCGTCCTCGACGACGCAGACCCGGTCGGCGTCGTGCGCGGTCATGAGCCGGTGCGCGATGGCGACGACGGTGCGGCCCTCGACGACGGCGGCCAGCGAGCGCTCGAGGTGCCGCGCGGCGCGCGGGTCGAGCAGCGAGGTGGCCTCGTCGAGCACGAGGGTGTGCGGGTGCGCCAGGACCAGACGGGCGAGGGCGAGCTGCTGCGCCTGCGGCTCGCTGAGCCGGTGGCCGCCGGAGCCGACGAGGGTCGCGAGACCCTCGGGCAGCCGCTCGGCCCAGTCCCGGGCGTCCACAGCGGCCAGGGCCTCGAGCAGGTCATCGCGGGAGGCGTCCGGGCGGGCCAGCAGCAGGTTGTCCTCGAGCGAGCCGACGAAGACGTGGTGCTCCTGCGTCACGAGCGCCACCTGCCCGCGCAGCTGGGCCAGCTCGAGGTCCACCAGCCGCACGCCACCGACCTCGACTCGGCCCTCGCGCGGGCCGTCGATGCCGGCCATGAGCCGCCCGAGCGTCGACTTGCCGGCGCCGGAGGGGCCGACGATCGCGAGGCGCTCGCCGGGCTGCAGGTCGAGCGACACGCCGCGCAGCACGTCCCGGCCCGCCCGGTAGGAGTAGTGGACGTCGCGGACGTCGAGGCGGTCGTCCCGCGGCTGCTCGCCCGTCGCCGCCCGGTCGGCGGGCACGTCGGCGATGCCGATGACGCGGGCGAGCGAGGTCGCGCCGATCTGGATCTCGTCGAGCCATGAGATCAGCTCGTCCAGGGGGCCGGCCATCTGCTGCACGTAGAGGGCGACGGCCGTGACGGTGCCGGCCGTGGCGAGGTCCTGGGAGATGAGGAAGCCGCCCCACAGCAGGGTGACCGCGACGGGCGCGAAGAAGGCGAACTCGACCGAGGGGAACCACCGCAGCCGCAGGCCGAGGGTGTAGCGCTCGGCGTCGTAGCAGTCGCGCAGGGCGTCGTCCATGCGCCGGCGGCGACGGCTGCGCAGCCCCAGCGCGTCGATGGTGCGACCGCCGTCGGCGGACTCGGTGACGACCCCGTTGAGCACGGCATAGGTCGCGCGCTCGCGCAGGTAGCCCTCCGGGGCGTGCCGCAGGTAGCGGCGCGTCGACAGCACGAGGATCGGCACGCCGACGAGGACGCCGAGCGCGACGAGCCAGCCGGTGACGAACGCGGCGACGAGCGTGATGGCCGTCGTGACCGAGCCGACGAAGATCGCCGGGATGCCGAAGCGGATGACGCGCGAGAGCGCCTCGACGTCGTTGGTCGTGCGCGAGACGAGGTCGCCGGTCCCGGCACGCTCGACGGTCGACAGGGGCAGCTCGACGACGCGTTCCATGAACTGCTCGCGCAGCTCCGCGAAGATCGTCTCGCCGAGGACGAACGAGGCCTGGCGTGCGAACCAGGTGGCCACCGTCTGCACGACCACCGCGGCCGCGATCCACAGGGCGAGCCGGTTGACGACAGCGAGCGACCGGCCGTGGCTGATCTCGTCGACGAGCAGGCCGATGACGCGCGGCGCGACGAGCGCGGCGACGGCGGCCACGGCGTGCAGCCCCACGACGCCGAGGATGCTGCGACGGTGCCGGCGGGCGAGGCCGCGAGTGTGCGCCCGGACCGAGTCCATGTCGGCCACCGGGAGCGAGCGCCCCGGAACGGCAGGTGCCTGGGTCATCAGTCCTCCTCTCCTCGGACGACGGTGCGTCGGTAGTCGGGCACGCCGGCCATCAGCGCGGCGTGCGTGCCCTCGGCAGCGAGCCGGCCCCCGCGCAGGAACACGACGTGGTCGGCCCGGTCGAGCAGCAGCGGGCTGGCCGACATCACGACGGTCGTGCGCCCGGCGCGGGCGGCGGTCAGGCGGCCGGCGATGCGCGACTCGGTGTGGGCGTCGACGGCGCTGGTGGGCTCGACGAGCACGAGGGTGTCGGCGCCGGTGAGCAGGGCGCGGGTCAGGGCGAGCCGCTGGCGCTGGCCGCCGGAGAAGGCCCGGCCGCGCTCCTCGACCTCGTTGTCGAGGCCGCCGGGGAGCGCCTCGAGCACGTCGTCGCCGCTCGCCACGGCGAGGGCCTCGAGAATCTCGCCGTCGTCGTGCTCGCCCCACGGGTCCAGCTCCTCGCGGAGCGTGCCGGTGAACAGGCGCGGGTCGCTCTCGCTCACGACGATGCGGGCCCGGACCTCCGACAGGGCGGCGTCGGCCAGCCGGGTCCCGTCGAGGCGCACGTCCGTCTCGCCGGGGCCGAATCGGCCCAGGCGGTCGGCCAGGGCGGCCGACTCCTCCGGTCGCGCCGAGACGACGACGGTGAAGCGCCCGGGCTCCACGGTGCTCCCACTGTCGGGGTCGTGCAGCCGGGCCGGGCCCTGGGGGAGCGGGTGCGGCTCGGCCGTCTCCGACTGGTCGGGGCGGACCCGCAGGATGCGCGTCAGCTTGCCCGCGCCGATGTGCGCGCGGGTCGCGCGGTCGACCATCTCGGTGGCGGTGCGCAGCGGGATGACGAGGAAGGCGGTGTAGCCGTAGAACGCGACGAGCTGCCCCGCCGTGATCTCGCCCTCGATCGCGAACCGCGCGCCCAGCCACACCACGATGAGCACGAAGATGCCGGGCAGCAGCACCTGGGCGGCGTCGAGGGCGGCCTGGTAGCCCGCCACGGTGTTACCGACGCGGCGCACGGACTGGGACTGGACGGCATACCTGCGGAGGAAGGTCTGCTCGCCGCCGATGCCGCGCAGCACGCGCAGGCCCGCGACGGTGTCGGCGCCGAGGCCGATGAGTTTGCCCGACTCCTCGCGCTGGGCGAGCTGGCGTTGCTGCAGCGGGCGCACGATGAAGGTGAGGCACCCGACGAGCACCGGGACGCCGATGAGGACGACGAGACCGAGGGGTGTCGAGGCGCCGAGCAGGATGAGCGCGACGACGACGTAGGACACGACCGCCCCGGCGAACCGTGCCGCGACGTCGTAGAGGCCGCCGATGCGCATCGCGTCGGAGCTGACCGTCGCCACGACGTCGCCGGTGGGCACCGCACGCGTCAGGGCCTCGCCGGTTTCGGCGGCCTTGTGACCGATGAGCTGGGCGGAACGGAACGCGCCCTGCATCCAGTTGATGACCGCGTACTTGTGGCGCATCGCCCCGGAGGCCGCGCTCAGCACGACGAGCCCGATGAGGATGAGGCACCACCGGAGCAGGGAGCCGAAGTCGCCGCCGATGACGCCCTCGTCGATCGCCTTGCCCATCGCGGCGGGGAAGAGCGCCTGGCTCACGAGCCACACGACGCCGAACGCGATCGCCACCACCAGGGTGCGCCACTGGCCCTTGCCGACCCACCGCAGGTATGCCGTCGGGCTCGTCAGGTCGGGGGTGCCTGGGTCGGCGTGGGGCAGCGTGATCACTTGCTGCACCTTACGTCCGGGCTCGGCGCAGCCTCACCTGGTTTTCGGCTCGGTGTCCTCATCGGATCGGGCGCGCGCGAGGGCCTGCGACAGCTCGTCGACCTCGAGGGTGTCGGTGTCGACTCGCCGGTTGCGGTAGGCCGCGCGGCCGACGAGGTGGGCCGACACGGGGGAGGTGAAGAACTGGGTGGCAGCGAGCAGGACGAGGGTCGTGACCGCGGCCCAGGTGCGCAGGGTCAGCGCGAGGCCGGTGAGGATGAGGATCAGGCCGAGGGTCTGCGGCTTGGTGGCGGCGTGCAGCCGCGAGAGCGTGTCGGTGAAGCGGACGAGACCCACGGCCCCGGCGAGGCAGAGGAGCGCCCCGAGCAGCAGGCAGGCGGCGCCGGCGCCGTCGAGCAGCGACCACCAGGTCATGGGTGCTCCCGCCCCTCGGTGTGCCCGTCGGTGGCTTCGCGCACCACCGCGGCGGGCTCGTCGGAGTCACGCGACAGGAAGCGGGTGACGGCCACGCCGCCGACGAACCCGACGAGGCCGAGGATCATCAGCAGCGGCAGGTAGGTCGTGGTGCGCGTGCGCGCCGACTCGATCGCGACACCGGCGATGACGACGACGAGCAGGATCTCGGCGGCGATGATGCGGTCGAGGTTGCTCGGGCCCTTGAACAGGCGCACGACCACGAGGGCGGCTGCGGCGCCCAGCATCGCGAGCGCGGCGCCGATGACGACGGTCATGGCTTCTCCTCCTCGTTGGCTGCCTCGGACTCCGGGGCGTCGGTGGGCTCGGTGGACCCGGTGGGCTCGGTGCCGGTTGCTCGGGGCGTCGGCCACGGCGCTCCGGCCTCGAGGGCGGCGATCTCCTCGCGCGAGCCGAGGGCCCGCACGACGCGCCGTTCGACGGCCAGAGCATTGGCGCGCTGGGCCTCGATGCGCCCCTCCCGCTCGACGTCGAGCAGGTGCAGGTAGAGCACGGAGGTCGACCGCCTCGCCTCGACGACGACCGAGCCGGGCACGAGGGCGATGAGCTCGGCCGTGAGTGTCAGGTAGAGGTCGGACCGCGAGCGCAGCTGCACCTCGATGACGGCGTTGCGCGGACTGCGGCGCCCGAAGGCCAGCCGCATGACCTGCCAGGAGGACTGCACGAGGTCGACCAGGAATCGGCCGATGAGCAGGGCAACCCGGTGCGGCCGCAGCCGGCCCTGGAACTCGATGGAGGGCAGGGGGAACGCATACGTGACGAGCAGCCCGACGAGGATGCCGTTGACGACGTTGCCCCAGCTGAGGCGGTCCCACAGCAGAATCCAGGCCAGGGCGATGGTCGCGACCGCGCGCGGCTGGAACTCGCGCCGACGCCGCGGGGGACGGCGCGGAGCCGCAGCCGGGGCCGTGGACGTCTCGGGGCCGGGTGTGGCTGCGCCGCTCATCGGCGCACCTCCGGGGGCAGGACGCTCGTGACGTAGGGCTGCCGGCTGGCGAGGTCGGCCGCGGCTCGCTGCGTGTAGGCGTAGAGGGGGCCGGCCACGACGGTGATGAGCAGCCCGACGGCGGTCATCGCCGCGGTGGCGCCCAGCATCGTGCGGGGCAGGGTCCGCGGCGGCGCCTGGACGAGGACCGCGACACCGCCTTCGGCAGCGTCGGGGCTGGCGTCGCCGGCGTCGCCTGCCGGGGTCGGACGCGGCGCTGCCGGGGCGTCGGCGAGGGTGCGCCAGAAGGCCTGGCTCCACACCTTGGCGAGGGCGTAGAGCGTGAGCAGGCTCGTCACGATGCCGCCCACGACGAGCAGCCAGGCGAGCGGCGTGCCGACGGCGATACCGGCGTCGAGCAGGCCCACCTTCGCGAGGAACCCGGACAGCGGCGGGATGCCCGAGAGGTTCATCGCCGAGACGAAGAAGAGCGTCGCGAGCACCGGCGAGGCGGCCGCGAGGCCCCCGAGGCGGTCCAGGGAGGTCGTGCCGGCGAGCCGTTCGACGAGGCCGGTGATGAGGAAGAGCGCCGTCTGGATCGTGATGTGGTGGGCGACGTAGAAGATCGCGCCGGCTGTGCCGGCCTCCGTGGCCAGGGCGATGCCGAAGACCATGTAGCCGATGTGGCTGACCAGGGTGAAGGACAGGATCCGCTTGAGCCCGGACTGCGACACGGCGCCCAGGATGCCGACCACCATCGTCAGCAGCGCTGCCCACATGAGCAGCCCCTGCAGCGGCGAGTCCGGGAAGAGCAGCGTCTGCACGCGGATGATCGCGTAAACACCGACCTTGGTCAGCAGGCCGGCGAAGACGGCCGTGACCGGCGCCGGGGCGGTGGGGTAGCTGTCGGGCAGCCACGCCGACATCGGGAAGATCGCCGCCTTGATGCCGAAGGCGGTGAGCAGGCAGAGCTGGAGCACGAGCGCGACGGCGGGGGAGAGGTGCCCGATGCGGATCGCGAGCTGCGCGAGGTTGACGGTGCCCGTGGCGGCGTAGACGGCCGCGATGCCGACAAGGAAGAGCGCGGAGCTCAGGAGGCTGACGACGACGTAGGTGGTGCCCGCGTGGATGCGGGCGGCCGAGCCGCCGAGGGTGATGAGGACGTAGGAGCTGAAGAGCAGGATCTCGAACCCGACGAACAGGTTGAAGAGGTCGCCGGCGAGGAAGGCGTTGGCCACTCCGGCGGCGAGCACGAGGTAGGTCGGGTGGAAGATCGTCAGCGGCGTCTCGCTCTCGCCCTCCTCCTCGCTCTCGGCCTGGCCCTGTCCGATGGCGAAGACGAGCACAAGCAGGGTGACGATGCCCGACACGAGCAGCATGAGGGCGCTGAGGCGGTCGGCCACGAGCGAGATGCCGAGGGGCTCCTGCCACCCGCCGAGCCACAGGACCTGGGGTCCGTGCGCGTCGGTCTGCCAGACGAGCAGGGCGGCGACCGCGACCACGGCGGCCAGCACCGCGATGCTGACGCCCCGCTGCAGCCGCGGCGACCGGCGGAAGGCGAGGGTCAGCGCGGCCCCGAGCAGGGGCAGCAGCACGGGCAGCGGGACGAGGTCGGGCACGTGGATTCCGGTCGGCAGGTCGATCACGGGGTGGGGCTCCGGTCCTCGTCGGCGAGCTCGTCGGACGTCGTCGTGGGGGTGTCGGACGGGTCGTAGGTGGAGGAGGTCTGGTCCTCGAGGGCGAGGCGCTGGATGTGCGCGTCCTCGGTGTCGTCGGGCACGTCGTCGGTGCCCGAGATCTGCCACAGCCGGTAGGACAGCGCGAGCAGGAAGCCGATGGTGGCGAGCGAGATGACGATCGCCGTCAGCACCATCGCCTGCGGCAGCGGGTCGCTGATCGCCGCGGGGTCATCACCGACGAACGGCGCCCGCCCGGCCCGGCCGCTGATGACGAGGTAGAGCACGGCCACGCCGTTGCCGATGAGGACCATCCCGAGCAGGACGCGCACGAGGCTGCGGTCGAGCGCCAGGGCCGTGCCCGTCGTCACGAGGGCGACGGTGACGAGCACGAGGGTGAGGTTCGGCTGCAGCGAGGCCTCGATGAGGGCCGGGGCGAGCGTGGTCACGGCGACACCACCTCTGCGTCAGCCCTCTCCTCTCCGTCCGCCTCGTCCTCTTCGTCCGCGTCCTCGCTGGCGATCTGGCGGTCGATGCCGGTGCCGAGGCTGCGCACGATGTCGAGCATCATCCCGACGACGATGAGGTAGACGCCGACGTCGAAGAGGAGCGAGGTCACCAGGTGCACCTCGCCCCACGGCGGCAGCGTGAAGTCGACGGCGGTCGTCTCGAGGACGGTGCCGCCGAACGCCAGCGGCGCCAGCGCCGAGCCGACGACGACGAGCAGGCCCAGCCCGACCAGCAGGCCGGCGTCGAAGGGCGCCGCCTCGTCGAGCTCGTAGCGGCCCCCGGCCAGGTAACGCACGACGAGCGCAAGTCCCGCGACGAGCCCGCCCGCGAAGCCACCGCCCGGCTGGTTGTGGCCGGCGAAGAGCAGGAAGAGCGAGGCCGCCAGCATCACGTGGAAGACGAGCCGCGTCACGACCTCGAAGATCACCGACCGCTTCTCGGTGCGCAGGGTTCGGCCGCCGTGCAGCCAGGTGCCTCGCACCGGGTCGGTCGCGGGGAGCTCCTTGGCGGTCGCGCGCGAGAGGCGGGTGTTGCGGGTGCGCACGAAGATGAGGCTGGCGATGCCGGTCGCGGCCGCGACCAGCACCGACACCTCGCCGAGCGTGTCCCATGCGCGGATGTCGACGAGCGTGACGTTGACGATGTTCTTGCCGTGGCCGAACGCGTACGCCTCCTCGGGGAACCCGCCCGAGACGGGCTCGGTGCGCCGACCGCCGGACGCGACGAGGGCGATGGCGCCGACGGACACCCCGACGGCTGCTCCGAGCGCGATGCGCCAGGTGCGCGACGGCGAGTGCGGGTGCCGGGTGAACTTGGTGGGCAGCCGTCGCAGCGCCAGCACGAACACCACGAGCGAGACGGTCTCCACCAGCATCTGGGTGATCGCCAGGTCCGGGGCGCCGTGCAGGATGAAGAGGAGCGACACGCCGTAGCCGGTCGCGCCCACGAGCATGACGGCGGTGAGGCGGCGGCGCGTCACGAGGACGAGCACGGCCGCGGCCACGACGACGAGGCCGACCACTGCCTGGCCGGGGTTGTCCCACAGGCGAACCGACGGGAAGGTGCCGCGGGTGAGCGCAGCGAGCCCGGGCAGCGCGACGAAGACGAGCAGGATGCCGGCGAGGTAGATCGGCAGCGACCCCCGCTGGGTCACGGCGGTCATCTCGACCGCGCCCCGGTCGACCCAGCGCAGCGCCCGGGCGAAGCCGCGCTCGCCGTCGACGAGCGGCGGCACCCCGGCCTGCACGCGAGCGACCACGGTGCGCTGGACGAAGAGCCCCAGTCCGAGCGCCACGGACACGAGCGAGAGCAGGAGCGGCACCGTGACGCCGTGCCAGAGGGCGAGCGACTCCGGCTCGGCCCCGACACTGAACTGGGCGGCATACGGCAGCAGCCAGGGGGACTCGAGGGGCGCCAGCAGCCCGAGCGCCAGCCCGGCGACGCCGAGCAGCAGCGGTGAGAGCACGAAGCCGGGGTGGGCCGCCCTGACGGGCGTCGGCGGCACGCCGGGCTTGGTCGCGAAGGCGCCCCAGAGGAAGCGGGCGGTGTAGGCGACGGTGAGCGCGGAGCCGGCGACGACGCCCGTGACCGCCAGCCAGCTCCATGGCGCGGGCAGCGGGACGGAGGTCTGCACGTCCTGCCACAGCGCCTCGAGCGCGCTCTCCTTGGACACGAACCCGGCGAGCGGGACGATGCCGGCCATCGACAGCCCGGCGAGGGTGGCCGGCACCGCGACCGGGAGCAGCTGCCGGCCCACGCCGGAGAGCTCGCGCAGGTCCCGGGTGCCGGTGCACTTGTCGACGACGCCCACCGTGAGGAAGAGCGTCGACTTGAAGAGGGCGTGCGCGATGACGAGCGCGAGCGCGGCCAGTGCCGAGGCCTTGGTGCCGAGTCCGGCGATCGACACGATGAAACCGAGCTGGCTGACGGTGCCGTAGGCGAGCAGGAGCTTGATGTCGTGCTGGCGCAGCGCCCGCCAGCCACCGACGAGCATCGTGAAGAGGCCGAGGCCCACCGTCAGGGCGTGCCACGCGGGGGCTCCGGCGAAGACGGGCGCGAGCAGCGCCACGAGGTAGATGCCGGCCTTGACCATCGCGGCCGCGTGCAGGTAGGCGCTGACGGGGGTCGGGGCGGCCATCGCCCCCGGCAGCCAGAAGTGGAACGGCACGAGCGCCGACTTCGACAGGGCCCCGACGAGGAGCAGCACCACCGAGGCGGTCGTCAGTGCGTCCAGCGGCGGCGGGTGGGCGAGGAGCACCGCGATCGAGTAGGTGTGGTGCACGCCGAGGGCGATGATGCCGATGAGCATCGCGAGGCCGCCCAGCGTGGTGACGAGCAGCGCCTGCATGGCTGCGCGCCGGTTCGTCGAGCTGGCCGGGTTGTGCCCGATCAGCAGGTAGGAGAAGACCGTCGTCAGCTCCCAGAAGACGTAGAGCACGAGCAGGTTGTCGGTCAGGACGAGGCCGAGCATCGCGCCGGCGAACGCGATGAACACGGAGCTGAAGCGCCACAGCGTCGGGTCGCGGTCGCTGAAGTACCACCGGCAGTAGAGCAGCACGAGGGCGCCGACGCCGGTCACGAGCAGGCCCAGCACCCACGACAGGGTGGTGAGCCGGAAGTCGAGGTCGAGCCCGAGGCCCGGCACCCATGTGATCCGCTGGGTCGGGAGGTTGCCCGCCCGGACGTCCCACGCGACCGACACGAGCCAGCCGAACGAGACCGCGGGCACCAGCGCGAGGACGAGGAAGGCCCTGCTGTGCAGCGTCTTGGCGAGCCACGGCGCGGACGCGGCGGCGATCAGGTGCAGGAGCAGCAGTTGCGCCACGGCGGCCCTTCGGTCGTCGGGTGGGTCAAGGCTCGGTCACGTCGGTTCAGGTCGTGGCCACGATCCTACGCGCGCGGGAGCCTGCCTCCGGATCGGGGACCAGCGGGTGGACCTCCCTCGGCAACCGCTCAGAACGTCACGAAGGTGTCCTTGGCCAGGAAGAAGCCGTGCGCGGTGGCGGTGTCGATGCAGGTGACGCCGTACTCCTCGCTGATGCAGGCCGTGGTCCCGGAGGGCTGCGTGCGCGAGCCGTAGGGCAGCGTCGGCTCGCCGCCCTTGCGGATGCTGTCACGGTTGCAGACCGGGTAGGCGCCGTCCTGGCGCAGCTCGACCCGGCCGATGTCCTTGGGTCCCTGCGCCGGGCAGACCGTCGGCAGGGGCGGGCTGACCCGCCCCTTGGCCACCTCGCAGGCCGCCGCGGTCGAGTCGGTGCTGCGCTGGCAGACGATGTTGCCGGTGGGGCTGACGAAGCGGGTCGTCACCGTGGCGTCCGGCTTGGCCTTGTCGATCCGGGCCTTGGCCTCCTCGAACGACTTCGGCGCGCCGCGCTGCGCGCCGGCCGCCATCGCGGTCGGCAGGTCCGCCGAGGTCGCGGTCGCCGTCGGGATCGCGCTCGGCGAGCCCGCACCCGTCCCGCTCGCCCCGGTCGGCGGGTCGACGGTGACCGTGACGGTCGGCCGCGTCGAGGGCTGGTCGGTCGACCCGCAGGAGGCGAGGAGGGCGACGGCGCCGACGGCCGCGACGAGCACGAGCGCGCGGGACGGCATACGGCGTGTGGGTCGGGACGACGTGGCGGACATGGCCCAGCATCCTGCCACGCATCGGCGCCGACCCCGGACGGCCGGTTCGGGCCGTGCGGCGCCGGTGACCTACCCTGAGGAGGTGTTCCGGCGGCTGCTCACCCCTCGCTGGGTCGGCATGTTCGCCGCCCTGCTCGTCGTCGTCGCCGCGTGCATCCTGCTCGGCCTGTGGCAGCTCGGTGTGGCCCGCGACTCCGGTCGCAAGGAGGTCGTGGCCGCCGCCTCGAACCTAGAGCGCGCGCCGCTGCAGCAGGTGACCGGCCCGCACAGCGCGTTCGAGGGCGAGTTCTCCAACCGTCCCGTCACCGTCACGGGGACGTATGCCGCCGCGCGCACCCTGCTGGTCGTCGACCGTCGCCTTGGCGAGCGGGCCGGCTCGTGGGTCGTCACGCCGCTCGAGACGCAGGGCGGCACCGTGCCGGTGCTGCGCGGCTTCGTCGACGGCACCCCGTCCGCGGTCCCGCAGCCGCCAGCGGGCGTCGTCACCGTGACGGGGACGCTGGGGCCGGGGGAGTCGCCGAAGTCCGGCCCCCCGCTGCCCGCTCCGCAGGTGCGCTCGATCGACCTGGCCGCCCTCGTCAACGAGTGGCCGGGCGACCTCTACAACGTCGTCGTGCTGGCGTCCGCGGAGTCCGCCGGACCGACCGACGGGTCGCCGCTGTCCGCGGACGGCCTGAGCCGGGTCCCACCGCCCGAGCTCGACGCGCCCCTCAACCTGCGCAACGCCGCATACGCCGTGCAGTGGTGGGTCTTCGGGATCTTCGCGATCTGGATGTGGTGGAAGATGTTCCGAGCAGAGCAGCCGGCGGGCGAGCCCGTCGCTGCACCGAGAAAAGGCGTTCCGACGTGAGCACGTATCCCGAGACCCTAGCCAAGCCGCAGCAGATCCGCTCGGCGCTGTCCGCCTACCGCGTCCTCGCGACCGTGGCGGGCTTCGCGCTCTTCGTCCTCATCCTCGAGATGGTGATGAAGTACGGCTTCAAGCAGACGAACGTGCTGACGCAGTACTGGAGCCCGATCCACGGGCTCATCTACTTCGCGTATGCCGTGTCGGTCGCCAACCTAGGCCTCAAGGTCGCGTGGGGGCCCGTCCGCATCGTCAAGAACCTGCTCGCGGGCTTCGTGCCCGTCGTGCCGTGGATCGCCGAGCGCCGCAACACCCGCGAGATCGAGGGCGTGCTCGCGCGGGCCTACGTCGCGGGCGACGCAGGCGCGGAGAGCGGCACCAGGGGCACGGGCCAGGGCCGATAGGCTGGCGCCCGTGAGCGACGCGCACCCGAACGACCTCCAGAGCCACCCCGTCCTCGTCGTCGACTTCGGCGCGCAGTACGCCCAGCTGATCGCCCGGCGGGTCCGCGAGGCGCAGATCTACAGCGAGGTCGTGCCGCACTCGATGCCGGTCGCCGACCTGCTCGCGAAGGAGCCGGCGGCGATCATCCTCTCCGGCGGCCCGAGCTCGGTCTACGACGACGGCGCCCCCCGCCTCGACCCGGCGCTCCTTACGGCCGGTGTCCCTGTCTTCGGCATGTGCTACGGCTTCCAGTCGATGGCCCAGGCGCTCGGCGGCACCGTCGCGCGCACCGGCTCCCGCGAGTACGGCAAGACCGGCGCGTCCATCGGTGACGTCGACTCGACGCTCTTCGCCGGGCAGCCGACGAGCCAGGTCGTGTGGATGTCGCACGGCGACTCGGTCACCGAGGCGCCCGAGGGCTTCCGGGTCACCGCGACGACCGCCGGTACGCCGGTGGCCGCCTTCGAGGACGACGAGCGCCGCCTCTACGGCGTGCAGTGGCACCCCGAGGTGCTGCACTCGGAGCAGGGCCAGCGGGTGCTCGAGAACTTCCTGTGGAAGGGCGCGCGCATCAGCGCCGACTGGACGCCCGGGCACGTCGTCGAGGAGCTCGTGGCGACGATCCGCGAGCAGGTCGGCGAGGACCGTGTGCTGTGCGCCCTCTCCGGCGGGGTCGACTCCTCGGTCGCGGCGGCCCTGGTGCAGAAGGCGATCGGCGACCAGCTGACGTGTGTCTTCGTCGACCACGGCCTGCTCCGCGAGGGCGAGGCCGAACAGGTCGAGAAGGACTTCGTCGAGGCCACAGGGGTCGACCTCGTCGTGGTCGACGCGCGAGAGCGGTTCCTCGAGGCGCTCGCCGGCGTCACCGACCCCGAGGCCAAGCGCAAGATCATCGGCGAGCAGTTCATTCGCGTCTTCGAGCAGGCGGCGCGCGACGTCGTCCACGACCGCGGCGACGAGGAGCACCCCGTCAAGTGGCTCGTCCAGGGCACGCTCTACCCCGACGTCGTCGAGTCCGGCGGCGGTGAGGGCGCAGCCAACATCAAGAGCCACCACAACGTCGGCGGCCTGCCCGACGACCTCCAGTTCTCCCTCATCGAGCCGCTGCGCACCCTCTTCAAGGACGAGGTGCGCCAGGTGGGCCTCGAGCTCGGCGTGCCCGAGGTCATCGTGTGGCGCCAGCCGTTCCCCGGCCCCGGCCTCGGCATCCGCATCATCGGGGCCGTCGACGCCGAGCGCCTCGCGATCCTCCGGCGGGCCGACGCGATCGCCCGTGAGGAGCTGACGAAGGCCGGTCTCGACCGCGACATCTGGCAGTGCCCGGTCGTGCTGCTCGCCGACGTCCGGTCGGTGGGTGTCCAGGGCGACGGCCGCACGTACGGCCACCCCGTCGTGCTGCGGCCGGTCGCCTCCGAGGACGCGATGACGGCCGACTGGGCCCGGGTGCCCTACGACGTGCTGGCCACCATCTCGACGCGCATCACCAACGAGGTCGAAGAGGTCAACCGCGTGGTGCTCGACGTCACGAGCAAGCCGCCGGGCACCATCGAGTGGGAGTGAGGCCGCCGGTCGGCGGTCGCCCGCGCGAGGTCGCGGGGCCGGGCCCCGGGGAACAGTTGCCCGGGCCGGGACGATCAGCGCTCGGGCTCCCCGTGGCGCTCCTGCTGGCCGTGGGGCTCGTCGTGGTGACGACCAGCGTGGTCGTGGGCGGTCCGACCGTGCGGGTCGACGACGTGGTCAAAAACCTGACGCCGGGCCAGGACGCCGGTCCCGGCGCGCTGGGGCTGCTCGCCCTCGTCGTCGTCGACATCGCCACCCCGGCCCTGTGCGTGGCCCTCGTCGCAGCGTTCGCCGTCGCCCTGGCCCTGCTCCAGCGGCGCTGGGCGCCCGTGCTCCTCGCCGCCCCGGCGCTGGCCCTGCTCACGGGCACGGTGCTGCTCGGCAAGGCGGTCATCCCACGGGGCGGGCCCATCAGCCCCGAGATCATCGGCGGCCTCGGCTCCTACCCCTCGGGACACACCGCGACGGCGCTGGTCTGCGCGGGTGTCGTGGCCGAGCTCGTCTCCCGCCTGCACCCGCGCCGGCGCAGGCTGGCGTGGTCGCTCGCCGTGGCCTGGACGCTCGTGGTCGCCGCGTCCCTGGTGTGGCTGCACTTCCACTGGCTCAGCGACGTGGTGGGCTCGATGTTCCTCGGGTCGTTGCTGCTGTGGCTGCTCCTGCGCTGGCCGCTGCGCCTCGGCGCGCGTGTCGCGCAGCCGTGGCGGGACGGAGGCCCGATCCCGGGCCGTTAGGGTTGTCGCCATGTGTGGAATCGCGGGCTACCACGGGTTCGAGGCCGACGAGGCTCTCCTGCGGCGGATGAACGACTGCCAGAGGCACCGGGGCCCCGATGGTGACGGCGTCTTCGTCGACGGGCTCGGGGGCCTGGCCCACCGGCGCCTGTCGATCATCGACGTCGCGCACGGCCAGCAGCCGATGCAGACCAGGGACGGCCGCTTCACCATCGCCTACAACGGCGAGGTCTACAACTACCTCGACCTGCGCAGCGAGCTCGAGGGCCTCGGCTGCACGTTCGAGACCGACAGCGACACCGAGGTCGTCCTCGAGGCCTTCGCGGCGTGGGGCGTGCAGGCGTTCGACCGGTTCAACGGCATGTTCGGCATCGCGATCTGGGACTCCGAGAAGCAGGAGCTGACGCTCGCGCGCGACCACTTCGGCATCAAGCCGCTCTACGTCTGCCGCGTCCCCGGCGCCGGCAAGGACGGCGCCGACGCGTGGCTCTACGCCAGCGAGATCAAGCCGATCCTGGCCAGCGGGCACTACGAGAAGCGGCCCAACGACCGCACGATCTACCGGTACCTGCGGTTCCGCATCCACGAGGACGGCCGCGAGACCTTCTTCGACGGCATCGAGCGCCTCGAGGCCGGCGAGGTCATGACGATCTCCGCTCAGGGCGTCGAGCGGCGCCCGTTCACGCGCCTGCGAGAGGAGCTCGCCGAGCTCGCCAAGGAGCAGCGCCCCTACGACGAGGCGGCCGCGGCCGAGTACAAGTCGCGCCTCATCGAGGCCGTGCGCCTGCGCCTGCAGTCCGAGGTGCCCGTGGGCACGTCCCTCTCCGGGGGCCTCGACAGCTCGGCCGTCGCGGTCATCATCAACCGCCTCATCAACGAGGGCGACACCACCACCGAGTCGGTGGGCACGCAGCAGAACACCTTCTCGGCCGTCTTCCCCAACTCGGTCAACGACGAGGAGCGCTACGTCGACGACGTCCTCGACATCTGCCGCGGCCACGTCGCCGGCCACAAGATCAAGCCGACGCCCTCCGAGTTCAAGGAGGACCTCGTCGACTTCGTGCGCACCCAGGAGGAGCCGCTCATCAGCAGCGGCCCCTACGCGCAGTACCAGGTGATGCGCGAGGCCACCAAGCACGTGACGGTCCTGCTCGACGGCCAGGGTGCCGACGAGATGATGGCCGGCTACATCCCGTACTACTTCGTCTACCTGCGCCAGCTGCGTGCCGAGGGTGCCCGCAAGGCGGCGGCCGAGCTCAGCAAGTCGCTCGACGTGCTCTACCGCCTCGGCCGGTTCAAGCTCAAGGCCAAGCTCCGCGGTCGCAAGGACGTGCCGACCACCTCGCTGCTCGGGCGTGAGTTCGTCGCCGCGCACTCCGGCGAGCGCTACACGACCGAGAGCTCCAACCTCAAGAAGCGCCTCATCGAGGACCTCTTCGTCGGCTCGCTGCCGTCGCTGCTGCGCTACGAGGACAAGAACACCATGCGCTTCTCGCTCGAGGGGCGCGTGCCGTTCCTCGACAAGGAGGTCGTGAAGTTCATCTTCAGCCTCTCCGACGAGGCGATCATCAAGGACGGCTGGAACAAGCGGGTCCTGCGCGACGCGACCCGCGACCTGCTGCCCGAGTCGATCAACCGGCGCCGCAACAAGATCGGCTTCACCACGCCGCAGGGCGAGTGGTTCATGCGCTTGAAGAACCACCTCTACGGCGTCTTCCTGTCCGAGTCGTTCGCCAACCGGCCCTACTTCGACCAGACCGCCGTGCTGCACGCGTTCGAGGGCTGGATCAAGGGCACCAACGACGTCGACTCGATGACGTTCTGGCGCCTGCTCAACCTCGAGCTGTGGCTCCAGGAGTTCTTCGACGACAAGCCCGAGGCCGTGGAGGCGCCGCGCGTCAAGACGGACTACGAGCCGAACGCCCGCAAGGAGCTCGACCTCGTCACGAGCGACGGCACGGCCGTGCGCCGCTACCCGCTGCGCACCGACCTCTTCGCCCGCGAGGACGACCTCGACGCCAAGGCCCTCGGCTACGTCGAGCGTTTCTTCGCGGGGCTGCCGGAGGCGGGTGCCGAGCACGCCGCAGCGACCACGGGGAAGTGGTATTTCTTCATCTCCGAGAAGATCGTGGCCATCACGCAGGGCCGCTCCTACTTCATCTGGGACATCAAGGTCTCCCGCCCGGCGCGCGTCCTGTCCCGCTACGTCACGCGCACGCCGGCGGGCATCGGCCTGGGCTCGCCGTTCACGATGCAGCTGGCCATCGAGGAGGTCGGCCTGCCCCGCGTGCTCTACGCCTCCGCTGGCGGCGCCGTCGGCAAGGTCCTCGGCCGCAAGGGCCTCTTCTACGAGCTCGTCGGCAACGACATCCGCGCCATCGACGGCCCCACCGAGTACTCCGTCTATCCGGCCAACGTCTCGGCGAAGCTCGCGCCCAAGGACCCCGACCAGGTGGCCGCGCGCCTGTCCGCGGCGATCCGCGCGCGGGTGCCCGAGGCATACCGCAGCACCTTCGGCGGCACGGTCGTCATGGACGCGAACGACATCGGCCGCAACGTCCTCGGCATGGACGCGCCGGGCCCCAAGGAGCGTTACGAGGCGATGTTCGCCGACAACCCCCTGGGCCAGGGCTCCGAGCAGACCCCCATGGCCATCGTCTTCGAGAAGACCACCACCCCCTGACGCACACCTCTCTTCTTCAATCGTCGAGAGGCCACGTGTGGCCCCTCTCCACCCGTCGAGAGGACACGTGTGGCCCATCCTGACCCGTCGAGAGGTCATGGTCACCGGGGTCGTATGCCCGGTACTGGCCTCCCGGGACCGCGCGCGTCCGGCGTAGGCCCGCCGTCATCCGACGGGTGGCTGGGCCGGCGGTGTGGCGGTGGCCGGGACGAGCGAAAGCGCGTCCTGCTCCTCCTGGCTGTTGTGCAGGCGGCAGACGGCGTAGAGACCGTAGAGCAGCCGGCGCAGCTCCGTGACGTCCTCGGGGGCCACGTGGTCGGGTTCGATGCCCTCGAGCAGGCGACGCAGGCGGGAAACCTGGTGCTCGATCTCGGCGTGGGCGCGGCGCATCGTCGTGGCAGCCGAGGGGCCGAGGGCCCGAGCGACCAGCGGCATCAGCTCCTCCTCGTCGGCGCGCTCATGGGGACCAGCTCGCCCTCGAGGCGGTAGAGGAGTGCCTGCACGGGCTCGAGCCGGCAGTTGCGCGTGTGCAGGCCGTCGGCGACCGTCCGGATCTGCTCGACGGCCGGGATGATGCGTTCGTGCCCGTCGCGCAGCCTGCGCGCGGTGGCGAGGTCCTCGGGCGACAGGGCGACCGTGTGCAGGCGGCTCGGGAGCAGGGCCCGCAGGGCGATGCCGATGGCGAGCACGTCGATGCCCTCCTGGAGCACCGCTCCGGCGGCGGACGGCAGGAAGCTGGCGGCCGCGACGAGCATGGCGACCAGCGAGAGGCCCATCCCGACGACGACCGCCTGCAGCGCGATGCGGCGCGACCGCCGCGCGATGATCATGGCGTCGGCGAGGGCATCGATCCGGTCGACGGTGAGCACGATGTCCGCCGCCTCGGACGACGCGGTGGCTCCTCGCGCCGCCAGGGCGACGCCCACCCCGGCGGCGGCGAGGGCGGGCGCGTCGTTGACCCCGTCGCCGACCATGATCGTGCGCGCTGTAGCCGACTCGTCCTGGATGGCCGCCAGCTTGTCGGCGGGGTCGCGGTCACCGAGCACCGTGTCGACGCCGACGATGCGCCCGACGGTCTCCGCGATGTCGGCACGGTCGCCGGTCACCAGGACGGTCCGCCGGATCTCGGCCTCGCGCAGAGCCGCAACCATGCGCGGTGCGTCAGCCCGGACCGGGTCCTCTAGCAGGAAGGCGCCGGCCGGGCGGTCGTGGACGGCGACGAAGACGGTGAGGCACCCGTCGAGGGCGGCGCGGCGGCGCACCTGTCGCAGCCACGCCGGCTCTGTGGTCCCGACGATCCATCGCGCCTTGCCCAAGCGCACCAGGGTCCCGCGGACGCGGCCCTCGAGGCCGTAGCCGTGCACCTCCCGCACCTCGGTCGGCAGCTCGAGGTGCAGGCCTCGGGCCCGGGCAGCGCCCACGAGGGCGCTGGCGAGCGGATGCGGCGAGACCTGGTCGAGCGAGGCCGCGAGCCGGAGCACCTCTGTGGCGTCCGGTGCCTCCGGCGCGACGACGACCGACGTGAGCTCGGGCCGCCCGTGCGTCGGCGTGCCGGTCTTGTCGAAGAGCACGACCTCCCCGGCGGCCAGCGCCTCGAGGGCCGCGCCGCCCTTGACCACCACCCCGATCCGTGAGGCGCGGGACAGCCCCGACATGATCGCGACGGGGGCGGCGAGCAGCAGGGGGCATGGCGTCGCAACGACGAGGACCGCGACCGCCCTGAGCGGACCGCCGCCGAGAGCCCAGGCGATGGCCGCGACGGCCAGGGTGAGCGGCACGAAGAGGACGGCATACCGGTCGGCCGTGCGCACGAAGGGCGCTGAGGTGGCGGCCGCCTGCTCGACGAGACGCACCACGTTGGCGTAGGTCGAGGCTGCCGCAGAGGAGGTGGCGACGAGGTCGACCGGTGGACCGGCGTTGACCACGCCGCTGCGCACGTCGTCGCCGGTCGGACGCTCGACCGGCATCGGCTCACCCGTCAGCGCCGACTCGTCGAAGGTCGCTGGGCCGAGCAGCCGCCCGTCGACGGGGACGACCTCGCCCGTGCCGACGACGAGGACGTCTCCCGCCACCACCTCCTCGGCGGGTATGCCGTCGACGCGGTCGCCGTGGCGCCGCCGGGCCGTGCGTGGCGTGCGTTCGACGAGCAGGCGCAGCTCCCGGTCGGCCCGAGCCGCTGCCCGCTCCTCGAGCAGACGCCCCGTCGCCAGCATCACGGTCACCATGGCGCCGGCGAACTCCTCGCCGACCCAGAGAGCGCCGGCCAGGGCCAGGGCCGCGATGACGTCGACGCTCGGGCGCCGGTCGACGACGGAGCGGACGGTCCACACGAGGGACAGGACGAGCCCGAGCACCGTCGCGGCGACCCACAGCGCCTGCGAGAACCGCTCGGCTCCGGCGAGGGCGGCCACGCCGCCGCCGACGAGGAGCAGGGCCGACGTGACGAAGAAGACCGCCGCGGAGCGGCGTTGCCACCAGGTCACACCCCCATTGTCGGGCGCGAGCCGGCTCCGGTCGGCGGTTCGGGAGCGGGCTCACACCGAAGCCTTCTCGGCCGCCGGGAGGGGCCAGATGTGGCCTCTCGACGGGTGGGGAGGGGCCGTTCGTGGCCTCTCGACGGTTGAGGGGGAGGGGAGGCGGGGGGGTCAGGGGAGGTCGGCGAAGACGTCGCGGCGGATCGGCGACCCGGGTGGCAGCGACCGGTCGACGAACCACTCGCGCCCGAAGACGAGGTCGTAGAGCGGGCGCGGGATGCGCAGGAACGCCGCCAGCGTCCGGTCGGCGTCGCCGTCCGCGCTGGCCTGCGAGGCGTGGGCGCGCATGGCGGCGCGCTTGGCGGCGATGTGGCGCCGCACGCTGATCCGGTGTGTGATCTCGCTGCGCGCCGAGAAGGCCCGGTCGAAGCTCGACCGGTCGAACTCGGGAGGGAAGCGGTAGACCTTGGCGGCCACGTCGATGGCCCGGCAGATGGCGTCGCGGGGAACGGTCGCCTCGAGCACTCGCGGGGTGCCGGCCAGCTCGGCCGCGCGCCGCCCGACGACGTGGACCTGCTTGTGGTCGGGGTGGCCGTAGCCGCCGTTGGGCTCGTAGTGCAGCAGCACGTCGACCTGCTCCTCGCGCAGGATCGCGGCCAGTCGGGCCGCTGCCTCCTCGACGTCGGCGCGGACGAACCGGGTGGTGCCCGGAGGGTCGGGTGCGATCTCCGGCCCGAGCCCGCTGTCGGCGTAGCCGAGGTGCTCGATGCGCGCGACGCCGAGGGCCCGGGCGCTGGCATCCAGCTCCTCCATCCGCGTCGCCGCCAGCGTGCGGGGAGACGCGCCGTCAGCAGTGAACTCGCTTGCAGCGAGGCCCAGCTCGCCGTCGGTGGCGACCACGACGATGACGCGGTGCCCCTCCGCGGCGGCGCGGGCCATCGTTCCCGAGGTCAGCAGGGCCTCGTCGTCCGGGTGGGCGTGGAAGGCGAGCAGCGTGTGGGGCACAGTCACCCATCTTGGCCCATGGCACAGTGTCTTCCGTGAAGGTGGCGCTGCTCTCGGACTGTTACCTGCCCAGGCTGGGCGGGATCGAGGTGCAGACGCACGACCTCGCCCAGCACCTCAGGCGGGTCGGTCACGAGGTCGAGGTGTTCACCGCGACGCGCGGCCCGGGTGGCGAGATGCACGGCGACCTCACGGTCGTCGACGGCGTGCCCGTGCACCGGCTGGCCGCGCGCATCCCGGGTGAGCTGCCCATCAACCCGTTCGCGCCGGCGGAGCTGCGGCGCCGCCTCGTCGCCGGCGGCTTCGACGTGGCGCACGTGCAGACCGGCGTCGTCTCCCCGTTCGCCTGGGACGCCACGCGCGTCACCCTCGGCATCGGGCTGCCGACCGCGATGACGTGGCACTGCATGCTCGCCGGGGTGGCGCCGGCCTTCCGCGCGGCGGGATTCGTGCGGCGCTGGGCGGCGAAGGGCGTCGCCATGTCCGCGGTCTCCGAGGTCGCTGCGGCTCCGCTGCGCCGCCTGCTGGGGCCGACCCGGGCGGTGGGGGTGCTGCCCAACGGCATCGACGTCGCGCGGTGGGCTGCCGGGACGGTGGATCGCGAGCCAGGTCCCCTCCGACTCGTCACGGCGATGCGGCTCGCGGCGCGCAAGCGACCCGCCGCGCTCGTCGGCCTCGTGGCGGAGGCGGCCCGCGCCGCCGGCCCCGGCTCGGTCGAGCTGACGATCCTCGGCGAGGGACCCGATCGGCGCAAGGTGGAGTCCCTGGTGCGCAGGGGCGGACTCGACTGGGTGTCGCTGCCGGGACGGGTGTCCCGCGACGAGCTGCGGTGCAGGTACGCCGCCGCCGACGTCTACCTGTCACCCGCGCGTCTCGAGTCGTTCGGGATCGCAGCCCTCGAGGCCCGGACGGTGGGCCTGCCGGTCATCGGCCGGGCCGGTTCCGGCATCACCGAGTTCGTCGTCGACGGCGTCAACGGCCTTGTCGTGTCGAGTGACTCGCAGATGGCCGACGCGATCGCCGGACTGGCGACCGACCCCGGGAAGGTGGCCCGCATGCGCGCCTGGAACGTCTCGCACCGACCGCCGCAGGACTGGCCGAACGTCGCCGCCCTCGCCGTCGAGGAGTACGAGCGCGCGATGGGTCTGGTGCGCCGATGAGGACCAACGTGCCGGGAGGGCTTCGGGTCGTCGCGCTGACGGCGGGCGGTGCCCGCGTGGGCGACGCGCCACTGGGCCACGGTGAGCACCCGGACGACGTCCTGGCCGAGGCGGGCTGGCTCGCCGAGTCGCCCGCCTTCGCGGCCGTGCGCGACGACGGGGCGCTCGAGCTCGGCTACCACGTGCGTGCGCTGGACGGCATACGCCCTCGGGCGGGGGAGGCGCGGGTCGTGCAGCGCGACCCGGATGTCGGCGACGACGAGGTGGGCGAGCCCTACCAGCGGGTGGCCGCCTATGCCGTCGTCAGGAGCGAGCGCGGCCTGCTGCTCACCCAGTTCAACTCGCAGACGCACGTCGCCGGCGACTGGGGCCTGCCCGGTGGGGGCCTCGAGGAGGGCGAGTCGCCGGTCGAGGGCGTGCACCGCGAGGTGTGGGAGGAGACGGGGCAGCGGATCGAGCTCGGCGCGCTGGCGGTCGTGCAGTCGCAGCACTGGGTCGGCCGTGCGCCGTCAGGGGGCCTCGAGGACTTCCACGCGGTCCGGATCGTCTATGCCGCAACGTGTCCCGAACCTACGGACGTCGTCATCCACGACGTCGGCGGCACGACCTCGGACGCCCGGTGGGTGCCCGCCGGCCGCCTCGCGGACTACCGGCTGGCCACCTCCTGGCGTGGTCTGGAGCTCCTCGACGAGGCTGCCGGTCGGCGGCCCGGGGCCGGCTGAGTTGTCGCGCGAGGGCACGGACGGGCCGATGTACGACGCTCCGTAGGATGTCGGCCATGGACCTCGTCTACAACCTCCTCGTCGCCCTCCACCTGCTCGGCATGGCCGCGGTCGTGGGCGGCTGGATCGCCGTCCGGTCGGGCCGGACCGTCGTCGCGCCGATCCTCTGGGGAGCCCGGGCCCAGCTGGTCACCGGGCTGGCGCTCGTCGGCATCGCGTCGGCGATCAAGGACGACGAGCACCACGTCAACAACACCAAGATCGCCGTCAAGCTCGTCATCGCGCTCGTCGTGGTCGCAGCCGCTGAGATCGGCGCCGCGCGCGGGCGCCGTGGGCGCGACACCGGCAAGCTGCTCGACGTCGCCGGTGGCGGTGCGGTCGTCAACGTGCTCGTCGCTGCGCTCTGGTGACGACGGCCGCACTCCCGCAAGGGTACTGAGATGCACTGGGACGCAGGCGTTCTCGCCGGTCTGCTCATCGGCCTGGTCTGGGTGGTCGCGGGCGTCACGCTCGTCGTGCTGGGCCGGCACCGCCGTCGCGTCTCCCGCGCCGACGGGGCCGGCAACATGGCCGTCATCGGCTTCTTCCTCCTGGCGGTCGCCGGCCTGACGTGGTTCGCGACGCTGATGCTCGCCGTCGTGCCCGCCTAGCCGTCCCCAGCGGTCCTACCCCACGGTGAATCGCGCGCCGAGCGCGATCACCGGTGGCACCGCAGCCGAGGTGACGAAGCGGGTGACCCGGTGCACGATGCCGGTGTCGGGGTCCCACCCCATGACCCACGTGCCGCCCGGGGCGACCGAGAGGTAGAGCACCTCGTGTCGCACGTCCAGCCCAGCACCGTGCAGCAGGCCGGGTCGCGAGGCTGCTCCTCGCCGAAGACGAGCATGCGCTCGTAGCCGAGCCGGTTCGTCGCCACGATGGCGGTGCGCGGGGCGACGGCCTGCAGTCGCGGCCCCTCTCCGGGACGCAGCTCGAACGCGGACGCGAACTGCGCCGCGTCCGACACCGTGTCGCCGAGCGGATGGGTCTGCGGCCAGCCGACCGGGACGGCACGCGCGGAGACGTCGGGGGAGTGCTCGTCGAGGACCGTCCTGCCGGCCTCGAGCCGGAACTCGCGCGCCCCGGGACGACGTGGTGGGTCCGGCCCCGGCCAGCGTGTGGAGAGCCCGGGCGACCACGTGCCCTCCGCCGATCCCGCCCGCAGGTAGCCGCCGAGCCAGCCGGCCCACTGCAGGTCCGGTGCCGGGATGGGGACCGTGTGGGCCGTCCGGCTCCCGACGTCCACGACCACGACACCACCCGGCTGGGGGAACGCCAGCGCGGTCTTGTCGGCGGAGAACGCCCAGACGTCGAGCGGTGGGCGCGGCAGGCCCGCGCCGACACGCAGGCCCACCAGCGACACGGTGTCGAGGCTGAAGAGCCTGCCGTCGCCCCAGACCACCACCGGCACCCACCGCCCCGGTGAGCGCTCCTCGAGGTAGACGGCGTCACCGAGCGCCTCCAGCCCGCTCGGCCGGTGGCTGCTCGCGTACTCGTGCGGACGGCTCGGGTCGATGACCGGCGCGAGACCCGTGTCGAGCCACGGCTGGCTCGGCTCGGTGCCCGCGGGTGGTGCGACGACGTACGGGAGCCCGTCGGGGGTCGTGTGCCAGACCGCCTCGGCGGCCTGCGGGACGGGCGTCAGCGCCGCCGCCGGCACCCGGGCGTCGGCCGCCCCGGTCAAACTCGTCAGGCTGGTCAGGCTCGTCGGACCGGTGACCCGGATGCTGACCGGCCCGCGGGCGCCGGCCCAGGCGCCCGCCACGCCCAGCCCCGCGACCGCGACGGCGGACAGCACCCGGCGCCGGGACGTCGAGCGCTGCAGCAGCGCCTGCTGCCAGGCACGGTCAGCCAGGTCGACCTCGCGCACCGCGGCGCTCGACTCCTCCAGCAGGGTCCGCACCTCCGCGACGCTGCTCGCGCTCGCGGCCGAGTCGTCGGGAGCCGCCGGGCCCAAAGCGGTGGCCGCCCGCGCCAGCTGCTGCCGCCCGTCCCTCTCGGCCTGCGCCACCCGGCGCCCGCTGACTCCGAGCGCGTCCGCGGTCTCCTCCACCGACCGACCCTCGAGGAAGCGGAGCACGAGGACCGCCCGCTCCCGGGGCGGCAGCGCGGACAGCGGCGAGGGCCACGCCGTGCCGCCATCGGCCCGGGCGAGCTCCTCGGCCACCGCGACCGCCTCGCGGTGCACCCGTGACCGGACGAACGCCTCGGGCGGGACCTGGCGCAGGCGTGCCCACCGCCGCGCGAGGGCGGTGAGGACGCGCAGGGTGACCTGCTCGGCGTGGCGGGCGTCGCCGGTGACCAGCACGGCGCCGCGGAGCAGCTCCAGCTGCCGTCCACGCACCCAGCCGGCGAAGTCGGCGTCCAGTCCACGCATACGCCCTCCTCTTCCAAGGATGGACGCGATCGAGCCCGGCGCCCAGCCCCCGCCGAGGTCGTATGCCGGGTGCTACGCCCGCTCGAACGCCAGGTCCCCGCCCACCCAGGTCTGGAGCACGACCGTGTCGCGGATCTCGGCCGGCGCCGAGTCCTCGAGGGCCCACACGTCGCGGTCGACCGCGACGAGGTCGGCGAGCTGGCCGGGCACGAGGCGGCCGACGTCGGTGCGCCCGACGGACTCGTGCGCGGCCACCGTGAAGGCGTGGACGGCCTCGGTCAGGGTGATCCGCTCCTCGGCCCGCCAGCCGCCGAACGGGTGGCCGTCGGCGCGCTGGCGGGTGACGGCGGCGTGGAGCCCGTAGAAGGGGTTGGGGTCCTCGACGGGGGCGTCCGAGCCGAACGCGACCTGCACGTGCGCGTCGAGGAAGGTGCGCCACGCGTACGAGGCCAGCCGACGCGGGCCGATGATCTCGTCGGCGAGGTCGAGGTCCGCGGTGCAGTGGGTGGGCTGCATCGAGGCCACGACGTCGAGCGTCCGGAAGCGGGGAACGTCGACGGGGCGCACGTGCTGGGCGTGCTCGATCCGCAGCAGCGTCTCGAGCCCCTCGCCGCGGACCACCTCGAAGCTGTCGAGCACGAGGCGGTTGGCCTCGTCGCCGATGGCGTGGGTGACGACGTCGAGCCCCGACCGGGCCGCGAGCAGGGTTCGCTCGAGCAGCACGTCGTAGGGCATGGCGGCGATGCCGCAGCCCTCGTGACCGACGAACGGCTCGGTCATGTGCGCCGTGTGCGAGCCGAGCGCGCCGTCGCTGAAGAACTTGACCGGACCGACCCGGAAGACGCCGTCGCCCTGCCCCGAGCGCCGGCCCTCGGCGACGGCGAGCTCCAGGTCGCCGTCGCGGGTGCACTTGGTGACGCGCAGCCGCAGCGCCCCGTCCGCGTGCATCGCGGCGTAGGCGGCTCGCGCATCCTCGCCGTCGATGTCGGTGATGCTCGTCAGGCCGACGGAGAGCAGCCACTCCTGGCACCGTTCCAGCCAGGGCCGCAGGGGTGACTCCTCGTGCGGGATGGCCTGGAGCAGGTCCTGCGCCGACTCGCGCAGGATGCCGGTGGGCTCGCCCGACTCGTCGCGGTCGATCTCGCCGCCGACGGGGTCCGGGGTGTCGCGGGTGATGCCGGCCAGGCGCAGGGCCAGGGAGTTGGCCCAGATGGTGTGGCCGTCGACGCTGGAGAGGGCCGCCACGCGGTCGGGGGCGACGAGGTCGAGGGCGTGCCGGTCCGGCTGGCGGGGCACGCGCCACCGGTTGTGGTTCCAGCGGCCGCTGTGCAGCCACTCGCCCTCGGGCAGCGTCTCGGCGTGCGCGCGGACCAGCTCGAGCGTCTCCTCGAGGGAGCCGGCCTCGCGCAGGTCGACCGACGACAGGTCGCGCGAGAGCCACTCGGTGTGGATGTGGGCGTCGTGCAGTCCCGGCATGACCAGTGCGCCGGGCAGGTCGACGACGGTGGCCCCGACGCCCGACTCCCTCGCATCGTCGCCGAGCGCCACGACGACGCCGTCCTCGACGAGCAGGGCGTCGGTCCAGGGCCGGGCCGCGTCGCCGGTGCGGATGCGGTCGTGCCGGAAGAGCGTCCGGGTCATGCGCCGGGGACCAGGATGAGCTTGCCGGTCGTCTTGCGTCCCTCGAGGGCCTCGTACGCCGCAGCGGCCTCCTCGAGCGGGTAGCGGCCGCCGACGTCGATCTTCAGCGAGCCGTCGGCGATGGCGCCGAGCACCTCGCCGGCGCGCCACTCGTACTCCTCGCGTTCGGCGACGTAGTGGGCGAGCGTCGGCCGGGTGAGGAAGAGCGATCCGCTGCTGTTGAGCCGCTGGATGTCGAAGGGCGGCACCTGGCCGCTCGCCCCGCCGAAGAGGACCATCATCCCCCGCGGGCGCAGGGAGGCGAGCGAGGCGTCGAAGGTGGCCTTGCCCACCCCGTCGTACGCGACGTCGACGCCGCGACCGGCAGCCTCGCGGACCGCTCCGGCGAGGTCGTCGACGGTCTCGTAGTTGATGAGGTACTGCGCGCCGAGCGCCCTTGCGATCTCGAGCTTCTCGTCGGAGCCGGCCGTGGCGACGACGGTGGCGCCCCGGGCGGTGACCATCTGGACGAGCAGCTGCCCGACCCCGCCCGCCGCGGCGTGCACGAGGGCGACGTCACCGGGCCCTACGGCATACGTGCTCGTGACGAGGTAGTGGGCCGTCAGGCCCTGCAGCATGGCGGCGGCGGCCACCTCGAGGTCGACGCCGTCGGGAACGGGGACGACGAGACGGGCGGGCTTGTTGACGAGCGTCGACTCGCTCCCGCTGGACTGGCACCACGCGACCCGGTCGCCGACGGAGAGGCCCTCGACCCCCGGGCCGACGGCCGTGACGGTGCCGGCACCCTCCTCGCCGAGGACGAACGGCGTCTGCACCGGGTAGACGCCCTGGCGCTTGTACACGTCGATGAAGTTGACGCCGGCCGCCGCCACCTCGACCTGGACCTCGCCGTCAGCGGGGTCGGGCAGGTCGTGCTCGCGTACCTGCAGGACGCTGCGGTCGCCGGGCTCGGAGACGAAGACGCTGGTCGCTCGGTTCATGCTCGCCACCCTACGACCGGCGCCGACCCCGTCTCGGAGCGGCGTCGCCCGCAGCCCCGATGCGGACCAGCAGGGCGACCTCGTCCTCCAGGGCGGCGAGCAGCGCCTCCGGGTCGGTGACGACGCCCTCGTCAGCCATGACGCCGATGCGCACCGCGTCGTCGTACGTGACGATGCAGAAGCCCAGGGTGTGCCGCCCCGAGCCAGGCACCCAGCCGAGCACGCCGGTGACCGGGACGCCTGCCAGGTGGCGCAGCTCGCGCGGGCCGGCGACGTTCGTCGTGACGCCGATGGCCTTGTCGGCGAAGAAGTCGACGACGCCGCGCTCGATGCGGGCGGGCAGCCGGCCGATCACCGAGATGAGGGCGTAGGTGAGCGTCGCCTCCGGCGATGACTTGAGCCAGTCCATGCGCGCCTTGGACAGCGCCAGGCGGCCGAGCGGTGTGGCGTCCCGGCTCGGGAACCGCAGGAAGAGCAGCGCGAAGCGGTTGCCGAGCTCGCGGGGCAGCGGCTCGTCGAGGGGCCGCACGTTGACGGGCACCATCGTGACCAGGTCGACCGGGTCGAGGCCCCGGTCGGCCTGGTAGGCGTGCAAAGCGCCGGCGACGGCGCTCATCAGCACGTCGTTGAGCGTGGCACCGACGAGCCGGCCGGCCTGCTTGAGGCCCGGCAGCGGCAGCGGCGTGGTCCACACGATGCGCTTGCGCCGCCCCGGTTCACCGCCCACGGCGCTCGTGGGGTTGGTGGTCAGCAGCAGGTCGGAGACGACCTGTCCGGTGCGCAGGGTGGTGCCGGCGACGTCAGTGAGTGAGGCCCGGACACCCCTCTCGCGCAGGCGTTTCCACCCCGCGCGTGCGGTGGTGAGGACCAGTCGGGACGCGGCGGCGACGGCGCCGGGGCGGTCGGCGGCAGGTGGTGCGGCGGCGACGCGCTGCGCCGGCGCGGCCGCGAGGAGGTCGCCCGGCCGCCCGTCGGCGTCCTCGGTCAGGCCGAGCAGCACGCGGGTGAGCGCGATGCCGTCGGCGAGGGCGTGGTGGATGCGGAAGATGAGTGCGGCGCCGTCCCCGGGACCGTCGACGAAGTGGACCTCCCACAGGGGCCGGCTGGTGTCGAGCGCCTCGGTCAGATGGTCCTCGATGTACTCCTGAAGGTCCGAGTCCGTCGCCCCGGCCGGCAGGGTGGCGCGGTGGACGTGCCGCTCGAGGTCGAAGTCGGGGTCGTCCTGCCACCGGTGCCGGGCCAGCGGGCCGCGGCTGCGGACGGCGCGCTGGCTGAACACCGGGTAGGGCTCGATGATCCGGTCGCGGATGACGTCGAGCACGCGGTCCCAGTCCGGGACCCTCTCGAGCAGGACCACCGAGACGATGACCATGAGGTTGGTGGGCCGGTCCATGGTGAGCCACAGGATGTCGGCCGACCTCATCGGCCGCGTGCGACGCGGCATGCTAGGTCGCCGCCAGCACCGAGAGGGCCGGACCGTCGACGCGGAAGGTCGTCCACTCGTCGAGCGGGTCGGCGCCATGGGCGCGGTAGAACTCGATGGACGGGGTGTTCCAGTCCAGCACCGTCCACTCGAGGCGCGTCCAGCCCCGCTCGACGCAGATGGCGGCGAGCCGGCGGAGCAGCGCCTTGCCGATGCCGAGGCCGCGCTGCTCCGGCTCGACGAAGAGGTCCTCGAGCCAGATCCCCGCCTGCCCGGTCCACGTGGAGAAGCTGCGGAACCAGATCGCCATCGCCACGACCGCGCCCTCCCGCACCCCGACGAGGGCGTATGCCGTGGGGTCGCCCTGGGCGGGGAAGAGCGCTTCGTGGAACTGCTCGGGGGTCGCCGTCGCCGCGTCGGGCTCCTTCTCGTAGGCGGCGAGGCCCTGGACGAGGCGGATCAGGTCGGGCACGTCGGAGGCGGAGGCCTCACGGATCTCGAAGTCGCTCACGCCGCCATCCTGCCCCGTCCCGCCCGCTGTGCGCCGTGGTCGGGGGCTGTGGGTGGTTCGACGTAGGCTTGGCCGATCATGAGCACGCTCTTCGACGACCTGCCCATCCCCGGTCTCCCGCACGGTGAGGGCACTGCCTCAGCCGGGTCCGGGCGGTCGGGCCGTGGGGGAGACGTCACCGAGCAGGGCGTGCCCACGTGGGCGGAGGCGGCGGCCCGGGGCGGCGTCGCGACCCCGGCGCAGGGTGGGGCGCAGCTCGACCCGGCCGTGCTGCTCGAGGGGCTCAACCCGCATCAGCGCGAGGCCGTCGTCCACGAGGGCACGCCGCTGCTCATCGTGGCCGGCGCCGGCTCGGGCAAGACCCGCGTGCTCACGCACCGCATCGCCTGGCTGCTCGGTGAGCGGGGCGCCCAGCCCGGGCAGATCCTCGCGATCACCTTCACCAACAAGGCAGCGGCGGAGATGCGCGAGCGCGTCGAGGCGCTCGTGGGGCCCCGCGCCCGTGCCATGTGGGTGATGACGTTCCACTCGGCGTGCGTGCGCATCCTGCGGCGCGAGGCCGCCAAGGTCGGGATGAAGTCGACCTTCTCCATCTACGACGCCGCCGACAGCCAGCGCCTGATGAGCCTCGTGCTGCGCGACCTCGACCTCGACCCGAAGCGCTACCCGCCGCGCAGCTTCTCCGCGCAGGTCAGCAACCTCAAGAACGAGCTCATCGACGAGGAGACGTACGCCGCGCAGGTCACCGAGGGCAACCACTACGAGCGCACGGTCGCCGACGCGTACACCCAGTACCAGCGCCGCCTGCGCCAGGCCAACGCGCTCGACTTCGACGACATCATCATGATGACCGTCAACGTGCTGCAGGCCTTCCCCGACGTCGCCGAGTACTACCGCCGCAGGTTCCGTCACGTGCTGGTCGACGAGTACCAGGACACCAACCAGGCGCAGTACCAGCTCATCAAGGAGCTCGTCGGCGAGGTCAAGGGTCCCGAGGGTGCGTACGCCGTGCCGCCGGCCGAGCTGTGCGTCGTCGGCGACTCCGACCAGTCCATCTACGCCTTCCGCGGCGCGACGATCCGCAACATCCTCGAGTTCGAGCAGGACTACCCCGACGCCCGCACCATCCTGCTCGAGCAGAACTACCGCTCGACGCAGCGCATCCTGCGCGCCGCGAACTCGGTCATCGCCCGAAACGAGGGGCGCCGCGCCAAGAACCTCTGGACCGACTCCGGCGACGGCCCGATGATCACCGGCTACGTCGCCGACAACGAGCACGACGAGGCCGCCTTCGTCGGCAAGGAGATCGACGACCTCGCCCAGCACGGCGTCAAGCCCGGCGACGTCGCCGTCTTCTACCGCACCAACGCGCAGAGCCGTGCCATCGAGGAGGTGCTCGTGCGGGTCGGCCTGCCCTACAAGGTCGTCGGCGGCACGCGCTTCTACGAGCGGCGCGAGGTCAAGGACGCGCTCGCGTACCTCCGGGTCATCTCCAACCCGACCGACACGGTCAACCTGCGCCGCATCCTCAACACCCCCAAGCGCGGCATCGGCGACCGGGCCGAGGCGTGCGTCGCGGCGCTCGCCGAACGCGAGCGCATTCCCTTCGTCGCGGCCCTCGGCAGGGCCGAGGACGCGCCGGGCATCGCGACGCGGTCCGTGGCGGCGATCCAGGGCTTCACTGCCCTGCTCGAGAAGCTGCGCACCGCCTACGAGGCCGACGACAGCGTCGCGGCGCTGCTGGAGATGACGCTCGAGGAGAGCGGCTACCTCGCCGAGCTGCGCGCCAGCCACGACCCGCAGGACGAGACGCGCGTCGAGAACCTCGCGGAGCTCGTCGCCGTCGCGCAGGAGTACGACGACCGCCGCGCGACCGAGCTGGCCGAGTCCGGCGGCGAGCTGCCCCCGGGCGTCGAGCCCGAGGACGTCGGGCCGGCCGGGGCGCTCGAGGAGTTCCTCGAGCAGGTCTCGCTCGTGGCCGACGCCGACGAGATCCCCGACGAGCCCGAGGCCAAGGCCCAGGGCGTCGTCACGCTCATGACGCTGCACACCGCCAAGGGCCTGGAGTTCCCCGTCGTCTTCCTGACCGGCATGGAGGACGGCACCTTCCCGCACATGCGGGCGCTCGGTGACCCGAAGGAGCTGGAGGAGGAGCGCCGCCTCGCCTACGTCGGCATCACCCGCGCTCGCGAGCGGCTCTACCTCTCCCGCGCCGCGGTCCGCTCGGCCTGGGGTGCCCCGCAGTACAACCCGCCGTCGCGCTTCCTCGACGAGATCCCGGGCGACCTGCTCGACTGGCAGCGGCTCGGGCCGTCGTTCAGCGGCGCCCGGGGCTCCGACCGGCCGGCGGTTGCGACTCTCGCCGCGCGCCCCGGGGTGCGCAGCGCCGGCAAGCGCCCGGTCATCGCCCTCGCGTCGGGCGACCGGGTCAGCCACGACTCGTTCGGGCTCGGCACCGTGGTCCGCGTCGAGGGCGACGGCGACAAGGCGATGGCCCACGTCGACTTCGGCGCCGACACCGGCACCAAGCGCCTCCTGCTCCGCTACGCCCCGCTCGTCAAGCTCTGACATGCCCGCGCGGGCGCTGGTCGCCGTGGCCCACCCCGCCGGGGTGCGCATCCGGAGCAGGAGTGCGCCCTCCCGTCAGAGGTGCGACCTCGCGTCAGGAGTGCGCATTGCAACGCGCACTCCTCACGCGACCGTGAACCAACTCGAGAGCGCGCCCCGTCACAGTCGAGAGCGCACCCCGTCCCACTCGAGAGCGCGCTCTGTCCCAATCGAAAGCACGCCTCGTCACAGCAGCGAGGCCCGCCCCCGATGGGGAGCGGGCCTCGACGGCGAACGGTCTCGGGTCGGTCAGAGGTTGACGCCCTTGGCGGCGAGCCAGGGCAGCGGCGGGACAGCGGCGCCGCCGTCGGGGTGGATCTCGAGGTGCACGTGCGGACCGGTCGAGTGGCCGGTGTTGCCGCTGTAGGCCAGCACCTGACCGGGAGCGACCTGCTCGCCGACCGAGACCAGCAGGCGGCTGTTGTGGGCCATCCACGAGACCGTGCCGTCCCAGTAGCGGACCTTGACGAAGTTGCCGTAGCCCTCGTTGGACCAGCCGGCGAAGACGACGGTGCCGCTCGACAGGGCGCGGACAGCGCTGCCCGGAGGGCAGGCGAGGTCCTGCGCCGGGTGCATCTTGCCCCAGCGGAAGCCGAAGCCCGAGGTCAGCGAGTAGCCCGCGACGGGGGAGACCCAACGGTGCGCGGCGGCAAGGGCACGGGCGCGCTGCTCCTTCGCGGCCGCGTCGGCCTTGGCCTTGGCAGCAGCGGCCTGCTCGGCGGCGGCCTTGTCGGCAGCGACCTGTGCCTCGCCGGCCGTCTGCGTCGCGGTCGCGGTCGCCCCCGCGATGACGGTCCGTGCGTCACCCGCGATGTCGCGGGAGCTGCGGGCTCCGGCACGGTTGGCGGCAGCCGCCGCCACGACGTCGGGGTCGGCGACAGATCCCAGGCCTGCGACGGAGTCGGACACGTTCTTCATCGCGGCCGCTTCGGGGCTGAGCTCGCTCGCGCCTGCATCGCGGATGACGAGCCCCGCGGCGACGGTGGAGGAGAGCAGAGCGACGGGGACGACGATCTGCCGTCCCCGTGAGGGTCGTGCGGCCGGCCGGTGACGGCCGACGTAGTTGCTTTTGGGCACGGAAAGACTTACCTATCGGTCACAAGGGGCGAGCCATCAGCGTACCGTGACCGTTTCGTTACCGAAAACTCAGTCCACACGCATCCGGACGTTCCAAGGCCGCGTGGAGGGGCGCGACTGCGCTCGACCATAGGCCATGGCGCGCATGGAACCAAGGCATTCCGGGGGAAATGCCCCACTTCGCCCGTTGGTCGGACGGCCCGACCTTCAGCTGGGGGCGCCGAGACCCGCGGCGGTGCCGTGCCCGTCGTGCGGGGCCGTCGCGAGTCGGCCCCGGTGCGCCACGGCCGCCTCCGCGCGGCGGCCCTGCAGTGAGCTGACGCCCGGCGTGACGGTGGCGCCGGAGGTGTCGAGGTGTGCCAGGGCCGTGGATATGCCGTGGACGACGCTGCCCGTGATGGGCAGGCTCATGTGCCCCACCCCGTGCAGCACGACGTTGTGCACGTCGAGGTCGGGGTGGTGCAGGGCGGCGTTGCGCTGCGGCACCACCACTTGGTCGAGGTCGGAGGAGTAGACGAGGAAGCGCGTCCGGCAGTCCTTGACCGGTGCCGCCAGTTCGCGCATCAGGGCGCTGCCGGGCCGCAGCTGACGGGTCAGGCCGTTGTCCCACAGGTAGGCGAACCAGCTGCCCTGGTGTGGCGTGCCGAGCGTCACCAGCGTGTGGACGTGCTCGTCGCCACCGAGCCGGGTGACGTAGTAGCGCGCGATGAGACCACCCATCGAGTGTCCGATGACGTGGATGCGCTCGTAGCCGGTCTCCTCGACGATGCGCTCGACCTCGGCGCCGAGCTCGGCGGCTGCGGCACGGATGTCGCCGGTGAAGATCGAGTAGTTGATCGTCTCGATGCGCCCGAAACCGCGCCGCACGAGCCCTCGGCGCAGCACGGTGAAGATCGAGCGGTTGTCGACCATCCCGTGCACGAGCAGGATCGGCGTCTCGGCCGCCTCGACGTTCTGGATGGCGAGGCCACGTTGACTCGGGGGCAGGTGGCCCAGGCGGTAGCCCTGCCGGCGGTCGCTGGCCCGGCTGCCGAGCAGGCCGAGCGGGTAGAGGCCGAGGTGCAGCCCCATCCACGTCGCCTCGAGCGCGGCCCCGGCGAGGCCCGTGGGCGTCAGCAGTGCTCCCGCGACGTCGCCCACCGCAGCGGCGAACCCCCGCAATCCCTCGTCGCGAGGTCCGGAGGTCTCGATGTGTCGCGGCGTCCTCGCCGCGCCTGCTGCCGCTGGCACCTCTTGACCGTACCCCCGCGGGTAGGCGATGCATCACTATCGGACGCCGCGTCTCACGGTGCTGGCTAGAGTGCCCGGCATGAGCGAGTCCCCCCGTGCCGAAGCCGCCCCTGCGCCCGACCAGACCGCCGCCGCTGCCGCGGGTGGCCTCTCCACCGACGTCATCCGTGTGGTGGTGGCCAAGCCCGGTCTCGACGGACACGACCGGGGAGCCAAGGTCGTGGCGCGCGCCCTGCGCGACGCCGGCATGGAGGTCATCTACACGGGGCTGCACCAGACGCCGGAACAGATCGTCGAGGCGGCGATCCAGGAGGACGCCGACGTGGTCGGGCTCTCCGTGCTCTCCGGTGCGCACATGACGCTCTTCGCCCGGGTCGTGGAGCTGCTCGCCGAGCGCGACGCGAGCGACATCGTGGTCTTCGGCGGCGGCATCATCCCCGAGGACGACATCCCCGAGCTCGAGAAGCTCGGCGTCGCCAGGGTCTTCACCCCCGGCGCGACGACGATGGAGATCGTCAGCTGGGTCCGCGAGCACGTCCACCCCGCCTGACGGATCCGGTCGGGCCGAGCCCGTATGCCGTCCGGCCGGGCCGCTGCGTCAGTGACCCGCGTGGCGACTCAGTGTCGTAGGGAGCGCTTGGCGTCGGAGCGAGCGACCGGCGTCGTTCGTGAGACGGCACTGTGATCTTCGCCCGGTCGGGGCCACCCGATTCGGGCGCTGGTGCGGCCAGCCACTAGAGTCCGAGGGACAGCCTGATTCGGTTGCGCCACGGTGCAGGGCCCGTCCGAGCGCGAGCACGCGAGCCCCGGGACGCCGCAGCGACGCGATCGACGACGATTCGAATCGACGACGAGGACGGACCCCACCCGTGGATCTCTTCGAGTACCAAGCCCGCGACATGTTCGAGAAGCACGGGGTTCCCGTGCTGGCCGGCGCCATCGCCACCACCCCCGAGGAGGCCCGCGCGGCCGCCGAGCAGATCGGCCCGAACTCGGGCGGTGTCACGGTCGTCAAGGCGCAGGTCAAGACGGGCGGACGCGGCAAGGCCGGCGGCGTCAAGGTCGCCAAGACCGCCGACGAGGCGCAGCAGCACGCCGAGGCGATCCTCGGCATGGACATCAAGGGCCACACCGTCGGCACCGTGATGATCGCCCAGGGCGCCCGCATCGCCGAGGAGTACTACTTCTCGATCCTGCTCGACCGGGCCAACCGCACCTACCTCGCCATGTGCTCCAAGGAGGGCGGCATGGAGATCGAGCAGCTCGCGGTCGAGCGCCCCGACGCCCTGGCCCGCATCGCCGTCGACCCCAACACGGGCATCGACGAGGCCAAGGCGCAGGAGATCGTCGACGCCGCCGGCTTCGACGACGCCGACAAGCCCGCGATCAAGGACGCCATCCAGAAGCTGTGGACCGTCTACCGCGACGAGGACGCCACGCTCGTCGAGGTCAACCCCCTCGTCAAGACGGAGGACGGCGAGATCGTCGCCCTCGACGGCAAGGTCAGCCTCGACACCAACGCCGACTTCCGCCACCCGGACCACGCGGCGCTGGAGGACAAGGGCGCGGCCGACCCGCTCGAGGCCGCGGCCAAGGAGAAGAACCTCAACTACGTCAAGCTCGACGGCTCGGTCGGCATCATCGGCAACGGCGCCGGCCTCGTCATGAGCACGCTCGACGTCGTCGCGTACGCCGGTGAGGAGTTCGGCGGCCAGAAGCCGGCGAACTTCCTCGACATCGGTGGCGGTGCCAGCGCCGAGGTCATGGCCAACGGCCTGCACATCATCCTCGGCGACCAGCAGGTCAAGAGCGTCTTCGTCAACGTCTTCGGCGGCATCACCTCCTGCGACGCCGTGGCCAACGGCATCGTCGGCGCGCTCGACGCCCTCGGCGACGAGGCCACCAAGCCGCTCGTCGTGCGGCTCGACGGCAACAACGTCGAGGAGGGCCGTCGCATCCTCGCCGAGCGCAACCACCCGCTCGTGACGATCGAGGCCACGATGGACGGCGCCGCCCGCCGCGCCGCCGAGCTGGCCGCCGCCGCGAACTGACCCCGGGCTACAGGAAAGAGACGTAACGAACCATGGCTATCTTCCTCAACGCTGACTCGAAGGTCATCGTCCAGGGCATGACCGGCTCCGAGGGCATGAAGCACACGCAGCGCATGCTCAAGTCCGGCACGAACATCGTCGGCGGCGTCAACCCGCGCAAGGCCGGCACGACCGTCGACTTCGAGGGCGGCGTGGCCGTCCCCGTCTACGGCTCGGTCAAGGAGGCCATCGAGGCCACCGGCGCCAACGTGTCGGTGATCTTCGTGCCCGCGCAGTTCACCAAGGCCGCCGCGGTCGAGGCGATCGACGCCGAGATCCCGCTTGCCGTCGTCATCACCGAGGGCGTCGCGGTCAAGGACACCGCCGAGTTCTACAACTACGCCAAGGACAAGGGCACGACCCGCATCGTCGGCCCGAACTGCCCCGGCCTCATCACGCCCGGCGTCTCCAACGCCGGCATCATCCCGGCCGACATCTCCGGCACCGGCCGCATCGGCCTGGTCTCCAAGTCGGGCACGCTGACCTACCAGATGATGTACGAGCTGCGGGACTTCGGCTTCAGCTCGGCCGTCGGCATCGGTGGCGACCCGATCATCGGCACGACGCACATCGACTGCCTCGAGGCGTTCCAGAACGACCCCGACACCGACGCGATCGTCATGATCGGCGAGATCGGTGGCGACGCCGAGGAGCGCGCCGCGGCCTACATCAAGGAGCACGTGACCAAGCCGGTCGTCGGCTACGTCGCCGGCTTCACGGCCCCCGAGGGCAAGACGATGGGGCACGCCGGCGCCATCGTGTCGGGTTCCTCGGGCACGGCCCAGGCCAAGAAGGAGGCGCTCGAGGCCGCCGGTGTCAAGGTCGGCAAGACGCCGTCCGAGACGGCCGAGCTCATGCGCGAGATCATGCAGGGCCTCGCCAAGTAGCCTCTCGCACAAGCGAACACGAGCGGGCGGTCACCTCCGGGTGACCGCCCGTTCGTGTGTCCGGTGGGCTCGTGACCGGGGGCGTATGCCGCCCTGCCGCGCGCTGGGACGCACGTGACGGCATACGACCGCTCGGTCCACGGGCCGCGGCGTCAGCAGGCCATCAGCCCGATGACGAAGCCCCGCGCCCGCAGCCGCGGGATCAGCAGGTCGAGCGCGGCCACGGTCTGCGACCGGTCGCCGCCGCCGTCGTGGAGCAGGATCCGGGAGCCGTCACGGACGTAGTAGAGCACCCGGTTGACGATGGTCCACGTGCCGGGCCGCGACCAGTCGCGCGGGTCGACGGTCCACAGGATCTGGCGCTGCCCGCGGTTCGCGATGATGGTCGCGATCCGCGAGTTCGTGGCACCGTACGGCGGCCGGACGCAGCGCGGCCGGTAGCCGAGCGCCGACTCCATCTTGTTCAGCTGCCACGTCACCCAGTAGTTCGACAGCGTCGTCAGGTCCGGGTGGTTCCACGTGTGGTTGCCGATCTTGTTGCCGTAGTAGCGCAGGCTCCGGGTGATCGACGGGTACCAGGTGATGTTCTGCCCGAGCTCGAAGAACACGGCGTGGACGCCGTACTTGCGCAGGACGGCCAGGATCCTCGGCGTGTAGGTGTAGCTCGGTCCGTCGTCGAAGGTGAGGTAGACGGTTCCGGCGTAGGCGACCGGGACGACGGCGACGGTCTGGGAGTCCGTCACGGCGGGGGCCGTGGGCGGCGCCGGTGAGGTGCTCGCCGTGTTCGGGACGGCGAGGGCTGCGATGAGCGCCAGTGCGAGGAGCAGGGGCGTCAGCAGGCGAAGGCGTTTGGTGTTCATGGTTCTTCATCCCCTTCACCTTCATTGTCGATCGGGGGTGCGCAAGGCACCTGCGATGCCGTGATCCGTCGGTCACACCCGGAGAGACAATTCACCTCGACGGGGCCTCACCGGCGTGGGTCCTCGCTGCGGGGCGGTGATCTTGTGACCATGGGAAGGACCCCGCAGCCGTGCCCACCGCGGCGCATCGCGGCACATCGCGGACGGGGAGGACGACCTGCAGGAGTGAGACCACTGGCCCCGCCGAGCACCACCACGACGCCTCCGGCGAAGTCCGCGACGGCGCCGACGAGCCCGTCCACCGCCGTCCCCGCAGCCCTGCGCGCCGGTGCGCTGGCTGCTGTCGGCACCTGGGCCGTCGTGGTGCTCCCCGCGCTCGTCGGCTGGCTGGCCGCTCCCGAGTCCACGGTCGGCTGGTTCTCGGCCGTCTCGCTGGGCAGCGCGATCTGGTTCCTCGGCCACGCCCAGTCGGTCGGCGCGGGGGGAGTGGCGGTCTCCGTGACGCCGCTGCTCCTGATGGGCGTCTTCGTCTACATCGCCTCCCGGTTCGCGCGGCGCCTCGCCGCGACCGAGCGGCACCGGGTCGGCGCGAGCGACTGGAGCCGGGTGGCCCAGTGGGGCGTCGTGCCCGGCTTCCTCGTCGGCTACGGCCTGCTCTCGGCGGCCTTCGCGCTGCTCACGCTGGGCGGCCCAGCCACGCCCGGAGTCGCGGCCGTGGTCGGTTCGCTGCTCGTGCCGCTGGCCGCGCTCGGCTTCGTCCTGCTGCGTCCCGACGACGAGGAGGCGCCGGCCTTCGTGCGCACCTGGTTCCGGCGCGGGCCCACCTGGCTGCCGTCGGTGTGGCGCACGGGGTGGCGCACGGCGGGGGTGCTGCTCGGCCTCGGGATGGTCGTGGTGGTCGTGCGGCTGGTCACCTCGTGGTCGGCAGTCGCCGCCGTCCAGGAGCAGTTCGGCTCGAACGCGGGCGCGCTCGTCGTCATCGGCCTCGCGCAGCTCGCCCTGATCGGCAACGGCGCCACGTGGGCCCTGTCCTTCCTCGCCGGCCCGGGCTTCCAGGTCGCGCTCGGTTCCACGATCTCCCCGGCCGGAGCGCATCCGGGCCTGCTCCCGCTGGTCCCGGTGCTCGGTGCGCTCCCGCAGGCCGCCGACTACCCAGCGATGACGTATGCCGTCCTGCTGGCTCCCGTGGCCGTCGGCGCCTGGGTGGGGCGCCGGGTCGACACCGAGCTCGAGTTCTTCGGCGACCTGCGCGCCCGGCTGCTCGCCACCGGCGTCGGCGCCCTGCTCGCCGTGGTGGTCGTCGTCGCGGTCACGGCTCTCGGAAACGGCGCCGTGGGGGTCGACCGGCTCTCGGCCGTCGGGCCGCACCTGTTGTCGTTCGCGGCCGCCCTGACCGCCGAGGTCGTCGGTGGCGCCCTGCTCTACGTCGGCGCGCTGCTCCTGCTCGAGCGCTGGCGCGCCCGGTCCCAGCAGCGCGACGGTGAGGCCCACCCCACGCCGGCCGCCACGGGCGACGAGGACTGAGCCCACCGCATACGGCGACGGGTCGAGCGGGACGAGAGGGCCCAGTCAGGCCGCACCGGGCGGCAGCTCGCGTCAGCGCACGAGGAGGCCGAGCATGCTCGCGTCGCGCTGCTGGTCGCACTCGCCCCTGGCGATGGTGGTCTGCGCGCCGTCGAGGCAGCGCTCGTAGGCACTGACCTTGTCGTAGAAGGCGACCTGCATGGCCAGGGTCGAGAGCAGCAGCCCGACCATGGCCAGGGTCAGGGCCGGCCACACCTTCTCGCGGCCGTTGCGCGGAGAGAGGAAGCGCAATAGCCGGACGGTGAGCACGACCGCCAGCACCAGCGGGAGGAAGGCGACGAACCGCTTGGGCAGCGGGAGGTACATCGCGACCAGGCCCAGCAGCACGAGCAGCGACACCGGGAGGGTGCGCTTTCCCTTCTCACGCCGGAACGCGAGGTCCTGCTCGGTGCGGGGCTGGCTCATGCGCTCCATCCTCACGCATCCCGGGCGGCGGCACCGCACCGGGCGGTGACGTGCGCGGCGGCTACACTCCGGCGCGTGACGACCGACGCCGCTGCCCGCCCGTCCGAACCCGGCCCGCAGCCGGACCCTGTGCCCGTCGTCGTCCTCGTGTCGGGCTCCGGCACGCTGCTGCAGGCGCTGCTCGACGCGTCCGCGGAGCCGGGCTACGGCGTGCGGGTCGTGGCGGTCGGCGCCGACCGCGAGTGTCCGGGCCTCGAGCGGGCGGCCCGGACAGGCGTGGAGACGTTCGTCGTGCCGCCGGGGGACTATGCCGACCGTGCCGCCTGGGACCTCGCGCTCGCCGAGCGCGTGGCGAAGGCCGCTCCGCGGTTCGTCGTGACCGCTGGGTTCATGCGCATCCTCGGGCCGGCCACGCTCGGGCTCGTGCCCGTCGTCAACACCCACCCCGCGCTGCTGCCGAGCTTCCCCGGCGCCCACGGCGTACGCGACGCGCTCGCCTACGGCGTCAAGGTGACCGGCACGACGTGCCACGTCGTCGACGCCGGCGTCGACACCGGGCCGATCATCGAGCAGCGTGTCGTGGCCGTCGAGGAGGACGACACCGAGGACAGCCTGCACGAGCGGATCAAGGTCCAGGAGCGCGACCTGCTCGTCGACGTCGTGCGCCGGCTCGCGCGTGAGGGCTTCGCCGTGGACGGGCGACGAGTTCGGATCGGGCAGGGCTGACCGCTACGCTGGTCGCACACGACTGGCGCGGGTGGGACACCACCGGGGAGTGACGTCGGGAGCATCGACCGCCTGGGTGCCTCGCGAGAACGGATGCCGACCGTCGGACCGACGGACGCACCGCGACCGATGTCACCGAACCAGGAGTGCACCGAATGACTGCCGCCACGCCCGCAGCCCCGTCCCACGCGTCCGAGGGTCGCCGGCCCGTCAGGCGGGCCCTCGTCTCCGTCTACGACAAGACCGGCCTCGAGGACCTCGCCCACGCGCTGGACGCCGCCGGGGTCTCGATCGTCTCGACCGGCTCGACCGCGAAGACGATCGCCGCGCTCGGCATCGACGTGACGCCGGTCGAGGAGCTCACGGGCTTCCCCGAGTGCCTCGAGGGCCGGGTCAAGACGCTGCACCCGAAGGTGCACGCCGGCATCCTGGCCGACACCCGCAAGGACGACCACGTCCGGCAGCTCGCCGACCTCGGGGTCGAGCCGTTCGAGCTCGTCGTCGTCAACCTCTACCCGTTCCGCGAGACCGTCGCCTCCGGCGCGAGCCCCGACGAGTGCATCGAGCAGATCGACATCGGTGGTCCGTCGATGGTCCGTGCGGCCGCCAAGAACCACCCGAGCGTCGCCATCGTCACGAGCCCGAACGCATACGGCCAGGTCGTCGAGGCGCTGGGAGCCGGCGGTTTCACGCTCGAGCAGCGCAAGCGGCTCGCGGCCGAGGCGTTCGTGCACACCGCCTCCTACGACGTCGCGGTGGCGAGCTGGATGGGCAACGCGTACGCCGACACGACCGACGGCACCGGCTTCCCGGAGTGGACGGGCGCGAGCTTCGACCGGGCGGCGGTGCTGCGCTACGGCGAGAACCCGCACCAGCAGGCGGCGCTCTACCGCCACTGGCGGCCGGGCGTCGCCAGCGCCGAGCAGCTGCACGGCAAGGAGATGTCGTACAACAACTACGTCGACACCGACGCCGCGGTGCGCGCGGCGCACGACCACGGCGACCAGCCGACCGTCGCGATCATCAAGCACGCCAACCCGTGCGGTATCGCGGTCGGCGGCACGATCGAGGAGGCCTACGAGAAGGCCCACGCGACCGACCCGGTGAGCGCGTACGGCGGCATCATCGCGAGCAACCGCACCGTGACGGCCGCGATGGCGGCGGCCGCCAAGCCGGTCTTCACCGAGGTCATCATCGCGCCGGACTACGAGCCCGAGGCCCTCGAGATCCTCACGGCCAAGAAGAACCTGCGGGTGCTGCGGCTGCCGGCCGGGATGGCCGAGGCAGCCGATTCGATCGAGACGCGCGCCGTCAGCGGTGGCCTGCTCGTGCAGAGCGTCGACCAGGTGGACGCGGTCGTGCGGGGCGAGGACGGCGACGTGACCGGCGGTGACGACGCCGCGAACTGGCGCCTCGTGGCCGGCAAGGCCGCGGACGAGGCGACCATCGCCGACCTGCAGTTCGCCTGGCGCGCCATCCGCGCCGTAAAGTCCAACGCCATCCTGCTCGCTCGCGACGGGGCCGCGGTCGGGGTCGGCATGGGGCAGGTCAACCGCGTCGACTCCTGCTACCTCGCGGTTCGTCGCGCGGGGGAGGACCGGGCGCGCGGGTCGGTCGCGGCCTCCGACGCGTTCTTCCCGTTCGCCGACGGGCTGCAGATCCTGCTCGACGCCGGCGTGCGCGCCGTGGTCGCGCCCGGCGGCTCGATCCGCGACGACGAGGTCATCGAGGCCGCCAAGGCGGCCGGCGTGACCATGTACTTCACCGGGACCCGCCACTTCTTCCACTGACGCAAAGTGCCCACTCGACGTGGAGATCACGTCGAGTGGGCACTTTCCGACGTCTCCCACGTCGAGTGGGCACTTTCCGACGTCGAGAGGCCACGTGTGGCCCCTCTTCCGACGTCCAGTGGCCACGTGTGGCCCTCTTCCGACGTCGAGATCGCGATCGGGCAGGTGGATGTCGAGAGCGGGCCGACCCGATCGACGCGTTCGCAGAAGGGGCGGTTAGAGCCCCTTCCCAACCGACCGGGAGGTCTCTCGTGAAGTACGTCGTGCTGATCCACTCGAACCCGCAGCCGTGGGGCCACCCCACCACCGACTTCGTGGCCGAGCACCAGGCGCTGCCCGCCGAGCAACGGGAGTCGATGGGGCAGGCGTGGGAGAAGGCGTTCGCGGAGGTGCAGGAGCGCGGCGAGCTCGTGCACGCGGAGGCCCTGGGCGCACCCGGAGACTCGAGCGTCTACCGCTGGCAGGACGGTCGCCCCACCGTCACCGATGGCCCCTACTCGGAGGCGAAGGAGGTCATCGCCGGCTTCTTCGTCGTCGATGTGGAGAGCCGTGAGCGAGCCGAGGCCTTCGCCGCGGCGTTCGCGGGTCCGGGGGAGACAATCGAGCTGCGGCCCTGCATGGGCAGCGACTAGGAGTCCCCGGCGCCATCGCTTGGCGAGGCTCTCGCGCGGACCGTGGGAGACCCTCGCTACCCGATGGGCCTCACGCGCCGGGCGACCTCAGGCGTCGAAGTAGTCATGCAGGGCCGCTTCCTGCTCCGAGGTCAGGGTCGTGTGCACCACGACCGGCTCGTACTCCGCGAACGCGTCCCGGACCCGGTCGATGTCGGCCTCCGCCGTGAGGAGGAAGAGCGCCGACGTGCCCGGCGTCACCTCGTCGCGCACCCGCCGGATGAACGGGTCGCCGATGCCGGCGTCGTCCAGCGGCGCGAGAGCGCCGGCCCCGGCGCCGACCGCGAGCCCCAGCAGCGGGGCGAAGAAGATGACTCCGAGCAGCAGCCCCCAGAACGCGCCGCCGAGGGCTCCGGGGTTCGATCCGGTCACGACGTGCGAGGCCTGCGGCCGACGAGCCTCGGACGGCCACGTGACGACGGCTGCGTCGACGAGCTCGAACGCCCCTTCCCGCTCGAGCTGCGCGAGCCTGCCGCTCGCGGCCTCGGCCTCGTCCGCGCCGTCGAAGCGGCAGACCGTGAGCATGGTGACGTGGGTCCACCCGGCGGACCCGGCCGCACCGGACGTCGACCGGCCGCCGGCGCCGAGGCTCGCCGTGAGCTCGCGCCAGTCGGCACGCAGGCTTGCCAGCAACCGCCCGGGGGTCCGGAGAAGGTGGACGCCGGTCATGCCACCGCCGCTCGGGCCTCCGGGTTGGTGCACCGGCAGCCGGGCCACGTCACGGTGGCGCAGCAGGGTGTGGTTGAGCGTCGAGGCGCCCATCAGCACCCGGGCCAGGAGGTAGGCCCAGAGCAGGAGGGTGGCGGCCGCGCCGAGGGCGCCGTAGAGCTGCGACGAGCTGCTGATCCGGCCGGCGAGGAAGAACACCGTGACCACGTGCAGCGCCTGGACACCCACCCCGATGAGCGCCGCTCCGGGCAGCAGGTCGATCGCGGTGATGTGCGTCGGGTGCGGGAGCAGCCTCAGCGCGAGCCAGCCGCACAGGCCGTAGACGAGCGCGACCAGCACCGTGGCCAGCAGGCCCACGGGATAGAGGATCGAGCGGAGCCAGTTGACGGCCACCGTGCACAGCACGGCGGTCAGCAGCAGGATCGCGGCAGCTGCTGCCGCCCGCGGCTGCCGACGCAGTCGTGAGATGGGCAGGTGCCAGGCCAGGCTCGTGCCGATCCACATCACCTTGGCCAAGTCCACGGACGTCGAGTAGAGCCCGACGAGCCCGATGAGCAGCAGAACCCAGCGACCGTCGTGCGCCTGCCCGGCCGCTGTCGCGATCGTCGTGGCCGCGTAGCCGCCGAGGCCGGCGCTGCCGAGCCCCTTACGTACGTCGTCGGCATTCGAGAAGCCGAGGAGTGCGACGATGACCAGGCCGGCAGGCAGCAGCCACAAGAAGAGCCGGAACGCGAGGGCGCCGGCCAGCAGCCCGCCCCCGGTGGCGCGGTCCTCGCGCAGCGCGTCGGCGACGAGCCGGACGCTGACATGCTCGGCCTGCGCCTTCTCCACGCGCAGCTCGGCCCACGAGTGCAGTTCTCGACCTCGCTCGAGCAGCGGTCGTGGCCCGACCGCCCTCGCACGCGGACGCTCGGTCTCCGGTGACATGGCCCCATGCTCCGCCGCCCGATGCGGCGCCGCCTCATGCCGACAGGGTGAGTGGCCCGAGCCCTGTGCAGCGGTTCCTGGCGGCCCCGGCCTATCTCGGCAGCAGGGTGCCGGAGCACGCCTCCGGCGCCCGGATCACCCCCTGAGCATGATGACCGGCCGGTGCGGTGAGCCGAAGGTGGGAGTGATCTGACCGATGGGTCCGACGGTGCCGCGTGGGCGCGATCGACCCCTGCCGCGGGAGGCGCAGGATGTCAACGGACGAGGAAGCAACGGTGGGCCGCGGCAGTGCACCCACCAAGCCGGTGGACGGCGGCAGCAGCGTCACGCAGCCGCGCTCCGAGCCGGAGAGCCAGCGTGTCACCGAGCCGCAGCGCGTGACCGAGCCCGCCCTTGAGCCCGCCCCCGAGCCCGCCACTGAACCGGGGACCCGGCCGGCCGCGGAGAAACATCCCGAACCAGACCTGAAGGCCGAACCGGAGGCCGTGCCCCAGCTAGCGTCGGACCGGGAGTCGGCCGCCCTGCGTGCCGAGGTGGAGCGGCTGCGTCGGCGCAACGACGAGCTCGAGTCGCCGACCGCGGTCCGGGTGCGCCACGTCGCCCGGAGCGCCGTCGTGGTCATCCTCCTGATCATCGGTGCGCTGTGCCTGACGCTGGCCGTGCCGGCCGTGTGGGCCCGTAACGAGGTGCTCAACACCGACCGCTACGTCGCCAACGTGGAGCCGCTCGCGAGCAACCCTGGCGTGCAGGCCACGGTCGAGGCCGCAGTCAACCGGGAGATCGCCGCGAACTTCGACGTCAACGCCGCGGTCGGCCAGATTCTCCCGCCGCAGTTCGACCGGCTCAAGGCCCCTATCTCGAGCGCCGTGTCCGGCCTCATCAGCCAGGTCGTCCACCGCGCCGTGACGAGCGATGCCTTCGTCCAGCTGTGGTCGGCCGCCAACCGCGCGGGTCACTCGGCACTGGTCGGCATCCTCACCGGACAGCAGCAGGGCCAGGCTCTCACCGTGTCGTCCGACAATGTTCTGCGGCTCAACCTCGGGCCGATCATCGAACAGGTGAAGGCGCGGCTCGTCGCCGCAGGCCTGACGATTGCGGCGAACATCCCGACCGTCGGCGCGACGATCGAGATCGCCCGTCTGCAGGGCGTCGATCGGGCGCAGCAGCTGGTGCGCTGGCTCGACACGTCCGCCGACTGGCTGCCGTGGATCGGGCTGGTCGCCTTCGCCGGCGCGATCGCCCTGGCGCGCGGCCGGCGCCGGCAGACCCTCATGTGGGCCGGCCTCGCCACCGCGATCGGCCTGCTGCTCCTGCGGATCGGCCTCATCATCGGACGCGAGGTCTACCTGACCCGGATGCAGGCGACGAACATGTCGTCGCAGACGGCGTCGTACGTCTTCGACACGGTGACGCGCTACCTCGTCGACGGCATACGCCTCGTCTTCGTCATCGCCCTGGTCGTCGCGGGGCTCGCGGCGCTGCTGGGCCGGCGGGCCGCGCTCGCCCGCTTCGGACGCTGGGTGTCCGGGGTGTCGAGCAGGGCGTGGGCGTCGTTGGAGAAGGGACCGGTGGGGACGGCGGTCGGTGAGCACGCGCCCATGGCTGCGGGTGTGGTCGTGGCGCTCGGCACCCTCGTCATCGTCCTCTGGAACGACCCGACCGGGGTCGTCGTGCTGGTGACGGCGATCGTCGTGGTGCTGCTCCTGGCCGCGGTGTGGGGGTTGGCGCAGGGCCGGACGCACGCTGGGCTCCCGGCGCACTGACCCGAGGGCGTATGCCGTGTGGCCGGCGCTCGCAGGAGCGCTCCCTCGTGCACGCGGGGGAGGCCACCGCCGACGGTGACCCGCGCGACGTGGGTGCCCGAGACGCCGAGTGCCCAGCTCCCGAGGAGGGGGCTGGGCACTCGAGGCGTGCTGCGTGAGGGGTCAGCGGGTCCAGCGGTAGCCGGTCGGCTCACCTTCGCCGAGGTCGACGATCGCGGCGACGGGGCCACCACCGTCGGGACCCTGGTGCGCGGCCGACACCGACACGAAGACGGCCGGGTCGCCGGTCACCGAGGCGGTGACACCGCCGACGCACGACTTGATCTGGCGGTGCCAGTGCACGTCGGAGTCGTCGAGCATCGCGTTGCGCCGTCCGTGGACCTGGCCGTCTTGGCTGACCTCGCACTTGAGGAACACGTTGACGAGGCGGCCCTGCAGGTCGCTGCTGTGGGCGCGCTCGGGCAGGTCGAGGCCGGCGTCCTTGATGGCCTCCCAGATGCCGTCGGCGTCGAGGGCGTCCTTCATCACGGAGTGCCCGATGCGGTATCGGCCGCCGACGCCGCGGGCGTTGCCGACGACGACGACCTGCGCCTGGTCGAGCTCGACGCCCGAGCTGCACGAGGCGACGGAGGAGTAGAGCGAGCGGTTGTGCATGATGTCGGCGTCGGTCGGCATCTCGATCTCGCCGAGGGCGACGGCGATGCCGAGGCCGGTCGTGCCGTTCGAGAGGTCCATCGACTCGTGGGTGTGCTCGGTCCAGACCTGGTGCCCGCGCGACTTCGCGTCGCGGATCGTGTGGATCGTCAGCAGCGGCGTCTTGGTCTGCACGTAGTGCACGTCGGCCGGGTCGGTGATGCCGGCCCGCTCCATCGCGACCTTCACCGCGTCGGCGACCTTCTGCACCATCGCGACGTAGCCGATCTCCTCGGGCTTGATCGGCTCGCTCATCGCAAAACCGACCGTGAGCCTCAGGTCGTCGGAGGGCTCGGCCTTCTCGGCCGGGACGGTCGCGAAGATCGTGGCGTGCGGGCTGATGACGCCGTCGGTGCCGCCGGACCACACGATCGGCACCTGCTTGACCTGCTCGGCCGGGGCGCCCTTCTCGACGAGCACCTCGCGGAAGGCGCGGTCGGCGATGATGCGGGTGTAGTCGTTGACGCCACCGTTGCCCTCGGTCTTGCCGATGATGGCGATGACACGGCTCGCCTCCATCACTCCGTCGTCGATGAGCTTCGCGAGCTCCGACGCGTCGGCGACCGAGTGGATGGGGACCTTGCGCACCTCAATGGCTTCGGGCACGTGAATCACCTTTCTGTTTCAGGGTTTTCGATGACGGTTCCGACCTGGCCGTCGATGGCTGCGGCGAGCTGGTCGAGAGCGGTGATGATCGAGCGGGAGCCGCCGGAGCGGATGAAGCGCATGGCCGCCTCGACCTTCGGGCCCATCGAGCCCGACGCGAAGTGGCCCTGGGCGGCATACGCCTCCATCTCGGCGAGCGTGACGCGGCCGATGTCGTGGGCCTCGGGCGTGCCCCAGGCGGCGACGGCGTGGGCGACGTCGGTCGCGATGACGAGCACGTCGGCCTCGACGGCGCGGGCGAGGAGGGCCGCCGTCAGGTCCTTGTCGATGACGGCCTCGACGCCGTGCACGGCCCCGTCCTCGTCGCGGACCACGGGGATGCCGCCGCCGCCCGCGGCGACGACGACGTAGCCGGCGCCGAGCAGCGTGAGCAGGGTGTTCGTCTCGAGGACCTCGACCGGCTCGGGCGAGGCGACGACGCGGCGCCAGCCCTTCTCGCCGCGGTCCTCCCAGCGCTCGCCGTGGTCGATGAGCACCTGGGCCTGCTCGCGGGGCAGGAACCGGCCCACCGGCTTGGTCGGGTTGGTGAAGCCGGGGTCGTCGGCGTCGACGAGCGTGCGGCTGACGAGCGCGGCGACCGGCCGGGTCGCGCCGTGCCGGGCGAGCGCAGCCTCGAGGGTGTCGAGCAGCGTGAACCCGATCGTGCCCTGCGTCTGCGCCCCGCACCAGTCGAGCGGCACCGGCGGCACGACGTGTGCCGCGAGCTCGTTCTTGACCAGCAGGTTGCCGACCTGCGGACCGTTGCCGTGCGTGATGACGACCTCGTGGCCGGCCGCGACGAGCTCGGCCAGGTGCCCGCTCGCCACGGCGATGGCGTCGAGCTGCGCCTGGGGCGTCGCGCTGCCGTCGGGCCCGGTCATCGCGTTGCCGCCCAGGGCGACGAGCACCCTCATGGTGCGTCCTCGGTCGTCATGGCGTGAGCCTAGGGAGCGCAGCCGAGCGGGCGCGTTGTCACCTCCTGCCCAACGCCGCCCCCGACATTGGCAGATGTATGCCGTCCGGCCGCGGGCGGGTACGTGTCGGTAGGGTCGGGGGAACGTCGTCAGGGGCGTGATTGATCGATCGGAGAGGTGGTCGAGCGTGGGAGTCGGAGTCCTGCTCGCCGTCATCGGCGCCATCCTGACCTTCGCGGTCCGGGCCCACACGTCGGTGATCAACCTGACGGTCGTCGGCATCATCCTCATGATCGCCGGGGGTGCGCTGATCTGGCACGGGCGGAAGGGAGCTCGTCACCAGCGGGTCATCACCCGCGAGGAGCGGCCGAGCGGCGCGACCACGCCGTCGCACACGGTGCGCCAGACCATCGAGGAACGCGACATCGAGTGACGGGCTCCACCGGGGCCGGGAGGGTCGTGCGACCCGGCTCAGCGCCGGCTCAGCGCCGGCCCAGCGCCCGGTAGCGGGCCAGCCGAGCGGCGAGTCGCTCCTCGGGGCGCTCGCGCGCCAGCACGGCGAGCTCGTGCTGGATGGTCTGGCTCATCCGGCGGCAGAAGTCCTCGGGCTCGTCGGCGGCGTCCGGGTGCTCGGCGACGATCCGGTCGACGATGCCGTCGGCGAGCAGGTCGAGGGACCGCACCCGCTGCGCCGCGGCGAGCTCCGGGGCGTGCACGGTGTCGCGGTGCAGGATCGCCGACGCGCCCTCGGGTGGCAGCGGCGAGAGCCACGAGTGCTGGGCGCAGATGACCCGGTCGGCCGGCATGACCGCGAGTGCACCGCCCCCGGTGCCCTGACCGAGGAGCACGCACAGCGTCGGCGCCTCGAGGGTGACGAGCTCAGCGAGGCACCTGGCGATCTCACCGGCGAGCCCGCCCTCCTCGGCCTCCTTCGACAGTGCGGCGCCGGCGGTGTCGACGACGCTGACGAGGGGCAGCCCGAGCTCACGTGCCAGGGCCATGCCGCGCCGGGCCACGCGCAGGCCCTTGGGCGAGAGCGGGGCATCGAGCGTCTGGCCGCGCCGGTCCTGGCCGAGCACGACGCAGGGCGCGCCGCCGAAGCGGGCCAGGGCCATGAGCAGTCCGGGGTCGTACTCGCCCGACCCGGTGCCGTGCAGCGGCAGCACGTCGGTGGCGCCGAGGCGCAGCAGCGCGCGCACGCCGGGCCTGTCCTCGCGCCGGGACCGGCCGATGGACTCCCAGGCCGGAATGTCCTCGAGCGGCTCCTTGACGAGCTCGGGGACCTGCGGCAGGTCCTCGCGGGGGGCCATGAGCACGTTGAGGGCCCGGTCGGCCGTCTCGGCGAGGGCCTCGACCGGCAGCACCGCGTCGATGAGTCCGTGCTCGAAGAGGTTCTCGGCGGTCTGCACGCCCTCGGGGAAGGGCCGGCCGTAGAGCGCCTCGTAGACGCGGGCGCCGAGGAAGCCGATGGTGGCGCCCGGCTCGGCGACGGTGACCTGGCCGAGCGAGCCCCACGACGCGAAGACGCCTCCGGTCGTGGGGTGCCGCAGGTAGACGATGTAGGGCAGCCCGGCTGCTTTGAGCTGGGCGCAGGCGGCGCTGATCTTCACCATGCCGACGAAGGCCGGCGTGCCCTCCTGCATCCGGGTGCCGCCCGAGCTCGGCGCGGCGAAGACGGGCAGCTCCTCCCGCTGGGCCCGCTCGAAGGCCAGGACGATGCGCTCGGCTGCCACCGCGCCGATCGAGCCGGCGAGGAAGGCGAACTCGCCCGCGATGACGGCGACGCGCCGGCCGCGGAGGCGGCCCTCGCCGGTGATGATCGACTCGTCGCACCCGCTGCGCTCTGTCGCGGCAGCGAGCTCGGCGGCATACGTGCTGCCCGGCTCGGCGGGTTGCGCGGGAGGCGCGTCCCAGCTGCGCCACGTGCCCTCGTCGAGCACGGTGTCGAGCAGCTCGCGGGCGCCGAGGCGGCGCGGCCGGGCCGGCGCGGCGGCCGGCTCCCGGTGCGTTCTGGTGGTGGCGGGGTCAGGTGTTCCGGGCACGATGCTCCTCGGCGTCCACGGTGTGCGTGCGCTGCGGTCGGCTCCGCAGTGGGCTGCGCGGCTGTCTCCACCCTGCCCGAGCGGCGCGTGACGTGGCCTCGTCAGGCCTTGCCGGAGACAGGGGGAGCACCTTGGCGCACCCTGACAGCACTGATGTAGGCCCGCCGTCGATCGCGCGGGGGCAGGCAACACCGGCGGTGGCACCCAGGAAGGTTCACGAGCCTAGATGCGTCCTCGGGGACATATGGAAGCCGGCGCGAACCGTTCGCGATGCCCGGCGATGGACTTCCCCCGTCCAAACACTTTCAGCACGTAGGCCGGAGTCCTCGATCGGGGACTCCGGCCTACGGTTTCCTCGCACTGAGGAGCTCGGGTGTCGCGTCAGTGCGAGGTGCGGCTCTCGCGGTCGTAGTTGCGCCCGAGGAAGGCCGGGATGCTGGCCCAGCGCAGGGCGAACATCATGACGAGCAGGGTCGCGACGTAGGGCAGCATCGAGATGAATTGGTGCGGCACGTCGAGCCCGCCGACCTGCACCCGCAGGGCCAGCACCTCCATGCCGGCGAAGAACGCCGAGCCGGCGAGGATGTACTGCGGCCGCCACCCGCCGAAGAACGCGAGGGCGATCGCGAGCCAGCCGCGGCCGGCCACCATGCCCTCGGTGTAGGTGCCGGTGTAGGTCATCGGCAGGTACGCACCGGCCAGGGCCATCAGGGCGGCGCCGCCGGCGCTGCACCAGATGCGGGTGCGGGCGACGTTGACGCCGAGGCTGTCCGCCGCCTTGGGGTTCTCGCCGACCGAGCGCAGCGACAGGCCGTGGTTGGTGCGGTAGAGCAGCCAGTAGAGCAGGCCCGAGACTAGGAACGCGAAGTAGACCATGGCCGACTGCTCGAAGAGCACCGGGCCGAGGACCGGGATCGCGGACAGGCCCGGGATGCTGAGATCGTCGAGCGTCCGGATGAGCGGCGGCTGGAGCGTGACGCCGATGACGACCTTGTAGAGCAGCGACGCGATGCCGGTCGCGGCGAAGAAGAGCGCGAGCCCGATGACGAACTGGTCAAGGCGGAAGCGCGTCGTGACCCAGCCGAGGAACCAGCCGAAACCGCCGCCGACGAGACCCGCGACGAGCAGGCCGACGAGGTTGCCGCCGAACGTGAGCGACACGAGGAATCCGACGCTCGCGCCGAGCATCATCAGGCCCTCCTGGGCCACGTTGAAGACGCCGGCCCGACCGGCGAGCATCGTGCCCTGGGCCGCGAGGATGAACGGCACCATGGCGGTGACGACGAGCTGTAGGAACGAGGTGACCTCGGTCATCGGGCGTGCCTCCTCAGGCGAGATCCGACGACGTCGGAGAAGAGCAGGAAGAGCAGGATGAGCGCCTCGACGATGAGCACCATCTCGCTCGGGACGCCAGCGCTGCGCTGCATGGCGCTGGAGCCGACCTCGAGCACGGCGATGCCGAAGGCCACGAAGGGCACGGCCAGCGCGTTGCCGCGCGCGATGAGGCCGATGATGATGCCGAGGAGCAGGTAGTTCGACTGCATGCCCTCGATGAGCTTGCCGTGCACGCCGGCGACCTCGATGGCCCCGGCGAGGCCGGCGAGGGCGCCGCCGACGACGAGCGAGCCGACGGCCACCCGCCCGATCCGGATCCCGTGCACCTGCGCCGCGCGGCCGTTCGCCCCGACCGCGCGCAGCTCGTAGCCCGGCACGCTGCGCCGCATGACCAGGACCGTCGCGGCCGCGACGAGCACGGCGAGCACGACACCGAGGTGCATGGGCGGGCGACCGACGAGCGGGAGAAGGCCGCCCTCGCCGATGGGGATTGTCGTCGGGTGACCGGCCGCCGGGTCACTCCAGACCTCGGAGGCGACGTAGTCGACGATGCCGAAGCTGACGAAGTTGAGCAGCACGGTGCTGAGGATCTCGTTGATGCCGAAGCGGTCCATGAGCCAGGCCGCGATCCAGGCGAATACCGCACCGGCGAGGACGCCGACGACGAGGACGACCGGGAGGAGCACGACCATCGGCAGGTCGGCGAGCAGGATGCCCGCCGCCGCGCTGGCCGTCGCGCCGACGAGCAGCTGGCCCTCGCCGCCGATGTTGTACTTCCCGGCCGCCAACGGGATCGTGAAGGCGAGCGCGAGCAGCACGAGCGGGACCCACTTGTGCACCGTCTCGACCAGGCCGAAGCCCGACTTGAACGAGGTCGTGAGGATCGCGCGGTAGGCGTCGACGGGGTTGTGGCCGAGCGCGGCGATGACGACACCGGCGACGACGAACGCGAGCAGGACCGCGACGACGTACGAGCCGACCCGGCCCGCGAGCGGCCTCCCGCGGCCGCGCGGGGCCTCCGCCTTGGGCGGCGTCTCGACCGGGGTGCTGGTGGTGGTGGTCATGCGGACTCCTCCAGGCCGGCCATCAGGTGGCCGATCTCGTACTGGTCGTACTCCCCGCGCCGGCGCTCGCCGACGATGCGACCCGAGTAGACGACGAGCAAGCGGTCGCACAGGTGCGTCAGCTCGTCGAGGTCCTCCGAGACGAGCAGGACGGCCGAGCCGTTCTGCGCCGCCTCGCGGGTGCGGTCATAGACGAACTGCGTCGACGGGATGTCGAGACCACGGGTCGGGTTGTGCAGGATGAGGAAGCCGGGCTCGTGCGAGAAGGCGCGGGCCAGGATGATCCGCTGGATGTTGCCGCCCGAGAGCTGCGCGGCGGGCGTGCCGGCCGAGGGCGCCTTGATCGAGAAGTCGCGGATCGCGGCGTCGGCGTGGGCCCGGGCCCGGCGCCAGTCGAGGAACGGTCCCGTGCGGAAGCGGCGACCGCGCTGCGCGCCGAGGACGAGGTTCTCGACGATGCTCTCGGAGGGCAGGATGCCGTCACGGTGACGGTCCTCGGGCACATAGGCCACGCCCCCGTCGAGCCAGGCCGCGGTCGGCTCGCCGGCGAGGTCACGGCCGTCGAGCGCCATCGAGCCGGCGGCCGCCGGTCGCACGCCCGAGAGCGCCTCGACGAGCTCCACCTGGCCGTTGCCGGCTACGCCGGCGATACCGACGATCTCCCCGCCCCGGAGCGAGAGGCTGACGTCGGCGGCCACCACCCCGTGGTCGTTGTGCGCGACGAAGCCCTCAACGGCGACCCGTACGGGCGCGGCGTCGCCGGTCGCGGCGCGGTGCGACGCGATGCGTGTCGAAGCGCCCGAGGCCGTGGCATGGCCGGCCGCCCCCGACGTCGGCGCAGCCATCCCGGCGGTGACGACCTCGGTCACCCGGCTCACCATCGCGTCGTCACCGACCATGAGCTTGGCGAGCTCGGTGGGGGAGGTCTCACGCCGGGCCACGGTGCCGATCCGCTGACCGTCACGCATGACGGTCAGGGTGTCGCAGACCGACATGGTCTCGCGGATCTTGTGGGTGATGAAAATGACGCTCATGCCCTCGTCGACGATCGCCCGCAACGAGCTGAACAGCGAATCCACCTCTTGCGGAGTCAGATTCGTCGTTGGCTCATCGAGTACCAGAACCTTGGCGCCGCGGTAGAGCGCCTTGAGGATCTCGACGCGCTGGCGCAGTCCGACCGAGAGGTCGGCGATGGTCGCCCGCGGGTCGACGGTGAGTCCGAAGCGCGTCGACAGGTCGCCGATGCGGTCGGCTGCCGCGCCGAGGTCGAGGGCCGGCCACGACGGGAGGTGCGTGCCGAGAACGATGTTCTCGGTGACCGAGTAGGTGTCCACCTGGAGGAAGTTCTGGTGCACCATCCCGATCCCGTGGGAGATGGCGTCCCGGGGGTCACGGATGACGACCTCGTGCCCGTCGAGGGTCACAGTTCCGCGCTCAGCGCGGTAGAGGCCGTACAAGACGTTCATCAGTGTCGTCTTGCCGGCGCCGTTGCCGCCGAGCAGGCCGTGGACCTCGTTGCGGCCGACCTTGAGGTCGACGCCGTCGAGGGCCACGACTTTCCCGAACGTCTTACGGATCCCGTCCATGTGCAGGAGGGGGCGCGCATCCTGCGCGGTGTGCTTGTTCATATCTGCGCTGTCACTTGATCGCGGCGAGGTTCTTCTCGACCGTGATCTTCCCCGACTTGATGTCAGCAACAGCCTGCTCGACCTTCTTGGCGACGGCGGGGTCGACGTTCTTCGGCGTCTGGATCGAGACGCCGGTGTCGAAGCCGAGCGGGTAGTAGCCGCTGCGCTCGCCGGCCTTGATCTTCGTCAGCATGTCGCCGAGGGGCTTGGTGAAGTCGTAGATCGCGGCCGTCGCGTAGTGCTCCGGGTCGAACTGCGACTTGTCGGTGTACTTCGCCGTGACCAGAACGTCGTCCGTCTTGCCCTTCACGGCCTGGAAGGCGCCGACCATGCCGAGGTTGAGCGAGCCGATGATGACGTCGTTGCCCTGGCCGACGAGTTGCGAGGTGATCTGCTGCGCCTTGGTCGGGTCGTTGAAGTCGCCCGTCCACACCGGTGTCACAGTCGCGTTCGACCCGTTGTCCTTCAAGGCCTGGTTGACAGCGTGCACCTCGGAGTACGAGAACGGCAGCGAGAGACCACCGACGTAGCCGATCTTGCCGGACTTGGTCTGGGCGGCAGCGAGCACGCCGAGCGGGTAGAACGCCGTGTGGAAGTTGCGGTCGAGCACCCAGAGGTTGGGCACGGCCTCCTTCGGCTTGTCGTCGAACTCGCCGATGAAGGTGACGTCGGGGTTCTGCTTCGCGAGCTTGCTCGTGGCCTCGAAATACTGGCTGCCGTGGCTCCAGATGACGGTGTACCCGTCGGCGAGGTACTCCTTCATGACTCGCTCGGCGTCGGGGACGGGAACGCTCTCGGAGTGCGCGGTCTGCGCCCCCGAGGACTTTTCGGCGGCCTGCAGGGCGAGCAGGCCGAGGGCGTTGTAGTCGGCGTCCGTCGCCGACCCGGAGAAGATCGCGGCGATGCGGGGACTCTCGCCGCTCCCACCACCGGTGGCGCCGGAGCCCGCGTCACCGGAGCCGCAGGCGGTGGTGAGGAGGGCGACGGTGAGGACAGGGGCGGCGATCCGGACGAACGTGAGGCGTGCCATGTGTTCTCCAAGGGGTGCTCCGACCGCGAGGTCGGTGTGTGAGTGCGGCCTGTGCCGTTGCGGAGGACTGTGCCATCGCTCACAAACCCTGCTCTTCGTCAACAACTGACAGCGGGGTCACGCTCAGGTTGTGGCGGATTCAGCCACCAAGGCCTGTCCCCACGTGGTGGGACGCCGTCCGAGCAGGGTCGTGAGCGTCGTCGGGTCGCCGACGAGGCCCTCGCGGTCGTACGCCGTGAACATCGCGAGCAGGTCGGCGCGCGCCTGCTCGGGCAGGCTCGACCCCGGTCCGGCGGCCCAGGCCTCGAGCGTGAGCTGTTCGGCGGTGACCGGGTGCCCGAGCACACGGGCGGCGGTGACGGCCTGCTCGCGCACCGTCAGCACCTCCGGCCCGGCCAGCTCGTAGGTGCGGGCCTCGTGGCCGGCCTCCGTCAGCACCTCGGCGGCGACCTCCGCGACGTCGTCGAGGTCCACGTTCGTGAAGGGGGTGTCGAGCGAGTGCGGCACCGCGATCCGGCCGGACCTTGCTGCCGCCACGAGGTTCTGGTGGTAGGCCGCGGGGCGCAGGACGGTGGCCCGCGGAAAGGCCGAGCGCACGACCTCCTCGGCCAGGCCCTTGCGCACGTGGTGCGGCATCGAGCCGTCGTGAGGGTGCAGCACGGAGTGGAAGGCGAAGCGCTGCACACCGGCCCGCGCTGCTGCCGCCACGACCCGCCGCGCGATCGCGACCTCGTCGGGGTGCACGTTCGGCGCGAGGTGGTAGACGGCCGTGGCATCGGTCAGGGCCTCGTCGAGGCCGGCACCGCTCTCGAGGTCGCAGACCGAGATCGATGCTGCCCCAGCGGCATACGCCGTCTCTGCCCTCGCCGGGGACCGCACGGCGGCGCGCACGGCGACACCGCGTCGCGCGAGGGCGGCGGTGACGGCGCGGCCGGTCTTGCCGGCCGCGCCGATGACGAGGACCGTCGGCGCGGCGGCGCCTGCCGGCGCGCTGGTGCCCACGGCCCTCGTCTCTCGCGTCACAGCCAGTCGACGTCGGCGGCCGGCTTGCCCTCGGCGAGGGCGGCGTATCCGGGACCGCGGTCGAAGAACGGCGCCTCGTCGGGTCGCTCGGCACGCCGACGCTCGCGCTCGGCGTCGGAGGCCGCCGCGTCGATGACGGGCGCGTCCTTGTCACCCGAGGCGACGACGCCGTAGTCGCGCAGCGCCCCCTCGATCGACACCTTGCCCCAGCGCAGGTCGCGCTCGACCTCGTCGTAGGGTCGGTCGAGCGGGTCGCCCCAGCCGCCGCCACCGGTGGTGCGGATGCGGATGACCTGGCCGGCCTTGACGACCTCGGCGTCGGCGAGGGCGTCGACGGTGCGCTCGTCGGGACCGCCGACGTCGACGGTCACCTCGAAGGGACGACCGGCCTTGCCGCCCTTGACGCCCCAGCAGGCGAGGATCGAGCGGTCGGCGATGGACATGAAGTGGGCGTCCTTGAGCATCCGGATGTGCTTCTCGTAGCCGAGGCCGCCGCGGTAGCGTCCGGCGCCGCCCGAGTCGACGGCGAGGCCGAGGCGCTCGACGATGAACGGGAAGCGGCTCTCGGTGAACTCGGTCGGCAGGTTGCGGCTGTCGGGCACGACGTGGATCGTGTCCTCGCCGTCGGCGTAGTAACGCCCGCCGGAGCCGCCGCCGAGCACCTCGCGCATGAGGTAGTCGTTGCCGTCGCGGTCCTTGCCGTAGACGCCGGTGTAGCGGATCGTCTCCTGGTCGGCGGGCATCTTGCCGTCGACGGCCTTGGCAACGACGCCGGCGAGGACGCCGAGCAGGCGCAGGATGACGAAGGTGCGGGCGTTGGTCGGCGCCGGGTAGATCGGCGTGAGCAGGGTGCCCTTCTCGGGGAACTTCATCTCGATGAGCGGCACGATGCCCTCGTTGACGTCGAGCTCGGCCATCCGCTCGGGGGTGTCGGCGAGGTTGCGCAGGATCGGGGCGAGCCACTTCTTGAGGAAGTTGCCGCCGACGTAGTCGCCGCAGTGGTTGATCGGGCCCTTGGCCTGCTTCGCCGTGCCGGTGAAGTCGATGACGAGCTTCGGGCCGCCGTCGCCGGGGCCGGGGCCGCCGGTCGACTGCTTCGTCAGCGTGATCCGCTGCGTGTGCAGCATCGGCTCGTCGACGCCGTCGTGCTCGGCGTAGTCCTCCCAGACGTAGGTGCCGTCGGGGATCTTGGAGAGGATCTCGCGCCGGTAGGTCTCGGTCGTGCGGTCGAGGATCGCGTCGAACGCCGCCTCGACCGTGTCGCGGCCGTAGCGCTCGAAGAGCTCGGAGAGCCGGCGGGCGCCCATCAGGCACGCAGAGCACTCGGCGTCGAGGTCGGCGGCGAGGCTGTCGGGCATGCGGCTGTTGCGCGTCATGATGCGCAGGGCCGCCTCGTTGCGGACTCCCTTGTCCCACAGCTTGATCGGCGGGACAGACAGGCCCTCCTCGAACACCGTCTGCGCGTTGCTCGGCATGGAGCCGGGGACGGCGCCGCCGATGTCGTCGTGGTGCCCGAAGGCCTGGACGAAGGCGACGACCTCACCACCGGAGAAGACCGGGACGGTGACGCACAGGTCGGGCAGGTGGCCGATGCCACCCTCGGACTCGTAGACGTCGTTGTGGAAGAAGACGTCGCCCTCGCTCATCTGCTCGAGCGGGAAGTCGCGGGCGATCGGGTGTACCAGGGCGCTGTAGGAGCGGCCGGTCAACTTGCGCAGCTGGCGGTCGTGGATGCCGGCGCGGAAGTCGTGCGCGTCACGGATCATGGGGGAGCGCGACGTGCGGGCGATGGCCGTCTCCACCTCCATCTCGACGCTCGCCAGGGTGCCCTCGACGATCTCGACGAGGATCGGGTCGACCGTGCTGCCCTCGGGGGTCAGCCGGTTGCCGTGCTCGTATGCCGTGGGCAGCCCTGCGGGGTTGACCGGGGTGTCGCCGTGGCCGGCGGACGCGTCGGCTGTGGCCGAGCCGGCTGCCGAGCCGACGGCGGCGTCGACGGGGGCGAGCCGGGTGGCCGCGGTCTGGCAGGAGAAGCACATCTCAGGCCTCCTTGGTGATGACGAGGTTGCCGAGGCTGTCGACGCGGACGACGAACCCGGGATGGACGGGAACGGTGGAGCCGAACTCCTCGACGATGGCGGGGCCGGTCAGGACGTCCCCGGCCAGCAGGTCGGGGCGCCACCACACGTCCGTGTCGACGTAGCCGTCCTCCGGGTCGAAGCAGACCGGGCGGGTGCTGCGGTGGGCGCGCTCGCGCACGTCGGCCGCACCGGTGGCCGGGGCGAGCTCACGCAGCTCCGGACGGGTGATGGGCCCGACGCCGGTGACGCGCAGGTTGACCCACTCGACCTGCTGCGTGGGGTCGTCGCGGAAGTCGTAGCCGTAGAGAGCGCGGTGCTCGTCGTGGAAGCGCGAGGCCAGGTCAGCGGCATACGCCTCGTCGACCTCGCCGTCGGGAGCGCTCACCCGCACCTCGTAGGCCTGGCCGAAGTAGCGGAGGTCGACGGTCCGCGAGTAGCGGTGCGCCTCGCGCGGGAAGCCCTCGGCGTCGAGAGCCGCGGCGGCCCGGTCGGTCAGGTCGTCGAAGGTCTTCTGCACTGCGGCGTGGTCGAGGCTGCTCTGGCGCGCGACGGCCGTCTGCACGTAGTCGTTCTTGACGTCGACGGTGAGCAGTCCGAACGCCGACACGTTGCCGGGGTTCTGCGGCACGACGACCCCTGCGAGGCCGAGGATGTCGACGAGCCGGCAGGCCAGGAGCGAGCCGGACCCGCCGAAGGTGGCGAGCATGAAGTCGCGCACGTCGAGGCCGCGCTTGACCGAGACCTGGCGCAGGGCGTTCGCCTGGTTCCACGCCGAGATCTCGAGGATCCCGGTGGCGCAGCGCTCGAAGTCGAGGCCGAGGCGGCCGGCGAGCTCGGTGATGCCGGTGCGGGCCGCCTCGACGTCGAGGGGGATCTCGCCCCCGAGCAGGTGCGCGGGGATGCGACCGAGGGTCACGTGGGCGTCGGTGATCGTCGGCTCGGTGCCGCCCTTGGCGTAGCAGAGCGGGCCGGGGTCAGCCCCCGCCGACTGGGGACCGACCTTGAGCGAGCCCTCGGGCGAGACCCAGGCGATGGAGCCGCCGCCGGCGCCCACGGTGACGACGTCGATCATCGGGATCTTGCTCGGGTAGGCGCCGACGGAGCCCTCGGTGGTCAGGGTGGGCTCGCCGCCGAGGACGACCGAGACGTCGGTCGAGGTGCCGCCGCCGTCGCAGGTGAGGACCTTGTCGAAGCCGGCCTTGCTGGCGATGAGGCCGGCGCCGAGCGCGCCGGCCGCCGGGCCGGAGAGCACGGTCGTGATCGGCTGGTGCACGACCTCGTCGGCCGACAGCACGCCGCCGTTGGACTTCATGATGTAGAAGGGCAGCTTCGTGCCGGCGCTGACGAACTCGTCGAGCCGTTGGTGGATGTTGGCGACGTAGCGCGAGACGTTCGGCTTGACCGCGGCGTCGACGAGCGTGGTCATCGAGCGCTCGTACTCGCGGTACTCGCGCAGCACCTCGGAGCTGATCGAGACGACTGCCTCGGGGTGCTCGCGCCGCAGCACCTCGCGCAGCGCGAGCTCGTGGCTGTCGTCGGCGTAGGAGTGCAGCAGGCAGACACCGATCGTGGTGATGCCGCGATCCTTGAACCACCGGGCGGCGCGGACGGCGCCCTCCTCGTCGAAGGGGCGGATCTCGTTGCCCTCGAAGTCGATGCGGCCGCCGACGGTCTTGACGTAGTCGGCCGGGACGATGCGCGGGGGCTTGACCCAGAAGTAGGAGTTGCCGTAGCCGTCGGGCACCGCCTGGCGGGCGATCTCGAGGATGAACTCGTAGCCCTCGGTGGTGATGAAGCCGAGGGCCTCGACCTTGCCCTCGAGGAGCTTGTTCGTGGCGACGGTCGTGCCGTGCGACACGGCGGTGATGTCGTCGCCGCTCGCCCCCATCAGCTCGAGCACCTTGCGGACGCCGTTGAGGAAGCCGTCGGCAGGGTTGCCCGGGGTCGAGGGCGTCTTCGTCGTGACGAGCTCGCCCGAGCTCTCGTCGAGTGCGACGACGTCGGTGAACGTGCCGCCCGTGTCGATGCCGATGCGGATCCGGCGGCCGGGGAAGGTGCCTGCTGTCATGGTGAGGATTCAACCGGCGCGGACCGCTGCGGGGCGTTGGCACATCGTGCCAACACCTGCCCGGTTCTGGACCAATCCTCGCCAGAACCACGCCACGCCTCAGCGCATCGTTCGTCGTCGTTGCCGGGAACTCTTGACGTGCGACCACTCTGCGCTGCAGAGTTCGTTGCAAGGGGACGCCAGGGGGCTCCCATCGAGGAGGCACTCCCGTGAACGCGACAGACCATTCCGACTCGACCAATTCGACCAACTCGACCGACACCACCGGCTCGGCCGGGTCGGCCGGGTCGGCCGGGTCGGCCGGGTCGGGCGGCTCGTCCGCGCGTCTGGACGCCGACGAGGCGCGTGAGCTGCTCTCGCGCACCGAGCAGGTGCGCCGCACCGCCCGGGCAGACCAGCAGGGCGTCGCGATCCCACTCCTCGTGCTCGGGCCGTTGACCGTCGCGGCCGCGCTGCTGCAGCAGGTCCTCTACTGGGTGTCCTTCCACGACCTCGGGCCGGGTGAGAGCCGCACTGCGACTCCTGAGGAGCTCGCCTTCTCGAACTTCGTCGACAGGTACTGGGGGACCGTCGGCGCGGTCGGGCTCCTCGTCATCGGCATCTGGTTCGGCTGGCGCAGTCGCCGGCGCGGCGTCGGCTCGGGCGCGGGGGCCTGGATCGCCGGAGCGGTCGGCGTCTTCGTCCTGTTCGCCTACAGCGGCCTGCTGCTGATGGTCTGGCCGCCGCTCACGATGCTCACCGTCCTCGCTCCGAGCGTCTTCATCGTCGTGACGCTGCTGCTCATCGCGTGGCGGCGGCACAACGGCCGCCTGGCCTTGTGGGTGATGGCCTTCGGTCTCGTGACGGTCCTGGCGTCGTTCTTCTTCTTCAGCAACCGCTTCTACGACCTGCTTGGCGTGCTCGGTCTGCCGGAGGCGACGGTGCTGGCCCTCGGGGGCAAGGGCGACGCCCTCGTGCAGGTGGCCCTGGGCATCGTCATGGTCCTGGTCGGGGTGCGGGCCATGCGGCAGGCCGGCACGGTCGTCACGTCGCCAGCTGCGGGGCACGCCACGTGACGTCGACGCAGCCTCCCGCGGAGTCGCGTACGGACTCGGCTGCGGAGTCGGCCGAGCTGTCGCGGCACCCGACGAGCGGGCTCGACGACGTCGTGCACCAGAAGGCGCGCCTGGGTATCCTCGCCGTGCTCGCCGAGACCGAGAAGGCCGACTTCGCCTACCTCAAGAAGCTGCTCCAGCTCACCGACGGCAACCTCGGCCGCCACATCGAGGTGCTGGCGGGCAGCGGCCTCGTCCACGTCGAGAAGGGGTATGCCGGCAAGCGCCCGCGCACGTGGGTGACCATCACGCGCGCCGGCAGGCGCGCGCTCGAGGATGAGATGGCCGCGATCCGCGAGCTGCTCCGGCGTTTCGAGTCCGGGGGCGCCGGCTGAGACGCCGACCGTTCCTGTCGGCGTCCCAGCCCGGGTGGCTGCCGGTGTCTCAGCCGGTGTCTCAGCCGGCGTTCGACTCCACCTCGGTGCGGCGGATCGGCGCGTGCGGGAACGACGTCTCGGCGGGCCGCTCGAGCTCGTCACGGTGGTTGCGGATGAGGTCGAGGTTCCGGTCGCGCAGGTGGTCGAACGCCTGGCCGACGTTCGAGCCGGGAGTGAGCGACGCGAGGGCCTCGGCCGGGTCGAGCCGCGCCGACACCCACCCGGGGTGGGTCGCGGCCTTGGCGACGATGTGACCGACCGGCGTGACGATGTGCGAGTTGCCGAAGTAGAGCACGCCGGCCGGGTCGGCGCCGACGGCGTTGGCGCCGATGACGTAGACGTGGTTGTCGTAGGCGCGGGCGCGTGACGTGAGGTCCCAGATGTCGGCGGAGCGCAGGAGCGCGGACGGGCGGCAGATGATCTCCGCCCCCTGGACCGCCTGGATCCGCGACAGCTCGGGGTAGTCGCCGTCGAAGCAGATGATCATGCCGATGCGGCCGAGCTCGGTGTCGCAGACGGTCACGGTGTCGCCCGGCGTGACCCAGCCACCGCCGGAGACGATCTCCGAGCAGAACGGGTGCGTCTTGCGGTAGACGCCGAGCACCTCGCCCGACGGGGCGACGAGCACCGACGAGTTGTAGACGACGCCGCGCTCGGGGCCACGCTCGTAGGTGCCGAAGCACAGGTGCACCCCCAGCTCGCGCGCGACGGCCTGCAGGGGCTCGGTCATCGCTCCGGGGAGCTCCGAGACGAGGTCCCACAGCTCCTCGGGCGAGCACCCCGGCGTGAAACCGGTGGTGGCCGACTCGGGCAGCACGACCAGCTCGGCGCCGGTGGCGGCCACGCACTCGCGGGTGATCGCGACGCACCGGTCGAGGTTGGCCCGGATCGAGTCCGCGGTGAGGGGCCCCGGCACCGGGGCGACCTGCACGGCGGCAGCGGTGAACGCGCGCATCGTCAGCTCCGGCGTCCGACGGCCCAGCCGACGACGACCCCGACGAGGGCGATGGCCCCGCCGGTGACGACGCCGAGGGCGAACTCGCGCCCGGCGAAGCCGGCAGCGGGACCCGGCCGGCCGGCATACGACACCGGCGCAGCAGGCACGCCGGCGGCGGCGACGGTGGGGGCGCCCGGCGCCGCGGCCGGCGCGACCTCGGCAGGAGCGGCGGGGGCGGCGGGTGCGGCCGGACGGACCCCGCTGATGTCGGCGTCGACGGCGGAGAAGAACTGGCCGGCCATCTTCTTCGTGACACCGGCGAGCATGCGCTGGCCGACGCCGCCGATGACGCCCCCGACGGCCGCATCGGCGTCGTAGGTCAGGGCGGTGCCGCCGCCCGGCGCCGGCGCGAGGCGCACGGCGACGTCGGCGTCGACCGTGCCGGGGGCGCCCGAGCCGCAGGCCTTCATCGTGAACGAGTCGGGGTGCTGCGGGTCGCGCAGCGAGACCTCGCCCTCGTAGGTGCCCTTGATGGCTGCCACCCCGGCGGTGACGGTCATCGCGTAGTGGTCGGGCCCGAGCTCGGTGAGGCGCTCGCAGCCGGGCAGGCAGCGGGCGAGCACGGCGGGGTCGTGGAACGCGTCCCACACCTGCTGGGGGTCGGCCGCGAGCGTCGCGGATCCGGTGATCTTCATGCGGTCGGCTCCTTGGAGGACGGGTGAGACGTGCTGGAGGTGTGGCGGAGCGAGGGGATCTCGCCGTCGGCGTGGCGGCGGCGCAGCTCCCAGAGCTCGAAGGGGGAGATCGGCATCCGGGTGATCGGGAAGCCCTCGGCGTCCGAGATGGCCGAGGCGATGACGGCCGTGACGGGGATGCAACCGGCCTCGCCGGCGCCCTTGATGCCCAGGGGATTCAGCGGCGAGGGCGTCTCCAGGTGGTCGGCCTCGATGGTCGGCACCTCGGAGGCGTAGGGCATGAGGAAGTCCATGTACGAGGCGTTGAGCAGCTGGCCGGACTCGTCGTAGGCCATCCGCTCGTAGAGGGCGCCGCCGACGCCCTGCGCGACCCCGCCGTGGACCTGGCCCTCGACGATCATCGGGTTGATCATCGTGCCGCAGTCGTGGATGACGCAGTAGCGCAGGATGCGGATCTCGGCCGTGACCGGGTCGGTCTCGACGATCGCCGCGTGCATGCCGTTGGCGAAGGTCGCCTGGGTGGGGGAGTAGAAGCCCTTGCCCTCGAGGCCCGGCTCCTCACCCTCGGCGACCGGCGGCTTGTCGGGGTCGAAGGTTCCCGCGAACTGCGTTGCGGCCTGGGCCGCCTCGTCGAACGCGTAGCGCAGCGGGTTGGACAGGACCGAGACCGTGCCGAGGGCCATCGACGTCGCCGGCGCGCCCTTGACGCGCACCGTGCCGTCGACGATCTCCAGGTCCTCCGGTGAGACCTCCAGCGCGTCGGCGGCGATGCGCAGCGCCTTCTCGCGCACCTTGCGGGCGCCGAGGGCGATGGCGCTGCCGCTCATGACCGCGGCTCGCGACGCGAACGTGCCCACGGCATACCCCATCTTGCGGGTGTCGCCGGTCGTGACGTGCACGTCCTCCATGCGGACGCCGAGCTCCTGGGCGACGATCTGCGCGAAGACGGTCTCGTGGCCCTGGCCCTGGGAGGTCAGGCCGGTCGAGACGTTGACGCGGCCGCTCGTCTCGATCTGGATGTGGCCGCCCTCGTAGGGGCCGACGCCGGTTCCCTCGACGTAGCAGCCGATGCCGAGCCCGACCTTGCGGCCCTCGGCCTCGGCCCGGCGGCGGTAGTCCGCGAAGTCGTCCCAGCCGACGAGCTCCTTGAGCTTGGCCAGGCTCGCGGGGAAGTCGCCCGAGTCGTACTTGAGCGGGCGGCCGTCCTGGAAGAGCAGCCCGTGGTCCCAGGGCATCTCGCTCGGGAGGATGAAGTTGCGCGAGCGCACCTCGGCGCGGTCGAGGCCGAGCTCGTCGGCGATCGCGTCCATCGTGCGCTCCATGGCGAAGACGCCTTGCGGGCGGCCGGCGCCCCGATACGGCGTCACGAGAACGGTGTTCGTGTAGAGCGACCAGAACTCGCAGCGGTACGCGCCGGGCTTGTAGGGCCCGAGCAGCTGGGTCGAGGTGATGATCGGGACGATGATCCCGTAGGGGGTGTAGGCGCCGTTGTCGTGCCAGAACTTCACGTCGAGGGCGAGCAGGTGGCCCTCGTCGTCGAACCCGACGGTGACGCGCTGGAGCTGGCCGCGCTCGTGGGCCGACGAGATGAAGTGCTCGCGGCGGTCCTCGGCCCACTTCAGGGGGCGGCCGAGCAGGCGCGCCGCCCACGGGACGAGCACCTCCTCGGGCCACGGGTGCATGATCTTGACGCCGAAGCCGCCGCCCACGTCGGGGGCGATGCACTCGACCTTGGCCAGCGGCAGCTCGAGGCGGGCGGCCACGGCGGCGCGGACGCCCGTCGACGTCTGGGTCGAGGAGTACATCCGCAGCTCGCCGCGCTCGGCGTCCCAGCGGGCGTAGACGCCCTTGCCCTCCATCGGCATGCAGGCGCTGCGCTCGATGTCGAGGTCGAGTGTGAGGGTGCGCGGCGCGGCGGCCATGGCCGCATCGACGTCGCCGACCTCCTGGAGCATGTGCGCGGCGACATTGCCGGGCACGTCGTCGTGGACGAGCGCCTCGCCGTCGCGGGCGGCCTCGATGCCGACGACGACCGGCAGCTGCTCGTAGGTGACGCGTATGCGTTGGCAGGCGTCCTCGGCGATGTAGCGGTCGGTTGCGACGACCATCACGACGGCCTCGCCGACGTGGTTGACCTGGTCCTTGGCGAGGGCGTAGCCGGTGCGTCCGTGGGTCAGGGTCGGGTGCGGGATGAGCAGGGGCATCGGCTCGCCGACCTTGCCGGGGAGGTCCTCGTGCACGTAGATGCCGACGACTCCCTCGACGTCGATGGCGTCCACGACGTCGATGTCGACGATCCGCGCGTGCGCGTGCGGGCTGCGCACGAAGGCTGCGGCGAGGGCGTCGTGGCCGAGGTCGTCAAGGTAGCGACCACCGCCGGTGACGAGGCGGGGGTCCTCCTTGCGCTTGATCGGCGCCCCGAACATCTGTGTCGTCATGCCTGCTCCCCGTCCGTCGAGTCGTCTGCCCGCTCGTCCGCCCGCTCGGCCTTGATCTCGGCCGCGCGCAGGACGCTCTTGACGATGTTCTGGTAGCCCGTGCAGCGGCACAGGTTGCCCGAGATCGCCTCGCGCGCTTCCTCGCTCGTGGGTGCCGGGTTCTCCTCGAGGTAGGCCGTGACGGTGGTGAGGAAGCCGGGGGTGCAGAAGCCGCACTGGAGCCCGTGGCACTCCGCGAAAGCCTGCTGCACGGGGTTCATCGACTCGCCGGTCGGGGCGACCCGGGCGTCGGGCGCGCTGCACAGGCCCTCGACCGTCGTGATCGCGTGGTCCTGCGCGGTGACGGCGAACATCAGGCACGAGCGCATCGGCTGGCCGTCGACCAGGACGGTGCAGGCGCCGCAGACGCCGTGCTCACAGCCGACGTGGGTGCCGGTGAGCTCGAGGTCGTGGCGCAGGAAGTCCGACAGGAGGCGGCGGGCCGGCACGGCTGCCGTGCGGCGCACGCCGTTCACCGAGACGGTGACGTCGTGGAGGGTCTCGCTGGTCGTCTCAGTCATCGCTGGCTCCTTCTCCACCGAACGCAGCGTTCGGCGTCGAACTCAGTGTTGTAACAGCGCTTTCGCGACCGAACGCTGCGTTCGGTGCGGGGGTGGTGGCGCGGGCGGCGGCCTGGGGGATGACCCGGCGGGTGAGCTCGGTGACGAGCATGCGCCGGTAGTCGGCACTGGCGTGGATGTCGCCCTCGGGCTCGACGTGGGCGTGCACGGCCTCGGCCGCTCCCTCGAGCGCCGCGCTCCAGGCGCTCGAGCCCGGCTGAACGCCGTGCAGCGCCGGGCCGAGGTCGAGGACGGAGGGCACGTCGGTGACGGAGACGAACGAGGCACGGGCAGCGGAGACGACACCGTCGGTGACGGTCACCGCCACGCCGACGCCGGCCATGGCGTAGTCGCCGTGTCGTCGGGCGCCCTCGGCGAACGCGGTGCCGGTGCCGGCCGGGAAGCGCCCGAAGCGGACGGCGACGGCGAGCTCCTCCGCCCCGAGCGAGGTCTCGAGCGCGCCGAGGAAGAAGTCGGCCCACGCCACCTCGCGTGACCCACCGGGACCGGCCACTTCGACGACGCCGTCGGTCAGGGCGAGCACGGCCGGCATCTCGCCGGCGGCGTCGGCGTGCGCGATGGAGCCGACGGTGGTGCCGCGGTTGCGGATGGCGGGGTGGGCGACGTTGACGAGCGCCTGGCGCAGGAGGGGGAGGGCGGCATACGCCTCCTCGGACCGCTCAAGGCCGGCGTGCCGCACGAGGGCGCCGACCCGGACGGCCTCGGGCGTCACCTCGATGGTGTCGAGCCCGGCGACGCGGTTGATGTCGACGAGGTGCGCCGGGGAGGCAAGGCGCATGTTGAGGATCGGGATGAGGCTCTGGCCGCCGGCGAGGACCTTGCCGTCATGGCCGACCTCGTTGAGGACGGAGACGGCCTGCTCGACGGTGAGCGGGGCGTGGTGCTCGAAGGGGGCGGGCTTCACCGAACTGATCCTGCCTTCCGATCCCCGACGGGGACTAGTGATGGTTGTGCACGGCTGGGCCTGAGCTTTTGGCAACTTCTGCCGTGAACGGCTGTGGGCCCCCGATGCGAGATCGGGGGCCCACGGCCGCGGAGTGCGAGGTGCGTCAGCGGCGGCGCAGGTCCGGTCCGCCCGGAGCGTCCTGGTAGAGGTCGTCGATGCCGTCGGCATCCCCGTAGTCCCCTTCGCGTTCACCCAGGGAGATCATCGTGCCTCCGGCCGCGTCGGCTCGTGCACGCAGGTCAGCCGGAGCGAGGTTGCGGGCCAGGTGATAGGCGCCGATGGCGATGATGGTGCCGAGCGCGATGCCCCCGAGCGTGAAGTTGTCGCTGAACTTCAGCGACACGCCACCGATGCCGATGACGATGCCCGCGGCGACCGGGACGAGGTTGATCGGGTTGCCGAAGTCGACCCCGTTCTCCTTCCAGATCTTCGCGCCGAGCAGGCCGATCATGCCGTAGAGCACCACCGTGATGCCGCCGAGCACACCGCCCGGGACCGAAGCCACGAGGGCGCCGAACTTCGGCGACAGGCCGAAGACGATCGCCACGAGAGCGGCGACGTAGTAGGCAGCGGTGGAGTACACGCGGGTGGCGGCCATGACGCCGATGTTCTCGGCATACGTGGTCGTCGGCGAGCCACCGACCGAGGAGGCGATGACGGTGCCGATGCCGTCGGCCGCGATGGCCCGGCCCATGTAGGGGTTGAGCTCGGCCTTGGTCATCTCGGCGACGGCCTTGACGTGGCCGGTGTTCTCAGCGATCAGGGCGATGACGGCCGGCAGGACGAGCAGGATCGCCGCGACCGAGAACGACGGGGCGTGGATGCCGACCATTGCCTTGCCGTCCGGGCCGATGGTCCCGGTCGTGGGCGGAAGGCCGAACCACGACGACCCGGAGATGGCGTCGAAGTTCGTGCGGAAGTGGGTCGAGACCTTGCCGGCTCCGTCGGGCGCCGTGATCTGCCCGAAGATCTTGTCGAAGAGCCACGAGATGACGTAGCCGAAGACGAGCGCGAGGAAGACCGCGATGCGCGAGATGAAGCCCTTGAAGGCCACTGCACACACAATTGTGAAGAGCATGACGAGCAGGGCCACCCACTGGTCCTGCGGCCAGTAGACGGTGGCCACGACCGGTGCGAGGTTGAAGCCGATGAGCATGACGACCGCGCCGGTGACCACAGGTGGCAGCACCTTGTGCAGCATGGACGAGCCCAGGAAGTGGATGAGAACACCCACGAGAGCCAGGACGATGCCCGCGACGAGGATGGCTCCCGTGACCTCCTGGGAAGTGCCGCCCTGTGCGCGGATGGCCGCCACAGCACCCACGAACGCCGCCGACGTGCCGAGGTAGCTCGGCACCTTGCCGTTGACTATCAGCAGGAAGCAGACCGTCGCGATGCCGCTCATCATGATGGCGAGCTGCGGGTTGAGCCCCATGATCAGCGGGAACACGAACGTCGCGCCGAACATCGCGACGACGTGCTGTGCTCCCAGGCCGACGGTCTTGCCCCACGACAGCCGCTCGTCGGGGGCGACGACGTCGTCGGGGCCCATCGTCTTGCCGTCCCCGTGCAGTTTCCAGCCCAAGCCCAAAGCCATTCCGACTCCTATTGGTTGCCACATCCCGTGATGTGGGTCACGCCCCCAGTCGGGGTTGGCCGAAAACTACTCCCACAACAGGCGATTCCGTTCGTCAAACGTTGATACTCGCCGACGTGGACGCTCTGGCAGGAGATGACGTATGCCGTCACGTCCTCTCGTCGGACCCACGCCCGGTTCGAGGTGGTACGTCGCGTCAGAATGCGGACATTCACCTCGAACTGCACCACGACGTGGCGGATCGAGGTGAAAACGCGCGACCAGTCGCGACCGAGCACCTCGACCGGGTCAGATGCCGCGCATCTGGTGGATCTTCAGCGCTAGCGCGAGGGTGAGGCGCAGGTCGGCGTCGGTGGTGAAGGGGCCGAGGATCTTCTCGAGCTTGCCGATGCGGTAGCGCAGCGTGTTGTAGTGGAAGAAGAGCAGCCGCGCGGTCTCGGCGACGTTCATGTTCGTGTCGATGAGGATGCTGAGGGTCTGGCGCAGGCCGGCGTACTCCGGCGAGTCGTCGGTGGCCAGCTCGCGCAGCGACTCGTGGACGAACCGGCGCAGGTCGGCGCCGTCGGGGATGAGCGCCAGCAGGCGGTAGATGCCGAGGCCGTCGACGTGGGTGACCGCGCCGTCGCCGTGCATCTGGCGCCCGACCGTGACGGCCGAGAGCGCCTCGTCGTAGGCCTGTGGGAGACCGGCGACGGACGAGATGGGCCGAGATACGCCGGTCGAGAAGCTGCGGCGGCCGCCACCGCCGTCGCCGCGCACGACCCGGACGTAGTCGCCGACGATCCGCATCACGTGGTCGGTGTCGGCGCTCGCGGGCACGGCGATGAGGGCGACGACCTCGCGGCTGAAGCCCATGACCGGCGAGGCCGCGTCGCGGACCGTGACGGCGTGGGTCCAGGCCCGGGCGAAGCGCTGCTGGAGGAAGCGCACCTCCTCGGCGTCGCGCGTCGAGCGGTCGTCGTCCTCGTCGGTCTCGGCGACGACCACGACGAGCGGGCGGTCGATGTCCCACCCGAGCGAGCGGGCGTGCGCCACCGCGTCGACGGGGGTGCCGGCGCGCCCGGCAAGGGCGTCGCGGAGGAACTCGGCGCGGTACTTGCTCTCGACGGCCGAGACCGCGGAGTCCTTGGTGATGGCCAGCGCGGCCACGGTGGCGGCGCGCTCGAGCAGGCGCACGTCGTCGAGGGTGAGCCGGCGCTGGCTGCAGAAGGCGACGAGCAGGCCGTGGTCGAGGTGCCCGGCGACGATGCGCACGGCGGCCCGGTTGGCGTTGGGCCCGTCGGGGCGCGGCCCGGTCGGCTCGGCCTCGGTGAGCAGGCGCCCGGTCCGGTCGAAGCAGTCGAGAGCCTCCGCCGCGGCGAGCTCGCGGGGCGAGCCGGCGCGGGCGATGACGCGGCCGTCGGTGGTCGTCACCATGGCGGCGCCGTCGAGGAAGCCGACGACCTGCTCGCAGAGGTCGTCGAGCGACCCGCCGGCGAGGACGATCTGGACGAGGGCCCGGTCAGCGTCCTCGAGGCGGCGCAGGGTTGCGGTCTGGTGCTCGAGGATCGCGCTCAGCACCTCGGTCGTGAACGTGGCGATGTGCTCGAGCGGGATCTCCAGGACGGGCAGTCCGGCGGTCTCGGCCGAGGCGACGAGCTCCGTCGTGGCCTCGCCGTCGAGCCCCGAGACGACGAGCCCGGCCACGCCGGCGGCACAGAGCTGCGTGACGACGGTGTCGAGGCGCACCTCGTCGTCGAGGCCTGCCGCCAGGGCCGCCGCGTCGGCGAGCACGATCCGGTGGTCGAGGCGCGCTCCGGCCGCGGCGTCCCGCAGCGCTGCCCGCAGTGGTGAGGTGCCGTCGACGCTGACGTCGAGGTGGGCTGCGCCGGCCCGGACGGTGCCGTGGGCGGTGGCGGCGAGGCCGGCGATGAGCCGCAGCGAGATGCCCGACACCTCGGGCTCGGGGTCGCCGAAGCGACTCACCGCTGGCAAGTCACCCTCGGTCAGGGTCGGATCGTTGGCAACTTTCACCATGAGCGCACCCTACCCAGCATCGGTAGCGTCACGGCAGCGGTCCAGGTCGGGGACTGCTGGACGGCACCCGACCGGGGTGCCGGGCCGGTCCGCGTGACCGCACCCGACACGGCATACGGCAGATGGCACAACGGGCGGTGGAGGTGCGATGGGCGACGGTCACGGTCCCGCACTGCTGCCCGGAGCCGTCTCGCCGCTCGTGCTGGCCGAGGTCACCGGCCCGCGTCGGCGCTGCCCGGTGCTCGCCGCCTTCCCGACGTGCGTCTACGTCGACCTCGGGACGCACGACCGGGTGCTGGCCGTCCTCGCCTCCGACGCGCTCGCCCTGCCCATCGGGGTGCGGCTCGCCGTGCCGTCGGCCGCCGTCCGGTGGGGCGTCGAGCCGGGCGACGAGGTGGTCGTGGGCGAGGGACGCGTGCGCCTGCCCGGCCTCGAGGTCGTCGGCGCACGGACCCAGCGACCGGCGCGGGTCCGCCCGGCGCGCCGCGGACGGGCTGCCATGTCGACCGCGATGCCGTTCGCGCTTCCCGACGCCGGCGTGCTCGGCGACCTCGCGCACGACCTGTGCGCAGCAGCGCTCGCCGGTGACCCGGTCGAGCCCGGCGTGCGCGGGCTGGTCGGTGTCGGACGCGGCCTGACGCCGAGCGGCGACGACGCCCTGTGCGGGGTGCTGCTCACCCTCGGCGCCATGGACGATGCGGTGGCGCGCCGTGCTCTCCGTGCGCTGCGCGACGCCGTGCGGCAGGCGCTGCCCGCGACGACGAGCCTCTCGGCCGCGCTCCTCGTCGCCGCCGGAATGGGGTATGCCGTGCCCGACGTCGCGCGGCTCGTCAGCCTCGCGGTCGCGGGCAGTGCGCCGCTCTACGACCGTGACCACCTGCTCGACCGCGTGCTCTCAATCGGGCACTCGTCGGGCCGAGACCTCCTCTCCGGCGTCACCGGCACACTCCGCGCCGTCGACGCCTCGTTCGAACCCGCCCCCCAGGAAGGAGCCCATCGTGGCTGACCACGTCGAGCTGAGAACCGGTGCCTACTTCGACTCCGTGACCCTGATGCAGGTGTCGCGCACCGTCGCCGCCGCGCCCGGTGTCGAGGCCGCCCAGGTCGCGATGGCGACCGAGCTCAACCTCGAGGTGGTCCGCGGCATGGGCTTCGACGTGCCCGAGTCGTCGCCCAACGACCTCGTCGTCGCCATCCGCGGCGATGACTCCGGCATCGCCGCCGGCACCGCCGCCCTCGAGGACGCGCTGACCCGGACCCGTTCTGCGGGAGGCGGATCCGGCGGTTTCGGTGACGCACCGGCGCCACGCACGCTGGGCGGCGCGATCCGCCTGGCCGGTGCGGACCTCGGCCTCGTCTCGGTGCCGGGCGAGCACGCCGTGGCTGAGGCGCTGGACGCCGTCCGCGCCGGCGTCTCCGTCATGGTGTTCTCCGACAACGTGCCGGTCGAGGACGAGGTGCGGCTCAAGGACGCCGCCGCTGACGCCGGCGTCCTCGTCATGGGGCCCGACTGCGGGACTGCAGTCGTCGGGGGAGTCGCGCTCGGCTTCGCCAATGTCGTGCGGCAGGGCTCGGTCGGCCTCGTAGCCGCGTCGGGCACCGGCGCGCAGCAGGTCATGTGCCTGCTCGACGCGGCGGGTGTCGGCATCAGCCACTGCCTCGGCGTCGGCGGGCGTGACCTGTCCTCGGCCGTCGCCGCGCGCTCGACGAAGCAGGCGCTCGCGGCCCTCGCTGCCGACCCTGACACGAGCTCGATCATCGTGATCTCGAAGCCGCCGGCCGCCGAGGTGCTCGCCGACTTGGAGGCGTATGCCGCCGGGCTGGGCAAGCCGGTCCACTGGGCGACGCTCGGGGCCGGGCGTCCCGACCTCACGGCCGCGGTCGAGGCGGCGCTGGCTGCCACCGGCCACGACGTCCCGGACAGCTGGCCGACGTGGGGCGCGGCGGAGGCTGCGACTAGGGGCGAGACTGCGCCGCAAGGTGACTCGCTGCGCGGCCTCTTCTGCGGAGGAACCCTGGCCGACGAGGCGATGCTCGTCGCGGGCGAGGTGCTCGGCGACATCCGCTCCAACATCCCGCTTCGCCCCGAGCTCGCGCTCGGCCCCGATCTGCGCGACCCCGGTCACGTCGTCATCGACTTCGGAGACGACGCGATGACCGTCGGTCGCGCGCACCCGATGATCGACCCGTCGCTGCGCCTCGAGCGCATCGCCGCGGAGGCCGCCGACCCGACCTGCGGCGTGCTGCTGCTCGACCTCGTGCTCGGCCACGGCGCCCACGCCGACCCCGCACCCGAGCTGGCCGAGGCCATCCGCTCCGCCCGAACCGCCGCTGATGCGGGCGGCAGGCACCTCGACGTCGTCGTCTCCCTGACCGGGGCCGAGGGCGACCCGCAGGGGCTGCAGGCCAGCGCCGCCCGGCTCGTCGAGGCGGGTGCCGTCGTCAAGCTGTCGAACGCGGAGGCCACTCGCGAGGCCCTGCGCCTGCTCGGCCACGACGTGAGCGCCCACTCGATGTCGGAAAGTGCCCACTCGATGTCGGGCAGTGCCAACTCGACGGGGGAGGGGGAGGCGCTGCGTGGGCTCCTGACCCACGAGGTCTCCGTCGCAGCTGCCGGCGTCTCGCTGTTCTCGGATGCGCTTCGCGCACAAGCGGTTTCGGTCACCGACGCGGCCTGGCAGCCGCCGATGCCGGGCACCGCGGGTGACCTCGCGCGTGTGCTCGCCGACGCGCGCCGTGACGCCGCCAACGCGGAGGCGCTGCGCCGGATGACCGCCGCCGGCGCCGACCTCGTCGACGTCCGTCCGGCGAGCGAGGCCCTGGGCCTCGAGCGCGGCACGTTCCTGCACGCCGGCCCGCCGATCACCTTCGACCGGGCCTCGGGTCCGCTGCGCGGCGCGCTCATCGGCGCGATGCTCCTCGAGGGCCTCGCCGACACGGCCGAGGAGGCCGAGGCGAAGCTCGAGAAGGGCGACGGCATCACGCTCGAGCCGTGCCACCACCGCGACGCCGTCGGACCGATGGCCGGCGTCGTGAGCCCCTCGATGTGGGTCTACGAGCTGCGGGACGACGTCCACGACAACACGTCGTGGTGCTCGCTCAACGAGGGGCTCGGCAAGGTGCTGCGCTACGGCGCCTACGGCCCCGAGGTCATCGACCGGTTGCGGTGGATGAACGCCGTGCTCGGCCCGATCCTCCAGCAGGCCGTCCGGGCCCGCGTCGACCAGCAGGGCCCGATCGACGTCAAGGCGATCATCGCCCAGATGCTGCAGATGGGCGACGAGGGCCACAACCGAAACCGCGCCGGCTCGCTCATGCTCCTGCGCGAACTGCTGCCGACGATGATCACCGCCGACGCGTCCTCGACCGACGTCGCCGAGGCAGTGCGCTTCTCCGGCGCGAACGAGCACTTCTTCCTCAACCTCGGCATGCCGGCCTGCAAGCTGAGCACCCTTGCCGCGCATGGCATCCCGGGAAGCTCCGTCGTGACGACCATGGCGCGCAACGGGACCGACTTCGGCATCCGCGTGTCCGGCACGGGCGACGCGTGGTTCACCGGACCGGCCAACACGCCGGAGGGGCTCTTCCTCGGCTCGTACGGCCCCGAGGACGCCAACCCCGACATCGGCGACTCGGCGATCACCGAGACCGGCGGCATCGGCGGTTTCGCCATGGCCGCGGCCCCGGCCATCGTCAAGTTCGTCGGTGGTGACGTGCCTTTCGCGCTGCGCGCCACCCAGACGATGTACGAGATCACGGTCGGCGAGCACACGGCATACCAAGTCCCGATCCTCGACTTCCGTGGGACGCCGACGGGCATCGACGTCGCCTCGGTCGCGCGGACCGGGATCCTGCCGCAGATCAACACCGGCATGGCCGGGCGCGTCGCCGGCACCGGCCAGGTGGGCGCGGGCCTCGTCAACCCGCCCGCCGAGTGCTTCACGCAGGCGCTGACCGCGCTCGCGCGGGCGGCCGGCTGACGAGTCGTCCCGCTCGGCGCTCCGTCACTGTTTCGTCCCATGCAACAGTGACGGAGCGCCCGAGCCGGGACCGGCCTGCCGCCCCGCGCCTCCGCGCCCGACCTCACCGGGGCTCCAGCGTGTCGCCACCCGTTCGTCGGCCCCTGCTCAGGAACCGGCCCTAGCCTCCCCACCGTGAGGCAGTCGAACGGCGACCCCCGCCCGACCCGGCGCTCCGTCCTCGCGGGGGCGAGCGTGCTGGTGCTCGGCGCCTGCACCAGTGGCGGCACGACGGCTGGGTCGGGCGAGTCAGGCTCGCCCTCCGCCAAGGGCAGTGCCTCGGCCACGAAGGGCTCGCCCTCGTCCTCCGCCGCCACCGGTGGCCCGGGCTGGGTCCGGGCCGAGAACGCCCGTCCAGGCACGACCGACTGGCGCATCGACGCCGCGCACCTCGCCGCCGAGACCGACCTCGCCGGCTACTGCGACACGGTGAGCGTCCTGCCCGGTGACTCGTTCGGCCTGCACCTGAGCTCCGCACTCGGGCCGGTCACCGTCCGCGCCTTCCGGCTCGGCCACTACGGCGGCAAGGGCGCCCGCGAGGTCTGGAGCGCCCGCAGCGTCAAGGCCACCAGGCAACCCGCGCCCACGACCGACGCCCTGCACACGGTGCGCTGCGCCTGGCCGCAGACCCTCCGCGTGCCGACGGACGGCTGGCCCGAGGGCAGCTACCTGCTGCGCCTCGACGCCGGCGGCAAGGCCCGCTACGTGCCGGTCGTCGTCCGGTCCCGCACGACCGCCGGCCGGCTCGTGCTCGTCTCCGCCGTCGCCTGCCACCAGGCGTACAACCAGTGGGGCGGCTACTCGCTCTACAAGGGACCGGACAAGAGCTTTGGCACCCGGGCCCACGCCGTCTCGTTCGACCGGCCCTTCGACAAGAACGGCGCGCCGCTCGTCATCGCCTACGAGCAGGGGCCGATCGCCGTCGCCGAGGGCCTCGACAGCACCGACCTCGACCTCGCCTACGTCACGTCGCTCGACCTGCACCGCGAGCCCGGCCTGCTCGCCGGCGCCAGGGGAGTGGTCTCGCCCGGCCACGACGAGTACTGGACCGTGCCGATGCGCCGGCACGTGGAGGCCGCCCGCCACGCCGGGACCAACCTCGCCTTCCTCGGCGCCAACGCCTGCTACTGGCGGGCCCGGTTCTCCGGGGACGGCCGGGTGCTCACCTGCTTCAAGGACGCCGGCCTCGACCCCGTGCACTCCAGCCCCGAGACCACCGCCCAGTGGCGCCAGGCGCCCCACCCCGACCCGGAGAACTCGCTCACCGGCATGCTCTACGAGGCGTTCCCCGCGGAGGCCGACCTCGTCGTGCACGATCCCGGCTTCTTCCTCCTCGCCGGCACCGGTGCGCGCCAGGGCGACCGGTATGCCGGCCTCGTCGGCACCGAGATCGACCGCGCCTACCCGGTGGCCGGCACCCCTGCCAACCTTCAGGTCGTCGCGCACTCGGCCGTGCCGCAGTACCGCAAGCCCGACACCCACTCGGACCTGACCTACTACTCGACGCCGAGCGGGGCCGGTGTGCTCGCCGTCGGCACGCTCGCGTGGACCGCGGGACTGCGCGGTGCGCATACCCGCCCGGCGATCGACGAGCGGGCGGCCACCTTCGCCCGGACCGTCACGGCGAACCTCTTCACCGCGATGGCGCAGGGCCCGATGGGGCGCTCGCACCCCGCCCGCAGCAACCTCGCCGGCATCGGCGCCTCGGCCAGCACCTCAACCGGCACCGGAGGTCCCGTGGCCCGGGCGTGAGCCCACGGCGTACCACCTCGAAAATGGGTGGGTCGGTGTCCGTGCGCCCGCCTAGGGTGGACAGGCCATGCGAGACTTCCCGCCCCCTGTCCGGGCCTTCACCGACCGCGGCGCCGAGACGCCCGACACCCGCTCGCCGCGGGCCTTCCTGCTGTGGATGGTGCGCCAGAACGGCAGCCTGTTCTGGGCGGGCCTGCTCGTCGCGCTCATCTGGATGGTGCCGCAGACGGTCGGGCCGTGGATGGTCGGGCGCGCCATCGACACCGGCATCGTCACCGGCGACTCGGGCGCGACCACGCGGTGGCTGCTCGCCATCGCCGTCGTCACCGTGTTCGGCGCGGCCAGCGGCATCCTCTTCCACACCGTCATCGTGCGCGAGTGGCTCATCGCCCTCTACGGCACGACGATGCTCGTCACCCGCAAGGCCCTCCAGCTCGGGCACGTGCTGACCCGGCGCACCCCGACCGGTGAGGTGCTCTCGGTCTCGGGCAGCGACGGCGACCAGTTCGGCGCGCTCATGGAGATCACGACGCGCACCATCTCGCAGCTCGTCGCCTACCTCGTCGTGGCCGGCATCGTGCTCAGCACCTCGGTGCGCATGGGCGTGCTCGTGCTCGTCTCCGCGCCGCTGCTCGTCGTCCTCGGCACGCCGCTGCTCCGGCCTATGCAGCGCTGGCAGGGCGTCGAGCGCGCCCGCAACTCCGAGCTGACCTCGATGGCCACCGACATCGTCGGCGGCCTGCGCATCCTGCGCGGCATCGGCGGCGAGGACACCTTCGGCGGCAACTACGCCGCCCAGTCCCAGCGCGTGCGCCAGTCGGGCGTCGCGGGCGGACGGTGGCTCGCCGCGGTCGAGTCGGTCGGCGTGCTTCTCTCGGGTGGCTTCGTCGTGGCCCTGATGTGGCTCGGCACCCGTGAGGTCGCGCAGGGTCGCCTGACGGTCGGGCAGCTCGTCAGCTTCCTCGGCTACGGACTGTTCCTCATCCAGCCGATGCGCACCTTCGTCGAGTTCGCGCAGAAGTGGACACGCTCGGTCGTGTCGGCGCGCAAGGCGATCGCTGTGCTCGAGCAGCAGCCGCCGTGGGTGCACCCCGATGACCCGGCGCCGCTCGACACCACCGCCGAGATCGTCGACGAGCAGTCCGGCGCCACGATCCGCCCGGGCGTGCTCACCATGGTCGTGTCGGGCGTGCCCGACGACTCGGCGGCGCTTGCCGACCGCCTCGGCCGCTACCTGCCGAGCGGCGACGGGACCCTCGTCAGCGACGAGATCCCCGAGGACCTCAAGGGCCGGGCCGCGAAGCGGGAGCGGGCCGCCCGGGCCCAGGCCCGAGCCGAGCAGGCGCGTCGCGACGACGAGCGCGCCCGCCAGCCGTGGGGCGTCACCGTCGGCGGCGTCGACCTCTCGCGGGTGGAGCTCGACGAGGTACGCCGTCGCATCCTCGTGAGCGACAACGCACCCCAGGTGTTCGCCGGGACGCTGCGCTCGGCGGTCGACCCGCTCGGGACGCTGACCCGCGCCGACGCGGAGCGGGCGCTCTACACCGCCGCGGCCGACGACGTGTTCGACGCGCTGCCCGGCGGCTGGCAGGGCGAGCTCGAGGAGCGGGGTCGTGGCCTGTCCGGCGGCCAGCGGCAGCGCCTCGTCCTCATGCGCGCGCTCGCCGCCGACCCGGACGTGCTCGTCCTCGTCGAGCCGACCTCCGCCGTCGACGCCCACACCGAGGCCCGCATCGCCGCCCGGCTCGCCGAGCACCGCGGCGGCCGCACCACCGTCGTCATGACTGCATCGCCACTGCTGCTGCACCACGCCGACGAGGTGATCCTGCTCGAAGGCGGTGTCGCCACCGCCCACGGTCGGCACGCCGACCTGCTCGCCGAATCACCCGCATACCGCTCGGTCGTCGTTCGGGGCGCCGACGCCGACCCCGCTGTACTCTCCGACCTCGCCGAGGAGTCCCGATGAGCCGCGCCGACGCCACCGTCGTGGCGGCCGATGCCGCGACCGACGCCACGGGCGTCCACACGGCCGTCGCCACGCCGCAGTCGCCGCTGCCCGTCGGCCTGGCGGCCGAGTCAGCGCGCACCTGGGAGGCCGTCAGCCACGTTCCGCCCGTGCCCGACGAGCTGCGACCGCCCCAGGGGGCCTCGGTCACCGAGCGGGTCCGGGCGCTGCACCGCCGGCACCTGCTGCGCGAGCGGCGGGCCCAGGAGTTCGTGGCAGACACGATGAACTCCCGCAAGGGCCTGCCCATCGCGGACAACCGCAGCGTCGTCCGCTTCATGCGCGGCCTGCTGTCGCAGTCCCGGATGCTCGTCATCGCGGTGGTCGCCGCCAACGCGCTCGCCGCGACCGCCGGCCTGCTCGTGCCGCGGCTGCTCGGCGACCTCGTCGACTCGACCGTCGCCGACGTGCAGGCGGGTCGGGTCGACGCGGCGATGGCGGGCGCGAACTCTGCTGCGCTCGTCGTCGCCGGGCTCGTCGTGTTGCAGAGCGCCTTCACGCTCGCGGCCAAGATCTCCTCGGCCGTGCTCGGCCAGGGCGTGCTCGCCACCGCGCGCGAGTACGTCGTGCGGGCGATCCTTCGACTGCCGCTCTCCCGGGTCGAGAGCGCCGGGTCCGGGGACCTCGTCACCCGGGTGACCCGCGACGTCGGCACGATGAGCGAGAGCGTGCGCTGGGCGCTGCCCGAGGCGATCGTCGCCAGCATCACCGTGGCGCTGACGCTCGTCGCGATGATCAGCAACTCCGTCGTGCTGTCGGCGCCGTCGATCGTGCTCATGGCGCTCGCGCTCGTGCAGGTGCGCCGCTACCTCAAGCGCGCCTCGAAGGGCTACCTCACCGAGGGCGGCACCTACTCGCGCATCAACACGACGCTGACCGAGACCGTCGAGGGCGCCCGCACCGTCGAGGCGCTCGGGCTCGCGCGCCACCGGCTGCAGCGCGGCGACGACGACATCGCCGTCTCGGGACAGGCCGAGCGCTACACGATGACGTTGCGCAACCTGCTCTTCGCCGTCATGGACGTCGCGTTCAGCACCCCGCGCGTGCTCGTGCTGTTGCTCGGGTCCATCGGGTATGCCCAGGGCTGGGCCTCGCTCGGACAGATCACCACCGCGATCCTCTACACCGAGGCGCTGTGGGGCCCGTTCGACATGCTCGTCTCGACGGTCGACCGCGTGCAGGTCGGCATCGCCTCGACGACGCGACTGCTGGGCATCGCCACGGTGCCGGCCGACCGCCAGGCCGGCGACGACGTGCCGGTCGGGTCCGAGCTAGTCGGCAGCGACCTGCGCTACGCCTACCGCGCCGACCACGACGTGCTCCACGGCATCGACCTCGACCTGACCACGGGCGAGCGCCTCGCGGTCGTCGGGCCCAGCGGGTCTGGCAAGTCGACGCTCGGCCGGCTCCTCTCGGGCATCCACGGTCCGCGCACCGGGTCGGTGACGGTCGGCGGTGTGGAGCTCACGTCGCTGCCGCTCGATACGCTGCGCACCGAGGTCGCCCTCGTCACGCAGGAGCACCACGTCTTCATCGGCTCGGTCCGTGACAACGTCGTGCTCGCGCGCGAGGGCTCGAGTGACGAGGCGGTCCGGGCGGCGCTGAAGGCCGTCGACGCGCTGGACTGGGTGGAGCGGCTGCCGGAGGGGCTCGACACGAAGCTCGGCTCGGGCCACCACGAGCTGACGCCGGGCCGCGCCCAGCAGATCGCGCTCGCCCGGCTGATCCTCGCCGACCCGCACACCATCGTGCTCGACGAGGCGACCTCGCTCATCGACCCCCGCACCGCTCGACACCTCGAGGGCTCGATGAACGCGCTGCTCACCGGGCGCACCGTCGTCGCGATCGCGCACCGGCTGCACACCGCGCACGATGCCGACCGGATCGCCGTGGTCATCGACGGCCGGATCGCCGAGCTCGGCAGCCACGAGGAGCTCGTCGCACGCCAGGGGGAGTACGCCGCCCTCTGGCACGCCTGGACCTCCTGACCGCCGCCGTACGCCGGTCGAGAGCGCGCCCCGTCACATGTCGCTGTGACGGGCCGCGCTCTCGTCTGTGACAGGCCGCGCTCTCGAGTTGGACCTCCTCTCGAGAGAGCGCTGCGCACCACTCGAGAGCGCGCTCCGCCCCAGGCGTCGCGTCGTTTGTGCGACGGTTGGCAAGGATGCTCACGCGTCGACGCGGGCGAGTCGGCGTCGCACCACCGGACCGGTGAGGTCGAGCATGGCCCGCGTCAGGTCGACGCGCTCGAGGACGGACCGGCGCAACGAGTCCGAGGCATCGCCGCGGAGCTCGGCCGTCGGCAGCGCGGTGAAGACCGAGCGGACGAAGAGCGAGCCCAGGTAGCCGAAGCGCACGTCGTCCGGGTCCACGGCGTAGCCCTCGTCGGCAAGCCCTTGGAGGTAGCCGTCGAAGATCACCGGATCGATGCGCGCGATGTCGGCGGCCGGGACCAGCCCCGCATGCATCGAACCGACGAGCAGCTGGCCGAGGTCGAATCCGACCGCGAGCAGTGAGCCGAATCCCCAGTCGATGACGACGAAGTCCTCCTCACCCTCGCAGACGAGGATGTTCTGGATGCTGGCATCGCCGTGCGCATAGGTCTGCGGCAGGCGGTCCAGCTCGTCGAGGACGTCGACCACGAGCGGGAAGTGGGCGCGCAGGTCTTCCCGCAGGTCGACATCACCGGTGCCCCGAAGCGCCTCCGCCACGAGCGGGTGCGCCCACAGCCTGTCGTCGGCCAGGTCGGCTCGCCCGTCGTGCAGCACCCGTCCTTCGACGAGATACCGCAGTGAGGCCCCGGCAGGGATCCGGCACGTCTCCGGGAGTCGCTCATTGACCTCTGCGCCGGCTCGCCGGCGTGCCGCCAACCGTCCGAGCAGCCGTGCCGCGCGGCGGAGCTCGTCGTGGGTCCACGGGCCCGGGCGCTCCTTCACGAACTCCCACCACAGACCGATGTGGTCGTCGTCGAACGCCTCGTGGTGGTGCAGGATCGGCGTCCGCATACCGGGAGGCAGCACGTCCGCGATGCCGGAGAGCGCCATGTCGAGCTCGAACCGCCACGGGAAGTTGCGGACGAAGAAGTCGCGCAGCTCTCCCTCGGGGACGTGGACCAGACCCGGCCAGAGCCGCGGGTGTCGCAGGAGCTTGACGAAGTAGGTGGTCTCGCCGCGGTCAGGGGTGGTCACGGCAGCGCGCCACAGCCCGGCGGTGGCGGGGGAGCCCCAGCCGTAGGCGATCGGGGTGAGGGTGACCGCGCCGCTGGGTGCGTCCGCGAGCCGGCTGGTGACCTGCGCGATGTCAACGGGCATGATGGCCGCCTAACAAGTAAAGGCTCTTGACCAAATTCAGGCTAGGGTCGCGGCATGGCACGTGGCAAGGCTTCCGGCACGCCGGCTCAGGACGATGCTGCACGCAGCGCCGTCGCGGTCGACGACCTGCCGGACCACCTGTTCCGCTGGTCCGATGCGGTGGGCCGACGCCTGTCCCGAGAGATGCGCGCGCTGGCCCCGGCGGAGCTGGCCGCCATCGGTGGTCGCCGCGCTCGCCTCCTGCAGATGATCCCTGCGAAGGGGATGCGAGTGACGGACCTGGCCCACCGGGCCGGCGTCACCAAGCAGGCCATCGGCCAGCTCGTCGACGCCCTCGAGGGCATGGGCCTCGTGCGCAGCGCGCCCAGCAGCTCCGACCGCCGGGTCCGGTGGGTGACGCGAACCCCTGCCGGGGACGCCGTGGTCGACCGGGCCCTCGCCCTCATCGCCGAGGCGGAGGACCGCCTTCGACGCGAGGTCGGGGCGCGTCGCTATGACGCCATGCTGGCCACCATGCGCGAGCTCGGGCGAGACGTCACCTGGTGACAGCAGGCCGCCGCACAAGCGGGTCTCGACGGAGGCTGGTTCACGTGTGATCGTGTGCTCATGAGCAACGACAGCACCGACACGCAGGCACCCGGGGAGCGGACGGCATACGTCATCGTCGGCGGAGGGCTGGCGGCCGCGAAGGCGGTCGAGGGCATCCGCGAGAGCGACACCAGCCGATCGATCCTGCTCGTCGCACGGGAGGACCGGCTGCCCTACGAGCGGCCGCCGCTGTCGAAGGGCGTGCTCAAGGGCGACGACGAGCTCGACTCGGCATTCACCCACGACCGCGACTGGTACGACGAACAGCACGTCGACCTGCGGCTCGGCACGAAGGCGACCGCCCTCGACCCGGACAGGCACGAGCTCACCCTCGACCATGGCGACGTCGTGGCGTACGAAAAGCTGCTGATCGCAACGGGATCCACGCCACGGGCGCTCGACGTGCCCGGCGCCGACCTCGACGGCGTGCTCTACCTACGCGAGATGCAGGAGTCCGAGGCGCTCAAGGCGAAGCTGACCGACGGCGCCCGCGTGGTCATCGTCGGCGCCGGCTGGATCGGTCTCGAGGTGGCCGCCGCCGGGCGCGACCACGGCTGCACGGTCACGATCATCGAGCCACAGCCGGCGCCCCTCATCGGAGTCATGGGCGAGCAGGTGGGCGGCTGGTTCGCCGACCTGCACCGCAGCCACGGCGTCGAGCTGCGCCTCGGCGAGGGCGTCGAACGGATCGAGGGTGAGACGTCGGTGACCGGGGTCGTCACGAAGTCCGGTGACACCGTGCCGGCCGACGTCGTCGTCGTCGGGGTCGGCATCACGCCGAACACCGCGCTCGCCGAGGACGCCGGCATCGAGACGGACAACGGCATCGTCACCGACCCCGCGCTGCGCACCTCGGCTGAGGGCGTCTGGGCCGCAGGCGATGTCGCGAACTGGCGCAGCACGACGCTCGACACGAACGTGCGCGTCGAGCACTGGGCCAACGCCCAGGACGGCGGCCTCGCGGCAGGCCGCTCGATGGCCGGGCAGGACGTCACCTACGACCCGATCCCGTTCTTCTTCTCCGACCAGTACGACGTCGGGCTCGAATACGCCGGCTACGTCCCACGCGACGCCGACGCCGACGTCGTGCTGCGAGGCGAGCCGTCGAGCAACGAGTTCATGGCGTTCTGGGTCGTGCCCGAGGGGGAGGGCGTACGCGTGCTCGCCGGGATGCACGTCAACGTCTGGGACACGATCGACGACGTCCAACGCCTCGTGCGCGAGCACACCGTGGTCGACCCGAAGCGCCTCGGCGACCCGGACGTGCCCCTCGGCGACCTGTCGTAGCCCCGCCGGCCGCCGAGGCGGGGGCACGACGAGGAGTGCGGCGCCGCGGAGTGTGTCCGTTTCGCCCTGCGGTCGGGTGTCGCTGCCTAGCCTGAACGGGTGGACGATCAGGATCGGTGGCTCCGCATCGCGGCGGAGATCCTCGACGCGCCCGATCCCGCCGTGGCCCACGAGCTGCTCGCCAAGAGCCTGACGCGCCAGACGCACGCCGACGTCGTCATGCGGATCGCTCTCAGGGTGGAGGAGCCCGACGACGTCGAGATCACCGTCGACGCGCGGGAGGCGCCCCCGCGCGAGCTTTGGCCGGATGCCGAGCTGATGCACGCCCACCCGCTGTCGCGCTACTACGCAGGCACGGGCGACCGTTCGCCGGTGCGCCTGACCGACCTGCTCGTGGCCGGCTGGCAGTTCGACGAGCAGGGCCGGGCGCTGGCCGAGGCCCTGGGCTTCACGGAGCACCAGATGACGCTGCCGTGCCGACCCGGCGGCGGGTTCGACGGGTGGGCGGCGGTCAGCGACGACGGTTTCACCGAGGACGACCTGGCGCGGCTCACGGCGCTGCAACCGCTGCTGGTGGGGCTGGACCGCCACGTCGCGCTGCTGACGGAGATGACGGCGCGGCCCACCGGCCCGGCGCCTGATGCGGTGCCGCTGACGCCGCGCGAGCTGTTGGTGCTGCGGCTGATGGCGACGGGCGTGACTGCCGAAGCGATCGCCCTGCGGCTGGCCGTCTCGCCCCGCACGGTGCACAAGCACCAGGAGCACCTCTACCGCAAGCTGCGTGCCTCCGACCGCCTCTCGGCCGTGCTCGCGGCGCAGCGTCTCGGGCTGGTGCCAGCGCCGGGGGCAGGCGCCTAGGACCTCCGGCGCTGCACGGCGGGAAGGGCGTGGGCTCCCACCTGCCCCACGCCCTTCCCCGGTCCACCCGCGGGCGTCGGCGGCACAGCCCCCTGTGCAGCCCCCTGACCCAGCCCGGGCGGATCCTCGGTGTCGAGAACAGGTGACAGTCTCGTCAGGTCGGGCACCTCGGGGAAATACGCACACCTACGTATGCCGTCCGCCTCGCCACCGGGGGAGGCGCGCAGGGGCGCGTGGCAGGATGGGCGCCGTGACGGCACAGATCCTCGACGGCAAGGCCACCCTCAAGGCGATCAAGGTCGAGCTGACCGAGCGGGTCGCGCGCCTGCGCGAGCACGGCGTGGTCCCGGGCCTCGGCACGGTGCTCGTCGGCGACGACCCGGGCAGCCACTGGTACGTCAACGCCAAGCACAAGGACTGCGCCGAGATCGGCATCACCAGCATCCGGCGGGACCTGCCGGCCACCGCCACGCAGGCCGAGGTCGAGGCCGTCATCGACGAGCTCAACGCCGACCCGGCGTGCACCGGGTTCCTCGTGCAGCAGCCGACGGGCCTGGACGAGATGGCGCTGCTCTCCCGAGTCGACCCCACCAAGGACGTCGACGGGCTGCACCCGATGAACCTCGGCTGGCTGGCCCTCGGCAAGCCGGCGCCGCTGCCGTGCACCCCGATGGGCTGCATCGAGCTGCTGCGCCGTTACGGCGTGCAGATCGCCGGCGCCAAGGTCGTCGTCATCGGACGTGGCCTCACCGTCGGCCGCCCCCTGGGTCTCATCCTCACCCGCAAGAGCGAGAACGCCACCGTCACCCTGTGCCACACCGGCACGAAAGACCTTGCGGCAGAGGTGCGCCAGGCCGACATCGTCATCGCGGCGGCCGGGGTGCCGAGCATCGTCACCAAGGAGATGGTCAAGCCCGGCGCGGCCGTGCTCGACGTCGGCGTGAGCAGGGTCGACGGCAAGATCGCCGGAGACGTCGCGCTCGACGTCGCGGACGTCGCCGGCTGGATCAGCCCCAACCCGGGCGGCGTCGGCCCTATGACCCGCGCGCTGCTGCTGACCAACATCGTCGAGGCGGCCGAGGCATCCGTCGCCGCTCGCGGCTGATCCGCTCCGATGCAGTGGCGGGGTAGCGGCTTCGTCGTCCTCAGCTGGTGGTACCTCGTGGCCGGGATCGCGGCCGCGGGGGTGCTCGTCATGGGCTTCGCCGACGTGCGTTGGGGCGGTCGGATCGTGGCCGCCGCGTTCGTCGTCGGCGCGCTGATCCGGCTCGTCGCCCGGCCCTCGCGCCGCGCCGGTGGCCTCAACGTGCGCTCGCGCACCCTGGACATCGCGATCCTGCTCGCGCTCGGCATCGGTGTCCTCGTCGCCTCGGCCACCGTGAACCTGCACGCCGACGTCGACCGCGCACCGGTCACCCGCACCTCCCGCTGAGCCACCCGGCATACGCAGACCGGCGCGCCCCGCCCTGCGCCAGTCGAGGTCGGACCTCGCAACCCAGCGTGACGGCATACCTCCACCGCGTACGCCGCAGGGCGCGGCCCGGCGCCACTCCGAGGACCGCTCCCTACAAACTGGAGGTGAATTCTTGGCTTACGCTCAGGTTTCGCTAGTATGTCGGCGGCTCGGCCCACGCGAGCCGACCCGAGGCCGACATCGGCAAGGGGAAGTCTGGTTCGCAGGGGAGATGTGCGCCGCATGGCAGGGTTGCTGGACAGGTTGCCTCACGGAGTGAAACGCGCTCTGCTGAAGGCTCTGCCGGCGCCGCTGTGGGCCCTCGTGCGACCGATGTTCCACGGCACCACCTCCTTTCAGCGCGAGCTCAGGCACACGCGCAGCCGACTGCGCTACGCAACGATGCCCCGCGCCCTGCGGCGGGGCACGACTCCGCTCATGCACGGCGGCAAGCTGTGGGTCGCTCACCCCACCGAACGGTTCCAGTCGGTCGAGGTCATCGCCGAGAACTGCCGCCTCGTGGCCGACACCCTCGCCGCCGCCGGCATTCGGCACATCCTGCTCGAGGCAGACACCAACCGCCGCAGGGTCCTCGGAGTCTCGAACCGCGACCGCCGCCGTGTGCTCGCGGTGCTCGCGAAGGAGCTCTTCACCGAAGCGGTGTATGCCGCCCCGGTGCTCAAGGGCCAGACGCGCCGGCCCCGCCTGCTCGGGCTGGAGCCCCTGCCGGCGAAGGCGCACGAGCTGCGCCTCTTCCAGGTGCGGGCCACCTCGACGGGGACGTTCCTGAGCGGCTCCGACCTGGGCTGTGACATCCAGTTCTGGAACGAGCTCGACGACGACGCGCCTCCCGGGCCGGCGGGCGAGCAGATGGTCAAGGGCACGTGGGTGGCCAGGAGCCGCAACCGCTGGTCCGACATCATCGGCACCGGAGAGCTGTGCACCCAGGTGCGCCACGTCGACGGGAAGCCGCGGGAGGTGCTGGCGGCGACGTCGCTGCCGCACTTCGAGTCCGTGACGTTCCCGGTCGATGCCGTCTACACGTGGGTCGACGGCTCCGACGTGGAGTGGCAGCGGCGCAAGGCGGCGGCCCTCGCGGAGGCGACGGGCGCGCCGCTCAGCCCCTTCTCCATCAATGACTCCAGGTTCATGACCAGGGATGAGCTCCGCTATTCGCTGCGCTCCCTGGAGATGTATGCCGGCTGGGTCAACCACATCTACCTCGTCACCGACGACCAGGTGCCCGCGTGGCTGGACGTCGACCACCCGAAGCTGACCGTTGTCAGCCATCGTGAGCTCTTCGGCAAGCGGGGTAAGCTGCCCACCTTCAACTCGCACGCGATCGAGTCGCAGCTGCACCACATCGAGGGCCTCTCGGAGCACTTCCTCTACCTCAACGACGACGTCTTCTTCGGCCGTCCGGTCGACCCGACCCGCTTCTTCCTCAGCAACGGCATGAGCAAGTTCTTCCTGTCGCAGGCCAAGATCGCGCTGGGTCAGCCGGGCCTGCACGACTGGCCCGTGATGGCAGCCGGCAAGCACAACCGTGACCTCATCGCCCGCCGTTTCGGCAAGCAGCCGACCAACAAGATGAAGCACGTGCCGCACTCGATGCAGCGCGGGGTGCTCCAGGACATCGAGCAGGCCTTCCCGCTGGAGCACGCCCGCACCGCCCGCGCGCAGTTCCGGGCCATCACCGACATCGCGATCCCGTCGTCGCTCGCCCACTACTACGGCTACTTCACCCAGCGCGCCGTGCCCGGCTCGATCCGCTACTTCTACGCCGACATCGCCAGGCGTGACACTCCCGCCCGACTCAACGCCCTCCTGCGCCGCCGGGACGTCGACGTCTTCTGCCTCAACGACCACGACTCCTCGAGCGTCAGTGCGGAGGAGCAGAAGCGGATCATCACCACGTTCCTCGACAGCTACTTCCCGCTGGCGTCGTCCTTCGAGCGGGCCGAGGCGAGCGAGGGAGCTGGCACGCAGATTGCCCGTACGGCTCGTGCGGCCCTGGCTGCCGCAGGCATGTCTTCCTGACAGATGATCACCAACTTCCTGCGCCGAACCTGAGGGTCGCCCCTCGACCCCCGCGGCTCTCCAGGATCTCTCGGCCTGCCCACCGGCGGTCTCGAGGCAGGACCACGTTTCGACAACCGCCCACCTGATGGGGCTCGCAACAGAGGACATGCACATGCCAATCGCCGACGAGAGGCCCCTGCTCGGCGCCATCGTTCCCACCTACGGGGTCGAGCAGTACCTTCCTGCCTTCCTACGCTCTCTCGAGGAGCAGGAGGTGCCGATCGCCGAGGTCGAGCTCATCTTCGTGGACGACGGTTCACCGGATCGTTCGGCGGAAATCATCCAGGCATGGCTCGCGGACCACGCTCCCCACGGACGGTTGATCTCGCAGGAGAACGCCGGTCCCTCCGCGGCACGCAACACCGGCCTCGAGCAGGCGACTGCCGAGTGGGTGCACTTCCCGGACCCGGACGACGTCCTGCACCCACGCTTCTATGCCGAGGTGAAGACGTTCCTCGGGACCCGCCAGAGCGCCACGACTGACCTGATCAGCACTCGACAGCTCATCCTCGACGACGCCACCGGTCGCGTCACCGACACGCACCCGCTCCGGCGCAAGTTCCGCGGGGGTGACCAGCTGGTCGACCTGACGCGCCATCCGGAGTACATCCACCTGCAGTCCGGGACGGCCTTCTACCGTCGGGAGCGGATCGAGTCGCGCCGCCTCGCCTTCGACGGCACCATCCGCCCGAACTTCGAGGACGCCTACTTCACGGCGCTGTACCTGGCGGGCAGCCTGAAACCGCGGGTTGCCGTGCTGGCCAATGCGCACTACCACTACCGACGCCGGCAGGACGGGTCCTCCCTCGTGCAGAGCAGCTGGCACAAGCCGGACAAGTACGTCCACCTGCCACGGGTCGGGTACCTGCGCCTGGCCGAGACCGTCAAGGCGGAGCTCGGGCACGTCCCCGTCTGGCTGCAGACGCTGCTGCTTTACGACCTGTCGTTCTACTTCCGGGAGGACGAGCGCATCCACAGCGCGACAGCATGGATCGACGCCCCCCTGGTGGACGCCTTCCACGAGACCGTCGAGCGGATCTTCCAGTACATCGACACGGAGACGATCGAGGGCTTCACGCTCGTACCGACGTCCTTGCAACTGCGCCAGGCTCTCGTAGTCGGCTTCAAGCACGAGCGCCTTCGACCGACGAGCCTGCCGCTGATCCGCGTGGACAGCGGTCGTGAGATCGTCCAGATCCGCTACTTCTACGGCGGCGAGCTCCCCACCGAGGAGTACCGCGTACGAGGCCTGCCAATCCAGCCGGTCCACTCCAAGGTGCGGGACATCACCTACCTCGGGCGCGTCCTGATGCACGAGCGGATCGTCTGGCTACCGGCCGACGGAACCATTCGCGTCGCATTGGACGGCCGGCAGGTCCCGCTGACGCTGGGTGCACCGCAGGAGCCGACCTTCGTCATGCGGCCCGCTGTCCTGTGGCGCACCCTGACCCGGCACTCGGGGCCTCCGTCCGCCAGGGCCAGCCGCCCTCAGACTCCGCAAAGAAGTCGCGTTCGCAAGTCGGCCTCGTCGGCCAAGAAGAGGGTCAAGCGGACGCTCAAGGCCGCCAACCGCAACGTCGAGGCCGTCAAGCGGTCATGGACGCAGGAGGCGCGGGTCGAGCGCGCTGACAAGCGACTCAGGGAGCGCGCCCACTCCGAGTCGGTCAAGACTCGCTACGGGCACGCGTGGACCTTCATGGACCGCGACGTGCAGGCGCAGGACAACGCAGAGCATCTCTACCGTCACGTCCGCGACCGCCACCCGGAGATCAACTCCTGGTTTGTGCTCAGCCGCACCTCCAGCGACTGGGAGCGGCTCAGCGCCGAAGGTTTCCGGCTCGTCGACCACGGCTCCGACGAGCACATCATGCTGCTGCTCAACACCGACCACCTGATCTCCTCGCAGGTGGACCACTACGTCGTCAACCCCTTGGACGCCAAGCGGCACGGACGCAAGCACTGGCGCTTCACCTTCCTGCAGCACGGCGTCACCAAGGACGATCTCTCGCGCTGGGTCAACGGCAAGCCGATCAGCCTCTTCGTGACGGCGAGCACCGACGAGCACGAGTCCATCGTCGGTGACCACACGCCGTACATCTTCACCACCAAGGAGGTCAGTCTCACCGGGTTCCCGCGTCACGACCGACTCCTCGAGCTGGCCAGCGCCTCTCGCGAGAGGTCTCTGCTGCTCGTCATGCCGACATGGCGGCGCACGCTGCTCGGTGACCTGGTCAACGCGTCCGGTGGTAACGAGCGCATGCTGATCCCGAACTTCTGGGAGGGCGAGTATGCCGTCAACTGGATGTCCGTTCTTGCGTCCCCAGAGCTGAAGGCGGTTGCGGAGCAGAACGGCCTCGAGATCGTCTTCATGCCGCACCCGAACATGCAGGGGTATCTCGACAGCAGTCCCTTGCCGCCTCACATCCGGGTCTGCAAGTACTCCGACACCGACATCCAGCAGGTGCTGGCGCAGGGCGCGGTAATGGTCACCGACTACTCCTCCCTGGCCTTCGAGATGGCCTACATCGAGAGGCCCGTCGTCTACTTCCAGTTCGACCAGGACGAGTTCTTCGGCGGGGGTCACGCCTACCGTCGAGGCAGCTGGAGCTACGAGGACAACGGGTTCGGGCCCGTCACCACCACCACAGAGGACGCGATCGCGGCCATCGCCCGCGCGGCGGCGCAGTCCGGGCAGCCGGACGAGGTCTACGCGCAGCGGATGGGCCACATCTTCCCGCACCGGGACGGGCAGTGCAGCGAGCGTGTCGTCGAGGCGATCATCAGCCTGGATCGACCGCTGCCCGCGTCGAAGGCCTACGTCCAGGTGGCGCAGGCCAAGACCGATCTGGACCTGCACACAGGCGCCGATCTTGCCGTCCAGGAGGTCTCAGCCCCGGTGGAGGTCGACAGGGAAGCGGAGGCCGCTCCGGTCGCCGTCGGCGGCGCGCTGGACACGCTGTGAGCCGCACCGGGCTGGAAGAGGACCTCCGCACCGTCGAGGTGCCCGTCCGAGCCGAGCGGCGGTCGAGACGGCACGCCGCGGACCCTGCCCGCCCGGACCGGTTGCGACTGCTCGACGGCTTGCGGCTGCTGGCCGCCCTGACCGTCCTGGCGTACCACTTCACCGCACGGGACAGCTATGCGTGGGGGCAGCGGCCGTCGCGGCTCTTCCCGGGCCTGTCGCAAGTCACCCAGTACGGCAACCTCGGGGTCAACCTCTTCTTCATCATCAGCGGGTTCGTCATCCTCATGACCGCATGGGGGCGACCGGTGGACAAGTTCGCGACCTCCCGGATCACGCGGCTCTTTCCGGCCTACTGGGCCGGCGTGCTCCTCACCGGCGGCCTGCTCCTCCTCGTCCGGCCCGAGGGCGGCCTCCATGGCTGGGAGGCGATCACCAACCTGACGATGGCCCAGTCGGCCCTCGACGTCGATCATGTCGACGGCGTCTACTGGACGCTCTGGGTCGAGCTGCGCTTCTACCTGCTGATCGGGTTGCTGCTCGCGGTCGGGCTCACGCGTAGGCGGGTCATCGGGCTGATTGTCTTCTGGCCGATGCTGGCCGCCCTCGTGCACACGACGGACCAGGCGTTCCTGTCGAGCCTGCTCATCTGGAACTACGCGCCCTACTTCGCTGCCGGCATGGCGCTGTTCCTCATCTACCGCGAGGGCGCCAGCGTCTTCCACTGGCTGCTCGTCGCCTACAACTGGGCGATCATCGTCGGGCTGACGGGCCGCTACTTCCCCTCCGGCGTCGACAAGAAGACGCATCACCAGGCGTCCCTGTGGGTCACGCTGATCGTCATCACGGTGTCGATCCTGCTGGTCGCCGCCTGCACGAGTCGGGTGGCCCGTCGCGTCCAGTGGCGTTGGCTGACCACCGCAGGTGCCCTCACCTACCCGCTGTACCTCCTGCACGAGCACTGGGGCTGGTTCTTCATCTCCCACATCCGGCACTGGGTCTCGCCCGTCGTCACGCTCGTCGTCGTGACGGCGGCATGCCTGCTCATGGCCTGGCTGATTCATCGTTGGGTGGAGCGCCCTCTGGCGCCGCGCCTGAAGACCTGGGTCGCCCGGGGACTGGCGGACGCGCGCTCGTAGGGGCTCACGGCATACAACAAGGGCGCCGTCCACCTGCTGGTGGGCGGCGCCCTTGCGTATGCCGTGTGGCGGGTCAGCCGGGAGGCGGACCCGACGCGTCAGATCAGGCCGAGACCCTTGACGGCGTCGCGCTCCTCGGCGAGCTCGGCGACCGACTTGTCGATCTTGCCGCGGGAGAACTCGTCGATGTCGAGTCCCTGGACGATGCTCCACTGGCCGTCCTTGACGGTGACGGGGAAGGAGGAGATGAGCCCTTCCTCGACGCCGTAGGAGCCGTCAGAGCGAACCGCCATGGAGACCCAGTCGCCGTCGGCCGTGCCCTGCACCCAGGTGCGGGCGTGGTCGATCGTTGCCGAGGCGGCGGAGGCGGCCGACGAAGCGCCACGGGCCTCGATGATCGCGGCGCCGCGCTTGGCGACGGTCGGGATGAAGGTGTTCTCGAGCCAGTCCTGGTCGCCCACGGCCTCGGCAGCGTTCTTGCCACCGACCTCGGCGTGGAAGAGGTCGGGGTACTGCGTGGCCGAGTGGTTGCCCCAGATCGTCATCTTCTTGATCTCGGTGACCGGCACGCCGAGCTTGGCGGCGAGCTGGCTGATCGCGCGGTTGTGGTCCAGGCGCGTCAGGGCCGAGAAGCGCTCGGCCGGGATGTCGGGGGCGTTGCTCATGGCGATGAGCGCGTTGGTGTTGGCCGGGTTGCCGGTGACGGTGACCTTGATGTCGTCGGCCGCGACCTCGCCCAGGGCCTTGCCCTGCGGGGCGAAGATGCCGCCGTTGGCCTCGAGCAGGTCGCCGCGCTCCATGCCCGGGCCGCGGGGGCGGGCGCCGACGAGGAGGGCGAGGTTGACGCCGTCGAAGACCTTGTTGGCGTCGTCGCCGATCTGGACGCCGGCGAGCGTCGGGAAGGCGCAGTCGTCGAGCTCCATGACGACACCCTCGAGCGCCTTGAGCGCGGGGGTGATCTCAAGGAGGCGCAGCTCCACCGGGGTGTCCGGTCCGAGCAGGGCACCGCTCGCGATGCGGAACAGGAGGCTGTAGCCGATCTGGCCGGCGGCGCCGGTTACGGCGACCTTGACGGGGGTTGTGCTCACAGGAAAGCCCTTCACATCGGTGGGTCGCGGGATGCTCCGACGCTACCAGCGTGGTTGAGGGGCAGGAGTCCCGGTCTGGTGCCGACTCTCCTGCCCCTCGTTTCCCGGTCGCGCCGGCGCGCCGGAGCCCCTTCCGGCCGCGCTGACGCCCGTCCTCAGCCGATGGCCACCGTCTGCGCCGACGTGCGGGCGATGGTGGTGTAGCCGGCCTTGCGCCCGGTCACCGTCACCGTGAGGTGCTTGCCCTTGTCGTAGCGGGTGAGCAGGTAGGTCGAGCCCGTGGCGCCGGTGATGGCGACGCCGTTGCGGCGCCACTGGTAGCTCAAGGTCACGGGCGCGGGCGACCACGTCCCCGCCGTCGCGGTGAGGCGGTAGCCGACCCGCGTCGTGCCGGTGATCTTCGGGGTCGGCGTGGCGGTGAGCGTCCCGGTCGCGACGGCCACGGTGGCCGCCGAGGTGCGGGCGATCGTCGTGTACCCGGCCTTGCGCCCGGTGACGGTGACGGTGATCTTCGTCGTCCGGTCCGCCGCCCCCAGCAGGTAGGTCGAGCCGGTCGCGCCGGTGATGGCGACGCCGTTGCGGCGCCACTGGTAGCCCAGTGTCACGGGCGCGGGCGACCACGTGCCCGGCGTCGCGGTGAGGCGGTAGCCGACCTTGACGGTGCCGGTGATCTTCGGCGTCGGTGTCGCGGTCAGCGTCCCGGCGACGACGGCCGCGGTGGCCGCCGAGGTGCGGGCGATGCTCGTGTAGCCGGCCTTGCTGCCGGTGACCGTGACAGTCGTCCTGGTCGCCAGGTCCGCCGCCCCCAGCAGGTAGGTCGAGCCGGTCGCCCCGGTGATGGCGACGCCGTTGCGACGCCACTGGTAGGCGAGCGTCACGGGCGCGGGCCCCCACGTGCCCGGCGCCGCGGTGAGGCGGTAGCCGACCTTGGCCGTGCCCGAGATCGTCGGTGTCGGAGCGGCGCTCAGCGTTCCGGCTGCGACGGCGACCGTGGCGGCGGAGGTGCGCGACGCGGTCGTGTAGGCGGTCTTCGACCCGGTGACCGAGACGGTGACGGTCGTGCCCTTGTCGGCCGCGCTCAGCACGTAGGTGGCGGCGGTCGCGCCTGTGATGGCCGTGCCGTTGCGTCGCCACTGGTAGGCGAGCGTCACCGGCGAGGGGCCCCAGGTGCCGGGCGCCGCGGTCAGGGTGCTGCCGACCTTGGCGGTGCCGGAGATCGTCGGCGTGGGCGCCGTCAGGGTGCCGGCCGCGACCGCGGCCGTGGCCGTCGAGGTCGTCGTTTGGGTCGCGTAGCCCGAGAGCGTCGCGGTGGTCTCCACCGTCACGGTCTTGCCGAGGTCCTCGGGTCGGGGGGTGAAGGTGCCGCCAGTCTGGCCGGTCACGGCGACGCCGCCGACGAGCCACCGGTGCGTCAGGGACGTCGGCGCCGGCGCCCAGGTGCCGTCGGTGACCTTGAGGGTCCCGCCGACGACGGCGCTCCCCGACACGACCGGCTTGGGAGCGGTCGTGAAGACCTTCCCCGAGGCCAGCTCGAGGTCGTATGCCGTCAGGTGCGCCCCCGCGGCCACGGTGACCACGCGTGCCGAGGCGAGGTCACCGCCCGGCCACCACTTGGTGACGCACGTGGGGTCGCCCGGGTCGCTGCTGGTGCTCGGGCTGACGTCCCGGCTCGCGATCCGGCCGCCGCCACCGAAGAAGATGCACCCCTGCACCTCGATGCGGTAGTCGCCGGCCGGAAGCCCGTCGACCCGGTAGGCGCCGTCGGCGCCGCTCCACCCGGACGCGACGACGACCCCGTCGCCAGCCCGCGCCAGGAGGACCTGCGCGCCGGCGGCCGAGAGACCCTGCACGGTGATCGTCCCCGCGACGGACGCGGCCCCGGTGGTGCCGCCGGACGGAGCCGCGGCCATCAGGGTGGCATCGATGTGCTCGACGGTCTGGCCGGCGACGACGGTGACCGTCGACGGCGCGGTGGCCCCGGGGGCGGTCCACCAGGAGGTGGTGAGTCCCTGGCCGGAGAAGCGCACCTTGACGGCGCCCGCGGGCACACTGTGCAGCTCGTAGTCGGTGCCGCCGCTCAAGGAGGTGCTGGCGACGACGTGGCCTGCGGCGTCGATCGCGTCGACGCTTGACCCGTCGGCGTTGATGCCTGCAGGGAGCCTGACGCTGCCGGTGATCGAGCCGCCGAGCAGGACCGTGGTCGGCGGCACGGCCGTGGTCGATCCCAGTGCCACGGTGAAGATGGCGCCGGTGCCGTCGGTCCGGGTGCCACCCGCCCACGTGCTGATGTAGGGGCTGTAGGGCTCCACGTGCACGCGCACCGGCCCTGCCGCCAGGCCGGTGACGCGGTAGGTGCCGTCGTTGCCGGAGTACGCCCAAGTGCCCTGGCCGGACGCGTCGGTCGCGGAGACCATGACGTAGGCCAAAGGCTTGCCGCCCTCGTTCTGAACGAGTCCGGTGACGGCCCCGCCAGCGACCGGGTGCAGCTCGAGCACGCTCGTCGTCGGTGTCGTCACACTGGTCGCCGCCAGGATCAGCTGCTGCTGGCCCCAGTCACGCAGGTGCACGGTTAGCGACCCGGCGGGCACATCCGTCACCTCGAACGTGCCGTCTGCCTGGACCTGGCTCGCCCAGAACTGGCTGCCGTTCCCGTCCTCGAGCCAGATGCCGAGGTCGCCGAAGCCCGTCGTGGTGCCGCTCGGGAGGGTGACGTGGCCGTGGACGACGCTGGTCGGGTCGACCGCGGTCGCGGCGGGCAGGGCGAGGTCGACCCCGGTGCGTGCCGTCGTGGAGGCGAGTACGACGAACGTGGAGTCGGCCCAGCTCTGGACGTTGCCGTACCAGACGGACGCGTTCCCGTTTCGTGCCCACACGGCATACGTCCCGGCCGGCAGGCCGCTGACGGTGAAGGCGCCGCTGGCGTCGATCGGCCCGCTGCCCGCGGGGTAGTTGTGCCGGACGTCGACGACAATGACCGTGCCGGACAGGGTGGTGCCGGCGGGCGCGGTGACGTGCCCCGAGATCGACGCGCCCGCGGAGAGCCGGATCGTGATGCCGGGCGTGGTACCGCCGGCGACGACCGCAACCGGCGCCGCGGCTGCGCTGTCGACGGTGGAGGAGGTCGCCGAGACCCAGTACGTCTGCACCGTGCCGTCGGCGATGGCGGAGACGACGTAGCTGCCGGCCCCGACTCCCGCAACGGTGAAGGTGCCGTCGGCGGCCACCTCGGAGTAGCTGGACGAGGCGCGGTCGCCGGCCGGGGCCACCAGGACGGCGCCGGACGTGACGGGGGTGCCATCGGGTCGCAGGACGCGTCCGGAGATGGTGCCGCCCGGGGCGAGCGCGACGTCGGCTCGGGCCGCCGCGCCGTCGGCGACCACGACCGGCGTCGCGGTCGACGAGGAGTACGCGTTGTCGAAGTACTCGGCGGCCAGCCCGGAGCCGTCGGGCGGGTTCACCTGCACGACATACCTGCCGGCGGGCAAGCCTCCCGTGTCGTACTTCCCGCTGACATCGGTGGACGCACTGCCCCAGGAGCCCGTCGCGTCGTCCACCGGTGAGACGCTGATGGATGCGTTGGCCACGGGGACGCCGCCGGGGCCGGTCACGGTTCCGGTGACGGATCCGGCTCGCGCCAGCTGGACGGTGTAGCCGCTGAGGGCTCCTCCGGCCGTCAGGGTGATGGTGCTCGCAGCGTCGCGGCTCGTCGCCCCGGACGGCGACGTGCTCGAGAACCACCGGGTCTGGTAGCCCACCGCTTGGCCGTCGAAGGAGAGGGCGTATGCCGCCGGGGCGAGGCCGCCGATGGTGAAGTTGCCGTCGGTGTCCGTCTGCACCTGGACGCCGAACTGGGCGCCCGCAGGAACGGCCTGGACGACGACGCCGGACACCGGTGTCCCGTCGGTGGTGGTGGCGCGCCCGGAGAGGGACCCCGCGCGTACGAGCACGGCGTCCATCCCGGCGCGGCTGCTGCCGGCCGCCATGACGGCGTAGCTGGCCAGCGAGCGCTTCTGGGTCGCCTTCCACCACTGGTCCATGTAGCCCGTGGCGGCGTCGGGAACGACGTGGATCGTGTAGACGTCGCCAGGCAGCCCTCTGAGGGCGTAGGCGCCCGTGTCATCGGTGTAGGTGTAGAGGGGTGACCAGTCCCCGTTGTAGCTGTCGGCGGGGATGGCGATGACCTGGGCTCCCGCCATGGGTCGGGTCGTCGACCCGGCGTAGACGTGACCACTCATGGAGGCGCCGGGTCGGAGGATCGTGGTGCCGAGGTCGGTCGTGCCGCCCGGGGTGAGGGTGAAGTCGGCTCTGCCGGTGGGGTCCTGCCACGAGGCGTGCACGAATCCGCTGGCCGTGGCGTCGAAGTCGGCGGTGCAGCTGCCGGCGGGGATGTCGACGCCGAAGGTGCCGTCCGGGGCGGTGGTGGCGCCGACGGTGTTGTTCGAGTTCGAGGCGTCGTCGCTGCAGGTGACCCAGACCTGCGCGCCGGCGATGGGCGCGTTGGTGCCGGCGGCGAGGAGGCGTCCGCGCACGGTGCCCTGGCCGCTGGGCGTGCCGGGGGTGAGGGTGGCGTCCTTGCCGCTGTAGGTCGAGCCGCGCACCACGTCTATCGCGCTGGCGGCGTCTGCTGTTGCGGCTCCAAGCCACCACTGGGTCACATAGCCCTGACCGGCGAACATCAGCTTGTAGGTGCCCGTGTCGAGGCCTTTGATCACCCAGGTTCCGTCGGAGTTCACGCCGCTGCTCGGGCTGTCACCGCGGCCGGTGTTGTTGGCGAGGACGTAGAGCGAGGCATCGGGCTTGGAGTCGGCAGTGCGCGCGGTACCGCTGATGGTGGCACCGAGGGGCAGAACCATGGATCGGCCGGTGACGGAGGCGCCCTCGGGCACGGAGAAGTAAGAGGGTGCGTCACCGGTGTCCTTCATCCCGTAGGACCATGGGACGTGGTCGTCGCTCCGGAACTCGAGGGTGTACTGGCCCGCGACGAGGCCGCGCACCGTGAAGGTGCCGTCGGCGGCGGTGCTGGCGTCGGTGCCGCCGACCCAGCCGCGCACCTGCTCGCGCGGGCTCACGTAGACGTTCGGAACGGGCTGGCCCTTCTCGTCGACGACGCGTCCGGAGATCGTGGCGCCTCGGGTGAGCGAGGCGTTGAGGCCGGACTGGGTGCCGCCGGCGGTGGCGGTGAGGAGGCCCGCCTCGTCGCGGGTGGCCGCGCCGGACCACCACTGCGAGAGGAAGTCGGTGTCGGAGGCGTCGAACTGCAGGTCGTAGGTGCCGGCCGGCAGGTCGGTCATCGTCCAGGTGCCGGTCGAGGTGGTGGTGGCGGTGCTGGTCGGCGTGTAGTCGGTGGAGCCGTGGGGGAGGGCCTTGACGACGACTCCCGAGACAGGTCCGCTGCCGTCGGCGGCCGTGACGAGGCCGGTCGCCGTGGCGAACCGCGCGAGCGCGAAGCTGACGCCGGTGCGGTCCTGCCCGTCGGTGAGGGTGACGGTCGGGCTGGGGCTGCTGCCGCTCGTGTCGGTGAACCAGGCCGGGACGTACTGCGGCGCGACGGCCTTGACGCGCCGGTCGCCGGGCGTGGTGACGATCCGGTAGGTGCCGTCGGCGGCGCTCGTCGCCTGGTCGGTGGTGTTGGCGATGCTGACCGTCGCTCCGGCGACGGGCCGTCCGGTGGCCGCGTCGGTGACGGTGCCGCTGACGGTTGCCGTGCCCGGGGCGGCGGCGAGGGCACGGGCAGGACCGGCGATCGCCTGGGCGGTGACCAGGCCGCCCACCACCAGGAGGAAGAGGAGGCGGCGCAGCAACGGCGTGCGCACGGTCGGCATGGCGGCGGGCAGCGGAGTCACTGGGTCCCCTTTTTCAGAATGTGGGTGTTGCGGGTCAACGTAGGGAGCGCGACGGCCGGGGCCGGCTTTGTTGCAGAAACTGCTCGTTCGCGCAAGAAGTCGGGTCTCGACCCGCGTGCGGCGGAACGCTCCTAGGAGTCCTTGCGGACGGCATACAGCGCGTAGACGCCGTCGGCCGGGAGCACGACCCGGCGGTGCCCGTGGATCCCGGCCTCGTCGAGCAGCGTCAGCAGGTCCGTGACCGGTCGTGGCCGGATGTGCGGCCACTGGACGACGTTGAGGGTGAAGCGCAGCTGGGGGTGGGTGTCGAGCATGTTGCCGACGACGAGCAGGCCACCAGGGTTGACGAGACGCCACGCGTTCTGCAGGAACGTGCGGGCGCCGGCGAGGAGGCGCCGCGTGCGGATGACGCCGGCATAGGAGTAGGACCAGTCGTCGGCGCCGAGATACTCGAGCAGCCCGATGGCCTCGACCAGGTCGTAGCCGGGCAGCAGCTGCGGGGTCTGATCCAGGCCGGGCGCTCGCAGCCCGGCCCGGTCGAGCACGTTCATCCGGTGGGTGCGCACGAGCTCCGAGACCTGCTCGCGCTCGGCGTAGGTCTCGGCCAGCGCGAGGGCGGTGCGGTCGAGGTCGACGAGGTCGAGCCGTGCCACGCATCCACCCTGCTCGCGCAGGTGGCGGGCCGTGCTGATGGCCGGGTGGGCGGCTCCGCACGCGAGGCTGAGCCAGCGTTGGGGCAGCGAGGTCGCGTCGGCGTGCTCCAGCGCCAGCTGCCTGAAGACGGCGGCGCGCGACCGGATGCCCCTGGTGTCGGCCAGGTTGCGGGCCCAGGTCGACATCGCCGGGGTGATCGGCGCACCGTTGGGCAGGGCCGTGCCGAGCGGGTCGTAGCAGAGGTCGAGGGCCGCGGCCGTGGGGATGAGGTCGAGCCAGGCGTCGAACCCGGGGACCCTGCGGGTCAGCTCGGCGGTGGCCGGGTTGGCCCGGTCGATGGTGGCCTGTCGGGTGCGGTCGAGGTCGAGCGAGGTGTCCCCGAAGTAGCCGAGCTGTTCGAGCTCCTCGACCTGCGCCGTCACGCTGTCGTAGTCGCTGTCCTGGTAGGTGTCGACGTGGTCGCGCACCGTCGGTGCCAGTGTCATGGGTGCCCCCTGTGTCCGGCGTTGTCGCCGAGCGCGACGGTAACGGCGGCGGCACGTGGGGACGGCGTTCTTGCAGGAAGTGCCTCGGCGCGCAAGAACGCGGTGGAGGCGGGCGGCGTCTGCGGGGCGGTGTCAGACGGTCAGGGCGAGCGAGCCGAGGGCGATGAGCCAGCTGACGAAGCTGCCGACGAGGAAGTACTCCGTGACATCGTCGATGCCTGCGGGGCCGCCGTTGTAGGTGCCGGTCGCGCTCGGGTCGGCGCTGCGCGCGGCGGCCTGGATCTCGGGGAAGCGGAGCAGCCCCTTGGCGGCGATGACGAGGCCGGCGGCGCCGAACTGGCCGGCGAGGCCGAGCCCGAGGATGACGAGGCGTTCCATCGGGCCGAGGAGGCGGCCACCCTTGAGCCGGTCGGCGGGCTGGCCGGGGGTCGGGGGAGCGGGCTGCCCGGCGCTCGCGGCTGCGGCCGCCGCGGCGGCGTTGGCGTTGGTGACGTCTGAGGGGCGCAGGGCCCCGATGGTGAGCAGGACGAGCCGGACGATGACGTTGGCGGTTGCGAGGTTGAAGAGGGCGAGGCCGGTGAGCAGCAGCACCCGCGCGGTGGTGAGCGGCTGGTGGCCGGGCAGCTCGGCCCAGTGCAGCCAGGTCTCGAGCGGGCCGTCGGGGTGGGAGGCCGCGCCCGAGAAGCCGAGGAGCGCGACGACGATGCCGGCGAAGACCCCCAGCGGTGCCAGGGCGCGGCGCCCGGTCATCTGGGTCTCGCGGGAGAGCTCGGCCCATGCCGCGCCGGCAGCTGCGGCGAGGACGAGCGCGACCCAGTCGGCCCAGCTGTTCATGCCGGCCAGCAGGCCAAGGATCACGATGACGACGGGCGTGGTCACGTGGCCCACGAGACGGCTGCGCGGCGTGCCGGTGGAGCGGACGAGGTCACCGACGCCGATGCCGACCAGGGCGACGGCCAGCCACGTCACGGCAGCTCCCCGAGCGTCGCCATGGCCTCGAGCGCCACGCCGATGCCGTCGCGCCGCACGCGCTGCGAGACCGCGGACGGGCTGATGCCGAGGCGGTCGGCGACGTCCTGCTGGGCCTGCCCCCTCATCAGTCCTCCTAAGATCTCGCGCGAGGTGGTCGACATGGAGCCAACCATGAAGTCCAGACAGTCCAGGGCCGCGCGAACGGCCGCCACCACCGGGGCCGGCTCGTCGGGGGCGACGTATGCCGTCCGCGACGTCCGCGTCTGCGCTCGCCGGGCGCGCGCCTCGGCGGTCTCGATGGCCTCGCGCGCGGCCCAGTAGGCCGGGCCGTCGTGGATGCCGCGGGCGGCGTCAAGCGTGGTGACGTCGCCGCGGCCGAGCCCGAAACGGATGTCGGCGAGCGGGTGCAGCTCGGCGCGCACGACGAAGCTGGCCCGTAGCGCCTCGCCCAAAGTCGGGTAGACACCCTGGAACTCGTCGCCGACGGTGATGACAGCCGGGTCGTCAACGGGGACCACCTCGTTTACCCGGGTGATGCCAGACTGAAAGGCGTCGTGTAGCGCCTGGCGGTCCCGGTGCCTTCGGGACTCGACGATGTCTCCGATGAGAGCAACTGAACCGGTCGCCTTCGGATTGACCACGTGAAGATCATATCTTCATTGCAGGCCGATGAGGGCAATATCTTCAGATGTGGCTGATCCTGAGGCAGCTACGTCCAAAACGACACGCGTGTCTGGACTGTGCCCTATACCCGGCTATGCTGCTTTCGCGCGCCGTTTGACCGAAAAATCTGAGTAGCGGGTTGGTGCCCGTCCACCGTGCGGCGGACGTCATAGGTCGCAGGCTTCCACGACGGCGCGTGCGTGAATCGGGGCACGTCAGGGATGTGGGGACAACAGGGTGACAGCGCAAGCACGAAGAGCTCGGTGGACACGGCTCGGTTGGGCCGGGGTGGACGCAGTCATCTGGGTGGTGATGCTCTTCGCCGCTGTATGGATCAGACTCGACTTCGCGATTGACGAGTCATTCCTGCGCGGAACGGCCTACTTCGCCCTGGCCGCGGTCGTCGCCCAGCTGCTCGTCGGCTACGTCGTCGGTCCCTACTCAATCAGCCATCAGCTCGGATCCTTCGAGGAGATCGTCGAGCTGACAGCAACTACCGCTGTGGTGGGCGCGGGCCTCTTCCTTTGCGGCTTCATCGTCGCCCCGCCACTTATTCCTCGGGGCGTACCACTCACCGCCGCAGCCTTGACTCTGGCCTCCATGTTTGCGCTGCGTTTCGTCATCCGGACCGTGCGCTCCTACCGTGCCATGCAGACGGCAGCGGAGCGCCGCGCCATCATCCTGGGCGCGGGCGAAGCCGGCAGGCGCCTGCTGCGAAGCATGAAGTACGACGGGGCCGGGTCGTTCGTTCCGGTGGCTCTCCTGGATGACGACCCCTCCAAGCAGCGCATGCGTCTTGAAGGCCTGCGAGTGCGCGGCACGCGGGGCGACATCGCTTCAGTCGCCGAGCGGTTCGAGGCCGACACGCTCGTTGTGGCGCTGCCCAACGCCGAAGCCGGCACCTTGCGTGACCTCGCCACCCGAGCCGCGGACGCGGGCCTCGAGGTCGTGACCCTGCCTCCGCTGAAGGAGATCATGGGTGGGCGTCCGACGCCCAAGGACCTGCGTGATCTCGATGTCGCTGACCTACTGGGCCGCCGCCCGGTGGAGCTGGACAAGACGGCCATCGCCGAGCAGATCTCAGGTCGACGCGTACTCGTAACAGGCGCGGGCGGATCGATCGGCTCCGAGCTCTGCCGTCAGATCTCGCGATTCGGCCCTTCCCGCCTCTTCATGCTGGACCGCGACGAGTCGGGCCTGCAGGCCACCGAGATGAGCCTCTCAGGCCACGGGCTGCTCGACTCCGATGACCTCATCCTTGCCGACATCCGCGATCCGAAAGCGCTCGCTGACGCCTTCGCGCGAGCGCGGCCGGAGGTGGTGTTCCATGCTGCCGCCCTGAAGCATTTACCGCTCCTGGAGGCCCACCCGCTCGAGGCGTGGAAGAGCAACGTCATCGGCACCTTGAACGTGCTTACGGCCGCCGAGGCAGTCGGCGTCTCGACCTTCGTCAACATCTCGACCGACAAGGCGGCGAACCCGACCTGCGTCTTGGGCTACAGCAAGAGGCTCGCCGAGCGCCTCACCGCCGACTTCGCTCGCCGAGCCGAGGGCCGTTATGTCTCGGTCCGCTTCGGAAACGTCTTGGGTTCTCGCGGATCTGTCGTCCACGCGTTCACCGCCCAGATCGAGATGGGTGGGCCTATTACCGTGACCCATCCTGAGGTGCGCCGGTACTTCATGCTCATCCCTGAGGCGTGCCAGCTCGTGCTCGAAGCTGCGTCTATCGGCGTCGACGGTGAGGTCATGGTGCTGGAGATGGGTGAGCAGGTGAAGATCTTGGAGGTCGCCGAGACGCTCATCCGGATGAGCGGCCGGCGCGACATCGACATCATCTACACCGGCCTCCGCCCGGGAGAGAAGCTCGGTGAAGAGCTCTTCTCTCCAGACGAGAGCCGTCGCAGCACTGGGCACCCGCTCGTCGACAGCGTCGACGTCCCGTTCATGGTCCCCAGCTCGGTGCTGGAGACATCGTTCCTGTCGTCGGACGAGGGCCGCGAATGGATGCGCCACGAAGCCATGATTCGAACCGCCAACACAGTTGGGACGATCCAGCAGTGACCCGCATTCACCTGTCCAAAGCCCAGGTCACCGAGGTCGAGGAGGCGTACGTTCTCGATGCGCTCCGCTCCGGCTGGGTCGCGCCTCTCGGCCCTCACGTCGACGCCTTCGAGGCTGAAGTGGCGGCCCGCTGCGGAGTGGCGGGCGCGCTCGCTCTCTCCTCGGGAACAGCCGCGCTCCATCTGGCTCTTCTTGACGCAGGGGTGGGCCCCGGGACCTTGGTTCCAGTTTCGGACCTCACCTTTGCAGCCACGGTGAATGCTGTCGCCTACACCGGGGCCGACCCGGTGCTGGTCGACGCGCAGGAGGCGGACGGGAACGTCGACGTCGACCTGCTCCTGGATGCCGTTGACAGGCTACGGGCAGAAGGGGCCTCCGTGCCGGCGGTGGTTGTGGTGGACCTTTTCGGTCGCTGCGCCGATTACGGCCGCCTCGAGCCAGCACTCGCCGATCGAGGGGTTCACCTCATCGAGGACGCTGCTGAGGCGCTCGGCGCCTTCCATGCCGGGCGAGGAGCGGGATCTTTCGGGCGAAGCGCCGCCCTATCGTTCAACGGCAACAAGATCATGACGACGTCCGGTGGCGGGATGCTGCTGAGCGACGACGCGGAGATGCTCGCCCGGGCGCGCTACCTGTCGACGCAAGCGCGACAGCCAGTTCCTTGGTACGAGCACACAGAGGTTGGGTTCAACTACAGGATGTCCAACATCCTCGCCGCGCTGGGACGAGGCCAGTTGACTCGCCTTGACGCGATGATCGCCCGGCGACGCGAGATCCGGGACCTCTACGACAAGCACCTCTCCGGCATCTTCGGCATTAGAGTGCTCGGCCGCAGCGGCGCGGACTATGACGACGACGACAACTGCTGGCTCACAACAATCGTGATCGACGGTCCAGGTGCGTCCTGCGAACCAGGTCAGACGATTGCTGACGGTGCAGTTGACGCCCTGAACGCAGTCGACATAGAGGCCCGCCACGTGTGGAAACCCATGCACCTGCAGCCCGTGCACCGCGAAATGCGGGCCTTTCTGAACGGCTCGTCCGAGCGTCTCTTCGAGCGTGGGATAACGCTCCCGTCGGGAGCGGGGCTTACTGACGCCGACGTCTTTCGGGTCATTGACGCGCTGACGGCGCACCTGGAGGGACGATGAGGCGTCGCTTCCTCAAGCGCGTCTTCGACCTGCTCGTCGCCGTACCGATCTTCATTGTCTCCCTCCCCGTGCAGGCTGTCGTGGCGCTGCTGGTCCGTCGGCGGCTCGGGTCACCGGTGCTGTTCCGACAGGAGCGGCCCGGTCTGGACGGCCACCCGTTCACCATGGTCAAGTTCCGCACCATGCTCGATGTGAATCCGGAGATCGGGCTCGTCGATGACGCAAGCCGGCTCACCGAACTGGGACGCGTGCTGAGGTCCACAAGTCTCGACGAGCTACCGACGTTGTGGAACGTCGTGCGAGGCGACATGTCGCTGGTGGGGCCCCGGCCGCTGCTCATGCAGTACCTTTCCCTTTACTCTGCAGATCAAGCTCGCCGTCACCTAGTGCGTCCGGGTTTGACGGGTCTCGCACAGATCTCGGGCCGCAATGCCCTGAGTTGGGAAGACAAGTTCAGATTGGATGTCGAGTACGTGGACCGCGGCTCGCTGCTCCTCGATGCGAAGATCCTCATGGCCACGGCACTCACCGTTGTCCGCCGCGACGGCATCAGCGCGTCAGGCTCGGCCACCATGCCGGTGTTCGAGGGTTCGGCGTCAGATGGGCGTGGGGCCGCGTGAGGATCGGATATGTCTCGCAATGGTTCCCTCCGGAGCCGGCGCACATCGCTCTGCAGATTGCCGAGGGCTTGCAGGAACGCGGTCACGAGGTGACAGTAGTTACCGGCTTCCCGAACTATCCCCAGGGTCAGCTCTACGCGGGTTACCGACAGCGGTTCGGGTTGCCTGAGACCGTGCGTGGACTCGAGGTGCACCGCGCTCCGCTCATCACGAGCCACGGCACCTCGGTCATAGGTCGATTCGCCAACTACTGCAGCTTCGCGGCGTCCGCGTCCCTCGCGGCACGGAAGGTCGTCAACCCGGACGTTTGGCTGACTTACTCGTCACCGGCTCTGGCTGGGATTCCGGCCTTGGTCAACGGCATCCGTCGCGCACCGCGCGCGCTGATCCTGCAGGATCTGTGGCCGGATTCGATCACCGAGAGCAGCCTGCTGCCCGCTCACCTGCAGCGAGTCGTCAACGCGACGGTTGGCCCGGTGTCACGGGCCACGTACCGCGATGCGGCTGCCATCGGGGTCATCTCCCCGGGTATGCGGGCCGTGCTCACGGATCGCGGCGTTCACCCGGACCGCATCCACTACACACCCAACTGGGTGGACGCGGCACCGGAGACGGCCGCCTGCGACGATGCCGCAGCGCTCCGTCGTGCCCTCCAGATCCCCGAGCACCGACGCATCTTCATGTATGCGGGAAACCTGGGTGATTTCCAGGCGCTCGACCTGTTGATACGGGGCTTCGACGGCGTGCAAGGCGCACACCTGGTTCTCATCGGCAGCGGTTCGAGCGAGAAGGCGCTCCGGTCTCTAGCCTCGTCGATGTCCATGCTGAATGTGCAGTTCGTGGAGCGTCAGTCACAGGAGTCGCTCCGACGCTACATCACCGCCAGCGACGTACAGGTGGTGTCGCTGGCTGACCGGCCGCTCATGGGAGTGACCATGCCGAGCAAAGTGCAAGCAAGTCTGGCAACAGGCAAGCCGGTCCTGGCCCACGCCGTCGGAGATGTGGCATCGCTCATCCGACGTGCTGACGCGGGGTTGGCTGCGACGCCCGGATCTGCGGACCTCGGCGCCGCCCTGCAGTCCTTCGTTGCGATGTCGGATGCCGAGCTGCGAAGGCTCGGCCGGAACGCGCGTTCGGTCTTTGAATCCGAATTCTCTCGTGAGGTCGGGATCACGCGTGTCGAGCAGATGCTCGTGGCCGCCGTTAGATCTTCAACAGGAAAGTAGACGATGACTTCGAACAGCTACCAGGAAGCGGCAGCTGCCGACCCGTTCTCGGGTGCCAGAGTGATGATCACCGGAGGGACCGGATCCTTCGGCTCCACCATGGTCCGCCACCTTCTTAGGCGCGATGTGGCTGCCATCCACGTGCTCTCGAGAGACGAGGCGAAGCAGGACGAAATGCGTCGGCGTGTTGACGACTCCCGGCTCAAGCTTTTCGTCGGGGACGTCCGCGATCTGGACAGCGTCCAGGCAGCAACGGTGGGCGTTGACTTCGTGTTCCACGCGGCTGCGCTGAAGCAGGTCCCGTCCTGCGAGTTCTTCCCGGAGCAGGCCGTCAAGACGAACGTGGTCGGGAGCCGGAACGTGATCGAGGCCGCCGCACAGTCGGGCGTGCGAAGCGTAGTCTGCCTGAGCACCGACAAGGCTGTGTACCCCGTCAACGCAATGGGGATGTCGAAGGCCCTGATGGAAAAGACCGCTCAGGCGTTCGCACGCAATCACCCCAGGTCTGGCACGACCGTGTCGGTCACGCGCTACGGAAACGTCATGTACAGCCGTGGTTCGGTGATACCGCTTTTCGTGAACCAGGTTCTCGAGCGGCGCCCGCTCACAATCACCGAGCCGAGCATGACGAGATTCCTCATGTCGCTGGAGGAGTCGGTCGATCTCGTCGAGTACGCCTTTCTGAATGCCGAGCCCGGCGACCTCTTTGTTCGGAAGGCGCCGGCATCGACAGTCGAGACCCTAGCTCGAGCAGTAGCGGAGTTGCTCGGTGACACCGCTCCCAGCATCAACAGGCTTGGAATGCGCCACGGCGAAAAGATGCACGAAACTCTGCTGAGCCGTGAGGAGATTGCAAAGGCCCAGGACCACGGCGACTATTTCCGCGTTCCCCTCGATGCCCGATCCCTCCAGTATGAGCTCTACTTCGAGGAGGGCGAGGAGCTTCCTGCGCGTGTGGACGACTACACGAGCGAGAACACAGACCGGCTCGACGTCGAGGGGACCAAACAGTTGTTACAGCGGCTGCCCGAGTTCGAGCGGCTGTTGGCTGGTGCGTCAGCGTGAAGGTGGTCGTCACCGGGGCCGCCGGTTTTCTCGGCTGGCACCTTCGCGTCCGGGCTCGGGCCGGCGGCGTCCATGAGGTGCTGCCCGTCGGCAGATCCGATTGGCATCGTCTGCACGACCTGGTTCGCTCCGCCGACGCGGTCATTCACATCGCCGGTGTGAACCGTGGGGAGCCTGCCCAGGTCGAGAGGGGCAACGTCGAACTGGCCCGAGACGTCGCGCGCGCTCTTGAGTCGGACGGAAAGCCGCGCCGTGTCGTGTACGCAAACTCCATCCAGAGCGGTAACGGGACTCCCTACGGAACTGGCAAGGAAACCGCTGCAGAGATGCTGCGATCGTCGGCGGAGCGCGCCGGTGGCACCTTCGTCGACGTCCGCCTCCCGAACCTCTTCGGGGAGCACGGACGCCCGCACTACAACTCTTTCATCGCGACGTTCGTCGATCTGATCGCCACGGGTGGGAGCGCGGACATTGTGGACAGGCCTGTTCCGCTTCTCCACGCTCAGCCAGCTGCGCAGGCGCTGCTCGACGCGATGAGCGGCCCCGGCGGAGTCCGGACGCCAGCGGGTAAGGACGTGAGCGTCCAGCGGGTCTGGGATCTGCTGAGCACCTTCGCCAAGGCCTACTCCACCGGAGACATCCCAGGGCTCGCGTCGCAGTTCGAAGTCGAGCTGTTCAACACGCTTCGTGCCACGCTCTTCCCAGAGCGCTATCCGATCCCCTTGACAAGCCACGCTGACGACCGTGGGCGACTGGTTGAGACGGTGCGTTCCCATGGGGGTGAAGGCCAGACGTTCGTGTCGACGACACGACCGGGCGTCACACGGGGGGAGCACTTCCATCTTCGCAAAATCGAGCGGTTCGTCGTGGTGTCAGGGGAGGCCCGCATCAGTCTGCGCAAGGTTCTTACGAATGAAATCGTCAGCTTCGACGTGTCAGGCGAAGATCCGGTTGTCATTGACATGCCAACGATGTGGGCGCACAACATCACCAACACTGGGGCGGAGGAACTCGTGACGATCTTTTGGACGAACGAGCTTTTCGACCCTGCTGACGCGGACACCTACCGCGAGCCGGTGCTACTCGAAGAGGTTGACGCATGCTGAAGGTGATGACCATCGTCGGGACACGGCCGGAGCTCATCCGCTTGTCTCGAGTGATTCAGCGCCTGGACCAGACGGTTGAGCATGTCCTCGTCCACACCGGGCAGAACTACGACTACACCCTGAACGAGGTCTTCTTCCATGACCTGGGCCTGCGGAAGCCTGACCACTTGCTCGGGGTGGACACCAGCTCCTTGGGACGCGTCTTGGGTGAGACGCTCATCAAGACCGAAGAGGTTCTTGTGGCGGAGCGCCCGGACGCCGTGCTGGTGCTGGGCGACACCAACAGTTGCGTAGCGGCCGTCATGGCCAAGAGAATGCGGATACCCGTCTATCACATGGAGGCGGGCAACCGGTGCTTTGACGAGAACGTACCGGAGGAGACGAACCGCCGACTCGTCGACCACGTCGCCGATTTCAACCTTGTCTACACCGAGCACGCGCGGCGTAATCTCCTCTCTGAAGGCCTGCCTCCGCGCCGGATCCTGAAGACCGGATCCCCCATGCGAGAGGTGCTGAACGCGTATCGTGAGCCGATCATCGCGTCTGATGTCCTCGAACGAATGGGGCTCGCAGAAGGCGGCTACTTCCTCGTAAGCGCCCACCGCGAAGAGAACGTCGACTCGCCGACACGACTCAAAATGCTCTTGCAATGCCTCGTGGCGGTGCACCAAGAGTTTGGGCTACCAGTATTCGTCTCGACGCATCCACGCACGCGTAAGCGGCTTGAAGTGATGCCCGAGGCCATCGAGGTGCAAGGTGTCACCTTCAGTGAGCCACTCGGCTTCCACGACTACAACAAACTGCAGCTCTCGGCCGCCTGTTGCCTCAGCGACTCGGGAACCATCGCCGAGGAGTCGACCCTGCTCGGCTTCCCTGCAATCACCCTCCGCGACTCCATCGAACGACCTGAGGCACTCGATACCGGCGGCATCATCATGACTGGGCTGCATGCGGGTGACGTGGTCGCGGGCATCAAGACGGCCATGTCCGCTCCGCGCTCTCGCAACGGCGTCAGCGGCCTGACGCCTGACGACTACCTCATCGACAACACCAGCGAGCGCGCGGTGAACTTCATCCTGTCGACTGCACATCGGCACAACGCGTGGGCCGGAATACGAACGACTGAGCCAACATGACGGCGGAATGCTTAATGCCATGGGCGCGAACTGATGCATTCTGATCTCACTGCCAATGATGGACGTTGGCATCGAAGCAAGTGGGCTGTATCGCGACTTGCCTTCGTCTTGGCAGCACTCGTCAGCGCGGTTTTGGCTGCGAGTGGCGTCGCCCCGGTAAGCCTGGGCGCCGCCACCCTGCTGATCGTGTCGATCCTGATGCTGATTATTGCTTACAGGTGCACGCGAGACATATTTCATCCTTGGGTTTTCACCAACGGCTATCTGAACTATGTGCTACTGGCGCCAATACTCTATATGCAGAGCACTGGCAGCGAAATCGGTCGCATACCGTTGTCTTCGTTGAGCGGGATCGCGCCTACGGTGATGGTCTTGTGCGCGGGTGGCTGGACAATAGGGACCCTTCTCGCGACCTCTCCGATTGCACAACGACCCAGTTCCGCCCCAACCGAATGGCGGGTGGGGCGCGTGGCGTCACTCGGCACTCTGGTTCTGTCGATATCCCTGCTCATGACGATGGTTCTATATGTGCTTACATCGGGCGAAACGTATGGAGCTAATCAGGGTGTGTACACGGGGGTATCGGCTCTCAGCACCTTATCGGAGGGCCTTCTCCCAGTCGGAGTGCTCCTCTCATGTGCGGGCTCCGAACGGCGCTTTCTCCTGTCGTCTTCGCAGTGGCTAATACTGCTGAGCACCATGGGAATCTCGCTGCTGGGTCTGTCTTCGCGATCTGCCGTCTTGACTCCTGCGCTCCTGCTTGCTTGGTATGCCACGCGGCGCAAGCAGATCAGACCGCTGAAGGCGCTGGTGGCAGTAGTCGCTGTCGTGGCCGTCTTCAACTGGGTGGGAAATGTTCGCGCTGGCTCCGGAGAGGTCGTGCAGACTGCTTCAAATCCATGGGCGAGGTCGCTGGTAGACACATCCAGTCCTTACCAGGTAACGGATATCTTGGGACAGTTGGTCCCAGACATACACCCCTACTACGAGGGGTCGACTTATGTGGCTGCAATCGCCAGTTTCGCGCCCGGAATCCTGACCCAAGACAGCAACGATCAGCGCACCACAGCGTCGTTGGAGTTTCGACGACTAACGGGGGTGGGAAGCGGACAAGGTTTGGGCTTCTCACTGCCGTCTGAGGCGTATATGAACTTCGGGTTGAGTGGAGTTATTTTAATTTCCATGGCCGTCTCACTGATTGGATCCTCCTTCTACAATAGAAGCCTCAAAGGCATCCCCACGGACGTAAAAGGCTATGTGTACCCAGTGTTCATGGCGTCCATGGTTTACGGGATACGGTCAGATTCTCTCGGGCAGATCAAATCTATCGGATACCCGCTTCTGATCGCTGCAATCAGCCTCGCCGTGATGAAACGACGACTCTCAAAGGTAAGACAGTGACCCTTTTCGTAGTGTCTGACGTATCAGTAGCTATGGATTCGGCCGGGCGGTACTGGTCGACACATCCGTCGCTTTCCGGCGACTTCCTTGAGAAGTTTGACGGAACGGCAGACGAAGTGGTTCTCATTGCGCGCCAGGGGACGGACGCGGGTGCAACAACGCCATTGCCGGAAGGGACTCGAGTCCTGCCTCTTCCAGCCGCTGGAAGGCGACAAGGCTACCGAGGCGTACTCAAGCTTGCGCGATCTGTCCTGTCATGCCGATTTGAGGCGGCAGATACCGTATTTGTCCGGATACCCGAACTGTTGGGCTTCCTCTTTTGGATGCGGACGAAATTCTCTCCTGCTCATGTTGTGGCTAATGTCGTTGCCGAAGCTGGTTCTTGGTTTCCCCAAGGATCGAAGCATCCGCTCGTCTCCCGTGCCCTGAGCACGACCCTGGAGAGTTTCAGCCGCGTAGTGGTTCGACGTTCAGATGCGGTGGTATATGTCACTCAAGAGTCCCTACAGCGCCGATACGGTACTCGAGCGCCTGCGCTGGCAATGACAAACGCTAGGTTGCCGGAGAGCTGGCTGACCGTCGACCCAGCTCCAATATCACCGTCACTCCGCCATCTCATCACCGTCGGACATCTCAATGGAGGGGTCAAGGGGATTGACATACTCCTGCGTGCCTTCTCCGCTGTCGTCCGACGCGGCTTGCCAGATGCAACGCTGACCATCGTCGGGGCTGGCGACCCTGAAGTGTTCCTCGAGATGGCTCAACAGCTGGGTGTCGCCGACAGGGTTCGTTTCACAGGGGAAATCACCGACCGGCGCAAGCTTCTCGAGCTCTTACGCTCGCACGATCTATTTGTTCTGGCATCACGAAGCGAAGGTCTGCCCCGAGCGATGATTGAAGCGATGTGTCTTGGACTTCCCTCCATCGGCTCTCGCGTGGGGGGCGTAGAGGAGCTGGTCGGGCGAAGGTGGTCTTTCGACAAGGAAGACGATGTGGCGTTGGCTGCTCTACTGCTGTCTGCCGAACCACACGAGGGCCGGGTCGCGCTCTCCCAGCAGCAACTTGCGCGTGCGCGAGCCATCATCGCTCAAGCCCAAGGAGCGCCCTTGGCCAATTTCTTCCAGTCGCTGAAGGAATAGGCGAGTGACTAGGTGGCGGCGCATAGCATTTGGACTTCTTGATCAAGGGCTTTCCAGCTTCAGCAACCTCGCCTTGTCCATCGCATTGGCGCGGATCTTAAGTTCGTCCCAGTTCGGCGCATCGTCTCTCGCCATTGTGGGGTTGGGCGCCCTCCTGGGTACGACACGAGGATTCCTGGGTAATAGCATAGCTCGCCTTTCCGGGTCTCCAAAAGTGAAGAGTGAATCGGCTTTTGCTGTTAGCGTCTCCTTAATCATGGCAGTTCTGGTTTTGGCGTTGACGGTCTGTGTGCAACTAGCCGTCGGGCACTTTGATCCGATTGTTTCCCTGCTGTCGGCGTCGGTCGTCCTAGTCCTTCCGCAGGATGTACTTCGCTGGGCAGCGATTGCAGACCAGAAGCTCCGCGACTGCCTTATATCAGACTTGATTTGGGCCGTTGTCTCGCTCGCCATGCTGTTTACTCCAGCGATAGCGAGCAGCGCGGCGGCGTGTGTAGCGGTGTGGACGATGGGAGCAGGGCTTGCGTTGCTATGGCTGCTTCTACGGACCGGGGTCGCGCCGACTTTTGCAGGCCTGCGGGAATGGTGGATGCGAGGGAGAACGGTCCGGCTGTTCTTTGGTCTTGAAGGCATTGTCTCTTCTTGGACTGGTTTTGTTTCCCTATCCATAGCGACCGTGACCGTTGGCACAGCTGGTTCTGCCGCGATGCGAGGCGGCGGCCTTCTGCTTGGACCGCTTGCTCTGGTTTTAAGCGCCATACCGATGCTGGGTATTCCAGAGTTGGCGCGGAGTGGGCAAGTCAAGAGCGGCAGGGATGCCTGGCAGCGACTTCGCATCGTGGCATGGACTCTTGCCTTGTTGTCATTGCTTGTCGGGTCGGTAGCTTTGGTATTGCCGCAGTCCTTGGGATTTGTTGTGCTCGGTGACACCTGGGACGGGACGAAGCGCATTGTATGGATCGTTGCGATTGAGTACGCCGGTCTCGGTTTTCTTCACTGCGCGTCGGCGGGGTTGAAAGCGCTGGGATTGGCGCGGATGGTTTTTCTGGTTCGAGCGGCCTACGCGTGTTCATGTTTCATTTTCGTGGCGGTGTCGGGAGTCGTATTCAGGTCGGCCGCTGGTGCGTCAAGCGCTCTTGCTTTGTGTGGTGTGGTCTTTGCTGTGATAGTTGTTCAGTTGCTTGTTCGAGGAAATATGCTTGAGAGGGTGCGAATCGAATCATGAAGGTGCTAGTAACCGGCGCTGCTGGCTTTATTGGATCTACTTTGTGCGAGAGTCTGCTGCAAGATGGTCATCAAGTAGTAGGCGTTGATTCGTTTACTGACTACTACGGTGGCGGGTTGAAAAGACGGAATCTTTCCTCATGCGTTGCGTCGAGCCACTTCAACCTGATTCAAGACGACATCAACCGGGTGGATCTGGGCGGCGTGCTGGATGGAGTCTCCACTGTTTTTCATCTGGCAGGTTCGCCTGGAGTTAGGTCTTCTTGGGGTGATCGATTCGCCGAGTACACGGACAACAATGTGCGGGCCACACAAAGGCTTCTTGAGGCCTGCCTGTCAAACAATCCCGGGGTTCGATTTGTGTATGCTTCGTCGTCGTCCGTGTACGGGAACAGTCCTTCATTCCCGTGTGTGGAAGACCAGCCGCTTCATCCCAGGAGTCCGTATGGCGTGACCAAGTTGGCGGGGGAGCATCTGGTCAGCCTCTACGGTGAGAACTTTGCCCTGCCCACGGTGTCTCTTCGGTTCTTCACCGTTTACGGCCCGCGGCAGCGCCCTGACATGGCGTTTCAGCGGTTTCTGTCCTCCGCCCATCTCGGCGAGGAGATCGTCGTCTATGGGACGGGAAAACAGATTCGGGACTTCACGTTCGTTGCCGATATCGTGTCTGGCTTGCGCCGTGCATCCGAGGCCAGCGTTAAGCCGGGCGCAGTGTTCAACCTCTCGGGTGGGAGCAGCGTGTCCGTCAATGACGCACTAGACATCATCTCGTCGCTGGCCGGTGGGCGGTTGCGAGTCAGGCATGAGGATGTTGTTGCTGGCGATGTATTCCGAACTGGTGGATCGAGCCGGGCGGCATCTCAAGAGCTCGGCTGGACAGCGAAGGTGGGCCTTGAAGAGGGTCTCCGCAAGCAGTGGGAGGCTGTGAGCGCGGCACGCCTCTAGCCTGGATGGCTTCCCTCCTGTAATTGTTGGCCACGCGCGCACGGCAGATACCGAGGCCGTTCGGCATGGGCGCGCTCTTGGGTTTCGCCGCGCGCGTGGAGACGCGTGACGCCCCGTGACACTGTCCCGCGCCAGCCGATCCCCTTGCGCCCCGGTCGGTGGGTCATGACTGGGCATTGACCTCACCGGGCCACACGACCAGCGACTGCAAGTCCGTGTGGCGGAGCAGCGAGGCGACTTCGCCGAAGGCGTTGTTGAGCTACTCCTCAACGCTGGCTCATGCAGGGCGCAGGGGTCGGCGTCACGCGCGTCGTGAGCGAGGAGTCGTTCTTGAGCGGGTGGGGGCGGGAATCCTTGCAGGGGATCACGACTAGGGTGACAGAGTGAAGATCACTGTCGTCGGCCTCGGTTACGTGGGCCTGTCAAATGCCGCCATCCTCGCCCAGCACAACGAAGTGGTCGCCCTCGAGGTGGATGGCTCGCGTGCGGATTTGGTCAACGAGGGCCGGTCACCAATCATCGATCCCGAGCTGGAGGCCTTCCTTCAGCAAGGAGGTCTCAACCTCCGGGCCACGACGGATCGTGAGGACGCGTACGCCGGCACATCGTTTGTCGTCATCGCCACGCCCACTGACTATGACCCGGACACGATGCACTTCAACACGACGTCGGTGGAGCGCGTCATTGACGATGTTTCCCGGCACGCCCCCGACGCTTCGGTCATCATAAAGTCCACGGTCCCTGTAGGCTTCACAAAGCGTATGGCGCAGGTGCGGCCTGCCTTACGCATCATTTTTTCCCCGGAGTTTCTGCGGGAAGGGAGGGCCCTGTGGGACAACCTCCACCCGAGTCGCATCGTCATGGGAGATACGGGCGCGGAGGCCAAGGAGTTCGCTTCGCTACTGCTTGAGGGCGCGGAGAAGTCGGACGTGCCCGTCCTCTTCACGGACGCGACCGAGGCCGAGGCGATCAAGCTCTTCGCTAACACTTACCTTGCCATGCGGGTCGCCTACTTCAACGAGCTCGACACCTACGCGGCCACCCACGACCTTGACACGCGATCCATCATCGAGGGTGTTGGGCTCGACCCGCGGATCGGTGCGCACTACAACAACCCGTCGTTCGGCTACGGCGGCTATTGCCTGCCCAAGGACACCCGACAGTTGCTCGCCAACTACGATCAGGTGCCGCAGAACCTCATACACGCAATCGTGGAGTCCAACACAACCCGCAAGGACTTCATCGCGAGCGACATCTTGGCGCGCGAACCGAGGGTCGTCGGGATGTATCGGCTGGTCATGAAATCTGGGTCGGATAACTTCAGGTCCTCGAGCATTCAGGGGATCATGAAGCGCATCAAGGCCAAGGGCATCGAGGTCGTCGTCTATGAACCGACCTTGGAGGGCGACGAGTTCTTCCACTCGCGCGTCATTCGCGACTTGAACGAGTTCAAATCGGTGGCGGACGTGATTGTAGCCAACCGACATGCCGATGAGCTCGACGCGGTTCGAGACAAGGTGTATACGCGTGATATCTACGGCCGCGACTGACCTAATCCGCGACTACCGCACGCAACGTTTTAGATGCCGGTTTGGGCTCTTGGGCATGAGGATCGCTGCGGCAGACCGGATGTGTCGTGAGGCGGTGAATGTGACGTAAGCAGAGACCATCGACGTGACTGCCGCGGGTGCATGCTTCATCATCGCCGTGTGGGCGGAGGTGTCTTAACCCGGCTGCCCTGAATACCAGACCTCTTAAGAGCCGAGCGCCACTCACCGATGACGGCGACTGCCGCGCCATCCAAGCTGCGGTGGGACAACACACTCCAGGCCGGTCGGGGAGCGGGTCGAGGGAAGGCCTCAGTTGTCGTCGGGAGCACCCGCTCGGGGTCCAGCCCGTTCAACTCGAAAACCGCGCGAGCCAGTCCGTACCACGTCGTTTGCCCGCCCGAGGTGCCGTGGTGGATGCCGAACGGAACCTCAGCGGCGACGATCCCCACGATTAGATCCGACAGGTCCACAGTCCACGTCGGCTGCCCGACCTGGTCGTCGACCACCGACACCGTGTCGCGCTCACCGGCGAGCCGCAGCATGGTCGACACGAAGTTGGGCCCGCCGGCGCCGTAGAGCCAGGCCGTGCGCACGACCCATGACTCCGGGCACAGTGCCCGCACCGCCCACTCGCCTGCCGCCTTGGTGCGGCCGTAGGCCGAGCGTGGGGCGACCGGGTGGTCGACGGCGTAAGGCTCGGTGGCCGTGCCGTCGAAGACGTAGTCCGTCGACACGTGGACCAGGCGGGCGCCGGCTCGCGCACACGCTCGTGCGACGTTGGCCGCGCCGACCGCGTTGACGGCGAAGGCAACCGGCTCGTGCGTCTCGGCATCGTCGACTGCCGTGTAGGCGGCGGTGTTGACGACGAGGTCGTGGCCCTCGATGGCCGCCAGGCACTGGGCCGGGTCGGTGACGTCGAGGTCGCTGCGCCCGAGCGCCGTCACGACCCAGCCGCCCGCGCGCAGGGCGGGCACGAGGTCGAGCGCCAGCATCCCGCCGGCGCCCGTGACGAGAGCGCGGCCGGGGGAGGGGGTGCTCACCGGCCGAGCCGCGCGTAGGTGCGCTCCGACTCGACCTTGGCGGCCTCCCACCAGTCCCGGTTGGCGGCGTACCACTCGACCGAAGCCTCGAGGCCGGTGCGCACGTCGCTGTAGCGCGGCCGCCAGTCGGTCTCGGAGCGCAGCTTCGAGGAGTCGATGGCGTAGCGCAAGTCGTGCCCGGGGCGGTCGTCGACATGATCGAACCAGTCGGCCGGCTTGCCCATGATCTCGAGCAGCATGCCGACGATCTCGAGGTTGTTGCGCTCCCCGTCCGCGCCGATGAGGTACGTCTCGCCGAGCCGGCCCTGCTCGAGGATCGCGATGACGGCGTCGTTGTGGTCGTCGACGTGGATCCAGTCGCGCACGTTGAGGCCGGAGCCGTACACCTTCGGCTTCACGCCGTCGAGGATGTTCGTGATCTGGCGCGGGATGAACTTCTCGACGTGCTGGCGCGGCCCGTAGTTGTTCGAGCAGTTCGACACCGTGGCCTCGATGCCGAACGACCGGATCCACGCCCGCACGAGCAGATCCGCCCCGGCCTTGGTCGCCGAGTAGGGCGAGGAGGGGTTGACCGGCGTGCGCTCCGTGAATCGCTGCGGGTCGTCGAGCTCGAGGTCCCCGTAGACCTCGTCGGTCGAGATGTGGTGCAGGCGCTTGCCGTGCCGGCGGATGGCCTCGAGCAGCGTGAACGTGCCGACGACGTTGCTCTCCACGAACGGCCATGGCGAGTCGAGGCTGTTGTCGTTGTGCGACTCGGCAGCGAAGTGCACGACCACATCGTGGCCGGCGACCAGCCGGTCGACGAGCGGCGCGTCCGCGACCGAGCCCTCGACGAGCTCGACGGACCCGTCGCCGCCCAGGTCCGAGAGGACGGGCGCCAGCGAGTGGCGATTGGCGGCATACGTCATCGAGTCGAGGACGGTGAGCGTCCAATCGGGGCGCGTCTCGCGCCCCCGGAGGACGAAGTTCGAGCCGATGAAGCCGGCTCCGCCGGTAACGAGTACACGCATGTGCCCGAGGGTAACGAAGCCGGAGCCCGCTGACGGAATGGGCCACTTTCGGGTCTGTCGACATGCTCCGCGTGAAAGTCTCGGAATCGGGAGTGAGTGGATCCCTCAGTGCGGGGATGCGCCGTGCGTCGCCGACTTCGGCGAGGTGGTCAGGGTCGACGTCGCCGCCGACACGATCGCCGAGGTCCGGGCTGGGGTCTCGTCCTGCCATGAACTGACTCGAGTCGCTCCGGCACGAGGCGTCGAGTGCGGGTGCCCCCACCACGGCCGAGTCGAAGGTTAATGACCTACGGCTGGGTGGCCGCTCGGCTCATCTGAGGCGGCGGCCCCTGGAACTCCGACTCAATGGCTGGGACTATTCGGACATAAGCCGCAATAACAGGAAGTGTGCACTCGAGACACAGCGGCCCGGCCTAGGATCGGGTCTCACTCTCCGCGCCGAGAGAACTTGGGGGAAACAATGCTCGGCGAAAGCCCGTCCACGCACGGAATTCTCTTCATCTGCACCGGCAACATCTGCCGCTCTCCCTACGCGGAGCGACGACTGCGACAGCTCCTGCCCGACACTGGCGTTCCCATCTCGAGCGCCGGCACCGCCGCCGTCGTCGGCTCTGATATCGAGCGGGCAACCAGCGAGCAGCTGCGTCGCCTCGGCGCCGACGTCACCGGCTTCTCGGCTCGTGCCGTAACGCCACAGCTGCTCGACGAGGCCGAGCTGGTGCTCACGATGACCCGCACTCACCGGTCCGAGGTGGCACGGCTGCGACCCGCGGCGATGCGCCGGATCTTCGCGCTCGGGGACTTCGCCGACCTGTGCCGGTCGACCGCGACATGGCGTCCGATCGTGCCGACGAGCCCGTGGCTGCCTCAGGTCGCCGCTGAGGCGGCAGCTGCGCGCGGGACGGTCGCCCCCAGGGATGTCTACGAGGTCGATGTCATCGACCCCTACGGCGGCACGTCGCGCACGCACACCGAGGCCTATGACCGCATCGAGGAGCACCTCGACGTCGTCGTCGCCGCGCTCGCCACCGTCGCCGGCTCGTCGAGGGCTGGCTCCCACCGCTGACATCGGACGCACGCGCGCCCCTGACCCGAGGGTCAGGGGGCACGCGCGTCGTCGCGGCGTGGCCGCGATCGTCAGTGGAAGATGGAGTCCGCCGTCGGGAAGGCGGCCTGCTCCCGCTGGTCCGAGACCTCGCGAGGGCCTGCAGGTGGGGCGGGACGGGCGCCGGTCGTCGACGGACGCGGGGTCACGGGGCCGTGGTCCTCGTCGACGGCCACCGGGCGACGACGGTGGGGGATCGAGCGGCCCTTGGCGCGCTGTCGCTCGCTCTCGGGACGGTAGTCGTACTCGTACGTCCCGTAGCCGGCGCCGCCCTCCTTGGCCTTGACGCGGTTGAGGATGAGGCCGAGCACCGAGCCGTTGACGGCCTCGAGCGACTCCAGGGCGTGGCGCACGTGCTCGCGCTGAACGACGCCCGCGCCGACCACGACGATGGCGCCGTCGACGATGGTGCTGAGCACCGCAGCATCGGTGACCGGAAGCAGCGGGGGAGCGTCGATGAGGACGTAGTCGAAGCGTTCGGTCAGGTCCTCGATGAGCTGCTCCATGTTGGCCGAGCCGAGGAGCTCGCTCGGGTTCGGCGGGATCGGGCCGGCGCCGAGCAGGCGCAGACCGGTGCGGCCGAAGGGCTGGAGCACGTCGTCCACGTCGACCCGGCCCACGAGCACGTCGGTCAGGCCGACGGAGCCCTCGAAGCCGAGATAGTCGAGCAGGCGGGGACGGCGCAGGTCGCCCTCGATGACGACGACCTTCAGGCCCGTCTCGGCGAGGCTGAGCGCCAGGTTTGCCGTGGTCGTCGACTTGCCCTCACCGGGCAGCGACGAGGTGACGACGATCGACTTGGGCGGGTTGGCCACGTCGACGAACTGCAGGTTGGTGCGCAGCGACCGGAAGGCCTCGGCGCGCTGCGAGCGCGGGTCGACCTGGACGATGAGTGGATGCGCCGACGCGTCGTTGTCGTAGGCGATGCCGCCGAGGATGGTGCGGTCGGTGACGGCCTCGAGGTCACGCTGGGACTTGACCGACTTGTCGAGCACGTCCCGTAGCAGGGCCACACCGAAGCCAAGCAGGAGACCGAGGACCAGCCCGAGCGCCAGGTTGCGGGTCGGCTTGGGGCTGACCGGCGATGGCTCCAGCGTGGCGGGCCGCGTGACCGAGAGGGTCACGGGCGACTGCTTGCTGGACTGGGCCTCGATCTTGCTGATGTATTGCGGGAAGACGTCGCCGATGGCGGCCGCGATGCGCTGGGCCTGCTTGGGGCTGGCGTCGGTCACCGTGACGTCGATGAGGCTCGTGTCCAGCGGGATCGAGGAGGTGATTCGAGCCGCGAGCTGGTCCGTGGTGCCGCTGACGCCGGCTGCCTTCATGACGGGCTGCAGAACGGCGGGGTCCTGGAGCACCTGGGCGTAGGTCTTGACCCGAGCCTGCGTGAACGTGTTGCCCTGCTGCAGGGACGACGTCGTGTCATCACGGGTCGTGTTCACGAAGAATCGGGTAGAGGACGAATAGGCGCGTGGCGACAAGGCCGTGTACGCGGCCGCGAGACCGAGGGTGACGAGAGCCACCGCCGCGATGATCATCCAGCGCTTGCGGATGACGTTGAGGTAGTCCTGCAGCTCCACGCGTTGTTCGCTTCCCCGTTGCGGCCGTGCCTGGTCACACGACTCCCGGTCGGACAATTCCGACACATTCTTCCTGCGCATAGTAGTGCCGGATGACCGGGATGCGGTGCTCGGGACCGGCGGGTCCGTAGAGTGACCGTCGTGATGCGGTGGATGACGGACAGGTCCGTGGGTCGGCTGGCGCTGGGTGGCCTGCTGGTCCTCCTCGTCGTGGACGCCCTCCTCGTGGCGCTCGCCTTCCGGCCCGACGCGGCCGGCGCCTCGGCTCAAGGCCCGACCCCGGGGGCCGGGACGAGCTCCTCGACAGCCGCGTCCTCCCCGACGACGTCCACGAATGCCACAGTGACCGTCGTCCCCGTCGCCCAGGTCATCGCCGCCGCAGACGGCAAGCGGGCCTGGCGTGCCACTCTCGGCACCTGTGCCGACAAGGGAGCGAGCCTCAGCGTCACCGACGACGGCGGTCGCACCTGGACCGAGCGCACCGCTCCCGCGCCGGCGCTGGGGCGGGTCCAGCCCGTCGGCGCCGGCCGCGGCTTCGTCATCGCCGCCCGGACCGGCTGCAAGCCGGGGGAGTACGACACCGACGACGGTGCCGCGACCTGGAAGAGCCCCATCGCCGTCGACGGCGGCTGGTCCCGCGTGCCCGGCGGTGAGGAACCGGAGCAGGTCATCACGCCGCAGCGTCCGGACGCCCGCCCGTGCGGCAGCACCACCGTCGTCGACCTTGCACGGGTCAGCGCCGCCCGCGCCGTCGTCGTCTGCGCGGACGGCCGGATCGTCCGCTCGACCGACGGCGGCTCCCGCTGGTCGACGCAGGCCACCGTCAAGGGCGCGCTGTCGGTGTCGGCCCGCGACGAGGGTGGCACGCCCACCGTCTACGTCGCCCGCACCAGCGACGCGTGCGACGGCGTCGAGATCGCCAAGGTCACCGACACCGCGACGGCGCTCTCCTGCGTCAAGGCGCCGCTCGACGGCGCCGAGGGCCGCGTCTCGCTGAGCGTCGTCGGGGCCGCCGGCTGGCTCGCCGTCGCCGACACCACCTGGCGCTCGGGGTCCGACCTGGCGACGTGGTCGGCCACCGCCTGACCCCCGCGGCTGGCACGCACTCACCGGTCGCCCCCTAGGCTGGCGGCCATGAAGGGCATCATCCTGGCCGGCGGCTCGGGCACGCGCCTGCACCCGATCACCCGCGGCATCAGCAAGCAGCTCATGCCCGTCTACGACAAGCCGATGGTCTACTACCCGCTGTCGACGCTGATGATGGCCGGCATCCGCGAGGTCCTCGTCATCACCACCCCCGACGACTCCGACCAGTTCCGCCGCCTCCTCGGCGACGGTGCGCAGTGGGGCATGACCATCACGTATGCCGTCCAGCCGAGTCCCGACGGACTCGCCCAGGCGTTCATCCTCGGAGCCGACTTCATCGGCGACGACGAGGTGGCCCTCGTCCTCGGCGACAACATCTTCTTCGGGCCGGGGCTCGGCACGCGACTGCGCGACAACACCGAGGTCAAGGGCGGGCACATCTTCGCGTACCGCGTCGCCGACCCCACGGCATACGGCGTCGTCGAGTTCGACGAGGACGGCACGGTGCTCTCCATCGAGGAGAAGCCCGCCCGGCCCAAGTCCAGCTACGCCGTGCCCGGGCTCTACTTCTACGACAACGACGTCGTCGAGATCGCCCGCGGGCTCACGCCGAGCGCGCGCGGCGAGCTCGAGATCACCGCCGTCAACGACGAGTACCTCCGCCGCGGCACCCTCACCGTCACGCCGCTGCCGCGGGGCACGGCGTGGTTCGACACCGGCACGTTCAGCGGCCTGATGGAGGCCAGCCAGTTCGTCCACGTCGTCGAGGCTCGGCAGGGCCAGAAGATCGGCTGCGTCGAGGAGGTCGCCTGGCGCAACGGCTGGATCGACGACGACCAGCTGCGCGTCCACGCCGACGCCCAGGCCAAGAGCGGCTACGGCCTCTACCTGCACTCCCTGCTCACCGAGGCCGCCGAGGTCGAGGCAGCACACCAGCACACGCCCGCCGAGGAGATCAGCTGATGGACATCCGACCGCTCACCATCGAGGGCGCCTTCGAGATCACGCCCCGGCAGTTCCCCGACGACCGTGGCGTCTTCGCCGAGGGCTTCCGCGTCGACCACCTCGCCGAGGCCATCGGCCACGAGCTGCAGGTGCGCCAGACCAACATCTCCGTCTCGACCGCCGGCGCCCTGCGCGGCATCCACTACGCCGACGTGCCGCCCTCGCAGGCGAAGTACGTCACCGCGACCAGCGGCGTCTTCATCGACTTCGTCGTCGACGTCCGCATCGGGTCGCCGACCTTCGGGCAGTGGGACTCCGTGCGCCTCGACACCGTCGACCGCCGCGCCGTCTACCTCCCCGAGGGCTTCGGCCACGCGCTCGCCTGCATCGAGGACGGCACCGCCGTCTACCTGTGCTCCGAGGTCTTCAACCCGGCCGGGGAGCGGGGCCTCAACCCGCTCGACCCGCGCATCGGGCTGGCCCTGCCCGACGGCTTCGAGCCCGTGCTGTCGCCCAAGGACGCCGCCGCGCCGAGCCTCGACGAGGCCGCCGACGCCGGCCTGCTGCCGACGCTCGAGGACTGCCTCGCCTACACCCGGTCACTGGGCGGCACCCGCGCGGCAGGCGGCCACCGTTGAGGCGCATCGGCCGCATCCTCGTCATCTGCACCGGCAACGTCTGCCGCTCGCCCTACATCGAGCGCCGGCTGCGCCAGCTCCTCGACGGCGCTGACGTGCAGGTCGAGAGCGCCGGCACCGGCGCCCTGGTCGGCTCCGCCATCGAGCCGGGCTCGGTCGACGCCCTCGGCGCCGTCGGGGCCGACGCGACCGGCTTCGCCTCGCGCCAGCTGACGCCGGCCCTGCTCGACAGCGCCGACCTCGTCATCGCCGCCACCCAGCGGCACCGAGCCGACGCGGTCGCGCTTCACCCGCGGGCGCTGCGGCGCACGTTCACCCTCGGTGAGCTCGCCGACCTCGTGCACGGCGCCGACCTCGTGGAGGCGGCAGCCGAGACGGACACCGCTCCGGACGCGCCCTGGGCCGCCGTCGTGGCAGACATCGCGCGCGGACGCCGGGGCCTGCACCCGGCACGCCCCGCAGACGAGTCCGACATCCCCGACCCCTACCGCCAGGGGGCCGAGGCGTATGCCGCGATGTCGACCGCGATCGAGGCGGAGATCCACACCGTGGCAACGGCGCTCACGCCGCCCGCTAGCTGACTCCCACCTGGTGAGCCGCCCTGCCGACGGGTGAAACGCCAACGGCCCGCATCGCTGCGGGCCGTTGGCGGGGGCTCCTTACTTGTAGGAGTCCATCGAGTCGGTGCGGATGGCCTCGCCGAGGTCCTTCATCTTCGCCTCGTCGACGATGTCGATCGAGGCACCGGCTGGGCTCGTGCCGAAGCCGGTGAACGGGGCCGTGATGAAGCGGATGTCGCTGCCGCGCAGCCCGCGCATCGCGAAGGCCTCCGAGCGCATCGTGCCCACGTCGAACTTCTGGTCGACGACGAGGTTGCTCGTCGCGGCATCGGTGAACTGCGCCAGCTTCACCGGGTTGGTCAGCACGTCCTTGCTCAGCGTCTTGAGCATCAGCGCCTTGATGAAGGCGAGCTGGCGCTGGCCGCGCGAGATGTCCCCCTCGCTGAGCTGGTGACGCTGGCGCACGAAGACCAGCGCGGTCGCGCCGTCCATGTGCTGGATGCCCTTGGTGAAGACCTTGCCGTCACCCTTGGACGGCTCGGCCACGTTGACGTCGACGCCGCCCACCGCGTCGGTCATCGCCTTGAAGCCCTCGAAGCCGATCTTGGCCACGTGGTCGATCTGGATGCCGAGCATGTTCTGCATCGTGGTCACGAGCAGCGGCGGCCCGCCGAACGCGTACGCCGCGTTGAGCTTGTCCTTGCCGTGGCCCGGGATCGGGACGTAGAGGTCGCGCGGGAAGTGGATGAGCGTCACGGCGGAGTGGTCGTCCGGCACGTGCGCGATGATCATGACGTCCGAACGGCCCCCGACCCGGTCGGGCCCGGCGTCGCTGCCGATGATGAGGTAGTTGGTGCCGTTGCCCGTCGGCTGCGCGATGACGTTGCCGTTCTGGTCCGTCGGCTGGCCGTCGGGCAGGAGCAGCTCCTGCTTGACGTTGTTCGTGACGACGTGGTTGAGCCACGCGAGGTAGCCACCGATCGCGAGCACCGGGACCAGCAGCAGCACGAGCGCTGCGATGAGCACCTTCCGGTTGCGCTTGCGCTCACGGCGCGGCGCGGGATCGGGCGTCTCGTCGTCGTCCCAGTCGCCCTCGCCGGCCGCGACCTGGTCGTCGCGGAAGAGGTCGCTGTTGTGCTCACGGGTCCTGTCCACGCCGACAGTGTAGGTGTCAGGCAAACCGGACACTGCCGCATACAATTCCCGGCATGTCCGCGGGAACCCGACGCCTCAACGCGGACGTGTGGGCGGCCGTGGCGGCCGCCGTCGTCTTCGCGGCGTACGTGTGGCTGCTGGCCAACGCCGCCGGTCCGCTCGTGACGGCGCTCAACGCCGCGTCCTTCGGACGGCCCAAGCTGTATGCCGCCTGGCTCGCCGGACTCGCCGGGCTCGGTGGCCTGCTGCTGACGCTGCCCCGCGCCCTCGCACCGCCCGAGCCGGCGGTCCAGCCCTCGGTCCGCAGCCGCCGGCAGGTCTCGGCGCGCCGGCGCAGCCACCTGCGCACCGACCTGCTCGGCGTCGCGGCCCTGCTGCTCGCCCAGGTGCCGCTGCCCGCGCCGTGGGGTCCGGCCGGCAAGGCCGCGACGATCGCCAACGTCACGAAGTCGCCCGCCATCGTCGAGCTGAGCGCGCACTTCGCGACGTACTCGCTCGGCGTCCTCGCCCTCGGGCTGCTCGCCGCCGGGCTCGCCAAGGTCTACGGACACGCGGCCGCCCTCCGGGTGCTCGCGATCATCCTCGCCGTCGGGGCGCCCGTCGTCGCGTGGGTCCTCGTCCTCCGCAGCCTGCGCTAGGGACCCGGGAGCCGGGCCGTCAGACCCAGGCCAAGGCGGCCGGCACGTCGGGCGCGGCGGGAGTGTCCGCCGCGAGGGCCTCCACTTCGGCGCGGATGCGGTCACGAAAGCGCTTCTCGGAGAAGCGTTCCGCGTGCGCCCGCACCGCCTCGACGTCCCACGCGCGACCGCGGTTGGCGACGACGGCTGTCCGCACGGCCTCGACCGTCGGCTGGTCGAAGAAGGCGCCGTTGACGTGCTCGTCGATGGTGTCGAGGTAGCCACCCGCCCGCAGCGCCAACGTCGGCACGCCGAAGGCGGCCGCCTCGAGCGGCGTGAGCCCGAAGTCCTCGAGGCTCGGCGCCAGCAGGGCGCGGGCGTGCGCGTAGGTCCAGCGCAGCTGCGCGTCGCTGACCCCTGTGACGACCCGGACGTTGTCGGGCAGGCTCGCCCGGAGCCGCTGCTCGAGCGGCCCTGACCCGACGACGACGAGCCGCTCCGGCAGCCCGCGCACCGCCTCGACCGCGACGTCGACGTTCTTGTAGGGCAGCAGGCGCGAGACCACGAGCAGGAAACCTTCCGCCGCCCAGTCGGCCAGCGCCGCCAGCGGAGCCTGCGGTTCGGCCGGGTCCAGCCCGTACGGCGGGGGCACCACCTCGGCGTCGATGCCGTATGCCGCCGCGACGCGTTCGCGGACCACGGTCGAGTTCGCGAGGTAGCGGTCGGCGGACGCGGCGGCCCGGCGGTCCCACCGGCGCAACGGCCCGCCGAGGGCCGACAGCGCCACCCCGGGCAGACCTCCCGACTGGGCGCCAAGGTAGGCGTCCGGCTGGTAGAGCCACCGGGCGGGGGCGTGGCAGTAGACGAGCTTGCGGCCGTTCGTCGGCACCCCGTGGGCCCAGCCGGAGCTCGAGGCGATGACGACGTCGGCGTCGACGAGCAGGCGCGACACGGCATACGGCAGCAGGGGGAGCGCGGCGCGGTGCTCACGACGCAGGGCGCCGATCCGGTTGAGCGGGGAGACGACGACGGGGGCATCGCGGAACTCGGGGTAGGTGCCGGCCGGGTCGTAGAGCGTCGTGTGGATGGTCGCCTCGGGGAAGGCCCGGTGCAGGGCGAGCACCACGCGCTCGGCCCCGCCGCGCTGCGTGAGGTAGTCGTGCGCGATGGCGACACGGGGCCTGTCGGTCATATCCCGATCATCGCCCCGGACCGGTGCAGCCGCGGAGGAAACGCAGGTTTTCGGGTGTGGTGGGGCAGGTGCTGTCATCCGGGACGAGGCGTCGCACGGCGACCACCGCGGGACATTCCGTCCACGAGGGGTCAGGACGGACGAATCGCCTCTCGGGCCGCGGCGGCACGGCTCGCGGTCCCGGCGGCCTCGCGCCACAGGGACGTCACGACCTGGGCGCCGCGGGCCGCGGAGAAGCGGGCGGTGACGTCGGCGTGGGCCCGGGCGGCGCGCTCCAGCGCGTCCGCGGGTCTGTCGAGGACGGCCAGGACGGCGTCGGCGAGCTGGCGCTCGTCGTCCGGGTCGACGAGCAGCGCGGTCTCGTGGCCGGGCGCGCCGGTGCGGACGATCTCGTCGACGCCGCCTCCTCGAGTCGCGACGACGGGGACGCCCCAGGCCATCGCCTCCGTGACGACCTGACCGAACGGCTCGGGCACGGTCGAGGCGTGGACGCACACGGTGAGGCGGTCGAGCTCGCGACGCGGGTCCTCAGCGAAGCCGACGATCGCGACGTGCCCCGCGAGGCCGAGCCGCTCGACCTCGTCCCGGACCCGGCGCTCGTAGTCCTCGGTGCCGAACGCGGCCTCGCCGACGATCCGGAACCTGGTGTCGGGGCGGGTGGCCGCGACCCGGGCGGCGGCGCGGACGAGGACCAGCTGGCCCTTGGTGGGGCTGAGGCGGCCGATCATCCCGACCACCGGCGGTCCCTCCGGCTGGCGGCTACGGGGGGCGGCAGCGACCTGCTCGACGGACAGTCCCGGGTGCGCGACGACGAGCCGGCGGACTCCCGGGAGCGTTGCCGCGGTGGCCCGCGAGTTGGCGACGACGGCATACGGCACCCATCGGGCCAGCGCCCGGACGGCCCGGGCGGTGCGGCGCGGGAGGTAGTCGGTGGCGATCCGGTCGTGGACGTGCCAGACGAGGGGACGCCGAAGGGCCGGGGCTGCGAGGGCGCCGAGCAGGTCTGCCTTGAGCGAGGTGGTGTGCACGACATCGACGTCGAGGCGCCGCAGTGTCGCGACCAGGCGTGCGAGGAAGACAGGTGTCGTGGCCGCGGCCCGGAGCATCCGGGCCGCGCCCGCGGAGCGGCTCGTGTCGCGCACCCGCGCGTCGAGCGGGACGACGACGACGGCGTGACCGGCCTGCTCGAGCCGCTGCTGCAGGGGGCCGGGGGAGAAGAGGACCACGACCGGGTCGACGATCGAGCGGTCGACGGACTCGAGCAGCCGCAGCAGGGCGAGCTCGGCACCTCCGAGCTCGGCCGTGTGGTCGAGGATCGCGACCCGCACCGGTCCGGCGGGGTCGGGCGCCGCTGGCGGCACAGGTGGGGGCACGGTGCGAGGCTACTGACGACCATGGGCCAGCTGGACGACCTCGGCGAAACCCGGTCGATCCGGGTGGGTTCGCTGCCATACTTCCGCACATGTCGGCCGACCCGATCTCCGTCGACGTGGTCGTCGCGACGTTCAACCGGCCCGACAACGTCCGCGTCTGCCTCGAGCACCTCGCCCGGCAGACGCTGGCCCCGGTCGAGACCGTGGTCGTCGACTCCTCGCCGCACCGGCTGACCGCCGACGTCGTCGCCGGCTTCCCGGGCGTGCGCTACGTGCGCAACGACGCGGGCCCCGGCACGCTCGCCACCTCCCGCGCGATCGGCGTGGCCGAGACCCGTTCCGATGTCGTCGCTTTCGTCGACGACGACGCCTACGCGGAGCCGCACTGGCTCGAGCGCCTCGTCGCGCCCTACGTCGACCCGTCGGTCGGCGCGGTGGGTGGTCGGGCCAGCAACGGGCGACCCGGCGAGGAGCACGAGGGGCTGGACGCCGTCGGCCGGCTCCTGCCCGACGGCACCCTGACGGGCAACTTCGCCGCCGACACGGGCCGCGACCTCGACGTCGACCACGTGCTGGGCGCCAACATGTCGGTGCGGCGGTCGGCGCTCGAGCAGATCGGGGGCATCGTCGACCTCTACCCCGGCACCTGCCTGCGCGAGGAGAGCGACATCATGCTGCGCCTCGGGCAGGCCGGCTGGCGCATCGTCTACACCCCTGCGGCCCTCGTCGAGCACGTCGCCGCGCCCTACACGAAGGGGCGCCGCTTCGACCTGCGCTACACCTTCTACGGCCACCGCAACCACGTCGTGCTGCTCTCCCACGCGTTCGGGCTCGGCGCCCCGATCCTGCGCCGCTACGTCGGCACGTCCCTCCGCGGCGTCGGAGACGCCGTCGCCGAGGGGGCGCGCTCGGCCGTGGCCCGGGACCGCACCGTACGCCAGCGGGTGCGGTCCCTCGGGGGCAAGGCCCTGCACGCCTCCGCGACCCTCGGCGGTCTCGCGGCAGGCACGTCGGTGGCTGCCCGCACCAGGCTGCGTGCTCGCCGCGCCGGCGCCGCGTCGGTGACGGGCGGGTGACCTCGCAGCCCGTCACCGCGGCATACGTCGTGCTCTCGCACGCGTCGGCCGACCGGCTGACGCAGCTCGTGACTGCGATCCGCCGCTCGAGCCCGCACAGCTGGGTGCTGGTGGCGCACGACGGGCGCGCCGCGCCCCCACCCCGCTTCGACGACGACCGGGTGCAGGTGTGGACGCACGGGCTGGCGACCGACTGGGGCTCCTGGGAGCTGGTCGAGGCGACGGTCGAGGCTTTCCGGCGCGCGCGCGACACCGTGGACCCCGACCTCGTCGTGCTCGTCTCCGGCCAGTGCCACCCCGCGGTCGACCTCGCGGCCTGGGAACGGGACCTCGTGTCCGCGGGGGGCTGGCAGGGGCAGGCCCGGTCGATCGACTACCGGCCGCGGTGGGGTCGCGCCTACGGCGTGGGCGACGACGTCATGACGCGGTATGCCTACCGCTGGCACCGAGCGCCGCTGCTCGACGCCACCTTGCGCCGTAAGGGACGGCTCGCCCGAGCCGTCTGGGCGCTCGCTCACCGCACGGAGCCGCTCGTCTCGGTGCGGATGGTCGCGCGGGGCCGCGGGGCCCACCTCGGCATGAGACGAGTCCGATCGCCGTTCAGCCCCGGGACGTCGTGCCGGCTGGGCAGTCAGTGGGTGGCCGTCGACCGCACCGGGCTCCACCAGGTGCTCACGGAGCTGTCGCCGGGGGCGCCTCTCGAGCGGGTCTACCGCCACACGATCATCCCGGACGAGAGCGCGCTGCAGACCGTCCTCGCCCGCCATCGCCCACCTGTCGTCGCCCGCTCCGTGAGCCACCGCCTCCCCGAGGACCGGCCGCAGTCCTGGCAGGAGCAGCTCGACGACATCGTGGGCTCCGGCTCCCCGTTCGGGCGCAAGGTGGAGGACTTCGTCGACCCGGCCGTGCTGGATCGACTCGACCGCGTGAGCAGGACAGCGTGACCACTCCGGACGGTCGACCGCCGCAGGACGCCGACGAGCTCGGCCCTGCCGCGGTGCTCGGGCCGCCCTCGGAGGAGGCGCTCGACCGGGGCTCGCTCCAGGAACGGGCGGTGCGGGGCGTGACGTGGACCATGATCCACACCGCGATCGCCATCCCCGTGGCGTTCCTCGTCAACCTGCTGATCGCCCGCGTCCTCGGCGTCGCCGACTACGGGCGGCTCGCGTTCCTGACGGCGCTCATGGAGTTCGTCTCGGGCCTGCTCGCGTCGGGCTTCGGGGCTGCGGTCATGCAGTTCGGGTCCAAGGCGCACGCAGCCGGGCGCACCCAGGAGGTCGCGGCCCTGCTGTCGAAGTGGCAGGGCTTCCGGGTGCTCTTCGCCCTGCCGATCCTCTCGGTCGTCGTCGTCTTCGCGACAGACGTCTCGCCGGCCGCCATCGCCGTGGCCGTCGTCTTCGGCGTCGTGCTGCCCTCGACCCTCGACGGCGCGGCGGCCTGCCTCGGCATCGAGAACAAGACGGCCGCCGGCGCCAAGATCACGCTCATCACCTCGCTGGCGACGCAGGCCGCCGTCGTCGTCGTGCTGCTCCTCGCGCGCACGCCGGAGGCCGTGTGGTTCACCCGGCTCATCGTGTCGGGACTCGCGATCGCGCTGTGCCTCGTCCCCATCTCCAAGGCCTATCGCCGCGCCGTGCTGCGACCCACGCTGCCGCGCCACCTGCCCACCGGCTTCCTGCGCTTCGCGGTGCTCATGGGCGCCTCGGGCGTCGTCGGCGGGCTCGTCACCTCGCGCAGCGAGATCTTCGTGATGAACGCCGTCGCGACACCGGCGGCGGTCGGCATCTTCGCGCTCGCCTTCGGGCTGTCCAGCCACGTCTTCGCACCGGCGCAGGCGTTCCTCGGGCCGCTCATACCGGCCATCTCCGGCCTGCGCGAGGTCGACAGCGACGCCGTGTCGCCGGCCTTCCGTCGGGTCATGCGCGTGGGTAGCACCGTGGTGGGGCTGTTGTGCGCCGGCGTCATCGCGCCCCTCGCCGTCCTCGTGCCCAGCCTCTACGGTGCCCAGTTCGCGCAGGCCGCTCCGGTGGTCGTGGCCCTGAGCATCTCCGCCGGTCTGGTCACCTGCTTCAACCCCGTCTACGCCTTCGTCACCTCCCGCCTGTCGGGCGGGGCCGTCCTCAAGGCCAACCTCGTCGCCCTGGCCCTCGATCTCGGGCTCGCCTTCGCCCTCATCCCCTCGATCGGCGTCTGGGGCGCGGTGATCGCGAATGCGGCGGGCGCTCTCACCACCCTCACCATCCTGCTCCGGCTCGAGCTGCGCCAGCTCGGGCTGGGGGCGTCCGACCTGCTCGCCGACACGGTGCCGGTCCTCGTCGGCAGCGCCGTGGCCGCGGTGGGGTTCGTCGCCACCGAGGGCGTCCAGGTGCCGCCCGTGGTGCGGGCCGTCGCGCTCGCGCTGGTCGGGACGGGTGCCTACCTCGGCGGGGTCCGCCTCGTCCGCAGCGGGCTCAGCCCGACAGACGCGCAGGTCCTGTCACGAGGCCTCCCGGCGCCCGTCCGTCCGGTCGGGAGCATCATGGTCCGGCTCATCACCGGGCGGCCGGCCGCATGAGCCGGACCCCGCAGCTCGACTACGACGTCGTCATCCCGACCCACGGGCGCAACCTCGACCTGATCGGGGTCACGATCGGCAGTGTGCTGGCCCAGTCACCGGCGCCCAGATCGGTGATCGTGGTCGTGGACGGGAACGCGACGGCTGCCGACGCCCTGCGCCGCCGCTGGCCCCAGCTCGACGTCCTCGATCTCGACACGCCCTCGGGAGAGGGCGCGGCGCGCCACGCCGGCATCGAGCGGGCGCGGGCGGAGTGGGTGGCGTTCGTCGACGACGACGACCTGTGGGCGAGTCGCAAGCAGCAGGTGACCGCCGAGTACATCGCCACGCATCCCGACTGCTCGGCAGTGCGGACAGCCTTCTGGACGTTCACGACGCCCGACTCGGGTGTCGAGAGCGTCAACGAGCTGCGCGCTGAGCTGGTGGGCAACGACGTGTCGGACCTCGAGGCTGCCGCGGTGCGCGCCGCGCCCCTCAACTCGATGGACTACCTCGACATCCACGGCGACAGCCTCGCGCTCATGCTGGAACGCAACCGTGGGGTCATCGGATCGAGCGTCGTCCGTCGCCACCTCCTGCAGTCGCTGCCCGCGGTGCCGACGGGTATGCGGCCGGGCGCAGACCACCTGCTGCTCACCCTCGTGGCCCGCGAGACCGAGTGGCACCTCATCCGTGAGCGGCTCCTCTTCTACCGCCTCCACGCGGGGCAGGACACCCGGCGACCCGACCCTGCCGCGGCGCGCTCGATCATCCGCACCCGGGTCCTCGCCTGGCAGTTCGCCGGCGACCGGGCGAGCCTGCCCCGGGCCGCCTACGGACCGGCCTATCGCCGCGAGCTCCGGCGGCTGCTCTGGCCACTGCTCCGGAGCGGCCACTGGGCCGAGCTCGTCCGAACCTACCGTGCCTCCTGGTCACTGCTGCCGCGGATGACCGACCGAGGCCTGCTCCTCGTGCCCGAGCCCGTCGTGTGGCGCCTGACGCAGCAGTGGCGCGAGCGCAGGCCGCCCCGTTCCGTTCAGGACCTGCTCGGCCGCTCTGCCACGGTCGGCTCGGCGATCGACGCGTAGATCGACGCGTAGATCGCGGCGTAGTCACGGGCCACGCGCGTCCACGTGTAGGCGCGGACCGAGACCAGGCCGGCCTCGGACAACCGGCGCGCCAGGTCCGGGTCGCACAGCACCGACTCGACCGCGCCGGCCAGCGCCCCCGTGTTGACCGGGTCCACCAGGAGCCCGTCCACGCCGTCCGTCACGAACGACGCCGGTCCGCCGAGCGCGGTGGCCACCAGGGGCGTGCCGGCCCGCCAGGCCTCGAGGGCCACGATGCCGAAGGCCTCTTTGCGACTGGGCACGACGACGACGTCGGCCCGCCGCATCCACGCGTCCACACCCGCCTCGTCGAGGGCCCCGACGAGCTGCAGGCGGTCGCCGAGACCGAGCCGGTCCCCGAGAGAGGTCAGCACGTCGCGGTGGGGACCGTCGCCGACGATGACCAAGGTCGCGTCCACGGCTGGGTCGAGCTCCGCGAACGCCTCCACGAGCAGGTCGAAGCCCTTCGGGGCTCCAAGCCTCCCCACGCCGAGGACGATGCGCCCAGCGGGTGGGTCAGCGCCGAGCAGCGCTGCGCCAGAACGGGACCCGGGCGCCGGCTCGCCGACCCCGTTGGGCACGACCGTCCCACCGACCAGCCCGAAGCGTGTCCGCAGGTCGTCGAGCACCGGCTCCGAGCAGCCGGTCACGGCAGCGGCCGAGGCGATCGCCCTCCGCAGCGCCAGACGCAGCAGCGCCGAGCCGCCGAAGACGTCGTGGTCGTCGCCGGTCGTCTCGCCGTGGGACGACACGACGAGGGGAACGGCGGTCCGGCGGGCCAGCGCCGCCGCATACACGCCGTTGGGGCCGAAGCACTGGACGTGCAGCACGTCCGGCCGAAACTCCCGGAACGCCGACACCCAGCGACGCCAAGCCCGCGGCGCAGAAACGGCGAAGCTCGCCAGCGCCGAAAGCGACCCCGCAGGCAGGGGAGTGGGCAGGTGGCGCACCACGATGCCGTCGAGCTCGGTGACGCCGAGGTGCTCGCCGCGGTCGACCGTCCACACCTCCACGTCGACGCCGCTCTCGCGCAGCTGACTCGCGACGTGACGCACGTGGGACTCCACCCCGCCGACGTGCGGGTGGTAGGAGGAGCCGACGAGGGCCACGCGGCGCGCCATCGCGGCTCCTCTCGTCGGGGCGCGTGGCTCGCCACCTCGCGCGCGGTCTCACCCTACGATGCGAGGGCAGAGCACGTCCCGCACGACGACAGGCAGGAGCGCCAGTGCCGCGGCTCACCATCGCCACGACGGCCACCGCCGTGCCGATGGGCGCGCAGGCCTACCAGCGGCACATCGTCTCCCGTGCCGCCGGCGCGCTCGACGCGCTGGCCGGGCCGGGGGAGGCGTGGGACCTGCGGCACGTCGTCGCGCGGTCCCTGCGCTCCCCGCTCCCCGGCACGCTGCGGCTGCCGATGGGCTGGCTCACCGGAGCGTCACCGCGGGCGCGGGCGGCAGCCGGCCGGATGGCATACGGCCGCGGTGGCCTCGTGCACCGCATGGACCTCGAGCTGCCGCCCGCTCCCCACGAGGTGGTGACGCTGCACGACGTCGTGGCCTGGCGCTACGCCGACGAGTCGGCGCCGGTAGCGGCCGCCGCCGAGGAGCTGCGACGTGCGGCCGCGGTCGTGTGCGTGTCGGCCTTCACCGCCACCGAGGCCACGGACCTGCTGGGTGTCCGCAATCCCGTCGTCGTGCCCAACGGGGTCGACGACCGCTACTTCGGCGCCGAGCCGCTGGCCACGGATGTCCTTGAGGGACTGGGGATCCAGGGACCGTATGCCCTGACCGCCGGCGGCGCGTCCGAGCGCAAGAACCTCGCCGCGCTGGCGCAGGCGTGGCCGCGCGCGCACGCCGCCCGGCCCGACGTCACGCTCGTCCTCGCCGGGCCGCCCCATCCGCGCCGCACGGAGCTCTTCGCCCGGCTCCCGGGCGTCCGGCTCGTCGGCCGGGTCCCCGACGAGCTGCTGCTGGGGCTGTATGCCGCCGCGTCCGTCGTCGTGGTGCCCTCGCTCGTCGAGGGGTTCGGTCTGCCCGCCCTCGAGGCGATGGCCGCACGGGTGCCCGTCGTCGCCGCGAACCGCTCGTCGCTGCCCGAGGTGGTCGGTGACGGTGGCCTCCTCGTCGAGCCCACCGCCGACGGGCTCACCGACGGCATCCTCGACGTGCTCGCCGGAGGCGACACCGTCGACGGGATGGTCCGGCGTGGTCACGAGCGGGCCCGGCTCTTCACGTGGGCGGCCAGCGCCGAGGGCCACGCCCGCGTCTGGCGTTCCATCTGCTGACGCCGAGCCCCCCGACCGGCACAGCCCCCGGGACACCCGGCCCACCGGCCGAGCTCCACGAAGCCCCGCGCAGGTCCGGCGACCGCTGTTAGGGTGCGAGCAACCAGTCGGCGTGCGATCTGTGGGGGTTTGCGCGATGGCAACCCGTGAGGCGCAGGACCCGCCCGTAGCCGCCGTCGTGGTGCCCCTGGAGGTCCGCATCGGCTTCGCCCACGCCTGCATCCAGGCGATCGCCGACCGCAACGGCCTGGACCTGCTGCACGTCAAGGGTGCCGCGCTCGACCCCACCCTCGTGCCGGGCCGCAGCTACTCCGACGCCGACGTGCTGGCCCGGCCGCGCGATATCCGGCTGCTGCTCGCCGAGCTGCAGCGCCACGGCTGGGAGCTGATCAACTCCTTCGCGTACGGCTCCTCCTTCGAGCACGCGGCGACGCTGCGGCACCAGGACTTCGGGCTGCTGGACCTGCACCGGACCTACCCGGGTGCCGGGCCGACACCCGAGGTCGCCTTCGAGACGCTGTGGCGCGAACGCGCGACGACCCCTCTCGGAGGCATCCCCTGCGCGGTGCCGTCGCGCGATGCCCAGGCCGCCCTGCTGCTGCTCCACGCGGCCCGGGCCGGCGGTGACGCCAAGGCGGCGCACGACGTCGACTCGGTGTGGACGTCGGCGGGCGGGGCACAGCGCGACCGCATCCTCGCCTGGGTCGACCGGCTCGACGCCCACGTGCCCTTCTCCGTCATCACCGGCACGCTCGACGAGCACCGCGACGACCCGGCATACGACCTCTGGCGCGTGGCCGCCCGCGGCGGAACCCGCCTGGAGGAGTGGCAAGCCCGCGTGCGGGCGGCGCGGGGGCTGCGCGCCAAGCTGGCGGTCGTGTCGCGCTCCGCCCTCGTCAACGTCGAGCACCTGACGATCGTCCGCGGTCGGCCGGTGACGCGCCGCGAGATCGTCGGCGAGTTCTTCGGCCGGCCGGTCCGTGGACTGGGGGAGCAGGTAGCTCGGCAGGTCCGCGGACGCAGAGCCTTGCGGCGCAACACGGGAGACCGGCCGTGACGGGGGCGTTCCGTCCGGCTGCCGACACGGGCGTCACGGTCGCCGACGACGCGAGCGTCGTCTACCTGGCGCGCCTGCCCGGCGGCCCCCTCGTCGTCCTCGAGGGGCCGGCGGCACGCATCTGGGTCGAGGCCACGACCGCTCCGGCCGAGGGTTGGGTCGCGCGGGTGGCAGGCGCCTTCGACGAGCCGGAGGAGGCCGTGTGCGCGGACGTCGACCGGTTCGTCGTCGAGCTGCAGGGCCAGGGCTTCCTCGAGCCGGTCCCGGCGGCCGGCGCCTAGCTCAGGCGCCTGGCTCAGGTGCCTGGCCTCAGGCGGGGACCTTCGCGCGAGCGCGTCGCCGACGCAGGCGCTTCGGGGCGCCGGCGTCCTGGTTGTAGCCGTAGTAGCCGTAGCGGTGGGCCGTCGACGAGCCCGAGGGCACCATGTTGAGGGCGAAGCCGGCGACCGGGGCGTCGACCGTCTCGAGCGACTCCACGGCACTGGCCAGGTCGCGCTTCTTGGTGCGCTCGGCGCCGACGACCATGATCAGCCCGTGCGTCAGCTTGTTGAGGAGCACCGCGTCTACGACCGGCACGACGGGTGGGCTGTCGACGAGGATGAAGTCGTAGTCGGTCGACAGCTTGCCGAAGAGGGCCTCCATCGGCTCGGACCCGAGCAGCTCGCTCGGGTTCGGCGGCACCGGGCCGGCCGGCAGGACGAAGAGCGTGGACTCGCGCCACCGCTGGATGACGTCGCCGGGCTCGGCGTGGCCGAGCAGCAGCGTCGTCAGCCCGAACCCGCCGTCGAGGCCCATCGTGGCGGCGACCGACGGGTTGCGCAGGTCACCGTCGATGAGCAGCACGCGGGACCCGGCGTCGGCCATCGCGAGGGCGAGGTTGATCGTCGTGGTCGTCTTGCCCTCGCCCGGCACCGAGGAGGTGATGACGAACGAGTGGCCGCCGGTGGTCACGTCGACGAAGAGGATGTTGGTGCGCAGCCGGCGGATCGACTCGGCGTGCCGCCCGTGCGGGTCGCTCTCCAGCGAGAGCAGGCCGTCCTTGACCGACTTGACGAGCGGGATGTCCCCGAGGATCGGCCGTTTCGACAGGGCGGCGATGTCCTCTCGGGTGCGCACCTTGGTGTCGAGGGTGTGGCGCAGCAGGGCCAGCCCGATGCCGAGGGCCAGGCCCAGCAGCCCTCCCAGCAGGAGGTTGCGCCGGGTGTTCGGCGACGTCGGCTCGGACGGCACGGTCGCCGGGACGATGGTGTCCGCCTCGACCGACTGGCCGTTCGAGGCGAGCAGCGGTGAGAACTTCTTCGCGACGTCGGCGAGCACCGGGCCCGCCTCGCCGGCCGTCCGCGCGACGAGCTGCGCGTCGCCACCGGTCGCCGTGATCGTCATCATGTTCGACGTCTGCGAGACCTCACCGGAGATGGTGAGCGGGTAGCCGGCCGGCAGCCCGAGCCGGTCCCGCAGCGGGTCGAGCACCGACGGCGAGGTGAGCACGTCGACGTAGGTGCCGAGGTCGCTGGCCGACACGGCATACTGCGCGGTCTGGTTGCCGGTCTTGGCGCTCGGCGGCTGGGTGGCGCGCAGGTAGATCTTCGAGCTGGACGTGTAGACGGCGGGCGTCAGCGCCGTCTGGACCGCGGTCGCGGCCAGCACGGCGATCAGGCTGAGGGCGACGATCCGCCACCGAGCACCGAGTACGCCGAGAAACTCCCGAAACGTCATGCGGCCCCCCCGGCCAACTCGACATCATGTGCGTGCATCGTCCCATATCATCCGAAGGGGCGGGCGGACTCCGCGACATCCGCGGGGCCGGTAGGGGGAGGGCGGTGAGGCCCATGTGGGCACTGCGCGTGTCCCACAGTGCCGTCGTCGACCCGTGGCGCGGGAGGGAGCGTGCCCTGCGCCGCCGGGGCCACCGGGTCGACCTCGTGTCGGCTGCGGCATGGACCGAGGGCGGCCGGCGGATCACCTTGTCCCCGAGGGCCGCCGAGCCGGTCACGCCTGCGCGCACCTTCGGGTCGCACCCCGCTCTCTTTATCTACGACCCCCGCCCGCTGTGGCGCGCGCTGGGCCGTCCGGTCGACGTCGTCGACGTCCACGAGGAGCCGTATGCGCTCGCCACCGCCGAGGTGCTGCTCCTCCGGTGGCTGCGGCGGCAGCGCGCCCCCTACCTCGTCTACTCCGCGCAGAACCTCGACAAGCGCCACCCCGTCCCGTTCCGCTGGCTCGAGCGGGCCGTCCTGCGTCATGCGGCCGGGGTCGTGGTGTGCAACGCGGCAGCCGGGCGCAACGTGGAGCGCAAGGGCTTCCCGGGGCGAGCATGCGTCGTCGACCTCGGCACCGACCTGAACGTCTTCACCCCGAGGGCGTATGCCGTCCGCCCGCGCGAGGTGCCTGTCGTCGGGTTCGCCGGTCGGCTCGAGCCCGGCAAGGGCGCCGACGTGCTGCTGCGGGCGGCGGCCCTTGAGCCGGGCCTGCGGGTGCGGCTCGTCGGCGACGGGCCGGAGCGTGGCGCGCTCGAGGCGCTGGTGCGGACGCTCGGGATCGCCGACCGCGTCGAGCTGCTCGGGTCGCTGGAGCCCGAGGCCCTCGCCGAATTCTACCGCGAGCTGGACGTCCTCGCGGTCCCGTCGCTGAGCACCTCCTCGTGGGTCGAGCAGTTCGGCCGGGTGGCGATCGAGGCCATGGCGTGCGGCACCCCGGTCGTCGTCAGCGACAGCGGCGCGCTGCCGGAGGTGGTCGGCGACGCGGCACTGGTCGTGGCCGAGAACGACCCGGCGCAGCTGGCCAAGGCCCTCGCCGCCGTGACACAGGACCCCGGGCTCGCCGACCGGTTGCGCACCGCGGGCCTGGCTCGTGCCGCGGCCACGTCGTGGGACCACGTCGCCCTCGAGCAGGAGGACGCCTACCGCGCCGCCACGAAGCAGTGGTCGAGCGAGCCACCCACGGACGCAAGGCGGCTCGAGGTGGTCGTCGTCGCATACGGCAGGCCCGACCTCGTGCGGCAGGCGCTGTCGCCGCTGACGGAGCTGCCGCTCACCGTTGTCGACAACTCGTCCTCCACCGAGGTGCGGGCGGTCGCCGAGAGCGCAGGCGCCCGCTATGTCGACCCCGGACGCAACGGCGGGTTCGGCGCCGGCGTCAACGAGGCGCTGCGACACGTGGACCCGGCGGCCGACGTGCTGCTCGTCAACCCCGACGCCATCATCGCCCCGGCAGACGTCGCAGGGCTGCACGCCGCCCTGCTCGCCGGGCCCGACCTCGCCAGCGTCGGCCCGGCCCAGGTCGATGCGGACGGCCGGCCGGCGCGGGTGGAGTGGCCCTTCCCGTCCCCCTGGGGCACGTGGGTGGAGGCGGTCGGGCTCGGGCGGCTGCGCCGCGACCGCTACGTCATCGGCTCGGTCCTGCTGCTGCGCCGTGAGGCGATCGAGCACGTCGGCCCCTTCGACGACGAGCGCTTCTTCCTCTACGCCGAGGAGACCGACTGGGCGCGCCGCGCCACGCTCCTCGGATGGCGCCACGCGCTCGTGCCCGAGGCGCACGCGGTGCACGTCGGCGCGGCCACGAGCGACGACCCGACCAGGCGCGAGGGGCACTTCCACGCCGCGCAGGAGACCTACCTGCGCAAGCACCACGGCGACCTCGGCTGGCAGCTGGCGCGTGCCGGGCAGGTGGTGGGCTCCGCCGCGCGCGGGCTGGTCCTGCCCGGGGGGCGAGCTGCCGCGGCCCGCGCGCGTGCTCGGCTCTACCTGCGTGGCCCCGCACGAGCCGAGGTGCGACCGGACGACTTCCGCGCGCTGCAGCCCGAGCCGCTCGAGCGCGTCGTCGCCGGGGCCGAGGACGGGGTCGGGGCAGGGGTAGGGGCGGGGCCGGCATGAGTGGCGCCGCGCTGGGTCGTGTCCCACGCCCGAGCCGTCTTCGGCGTCCGGGCGGTGGCGGCGCGCTCGCCCGTGCGGCGCTCCTGCTTGCTGGTCTGGTGCTCGTCACGGCCGTCGGGCACCTCGCGGTCACCGCGCCCGAGGCGGCCGTCCTCGTCTCCGTGGCGGTGCTCGCCATCGGTGTCACGGCGGTGCAGCCCGGGCTGGTCCCGCTCGCCGTCCTGCCGCTGCTCCTCGTCGTCGTCCGGGTCGGCAGCAGCGGCGTCGACCTGTCCGTGTCCGACCTGGCCCTCGCCGCGGCCTCGGTGCCGGCGCTGTTCCTCGCCCGGCGCCCGTTCTCTTCGGGCCTTCGCGCGGTCCTGTGGGCGTGGTCGGCCTACCAGTTCGCCACCCTCGTGACGGTCGTCAACAACCCGTATGCCGCCAACGCCGTCGAGTGGGCGCACGCCGGTGTCATGGTGGCGGGCTCGCTCCTCGTGGGCTGGGCGGTGGGCGCCAACGGGCACGCGCGCACCGGCGTCCGGCTGCTGATCGGCAGCATCGCGGTGCTCGCGGTCGGCACGGTGGTCCAGGGGGTGACGCACGCGGCGCACGGCGACCTCGCGCCCGTCTACCCGACCTTCCCGTTCGCGATGCACAAGAACTTCGCCGGCACCGTCTGTGCGCTCGGGGCGGCCATGGTCTACGCCCGGCCGGCCTGGGCCGGGCTCGGCCGCCGCTGGTCGCGCGTGCTCATGGCGCTGATGCTCGCCGCCGTGCTCTTCACCCAGTCCCGGCAGGCCGTCGTCGGGCTCGCTGCGGCCGTCTTCGTGCTCGTGCTGCGCGGCCGCAGCGATCGGAGGCGCTCGAAGCTCGTCCTGCTCCTCGTCGCGCCGTTGCTGCTGTTCGTCACCAACCTGGTGCAGGACCAGGTGCAGTCCGGCAACCAGTTCAACTCCGTCTTCCAGCGCCTCACCTGGTTCCAGGACTCGGTCACGGTGTGGAGCACCGACCCGTGGTTCGGGGTGGGGCTGCGCTGGTGGTACACCGACCGGTTCCCGTTCCAGTTCCAGCCGCCCAACGCTGAGGTCGAGGTGCTGACGTCGGCCGGCGTCGTGGGGCTCGCCGCGTTCATCGGGCTCATGGTCGTCGCGCTTCGCGTGGCCTGGCGCCTCGACCCCGCCTACGGCTCGCTCGCCGTGGCCGTGCTCGTCTCCCGGCTGGTCCAGGGCCAGCTGGACCTGTTCTGGTCGGCGGTGCAGGGCTCGGTGCCGTTCGTGGTCCTGGGGTTGTGCCTCGGCGCCGCCCGGTTCGCCGAACACGGCCCGGGCCGGGGTGCCTCGGGCGCGGCGGCCGAGGCCCTTCCTCCCGACGCGGCCCAGAGACCGGACGAGCGGGACGAGCGAGGCGGTGGCGGCCCGGCCGGCGACCGGGTTGCGAGCACCGCATGACGACGGTCGTGCAGATCACCCCCGAGATCGGCCCGGGCACCGGCGTCGGCGCCGTGGCCCACCATCTCGAGCTGGAGTGGCGCCGACTCGGCGTCGACGTACGCCGGCTGACCCTCGCCGAGGCGGGGGGCGCGTGGCTGCCGCAGCGCCGCGGCGGGGTGCGCGGCCGGCTGGCGCTCGTCGCGAGGGTGGTGTGGTTCTCGACCGTGGGAACGGTCCGGGCCCGCCGGCACCTGCGCGGGCACCCCGATCAGCTGTCGGTCTGCCACAACGACGCGCTCGCCGGCGACGTCTATGTCAACCACGGCCTCGTCGAGGTCGCCATGCGGGCTCGGGGCTACCACCGGCTGCGCCTGCTGCGCAACCCGTTGCACCTGTTCACCACGGTGCGCGACCGGATCCGCTACTCCCGCAGCGGCACTCATCGTCTCGTCATCAACCTCGTCGGTGAGGAGGATCGGCTCCTGCGCGAGACCCATCCGCGCCTCGCGATCCCGACGGTCGTCATCGGCAACGGGGTCGACGTCGAGCGGTTCCGGCCGCCCACCGCCGCTGAACGGGACGAGGCCCGGCGACGGCTGCGCCTGGGCCCGGCCGACCAGGTGGTGCTCTTCATCGGCAACGAGTTCGGTCGCAAGGGCCTGCCGCTGCTTGTCGAGGCCGTGGCCGCCATGGACCCGCAGGTGCACCTCGTCGTCGTCGGCGGCACAGGCGATGTCGTCGCCGCCGAGGCCGGCCAGCGGGCGGCACGTGCGCTCGGGGACCGGCTGTACTTCGTCGGAGCGCACGCCGACCCGCGGCCCTGGCTGCACGCCGCGGACGCGCTCGCGATGCCCAGCGCGTACGAGTCCTATGGGCTCGTGGTCCTCGAGGCGCTCGCCTGCGGCCTGCCGGTGGTGGCGACGTCGACCGGCTGCGTGCCCGACGTCGTGACCGACGGTGTCACCGGGGCCGTCGTGGAGCGCACCGTGCCCGCGCTGGCCGCCGGGCTCACCCGGGCGCTCGCCCTCGACCCCGTTGCCACCCGGCGCGCCGCCCGTGAGACCGCCGAGCAGCACTCGTGGGCCGTCGTGGCGCGGCGCTACCTCGACGTGCTCCAGGGCCTGGAGCGGACGCCGTGAGGGTCCTCCACGCGGTCCGGTCGGATGCCTTCGCGGGGGTCGAGAACCACGTGGCCCGCCTGGCTCGCGCCCAGCACGAGGCGGGCGACGACGTCGTGGTCGTCGGCGGCGACCCGGCCCGCATGTCCCAGGTGGCCGGCGACGGCGTGCGCACCCTCGCCGCCACGACGGTGACGCAGGTGCTCGCTGCCGTGCGCCGCTGCGCCGTGCGAGCCGACGTCATCCACGCCCACATGACCGCTGCCGAGATCGCCTGCGCTGCAAGCCTCTTCGGGATGGAGCGGCCGCTGGTCGTGACACGGCACTTCGCGCGGGACCGTGGGAGCAACCCGGTCTCGGCGCTGGCGGCCGCGGCCGCCGCGCGCCGCGTCGATGTGCAGATCGCCATCAGCCGCTACGTCGCCGACGCCGTGGCGGGCACGAGCACCGTCATCCACCCGGGTGTCGAGTCCACCGCCACGACGGCAGGTTCCGGGCAGCGCGACCTCGTGGTCCTCGTCGCGCAGCGCCTGGAGCCCGAGAAGGAGACGCACGTGGCGCTGCGGGCCTTCGCCGCGGCTGGTGTCGCAGCACTGGGCTGGCGGCTCGACATCGCCGGGGCCGGCGCCGAGCGGGGGCGCCTGGCCGCCCTCGCGCGCGATCTCGGGATCGCCGACGCGGTGCGCTTCCTCGGTCACCGCAGCGACGTGCCTCAGCTCATGGAGCGCGCCGGGGTGCTCCTCGCGCCCTGCCCCGACGAGGGACTCGGGCTCACCGTGCTCGAGGCCATGGCTGCCGCGCTGCCGGTCGTCGCCGTGGGCGCCGGCGGCCACCTCGAGACCGTGGGCGCCGTCACGGGTGCGGCTCTCCATCCCGCCGGCGACGCCGCCTGTGCCGGTCGGTTGCTCGCAGGCCTGGCCACCGACCCTCATCGGCGGGACGCCTACGGTGCCGCGCTGCAAGAGGTTCAGCGCGAGGGGTTCACCCCGGCGCACCAGGCGCGGGAGACTGCCATGGTCTACCGGAGGGTGGTCTGACGTGGATCTCGTCGTGGCGTCGCTCGAGGCCTGGGACGGCGTGTGGCGCCGCAACCAGCACCTCGTCGCGGAGCTGCTGCGCCGCGACCCGGCCCTGCGCGTGCTGTTCGTCGAGCCGGCGACGGATCCGCTCCACACGGTGCTGGGCGCCGGGCCACCGCGACGCGGGCGCGGCCTGCGCCCCGCCCCCCAGCTGGAAGGGGTAGGCCCGGATGCCCTGTGGCTGCTCGAGCCGACCAAGTGGCTGCCCCGGCGCGTGGACCGGCACCTCGACGAACGCTGGGCGCGGCAGGTGCTGCGCGCGGTCCGCACCCTCGGCATGACCGATCCGCTGCTCTGGGTCAACGATCCCGCGGGGGCGATGCTGGTCGAGGCGACCACCTGGCCGTCGTTCTACGACGTGACCGACGACTGGACGCTCGCCGACCGGCCGGCAGCCGAGCTCGAGCGCGTCACCGCGCAGGAGCACGTCCTGCTCACCCGCTGCGACGAGGTCGTGGTCTGCTCGCCCGCCCTGGCCGCGAGCAAGGGAGGGGACCGTCCCACGACGCTCATCCGCAACGGCGTCGACACCGCGGCGTATGCCGTGCCCCACCGCCGGCCGCTCGACCTGCCGTCCGCCCCGGTCGCGGTCTACGTCGGGACGCTCCACCGGGACCGGCTCGACGTCGAGCTGTGCGAGGCCACCGCCCGCGCGCTCGCGGGTGCGGCGTGCCTGGTGCTCGTCGGACCCGACGCGCTGCCGGCCGAGGAGCACGCGCGACTGGCCGAGGCCGGGGTCGTCCTGCTCGGCGCACGTCCGAGCGCCGAGGTGCCGGCCTACGTGCAGCACGCCGACGTCCTCGTCGTGCCGCACGTCGTCACGCCCTTCACCGACAGCCTCGACCCGATCAAGCTGTACGAGTACCAGGCCTCCGGGCGCCTGGTCGTGTCCACCCCCGTAGCGGGCTTCCGCGACGCCGACGACCCGCTCGTCACGGTGGCGCCGGGGGAGCGCTTCGTCGCCGCCGTGGTCGGGGCGGTAACTCGCCACGTCGGCAGCACTCCCGGCGAGCAAGGTGACGCCGAGCGTGCCCGCCAGTGGGACTGGTCCCGCCGGGTCGACGAGCTGGAGCAGGTGATCGGCCGCCTGCGCCCGTCCGCGAGGCGGGCATGACCCACCCAACGCCGGGTACGCCGTTGCACGTCAGCGCGCTCGGGGTCACGATCGCCATCCACGTCGGGCACGAGGGCCTGCGTGCGCTGGCCGCGACGGCCTGGTCCGGGTGCGCCGCCTCAGCCCCGCACGATGGAGAAGGGGCCCGGCAGGTGAGCGCCCCCGTGGTGGCTGCCGATGCCGGACCGGCCGAGCTCGCCCGGGCGCTGCAGGACCTCACCCAGCTCGTCACGCGTGAGGCCATCGCCGCCCGAGCCGGCCGACTCCTGATGTTCCACGCCGGCGCCCTGTGCGACCAGACCACCGGAGCGACGATCGCGATGGTGGCTCCGGGCGGCACGGGCAAGACCACCGTCGTGCGCGCCCTCGGCCGCGGCCGGGGCTACGTCTCCGACGAGACGGTGGCGGTCGACGACCACCACCGGGTCGTGCCGTACTGCAAACCGCTGTCGGTGCGGCGCCCCGAGCGGCCGGACGTCAAGGACGAGCTGGCACCGGCGCAGCTGTCGCTGGCCGCCCCCGCCGTGCAGCCGTGGCTCGCAGGCCTGGTCGTCCTGCGGCGTGACCTCCCGGCCGGAGCCGGCGTCCTCGTCGAGCCGGTCGACGCCCTCGACGCGCTCGTGCTGCTCGCGCCCGAGACGTCCTCACTGGCGCGTCTCGACCGGCCGCTGCAGCGACTGGCCCGCCTCATCGAGTCGGTCGGTGGCCTGCGCCGCGTGCGCTTCCACGACGCCGTCGACCTCGAGCCGCTCGTCGCCGACGTGCTGGCGAGGAGGAGGTGAACGGGATGGGCGACGTGACCGGGGGTAGCGGGGTCGTCGACGGTGCGCTGCCCGGGGAGCCGCCGCGCGAGGACGATCTGCGGGAGGACACCGAGCTGCGGACGGGTCGCGTCGTCGATCAGGTCTCGACCGAGCAGGGCACCGTCGTCATGGTCGGGCTCGGCCCGAGCTTCCACGTCGTGCGCCTCTCCCCGCTCGGCGCGGAGGTGCTGCGCCTCGTCACCCCCGGCACGACACTCGCGCGCCTGGCCCGGGAGCTGCGGGAGAGCCTCGGCGAGCCACCGTCGGGAGACCTCGTCGAGCTGGTCCGTGCAGCCGTCCTCGACCTGGCCCGGCAACGCGTCATCGTCGCAGGTCAGCGGCCAAAAAGGGGCATCGCCGACATCTCGACGGACTGATCGGCGGACACCCGTCCAAGGTGTGCGAATCCGGTACCAGAGGCGTCGAAGAGGACTACCTTGACGAAGCACTGGGGGTTCTTCGTCATCGAGTGGGGGAACATCAATGTCACAGATCCACGGCGCCGGCACGGCGCCTCCGAGGGCCGCGTCACCGAGCCGGCGGTCGGTCGTCAAGGGCGCGGCGTGGGCCGTCCCGGCGGTCGTCGTGGCGGGCGCAGCGCCCACCGTCGCCGCCTCAGCGGGACCGCTCTCCTTCACCGGTGGGGCGTGCAAGCTGCCCGGCGGCTCCACCGACACGTTCAAGGGCTACGTCTTCGAGCTCACCGCGGTGAACACGGTCGGTCCCAACCCGACGACCGGCATCACCGTCATCACCGCCGTCGCCGTCAACGGCACCCCCGTCACCTCGTTCGCCGCCTCGGTGCGGTCGGGCCCGACCTGCTCCGGCTCCTGCACGACCGTCAGCTGCGGGGCGCCGGCGGAGCACTACTTCTGCACGCCGGATGCCTCGACGCAGCAGGTGCTCGTCTACACCGGTGCCAAGCCGACCGGCAACAGCCAGAACGCCGAGATGACCCTGACCTACCAGCGCTACGACTGCCTCGGCGGCAACACGTGCGCACCGGTCGGTGCGCCGACCACGATCAGCAGTGGCCTGCGCAGCACGCCGTCGGCTCCCGGTCCCAACCAGGGCAGCTGCCAGGTCCAGAACATCTTCCCGCTCCCGTCCTGACGGGCGTCACGGGCCAGGAACAGGAGACGACGCGAGCGGCGGCGACCGGGACCGGTTGCCGCCGCTTCGTTTTCGCGCACTGCCTCTCAGCCGCGGCCGGGCACGACGGTCTGTGCATCGGCCCTCGCGGCCTGCAGCTCGGCGCGGATGTCGGCGACGAACCCCGGCACGTGCTCAGCGCCGGTGACGGGACCACCGGCCAGCAGCCCGTCGGCGCCGAGCAGCACGGCCGACGGCGTGCCGCGCACCCCGAAGCTGTCCCAGAGCCGGTGCGCCGGGTCGTGCACGCTGCGCGGTTCCTCGGCCCGGGTGAGCGTTCCGACCCCTGGCACCACCTCGAGCACGTGACGCACGTCGAGCTCGGGCAGCTCGGCGGCCCACTGCGCAGTCGCGGCGATGACGCCGCCGCAGCTGCCGCAGCCCTCGGAGACGAAGAGCAGCAGCTGCGCGCGGGCGGAGCTGAGCGCGCGCAGGTCCGTCTCGGTGCCGTCACCGAGCGTGACCGGCAGCGCCGGGGTGCGCGACCGCACGTAGTCGCCCTCCTCGACGGCCTGGCCGTCCAGGTGCTCGGTGCCTCCGTCGCCGACCGCCCCCGCCTGGCCGGTCCCGAGGACGAGCACCGTCGTCACGGCCGCCGCCGCGGCACCGAGGAGCCACCACCAGGGCAGCCGCCCGTCCGCCACGCGCGCGACGACGGAGCCGCCGCTCGCCGCGGCGACGAGGGCGATCGCCGCCAGCGCGACGAGCCACGCGTTGCGCACGACCGTCCGCCGGGTGACTCGTCCCGGCGCCAGGGAGCCGAAGCACGCGCAGTCGACGTCCTCGTCGAAGCCGAGCGCCCGCACCACGAGCACGAGGTATGCCGCGAAGAGCAGGAGCGTCACCGCGTCCACCACCACGGCGGCCAGGCTGCCGGCGAGCACCATGCCCACGGCGAGCACCAGCTCCCCCCACGGAAGCGACTGCGCCACAAGGCTGTTCGCGAGGGGCTGCGGCACCCGCAGGTCGCGGAAAGCCCGCGCCGACTCCTCTGGTGACCGGAGCTTGCCCACGGCGCTCACGACGAGGACGACCGCCAGCAGGGCGGGTGCGAGGGCGAGGGCGTCGGTAGGCACGTCGCATTCTAGGCAGCGGACGGCATACCACCAGGGTTGTTCGAGCGAACCGACGGGGCGGTCCCGACCGCACGCACGCCACCTGCACAATCGAGCGCATGCGCGTCGTCACCGCCAACGTCAACGGGATCCGAGCCGCCGCCCGCCGGGGCATGGTGCCGTGGCTGCAGCAGGCGGGCCCCGACGTGCTCTGCCTCCAGGAGGTCCGCGCCGGCGACGTCGAGCTCGCCAAGGTGCTCGCCGATGCGGGCCTCGCGCACTGGTCGGTCGCACACACCGAGGGGTCGGCCAAGGGCCGTGCCGGCGTCGCCGTCGTGACGCGCGAGCCGCACACGGCCGTCCGCGTCGGCATCGACGGTGCCTTCGCCGACGAGGGCCGGTGGGTCGAGGCCGACCTCGAGACGACTGCGGGCCCGCTGACGGTCGTGTCGGCGTACGTCCACACCGGCGAGGCGGGCACCGAGCGCCAGGAGGTCAAGATGGCGTTCCTCGACGCGATGACCCGCCGGATGCGGCGGGCTGCCGACGCGGACGAGCTCGTGCTCGTCACGGGCGACCTCAACATCGCGCACTGCGAGGCGGACCTCAAGAACTGGAAGGGCAACCTCAAGAAGGCCGGCTTCCTGCCGGAGGAGCGAGCCGTCCTCGACGACTGGTTCGCCGACAGGCGGTGGGTCGACGTGCAGCGGCAGCTCGCCGGCGACGTCACCGGCCCCTACTCCTGGTGGTCATGGCGCGGCAAGGCCTTCGACAACGACGCCGGCTGGCGCATCGACTACCAGCTCGCGACGAGCCGGCTCGCCGCCACCGCCACCGCGGCGTTCGTCGGCCGGGCGCCGACCTACGCGGAGCGGTGGAGCGACCACGCCCCGGTCGTCGTCGACTACGCCCTGCCGGAGGCCTGAGCGGCCGCCCGCCGCCCGGACCGGTTTGGGGGAGGCGTCAGCGCATGGGCCAGAATGCACCCATGTCCTCGACGCCCTCCCCCTCGACCACGACGCCGCGCAGCCTCTCCGGCATGCAGCCGACGAGCGACTCGCTCCACCTCGGCAACTACATCGGTGCCCTCGTCGAGTGGGTGCGCCTGCAGGAGACCCACGACGCCTTCTACTTCGTCGCCGACCTGCACGCCCTGACCGTCGCCCCCGAGCCGGAGGTGCTGCGCCGGCGCACCCGCATCACGGCTGCCCAGTACATCGCCGGTGGCGTGGACCCGGCCCGCTCCACGCTCTTCGTGCAGAGCCACGTCGCCCAGCACACCGAGCTCTACTGGGTCCTCGGCACGCTCACCGGCTTCGGCGAGGCCAGCCGCATGACCCAGTTCAAGGACAAGTCGGCCAAGGGCACCAACACGAACGTGGGCCTCTTCACCTATCCGGTGCTGCAGGCCGCCGACATCCTCATCTACGACGCGAACGTCGTGCCGGTCGGCGAGGACCAGCGCCAGCACCTCGAGCTCTCCCGTGACCTCGCGGGCCGCTTCAACCAGCGCTTCGGCGACACGCTCGTCGTGCCCGAGCCGCACATCATGAAGGCGACCGCCAGGATCCAGGACCTGCAGGAGCCGACCGCCAAGATGAGCAAGTCGGCTGCGTCCGACGCGGGGCTCGTGAGCCTGCTCGACGAGCCGTCGCGGATCGCCAAGAAGATCCGCTCGGCCGTCACCGACACCGAGCGCGAGATCCGCTTCGACGAGGAGAACAAGCCGGGGGTGTCCAACCTCCTCTCGATCCACTCGGCCCTGACGGGCACGCCGGTCGCACTTCTCGAGGAGCAGTACGCCGGCAAGGGCTACGGCGACCTCAAGAAGGACGTCGCCGAGGTCGTCGTCGACGCGGTCACCCCCTTCCGCACGCGCACGCTCGAGCTCATGGACGACCCCGCCGAGCTCGACCGGATCCTCGACGACGGCGCCGAGCGCGCCCGCGCGGTGGCCGAGGCGACGGTGCGCCGCGTCTACGACAAGGTGGGCCTGCTCGGCTCAGCCAGCCGCTCCTGAGCGCCAGAGGCACCGTGCCGCCGAGCCCCGTGCCGCCGGCGACAGCGCGGTTCGGTACGGTCGGGGGTGTGACTGCCCCGCGCCCGACGACGATCGGCGTCTCGATCCCCATCCCGGCCCCGCACGGCGAGTACCTTCAGCAGCGCCGTGACGACTTCGGCGACCCGGCGGCCTGGCAGATCCCCGCGCACATCACCCTGCTGCCACCGACCGAGGTGGACGAGGAGGCGTACGCCGCCTTCCGCAGCCACTGCTCCGACGTCGCGTCGGCGCAGTCGCCCTTCTCGGTCGTGCTGCGCGGCACCGGCACGTTCCGGCCGCTGTCGGACGTCGTGTTCATCCAGGTGGCCCGCGGCGTCTCCAACTGCGAGGCACTCGAGGTGGCGCTGCGCTCGGGCCCGATCCACCGTGACCTCGAGTTCTACTACCACCCGCACGTGACGGTGGCGCACAACGTGCCGGCGGACGCCCTCGACAAGGCGTTCGACGACCTCGCCGACTACTCGGTCGCCTTCAAGGTCGGCTCCTTCCACCTCTACGAGCTCGGAGACGACAGCGTCTGGCGTCCCGTGCACGAGTTCGCGCTCTCCGGAGCCTGACCCGTGCCGCCGCTGCAGCCGCTCCTCGAGCGGCTCAAGGCAACCCGCCCCTACCGGGCCTGGACCCGCTACGGCGAGTCGAACGGTGACCTGCTGGCCGCCGGCGTCGGCTACTTCGCCTTCTTCTCGATCTTCCCCGCGCTGGCCCTGGCCTTCGCGATCTTCGGCTTCGTGCTCCAGGGCCGGCCCGACCTCGTCACGGCCATCGCCGACTACCTCAACACGACCCTGCCGGGCATGGTCAAGACCCCCGACCACCCGGAAGGCATCATCAGCGTCCAGGCGCCGACGAGCCTCACGCTGACCCTGACCGGCATCATCTCGTTCGTCACGCTGCTGCTCGCCGGACTCGGCTGGGTCGGGGCCCTGCGCACCGGCATCCGCGGCATCTTCGGCCTCGAGGCCTCCATCGGCAGCGCCGTGCGCACCAAGGCGCGCGACCTCTTCGTCCTCGTCACCATGGGCCTGGCCATCGCCGTCTCGGCGATCCTGACGAGCGTCATCGGCGGTCTGGCCCAGCGGGTCGCCGGCTGGATCGGACTGGCGGGCAACGGACCGCTCGTGGGGCTGGTGGGCCTGGTCGTGGGGGTCGTCTTCGACACCCTCATCCTCGTCGTCCTGCTCCGGATGCTCTCGGGCGCCCCGCTCCCGATGCGCGACGTGCGCCAGGGCGCCGTCGTCGGTGCGACCGTCCTGACCGTCCTCAAGCTCTTCGGCGGCTTCCTCATCGGCCACGCGACCGGCAACCCGCTGCTCGGGGCCGTCGCCGTGTCGGTCGGCCTCCTCTTCTGGCTCAACCTCATGTCGAAGGTGATCCTCCTGTCCGCCGCCTGGGTCGTCGGCGACGTCGACCTGAGCCGGCTCGGCGACGACACCGGCCGCTCCGCGATCTCGCAGGCGCTGCGTCCCGCGTTCGTCGCACCTTTGCCGCCCGACGCCGACACGAGCCTGGTGCCGTATGCCGCCGCGCCCGTCGCGACGCCCCGCGCGGTCCCCGCACCGGCAGTCACCCGCCGCGTGGACCGGGTCAGCGTCGCCGCCGGCGTCCTCGTCGGGGCGGCGGCGGCGAGCGTGCTGGAGGGCGTGCGCCGGCTGCGCCGCCGCTGAGCCGTCCGGGTCCTCGAAGCGCCCCGCGGGTCAGCGGCGCAGGCGTGACCGACGCCGGCGCAGGCGCGGCCGACGCCGGTGCAGGCGCGGCCGACGCCGGTGCAGCACGACGAGGACGGCGAGACCCAGGGTGACGACGGCTCCTGCCCCGGCAGGCACGAGCAGGGCGCCGACCGAGCGGGCGTCCGCAAGCCCGGCGAGGTCGTCGGCGGGGGTGGGCGTCCCCGTGTCGGCGCCACCGGCCCGGCCCTGCGACGACCCGCCAGAGCCGGCCGCTCCGGCGCCGTTCGTGGGGAGGCGGGGGAGCACGACCGCAGTGGGGGCCGGCGCCTGTCCCGGCTCGACGAGCTGCCCGACCGGCCGCAGCTGGTCCGCGTGCGCGAAGCCCCAGTCGAGCAGCGCGGCCGTCGGCTCCCACGAGCCGGTGACGCTGCCCATCTGGCTGACCAGGAGGGTGCGGCCGTCTCTGGTCGCCGCGCCGATGAAGGTGTGCTGAGCGCGGTCGGTGCGCCCCGGCTTGATGCCGATGGTGCCGGGGTAGTGCGCCAGCAGCTCGTTGATGTTGTAGACGTGGAAGGCCGGCCAGACCTTCCCGCTCTTGTCCTTGCCGCCGGGGAAGACGGCATCGCGCTTGACGATCGTGGACCGGAACTGCGGCAGCCGCATGGCGTCGCGCCCGATGAGCGCCAGGTCGTAGGCGCTCGAGCGCTGGTCGCCGTCGTCGAGGCCGCTCGGGTCGACGGTCAGGGTGTCGTGGGCCCCGATGCGCGCCGCCTCCTGGTTCATCAGCGACACCGTGCGGTCGTAGCCGCCGGCGGCGTCGGCCAGGGCGTAGACGGCGTCGTTGGCGGAGAACATCAGCATCGCGTCGAACAGGCTCGACACCGGGTAACGGTTGCCGGCGAGGATGCCGACGCGTGACCCGGCCGCATCCTGGGCGTCCGGCCCCGCGACGACGACCTGCTTGGGGTCGAGGAGGGGCATCAACGTCAGCGCCGTCAGGGTCTTGAGGGTGCTGGCCGGGCGCAGCCACGCGTGCGGCGACTTGGCCGCGAGGATCTCGCCGCTGTCGAGGTCGGCGAGGACGTAGGAGACGTCGTAGACCGCGGGCGGCTCGGGGACGCCGGTCTGCCGGTCGGTGATGACGCCGCTCTCGCCGAGGGCCGAGCCGCCGACGACGGTGGCCGGGTCCCACGCCGGATGCGTGAACGGCACCGGAGGGGCGTTGCGGCAGACGACGGTCGTCCCGGCGCCGGAGGAGGTCGCGACGGGCTCGGGCGTGGGGAAGACCCGCGGCTTCAGGGAGACCCCGCGAGGGACCGCCTGCTGCGTCTGCCACGGCTGGCACACGGGACCGGTCACGGCGGGCGAGACTGCCCCGGCTGCCGGCCGCAGCGCGGCCTCTGCGGCGGTCGCGGAGGCCGGCGGGACGGCATACGCAGTCGTCAGCGCCAGCCCGAGCGCGAGACCGGCGGACCAGGTGCGCGGCGCGAGCGAGGCGCGCGAGCGGGAGGCTGGGGCGGAGCGGCGTGACACGGCGCCCACCCTAGTGAGCCGGGTCGGACACGGGCGCCGCGCCACTCCCGCCCAGGACGCTCTCGTCCTGGGCGCCGGTGGCCGGGGCCGCCGTCACGGGCAGGCGCTTGGCCCACGCGATGCAGGGGCGCTCGACGACGCGGAAGAACACCAGGCCGACGGCGAGGACGACGGCCAGGCCCACGGACCAGAGGAGCAGGAGCATCAGCGGGCCGTCGTCGACACCGGCGAACGTGCGCAGGCCCCGGCTGACGTACCACGCGAGCGGCTGGTGCACGAGGAAGAGGCTGTAGGCGCGCAGACCGAGGACGGCCAGGGGTCGCCAGGCGAACAAGCGGGTCACCGCTCCGACCGTCGAGGCCAGCACGACGAGGCTGCCGAAGAGGCCGCCGAGGGCCAGCTCCCGCACCGGCACGACGGGGTCGGTGGCGGCGGCCCAGGACGCGAGCGTGAACAGCCCGCCCATCGCGAGGACCAGCGCCGCCGTGGCGCTCCGCCGGGGGCGCCAGCCGTGCCGAAACACCACCTCCGCGGCGGCCATCCCCGCAGCGAGCTCCATCAGCCGGCCGAGGCCCGATGCGGCCCACGGGAACTGGTCGGGAAAGGCCGGACCGGCCACCACGAGAGCCACCCCGATGCGGAAGAGGACCGAGACGACGACGGCGCCCGCCAGCGCGCGCAGCCCCCACCGGGAGACCGCGAGGACCAGGAGGGGGAAGAGCAGGTAGAGCTGCATCTCGAGCGACATCGTCCAGAGGCTGCCGTTGATCGAGCCCCACCAGTCCCGGAATAGCAGGTGCGTGAACGTCAGGTGGCTCACCCAGGCGCCGAGGCCCGGCACCGGCTGCCACGACGAGGGCCGGCCCGCCAGGCGGGTCAGGGCCACCAGGGCCTGGGGGAGCAGCACGGCGAAGGCCAGCGCCACGTAGTACGGCACGACGATCCGGCGCAGCCGCCGGCGCAGCCACGGACCGGCCGCGAGCCGGCCGAGGCGGCGCTCGTCGCGGGCGAAGGGCAGGAAGAGCACGAAGCCGGTGAGCACGACGAAGAAGTCCGGCCGGATGTTCTGGCCGATCACGAACGAGACGACGGGGATCGAGGGGTGGCCCGCGAACTCCCACGTGTGGAAGGCGAAGACCGCCAGGAAGGCGGCGGCGCGCAGCCCGTCGATCGACCCGATCCGGCCGGCTCCGGCAGGCCCGACGGCGTCGCGGGCGTCCCCCATGGCTCGGAATGTACCGAATGGGCGGCGTGGTCACGGCCGGAACGGCGAAGGCCCGGGCGGTGCCTGCGCACCGTCCGGGCCTTCGGGTGCGACCCCTCGCAGGGGATCGCCGCCCGGACTCACTCGCCGGGCATCACGCACACGGTCACTCGCCGTGCATCAGCGCGGTGCGCAGGTCCCGGTTGAGCTGGCTGATCACGTCGAGCGGGATCTCCTTGGGGCACGCGTCGGCGCAGGCGCCGATGTTGGTGCAGCCGCCGAAGCCCTCGTGGTCGTGCTGGTTGACCATGCTGACCACGCGGGCCTCGCGCTCCGGCTGGCCCTGGGGCAGCTCGCCGAGGTGCGTGATCTTGGCGCCGGTGAAGAGCATCGCCGACGCGTTGGGGCAGGCCGCGACGCAGGCGCCGCAGCTGATGCACGCGGCCGCCATGAAGGAGCGGTCGGCGTTCGGCTTGGGCACCGGCACGGAGTGCGCCTCGGGCGCCGCGCCGGTGTTGGCGCTGATGAAGCCGCCGGCCTGGATGATCCGGTCGAACGACGAACGGTCGACGACGAGGTCCTTGATGACCGGGAAGGCGTCGGCGCGCCACGGCTCGACGGTGATCTCGTCACCGTCGTTGAAGCTGCGCATGTGCAGCTGGCACGTCGTGGTCACCTCGGGCCCGTGCGCCCGGCCGGAGATCATCAGGCCGCACATGCCGCAGATGCCCTCGCGGCAGTCGGAGTCGAACGCGACCGGCTCCTCGCCGCGGGCGTTGAGCTGCTCGTTGAGGATGTCGAGCATCTCGAGGAAGCTCATGTCCTCGGAGATGTCGCTGACCTGGTAGGTCACCATGTCGCCCTTGGCCCTGGGGCCGGCCTGGCGCCAGATCTTGAGAGTCAGATTCACTTGTAGCTCCGCTGCTTCAGCTCGACGAATTCGTAGACGAGGTCTTCCTTGTGCAGGACCGGCGTGCCGTCCTGGCCGCTCCACTCCCAGGCGGCGACGTAGGCGAACTCGTCGTCGTGACGCAGCGCCTCGCCGTCCTCGGTCTGGGACTCGGCGCGGAAGTGGCCGCCGCACGACTCGCGGCGGTGGAGGGCGTCGATGCACATCAGCTCACCGAGCTCGAGGAAGTCGGCCACGCGGCTGGCCTTCTCGAGGCTCTGGTTGAGCGTGTCGGCAGCACCGAGCACCCGGACGTTGCGCCAGAACTCGTCACGCAGGGCACGGATCAGGTCGATCGCCTTGAGCAGCCCCTCCTCGGAGCGCTCCATGCCGCAGTACTCCCACATGATGTTGCCGAGCTCGCGGTGGAAGGAGTCGACCGAGCGGTCGCCGTTGATCGACAGCAGCTTCTCGACGCGGGAGTCCACGGAGGCGCGGGCCTCGGCGACGGCCTCGTGGGACTCGTCGATCTTCGGGAACGGGCCCTTGGCGAGGTAGTCGCGAATCGTGTTCGGCAGGACGAAGTAGCCGTCGGCGAGCCCCTGCATGAGCGCGCTCGCGCCGAGGCGGTTGGCGCCGTGGTCGGAGAAGTTGGCCTCACCCGCGACGAACAGGCCCGGGATCGTGGACTGCAGGTCGTAGTCGACCCACAGGCCGCCCATCGTGTAGTGCACCGCGGGGTAGATGCGCATCGGCACCTCGTAGGGGCTCTCGCCCGTGATCCGCTGGTACATGTCGAAGAGGTTGCCGTACTTCTCCGCGACGGCCTCGGCGCTCATCCGCTCCAGCGCCTCGCTGAAGTCGAGGTAGACGCCGCGGCGGAAGTCGCCGACCTTCGGGCCGACTCCGCGGCCCTCGTCGCAGACGTTCTTGGCCTGGCGGCTGGCGATGTCGCGGGGCACGAGGTTGCCGAAGGAGGGGTAGATCCGCTCCAGGTAGTAGTCGCGGTCCTCCTCGGGGATCTCGCGCGGGTCCTTGTCGCAGTCCTCGGCGCGCTTGGGCACCCAGATGCGTCCGTCGTTGCGCAGCGACTCCGACATCAGCGTCAGCTTGCTCTGGTGCTCGCCGGCGACGGGGATGCAGGTCGGGTGGATCTGCGTGTAGCACGGGTTGGCGAAGTAGGCGCCCTTGCGGTGCGCGCGCCAGGTGGCCGTGACGTTGCTGCCCATCGCGTTGGTCGACAGGAAGAAGACGTTGCCGTAGCCACCGCTCGCGAGCACGACCGCGTCGGCCAGGTGCGTCTCGATCTCGCCGGTGACGAGGTCGCGGGCGATGATGCCGCGGGCCTTGCCGTCGACGACGATCAGCTCGAGCATCTCGTGGCGGGTGAAGGTCTCGACCGTGCCGGCCGCGACCTGCCGCTCGAGCGCCTGGTAGGCGCCGATGAGCAGCTGCTGGCCCGTCTGGCCACGGGCGTAGAAGGTGCGCGAGACCTGCACGCCGCCGAAGGAGCGGTTGTCGAGCAGGCCGCCGTACTCGCGGGCGAAGGGCACGCCCTGCGCGACGCACTGGTCGATGATGTTGGCGCTGACCTCGGCCAGGCGGTAGACGTTCGACTCGCGCGAGCGGTAGTCGCCGCCCTTCACGGTGTCGTAGAAGAGGCGGTAGACGGAGTCGCCGTCCTCCTTGTAGTTCTTGGCGGCGTTGATGCCACCCTGCGCGGCGATCGAGTGCGCGCGGCGCGGGGAGTCCTGGTAGCAGAAGGACTTCACGTGGTAGCCGGCCTCACCGAGCGTCGCGGCGGCCGCGCCACCGGCGAGGCCGGTGCCGACGATGATCACCGTGAGCTTGCGGCGGTTGGCCGGGTTGACGAGGGCCGCCTCGAACTTGCGCTTGTCCCAGCGCGACTCGATCGGGCCGGCCGGGGACTTGCTGTCGGCGAGGGCCGAGCCCTCGGTGTAGAGGCCGTGGACGACGCCGGGAGCCTCGGGGGCGGCGGGCGCGGCGGGAGCGTCGGGCGCCAGGGTCGATGCGGTGGCTGCCTGGGTGTCGGTCATGGATCAGCTTCCCTTGACGATTCCGAAGAGGATGGCGAGCGGCGGGATCGCGAAGCCCACGCTGACGACGAGCGCGATGACCAGGCCGGTCGTCTTGGCGGCGCGTCGCGCCTTGGTGCTGCTCGTCCAGCCGAGCGTCTGGGCGCCGCTCCAGACGCCGTGCCACAGGTGCAGGCCGAGCGCGACCAGCGCGAGGATGTAGATGAGGACGACCCACCACACCTGGAAGCTCGAGATGACGAGCTTGCCGGCGCTGTCGCCGGCGGCCTCGTTGCCGACGTTGATCTTGAGGATCGTGAACTGCAGCAGGTGCCACACGAGGAAGAGCAGCAGGGCGACGCCGCCCCAGCGCATGGCCCTGCTGCGCAGCGTCGCCACAGCCGCCTGCTTGGCGACGTAGCGGTTGGTGCGGGCGCCGTTGGCGCGGCTCCAGAGCCAGAAGGCGGCGTACGCGTGGGCGAAGAGAGCGACGACGAGCACGACGCGGAAGATCCAGAGGAAACCGCCGAAGGGCAGGATCGGCATCAGCATCGTGCGCAGGTGCAGGGCGTACTCGTCGAACGCCTGCGTGCCGCCGAAGATCTTGAGGTTGCCGTACATGTGCAGGAGTACGTAGAGCACGAACAGCGCACCCGAGGTGGCCATGAGCAGCTTCATGAACACGGTGGTGCGGCGTGCCGACGCAGGTCGAGGAGTTCCCGTCGCTGGGAGAGTGTTGGTGGCCACCTGCGCACTTTATCCCTGCGGTTTCCGCACCCAAATTCCTACCCGCTGGTAGAGGGCCCCTTGTGACAATGTCAACAACAACCCTCGACGACGGGGACGAATGAGCACGTATGCCGTCAGCCGGGCGTCCTTGTCGCCGTGGCCTCCTCGACCTGGGCAGTCTCGGACGGGCGCGGAGGGGGGAGGTGGGGGGCGCCTAGGGTGAGCGCCATGGTGCTCCCGGAAGTCGCGTCCGCCCTCGACTGGGTGATGGACAAGTCCCTGGTGCTCGGCTACACGAAGATCGGCCCCGCGGTGCGCCGCGCCTGGTGGCCGGCCGACCCGGAGCCGGGAGCGCTCGCCGGTCGCCACGTGCTCGTCACCGGCGCGAGCGGCGGCCTCGGCCTGGCGTCCGCCCGAGGGCTGGCGCGCCTCGGCGCGGTCGTGCACCTGACAGGTCGGGACGCGGGCCGGCTCGACCGGGCCCGGTCCGACCTGTTGCGTGAGCAGCCCCTCGCCCACGTGCGCACGCACGTCGCCGACATCAGCGACCTCGCGGCGACCGCGCAGTTCGCGCGCGACTTTGCGAGTGAGGTGCCGAGGCTGCACGCCGTCGTGCACAACGCCGGGGTGCTGCCGCCGCGGCGCACGACGACGCCGGAGGGTCACGAGCTCACCCTCGCCACCCACGTGCTCGGCCCGCACGTACTCACCTACGGCCTCCGCGACGTTCTCGCCGGTGGTCGCGTCGTCGTCGTGACCTCCGGCGGCGCCTACGGCCAGCGCCTCGCCGTCGACGACCCGGAGTACGCCTCGGGCGACTACTCGGGGGTGACGGCCTACGCCCGCACCAAGCGCATGCAACTGGTCCTGACTCGGTTGTGGGCCGACGACCTGGCTGCCAGGAGCATCGCGGCGCACGCGATGCACCCCGGCTGGGCCGACACCCCCGGCGTCACCGACTCGCTGCCGCGGTTCGCCGCGCTCACCCGGCCGCTGCTGCGCGACGCGGCCTCCGGCTCCGACACCGCTGTGTGGCTCGCCGCCACGGGCGACGCGATCGGCACCGGCGGCTTCTGGCACGACCGGCGGCGCCGGCCCACGCACTACGCACCGGTCGGGGTCGAGACACCGGAGCAGGTCGATCGCTTCTGGACGTTCGTCCGCGAGCAGACCGGGGTGCCGACGACCGGCGACTGAGGCAGCCGGACGGCATACGGCCTTCGAGGGGTGCAGTCGGTCAGGTCAGCTCGGTGCGGCCCTGTGCGGTCAGGGCCTCGACGACCTTCTTGACCTCCTGCGCGCGCTCGGGGCGCGTGATGAGCAGGGCGTCCTGGGTGTCGATGACGACGAGGTCGTCGACCCCGATGAGCGCGACGAGCCGGCCGGCGGCCGCGACCGTGGCGGTCGAGTCGATGCTGATGATGTCGTCGGCGGGGCCGATGGCGGTGATGCCGGGCAGGTCGGCGCTCTCGCCGACGAGCCGCGTCACGGAGGCGAAGTCGCCGACGTCGTCCCACCCGAGCGAGGCGGGCACGACGGCGACGCGTCCGGCGGCCGCGGCGGGCTCGGCGACGGCGTGGTCGATGGCGATCTTCTGCAGCGACGGCCACAGGTCGCGCATCCGCTGCGGGTCGCCCGCGATGGTGCGCAGGTGGTCGACCATCTCGGGGTGGTTCTGGCCGAGCAGCTCGAGCAGGGTCGTGGCTCCGACGACGAACATGCCGGCGTTCCAGCGGTAGTCGCCGCTCTCGACGTAGCGGGTCGCCGTCTCCCGGTCGGGCTTCTCGACGAACTCGTCGACCCGGTGCGCGCTCGGGGCACCCACGACGTCGAGCGGCTCGCCGAGACGGATGTAGCCGAAGCCGGTCGCCGGCTCGGTGGGTTCGATGCCGATGGTGACGAGCTCGCCGCGACGAGCGAGCACGACCGCCTCGCCCACGGCACGGCGGAAGTTCTCCGGCTCGGTGACGACGTGGTCGGCCGCGAACGAGCCGAGGACAGCCTCGGGGTCGCGGCGCTCGAGGATCGCGGCGGCCAGCCCGATCGCCGGCATGGAGTCCCGGGGCGACGGCTCGCCGATGACCGCGTCGAAGCCGAGCATCGGCAGCTGGCGGCGCACCGCCTCCTCGTGGGCGACGCCGGTGACGACGAGCATCCGGTCCTCGACCAGCGGCTGGAGCCGGTCCCACGTCGCCCGCAGCAGCGACTGGCCCGACCCGGTCAGGTCGTGCAGGAACTTGGGGGAGTGGCGGCGCGAGATCGGCCACAGCCGGGTGCCCGAGCCGCCGGCGGGGATCACGGCCCAGAGACCCGGTATGCCTGTCATGGGGCACACCGTATCCACCCGACGCGCCGCGCCGTCGCAGCGCGCGGGGCCGGGCGGCGCCGCACCGCCTGCGTATGCCGTCAGGCGGGGATGTCGCGCCGGCGGAGCGCGATGAGCCCGGCCGCCGCCACGGCCGCCGCGACAACCGTCAGCAGGACGAGCGGCAGCCAGCGCACCTCGCCGACGGGCAGCGTCGGCACGTGACCGAAGGGGGAGAGGTTCGTCATCCACTCCGGCCACTGCAGCACGGGCACGAGCTCGCCGAGCAGCAGGAAGACGATGAGGACGGCCCAGGCGAGGCCCGTCAGCCGCGGCGCCAGCCCGACGAGCAGCAGCGCCACGGCCACCGCCACCCACATGGCGGGCGCGGTGACGAGGGCTGCCAGCACCAGGCCGCCGACGGACAGGTCGGTGGGGCCCTTCGCGGTGCGGACGGCGACCACACCGGCCAGCAGCCCGACGACGCCCATGACCGCGGTCGTCGACACGATCGCCAGCACGAGGTGGGACAGGGCCCACCGGGTGCGCGTGGCGCCGGTGGCCAGGAGCGCCTCGGCGCGCATCGCGGTCTCCTCGGTGCGCAGCCGCGTCACGATCGAGATGCCCAGCGCCGCAACGGCATACGCCCCGATGTGCAGCTCCGACGCAAAGAAGACGTCGACGAGCGAGGCGTTGCTGCCCTGGGCCCTGGCGAGTGCGCGCAGCATGTCCCCGGTCGAGCCGGAGGAGTCGATCGACTGGACGTTCGTCGCGATGGAGCCGACGACGAGGCCGAGGACCACCGCCGTCACGGACCAGCCGATGAGGGTGCCGCGAGCCAGCCGGAGGGTCAGGCCGGAGACAGAGCCGAGGGAGCCGCGTGCGTGGCCGGCGCGTGCCGGCAGCAGGCCCGCGCCGAGGTCGCGTCGCTCGCGCAGCCAGAAGGCCGCGCCGACGAGCAGGACGTAGGCCGCCAGCCCCAGCCACAGTGGACGGAAGTCGTTGGCGCCGTAGGGAGACACCCGCTCGCCCCACCCCAGAGGGGATAGCCAGATGAGGAACCGGGACGGGCTGTCGGACGCCGCGGTGTCGCCGACCGCGCGCAGCAGGAACGCGACGCCGAGGGCTCCGAGCGAGATCGCCGCGGTGCCCCGGGTGGTCTCGGTCAGCTGGGCCGCGACCGCCGTGATGCCGACCCAGGTCAGCCCCATGACGACCCACGAGACGGCGAAGGCGACCGATCCTCGGGTGTCGAGGCCGAGGCCGGCGAGGGAGGCGCCGCTGAGGACGGCCGTGGCGAGGACCGCCAAGGTCCCGAGCGTCACGGCGGCCGTCAGGGGCGCTCCCCGCCGGACCACGCCTGCCCCGAGCAGCTCCAGCCGGCCGGCCTCCTCCTCGGTGCGGGTGTGCCGGCGCACGACGATGTACGCGAGCAGGCAGAGGAAGACGCCACCGAGCAGGATCGTCTTGTAGACCGCGAACGAGTCGAGGGTCAGGCTCGTCGCCGGACCGTACAGCGCCACCGTCGCGGGGTTGTCCAGGAGCGGGGCGAAGATCGCGAGCGCCGAGGCGATGGTGGGGTAGAGGTCGATGGTCGCCTTGGCCGACCCGGCCGTGAAGGCGACGAGCCCGAGGACGCTGACCGGGACGAGCACCCGGTCACGTCGGGACGCCAGCCGCAGGAGCGGACCCGTGCCGGTGACGGCGCTCATCGTTGCGCCGCCTCGCTGTGGTCGGCGCCGGCGGAGTCGGCGGAGTCGGTCGGCGTGCTCGTGTCGGCGGACGCCGGCATGCCGCGGCCGTCCGGGCGGGCGGCGGTGGGCCGGTACTGCTCCATGAACAGCTCCTCCAGCGTCGGCGGGGCGCTGGTCAGCGACTCGATGCCGTGACGGCCGAGCAGCCCCAGCACCTCACCGAGGTGGCCGCTCTCGACCGAGCAGCGCACGCTGGCGCCCGACACGACGACGTCCTCGACACCGGCCACGGCGGCGACCTCCGCGGCCGGCACCGGGTGCTGGAGCGTCGCCTCCACCATGGTGCGCGAGAGGTGACGCAGCTGGGCCAGGGTGCCCGACTCGACGTTGCGACCCTCGCGGATGATGCTGACGCGGTCGCAGACCGACTCCACCTCGCTGAGGATGTGGCTCGAGAGCAGCACCGTGCCGCCGCCGGAGCGGAACTCGCGGACGGCGTCCTTGAAGGCGGCCTCCATCAGCGGGTCGAGCCCCGAGGTCGGCTCGTCGAGCAGCAGCAGCTCGACGTCCGAGCAGAGCGCGGCGACGAGGGCCACCTTCTGCCGGTTGCCCTTGGAGTAGGACCGGCCCTTCTTGGTCGGGTCGAGGTCGAACCGGGCGATCATGTCGGCACGGCGTTGCTCGTCGATGCCGCCGCGCAGCTTGGCCAGGAGGTCGATGACCTCACCGCCCGTGAGGTTGGGCCACAGGGCGACGTCGCCGGGGACGTAGGCGAGGCGGCGGTGGAGCGTCTCGACGTCGCGCCACGGGTCGCCGCCGAGCAGGGTGGCGCTGCCGCTGTCGGAGCGGATGAGGCCGAGGAGGATGCGAAGGGTCGTCGACTTGCCGGCGCCGTTCGGTCCGAGGAAGCCGTGGATCTCGCCGGCCGACACCTCGAGGTCGAGCCCGTCGAGGGCGACGGTGTGGCCGAAGGTCTTGCGGAGCTCGTGGACCTGGATCGTGGAGGTCATGAATCGACGGTACACAAGATTCACGATTTACTGAACGTTATGAGAGGCTAAGGTCGGCGCAGACGACGGAGGAGGACCAGTGACGGCGACCCTGCCCACCCAGCGCGACGAGCAGGCGGTCTCGGCGTACGTCGAGCGCCTCGGCGACACCCTCACCGACGCCGGTATGCCGCGGCTCGCCTCCCGGGTCTTCGCGCAGCTGCTCGCCGACGACGACGGCCGGATGACGGCGGTCGAGCTGACCGAGGCGCTGGACGTCAGCCCTGCTGCCGTATCTGGGGCGGTGCGCTACCTGACGCAGACCTACCTCATCGGCAAGGAGCGCGAGCGCGGGTCGCGCCGCGACGTCTACGTCGTGCAGGCCGACGCCTGGCACGGCGCGATGCTCTCCCGCGACCGGCTGCTGACCCAGATCGAGGCGAGCCTGCGCGCCGGGGTCCCGGCCGTCGGCGGCGTCGAGACCGCCGCCGGACAGCGGCTGCAGCTCTCGGTCGCCTTCCTCGAGTTTCTCTCCGAGCGGATGGGTGCCCTCGAGCAGGAGTGGGAGGACCGCAAGGCCGAGCTCTCCCGCACACTCCCTCTCCCCACCCCCGACTGAACCGTCGAGAGGCCAATCTTCGCGGGTCCCACCCCGTCGAGAGGCCAAGGTTTGCGGGTCCCGCCACGTCGAGAGGCCACGAACGGCCCCCATGGAGGCACACGGCATACGCCCTCGGTGACGTGACATCGACAACGTTCGGCCGACGGGCGGCGAAGGCCGGGCCCCGCGCCGATACGCTCGGCGGCATGGCTGACAGCACTGGCGCGCGCTCCGAGTCCGACCTGCCCATCGAGCCCGTCTACGACGCGTCGGCGCTCGCCGGCTGGGACGCGGACGCCAAGCTCGGCGCCCCCGGTCGCTACCCCTTCACCCGCGGCGTCTACCCGTCGATGTACACCGGGCGCCCGTGGACGATGCGCCAGTACGCCGGCTTCGGCACCGCCAAGGAGAGCAACCAGCGCTACCACCAGCTCGTCCAGGCCGGCACCGGCGGCCTCTCGGTCGCCTTCGACCTGCCGACACAGATGGGCTACGACTCCGACGAGCCGATCGCCCACGGCGAGGTCGGCAAGGTGGGCGTGGCCATCGACAGCCTCGACGACATGCGCACCCTGTTCGAGGGCCTGCCGCTCGACAAGATCTCCACGTCGATGACGATCAACGCGCCCGGCTCCACGTTGCTGCTGCTCTACCAGCTCGTCGCAGAGGAGCAGGGCGTCTCCGGCGAGCAGCTCACCGGCACCATCCAGAACGACGTGCTCAAGGAGTACATCGCCCGCGGCACCTACATCTACCCGCCGCGCGAGTCCCTGCGCCTCATCGCCGACGTCTTCGCCTACTGCCACAAGGAGATGCCGCGCTGGAACACCATCTCCATCAGCGGCTACCACATGGCCGAGGCCGGTGCGACGCCCGTGCAGGAGATCGCCTTCACCCTCGCCAACGCCATGGAGTACGTCCGCGCCGCCCAGGCCGCCGGGCTGGCTGTCGACGACTTCGCGCCGCGCCTGTCCTTCTTCTTCGTCGCGCGCACGACCCTCCTCGAGGAGGTCGCGAAGTTCCGCGCGGCCCGCCGCATCTGGGCGCGGATCATGAAGGAGCAGTTCGGCGCCGAGAACCCCAAGTCGATGATGCTGCGCTTCCACACCCAGACTGCCGGCGTGCAGCTGACCGCCCAGCAGCCCGAGGTCAACCTCGTCCGCGTCGCCCTCCAGGGCCTCGGCGCCGTCCTCGGCGGCACCCAGTCGCTGCACACCAACTCCTTCGACGAGGCCATCGCGCTGCCCACCGAGAAGGCCGCGCGGCTCGCGCTGCGCACCCAGCAGGTCATCGCCTACGAGACCGACGTGACGAAGACCGTTGACCCGTTTGCCGGTTCGTACGTCGTCGAGTCGATGACCGACGAGATCGAGGCCGCCGCGCTCGACCTCATCCAGCAGGTCGAGGACAAGGGCGGCGCCGTCGCCGCCATCGAGCAGGGCTTCCAGAAGTCGGAGATCGAGCGCTCCGCCTACCGCGTCCAGCTCGAGATCGACAACGGCGAGCGCACTGTCGTCGGCGTCAACAAGTACACGCTCGACCAGGAGGAGCGCTACGAGCCGCTGCGCGTCGACCCGACGATCGAGGCCGACCAGCGCGCCCGGCTCGAGGCCCTGCGCGCCGACCGCGACGACGACGCCGTCAAGGCCGCACTCACCCGGCTGCAGGAGGCCGCCCGCGGCAGCGACAACGTCCTCTACCCGATGAAGGAGGCGCTCGCCGCCCGCGCCACCGGCGGCGAGGTCGCGCACGCGCTGCGCGAGGTGTGGGGCGTCTACCAGCCCCGCGAGACCTTCTGACCCGAGCCCGTATGCCGTGTGCCCGGCCCGACGGACCGCCACGAGTTCCGCCGCGGCTGGGCACCGAGCACGGCTACGACACCCTCGAGATTTTGGTGGCGGTAGGTCGGCGCACGGCTACGGTTGAGCCCAATGCGGCCAGGACGTAGTCGGGCTCGAACATCACCTCGTCCCACGTGAAGCGGAGCACCACCCATCCGCGTGCCGCCAGCCCGGTGTAGCGCCGACAGTCGCGTTTCAGCGCCGGTCGGGTGCCGTGGTTGTCGAAGCCCTCTGCCTCGATGACGATGCGCAGTGACCGGTCCGCAAGGTCGACCTGCGCGAAGAAGCCGCGTCCCTTGACCACGTGCTGGGTCACTACGCTGAGCCCGTCCACCTGCAGGCAGAGGGCACGCAACACCGACTCAAAGGGGTTGGCGGACCCGCGATCCACGTGCTGCAGCACTCGGCCGACCTTGCGCCGCGACCGAGCCGGGAGCCGCAGCGCCAGATCTCGGACGACCAGCGGTGACAACCCGGACCGCCATGCGGAGTCAGCCACAGCAAGGGCCTCGTCGAAAGGCAGGTCGAGACAGCAGTCGATGACGGTGCGAGCGGGACTCGTCACCCATCCGTCGGCAATCTCGTCAGCGGCGAGGTCCCGCCAGTGGCGATGCACCCCGGTCCGCGCCGGATCTCGCAGCTTGCGCCCTCGCGGCAGCGTCACGCCGCAGCGCTCGCCGGCGCACTACCGGCCGCAGCTGCGACCACCTGGCGCTGCCGCCGCACTGCGCGAGCACCGTCGTGACGTCCATGGCCACAGGCTGCCGGGATGTCGCGGTCGCCGGCCGCGGCCATCCACAGGACCCACGGACCGCCACGACCGGCAAGTCAGGCCGTCGTCACGCACGCACATCACGGCATACGCAAGTTGGTGGCGGTCCGCCGGGTCGAAGCTAGGTGCGCGGGCGGTTGTGGCGGGGGCAGGCTGCGCACTCGCGCATCCCGGGCAGCGCGTAGATGAAGCAGCACGACACCCGCGTCGGCTCCGTCCCGACGCTCTCGCCGGCAGCGCCGCGCGCGAGCCGTACCGAGGTCGCCCAGACGTCCTCGACGACGCCCCACCGCTGGCGTGAGCTCATCTTCACCCCGGGGGCGTATGCCGTCACGACCTCCGAGACCAGGCCGAGGTATGCCGTCCGGGCCCGTTCCAGACGACGCCCGGCCTCCTCGTCCACGGACAGGCCAGCGCGCGTCGGGTCCACGACGATGCGCGCGGGATACAGGCCGGGGGCCAGCTCGAGACCCAGCCCGGCAGGTGAGGGCACGAGCAGCCACGGACCCAGCACGGCTGCGTACGCCATCGGGGTGGCAACCACCTCGCACGCCCACTGGAGCACGAAGGCCGCCGGCACGTGTGGCCGCACCGTCACCCCGTGACGGTCCGACATCTGCCCGCGCAGCGCGTCCCGCCACGGGGCGAGCGGATCCGCGCCTGCCCGCACGTGCGCCAGCACGTCACCGAACCACACCGTCGCCCCGGACGTCTCGCACGTCATGGTGGTGAACGGCAGGGCGCGGTCGACGACCGACACGACCTGCCGCACGGCCTCGGTGGCATGCACGGGCTGCACGTCTGCCTGCTGCTCCACCCCTGACCTCTCCCTCCGTGGCGGCGGACCTCCTGGCCCCGCCGGCGCCCCCGCGGGCGGGGACCGGCCCCATCCTCTCGCTAGACTCCTGTGATCGTGACCGACCGCACTCCTTCGCTGCCCTTCGAGGCCATCGCCCGAACCGTCGAGGAGCACGTGCCCGAGCTGGTCACCATCCGGCGCGACCTGCACACGCACCCGGAGCTGGGCCGCGGCGAGGTGCGCACGACCGCCCTCATCGCCGAGCGGCTCGAGCGGGCCGGCATCGGCGTGCGCCGCCTGCGCGGCACCGGCCTCGTCGCCGAGCTGGGCGCCACCGACCCTGTGCACCGCATCGCCCTGCGCGCCGACATCGACGCGCTGCCCATTCGCGAGCAGACCGGTCTGCCCTTCGCGTCCGAGACCGACGGCGTCAGCCACTCGTGCGGGCACGACGTCCACACCACCGCGCTCATCGGGGCGGCCCTGGCGCTCAAGCAGGTCGAGGACCGGCTGGTCGACGCGGGGGTGGCCGCCCGCCTCGTCTTCCAGCCGGCCGAGGAGCTCATGCCCGGCGGCGCCGAGGACGTCGTGGCCCAGGACGGACTGGTCGGGGTCGACCGGATCTTCGCCCTGCACTGCGACCCGAGCCTCGACGCCGGCCAGGTGGGCCTTCGCGTCGGAGCCGTCACGGCGGCCGCGGACCAGATCGAGGTGACCCTCTCCGGCCGTGGCGGACACACCTCCCGCCCCCACCTGACCCAGGACCTGACGTACGCCCTCGCCAAGGTCGTCACCGACGTGCCCGCCGTGCTGTCGCGCCGTCTCGACCCACGCGCCGGAGCGGCTCTCGTCTGGGGCTCGATCCACTCGGGCGGCGCCCACAACGTCATCCCGGCGTCCGGCAAGGTCGGCGGCACGCTGCGCATGCTCGACGCGGGCATCTGGGAGGGCGTCGAGCGCCTCCTCGAGTCCGTCGTGCACGACGTCGTCAAGCCGTATGCCGTCCGGGCCGATGTCACGATCACCAAGGGAGTGCCACCCGTCGTCAACGACGCCTCGTGCATCGACGCGCTCACCGCCGCGGTCACCGGGACGGGCGGCTTCGTCGCGCCGACGCCGCAGTCCCTCGGCGGCGAGGACTTCGCTTGGTACCTCACCCACGTCCCCGGAGCCATGGCACGGCTGGGCACGCGCACGCCGGGCGGCCCGACCTTCGACCTGCACCGGGGCGACCTCGTCGTCGACGAGGCCGCGATCCCGGTCGGGGCCTGCACCCTGGCCGGCGTCGTCTTCTCCGCGGCGGCGCAGCTGGCGGGTACGCCGACCCTCACCGGGGTATCTCCACTGACCGCGGTCGCGGATCGGTAACACTTGCGGCCGACTTGGCCGGAGCCGCTCAGATCCTGCTGCTGCGGGGTCTACAGTTCCGTGCTATCTGGGCCGATGTCGTCGTCGGCCCCGCGCATCTAAGGAGCACCTCTTGCGTCACGCAACCAAGGTCGCGTCTGTGGTCGCCGCCGCAGCGCTCGGCCTCGCGGCCTGCGGCAGCAGCACCGGCAACACGACCTCCTCCGGCAGCACGGGCGGATCGACCGGCGCGGCCGGCGGCGGCACGCTGAAGATCGGCATGGCCTACGACGTGGGTGGTCGCGGTGACCAGTCGTTCAACGACGCCGCAGCCGCGGGCCTCGACAAGGCGAAGGCCGAGCTCGGTGCCAGCACGAAGGAGGCCACTGCGGTCTCCGGCGAGTCCGAGTCCGCGCGCAAGGACCGCCTCCAGTCGCTGATCGACGCCGGCTACAACAACATCGTGGCCGTGGGCTTCGCGTACGCCAAGGCCGTGGGGGAGACCGCCAAGGCCAACCCCGACGTAAAGTTCGCCATCGTCGACGACGCCTCGCCCGACTCCGCCGGCTCGAACGTCGACCAGATCACGTTCGCCGAGGAGCAGGGCTCCTTCCTTGTCGGCGCGGCCGCTGCGCTCAAGAGCAAGACGAACCACATCGGCTTCATCGGCGGTGTCCAGACTGACCTGATCAAGAAGTTCGAGGTCGGCTACGAGGCCGGCGCCAAGGCGGTCAAGCCGAACATCAAGATCGACGTCAAGTACCTCACGCAGCCGCCGGACTTCTCCGGCTTCAACTCGGTCGACAAGGGCAAGGCCGCGGCCGACGGCATGTACCAGGGTGGCGCCGACGTCGTCTACCACGCGGCCGGCGGCTCCGGCGGCGGTGTCTTCACGGCGGCCAAGGCGGCCGGCAAGTGGGCCATCGGCGTCGACTCCGACCAGGCCAAGACGGCCCCGGCGGACGTCCGCGACGTCATCCTGACCTCGATGATCAAGAAGGTCGACGTCGGTGTCTTCGACTTCATCACCGAGGTGAAGAACGGCACCTTCAAGGCCGGCAACAAGGTCTTCGACCTCAAGGCCGGCGGCGTCGACTACTCCACCACCGGTGGCCACATCGACGACATCAAGAGCAAGCTCGACGAGTACAAGCAGAAGATCATCTCGGGCGAGATCACGGTCCCGAAGTCCTGATCGCCTGACAGCTCGCAGCGGGAGCGGCTCGTGCCGTCGTCCCACTGGACGGCCCGGGCGGCGCGTGCAGCGTCGTCCGGGCCGTCGCTTCCCCCGGAGCAGTCCTGCGCAGGTCGCACCGGTGTCCTTCCGGCACCGGGGGCCTTGCCAGGGCCCGGGGTGCTGGTTCAATACTCGATCGACGCCCGCGCCGAGGCGGGCCCGCATGAGGAGTGTGTGTCATCGTCAGCAACGCGGCCGTGACCGGGGACAAGCCCGGCGAGCCCCCGAGGGCCGTACACCACGGAGCCCCCGCCGTCCGGCTGGAGGGCATCACGAAGCGATTCCCCGGTGTCGTGGCCAACAAGGACATCGCGCTCACCGTCGACAGGGGCACGGTGCACGCGGTCGTCGGCGAGAACGGCGCCGGCAAGTCGACGCTCATGAAGATCCTCTACGGGGTCCAGCAGCCCGACGAGGGCACGATCGAGGTCGACGGGCAGGTGCGCCAGCTGCGCTCCCCGTCGGACGCCATCGCGGCCGGCATCGGCATGGTCTTCCAGCACTTCCAGCTCGCCGACAACCTCACCGTCCTCGAGAACGTCGTCCTCGGCGCCGAGAAGCTGCACGGCATCGGTGACCGGGCCCGCGCGAAGATCCGCGAGATCTCCGACGCCTACGGCCTCGAGGTCCCGCCCGACGCGCTCGTGGCCGACCTGGGGGTCGGGGCGCGCCAGCGCATCGAGATCCTCAAGGTCCTCTACCGCGGCGCGCGCATCATCATCCTCGACGAGCCGACCGCGGTCCTGGTGCCGCAGGAGGTCGATGAGCTCTTCGACAACCTGCGGGAGCTGAAGTCCGAGGGCCTGACCGTCGTGTTCATCTCGCACAAGCTCGACGAGGTGCTCAAGGTCGCCGACGCCATCACGGTGATCCGGCGCGGCACGACCGTCGCCGAGGTCGACCCGACGGGCGTCACGCCGCACCAGCTCGCCGAGCTCATGGTCGGCTCCGAGCTGCCGTCGCCCTCGACGGAGGAGTCGACGGTCACGCAGACGCCGGTGCTGACCGTGGAGGACATCTCGCTTGCCGACCCGGCCGGCGGGCGGGCGCTGCTCGACGACATCAGCCTCACAATCCACGCGGGCGAGATCGTCGGCATCGCCGGCGTCGAGGGCAACGGCCAGGCCGAGCTCGTCGAGGTCATCATGGGCATCCGTGAGCCCTCGGCGGGTCGCATCCGGCTCGGCGACGTCGACATCTCCGACTGGGAGGTCCGCGAGATCCGCGAGGCGGGCATCGGCTACATCCCCGAGGACCGGCACCGCCACGGGCTGCTCCTCGACGCCCCGCTGTGGGAGAACGTGATCCTCGGCCACCAGACCGAGTCGGTCAACGTGTCCGGCCCCGGCGGCATCCTCGTCAACGCCTCCGGCGCCAAGCGCGAGACCGAGACGATCGTCAAGGAGTTCGACGTGCGCACGCCGTCGATCGACGTGACGTCCGGCTCCCTCTCCGGTGGCAACCAGCAGAAGCTCATCATCGGGCGCGAGATGCGCCGCAACCCGCGCGTCCTCGTGGCCGCGCACCCGACCCGCGGTGTCGACGTCGGCGCGCAGGCCGCGATCTGGGACCACATCAAGGCGGCCCGCCGCGACGGTCTCGGCGTGCTGCTCATCTCGGCCGACCTCGAGGAGCTCGTGGGCCTCTCCGACACGATCCGGGTCATCCTCCGCGGGAGCCTCTCCGGCGAGTTCGACCCCGACGTGGTGACGCGCGAGGAGCTCGGTGCTGCCATGACCGGTGCGGAGTCCACGCCCGACACGCCGGCCGCCGCCTCGTCCGACACCCCGTCGGACAACCTGTCGGACACCTCGGCCGACACCACAGCTGCGCCTGCAGCGGCGACGCCGACCACGCATACGACCCAACCGGTGGGCAGCCCCTCACCCGACGGCTCGACCGACGTGCCCACGACGGGCACGCCCGATGAGGGGGAGACCCGATGAGCACCCGCTTCGACGCCCGCCGCATCCTGATGGCGATCGCGGCGCCGCTGCTCTCGATCGTCGTGGCGGTGGTCGTGACGAGCATCATCCTGCTCGTCGCCGGCGACCCCGTCGGCGCCGTGTGGGCCCAGCTGTTCAAGGCTCCGCTGCCGCGCCAGGTCATCAACATCATCAACGGCGCCTCGGTCTACTACCTCTCGGCCATCGCGGTGGCGATCGGCTTCCGGATGAACCTGTTCAACATCGGCGTCGACGGGCAGTACCGCGTGGCCTCGTTCGCCGCCGCCCTCTTCGCCGGCCAGGGCTGGCTCCCGGGCTGGCTCAACATCATCGTCGCGCTGCTCGTGGCGATGGCGTCCGGCGCGATCTGGGCCGGCATCGCTGGCGTCCTGAAGGTGACGCGCGGCGTCTCCGAGGTGATCTCGACGATCATGCTCAACTCCATCGCGACCTTCCTCGTCGCTTTCCTGCTCGGCAAGACCGCCGAACGGGTGCAGGGCAGCAACGCGACCAACACCAAGCCGCTGCCCGAGGACTCCCGGGTCCCCGGCATCTCGCTCGACGGCATCATCGCCACGCCGAGCAAGATCTACGGCTTCGTTCTGCTCGCGATCCTCGTCGGCATCCTCTACTGGTTCGTCATCAACAAGACCCGGTTCGGCTTCGACCTGCGCGCCACCGGCCGCTCCGAGTCGGCGGCCGTCGCGAGCGGCGTCAAGGTCAAGCGGATGGTGCTCACCTCGATGCTGATCTCCGGCGCGGCCGCCGGCCTCGTCGGCATGCCGCTCCTCTTCGGGCAGGACTACGTCTACGGCGACACGGTGCAGGCGGGCCTCGGCTTCGCCGGCATCGCCATCGCCCTGCTCGGCCGCAACAACCCCGTCGGCATCGCCTTCGCCGCGCTGCTGTGGTCCTACCTCGACGCGCAGGGCAACGGCCTGCAGATCACGGCCGGCGTCAGCGACCGGCTCGTGCTCGTCATCCAAGGAGTCATCGTGCTGTCCGTCGTCATCGCCTACGAGGTCGTGCGCCGCGCCAACGTCCGACTCGAGCAGCGTCGCGTCGCCAGCGAGCTCGCCCGGCAAGCCGGCGCGCCGACCGAAGGAGCCCTGGCATGAGCACCTCCGTCATGACCGAGACGGCACCGGCCACGGCGCCGGTGGCCAAGCGCGCCGGCCGGCCCCGCTGGTTCTGGGCCGCGATCGTCGTGGGCGCCCTGCTCGTGCTCTCGACCGTGCGCGTCATCACCGGCGCCAACGACATCGACTCCTCCGGCGCCGTGATGGCCGCCATCGGCCTCGCCGTGCCGATCGGCCTGGCCGGACTCGGCGGCCTCTGGAGCGAGCGGGCGGGCGTCGTCAACATCGGCCTCGAGGGCATGATGATCTTCGGCACGTGGGGTGGGGCCTTCTTCGGCTACCACTACGGCCCGTGGGCCGGCATCTTCGGCGCGATCCTGCTCGGGGTCGTCGGGGGAGCCATCCACGCCGTCGCGACCGTCGTGTTCGGTGTCGACCACATCGTCTCCGGCGTCGCGATCAACCTCCTCGGGGCGGGCGCCGGCGCCTACCTCGCGGTCCGCACGTTCACCGGTCTGCCCGGCGGTGGCCCGACGCAGTCGCCTCCGCTCGAGCAGCTGCCGTTCCTGTCCGTCCCCGGTGTCGCGGACCCGCTCCTGAGCCTCGAGCAGAAGCACTGGTGGCTTCTCTCCGACCTGGCTGCGGTGCTGCGGGCAGTCACGACCAACCTCAACGTCCTGACGATCATCGCCGTGCTGCTGCTCGTGGCCACGTGGTGGATCCTGTGGCGCACGGCCTTCGGCCTGCGACTGCGCTCGTGCGGCGAGTCCCCGGTCGCTGCCGAGACGCTCGGCGTCAACGTCTACCGCTACAAGTTCCTGGCCGTCCTGATCTCCGGGGGCCTGGCGGGGCTCGCGGGCGGCTTCCTCGTCCTCGTGGCGAGCAACCTCTACCGCGAGGGCCAGACCGGCGGCCGCGGCTTCATCGGCCTCGCCGCGATGATCTTCGGCAACTGGCGGCCGGGCGGCCTCGCGGGTGGCGCCGCCCTCTTCGGCTACACCGACGCCGTGCAGCTGCGCGGTGGCGGTGACGTGGTGCGCGCCTACCTGCTGCCGATCGCGGTGGCGCTGGTCGCCTGGGGCGTCTGGCAGTGGGTGCGTCGCCGGCAGGGCAAGCCGTTCGTCGGCGTCCCCATGGTCGTCATGGGCGTGCTCGCGCTCGGCTGGTTCCTCTCTGCCCCCGCCGTCCCCAACGAGTTCACGGGCATGACCCCCTACGTCGCCACGCTCCTCGTCCTCGCGTTCGCCTCGCAGCGCTTGCGTATGCCGGCCGCTGACGGTGCCGTGTACCGCAAGGGTGAGGCGTCGTGACCGACCAGGCGGACCGCCTGGCTCGGTCGTCGCGTGGCGCGGCCGGCGAGGTCGACTGGGAGGCGCTGCGCCGGCGGGCGGTCGAGCTGATGGAGCGCGCGTACGCCCCCTACTCCCACTTCCGGGTGGGGGTCGCTGGTCTCGTCGACGACGGGCGGGTCGTGGCGGGCTGCAACGTCGAGAACGCGGCCTACGGCGTCGCGCTGTGCGCCGAGTGCGGCATGGTGTCCGAGCTGCACGCCACCGGCGGAGGCCGCCTGACAGCGGTCTTCTGCGTCGGTGGTGACGGCCAGGCGCTGATGCCCTGCGGCCGGTGCCGCCAGCTGCTCTGGGAGAACGGCGGGCCGGAGTGCCTGCTGATGACCCCCGAGGGCGTGCTGCCGATGACGGCGGTGCTGCCGCAGGCGTTCGGGGTCGAGGACCTGCGTCACGCCGAGGGCTGAACGGCGTCGGCGTGGTCCGTGGCGGGCGCCTGGCTGCGCTGCGACATGATGGGTCCCGTGAGCGAAGCCTTCGATGCCGTCGACGTCATTTCCGCCAAGCGCGACAGGGAGGAGCTCTCGGACGCCCAGATCGACTGGGTGATCGACGCCTACACCCGGGGCGTCGTCGCCGAGGAGCAGATGTCCTCCCTCGCGATGGCGATCTACCTTAACGGCATGACCTCCCGCGAGATCGCGCGGTGGGCCGACGCGATGATCCGCTCGGGGGAGCGGCTCGACTTCTCCGGGCTGTCGCGCCCGACGAGCGACAAGCACTCGACGGGCGGGGTGGGCGACAAGATCACGCTGCCGCTCGCACCGATCGTGGCCGCGTGCGGCGTCGCGGTCCCGCAGCTCTCGGGTCGCGGACTCGGCCACACCGGGGGCACGCTCGACAAGCTGGAGTCCATCCCCGGGTGGCGGGCGAACCTCTCCAACGAGGAGATGCTGCGCCAGCTCGAGGACGTTGGGGCCGTCATCTGCGCCGCGGGCTCGGGCCTGGCTCCCGCCGACAAGAAGCTGTATGCGTTGCGCGACGTCACGGGGACCGTGTCCTGCGTGCCCCTCATCGCGACGTCCATCATGAGCAAGAAGATCGCCGAGGGCACCGGCTCGCTCGTGCTCGACGTCAAGGTCGGCTCGGGGGCCTTCATGAAGGAGCTCGGGCAGGCGCGTGAGCTCGCGGAGACCATGGTGCGGCTCGGCAAGGACGCGGGCGTGCACACGGTCGCGCTGCTGACGAATATGGAGACGCCGCTGGGCCTCACCGCCGGCAACGCCCTGGAGGTGCGTGAGTCGGTCGAGGTGCTTGAAGGCGGGGGACCCGAGGACGTCGTGGAGCTCACCCTCGCGCTCGCTCGCGAGATGGTCGCCGGCGCCGGTCGCTCCGACGTCGACCCGGCCGACGTGCTCGCCGACGGACGCGCCATGGACGTGTGGCGGCGGATGATCCGCGCCCAGGGAGGGGATCCCGATGCGGACCTGCCGCGGGCGAAGGAGACCCACCAGGTCCTGGCTCCCGCCGACGGCGTGCTCGTGCAGCTCGATGCGCTCGCCGTGGGCGTGGCCGCCTGGCGGCTCGGTGCCGGACGGGCGCGCAAGGAGGACGTCGTCCAGGCAGGTGCCGGCGTGGAGCTGCACTACAAGCCGGGCGCCACGGTGCGTGGAGGAGAACCGCTCATGACGCTGCACACCGACGAACCAGAGAGGTTCGCGCGGGCCCTCGAGGCACTCGACGGTGGCTACACGATCGCGCCCGAGGGCTCTCGACCGGACCTGATGCCCATCGTCATCGACCGGGTTTCCTGACTCGCGAGCCGGCGGCGAAGCACGTCTTGTGGCCCGATTTGGGGGATGACGCGTGGCCGGGCTACTGTTCTCTTCGTCAGCCCGACAGGGAGGAACGGACGCCACCGCGGCGGTGAAAATCACCCGAGCGAAGCTGGCCGGTCCCGGGGCTGACCACCGCAGTCCAGAGCTCACCGGTTCGTCCGGTAGTGTCTCGGACAGCCCCGGAAGGTCTCGACTCATCGGGGCCTGCGGGAACGACTGGAGGGCCGCGAGCGATCGCGGTAAACTTCAGCGAGCAGGAACCGCTGACACCAAGCGGGTTGGACCTGGACGGCCTGAAGGCTGGTTCGCGGGTTTGACTCCCAAGCTTGAGGCGGGTAAGTTTGAAGGGTTGCCCCGGAGGCCGGGCCCGCGTTGGTGGGTGTGGTTGATGGTGTGTGTCCGATTCTTGAGAACTCAACAGCGTGTCAAAAATCGATGCCAATTACCTCGTCCCGAGGCGCGGCATGGTCACTCGTTCGGGTGGTTGTGTCGGGTTTTGGACGAATATCCTTTGGTTGAAACTGAATGATCAACTCTTTTGAGCTGGTTGTTCGACTTCAGTCAGGTTTTCGGACCCTTCATGGGTTCAAAGTTTGCTCGCTGCGTTATCGCGTGGTGGGTGTTTGAACATCAACGGAGAGTTTGATCCTGGCTCAGGACGAACGCTGGCGGCGTGCTTAACACATGCAAGTCGAACGGTGACGATCAAGCTTGCTTGGTCTGATCAGTGGCGAACGGGTGAGTAACACGTGAGTAACCTGCCCCTGACTCTGGGATAACCCCGGGAAACCGGAGCTAATACCGGATATGACACCAACGGGCATCCGTATGGTGTGGAAAGTTTTTCGGTCTGGGATGGACTCGCGGCCTATCAGCTTGTTGGTGAGGTAATGGCTCACCAAGGCGACGACGGGTAGCCGGCCTGAGAGGGCGACC